>CAVSRW010000019.1:0-59479 GCA_963730405.1 uncultured Gaiellaceae bacterium | reverse complement strand
GGCTCGAACCAGTGACCCCCAGCTTGTCGAGCTGGTGCTCTCCCAACTGAGCTAACCGCCCTTGCGGCGGCCATGCTACCTCACGCCGGGCAGCGCTTCAGCGGGGCCGTTTCGTCGGCAAGCCCGGCGGTGCGCAGGTGGAAGCTCGTCGGCCGGTCGATCTCCCCCGTCAGGGCCGCCTTCGTCGGGTCGCGGTACGTGAGCGAGACCCCCTGCGACTCGACGACGACGCGGCCGGTCCCGCCCGGCGGGACGCACACCATGATCTGATGCTCGAACGACTCCCCGCCCGCGATGGTCGTCGTCCACCGCTCGAGGTTCGATCGGATCGTCACGACACGGTCGCCGGCATCGCTCGGTGTCGAGCCTACGAGCGTCAGCGCGCGGCCCAGGGGTGAGCTCTGCTCCGGCTGCGCGAAGACGGTGTACGTGACTCGACCCTGCGGCAGCGACCAGCCGTCGGCGTAGATACCCGAGGCGACCCAGTCCGCGCGCCATGGACGTTCCGCTTCGAACAGGTACGCGTCGCGCTCGAAGAGGAGCTGGCGGCCCGCGAGTCGGAATCGCACGTCCTGCCCGTAGACGACGACGTAGCGTGTGTCGCCCGGGCGGTGCGCACGGCCTGTTCGTGGGTCGAAGAGCGTCGACCAGTGCCGGCTGTTCTTCAGGGACATGTCGCCGATGACCTCCACCGCGCTCTCGTTCCAGAACTCGGCGTCCCACCAGTAGCGCCTGGCCTGCCCACCAGTCGGGACCGCCGACCGGGTACTTCACCACCGTCACGCGGCCGTCCGCTCCGACGTTTCGGTCGATCCAGTTGAAGACCACCCCCTGGTCGAGCGTGACCGGCAGGCCGTTCGTGCCGTTGACGCGGAAGAGGCGCTCGAACGCGTAGGCCGTCTCGAGCGGCAGCGCCACCAGGGCGATCGCGGCGACCGCCGCCGCAACCGGCCGCCACGGCAGGAACGGCCGCGCCAGCAGGAGGGCCTGGAGCACGACCGCCGTCAGGAGGACGAGCAGCACGCGCGCCCAGGTCTCGGAGGTCGCGAGGTCGAGCAGCGCGTCGTTCAGGATCGCGACGGGCGTGTCGACGTTCAGCTTCTCGTACGGCGTCACCGGGATCCAGGCGAAGCCGATCGCCGCGACCGCCGCCGGAACGGCGAGCGCCCACCAGCGCGGCCACGTGCGCGATCCGATCGCGGCCGCGAGCGCGACGATCACGATCGGCGCGACGTAGAAGAGATACCGATCCTTGACGAGACCGGCGCCGAAGCGCTGCGTGAACGACGCGACCTGGACCGCCAGCAGCACGAACGCCGACACGCCGACGAGTGCGAACGCGCGCTCGGACGGCGCCGCCGACGGCCGGATTCGGTCGATCAGCCACCCCAGCCCGACGACGAACGGCAGGATCGCGAGCCCGAGCGCGATCGTGGCGACGTGCGCGAAGGTGAGCTCGACCAGGTCGAGGTCGAGCCGGACGTTCTCGGCGGTGACGGCGTACGAGCCGAGCAGCCGCGAGCCGTTCCCGCGTGGCGAACGCGACGAGCACCACCGCGAACAGCGCGGCGTAGAGCAGGACGAGCGGCCGGCGCGTGCGCCAGAGCTCCGCTGCCGCTCCGCGCGCCCCCACGGTCAGCACGGCCTCGGCCGCCACCGCGACGAGCAGGACGCCGACGAGGACGACGAACTGCGTCCGCGCCAGCGCCGCGACGGCGATCGCGACGAGCGCGACGGCGTCCCAGACCCACGTCTTGCGCTCGACCGCGTGCACCAGGGCGAGGAGCGCCCAGCAGAAGGCCGGATAGGCGACGACCTCGGTCAGCAGGAACGACGAGAGCACCACCCACGGCACCGCAGCCGCCAGCCCGCCGGCCGCCACCGCCAGGATCGTTCCGACTCCGACGCGACGCGCCAGCAGGTAGACGGGAATCGCCGCCGTCGCGATCAGGAACGCGTTCAGCCGATGCGCGCCCTCGAGGCTCGCCGGGACGTTCCCGCTCCCGTACACCGTCGAAAGCAGGACGCGGATAGAGCTGGTTCACGTTCGAGACGATCTCGCCGTGGACACGCGGCAGCAGCGAGCCCGTCTGGGCGACCGAGATCGCGAGCCGCTCGTAGTAGAGCTCGTCCGACATCACGAACCAGTTCTTCACCCGGGTCGTCGCGAGCGACAGAACCCAGCCGAGCGTCAGGGCCAGCGCCGCGACGGCGCCGAGGCCCACGAGTGACCGCGACCGCATCGCGGCCACGATAGTCGAGCGGTCAGCCCAGGAAGGACAGCGGGTCGAGGGCCACGCCGCGTTTCTTGACCTCGAAGTGCAGGTGCGTGCCGGAGCAGCTCCCGGTGCAGCCCGCGAGGCCGAGCCGCTGGCCCTTCCGCACGCGCTGTCCCGGACGAACCCGGACGGTCGAGAGATGGGCGTACAGCGCTGTGTACGGCCCGGGGAGGTCGAGCACGACCACCTTGCCGTAGCCGTCGTAGCCGGGGACGTAGCCCGTCCGCTTCACCGTGCCGGCCGAGACCGACCGGAGCCGGAGCGTGCGCAGCATGCCGATGTCGACCCCCGCGTGGCGGTGGTCACCGCGCCACTCGCCGAACCGGGCGGTGACGGTGCCGCTGGCGGGCCAGACCATCTGGAGACGCGCGGCGCTGTCCAAGCGTGCCGAAGCCGCTGGTGCGACGACGAGAGAGACGAGCAGGACGACGAGCGCGCTCCGCAAAGGGAGCGTTCGTGTCATGGGCAGGGCGCAACGTAGCCCGGGCCGGGGCCGGTGCCATCACTCGTCCGGGGGAGATCGCCCTACCCGAGATAGGGGAACGGGTCTACCGGAGCGCCGTTCTTGCGGAGCTCGAAGTGCACGTGCGTGCCCGTGCACGAACCGGTGCAACCCGCCTGGCCGATCGAGTCGCCGGCGTCCACCCACTGGCCCGGGACGACGTGCGCAACCGACAGGTGCGCGTAGAGCAGCGAGTAGCCCGCGCCGATGTCGACGGTGACGACGTTCCCGTAACCCTCGTAGCCGGCCAGCCAGCCGGCCGCCGTCACGGTGCCGCTCGTGGCGGCGCGCACGTCGAGCGATGTGAGGATCCCGATGTCGACTCCGAGGTGCATCCGGCCCCAGCGAGGCCCGTAGCCGTCCGTCATCGTCCCGTCCGCCGGCCAGTCCAGCGCGAGCGGCTCGACGTGCTCGAGATAGACGTCGATCGGGACGTCCGGCACGGCGTGCGCCGGCGCCGCGAGGACGAGCACGGAGAGCAGCGCGACGAGCGCTGCGACTGAGGGCCGCAACCGCAAGCGCGGCAGGGTAGCAACCTCGGCGGGATGTCGGGCCGGTTGCCCGCTAGCCGCGCGGTCGACGCCGCCGGCGCAGCCACCAGCGGGCGAAGGGCACGACGAGCAGGAGCAGCAGCACGACCGCGAGCAGCGGGACGACGAACGCCGCCACGACGAGGACGAGCGAGCCGAGGTCCTCGCCGAGCGAGAGCAGCGGATTGCCGAGCCCGGCGGTCCCCGCCGTGGAGACCGGCCGGACGGCGGCGCGGACCGTGTGGACGAGGCCCGCCGTGCCGCTGCCCAGCAGGATCGCGAGCAGCGTCGGCATCTCCGTCTCTTCGCCGGTCTGTCCCGCGAACAGCACCGCGCCGCTGACGGGCGCGACCGCGAGCCCGAGCGCGTGCAGCCCGCTGTCGATCACGGGCACCTTGTCGCCGACGAAGTCGGCGAGCGTCAGCACGGCCAGGATCACGAGGCCGGCGGTCGAGGACAGGCTTTCGAAAGGCGCCGCGAGGTCGACGAGGTCGAGACGCGCCGCGAGCGCGCTCGCGAACAGCGGCAGCCAGGCATTGAGGCCGGCCGCGCCGGAGAGGCCGAAGGCGGCGAGGACCGCCCCGATCGCCGTGCTCGTGTCCACTAGCCGGTCAGAAGATCTCGGGGCACCACGGCTTCGGCGCCTCGTAGAGGAAGACGGCGTCCGCGCGGGCCGCGCCTCCCTCCCGCGTCTCGCGCACCAGTCCCGACCGCACCAGCTCGCCGAAGGTGAAGCCGCCGAGGTAGACCGCGCCCAGCTCGCCCACGTCGAGCGCGACGTCCGGCTCGTCGTCGGTCCGCTCGGCGACTCCGCCCCCGAGCCGCCAGCGCCCGGAGTTCTCGGGCAGGAAGGCGTCCTCCACCTCGAGCACGACGGGATCGTCGCTGCCGTACGCCCGCGCCGAGAGCGCGGCGCCCAGGTCGACGAGGCGCACCCAGAGCCCGTCGCCGATCCGCAGCTGCATCCGGCGCGGATAGCGCAGCAGGTGCACGAGCGGATGGTCGATCGGGAGCAAGTACGCCTTCAGCGTCGCCTTCCAGTCCATGTCGAGCAGCACCCGCCAGAGCTCGCGGGTGGCCAGGGGGCCGTCCGCGACGGCCTCGATCACGTCGACGTGCCCGGCCGCGGCGCCGCTCTCGAACTTCGTGTGGATGCGGTAGAGCGCGTAGCCGGCGGGCTCGCCGTCGAGGTCGAGCACGACGGCGTTCTTCTCGCCTCCGCCCTGCCGGCGGTCGGGCGGATCGGGGAGGGTGCGCGTCTCCCACCAGGTGTCGGTGCGCGTGATCATCCCGGGCGTGCCGGCACGGACGCGGTCGTAGATGGGCGCGATCACGTCCTTGGCCTCGTCGAGCGGGACGAGCCGAGCGGCCGCGCGCTCGTCGGGCGGCTGGCGGAGGCCCGCGTAGCCGGTCGGCAGCGCCATCTCGCCCGAGAGGGAGGCGAGCCCGTAGCCGTAACGGCGGTAGATCGCTTCCTCGGATGCCCAGAGCGCCGCGACCGGCTCGCCGCGGTCGCGGATGTCCTCGAGCTGGACGCGCATCATCGCGGTCAGGATCCCGCGGCGGCGATGCGTGGGCAGGACGCCGACGACGGTGACGCCGCCGCAGCGGACGGTGCCGCCCGGAACGGTGAGCTCGAGCGGGAACGCGCCCGCGCCGCCGACGATGCGTTCGCCGTCGAACGCCGCATGCATCCGCTCGAGCGGCAGGTTGGCCGAGAACCGCTGCGCCGCCTCGTCGTCGGCGGGCCAGCCGCCGAAGTAGTGGCCGATCGCGCCGACGGCGCGCCTGAACTCGTCCAGGTCGGCGGTCGGGCGGACATCCCAGGCGGCCACTAGAACACCTCCGGGCAGAAGGGCGGCAGGTCGGTGCGGAAGAGCAGCGTCGCGGTCTCGGCGGCGCCGGCGGCGCGCTCGTCCGCGAGCCCGGCGTGCACGAGCGCGTGGAAGTCGTAGCCGCCGAGGTAGACCGAGCCCAGCTCGGCGACGTCGAGCGCGAGGTCGGCGGTGTCCTCGGTCCGCCCCGCGTCGTCGCCGACCCGGTAGCGGCCGTCGTTCCAGGGACAGAGCTCGTCGCGGACCTCGAGCACGAGCGACTGCCCCGGCTTGTACGAGCGGGCCTTCAGCGCGGCGTCGACGTCGACGAGGCGCAGCCAGAGACCGTCGCTGACGCGGGCGTTGAGCGCGCGCGGGTCGCGGACGAGCAGCGGCAGCGGCGAGGCGGGGTCGAAGATGGAGACCTCGACGCGGATCGTGAGGTCGATCCCGTGCAGGAAGCTCCAGAGCGTCTTCTCGGCCTCCGGCGAGGTGGCGACCGCCTCGACCACCTTCACCTCACTGCGTGACATCCCGTCGGCCCAGTCGTCCTTGATCCGGTAGTAGGCGTACCCCTCGACCTCACCTTCGACCTCGACCGCGGCGTAGAACTTCCTACTCGCGCCGCGACGCCAGCTCTCCGGGTCGGCGAGTCGATGCTCCTTCCACCAGCGCTCGTCCCGTGACGGCATCCCGGCCCGGCCCGCCCGGACCCGCTCGTACACGGGCCTGAAGAGTGCGAGCGCCTCGTCGGCGTCGACGAGCCGCACGGAGCCGCGCGCCGGCTCGCGAAGCCCGAAGCGCGCCTTGTCGGACTTGACGTGGAGGCTGGTCGCGGCGTGCCCGTAGCCGAAGCGGCCGTAGATCGCGGCCTCGGAGGCCCAGAGGGCGGCGATCGGCTCGCCCCACGTGTGCACGTCGGCAAGCTCCTCGCGCATCAGGTCGCGGAGGATCCCGCGGCGCCGGTGCGTCGGCATGACACCGACCCAGGTGACGCCGGCGCAGGGCAGCTCGCCGCCCGGGATCGAGAGATCGAACCGGTAGGCGCCGGCGAGCGCGACGGGCTTGCCCGCGTCGAAGGCGGCGTGCGCGCGCGACGCCGGCAGCGCCTTCCGCTCGCGCTCCCAGTCCTCGTCCTCGACCGCGCCGCTGCCGAATGCGATCTCGGCCGCGGTCATCGCAGCCTTCAGCTCCTCGTCGTTGGCCGGTGACCTGATCTCGATCGCCATGCTGCTCTTCTACAGGATCAGGGCCCCGCCGCAGGGAGTTCCGGTAGGGGCACGAGGCCGAGGTCGCCGTCGAGCACGATCGTGATCTCACCGGGCTCGTCGACGATCTGCCACTGCTCGTAGAAGGCGCTGCCGCCCTCGCGCGTCTCCCAGTACGCGAGCGCGTAGAAGGCGGAGCCGTCGCGGGCATGCCAGGCTCGGTGGAAGCGGCAGCCGTGCTCGCGGGCGCTCTGACGCATCTCGTCGGTGAACCGGGGAACGCGCTTCGCGTACAGATCCTCCGCCGTCTGACCATCCGGCGTCGGCGTGGGCACGTGGAAGAGCATCCAGGGCACGGCTAGTCGATCTTCTCGAGCGGGGCGTAGTCGAGCATCAGCTTCCGCTCGCTGCCGTCGCTCGCGAACCGCACCGTGACGACGCCGCCCGGCTCGATCCGCGTGATCACGCCCTCGCCGAGGGTGCCGTGGCGGACGCTGTCGCCCGTCTGGAGCGCGGGATGATCGGCCCTCGGCTGGATGTCGCGGGTCTGCGCCGGCGTCCCGTAGCTCCGCCACGAGGCCGGCCGCAGCCGCTCCCGCTCGACGTGCCGGTCGGGCAACTCGTCCAGGAAGCGCGACGGCAGATGCGCCGTCGTGCGGCCCCAGAGCAGCCGTGACGAGGCGTGCGTGAGCGTCAGCTTCTCCTCGGCCCGCGTCAGGCCGACGTAGAAGAGGCGCCGCTCCTCCTCGACGCCCTGCTCCTCGATCGAGCGGGCGCTCGGGAAGATCTCCTCCTCGACGCCGACGACGAAGACGGCGCGAAACTCGAGCCCCTTCGCGTTGTGGATCGTCATCAGGGTCACGTTCGACTGCTCCTCGTCGAGCGCATCCTGGTCGGAGTAGAGCGAGATCTCCTGGAGGAAGCCCGAGAGCGTCGGCTCCTGCGCCTCCTGCACGTACTGGCGCGCGCCGTCGACGAAGGCCTCGAGGTTCTCGATCCGGCCGCGCGCCTCGATCGTGCGCTCGGCCTCGTACGCCTCGAGCGTCCCCGAGCGCTCGAGCACCGTCTGCAGCAGCTCGGGCACGTCGACTTCCTCGGCGGCCGTGCGGAGCGAGTCGAGCATCGTGCGCAGGCCGGTGACCGCCTTGACCGCGGCCGTGCCGAGCCCGGCCTCCAGCGGGAAGGCGAGCGCCTCGTAGAGCGTCAGCCCGTGCGACTCGGCGTACGTGACGAGCCGCGAGATCGTCGTGTCGCCGATCCCGCGCTTCGGCCGGTTCGCGATCCGCATCAGGCTGACCGCATCGGCGGGGTTGTCGAGCACCTGGAGGTAGGCGATCGCGTCCTTGACCTCCGCGCGCTCGTAGAAGCGCGGGCCGCCGATCACCTGGTAGCCGATCTGGTGCAGGCGCAGCGTCTGCTCGAGCACCCGCGACTGGGCGTTCATCCGGTAGAAGAGGGCGATCTCGCTGCCGGAGTAGCCCTCCTCGACGAGGCCCGCGATCTGGGAGGCGACGTAGCGCGCCTCGGCCTGCTCGTCCTCGACCTCGACGACGCGGACGGGGTCGCCGTCGCCGAGCTCCGACCAGAGCCGCTTCTCCTTCCGCTCCGAGTTGTGCGCGATCACGGCGTTCGCCGCCTCGAGGATCGCGTTCGTGGAGCGGTAGTTCTGCTCGAGCGGGATCGTCCGCGTCTCGGGGAAGTCGCGCTCGAACTCGAGGATGTTGCGGATGTCGGCGCCGCGGAAGGCGTAGATCGACTGATCCGGGTCGCCGACGGCGCAGACGTTGTGGTGGTGCTCGGCGAGCAGCTGGAGCCACCGGTACTGGGCGTGGTTCGTGTCCTGGTACTCGTCGACCATCACGTAGCGGAAGGCGTTCTGCCAGTGCTTCCGCGCGTCCGGGAAGTTCTCCAGGATCTGCACGGTCAACATCAGCATGTCGTCGAAGTCGACGGCGTTCGAGGCGGCCAGCTTCTTCTGGTAGAGCGCGTAGGCCTCGGCGATCGTCTGGTCGTAGAAGGAGCCGATCTGCTCGGCGTAGCGCGCCGGCGTGATCAGCTGGTTCTTCGCGTTCGAGATCTGCGCGTGGACGCCGCGCGGAACGAAGCGCTTCGGATCCTTGTCCAGCTCCTCGAGCACCTGCTTGACGAGCCGGACCTGGTCGGCGCTGTCGTAGATCGTGAAGTTCGACTTGTAGCCCAGCCGCTCCGCCTCACGGCGCAGGATCCGGCCGCAGGCGGCGTGGAAGGTGAGGATCCAGATCGCGCGCGCGACCGGGCCGAGCATGTTCGTCAGCCGCTCGCGCATCTCGCCGGCCGCCTTGTTCGTGAAGGTGATCGCGAGGATCTCGTTCGGCTTGACGCCGACGGCCGTGATCAGATGCGCGACGCGGTGCGTGAGCACCCGCGTCTTCCCCGAGCCCGCGCCGGCGATCACGAGCAGCGGCCCCTCCGTGTGGAGGACGGCCTCGCGCTGGGCGGGATTCAGGTTCGCGAGGTACTGCTCTGGCGAGGCGACGGACACCGGTTCGATGCTAGCGGGTGCCCTCGCCGGAGCACCCGCGTCGCATCGGAGGGCGGAGCTACCGCCTCGCGCGGAGGGTCTGCCGCGCCGTGACGGCGTTCCCGAAGACGTCCCGCGCGGTGACGACCACCGTCAGCACGAGCGTCTTGCGCTTCGCGAGCGACTTCCTCGCCCCGTTCGTGAAGGCGAGGCGCAGTGAGGTCGAGCCGGCCAGGTCCGTCGTCACCGGCCGCGAGCCGCCGACCACCCGGCCGCCGGCGAGGATGCGCGCCGTCAGCGTGCAGCCCTCGGAGCACGTCGCGCGGACGCGGGCGCCCGAGCGCAGGAGCGCGTTGACACGTGCGGGTGCCGCAGCCTTCGCGAGGCCGAGACCCGGCGCAGCACCGTCGGCAGGCGCGGTGCCGAGCGCCGCCAGCGCACGCAGCGGGACGCGGCCGCCGATCCGGCCGACCGCCGTCGCTGCGCCCGTGGCCAGGTTGACCGTGTAGAGCTGCGAGGACGTTCCGGCGCCGACCTGGGCCGCCACGTACGCAACGCCGTCCACGGCGGAGATGTCGAAGCCGGCGTTGTCGCCGATGTCGATCCCGAGCGGGCCGACGGTGACGAGCGTGCCGTTGTTCGGCGGGTTCTGCAGCACGAGCGCATCGCGGCCGGCGTCGAGGTCGAAGAGCTGCGTCGTCGTTGCCCCCGCGACGCTGTTCGTGTACGCGGACGCGACGACGCGAGGCGTCGATCCCGCTCCCGGGTCTCCGGCTGCGTAGGCGAGCGTGCCGTCGACCGCCGCCGTGACGCCGGTGTCGGGGTGCAGGCGGAGGTTCTGGCGCGCGTCCGACGTCACCCGGATCCGGTCGACGGTCGGGTTGAAGTCGAAGCCGAAGGACGTCCCGGCGAGCGAGGGCGCGAACGGTGCCGTGCCGATCGCGGTGGCCGCGCCCGTGGCGGGGTCGATCAGGTACAGCCGGCTCGTGCTCCCGAGCCCGACGAGCTGCTTGTTCGCGGGCCGGACGTCGAGGCCGACGATCTGCTCACCGTCGGGCAGGCCGCTCAGGCCGATCCGCTTGATCGCAGTCGGAGCCTGGGACGTGAGCGCGACGAGGCGATTCTCCGTGTCGACGCCGTAGAGGAGCTCGGCGGCCTGGGCGTCGGCGGCCCGTCCGAGGCCGGCGGCGCAGAGGGCGGCCGCGGCGACGACGAGCATCAGTGTGCGGGTCATGTGCGTTCCCCCTTGGGTTGCTTGTCCCGCATTCGCCGGACGCGCCGACCCGGTTCGGTCGGCGCACAACACCTACGTGCGGGAGAGCGGGAACGGCTTGCGCGCGAGCGCCGGCAGCACCTGAGCGGTGACCCAGAGGGGCGTCGTCACGTAGCGGGCGTTGTAGCGGTAGCTGCCGTCCGCCCGGCGCATCCGCGCGAGGTAGCCGTACGCGGCCGCTCCGGGCGCGCGGCCCGCCGCGATCAGGGCCTGGATCGCCCACGCCGTCGACTGCGTGTCGGAGCCGCGGTCGAGCGTCAGCTCGAAGCCGCCGTCCCGGTTCTGATGCCGCCGGAGGAAGGCGACGCCGCGGTCGATCGGCCGGCCGGTGACGCCCGCGGCACGAAGCGCCTGGATTGCCGCCGCAGTGTCGTTCGCGTCCGCAGCGCCGCCGGCGAGCCACGACCAGCCGCCGCTCGGCCGCTGGGCCTGCCGCAGCGAGGCGACCAGCCCGGGCGGGACAGGCTCCCCTGCCTGGCGCAGCGCCAGGATCGTCCAGATCGTCGCGTTCACGAGCTTCCCCGGACGGTGCGCGCGCAGCCCCGGCAACAGGTCGTCGGGCTGGTCGCCCGCCGCCGCCCGCGCCATCGCGACCAGCGCCCGGTCGGTCGCGGAGCCCGGCTGCTGCCGCGCCAGGTACTCCGCCGCGTCACCCGTCTCGGCACCGGCGGCGACAAGGCCGAGCGTCGCCCAGGCCGAGACCTGGGCGTCGCCGAAACCCCCGTCCTCGCGCTGCTGCGCCTGGACGTAGCCCGCGGGCGTCGCGAGCGCGGTCGCCGCGGCGAGCGTCGCGAGCAGCTTCACGCCAGCACCACCTCGGTGCGCGAGCGGCGCTCGTACCGTTCGAGGACGCGTCGCAGCTCGGGTCCGACGACGAGGGCGAGGACGATGTTCCCCGTCGCATGCGCGACGTTGAAGGGGACACCCGCCGCCAGCCGCGCCAGCAGGGCCGCCTCGGTGTGCGGGTAGAACGCGAGCCAGAGCCAGACGTCCATCAGCATCCCAAATGCCAGTCCCAGCGTGAGCGTGAAGGCCGCGAAGGCGAGCCGGCGTCGGAGCAGGTGCCTGGCGAGGCCGGCGAGCAGCCCGCAGCCGCCCCAGGCCAGCATCTGCCACGGCGTGTGCGGGCCCTGGCCGAGGAAGAAGTTGGAGGCAATCGCGGCGAGCGCTCCGACCGCGAAGCCACGGCGCGGGCCGAGCGCGACGCCCGCGGCGGCGACGATCACCGTCACCGGCTGCACGCTCGGGATCGGCGCGAAGAGGACGCGACCGGCGGCGGCGAGCCCGCCGAGAGTCGCGACGAGGGTCAGGTCGCGGGCCGACATCGTGCCGCCTTCGAGCCAGGCGAACCCCGCCACCAGCACCGCGAGCGCCGCGAGCAGCGTCGCGATCCCGCCCCGGGCGGGATCGAGCGCGGCCCAGACGGCGAGCCCGAATGCGGCCGCGGCCGCGAGGGCGGCGACCCTAGACGCCAACGCGGGCCTCCCGAGGAGCCGCTTGTGTTTCTGAAACACAAAGTCCGATCCGCCGGTGCGCCGGGAGGTCGCGGTCGTGCGTGGCGACGACGACGGCCTTCCCGGACGCGGCGTACTCCACGAGCCACGCGCCGAGCGCGGCCTTGCGCTCCGGATCGACGCCCCGCGTCGGCTCGTCGAGGATCAGGACGTCCGGCTCCGCCACCGCGACGGCCGCGAGCGCGAGCCGCTCGCGCTCGCCGCTCGAGAGATCGCGCGGATGCCGGTCCGCCGCCCAGCCGAGGCCGACGCGGTCGAGCGCGGCGCGAGCCCGCTGTTCATCCCGGTTCACGGCCAGAGCCACCTCGTCGAGCGCCGTCTCCTTGACGAGGTAGCGGCCGGGATCCTGGGCGAGATAGCCGGCGCGGCCCGACACTGCGACCGTGCCGGCCTGGGGCGCCAGCAGCCCGGCCGCGATCCGCGCGAGCGTCGTCTTGCCCGATCCGTTCGGCCCTTCGAGCCCGACGATCTCCCCGCGCCGGACCTCGAGATCGACACCGTCGAGCACCGGCAGTGCCTCGCGGTACGCGAACGAGACGCCAGAGACCGAGAGCGCGACGTCGCCCGGAGGAGCTTGTGTTTCAGAAACACAAGGCTCTGATCCACCGCGGGCGTTCCGCCGCCAGCCACTCTCGGGCCTCCCGCTTCGGGGCGTCGAGGATCACGCGGCCGCCTTCGACGAAGACGACCCGCGTCGCGAGCTCGAGCGCGCGCGGGACACGGTGCTCGGAGAGGACCACGGCGGCGCCGAGCTGCTCCACGGCGGCGAGGAACAAGGCTGCAGCGTCGGCGTCGAGCTGCGAGGTCGGCTCGTCGAGGAGCAGCAGCCGCGGCTCGAGCGCCAGCGCCGACGCGAGGCAGACCCGCTGGAGCTCGCCGCCGGAGAGCTCGACCGTCTTCCGGCCCCAGAGGTGCAGCGCGTCGACGGAGGCGAGCGCTCTTTCGACGCGGGGCCAGATCTCCGCCGGAGGCGTGCCGAGGTTCTCGAGGCCGAAGGCGACCTCGTTCGCGACGATCGTCATCACGACCTGGTCCTCCGGATCCTGAAAGACGGTCGCCACGGTGCCCGCCAGCTCGGCCGGCCGCGCCGAGCGCGTGTCGAGCCCGGCGACGACGACGCGGCCGGCGAAACGGCCGCCGTGAAAGTGCGGCACGAGCCCCCCGAGGGCACGGAGCAGCGTCGACTTGCCCGATCCGGACGGCCCCAGGAGCGCGACGATCTCGCCGGGCGCGAGCTCGAGCGAGACGTCCTCCAGCGCCGGTGGCGCCGCCGGATAGGTGAACGACAGCCCGGTGACCGACGCTAGAGCCACAGCACCGCCGCCACGACGAGCAGGCAGGCGGCGACGACCGCCAGACGGTCGCGCCGGCTCCACGGCGGCCGCGGCGCCCGGGTCGCGCCCGGCCGGCCGAAGCCGCGCGCCTCCATCGCCTCGGCCAGGTTCGTCGCACGCTCGAGCGAGCCGGCGACGAGCGGCGAGAGCAGCGTCGCGTAGCCGCGCGCTCCCTCGAGCTGCACGCCCCTCCCCCGCACGGACTCGGCGAGCCCGACGGCGTCGCGCTCGAGTGAGGGGACGAGCCGCGTCGCGAGGGCGACCGCAAGCGCCGAGCGGCGGGCCGCACCGGCAGCTGCGACGAGCCGGTCGTGGTCGAGCAGGAGTGCGTACGCCGCGAAGGCCAGGGCGAGCGCCGTCAGCCGCAGCGCGTTCAGCGCCGCTTGGAACAGCTCGGTGGTGGTGATGTCGAGCTGGCCGAGGACCGGCACGACCGGCCCCTCCCAGAGCACTGTGCCGTCCGGCGCCGACCAGAGAAACGGTGACAGGACGAGCACGCCGAGGCCCGTCGTGAGCGCGCCGTAGAGATAGACCGCGCGACGCTCGGCCGGGGCGCGCAGGCAGACCGCGAGCAGGACGAGGGTCAGCGTCGCGACAGCCCAGAGCCGGTCGGTCAGCAGCGCCGTGATCCCCGCGGCGGCGAGCAGTGCAGCTGCAGGCCCGGGGCTCACGGGGCCATGTACCTCCGGGTCAGGTCGGGATCGCCCGCCAGGACGATCCGGACGGGATCGCCGGCCGTCTGGCCGAGCAGCTCCGCGGTCGCCCGGTCCACCCCGCCGCGGACCTCGAGCACGTTCGCGCCCTCCGGCACCGGCGTTCCGAGCGGCTCGATCGAGTCGGCGCCGACCCTGCGGGCGAGCCGGGTCGCAACTGCCCGCGAGCCCTCGAACCGGACGACCGCCGGCCTCGTCCGGCCCTCGTACCCGTGCAGGAAGGGCTCCGGGAAAGCGCCGACGACGACGCGAGCCTCTCCCTCGCGCTCCCAGGCGCGATAGTCGAGCCACGCGACGTCGCCGTCACGCAGGCGGTAGGCGGACGCGCTCCGGTCGCCCTCGTAGCCGTTCACGAACCAGAACCAGTCGCGCTGGCCCTCGAGGCTGCCCGCGAGGCCGTCGATCGCCTGGACGTAGCGGCCGCCGTAGCGGGTCTCGAGGTCGACCTTGGAGTCGAGCGCACGCATCAGCGTCTGACCTGCATCGACCTCGGCCTCGAGCAGGAGCTCGGCGCCGCGGTCGCGGGTGACCCACAGCGTCGCCGTCCCCTCCTCCCCACCGGCGCCACCACAGCCGGCGAGCAGGACGAGGACGGCGAGCGCGGCGAGCGCCCGCCGGATCACTGCAGGGCGTTCGACCGAACGGCGCCCGGGGCGACGGCCCGGACGAGACCGGCGTGCTTGCCGACGCACCCCCGGCCGTTCTGGGTCCGGAAGCGCTTGCCGTCGGCGACGAGTGTCGCGGTCGCCGCCCGCGCCTTCTTGCCGGCGTCGTTCGCCGACTGGACGACGTAGCAGTTGCCCGGGAGCCGCTGGAGCTCGAGCGTCGGCGGGCCGCCGGCGGTGCCGAAGGTGGCGAAGTACCAGAGGACGACGTCGCCGTCCTTCAGCGTCACCTTGTCGGCCCCGACCGGGGGCGAGACGCCGTTGACCTTGAACGCCCAGCCCGACGTGCCGGCGGCCGGGTACTTGCCGATCTGGCTGACGTAGTCGCCGAAGCTCGACGTCGTCATCCCGTAGTAGAACTCGCCGGCGGTACTGGCCACGTCGAGCGCCTGGAGGGCATTGTCGGCGGTCAGGCTCGGCTGCGCGGCGCCGAAGATGGTCGTCGTCTTGCCTTCGACGCGGATCTTGACGTTGGCGGCGAGCGCAGCCGGCGCCAGTGCCACCAGGAGCACGATCGAAAGCGCGATGAGTCTACGAAGCACGAATCCTCCTTCCGCGAGGGGTTCGAGTCGGGGAGCGCGGCAGGTCTTCTGACTCGGGGCTCCCCCTTCGCGGCCTTCCCGGCCTCTCGGCCAGTGGCGTTTCCGCGTCGGGCGTCTCCCCTCACAGCGGCGGGACCGTCCCGGACTTGCACCGGGTTCCCTCACCGTGCTCCGTGTGTGTGGGGCGGGAGCCTACCATGGCCGGATGCCGATCTCCGCCGCGCTGCGCCTGTGGGCGCCGGTCGTCCTCTGGGCCACCGTCATCTTCGCGTTCTCATCCGTGCCCGACCTCGGAACCGGTCTCGGAACGTGGGATCTCGTCCTGCGGAAGATCGCGCACGCGTGCGAGTTCGCCGTGCTCGGCGCCCTGCTCCTGCGCGCGCTCCGCGACGAACGGGCGGCGCTGGCGGCCGGAGTCGCCTACGCGGTCTCGGACGAGCTGCACCAGCACTTCGTCCCCGGCCGCGTCGGCTCGCCGCTCGACGTCCTGATCGACTCGGTCGGCGTGGCGGTGGGCGTGCTCCTCTGGCGGCGGTACGGCCGCTAGATTCCCGGCATGGACGCGAAGGAGATGCCCGACCGGCAGTTCGAGGCGGTGCTCGAGCGCCTCGACCGGATCGGCGACGAGCTCGCCCGCCTCAACCGGCACGCGGAGAACGCGGAGGGGTTCCAGCTGATGGCGCGCGAGCTACGGAACCTGAACGAGTCGCTGAACGCGCTCGCCTACGCCGCGCTCGGCCAGAGCCCGCGCGTCAGGCGCGCGAAGTAGCTGTGCTCAGGGCGTCAGTCGGTAGATCGTGCCGCTGTGCGAGACGGCGTAGAGCTCGCCGGCGAGATCCTGGCCGAACGAGCTGACGCTCGCGACCTTGAAGCGCTCGCGGCGGAGCCCAGTCGCCTTGCCGTCCGAGAGCTTGAAGCTCCAGATGATCCCGCTGCAGTAGTCGCCGTAGATGTAGCGGCCGCGCAGCGCCGCGTTCGAGCCGCGGTAGACGTAGCCGCCCGTGACGGAGCAGCCGTCGTCGTGGGTGTACTGGGCGACGGGCTGAACGAGCTTGCCCGGGCCGAGCGCCTTGTTCTCGAAGCGCGAACGGCCCTCGTAGACGTCCCAGCCGTAGTTCTCGAGCCCGGAGCTGCCGGCGGGCGAGTACGAGATCTCCTCGATCTCACCCTGGCCGACGTCCCCGAGGTAGAGGTCGCCGTTGGCGCGGTCGAACGAGAAGCGCCAGGCGTTCCGGAGGCCGAGCGCCTCGATCTTGAGACCCTTCGTGGCGACGTTCATCGAGAGCAGCTTCCCGAACAGCGAGCGCATGTTCTGGGACCGGTTCTCGGGATCCCCGCCCGCGCCGCCGTCTCCCATCGTGAAGTAGAGGCGGCCGTTCGGGCCGAACGCGAGCATGCCGCCGTTGTGGTTGCCGTACGGGTCACTGCTCGAGAAGAGCTGCCGCGGGGCCGAGGCGGTCGTCCCGTTCGTCCGGTACTCGACGAGCTTCGTCGACCCGTCGCGCGCGGTGTACTGGACGTAGAGCTTGCGCACGCTCGGATACGAAGGATGGAAGGCGAGCCCGAGCAGGCCCTGCTCGCCGCCGGATGTGACGAGTCGCCTGATGTCGAGCAGCGGCGTCGAGCGCCGCCTGCCGTTCTGGAGCACCTGGATCGTGCCGCCCTGCTCGAGCACGTAGAGGCGTCCGGGCTCGCCCTTCACGGCGGTGACGAAGACCGGCTGCGAGAACCCGCTCGCGACGGCGCGGGGCCTGAACTGCGTCTGCTCCTGTTCCTGCGGGGCGGCCCCCGCGGCACAGGCGGCGCCGAGCGCCGCGATGCAGGCGAGTGCGAGCAGCGACCTCATCGGCGGGCAACGATAGCCACAACGCCTGCGGCCCGGAGCAGTAACCTCACCCGCGTGAAGATCTTCGTCATCGGCGCCGGGCAGGTCGGCGCGACGATCGTGCAGGCGCTCCACGACGAGCACGAGCTGACCGTGATCGACGTCGACGAGGAGCGCCTCGCCGCGATCTCGCAGCGCTACGACGTGCACACGTTCGAGGGCAACGGCGCCAGCCGACGCGTGCTCTCGGCGGCCGGGATCACCGAAGCGGACCTGCTGATCGCGTGCACCTCGCGCGACGAGTCGAACATCGTCTCGGCGATGATCTCGAAGGCCTGCTCTCGCCGGACGACCACGGTCGTCCGGACGACGAACCCGGAGTACCTCGAGGTCTGGCGCGAGGGCCAGCTCGACGTCGACTTCATCGTCTCCTCCGAGATCGAGACCGCGTACGCCGTCCTGCGCACGATCGGCGTGCCGCGGCGCGCCAGACCGACGTCTTCGCCGACGGCCAGGTGCAGATGGTCGAGTTCGACGTCTCGGGAGCGCGATCCGCTCGCATCATCGGCGTGCCGCTGCGGGAGGCGCGCACGCCGCCCGACTCCCGCGTCGCCGCGATCATCCGGGGCGATGCGGTCGTGATCCCGCGCGGCGAGCGAGCCGCTCCAGCCCGGCGACCGGATCGTCGTGATCGGCTCGCCACAGGCGGCTCAGGCCTGGGGAAAGCTGATCTCGCCGGGAACGGGCAAGGTTCGCGACGTTGTCATCTTCGGCTCCGGCCGAGCCGGGACGGCAGTCGCGCGGCTGCTGCTCGAGCAGGGCATCGGCGTCCGCCTGATCGAAGCCTCGCGCGAGCGCGCGCGCGTACGTCGCCGCCGAGCTTCCGAACGCGCGGGTCTACAACGCGACCGGCTTCGACCCGGACTTCCTCGAGCGCGAGCGAATTGCCGACGCCCAGGTCGCGATCTTCGCCATGCGCGACGACCTGAAGAACCACTTCGCGGCGACGCTCGCGAAGGTGCACGGCGTCCGCTTCACCGTGGCGATCGTCCACGACGCGCCCTCGCAGGAAGTGTTCGAGCACGCGGGTGTCGACGTCACCGTCAACCCGCGTCAGATCACGGCCGAGGAGATCGTCCGCTTCGCGCATGACCCCCGCACGCAGCAGGTCGTGATGCTGGAGGGCGACCGCTTCGAGGTGCTCGACCTGACCGACGCAACGGGATAGCGAGTATGTCGGGCTCCGGTTCAAGGACATGCCGATTCGCGGCGCCGCTCATCGGGGCGATCGTCCGCGACGGGAAGGCGGTCTTCCCGCGAGGCGACGAGGTGCTGCGCCCCGGCGACCGGGTGATCGTGTTCACGGAGTCCCAGCGCGTGGCCGAGGTCGAGAAAGCGCTGTGATCCCGGCCGACCGAGGCCGGCTGCGCCGGCGGCTCCGCTCCTCGCCGTCGACGTCGTCGGCGTGCTGCACGTCGTCGGGACGCTGATCGCCTACCTCAGCCTCGCGACCCTCGTGCCGGCCGGCGTCGCGCTCGGCTATGGCGAGTCGCCGTGGCCCTTCCTCGCCGCGGGCGTCATCGCGGGCGGGCTCGGGGGCGGTGTGATGCTCCTAACGCGCGGCGACCACCGGCTCGGGATCCGAGAGGGCTTCCTCGTGGTCGCGCTCACGTGGCTCGTCGCGGCGGCGCTCGCGGCCATGCCGTACGCGTTCTCCGGCAACCCTCAGCTCAACGGGTTGGTCGACTCCTACTTCGAGGGGATGTCCGGGTTCAGCACGACCGGCGGCAGCATCGTCACGAACGTCGAGGAGCTCCCGCGGGGCCTCGCGATGTGGCGCCAGTTCACGCAGTGGCTCGGCGGGATCGGGATCATCGTGCTCGCACTCGCCGTGCTGCCCCGGCTTCGCGTCGGCGGCCGGCAGCTGCTCGAGCACGAGATGCCGGGGCCCGAGATCGAGTCACTGAGCACGCGGATCAGGGACACCGCCCGCCGCGTGTGGATCCTCTATGTCGCCCTCACCGCCCTCCTCTTCGTGATCCTGCTCGGCCTGGGTCTCTCGGGCGTCGACGAAGAGATGACCCCCTTCCAAGCGATCGCGCATGCGTTCACCACCATTCCGACCGCCGGCTTCTCGACCAAGTCGAACTCCATGGAGGCGTTCGCGCCCGCGACGCAGTGGGTCGTGATCCTCTTCATGGTGCTCGGCGGGATCAACTTCGCTCTCATGTACCGGGCGCTCGTCCGGCGCCAGCCCCGGGTCGCGGCCCGGGACGAGGAGTTCCGGCTCTACCTCGCGCTGCTCGTCCTCGGCGCCGCGGTGCTCATCGCCGAGGTGTGGACGGAGGACGTGCTTCCGGGGACGGAGGCCCTGCGCGCGGCGACGTTCACGGCCGTCTCGACGATGACGACGACGGGCTTCTCTGTTGCGGACTACAACACCTGGCCCGCGCTCGCGCTGATGACGATCGTCGGCCTGATGTTCATCGGCGGCTCCGCCGGCTCGACCTCCGGGTCGGTGAAAGTCGTTCGCCACGTGCTCCTCGGGAAGATCCTCCGACGCGAGATCGACCAGACGCTCCACCCGGAGATCGTGCTGCCGGTGCGCCTGAACCGCGCCGTTGTGGATGAGCGCACGTTGCGCGCTGTCTCCTCGTTCATCCTCCTCTACGTCGGCATCTTCATCCTCGGCGCTCTCGTGCTGGCGGTGGACGCGGCCCGCACGGGGCTCGACCTCTCCACGATCGACGCCGTCTCCGTGTCTGCGAGCATGCTCTCGAACGTCGGCCCTGCCTTCGGGATCGGAGGGCCGCTCGGCTCGTTCGAGCCCTTCAGCGACTTCTCGACGCTCGTGATGATCGGGCTGATGTGGCTCGGCCGCCTCGAGATCATCCCGATCGTGGTCCTGCTGTCGCGCCACTACTGGCGGAACGCCTAGGTCTTCAGCAGCACCCGGCGGAGCTCGTCCTCCTTGCCGGGCTCGAGCACGGCCAGCACCTGGTCGCCGGGCCGGATCACCGTCGAGTCCTCGGCCAGCTCGGAGCGGCCCTGCCGCATCACCGAGATCAGCCTCGTGCCGTCCGGCAGGCGCAGGCCCGCGACCCGCTTGCCGGCGGCAGGCGAGTCGCGCTCGATCTGGAGCTCGACGATCTCGAGGTTCTCCTTCCGCAGCTCGAGCAGGTGCACGATCCCGTGCTCGGGGACCTCGTGCTCGACGAGGCCGAGCACGTTCGAGGTCGCGCACACGGTCTGGTTGATCCCGAGCAGGTCGAAGTGCTCCTGGTTGCGGGGGTCATTGACGCGTGCGATCACCTTCGGCACGCGGTAGCCGTCGACCGCGATCTGGCAGATGATCAGGTTGTCCTCGTCGTCGCCCGTGACGCCGAGCACGAGCTCGGGCGGGCGCGCGATCCCGGCGCGCTCGAGCACGTGCAGCTCGGTCGCGTCGCCGAGCAGCACCTGGTGCTCGAACTCGTCCTGGAGCTGGTCGAAGCGGTACGGGCGCTGCTCGATCAGCGTCACCTCGTGCCCCATCCCGAGCAGCGAGCGGGCGACGTTCGAGCCGACCTTGCCGCCGCCCGCGACGATCGCGTACATCAGACCTGCGCCTCCTCGGCCTGCTTCGACTCCTTGCGCACCGCGGCGCTCAGCGCCGAGATCGCCGTCTGCGTCGGGCAGATCGTCCGCATCCCGCGCGCCGAGTAGAAGTCCGCGCGGGCGGGATCGAGGACGCGGACGACGACGCAGGGGACGGCCCAGCGCTTCTCGACCACCTGGCCGATGACGAGGTTCGTGTTGTCGCCGCTCGTCGCGACGACGACCGCATCGGCGTCGGGCACGCCCGCGCGGCGGAGAATCTCGGCGTCCATCCCGTGGCCGACGATGAAGCCGCCGGCCCAGCGGGAGCCGAGCCGCGCGAGCGCCTCCTCCTGCTCGTCGACCGCCGTCACGTCCCAGCCATCCTCGGCCAGGTCGCGCGCGACGGCCGAGCCGACCCTGCCGCAGCCGATCACGACGAGCTTCATGGGTTCAGGGTACGTCCTCGAGCACCCCTTGCGGGAACGCGACGACGAGCACCTCGCACGGAGCGCTCCGGAGCACGAAGTCGACGGTCGGCGAGAAGAACGCGGACTGCCGTCGCCAGCGCGGCGACGAGCCGACGACGATCAGGTCGGAGCCCCGCTCGACCGCCTGGTCGACGATCGCCCGGCCGAGCGAGCGCGCACGAACCGTCACCGGCTCGACCCGGACGCCGTGCTCCTCGCCGAGGAGGACCGCCTCGGCGAGCGAGGCGGCTGCCTGCTCCTCGAGCTCGAAGAGCTGCGCGTCGAGCTCCTGGTCGAGCGGGACGACGATCACGAAGAGCGCGTCCACGAGGGCGCCCCGCTCCTTCCCCAGCGCAACGGCCGTCGCCACCATCTCCTCGCCGATCGGCCCCAGCTTCATCGGCACGAGCACACGCCCGAACTCGGCGCCCGCGGGCAGCTCCGAGACCGTCTCCGCCTCGTCCAGCAGCCCGAGGTGCGCCCGCCGCCGGACGCTCAGGTAGAGGACGAGCCCGATCGCCAGCCAGATCGGCCCTGCGTAGCGCGCCGCCGGATGGGTCACCATCGCGACGAGCCAGATCGCGATCGCGAGCGGCGCGCCGAGCATCGGCGCGACCAGCGGCGCCCGGAACGGCCGCGGCAGGTCGGGCTCGGTCAGGCGCAGCCGGATCACCGCCAGCTGTGCCGCGGCGAAGGCCAGCAGGACGCCGAAGGAGTAGAGGCTGGCCAGGAACTCGACGTCGTCGCCGATCAGGCCGGTGCCGATGACGAGACCGATCGAGATCGCGGCCGCAGCGACGATCGCCTGCGGCGAGACGAGCGTCCGGCGGTTCAGCCGTCCGAAGCTCGGCGGCAGCTGCCGGTGCCCGCCGAGCGAGTGGGCGAGCCGGGTGAAGCCCGAGATCGACGTCGTCGCGGCGGCGAGCAGCACGAGGGCACCGGTCAGCCCGACGTAGACGAGCAGCGCGTCGGCCACGAGGTCAGGGACGTGCGCGCCGAGCGCGTCCACGATGCCGGCGAGCGGCGCCTTCAGCCACTCGTCGCCCAGGGCGGTGGTGCCGTTCTCGACGGGAAAGGCCGAGATGCCGACGGCCGCGACGGCGGCGGTCAGGAGCACGACGAGGCCGATCGCGGAGAAGAGGCTGCGCGGAAGCGTGCGGCCCGGCTCGCGTGTCTCCTCCGCGAGATTCGCGACCGTCTCGAGCCCCGTGTACGCCAGCATCGCGAGGGGAAGCGCGAAGGCGAGTTCGTCCCAGGTCGGCGAGACACCGAGGTCGGTCCCCTGCGTGAGCGCGTCCGGCGAGACGAGCAGGGCCGCCCCGAGGATCACGAGCAGGAGCTGCGTGGCCAGGTCGAGTCCCGCGACGACGAGCCCGGCGGTGTGGAGCTGCGACCGGCGCGCGAGGCGGACGGCCGTGATCGCGAGGATGACGGTCACCGCGACGACGATGTCCCAGGGCGACTCCCGCAGCTCCTCGATCCCGAGCGCGCTCCCGAGGTAGTGCGGCATGAAGAGGCTCGAGAGCGCGATCACGATCAGGTAGTCGAGGAAGAGCGCCCAGCCGGTGAGGAAGCCGAGCACGTCGTTGTAGGCGCGGCGGACGAAGGTCGCCGCCCCGCCCGTCTCCGGGAGCGCCGCGGTCGCCTCGGCGTACGAGAGCGAGACGATCAGGAAGAAGATGCCCGCCCCGAGCAGCACGAGCGGCGTGAACCCGAGGGCGTACGCGGCGACGATCCCGAGCGCGAAGTAGAGCGACGACGCGATCTCGCCGTAGGCGACCGAGAAGAGCGCGGGCGCGTCGAGGACGCGCTGGAAGCCGCTCAGCTTGCGGGCCACTAGCGACCGCCTCGCCTGAGCAGGGTCAGCCGCCCGACGCCGAGCGCGATGAACATCCCGCCGAGGAGGAAGCCGAGGACGCCGCCCCCGTGCGACGCCGTGACCGCGAGCAGGGCGACGCCGATCCCGACGAAGAGGAGCGCGAGCACGGCGACGGCGCCGCGGTAGAAGCTCACGCGAGCTCCTCCTTCAGCGCCGTCACGAGCACGCGGCAGCTCGCGTTCTTGAGCACGAAGTCGACCGTGCGGCCGAAGATCGCGCGCTTGCCGCGGGTGAGGTCCTTGCGCGGCGCGCCGATGACGACGATCTCGGTCGCGCGCCGCTCCGCCTCGCGGACGATCGCCGCGCCGGCGCTGCGCGCCCGCACGAGCCGCGGGATGACCGCGACCCCGTACGACTCGCCGATCGCCCGCGCCTCGTCGAGCTCGCGGTTCGCGAGCTCCTCCTCGGCGGGCAGGTCCGCCGAGAGCGGCAGGTCGAGCGGCACCTCGACCACGTAGACGGCCGTGATCTGCGCGCCGCGCTCGGCCGCGAGCCCGGCGGCGATGTCGAGCGCCTCGTCGGACGCACGCCCGGGCAGGACCGGCACGAGCAGGCGCCGGTACTCGAGCGCCAGCGCCGGCCCGTACGCCGGCGGCGCCTTGACCGTCTCCGTCAGCGGCGCGTGGACGAAACGGCGCCGGTAGGCGACGTAGAAGAGCAGCCCGACCGCGATCCAGCCGAGGCCGGCCCAGCGCGTGGCCGGGTTCTGGACGACGATGACCGCGAAGGAGACGCCGGTCGCGAGCCCGCCGAAGAGCGCGAAGAGCGGCCAGTCGACGCTGCCGACGCGGAGGTTGGGACGTGCGCGGTACAGCAGCTCCTCCTTCGGCGCGCTCAGGCGCAGCCGGACGAGCGAGGCGTGCGCGATCGTGAACGAGAGCGTCGCCCCGAACGCGTAGAGCGTGCCGACGAAGTTGACGTCGCCCGGCAGGATCACCGCGATCGGCGCGACCCCCGCGAAGAGGACGATCGAGAGCCACGGCGTCTTGAAGCGTGGGTGCAGCCGGCGGAAGACCTCCGGGATCTGCCGGTAGGTCGCCATCGCGTACGTGATCCGCGAGGCGCCGATCACGCCCGCGTTCGTGGCGATGAAGAGGATCGTCGCGGCGAGGACGCCCACGTAGATCTCGAGCGCTTCGAGCAGGGCGCCCTCGAGCCCGAGGTTCTGGACGACGCCGAGGATCGGGTCGTTCGCGTAGCCGCCCTCCTCCGGCGGCAGCGCGAGCAGCGTCGTCAGCTCACCGCCGATCTCGACCACGGGCAGGGCCGAGAGCGCCACGAGCGGGAGCGTGAAGTAGATCGCGAAGACGGCGAGCGCGACGAGCTTGTAGGCGTTCGGGACGTTCTTGACCGGATCGCGGACCTCCTCGGCCAGGTTCGAGACGGTCTCCACTCCGGTGTATGCGAGCATCGCGACCGGGACCGCGATCGCGAGATCGGACCACGTCGGGGCGACGCCGAGGTGCACGTTGTCGACGAGGATCTCGGGGCTGAAGACGAGCACGAAGCCGAGCGCGACGAGCAGGACCTGCGTCGCGAAGTCGATCACGGCGAGCGTGATCGACAGCCGCGCAGCCTCCTGGATGCCGACGATGTTGAGCACGACGAGTGCGACGATCACGACGATCCCGCCCACGACGTCCCATGGGTTCTCGCGCAGCGGCTCCCAGAAGATCGAGAGGTAGTGCGGGACGAAGAACGCCGACGTCGCGATCGTGACGACGTAGACGAGCATCTGAGCCCAGCCGGCGCCGAACGAGACGAGCTCGTTGAACGCGTGGCGGGCGAAGCTGGAGGAGCCGCCGGCCTCGGGGAAGCGCACCGTTCCCTCGGCGTACGTGGCCGCGGTCGCGGCGAAGATGACCCCGGCCGCGACGAAGACGAGCGGCGTCAGCCCGAGCGCGTAGACGGCCGTGAGGCCGAGCGCGTAGTAGATCGAGGAGCCGACGTTGCCGTAGGCGGTAGCGAAGAGCGCGGGCGTTCCGAGGACGCGCTCGAGCTCGACCTGCCGACGTCGGCGGCTGGGCACCGGCGCACTCTACTGGTGGCGCAAGTGTGGGACCTGCCGAGCAGATCCCACACGCGCTTCGCTCCCGCAGAAAACTCTCGAGAACGCGAGAGGCCCCCGTTGCCGGGGGCCCCTCCGTGCTTCAGGTCAAGCGTCGATCAGCCGTCGATCCGGATGACCGTGCTCGTCTGCTCCACCCCGTCCGCGACATAGCCCACCTGGCCGAGGTACTTCGTACCCGCGGTCAGGCCGGTCCACGTCAGGTTGATCGTGGCGGTGCCACCGATCGTCACCGTGGCGGGGCCGGTCGCGTCCATGTTGCCCGCGCTCGTGCTGCCGAGCAGCCAGTGGAACAGGGTGTAGTTGGCGTCCGGACCGTCCGTCTGCCAACCGTGCACCGACACCCTGTACGTGCCGGCCGCCGGGTTGGTCAGGCTGACCTCCTCGGCGGACGTGCCGCCGCCGCTCGCGCCGACGAGCGTGCCGCCCGCGTTGTGGACGTACAGGTCGAGGTCGTCCGCGCCGTCGTGATCGTCGTCGAACAGCGAGAACCGGGCGATGCCTCGTGCCGGCCGGGATCGTCACCTCGTGAACCGTGATCCCGGGGCCGCCGACGACGAAGTTGTTCGTCGGGTCCTCGGCCACGGTGCCGGCGGTGGTGACCGCCGGGATCAGCCCGCGCTCGGCGAGCGTGAGAGCGCCCGGCGAAACCGGTCTTGACGTTCCAGCTCGTCGATCCGCTCATGCCGGTCTGGTTGATCTGGGTCGGGCCGCCGAGGGCGGTCGCCGATCACGATGATCGGGCTGCGGACGCTGTGCGCCCCGTCCGACCAGACCAGCTGTCCACCCAGCCCGCACGCCGAAGGCGGCGGTCGTCCGGGTGAACGTGACCGTGTATGTCCTCGATCTGACCGGGGCGAGCGTCAGCGACGTCGGGCTGACGGCGCCGTCGTGAACCCGGCCGGCGACGTGACGGCGACGGTGTAGGTCGCAGCCGTGCGGCCGACGTTCGTCACCTTCCGCGTCACCGTCTGCGAGCCGGCGAGTCCGCCGATCGCGATCGACGGCTGGTTCAGGTCGCTCGCGTCGATCGGCAGGTAGCTCGGCGGCAGGCAGTTGCAGAGCTGGCCCTTGCAGGAACGAGAAGTAGTCCAGCGTCCCTGCGTCGTAGACGAGGCCCGGATCGAGCGCCTTGTTCGGGTTGACCTGGCCGGAGCCGACGTTGAAGAACGTTCGCCGCCGGCCGGCAGTCGGCCGTCGTCGCGAGCGCCGACCGCATCGCTGCGGGCGACCAGTCCGGGTGGGCCTGCGTCAGCAGGGCGCCGAAGCCGGCCACGTGCGGGCTCGACATCGACGTGCCGCTGATCATGTCCTACGTCCGGCCGTGGTTCCCCTCGGGCGCGACCGCGGCGAGGATGTCCTCGCCCGGAGCCATGAAGTCGGGCTTCATGATGTCCTCGCCGCCGATGCCGGCGAGGCTGGGACCGCGGGACGAGAAGGCCGCGATCGAACGGCGCCGGCTGGTTGAACGACGACCGTGCCCTTCGAGATCGTCACCGGTCGCGTTCGGGTTCGCACCCAGGTACGTCCGGATCGTCGCCCGATCGTGTGGTCGCACGTGGATCGACGGGACGAAGTGCAGGTCGGCGTTGACCGAGTTCGCGCTCGTGTTCGCCATGATCATCCCGAGGCCGCCCGCTGCTTGACCTCGAGGCTCTTGTCGATCCGGGCGTTGACGCCGCGGTCGCAGAACGACGATCTTGCCGGCGACCTTCGCCGGGTCGAGCGCGCCGAGGAAGCAGAGGCGCACCTCGTCGGCGTTCGCGCCGGCGAGACCGGCGGCCGAGGCGAGGATCGCCGGGCCGGTGACCGCATTCGCAGCGACCGTGCGGCCCGTCGTGCGCGACGCCGTTCCCAGCGTCACCGTGCCGAGGCCGGTGCGGTTGTGCGTGCTCGGCCGCGACCGTGACAGCCACGGGCTCGGGTGGGCGACCGTGAAGTCGCCGGCCCCTCGTTGCCGGCCGACGTCGGCGACGAAGACGCCCGCGTCGGCGGCGAACAGGAACGCGACCTCGACCGCGTCGAGGTAGTTCGTCCGCGTGCCGCTGATCGAGAAGTTGATCACGTCGACACCGTCCGCGACGGCCTGGTCGATCGCGGCGACGCTGTCGGAGTTGGCGCAGCCGCCGTCGCCGGAGTCCTCCCAGCAGACCTTGTACGCCGCGATGCGGGCCCGCGGCGCCATGCCGCTGATCTTGCCGAAGGCCGGCGCGTCGCCGGTGGCCTGGATGCCGTTGTTGCCGCCGGCCGTCGACGCCGTGTGGCTGCCGTGGCCGTTGTAGTCGCGCGGCGAGAGGAAGTCGCGCTCGGCGATGTCCTCGATGCCGAAGCCGGCGTAGAAGTACTGCGCGCCGATCAGCTTCTGGTTGCAGTCCGAGGCGTTGAAGCCCTCGCCCGGGCATGCACTTGCCGTGCCAGCCCGGGATCTGCTGGTAGCCGAGCTTGCCCGTCCTGGCCGTTCGCGTCCGACGCCGACGCGGTCGCTGAAGCTCGGGTGCTCGGCGCTGATGCCGGTGTCGACGACGCCGATGATCACGTCCTCGCCCGACTTGCCGACACCGCCGAGCTGGCTCCAGAGCCCGCCCGGCTGGTCGAGGCCCGAGGAAGGTCGGGGTCGACGACGTCTGGATGTTCCCGATCGCGTCCTTCTCGACCGCGACGACGCCCTCGACCTTCTCGAGGCCCTTCACCTGCCTGCGGCTCAGCTCGGCCGCGAAGCCGTTGAGGCTGTACCGGTAGTCGTAGAGCTTCTTCGCGCCGCCGACCTTGCCCAGGACGGCGTCGTGCGCGCGAATCCAGATACCCCGCGTACTTGACGACGTCGGGGTCGTTCGGATCGATCTTCGCACCCTTGCTTCGAGGGCTTCGTCGCCTTGTAGCCCGCGACGCCGCCGTCATAGGCGACGACGGGCGCTTCGGCAGCCGCACGATGTAGTTCGCCGCCGGCTGCGTGGCCTTGCCGGCCGTGCCGGTCGTATGGTCCAGCCCACCGAGAGCTTCGCCGGCGCACCTGCCGCCGGCAAGGCGACGAGCAAGGCCGCAAGTACCGCGAACGCGCCGAGCGCGCCCCACGATCGGAATCGCATATGTATGTCTCTCCCCTGATTCGAGTAGAAAGCCGCCCGTTTGGACGGCTCACACTTCCCCAAGCGAGGCGGATCGTAGACGGGATCCCCGAGCCCCGCAAGGCCAGACTTTGCCGGGGGAGAGCGGCCGAACCGCCCTCCCCCGGCGTCTCAGGGGTGTTGTGCCGCTACGGCGTACGCACGGTGAGCAGCGTCCGCGCGATCCGGGCCGTCCCGTCCGAGTAGTCGACCCGGCCGAGGTAGCGCGTCGCAGGCGCGAGGCCCGAGAACGTCGCCGTGTGCGTCTGCGTCCCGACCGTCGCCGGGCCGACGCCCGAGATGGTCGTGTTGCCAGCGTCGACGGAGCCGACGACCCAACTGAACAGCTGCCCCGTCGCCGTCGGCCCGTTCGTGAAGAAGGCGTGCACGTAGACGCTGTACGTCCCGGTCGTCCCGTTGTTCGTGAGCGTCACCTCTTCGTTCGAGTCGCCGTCCGAGCTCGAGGCCACCTGCGCGCCGTCCCGGTAGACGTAGAGGTCGAGATCGGTGCCCGCAGGCGTGATCGCGTCCTCGTAGATCCCGGTCCGGAAGGTGGAGCCGGCGGGCACCGAGACGTCGAACTTGAACGTCCCGGCCGGATCGGCGACGGCGAACGTCTGATTCGGGTCCTGCGGCAGCGACCACGCCGCCTGGGCGGCCGGGACGAGGCCGCCGACGCTCGCCGTCAGCGTGCCGACGTAGCCGGTCTTGACCTGCCAGCTGACGGGCGAGCCGTTCGAGATCACGTTGATCGGCGCCGCCATCGGCACCGGCCGGATCACGAGCGGGCTGCGCACGACGTGCGTCCCGTCCGTCCAGGTCAGGTGGCCGGCGGTGTAGCGGTTCAGATCGGCCGTCGTCCGCGTGAACGTCACCTCGTACTCGGCCGTCTGGCCGGGAGCCAGCGTCAGCGTCGAGGGCGAGACCGCGACGTCGATCCCGGAGATCGACGCCGACCAGCGGTACGTGCTCGCCTTGCGGCTCACGTTCGTCACCCGCCGGGTCACGGTCTGCGTCCCGGCCAGGTCGCCGATCGCGATCGAGGCGAGGTTCATGTCGCTGCGATCGAACGAGTAGCCGAGCCCGGCAAGCGCGTTGCAGGTGCTCGCCCCGACGCCGGTCGTCGCTCCGCACAGGAACGCGAACCAGTCGAGGATGTCGCTGTCGTAGACGAGTCCTGGATCGACCGCCTTCGGCGGGTCGACGTGCCCGGCCCCCTGCGCGAACGCCTTCAGCGCGGACGCGTCCGACGCGGCCGTGCCGGTGAAGGAGTCGAGGACGTCGTAGCCCGTCGTCATCAGCGCCGACTTGATCGCCATCGGCGACCAGTCCGGATGCAGCTGCTTGAACAGCGCGGCGAGGCCCGCGATGTGCGGCGAGGCCATCGACGTCCCGCTGTAGAGGTCGTAGTCGCGGCCGCGGTTGCCCGGAGGGGCGACTGCCGCGAGCACGTCGACGCCGGGGGCGCCGAGATCGGGCTTGAGCAGGTCGCCGTCGCCGGCGGTGATCGGCCCGCGCGACGAGAACGCCGCCATGAACGGGGCCGGCTGGTCGTAGAGCACCTGACCCGAGACCGATGCAGCCTGGCCGGCGAGCGCCGCGGCCTCGATCGTGGCGTAGCGGTCGCCCTGCAGGTGCACGGACGGAACGAAGTGCAGGTCGGCGTTGAGCGAGCCGCCGGCCGGCGGGTTGACGAGCACCATGCCGATGCCGCCCACGCGCTGCACCTCGAAGCTCTTCTCGACGCGGGCGTTGACCCCGCGCTCGCAGAAGACGATCTTTCCGGCCGCGGCGGCGTTCAGCGTGCCGAGCTGGCAGAGCCGCTGCGGCGAGCCCGCGGCCCCGAACGTGATCAGGCTCCCGGCGGCCGAGCCCGTGCCGGCCGAGGCGCCGGAGTAGTTCGTGCCGGCGATGGTGACCGAGCCGACGCCGACGCGATCGTGCGTCATCGCGGCGGCGGTCGAGAGCCACGGGCTCGGGTGCGCGACCGTGTTCGCGCCCGGACCGCTGTTGCCGGCCGAGGTCGAGACGTAGACGCCCGCGTCGGCGGCGTTCAGGAATGCGAGCTGCACGGGATCGAGGAAGTTGTTGGTCGTCCCGCCGACGGAGAAGTTGATCACGTCGACACCGTCGGCGACGGCCGCGTCCGCGGCGGCCGCGAAGTCGACGCCCCAGCCGTTCGCGGTCGAGGCGTCCTGAAGCGAGTAGAGCGCCTTGTACATCGCGACCCGCGCCCGCGGCGCGATGCCGCTGATCTTCCCGAAGGTCGCGGCGGCACCCGTCGCGGGCACGCCGTAGTTGCCGCCGGCGGTCGACATCGTGTGGTCGCCGTGCCCGTGGAAGTCGCGCGGCGACATGAACTCCCACGGCCGCAACGCCTCGAGCGCCGCGTCGCCGCCCCAGCCCGGCGTTGAAGTAGCGCGCGCCGATCAGCTTGTTGTTGCAGAGACTCGCCGTGAACTGCTCGCCTGCCTGGCACGTGCCGCGCCACTCGGCCGGCGGCGGGCCCATGGTCAACGCCCCGTAGGTGACCTTGCCGAGCTTGCCGTCCTGGAGCTTCCGGTCGGTGTAGCTCAGGTTCTCGGGCCAGACGCCCGAGTCGATCACGCCGATGATGATCCCCTCGCCCGCGCCGCCCTTGGCGCCGTAACCCTCTGGGCCGCGCAGCTTCGCCCAGATGCCGTCGTCGCCCGTGAGGCCGAGGAACTCCGGCGTCGACGAGGTGTCGACCGAGTAGAGCTGGTCTGGCGTCACCGAGAGGACGTCCGGCAGCTTCGCGAGCGCCTTCCGCCTGCGCGGTGGTGAGCTTCGCGGCGACGCCGTTGAGCGCGTAGACGTAGTCGTAGAGCTTTTCCGCGCCGCCGACCTCGGCGAGCGCGGCGTCGTGCGAGCGCTTCAGGTGCCCGACGTACCGCTCGACGTCCGCGGCCGTGCGGTCGAGCTTCTTGCCCTTGGCCGGCTTCGTCGCCGGCAGGCCGGCAACGCCGCCGTCGTAGGCGATCGCCGGCTCCTGCAGCATCGTCACGATGTACGTCTTGGTGGCGGCCTCCGAGGCCGCTCCCGCCGAGGACACCGCGAACAGCAGTGTCCCGAGCAGTGTCAGCGCGGCGGCCGCGCTCCACGAGCGGAATCCCATGTCGTCTCCCCCTGTTCTCCTCGCCGCCCGGGCGGACGGCCTCGGGGAAGCCTAGGGCGTCTCCGCTTTAGTTGCAACTGCTCTTTGCAAACGTCCTTTGAGTCCGACCGCGAGCGCGTAAACAGCGGAGGCCGGCTCGCGCCGGCCTCCGCCTCCTTCCCGTTCTCCCGTGCCCGCTAGGGCCGGTCGATCGTGATCGTCGCGGAGGTCTTGACCTCCCAGTCGGCCGGGTTGGCCGGGTCGCCGAGCGCCTTCAGCGCGCGGGCCACGATCTTGTACTGCCCGTCCGGCACGAGCTTGCGGTGATCCGCCGTGCCCTTGCCGTTGTCGTGCATCCGCGTCCCGTCCCACGGGAACGCGAAGACGTTCTCGTCCGCCGCGAACGGCCCGCCGGCCGGGGGCCGGGTCGCGTTGCGCGCGACCCAGTTCCGCTCGAGGTAGTTCGAGAACACCGGATGCAACGGCTTCCCGGACGCCGCGTCGACGACCTGGAGCTCGAGGTACCGCACCTGGTGGTCGAAGTGGATCAGCACGTTCGGGATCTCGTCCGGCGACGCGAGCGTCCAGATCTCGTTCGCGCCCGCCGTCACGTACGTCTGCGGCGCCTTCTCGAACGGGGCGTTCCGCTTGGCCACGACCGGCCCGGTCGGCATCGCCACGATCGCCTGGTAGTCGCCCTTGAACCCGGCGTACGGGACGCGATAGGTCGCTGCGTCGGCGCCGGAGGCCGTCAGGACGAGGTACCCACCGTAGAGACCGCCCGTCGGGATGCCGTCCTCGAGCGGGTCGGCCGCGATCGTCACGCCGACGGTCGCCGAGCCGCCCGCGGGGACGGTCACGCTCGGAGCGCTGAAGGTAGCCGTCGTGTCCGGGAGCCAGAATCGGACGGCCCGAACGTCAGAGCCGTCGAGATGGCCGACACGTGCGACAGGGCGTACGTCACCGCAGAGCTGCCACTGTTTCGCAGCGTCAGCGTCGCGGAGCCGCCCATCCCCTCGCCCAGCGAGATCTTGCCCGGCGAGATCGTCGTCGTCGACGCGATCGCGTCGTCGATGTCGATCATGCCCGCCCCCTGCCGGTGGACGGCGTCGAGGAAGCCGAGACCCGGGATTCCCGGACCACGGCTTGGGATCAGCGCTGTTCTGGAACACCTGCCGGTAATCGGCCGCCGCCAGGCCCGGGCGGGCCTGCATCAGCAGCGCAGCGGCGCCCGCCACGTGCGGCGAGGCCATCGAGGTCCCGCTGATCGTCGCGTAGCCGGCGCTCTCGAGCGGGTAGGTCGAGCGGATCAGGCCGCCCGGCGCGCCGATGTCCGGCTTGAGCTCGAGCGTCGCAGCCGTCCCGTAGGAGCTGAAGCTCGAGATCAGGTTGCCGGTCGCGTTCGGGAACGTCCCCCGCTCAGTGCCCCACGTCATCGTCGTCGGGCCTGCGGCGATCCGGGCGTCCAGCACCGCGCCGTCCGCGGCAGTGATCGCCACCACCGGGATCGTGACCGGCGGAGAGCCGGCGACGGTCGGGCTGAACGCGCCCGCGACGTTGTTGTAGAGGATGACCGCCACCGCGCCCGCGTTCTGCGCGTTGATGGCCTTGAGATAGAAGGTGCACGTCACGCCGGGGACCGCGCTCCCGCGCCGGATGAGCACCGCCTTGCCCGTCATCGAACCGGGTGCGGGCGCGTTCTCGCACCCGTCGCCGTTCGTCGTCGTCGTGCCGGTCTTCGCCAGCGGCATCGTCCCGGACGTCGGCGCCGGCGGCGAGGCCGCGGCGACGCCGAACGGGATCCCGAGCCCGTCGGGCGAGACCTTGAAGATGATCTGCTGGATATGCGTGTTGTCGTAGGACGCGACGCCGATCACCTTGTCGCCGACGCCCGGGGCGCCCGCGGAGTAGACGCCGTCGCCACCGCTGTTGCCGATCGACGCGACGACGACCATGCCGGCGTCGACGAGCGCGTCGGACGCGGCGGCCGTCGGCGAGCCCGGCCAGTTGTTGAACGCGTCGCCGATCGACATGTTGAGGATGTCCATGCCGTCGGCGAGCGCGGCCTCCATGGCCGCGATCATCACGTCGTCGGTGACCGACCCGCCGCAGCCGAAGACGCGGTAGGCACCGAACGTCACGCCCGGCGCGACACCCTTGGCCGCGGCCGCACCGGCGCCGTTGGCGCCGATGATCCCGGAGACGTGCGTACCGTGACCGTTGCAGTCGTCCGGCAGCGCATCGGGATGCGGGACCGGCTGGTAGGCGGCACTCTCCGGATCGGCGTTGTAGTCGTCGCCGACGAAGTCGTGCCCGGCCACGATCCGCGCATTCGGGAACGAATGCGGGGCGGCGGCGTTGCCGTCGCCACCGAGATCCTGGTGGTCGACGTCGATGCCGGTGTCCATCACCGCGACCTTGACGCCGGCGCCGCTGTAGCCGGACGCCTGCGCGAGGTCTGCGCCCGTCATCTTGATCGCCGTCGCGAGCTCCGGATCGGCGGTCTGGATCGGACCGAGCGTGTAGACCCGCGCCGGGTACGCGTTCGCGACGCTCCCGATCCCGGCGAGCTTGCCCGCATCACTTCGCGTCGATGCGCACCGCGACGCCCTTGAACAGGCTCTTGTACGCGTACCGCTCCGTGTACTTGAGGCCGACTGCCTTCGCCTCCTTGCGGAAGGTGTCCGCCGAGCCCGAAAGCTCGACGAGATAGATCTCGGACGACTGCCCTGCGCCTGCCGGCGCCGCCTCGTCCACGGTGGTGGCCGGAATCGGCGCACCGCCCGCTGTCAGCGGCAGCGCGCACGCGACCGCCGCGCCGAGCGCGGCCACGCGCCCGGTCCATGGAACACGTCTCATGTGTGTCTCCCCTGCTCCCCCTAGATTTTCCCGGCCGCCCAGCTGGACGGCCCCGCCCAAGCCCGGGGATCGTATGGGGCTGCACTCGCGTTTTCAAGCGGCGACCGCCGCCGGGAGCGCCTGGCCGGGGGAGCCGAAGCTCCCCCGGACAGGTTCACGTTCTCCCTACTTCTTGATCTCCACCACTTCGGCCCGCTGGCCGCTCGTGTTGAAGTGGTGCAGCAGCAGGACGCCCTGCGACCCGTTGGCCGTGAAGACGGCGTCGTTGTAGCCGACGTCGATCTTCTGGCCGTCGAGCGCGGGATACATCGTCGTGCCGGCAAGACCGTCGGAGAAGGTCAAGCCGGGCGTCGCGACGTTGTAGGTCGCCCAGTCGGTCGTGTCGATCGTGCCCCAGAAGCGGCTGAAGCCGCTGATCCGGTACTTGAACGACGTCGCCCCGGCCGGCCAGCCCGAGCGAGGCGACCGGCACCGGGATCGAGAGGACGCTGTTGTTGTACGGCGCCGTGTTCACGTTCGAGCTGAACACGTTCGTGAAGCCGCCGAGCGCCACGGCCGGCGTGCCGCCTGCGACGACGAACACGTCCTGCGGATCGGCGTTCGGCCCGAACATGAAGCGGGTCGTGAACGCCGAGAAGTCGACCGTGCCGTTGCCGTCGCGGTCGACCTGCACCGTGAACTGCACGTCCGTCGCCGGAGTCGCCCAGTCGCCGTGCGTGGAGACGCCGAAGTACACGGTGGTGCCCTTCAGGGCAGCACCGGCGTACTGGACGTCAGCGCCGCGGGCGAGCTCCGAGACGCCCGTGCCGAGCGTTGCCTCGCCGGACGTGATCCCGAGCTCGAACGCGCTCACCTTCGAGAGGTAGCCGAGCGGCTCGGCGCCGGTGTTGACGCCCTCGCCTGCGATGTTGATCTTCGCGGACGTGCCCTTGCCGACGTTCAGGAACTTCGGCGCGGCCTTGGTGGTCGAGGCCGGCCGTGCCGCGGCGTAGACCGGCACGCGGAGCGCCGACCCGGACGACGGCGTGACCGTGACGAGCCCGGAGGCCTCGCTCAGCCACTGCCGGGGGTTGCCGACCTGGACGGCGGCAACGGTGGCGTCGCGGGTGTTCTGCATCGCGGCGGCGTTCGCGTCCAGCTGGACGACGAACGTCGCAGACCCGCCCGCCGGCACCGACAGCGAGCTGCCGCCCGGGAACGAGTACGAGACGCCCGGGATCGACGAGCGCGCGTCGTAGCCCAGCGTGTACGTCTGCGGCGGATGCGCCGTGGTTCTCGACGCGGATCGTGCGCTGCGCCGAGTACGTGCCCGCCACCTCGACGTCGCCGAACGAGACGCTGACGCTGCCCGAGCCGTCCGCGTTGTAGGCGATCGAGGTGCTCGCGAGCGCGCTCGGCACCTGCACGCGGCCGGAGCCGACGCGGCCCGGGTTGTACTTGTCGCCCGTCTGGCCGAACGAGCCGAAGATGTCGCTGCCGGCCGTGTTCATGGCGAGGGCCTTCAGCTGCTCGACCGACCAGGTCGGGTGCGTCTGCTTCAGGAGCGCCATGACGCCGGCCATGTGCGGCGACGCCATCGACGTGCCGTTGAGGCTACGGCCGCGGAAGCCCGTCAGCCGGTCCGGCGACCAGATCGTCTGGCCCGGGGCGGCGATGTCCGGCTTCAGCCCCGTGCTCCGTGCGGTCGGGCCGCGCGACGAGAACGACGAGAGCGCGTCGATCCGCGCGTTGTCGATCGACTCGCCGATCTGGATGCCCGAGAGCGTGACGTTGAGGGCCGGATTGACGACACCCGCGGTCAGCTGGCTCTTGAGCGTGTTCCCGACCATCACGTTCGTGTACATGCCCGGCGTCGTCGCGTTGCCGCCGATCGCGGTGTCGAGGAACGTCGTCGAGTCGGCCATGATGATCCCGGCCGCACCGGCAGTGGTCGCGTTGTTCGCGCGAACGGCGGAGCCGCACGGGAAGGGATCGGTGCCGATCTTCCAGTCGACGAGCACGATCCGGCCGGCGATGTTCGCCAGCGTCCGCGCCGGTCCAGAGCGAGCAGCCGAACTGGTTCGTGGCCGGGTAGTAGACGTTGCCCGTCCGCTCCTGGTTCGCGCCGGTCCAGCTGAAGCTCTGCGACTTGGAGCCGATGTACTTGCCGGCGATCGCGGCGGGGGTGTTGACGATGATCGCGTCGGCCCGCTCGGCTGCGTCGAGCGACGACGCCGTCGAGAGCGCACGGACCGCGCTGCCGGGGCTGCCGCTGACGTAGTACGAGTCGCCGCTGTTGCCGGCGGAGGTGACGACGATCACCCCGAGAGCCGCCGCGTTGTTGCTCGCGGCCGCGCTCGGGTCGTCCGGCGTGCCGTAGGCGGAGCCGAGCGACATGTTGATCACGTCGACGTGGTCGGACGGGTTGCCGTCCCGGTTCGGGTCGGTGGCCCAGTTGATCGCGGCCGCGGTCAGGTTCGTGCTGCCGGCGCATCCGAAGACACGGAGGCCGTACAGTCCTGCCGCCGGGCGCGACGCCCGGGCCGATGCCCATGCTCGCCGTGTCGACGCGGCGTTGTAGGGCCGCGTACGCGGTTCCGTCCGCGTTCACGCCCGTGCCCGTCGCGGTTCCGGCGACGTGCGTGCCATGGCCGTTGCAGTCCATCGGGTTCGGATCGGGCCTCGGGATCATGCTGCGCTGCCGTCCCACTCGCGTTGTAGTCGTCACCGGCGAAGTCGAAGCCGCCGACGACGCTAGCCGACGGATAGATGCCCGGGATCGAGAAGCCGGCAGGGTTCGGTCGCGGTCGAGCGGGTTCGCGGCCGCGCTGCCGCGACGGTGTAATCCGCCGCCGAGCCCGAGCCCGCCGAAGCCGCGATGGACGTAGTCGATGCCTGTGTCGATCACGGCGACGCTCATGCCGGTCCCGGTCTTCCCGAAGCTGCCCCACGCCTGCAACGTGCCGATCAGCGGCACGCTCGAGTGGTTGTCCAGCTCGACGAGCGGGATCACGTGCACCGCCGCGACGCCCGGAAGGGAGGCGAGCGCGTCGATCGTGCCGGGTGCCGCCTGGACGGCGATGCCGTTGTAGGCGCTCTGCACCTGGTAGAGCGGCGTGGCGTCGATCCCGGCGCTCTGCAGGTCGGCGAGCACGGCGCCCTGCGCCTGCTCGTTCCGCTCCTTGCTGGCCTTGCCCGCCTTGCCGGCGTCGGCCTCCGACGCGCCGAGGCTGCGGGCCTTCGTGTACGTGACTGCGGACGGCTCGCCCGCGAGCTCGAGCATGACCGCGCCGCCAGTCGCGTCCAGCGACTGCAGCTCGGCCCCGAGCGTGTTGACGACCGTGTCGTCGACTGTGGCCGTGAACGCGCCACCGGCCGCGAATGCGGCGACGGCGGCTGTCAGGGCCAGTGCGCCTACGAGGCGCGCCGAACCAGCTCCCATGTCTGTCTCTCCCCTTGTGACGATGTGCCGCCCTGGTGGGCGACTCTCACCAAGCGGACTGATGGTAGGCGGTCGTGCTGAGCATGACAAGGAGTCTTTGCATGCTGAACCGGCCGGGGGCCGCCGCGAGGCGGCCCCCGGCGGGTCTAGAGGTGGATCGAGACGAGGAGCGGGATGATCAGGATCGCGACGATGTTCGCGATCTTGATCATCGGGTTGATCGCCGGGCCGGCGGTGTCCTTGTAGGGGTCGCCGACGGTGTCTCCGGTGACCGAGGCGGCATGCGCCTCCGAGCCCTTGCCGCCGTACGCTCCGTCCTCGATCAGCTTCTTCGCGTTGTCCCAGGCGCCGCCGCCCGAGGTCATCGCGATCGCGAGGAAGAGGCCGGTGACGATCGTGCCGATCAGGAGGCCGCCGAGCATCTCGGGGCTGATGATCCCGACGATGATCGGGATCGCGACCGGGATCAGCGCGGGCAGCATCATCTTTTTGATCGCCGACTTGGCGACGATGTCCACGGCCCGGCTGTAGTCGGGCCGCTGCGTGCCCTCCATGATCCCGGGCATCTCGCGGAACTGCCGCCGCACCTCGACCACGACCTCGCCGCCGACGCGGCCGACGGCCGTCATCGCGAGGGCTGCGAAGAGGAACGGCATCATCCCGCCGATGAAGAGGCCCGCGATCACGTATGGGTCGCCGAGGTTGAAGCTGACGTTCAGTCCCTCCTCGTCGAGACCGCGCGTGTACTCGTCGAAGAGGACGAGGGCGGCGAGGCCGGCCGAGCCGATCGCGTAGCCCTTCGTGACCGCCTTCGTCGTGTTGCCGACCGCGTCGAGCGGGTCGGTGATCGCGCGGACGGACTCGTCCAGGCCGGCCATCTCGGCGATCCCGCCGGCGTTGTCGGTGACGGGCCCGAAGGCGTCGAGCGCGACGATCAGGCCGCACATGGAGAGCTGGGCCATCACGGCGACGCCGATGCCGTAGAGGCCGGCGATCTCGTAGGCGGCGATGATTCCGGCCGCGATCACGATCACCGGAGCCGCGGTCGCGCGCATGCCGACTGCGAGGCCCTCGATGATGTTGGTCGCGTGGCCGGTCTGCGACGCCTTCGAGATCGACTTGACCGGGTTCCAGCGCGAGCCGGTGTAGAACTCGGTGATCGCGACCAGCGCGAAGGTGATGCCGAGGCCGACGAGCGCCGAGCCGTAGAGCTCGCCGAAGCTGTAGGCGCCATCGTCGAACGCCATCGTCACCGGGATGAAGCCGATCGCGGAGAGCACGGTCGCGGCGAGCACGCTCTTGTACAGCGCGTTGATGATCGAGCCGCTCTTGCCGATGCGGGCGAAGTAGATCCCGATCACGGAGGCGAGGATCGAGACGGCGCCGAGCGCGAGCGGGTAGAGCGGCAGGTTCCCGAGCGGGAAGGCGGTGCCGAGCAGCATCACCGCGACGGCGGTGACGGCGTACGTCTCGAACAGGTCGGCGGCCATGCCGGCGCAGTCGCCGACGTTGTCGCCGACGTTGTCCGCGATCACAGCCGGGTTGCGCGGGTCGTCCTCCGGGATCCCCGCCTCGATCTTGCCGACGAGGTCGGCGCCGACGTCGGCGGCCTTGGTGAAGATGCCGCCGCCGAGGCGGGCGAAGACCGAGATCAGCGAGCCGCCGAAGGCGAGCCCGATCAGCGCGTCGATCGCCGTCTCCTGGCTCTTGTCGAAGAACTCGGTCAGGATGCCGTAGTAGCCGGCGACGCCGAGCAGGCCGAGCCCCACGACGAGCAGGCCGGCGACCGAGCCCGCCTTGAAGGCGACGTCGAACGCGGGCCGCAGACCCTGTTTGGCTGCCTCGGCGGTGCGCACGTTCGACCGCACCGCGACGTTCATGCCGATGAAGCCGGCCGCGGCCGAGAGGGCCGCTCCGATCGCGAAGCCGATCGCGGTGCTCCAGCCGAGTTCGGGATAGAACCCGATCGCGAGGAACGGCACGATCGCGACGGCCGCGATCGTGGTGTACTGCCGGCGCAGGTACGCCGCAGCACCCTCCTGCACGGCGCGGGCGATCTCCTGCATCCGCTCGCTGCCGGCAGGCTGCTGCAGCAGCCACCAGGTGAAGTAGAGCCCGAATCCCACCGCGACGCCGGCGCAGACGAGCGCGAACGCCACCGCGTGATCATTGAAGAAATCCATCAAGCCTCCGTCCGAACCTAGCCATCACAAAGTCAGCGCCGAGGGTTCTCGGCGCGGCGGATTATGTATCACAAGCCCCGGCGGATGCCACGCCGGAGGCGTCCCTCGAACGAGGTACCAGCATCGAGGGATCGGAGCCGTCGCGGCTCGGGACGATGAACGCAGGGCATGTTCCTTCCGAAGCACGCCCTGCGCCTGCTGCTGCCCGTGCTCGTGGCAGCCGTGGCAGTCACGTCCGCCGCTCCGAGCGCCCCCGCGCAGGGCCGCGCCTGTGCAGACGGCTACACGTACGCCGGCCGGCTCAGCGCGACCCGCGCCCACGGCGTGCGGGCGACGCTGACCGCGCTCTCGAAGCCGCAGGTCGCCGACGGGCACGTGGCGGCCTGGGTCGGCGTCGGCGGCGTCGGCGAAGGGCCGAACGGAAGCGACGCCTGGATCCAGGTCGGACTCAGCGCCTTCCCCGGCCTGGGGAGCAGCCTCTACTACGAGGTGACGCGGCCGGGTGCAGCTCCGAGCTATCACGAGCTCGTCCCGAACGTCCGCACGGGAGCCCGCTTCCGCGTCGCCGTGCTGGAGATGTCGAAGCGCCCGCACCACTGGCGGATCTGGCTGAACGGCAAGCCGGTCTCGGCGCCGGTCAAGCTGCGCGGTTCGAGCGGCCGTTGGCGTCCGATCGCCACGGCCGAGTCGTGGACCGGGACCGGGCCTGCATGCAACCGGTTCAACTACCGCTTCGAGCGTGTCCGCGTCGCGGCCGCGAACGGCGGCTCCTGGCGCTCGTTCGTCCGCGGGCACACCTTCCTCGACTCCGGCTACCGCCTGCGTCGACCGCGGCCAGACGACGTTCGTCGCGACGACGACCTAGCTCTCGGTGTCGTCCGCAGGCGCGCCCTGCGCGACGGCGTCCGCGTAGGCCAGCTGGAGGTTCGCAGTCACCTGCTCGAGGTCGCGCGTCAACTCAGGCGGGATCGAGCCGCCGAGGACGGGCACGAGCGCGCGCAGTGACTCGATCGCGAGCCGCGCCTGCTCGAGGTCACGGCCCTGCTCGCCGAGCCGGTGGAAGCCGAGCGCCGACACGGTCGAGAGCGTCTGCACGAGCACGTCGGAGACCGAGAGCCGGCTCAGGACGTCCACGAGCTCCTGCTCGGTGACCTCGTCGTCAGCCACGGACCGGCACGCCCGCCTGCTCGGCGTAGATCTCCTCCAGCGTGGCGCCCTCCTCGAAGCGTGCGATCTGGCGCTCGGCGGCGTTTCGCTCCGGGATCGCGAGGTACGGCGCCGCCCCGATCTCCTCGGCGACCGGCGCGACCCAGTCGAGCAGGCGCTCGAGCCTTGCGCGGGTCGGGAGCACGTCCCCGCGCTCGAGGTCGATCAGCTCGCCCGAGAGGCCGTACCGGATCGCGCGCCACATGTTCTCCTCGATCAGACGAGGCGGCTGATCGGGGAGCGGCTCACCCTCGTCGTGGGCGCGCGCGATCCGCGCGGCAAGCGAGGCGCCGAAGGCGGCGAGCGACTGCGCCTCGCCGAGGTCGGGCTGGCCGTCGGCGATCCGGAGCTCGACGGTCGGGAAGCCGAGGTGCGGCCGCACGCTCCACCAGAGCTGCGTGTGCTCGGTCACCGAGCCCGTCTCGTAGAGGAAGCGGACGTACTCCTCGTACTCCTGCCACGAAGCGAAGGCGTCCGGCACGCCGCAGCGGGGGAAGAAGCGGGTGAAGATCTGCGTGCGCGCCGAGTGCAGGCCCGTGTTCACGTTCTCGACGAACGGTGAGCTGGCCGAGAGAGCGAGGATCTCGGGGAGGACGTTCCGGAGGCCGTTCGTGACCGCGATCGCGCGGTCGGCGCCGCGGATGCCGACGTGCACGTGCAGGCCGAAGGTGTTGTTGCGCCAGACGACGTAGCGGAGGAGCTCGTCGTTCCGCCGGTAGTGCGGCGTGTCGATGATCCGCTGGTCCTTCCAGTCGGCCCAGGGGTGCGTGCCGGTGGCGGCGAGGCCGATCCCGAGCGACTCGACGAGCGCGTCGAGCTGTACGCGGCGCTCGGCCATGGCCGCCGGGACTTCCGCGAAGGACTCGCAGCGGCCGGTCTTGATCTCGACCTCGGAGGCGATCAGCTCGCCGACGAGATGCGGCTCGAGCGGCGTCCCTTTCGCGGCCGCCTGAACCTCCTCGAACCGGTTGACGAGGTCGAGCGACGCCGGGTCGAGCAACGCGAACTCCTCCTCGACCGCGACGGTGAAGTCGGTGCCTCCGTCGAACCCCTCCCGCGCCGCCGCGAGGAGCTCGTCGTAGCCGAGCCGCTGCTCGTCACCCATCCGCGTGAGGGTAGTCGAACGGCTCGAGCAGTCGGCGTGCGACGCCCGCCCAGCTCCAGCGCGCCAAGGTCGCGTTCCGCGCCGCCTCGCGGACGGCCGCACGGTCGGGCTCCGGCAGGGACAGGAGCTCCCCCAGCTTCGCCGCCAGCTCGGCTGCGTCGCCGGTGGCGAAGCTCGCGAGGTGCCGCAGGTGCGCCGGGTACTCATCCTCGAGGCCCTGCGCGATCTCGGCGAGGCCGGAGTGGCGCGCGACGAGCGGCGGCGATCCGGCGGCGGCCGCCTCGGCGGCGACCATGCCGAACGCCTCGGGGAAGATCGAGGGGACGACGGTCGCGTCGGCCAAGGCGAGGAGATGGACGAGGTGGCGGTGCTCGAGCGGGCCGGTGAAGAGCACGTCCGGGCCGGCCGCGGCCTCGAGCGTCTCGCGGTAGTCGCCGAAACCGACGATCACGGCCCGCGCGTCCACCTCGCGCAACGCCTCGAGCAGCACGTGCACGCCCTTGTTGTAGAGCAGCTTCCCGAAGTAGACGACGGTCGGCCGGTCGCCCTCGAGGAAGGGTGCGAGCCGCTCCGCGTTCCCCTCGTCGGGCAGCCGCTCGTCGGTGTTGCCCGGGTTTGCGGGATCCTGGCGCGCCTCCTCGAGCAGGCCGGCGAGCGCCTCCTCCCGCGTCCGCGGGCGCCACTCCTCCACGTCCACCCCCGGCGGCACCTCGTGGACGCGGTCGACGTGGCCGACGACATCCTCGAGCACCTCGCGAATGTGGCCCGAGCCGACGAAGACGGCCCCGGCCGCCTCCAGCGCCTCTCTCCCCCACGTCGACAGCCCCTCGTTGCCCCGCATCGAGTACTCGAGCTCGGAGCCGTGCGCCTTGACCGCGAACCGGGCGCCGCTCGCCGCTCCGACGGGACCGCCGAGGAGGACGTGGTTCGCAAAGACGAGGTCGGCCGGCAGGTGCTCACGCACCGCCGCCGCGTTCCGCTCGACCCAGTCGTCGAGCTCCGCGCGCGTGCAGTCCTGGACGCGTTTCACCTCGTAGCCCTCGTAGCGGTCGAGGACGAACACCGGCAGCAGCCCGCCCACGTCGGGCCTGACGGTGCGCGCGCCGCCGAGGTCGTGGAGCTCCGGGTGCGAGTCCTGGCTGAAGACGGTGACGTCGTGGCCGGCCCGTGTCCACTCGCGCGCGAGCGCGCGCGTGTAGACGTTCGACCCGGTGCCGCCGAGCAGGTACCCGTGCCAGAGGAGGATCCTCACGGCCGGGTGAGCTTGAACGAGGGATGCGGCACCGGCGCATCCTGCCGATAACAGTCTCGTGCTGCGGGCAATGCTCCTCCTCGTGAACGTCGTCGTCGTGCTCGCCTGGGGCGCGACCGCCTCGAGCTCCGCCGTCGCGCCGCAGGTCTCGCCGGCTCCGCCGTGCGAGCACGCTCCCCGCGGCTGCTGACGTCTAGGTCAGGTGGAAGTAGAGCGCGTAGAGCAGCTCGACTGCGGGGTTCGACGCATGAACGGCCACGTCCGCCGGCACGTCGAGGAGCGCCTCCGAATAGTTGAAGATGATCTTCACGCCCGCGTCGATCAGGTCGTCCGCGGCCTGCTGTGCACTGTCGGCAGGCACTGCGATGACGCCGACGATGATGTTGTTGTCGCGCACGGCCTCGCGTAGCTCCGCGTACGGCTGGACGCTGAGCCCGCCGATCGAGTGTCCCGTCTTGTCCGGGTCCGTGTCGAGGACGGCCGCGATGTTGATCCCGTGCTCGGCGAAGATCGGCGAGCTTGCGATCGCCTGGCCGAGCCGCCCTGCGCCGACGAGAGCGATGTTGTGCTGGCCCTGCGTCCGCAGGATCTTGCGGATCTCGCCGAGCAGCGAATCGATGTTGTAGCCGACCCCACGCTTGCCGAACTTGCCGAAGCCGGAGAGGTCGCGGCGGATCTGGGTCGCGTTGATGTTGGTGTAGTCCGAGATCTCCTGCGAGGAGATCCGGTCCTTGCCCATCTTCTTCGCCTGCGTCAGCACCTGCAGGTAGCGAGAGAGCCGCGCAGCCACTCCCACCGTCAACCGATCCGCCAACTCGTCTCCCCGTCGTCGCTTGTGACAACCGTCGCGTAGTACCAGCTAGTGACATTGTGCCCGCGGTCCGACGAGGGCCGCGGAGGAACCGTCACCGGCAGCGTTTCAGCCGCTGACGCAGCGCTTCCGGCTGGACGAAGTACGTGAAAGCGCGCTCGCCGTCGATCTCGACGACGGGGATCGACTCCCGGTAGGAGGCCTCGAGCTCCGGCACACCGCCGATGTCGACGCGCTCGAAGTCGCCTGCACACACCTGCTCGACGACCTCGAGAGCGCGCTCGCAGAGGTGGCAGCCCTCGGCGAGGTAGAGCGTGACTCTAGGAGGGCGCGTACGTTCCACCGCGCCCTCTAGGGATAGAGCCCCCGCGTCACCGTCGCCTCGGAGACGCGGCGCACGGCCAGGCCGTAGGCCGCCATCCGCATGCTCGTCCCGTGCTGCTTCTTCGCCTCGAGCGTCTCCTGGAAGGCGCGCGTCACGATCTCGTCGAGCCGCTGGTTGACCTCCTCCTCCTTCCAGAAGTACTCCTGGAGGCCCTGCACCCATTCGAAGTAGGAGACGACGACCCCGCCTGCGTTCGCGAGCACGTCGGGGAGGACGAGAACGCCGCGGTCCTCGAGGATCTCGTCGGCGGTCGGCGTGACCGGCCCGTTCGCGCCTTCGCAGACGATCCGCGCCCTCACCTGCGCGGCGTTGCCCTCGTGGATCACCTGCTCCAGTGCGCACGGCGCGAGCACGTCGCACTCGAGCAGCAGCAGCTCCTCGTTCGTGATCGCGTCGGCGGACGGATACCCCTCGAGCGTCCCGTGCTCGGCCTTCCAGGCGATCACGGCGGGAACGTCGAGCCCGTCCGGCGCGTGCACGCCGCCGCTCGAGTCGGAGACGGCGAGCACGACCGCTCCCTCCTCGTGCAGCAGGCGCGCGAGATTGCGGCCGACGTTGCCGAAGCCCTGCACGACCACGCGCAGCCCCTCGAACGTCTTGTCCTCCTCGCCGAGCGCGTCTGCGATCACGTAGAGCGCGCCGCGGGCAGTCGCCTCCTCCCGGCCGAGGGAGCCGCCGATCGCGAGCGGCTTGCCCGTGACGACGCCCAGCACGGAGTGGCCCTTGTTCATCGAGTAGGTGTCGAAGATCCAGGCCATCACGCTCGCGTCCGTGCCGACGTCCGGTGCGGGGATGTCCTTCTCGGGGCCGATCTCGTTGATGATCTCGCTCGTGTAGCGCCGGGTCAGGCGCTCGAGCTCGCCGCGGGAGAGCTGCTTGGGGTCGCAGACGACCCCGCCCTTCGCCCCGCCGAACGGCAGGCCCATCAGCGCGCACTTCCACGTCATCCACATCGCCAGCGACTTCACCTCGTCGCGGGTGACCGCCGGGTGGTACCGGATCCCGCCCTTCGAGGGGCCGCGGGCGATGTTGTGCGTGACGCGGTGGCCGCGGAAGACTCCGACGGAGCCGTCGTCCATGGTCACCGGGATCGAGACCTCCACGGCCTTCTTGCACTTCTCGAGGACGCGGATCAGGTTCGGGTCGATCCCGAATGTCTCGCCGACGCGGCGCAGCTGATGGCGCGCCAGGGCCAGCGGGTTCTCACGAAGATGTGTGGGGGCTTCCGCAGTGGACACTGCCGACTCCTTTCTCGAGCTCTCTCGAGGCCGCGGCGGAGTCTACTCCTCGGAACTCAGCGAATCCTGAAGGTGACGGCCTCCGCCTCGGCCGGGCCGTCGGGAGGCACGGCGACGACGCGGAGCCGGTACGGCCCCTTCGCAAGGGCGCCCCCGCGCGGGCCCCGGCCCGTGAGCCCAAAGGCGTAGCGACCGGGAAGCACGTCGCGCAGCCGCGCGACGAGCCCGATCTTCTCCTTCCCGCGCCAGAGCTCGACGTCCAGGCGGGAGACCGGCCGGAGCTGACGCCGGCCGGAGAGGTCGCGCACTTGCCCCGCCTGGACGGTGAGGACCGCCGGCGCCCGGTCGGAGGCGCGGAACGAGCGGGTCGAGAGGTTGAGGCCGCCGATCAACGCCGACCCGCGGACCGGCAGGGCGACCGCCCACGGAACGGCGACGCGTCCGCCGCCCCCGACCTCGAGCCGCACACGGCCCTGGATCGCACCGACGCGCCGCGGGAGGAAGGTGAGTCGCGCGGTCAGCTTCACGGGCGCAGTCGCGCCGGGCGCGAGCCGCACGAGCTCGGGATCGGCGGCGACCGACAGCCCGCCGATGCCCTCGGTCTCCGCTGCGACTTCGACGCGGACCCGCCGGGAGGACACGTTCCGCACCGTGATCCGCCGCACCGACGTCCAGCCCGCCTCGCCGGCCGCGCCGAAGGCGACCGTCGCCGGCTCGGACACGACCTCGACCGCAGCCGCTGACATCGCATCGAGCGCGCCCGCGCCCTGCGCGGAGACCGGGCTCGTTCCGCCGGGGACACTCGTGCCGACGAGTGCGCCCTTGAGCGCGGTCGCGTCGAGTCCCGGGCGCGCCTGGGCGAGGGCGGCGGCGGCACCGCCTGCGAGCGCCGTGGCTGCGCTCGTGCCGCTGATCGTCGCGTAGCGGGCGGTGCGGTCCGGGTTCCGGCCCGGATCGGCGGTCACGAGCTCCACCCCTGGGGCGGCGACCTCGGGCTTGATCCCGCCGCCGAACGCAAGCCCCTGCGAGGAGAACGGGGCGATCGTGGCACGACGCTCGTTCGCGCGCCAGCCGGGCGCACCGAGAGCGACGTGCACGTCCGTGCCCCGCGCGAGCGCGGAGCGGATCGCAGAGGCGGTCGCGCGCGGGATCCCGATCACGGGTACGTCGAGGCGGTCGTCGAGCCCGAGCGCGCCCGCGGGCACGACGCCCTCCACGAGGATGGCTGCTGCCCCCGCCACGACGGCCGTGCGCGCCTCGTCCGTCGGGCTCGAGACGCGCGAGAGCAAGGTCGCCCTGCCCGCGACGATGCTGTAGCCCTGGTCGTCGAAGTAGCGCGCCAGCGGTGTGCCACGCGGACCTGAAGCGGCGTCGCGCCTCGGACGCGCGATCGTGAGCGCGAGCGGGCCGTCCGGCGCCGCCGCGCCCGCGAGCGCGACCTCGCGGTCGAGCAGCACGTGGAGCCCAGCGCGGACGACGACCCGCACGGCCGCCGTCTCGCGGCGCAAGTCGGACGCTGCCACGGTCAATGCGGCCGGCGCACCGCCCGGGCCGCCGACGCTGCCGTAGCTCGGCCCGGCCGGGCCTTCATTGCCCGCTGGGACGACGACCAGGGTGTCGAGCTGCGCCGCGCCGTCGATCGCCCGCGCCAGCGGCCCGTCGGCGAAGGACGCGAACGGCTCCGTCACGCCGACGACCGCCACGCGCACCGCATCGAGCACGTCGCCGTCGGCGTCGGGGTCGACCGCGCGTTCGATCCCGGCGAGCAGCTGGTCCGTGCGTCCGTAGACCGCGAAGCCGCCCTCGGCGCTCGGCTGCCAGCCCGCGACGCGGATCGGCAGGATCGAGGCGGCCGGCACGACGCCGCGGATGCCGGCCGGGCCGCTGCCGGCGATCAGGCCGGCCATCTGGGTCCCATGCCGTTCGAGGCGCGTCGGCTCGTCGGGATGCGCCCGCGCCAGCCCGTGCCGCTCGGGATCCAGCATGTCGAGCCCGTCGAGGAGCCGATCGCGGATGAACGGGTGCGTGACGTCGACGCCGGTGTCCAGCAGGGCGACCGTGATGCCGGCGCCGTCGAAGCGCGGGATCCCCGCCTCGGCGCGCCTGCCTGCTCCGGGGCCGAACGCCTCGCTCCGCAGCTCGGCCGCGGAGAGGGCGGCGGGATACGCCGCCCGAACGGGATAGACGCCGAGGACGTCCTCGTCGCGCTCCAGCAGCGCGAGCGCTCGACCGTCGATCGGGGCGGAGAAGCCGTTGAACGTCCGTGTGTAGACGAAGTCGGGCACGAGCTGGATCCCTTCGCCGGACAGGCGGGCGGCGACCTGCTTCTGCGCGGCCAGCGCGCTCGCAGTCCACTGGCGCATGGCGGACTCCGTCGCCGTCCCCCCCGCCTCGGCGAGCCGGTCGGCGAGCGACGGGTTGCGGAGCACGACGATCATCCGCTGCCCGATCGCGATCGCGGCCCGCTCGCCGTCGACGAACCCGCGCCACGCAGCCGCCCCGCCCTCGGGCGCGGCCGGCCGCTGGGCACTCTGGCCGCCCCCGGCCACGAGTAGCGCGGCGGCGATGGCGAGGGCGGCGGCGAGTCTGAGTCGGTCAGGCCCGCGATGCATATGCGTCGAGATCAAGGTAGCGAGGATAGGGAAGCCGCCTGCCGTACCTGCCCGCGGACGCGATCATCGCAGCGTTGTCGGTGCAGAGCTCGAGCGGAGCGAAGCGGGCGCCCGGAAGCGACTCGCGGAGCTCCGAGTTCGCCGCGACACCGCCGACGACCGCGATCCGGTCGTGCCCGACGGTCGCCGTGGCCGCCCGCGTCCTCTCCACGAGCGCGCGCACGATCGCGCGCTGGTACGAGGCGGCCAGATCGGCCTTCCGCTCCTCGGCCCGGTCGCCGAGGTCGCGGACGGTGTAGAGCAGGGCCGTCTTCACGCCCGAGAAGGAGAAGTCGAGCCCGTCGAGCCGCGCGACCGGGAACGAGAACGCCTCCGGGTCGCCGTCGCGGGCAAGCCGGTCGATCTCGCGGCCGCCCGGATAGCCGAGCCCGAGCAGCCGGGCGCCTTTGTCGAACGCCTCGCCGGCCGCGTCGTCGATCGAGGTCCCGAGCACCGTGTAGCCCGCGTGCTCCCGCACGTCGAGCAGCAGCGTGTGGCCGCCGCTTGCGAGCAGGCAGAGGAACGGCGGCTCGACCGGGTCCGGCCCGAGATAGAGGGACGCGACGTGGCCGTGCAGGTGGTCGACGGGGACGAGCGGCAGGCCGCGCGCCCAGGCGAGCGCCTTCGCCGCCGAGACGCCGACGAGCAGCGCCCCGACGAGCCCCGGCCCCTGCGTCACCGCAACCGTGTCGACCTCGTCGAGCGTGGCGCCTGCCTCGCCGAGCGCCTCTCGCACCACGGGCGTGACCAGCTCGAGGTGGCGGCGCGAGGCGACTTCGGGCACGACACCCCCGTAGCGGGCGTGCAGGTCCGCCTGCGAGGAGACGACGTTCGCGCGGATCTCGCCCTCATCGGTCACGAGCGCCGCCGCGGTCTCGTCGCAGGACGTCTCCAGGCCCAGGATCATCTCGGCAGCATCAGCCGGCCTCGGCCTGCTCGTGCGCCTGCTTCTCGTCGGGGACGGGGTCCCGCCACATGATCAGCGCGTCCTCGCGATTGTCCGTGTAGTACCCACGGCGGACACCGCGGGCGACGAAGCCGAGCCCCTCGTAGAGCTTGATCGCGCCCGTGTTGGAGACGCGAACCTCGAGCGTGTAACCGCGCCGCTCGTCCGACTGGGTGACCTCGAAGAGGCGCTCGAGGAGCGCGCGGGCGACCCCGCGCCGCCGGTACGCGGCCGTGACCGCCACATTCATCACGTGCCACGCGTCGACGTAGCGCGAGATCACGAGGTAGCCGACGAGCGCCCCCGTCTCCGGGTCGAACGCCCCGAGCGAGAGCGAGCTCGGCTTCGCCAGCTCACCGGCGAACATCGACCGCGACCACGGCGTGGGGTACGACTCGCGCTCGATCCGCTCGATGTCGTTCAGGTCGTGCAGCTCGAGCTTGCGCAGGTGGACGTTCATCGCGCGATCTCGACGGCGTCGGGGAGCCTGACGTAGAGCGGCTCGACGAGCTCGACGGGGCCGAAGGCGCCTGCCAAGCGCGCGTGAAAGCGCGCCCGCGGCAGGTGGCGCTCGTCGTCGTCGGGCGGCACCATGGCACCCGCGCTCTCGAGCACGTCGCGGTAGCGGACCGCGCCGTCGCCGACGTAGGTCGCGCCCGGCTCGATCTCGAGCTCGGCCGGTGCGATCGCCTTCGGCCCGGGCACGAACACCTCGCGCCGCTTCGCGTCGATCACCGGCACCGCGCCGGGCGCGCCGGCCGCCAGTGCGTCGAGCGTCGAGACGCCGGCCGCGGGGACGTCGAGGGCGAGAGCCAGGCCGCGCGCGGCGGCGAGGCCGATCCTGATCCCCGTGAAGCTGCCCGGCCCGATCCCGACCGCGAGGCCGCTGACGTCGCGCGGGTGCGCGCCCGCCTGGCGGACGAGCGCGTCGACGTCGGCGAGCAGCGTCGACGCGCGCGAGACCCGCTCGCCGAGCAGCTCGCCGTCGCCGACGAGAGCGCTCGTCGCTCGGTCAGTCGCGGTGTCGAAGGCCAGGATCAGCCGCATTGTCCAAGGTTACGTCGCCCTCGATCGCGATTCGCCTGCTGCTCTCGTCGATGTGCTCGAGCCGCACGGCCGCCCGCACGGACGGCAGGCCCCCGGCAGCCGCCTCGGGCCACTCGACGAAGACGACCGCGTCCTCGAAGTACGGCTCGAGGTCGCCCCACTCGGCCGCGGAGACCGCGGTGAAGCGGTAGAGATCGAGATGGGACACGTCGGGATCGCCCTCGTAGCGGTGCCCGATCGTGTACGTCGGGCTCGTCACGGGCGCCGTCACGCCGAGCGCCCGGCACGCACCGCGGACGAAGGTCGTCTTGCCCGTCCCGAGCTCCCCCGAGATGGTGACGACGTCGCCGGGCGAGAGCTCGCCGGCGAACCGCGCCGCGATCTCCTCCGTCTCGGCCGGAGAGCCGGAGCGGACCTCCATCGGCGGAGCTAGAAGAGCCCGAGCTGGACGGCCGGCTCGAGCCGCTGATCCGGCTCGGGCTCCGGCTCGACCTCGAACCCCACGTCCACCGGCTCGGGGACGACGGTCGTCAGCCCGAGCAGCTCCGGTATCCGCCGGAAGTCGTCCTCGAGCACCGAGAGCATCGAGCGCGTGTAGAGCGCGGCGGCAGGGTGATAGAGGGGGTAGAGCGTCACGGCGTTGCCGCCGAGCGTCACCTGCTGCGGCTCGCCGTGCACGCGTGTGATCCCGGTCGGCTTGCCCGAGAGGAGCTTCGTCGCGAAGTTGCCGAGCGTCGCCACGAGCGTCGGCCGGATCAGCTCGATCTGACGGAAGAGATGCGACTCGCACGCCTCGATCTCCTCCGGCTGCGGGTCGCGGTTGCCCGGCGGCCGGCACTTGAGCACGTTCGCGATGTACACGTCGCTGCGCGAGAGGCCGATCCCGTTCAGCAGCGTCTCGAGCAGCTTGCCCGCCTGGCCGACGAAGGGGACGCCGTTCTTGTCCTCGTGGAAGCCGGGCGCCTCGCCCACGAACATCAGATCCGCGTTCGGATCCCCGGAGCCGAAGACGACCTGCGTCCGGGTCGCGGCGAGCGGGCAACGGGTGCAGGTGCTCGTCGCCTCCTGATACTCGAGCAGCGGTTCGCTCACGAGGGTGAGTCTACGCCCGGCGGAGGACGATCATCCGCAGCCGCAGGAGCCGCCGCAGCAACCGCCGCCGCCCAGCTTCGGCTGGGAGGAGACGCCGGCGACCGCGAAGCTCGAGAGCTGCTTGAGCACGTTCGCGGCGCCGCAGTCGGGGCACGAGACCGCCTGCTCGGCGTTGCGGACGAGCTCTTCGAAGTGCGACTCGCACTCCATGCACGCGTACTCGTAGATCGGCATGCTCGCAAGTGTAGTGGAGTGGACTGCGCCGACCCTGGAGGGAGAGCTGGTGCGGCTGGAGCCGCTCTCGCCTGCGCGCGAGGAGGGCCTCTGGGAGGCCTCCCGCGACGCACGCACGTGGCGGTGGCTCAGCGTCGAGCAGCCGCAGACACGGGACGAGATGCGCGCCTACCTCGACGCCGCCTATGCGAACCAGGCGGACGGGTCGGAGCTGCCGCTCGTCACCGTGCGCCGCGCAGACGACACGGTCGTCGGCAGCACGCGCTACCTGGCGCTGCGCCCCGAGCACCGGAGCGTCGAGATCGGCTGGACGTGGCTGACTCCGGACGCCTGGGGCACCGGCATCAATGTCGAGGCCAAGCTGCTCATGCTCGAGCACGCGTTCGACCGCTTCGGCTGCCTCCGCGTCGAGCTGAAGACGGACGCCCGCAACGAGCGCTCGCGCGGGGCGATGGCGGCGCTCCCCGCGCAGTTCGAGGGTGTGCACCGCAAGGCGATGCTCGTCCGCGGCGGGCAGCGGCGCGACTCGGCCTGGTACAGCGTGATCGACGACGAGTGGCCGGAGGTGCGCGCGAACCTGCTACGCCGTCTGGGCCGCGGTTAGGAACTCGCTCACGATCGCGATCGCGTCGGGCCGGTCGCGGAAGACGCCGTGGCCGGTGTCCGGGTAGCGCTCGTAGCGGAGCAGGTACGCCGGCAGAGCCTCGACGAGCTCTTCGATCCCCGCGATCGGCGTCGACGGGTCGTCCGCGCCCGCGAGCAGGAGCACCGGGCACTGGACGCGGGCCGCGGCCTCCCGAACGTCGAAGTCACGCGCGGCCGTGGCATCCCAGTGCGCGATCAGCGCCAGGTTCATCTCGATCCGCGCGATCGTGTCCGGCGGCAGGGGCGTGCGCGTGTACAGGGGTACGCAGATGCGCATGAATTCGGCGAAGTTGAGCTCGGTCGGGTCGGCGTAGTAGCGCGCCGCCACCTCGCCGGCCTCTGCACCGCCGACGCGGTCGAACTCGGCGACCGAGCGCGAGTGGACGTAGCGGGCGACGGTGCTGACGAGGACGAGGCGGTCGACGAGATCCGGCCTGCGCGCCGCCTGCTCGACGGCGACGACGCCGCCGATGCCCGTGCCCAGCAGCACGGGCCGCTCCAGCTCGAGCGCGTCGCAGAACGCCGTCAGGTCGTCGGCCCAGGTGTCGATCGTCCAGTGCTCCGCCGAGCTCCAGTCGCTGCGGCCGGCGCCGCGGAAGTCGAGGTAGATCACCTGCGCGACCTCGGCGAGCGCCGGCCCGACGTGCTCGCGGTAGAGCGAGTGGTCGATACCGGGGCCGGTCGGCAGCAGGATCACGGTCGGGCTGTCCCGCATCCAGGGCCCGTCCGGGCGTACCTTCGCGCCCTCGACGTCGAAGAAGAGGTGGACGCCGTTGACGGCGACCTTCATGCGGGCTGCTCCCGCGCGTCGATGTCGTCGAGGAAGAGCCGCATGTCCTCGTAGGCCTCGGGCGCGTCGCGAAAGACGGAGTGGCGGCCGCGGGTGTAGCTGCGAAATCGCTTGTGGCCCGGCAGGAGCTCGAACACCTCCTGCGCCGACTCGAGCGGCGCCCAGGCGTCGTCCTCGCCGGCCAGCACGAGCGCAGGCGCGCGGATCGCGGCGAGCTCGTCGCGCAGGTCGAGCTCCTTGGCCTCCCCTGCCATCCACTCGATCAGCACAGCGGGGTTCCAGTCGGCACGGGCGATCACGTCGCTCGTCAGCGCGTAGCTCGAGAGCAGCGGGAAGCAGACGCGAAGGAAGTCGGCGAAGCCCTGCTCGTCCATCCCGTCGTAGAACCGCTCGGCGACCGCGCGCGCCTCCGCGCCTCCCAGGCGCTCGTAGGTGGCAATCGAGCGCTCGGGCACGATCCGGGCGACGGGGGCGGCGAGGACGAGCGCCGCCGGATGCTCCGGGTGGCGCGCCGCGTACTTGAGCGCGACGACGGAGCCGAATCCCAGGCCGAGCACGACGGGGCGGTCGACCCCGATCGCGTCGCAGAGCTCCTTGACGTCGTCGGCCCAACGCTCGAGCCGGCGCTCCTCCGGCGTGCTCCGGTCGCTACGGCCGCTGCCACGCAGGTCCGTGTAGACGACCTGCGTCCCGGCGGAGAGCCACGGGCCGATCTGCACCTTGAAGAGGCCGTGGTCGAACCCAGGCCCCGGGTGGAGGAGTACGACGGTCTGCCGCTCGCGCATCCACGGGCCCTCGGGCACCAGCTTCGTCCCCTCGACGTCGAAGAACAGGCGCGCGTCGCCGACCTGGATACGCATGGGGCTACACTACTTTCAGCCCGGTATCCGGAACACGGAACTGGAGCCACCGACATGATCGAGAGAGCTCAGGTGATCGGCGCAGGACGCGTCGGCGCGGCGATGGCCGCCCGTCTGCGCGAGCGCGGGCTCCACCTGTCGGCGGAGGAGCCGGAGCTGGTGCTGCTCTGCGTGCCCGACAGGGCGATCGCGGAGGTCGCCGCGAGCGTTGAGCCGGGGCCGTGGCTCGCACATGTCAGCGGCGCGACGCCGCTCGCCGCGCTCGACCCCCACCGGCGTCGATTCGGCCTCCACCCCCTGCAGACGTTCACCCGCGACCGGGGCGCCGAGCAGCTCGACGGCGCGTATGCCGCCGTGACGGCGGAGGAGCCGGAGGCAGCCGAGGTCGGCGCCTGGCTGGCACGGTCGCTCGGGCTCGAGCCGTTCGCGCTCGCCGACGAGCGGCGGGCCGCGTACCACGCGGGCGCGGCGATCGCGTCGAACTACCTCGTCACGCTCAGGCGCGCGGCGGGTTCCCTCCTGGAGGCCGCCGGGGCCCCGCCCCAGGCGCTCGACCCACTGATGCGACGCACGATCGAGAACGGGTTCGAGCTGACGGGCCCGATCGCGCGCGGCGACTGGGCCACCGTCGACGCCCACCTCGCTGCGATCCGCGCCGAGCGTCCGGAGCTCGAGCCGATGTACGTCGCGCTCGCCGAGACGACGAAGGCCCTCCTGTGAAGACGACGCGGCTGATCGAGGAGCTGAGGCGCGAGCTGGGCTCGCGCGCGGGCTCGGTGGGGCTCGTCCCGACGATGGGCGCGCTGCACGCGGGCCACGAGGCGCTGATCGGCGCCGCCCGGGCCGAAAACGACATCGTCGTCGTCAGCCTCTTCGTCAACCCTGCCCAGTTCGACGAGGGCGGCGACCTCGCGGCCTACCCTCGGGACGAGGAGCGCGACGCCGTGCGCGCGGCCGCGGCCGGCGCCCACATTCTCTTCGCACCCGCTCCGGACGAGGTGTACCCGCCCGGCTTTCAGACTTGGGTCGACGTCGAGGAGCTCTCGCGTGGGCTGGAGGGCACCTACCGGCCCGGCCACTTCCGCGGCGTCGCCACCGTCTGCCTGAAGCTCTTCAACATCGTCCGCCCCGACCGCGCCTACTTCGGCCAAAAGGATGCCCAGCAGGTGGCGGTGATCCGGCGGCTCGTCCAAGACCTGAACCTGGAAATCGAGATCCGGTCGGTGCCGACCGTCCGGGACGCCGACGGCCTCGCGCTCTCATCGCGCAATGCGCGCCTCTCCCCCGAGGAGCGCGAGGCCGCCCTGGCGCTCCCCCGTGCGCTCGCCACCCGCGACCTCGCCGCCGCCCGCGCCACGCTCGACGGGCTCGACGTGGACTACGTCGAGATCGCCGACTTCGACCCTCCTGTCCTCGCCGCCGCCGTCCGCGTCGGCTCAACCCGTCTGATCGACAACGTCGTCCTCGAGGAGGAACCTGCATGACCACCCGCCCCCGCAAGCCCGCCCCGGGCACCCCCGCCCCCGGCAAGCTGGCGCTGCCCGAGCTCGCCGACATGAAGGCGCGCCGGCAGCCGATCGCGATGGTGACCGCCTACGACGCGCCCTCCGGCCGGCTCGCCGACGCCGCCGGCGCCGATCTGATCCTCGTCGGCGACTCGGCCGCGATGACCGTCCTCGGCCACGACTCGACCGTGCCGGCGACGATGGAGGAGATGCTCGTCCTGACGCGGGCGGTCACGCGCGGCGCGCGCCGGCCGCTCGTCGTCGCCGACATGCCGTTCGGCTCCTTCCAGGTCTCCGACGAGGAGGCGATGCACAACGCGATCCGCTTCGTCAAGGAGGCGGGGGCGGACGCGGTCAAGCTCGAGGGCGCCGGGCCGATGCTCGCGCGCGTCCGGGCGCTGGTCGGCGGCGGGATCCCCGTGATGGGCCATCTCGGCCTGACGCCGCAGTCGGCGACGATGCTCGGCGGCTTCAAGGCCCAGGGGCGGACGGCCGAGAAGGCGGTGCGGCTCTACGAGGACGCGCTCGCGCTCGAGGCGGCCGGCTGCTTCGCGATCGTGCTCGAGGCCGTGCCGGCGCCCGTGGCCGCCCGGATCACGGCGGAGCTGACCGTCCCGACGATCGGGATCGGGGCAGGCGCCGGCACCGACGGGCAGGTGCTCGTCTGGCACGACCTGCTCGGGCTCTACGAGGGCCACGCGCCCCGGTTCGTCAAGCAGTACGCCGACCTCGCTACGGCGATCAAGACGGCCGTGGGCTCGTTCGTCGAGGAGGTCCGTGACGGCCGCTTCCCGGAGGAGCAGCACACGTACTCGATGCCGGAAGAGGAATTGGCGCTCTTCGAGGAGGCGCTCCCTGAGCGTTCCTGGCGGCCCGCCGGGGGTGCGTAGGCCGAGGGAACAGTCCGGAGGTACGGGCCGTCGGCCGGAGTGCCGCCGGCGGGACGAGCTGCGGCGGAGGCCGGCTCCGCCGGCCGGGAGCCGCAGTGGCCAGGGGCGCTCAGGCTAGAAGACGTACGCGAAGGCCGCTAGGAAGAGGCCGACGAGGCCGAGCGCGGCAAGCGAGCGCCACCAGCTCCAGCCGTGGACGGTGCGGACTCCGACGAGGAGGAGCGCCACGGCCCAGAGCGAGCAGGCGAGCGTGAACGCGTAGAAGAGGTCGCCGGACGCTCCGTCGTCGGAGCCGCCCCGCTTGAACAGGTCGGTGCCGAAGATCGCGAGCCCGAGCGGCCAGAGCAGGAGCGTCGAGAGCGCGAGCGGCGCCACTGCGAACCCGAGCAGGTGCCGGGCACGCCGGAACGTGCCGGCGCTCCCCAGCCCGCGCGTGCCGAGGTACAGCGCGCCGCCGACGATGAAGTAGCCCGCGAACGCGACGAACCCTCCCGCGAGCACGGTCCAGACGGCCAACGTGGCGGGGTCGTAGAGCGGATCGTCGTAGAGCCGGCGCGCCGTGCTGGTGCCCAGCGCGACCGCGACGCCTGCGAGCAGCGTCAGCGCGAGGACCGGCTCCGAGCGCGCCTCGACGTCCTCCTGCTCCTCGCTCCGCAGCGCCGCGAAGACGGACCGCGGCGAGAGGAGCACGGCGGGCACGCGCAGCCACCATTCGCGATCCGGATCCACCCTTCTATCTTTGCTGCGCAGGCAGAGCATCCGCGGCAGCGGATGCTCTGCGCGCGAAATCCCTGAAGAGAGCCGATCGGCGGCCGCGCCCTGTCGCCGCGTCCCCCACTTGGTACGTTCGCATTCGTGGACGAGGAGCTGACGCGGGCCGTCCGAGGCGCGATGCCCTTCGCGGACGCGCTCGGGATCGAGATGCTCGCCGCCTCGGCCGACGAGGTCCGCGGGCGAGTCGCCTGGGAGGAGCGCCTGACGACTGCCGGCGGGCTGCTCCACGGCGGCGTCCTGATGGGCCTCGCCGACGCGGTCGGCGCCTACTGCGCCTACCTGAACCTTCCCGACGGATCGAGCGCGACGGCGACGATCGAATCGAAGACGAACTTCTTCGCCGCGGTCCGGTCGGGTGCGGTCGAGGGCCGTTCGCGGCCGCTGCACCGGGGGAGCCGGACGATCGTCGTCGAGACCGACCTCTTCGACGAGGCGGGCAAGCACGTCGCCCGGGTGACCCAGACACAGGCGGTGCTCTGACGCGCGCGCTCGCCGGGCTCCTGCTCCTGTTGCTGCTCGCGAGCGGCTGCTCCGGCGGCGACGGGGAGGCGACACGGACGGTGACCGTGACGACGGCGACCACCGTGACGACGACCCGACGAGACGGAGACCGAGACCGAGACGGCCACCGGAGCTCCGGCTCGCCTGGGAAGCTGCCGGTCGAGGCCTTCAATGCGCAGGCCGAGAGCGTCGACGAGCCCTGGGAGCGCAATCTGCAGGAGACCACGGCCCGGTTCCTCGCGCTCCCCGAGCAGGAGTCGGGCAACCGCTCGTTCCAGTCCACGTCCAGCGGCGACAGCGCGAGCGCCTCGCTCCTGGTCGACGGCCTCGGCGACGACTCCGTCCGCGCGCGCAGCTACGAGCTGACCTTCACCCGCCGCGCCGACGGCACCTGGCGGATCGAGTCGGCCACGTGGGTGCAGCGGTGCCACGAGGGCCGCGGGCACCAGAACTTCTCGTCCGAGCCCTGTCTCTGACTACCCCGCGGCCGGGTCACGCGCCGCGACGAGACGGTCGAGCGCATCCCTGCTGAGCCGGTTGCCCGTCACCTCGGCGAGGAAAGGCCCGCGGCCGAGAGTTCGGAGCAGCAGCGGCTCGAGCGCGGTCACGGTCGCGTTGCGGGGCGCGTCGAGGATCAGCGCCGTCTCGCCGAAGGTCGCGTCCGGGCCGAGCTCGGCCACTGACTCGCCGTCGCGGCTGACGGCGACGCGTCCCTCCGCGATCACGTAGACGACCTCCCCGTCGTCCCCCTGCCGCACGATCGCCTCGCCCACCACGGCACGCTGCTCTCCGAGCGACGAGGCGAGCCGGCGTAGGGCCGCGTACGACAGCGGTGCGAAGACGACCGTCCGGCGCAGCAGGTCGAGCTCGTCGGCGCGAACCGCCATGCCGTCGTCGATGCGCCCGAGGGCGCGGTGAGTCAGCGCGGCGAGGACCGGAAGCAGGACGCCGACGGCAATCAGAGCTCCGCGAGAGCCCAGCAGGTCGAGCAAGACCGGCGCCGCGAGCGAGCCGAGCGCCACGGTGACGATCACGACCAGCTCGAAGAGGCCGAAGACACGACCGAGCAGGCGGTCGTCGATGTGCTCCTGCATGCTCGTGAAGCCCGAGACGTCGAGCAGGCTGTTGGCAAAGCCGGAAGCGGCGAGGGCGACGAGCGCGACACCGGTCTCCGGCCAGATGCCGATCAGCGCGAGCGGCAGGCCCCAGCCGGCGAGCGAGAGCTGAAACGGTCGGCCGAGGCCACCACGACCGACGAGCGAGATTCCGGCCAGGGCACCGGCGAGGCCGCCGAGGCCGAAAGCCGCCATCAGCGTGCCCACTCCGGGCTCGCCGAGCCCGAGCACGTCGATGGCGAGGACGACGACGAGCACACCGAGCGCGCCACGCACGAAGGCCTGCGCGCCGAAGAGCGCGACGACGAGCCGCACCGGACGGTTGCGGGCGAGCGCGTGCACACCCTCCCGCAGCTCCCCCAGGACTCCAGGGCGCACGCCGGCGTCGGTCGACGGTGCGCCGGCGCGGATCCCCGCGATCGCGGCGAACGAGAGAAACGAGATCGCGGCACACGCCGCGAAGACGGCGGCCGGCTCAGACACCGCAAGCAGCACGGCGGCCACCAGGGGACCGGCCAGCACCGCGGCCGACTCCAGCGAGAGCGCCGCCACGTTCGAGGCGGAGAGCTCACGCGGCGACCGTGCGAGCAGCGGCACCAACGCGAGATGGCACGGCCGGTGGGCGGCCAGCGGCACCGCTGCCAGCACCGCCGACACGTAGACGGCGATCGGCGGAGCGTCGAGAGCGAGCGCCGCGGCGGCGGCCAGGCAGGCGGCTCCTCGGATGAGATGAACCGCAAGCAGGATGCGCTCGCGGCGATAGCGATCGCCGATGACTGCAACGAAGGGGGCGACGAACGCGCTCGGCACCATGCGGGCGAAGAGCACCAGCCCCACCGCTTCTGCGCCGTCGGCCTCGTAGGCGACCACGCTCAGCGCCACCAGCGACGCCCACTCCGCCGCGTGGAAACCGCCCCACGCGAGCTCCGCCCGGCGCAGCGCGCGATTCGTACACAGCTCGCCCAGGGCTGCCAGTCGCGCGTTGTTGGTCGTCGTCCCCACCGCGGCGAGGATCTCAGCGTCGCGGCCCGGCGTCTACGTCGAGGCGAGCACGCGCT
>CAVSRW010000018.1:0-13510 GCA_963730405.1 uncultured Gaiellaceae bacterium | reverse complement strand
CGGCGCCCCCGTCGACCGCGCCGTCGATCAGTGCGGCCGCCATCGAGGGGGAGGAGAGGCGCATGTCACGGCCGACAGCGATCTGCGTCGGTTCGAACTGCTCGACGTAGGCGCGGCCGATCGCGTATGCGCCCTCCTCGTCGAGCTCGTCCGGGTAGACGCCGCGAACGTCGTAGGCCTTGAAGACTGCCGGAGAGAGCACGCGCTGACGCTAGCGCACCCGCGCGGCGCAGGCCCGCAACAGCCGTAGACCCGACCCCTCGTAACTACAATCACGGAGTGGAACGGAAGCTCGCAACGGTTCTCTTCGTCGATCTCGTCGGCTCGACGGAGCTCGTCGCCGCGCGCGACCCGGAGGTGGTCCGGCGGCGCGTCAACTCGTTCTTCGAGCACGTCTCGCACTGCATCACGACGCACGGCGGCATCGTCGAGAAGTTCGCCGGCGACGCCGTCATGGCCGCCTTCGGGATCCCGCAGGCGCACGAGGACGACGCCGAGCGCGCCGTTCGTGCCGCCGCTGCGATCCTCGACTCGGTCCACGAGCTCGGGCTCGAGGCGCGCATCGGCGTCGAGGCGGGCGAGGTCGTCGCCGACGAGTCGGACTCGACCTTCGCCACTGGCGAGGCGGTCAACGTCGCCGCCAGGCTCCAGCAGGCGGCCGAGCCGGGCCAGATCATGATCGGGCCGTTCGCGCGCCGGCTGACGATCGGCGTCGTCGAGACCGAGGAGATCGGGCCGATCGACCTCAAGGGCTTCGCCGAGCCGCAGCTCGCGTGGCGGCTGGTCGAGATCCTCGAGAACGACGGCCGCGTATCCCCGGTCGCCGCGCCGTTCGTCGGCCGCGAGTTCGAGCTCGAGCTGCTCGAGAACACGCTCGGCCGCGTGATCCAACACAAGCGTGCACACCTGTTCACGATCTACGGCGAGCCCGGGGTGGGGAAGAGCCGGCTCGCACGCGAGTTCCTCGAGGGCGTCGAGGACGCGAGCATCCTCGTCGGCCGCTCGCTTCCCTACGGCGAGGGCGTCACCTACTGGCCGCTTGCCGAGATGGTCAAGGTCGCGGCGGGGATCGCGGACGACGATCCGGTCCAGGAGGCGATCTCGAAGCTGCGCGCCCAGTGCGGCGACGATGCGGTTGCCGACCTGCTTGCGCTCGCCGTCGGCGTGCTCGAGGGGATCGAGACCGAGCGCAGCCAGCAGGAGATCGCCTGGGCGGCGCGCGAGTGGGCCGCCGAGCTCGCCGACGCGAGGCCGCTGATCCTCGTCTTCGAGGACGTCCACTGGGGCGAGGAGCCGCTGCTCGAGCTGATCGAGCACCTGGCGGAGCGGGTCAAGGACGCACCGCTGATGATCCTCTGCCTCGCGCGCCCCGAGCTGCTCGACATCCGGCCGAGCTGGGGCGGCGGCCGCCTGCGCGCCGCCGCGACCGAGCTCGAGCCGCTCGCGCCCGAGGAGAGCGAGGAGCTGCTCGACGCGCTGCTCGCCGACCGCCAGCTGTCCACTTCGGAGCGGAAGACGCTGCTCGAGAAGACGGAGGGCAACCCGCTCTTCGTCGAGGAGACGACCCGGATGCTGCTCGAGGGCGGTACCTCTTCGAAGCGGATCCCCGACACGCTCCAGGCGATGATCGCAGCCCGCATCGACCGGCTGCGGCGGAACGAGAAGCGGCTGCTCCAGCGCGCGGCCGTGATCGGCCGGATTTTCTGGGAGGGCGCCGTCGCCCATCTGCTGCCTGAGGTGGAGGACCTCGAGCCCGTCTTCGACGACCTGCTTCTGCGCGACTTCATCACGCGCGAGAGCCGGACGTCGATCACGGGCGAGCGCGCGTACCGCTTCAAGCACGTCCTCATCCGCGACGTCGCGTATGCCGGCCTGGCCAAGGGCGCGCGCGCCGAGCTGCACCAGCAGGTCGCCGACTGGCTGCACGGGGTCGCGGGCGAGGAGCTCGTCGAGATCCGCGCCTACCACCTCGATCACGCGGCGACGCTGCTGGAGGAGCTCGACGGCGAGGCGCCGGAGGAGCTGAGGCTGCGCGCTGCGGGCGCGCTCGAGAAGGCGGGACGCCGTGCGCTGGCACAGGAGGCGAACCAGGCTGCACGGCGCCTGCTCGTCCGCTCGGTCGAGCTCGAGCCGACGCTGCAGCGCCGCTTCCTCGCGGCCCGGGCCGCACGCCGCCTCGCCGACCTGCCGGCGCAGGCGGTCGAGATGGAACGCGTCTTCGCCGACGCGACCGACGCCGGCGACGTCCGCCTTCAGGGCCTCGCCCTCACGGCGCTCGCCGAGAACGCTCTCCTCCGCGACGCGGACCTTCCCCGCGGCCGCGAGCTCGTCGAGCAGGCGCTCGTCCTGCTCGACGACGCGAAGCCGGAGGATCGAATCGAGGCGTTGGCCACGCGCGCCCGGATCGGCTGGTGGCTCGGCGACCTCGACGACGACGAGCGCTGGAACACGAAGGCGCTCGAGGTCGCACGCGAGATCGGCCGGAAGGATCTCGAGGCGAGCGCAACCGACGAGCTCGCGAGCTCGGCGATCGCGCGGCTCGACCTCGACCGGGCGACGCGGCTCGTGGCGGAGTCGCTCGAGCTCGCCGAGGAGAGCGGCAACATCACCGTGATCGGCTGGGCGCTCGTCTCGCAGGCCCGGATCGACGCGCTCCGCGGCCGTTTCGACGAGGCCGCCGCCGGGCTCGAACGGGCCGAGGAGCTCTTCTCGCAGTCCGGCAACCAGTGGGCGCTCGCGCGCGTCAACAACCACTTCGGCTGGGTCGAGCGGCGCCGCGGCGACCTCCCTGCCGCCGACCGCCGCTTCCGCGACGCGATCCGGATCCTGAAGCCGCTCGAGGACCGCGGAACGCTGTGCGAGAGCCAGCGGGGTCTGGCCCAGATCCTGGTCTCGCTGAAGAAGATCGACGAGGCGGAGCGCTACGCGCTCGAGGCCCGCGAGACGGTCGGGCCCCACGACACGATCTCGCGCGCGACGACCCGGATGGCGCTCGGCATCGTCCGCGCCGCCCAGGGTCGCGACGAGGAGGCGGAGTCGCTGCTCCGCGAGGCGGTCGCGGTCGTCGACGGGAAGCCGTTGCTGCTGATCCGCCGCGAGCTCGTCGGCGCGCTCGCCCGGTTCCTGCGCGAGCGCGACCGGATCGACGAGGCGGAGGAGTACGAGGCCGAGCTGGCCGACTACGAGGCCGCGCTCGCCCCCGCCTGAGCGAGAAGCACCGTCCTGATCGCCTGCGACGACTCCTCGTCGGGAGACTCCGAGATCACGGTCGCCGGTCGCTCGAACCGCTCGAGCGCCTGCGCGGAGCGGCTCGGCCCGCAGCGTCCCCTCGCCGTAGGGCAGGTGCTTCGTCTCGTTCCGGTTCGCGAACGCGATGTCGGAGAAGTGGATGTGGAACGGCTCCGCGGGGCCGAGCACGCCGTCCGCGCTCTCGAGCACCGCCGCGAAGCCGTCGACGTCGGTGAAGGCGCCGTCCGAGGTCGCGTGCATGTGGGCGAAGTCGATCACCGGCCTGATCCAGTCGAGGCGCGAGGAGATCTCGAGCACGTGGTCGATCGACCCGAGCTCGCTGACGCGGCCCATCACCTCGACCCCGAACGCGACGGCGCGGTCCTTCGACTCGAGCTTCTCGCGCAAGGTGGCGAGCGAGGCGACGACGTCGTCGATCGTCTGCTCGGGCGAGCGCCCGAGCCAGAAGCCGGGATGGATGACGACGATCTCGGCGCCGGCAGCGGCCGCGATACCCGCGGTGCGGTCGAGCGCGCCGAGCGCCATCTTCGACTTCTTCGCGTCCGGGTGGCCGGGGAAGGCAAAGAGCGGCGCGTGCACGGAGAGCGCGACGTCCGCGTCCCGCGCGAGCTCACCCAGGCGCTCGGCCCAGGGGTAGTCGAGCCAGAAGCCGCTCTCGAGGTCGAGCTCGCAGGCCGAGTAGCCGCGCTCGAGCACGAGCTCGACCGCCCGCTCCGGCGACTCCCGCGAGGGGCAGCGCGCCGGGCCGACGCGGATCGCTCCCATGAGCCGACCGTACCGGACCGGGTGCAATGTCGTCCGATGGGGGTCCTACCCTTTTCGACATGGCCAAGGCACCCACGCGTATCGATCTGCTCGAGCTCGACATCGACCTCCGGCTCGCCGACCTCTGGCGCGAGGCGGGCGAGGTGTCCGAATGGAACCTCGAGGTCGTCGCCGCGTTCATGCGCGCCGCGTACGGCAAGGGCTACTGCGACGCGCTGACCGAGGACGACCCGGGCTCGCTCTGCCACGACCACGGCTACCGGATCCCCGCCCGTCGCGAGACGGCGCCCCGCTCCGTCTAGGCGAGCTAGAGTGCCGGTGTGGCACGGAAGCGCAATCCGGCGCGCCTGATCATCGCGCTCTCGGTCGCCGCGGTGCTGGCGGTCTTCCTGCTCTACACCTCGATTGCGGGGGGCGGCACCCCGTCACTCTCGCCGAGCGAGCTGACGGCCCAGAAGAAGGGCGTCGTCTCGCTCGTGGGCCGCGTCCAGCCCGGGGTCGACGGGGACGAGTACGGGGAGGGGCTCCGCTTCCGGCTTCGTGACATCAAGGGCGGCTCGACGGAGACCGTGACGGTGCTCTACACCGGCTCCGTCTCGGATCAGTTCCGGCCCGGGCGCGAGGTGTCGGTCAAGGGTGAGCTGCGCAACGGCGTCTTCGTCGCGGTGAAGGACTCGCTCGTGACGAAGTGCCCGTCGAAGTACACGGCCAAGAAAAGCACCTAAATGCCCGAGCTGGGCCGCGCCGCGCTCGTCGCCACGCTCGGGCTGGCGCTCTACGCGCTCGTCGCCGGATCGGTCGCCGCCTGGAAGGGCCGACGCCGTCTCGCCCTCTCCGCGCAGAACGCGCTCATCGCCGCCTTCGCAACGAGCCTCGTGGCATCCGTCGTGCTCGCGACGGCGCTCGTCCGGAACGACTTCTCGTTCGTCTACGCGGCGCAGCACACGAGCCGCGACCTGCCGACCGGCTACACGATCTCCGCCTTCTGGGGCGGCCAGGAGGGATCGCTGCTGCTCTGGCTGCTGATCCTCACCGGCTACTCGACTGCGGTGCTGCTCGTGAACAGGCGGAGCGCCCGCGACCTCGTCGCATGGGTGACACCCGTGCTCGGTGCCGTGACGGTCTTCTTCGCCTTCCTGCTCGTCGTCGTGGCGACGCCCTTCGCGACGCAGGCCGCGCCGCCGGACGGGAACGGGCTCAATCCGAGCCTCCAGAACCCGTACATGATGGCCCACCCGCCGCTGCTCTACCTCGGCTTCGTCGGGCTCACCGTCCCGTTTGCGTTCGCGATGGGCGCGCTGCTCGCGCGCCGCACCGACGAGCGCTGGATCGTCGCGACGCGCCGCTGGACGCTCGTGGCCTGGACGGCGCTCGGCGTCGGCCAGCTGCTCGGGTCGCACTGGGCGTACGAGGAGGTCGGCTGGGGCGGCTACTACGCGTGGGACCCGGTCGAGAACGCGGCGTTGATGCCGTGGCTGGCGGCGACCGCGTTCCTGCACTCGGTGATGATCCAGGAGAAGCGCGGGATGCTCCGGGTCTGGAACCACCTGCTCGTGGTGCTGGCGTTCTCGCTCTCGCTCTTCGGGACGTTCCTGACGCGATCCGGGATCGTCAGCTCGATCCACTCGTTCACGCAGAGCTCGATCGGCCCCTGGTTCCTCTTCTTCATCTGCATCGTCGTCTTCGGCTCGCTTGCGCTCATCTTCGCCCGGTTGCCGCTGCTCCGCGCCAAGACGCGGCTCGAGTCGCTCGTCTCGCGCGAGGCGACGTTCCTCTACAACAACCTCCTCCTCGTCGCGCTGACGCTGACGATCCTCTGGGGCGTGGCCTACCCGATCCTGCACGAGGCCGTCGTGGGCGAGTCCCGGATCGTCGGCCCCGGCTACTACAACTTCTTCCTCCGCGTCTTCGGCCTGCCCCTGCTCCTGCTGATGGGAATCGGGCCGCTGGTCGCGTGGCGCCGCGCCTCGCTCCGTAGCCTCGGGCACACCTTCGCCTGGCCGGCGGGAGTCGCCCTCCTCGTCGGGCTGGTGCTGCTCGCGCTCGGCGCCGGCTCGTCGATCCCCGGGCTGATCGCGTACACCTTCTCGGCGTTCGTGCTGGCCTCGATCGCGCTCGAGTTCATCCGCGGCACCCGGGCGCGGCGCTCGCTCGCCGGCGGCTCGTGGCCGGGTGCGTTCTCGGCGCTCGTCGGCCGCAACCGCCGCCGCTACGGCGGCTACGTCGTCCACGCGGCCGTCGTCCTCCTCGCGATCGGTGTCGCGGGCTCGAGCGCGTACGACACGGTCGGCGAGCGCCGGCTCGCGCCGGGCGACACGCTCGCGGTCGGCGACTATCGGCTCACCTACCGCGGGCTCGAGGAGCGCGAGGCGGCGAACGCAACCGAAGTCCGTGCCGTCGTCGGCGTGGAGCGCGACGGTGAGGCGCTCGGGACCGTCGAAGCCGGGAAGAACGCGTACACGGCAGAGCGGCAGGTCTCGAACGAGGTGGGCATCCGCAGCGACCTCCTCACCGGCGAGGACCTGTTCGTGATCGCCGAGCAGGTCAACGCCGACGGCACGGTCTACATCCGCGCTTTCGTGAAGCCGCTCGTGAACCTGATCTGGCTTGCGGGGCTCGTCTTCGTCCTCGGTGCGCTGATCACGCTGTGGCCCGACGCCCGCGAGCAGCGTCGGCTCGCGCTGCGCTACGAGGGCGCCGAGGCTCCCGCGCGGACGTGAACGTGGCGCTCCTCCTCGGCGCGCTCCTCGCCGCCGCCTGCGTCGTCCTCGTCGCGCTCCCGTATCTCCGAGACCCGCAGCCGCTGGGGGACGCCCTCGACGAGCCGAGCGAGCTCGACCGGCGCCGCCTGGAGCTCGCGGAGGCGCGCGATCGCGCGCTGGCGGCCCTGAAGGAGCTCGAGTTCGACCACCGCACCGGAAAGGTCTCGGACGAGGACTACCGCGCGCTCGTCGGCCCGCTCCGGCGCGAGGCGGCCGAGGCGCTCCGCGCGCTCGAGCCCCGGGCCGGCGCCGCCGCACGTGTGAAGGCCGAGCGGCCGGGGTAACCCCGGGTCGATGGAGCCCGTGGAGATCCCCGAGCCGTACCCGCCGCCCGACGAAGGGGAGCCGCCCCAGCCCGCAGAGGTCCCGGAGCCGGGCCCCGCCGTCGTGCCCGAGCCGTACCCGCCGCCCGACGAGGGCGATCCGCCGGAGCCGGCGGTCGTGCCCGAGCCCGGCCCGCAGTAGCTTTACACAGGATCGGGGCTACACTTCCGCGTCGGCCGCCCGGGAGGGACGGCCGATCCCCCGACGAAACTACTCCTCGGATGCGTCTACGCCTCAGCATCTGCCTGCTTCTGGCCGGCCTCGTCCTCGCCGTCGCGTCCGCCGCATCTGGCCAGGACGCGAGCGAGAGGAAGGAGATCGTCGACGGCCGCATCCACGCGCTCGAGCGCAAGATCGACGCGGCGCGGGAGCGCGAAGGGGTTCTCACCGCCGAGATCGAGGTCGTCAGCGACAAGATCGCCGCGCTCCAGAACGACGTCGACGCAGCCTCGGCCCGCCTCGACCAGCTCGAGACCGTGCTGGCGCTGCACCAGCGCAAGCTCGACCGCCTGAACGAGCTCTACGCGCTCCAGACGCGGAAGCTCGTCTTCCTCCAGCGACAGCACAAACAGGCGGTCGCGAGGCTGAGCAAGCGGCTCGTCGAGATCTACACCTCCGAGCGAACGTCCTCGCTGGCCGTGGTGCTGTCGTCGGGCAACTTCTCCGACATGCTCGACCAGCTCGAGTTCCTGAACACGATCGGCCGCCAGGACCGGAAGATCGCCGGCGAGGTCGAGACGGCCAAGCTGCAGATGCAGGAGACGCGGAACTCGACCCGCAAGACGCGCCGCCAGGTCGCCGAGACGACGCGCACGGTCGCCGCGCGCACCGCCGAGCAGCGTGCCGTCCGCGACCGGCTGGCGTGGAGCCAGCGCGAGCTCGCGACCGCGCGACGCGACAAGCGCGCAACCCTCGCCTCCGTGCAGGAGGACAAGGAAGCCGCGATCGGGCACATGCGCGACCTGCAGGCGCAGAGCGCGTCCCTCGCCGCCAGGATCCGCTCCGCGCAGAGCTCGGCGATCGTGCCCGCCCCGACCGGCGCGGCATCCGCGGCGGGCTTCGTCTGGCCCGTCCACGGCGTCCTCACGAGCGGCTTCGGCTGGCGCTGGGGCCGGATGCACGAGGGCATCGACCTCGCCGTCTCGAACGGCACTCCTGTCGTCTCTGCGGCGGCCGGCACCGTCATCGTCGCCGGCTGGATGGGCGGCTACGGCAACCTCGTCGTCGTCGACCACGGCGGTGGGATCTCGACCGCCTACGGGCACAACACGATGGTGACGGTCGGCGTCGGGCAGCAGGTGGCCCAGGGGCAGCTGATCGCGTACTCCGGGAACACGGGCCACTCGACCGGGCCGCACGTGCACTTCGAGGTGCGGATCAACGGCAGCGCCGTCGACCCGCTCGGCTACCTCTAAGCGGCCTTGCTGTTCGACGGGCGGTAGCTGTCGCCCGTGAGATGGGCCGGGAGCTCCTCGATCGCGACGAGGTGCAAGTCGGGCAGCGACCGCCAGCGCTCGTCCAGCCCGAGCCCGTAGCCGGCGAAGAGCTCGTCGGGCACGGTGAAGCCGACGTAGTCGAGCGGCACGTCGTCCACGAGCCGGCGGTAGGGCCGGTCGAGCAGCGTCACCGCCGAGAGGCTGGCCGGGTCGCGCAGGGCGAGCGTCCGGGCGAGGAAGTTGAGGGTCAGGCCGGTGTCGACCACGTCCTCGACGACGACCACGTGCCGGCCGACGATGGCCGTGTCGAGGTCCTTCAGCAGCTTGACGGCGCCGGACCGGCCGCTGGCATAGGCCGCCAGCTCGAGGAAGTCGATCCCGTGCGGGATCGGCAGCGCGCGCGAGAGATCGGTGAGGAAGACGGCGCTGGACTTGAGCGGTGCGATCAGCAGTGGCTCCCGGCCCCCGTAGGCGTCCGCGAGCTCGCTCCCGAGCTCGATCACCCGCCGCGTGATCTCCTCGCGCGTCAGGTAGACCTCCCCGATGGGATGGCCGTCGTCCGCGAGGCGGCGCGCTAGGAGGCGAGCTTGAGCCGTAATCGCTGGGCCAGGCGCTCGATGTCGCGCCGGTAGAAGAGCTTGACCTTGACCTCCGGGTACTGCCGCCTCAGCTCCCGCAGCTTGCGGTTCTTGCGCGTCACGAGCGACTGCCGCATCACCGTCACCTCGACGTAGAGGTCCTGCTCCGGGAGGTAGAAGTCGGGCGTGAACGCGCTCGTGACGCGCCCGTCGGGGTCGCGTTCGAGGACGAACGTCGTCGGCTCGTACTCCCACGGAACGCCGTAGTAGTCGAGCATCTTCGCGCACTCCAGCTCGACCTCGTTGACGAATCTGGGCGGGTCGGAGCCGGCATAGGCGCGAAACGCGGGCTGCTGCGCGGGCACGAACCCCAAGGTAGCGAGAGCCCCGGACGACCTATGCTTCGGCCCATGCCCGAGCCGCCGGAAGGGACGACGTTCACGATCGCGCACCTGTCCGACCTCCACTGCGGCGGCCAGTACTTCGTTCCCGGCCTGCTCGAGCGCGCGATCGCCGAGATCAACGACCTGCGCCCCGACATCGTCGTCTGCTCCGGCGACCTGACGACGTTCGGCTTCAAGCACGAGTACGAGGAGGCGCGCCGCTATCTCGACAAGGTCGAATGCGAGGCCATGGTCGTGATTCCGGGCAACCACGACTCCCGCAACGTCGGCTACGTCCACTTCGAGCAGCACTTCGGCGACCGGAACTCCGTCCTCCGGGTCGGGCCGGCGACGGTGGTCGCGGTCGACTCCACCGAGCCCGACCTCGACCACGGCCAGATCGGCCGCGGCCGCTACCGCTGGATCGAGGAGCAGTTCGCGCAAGAGGACATGAACGGGCGCCACTCGCGTCTGCGGATCTTCGTCTGCCACCACCACCTGCTGCCCGTTCCGGGGACGGGCCGGGAGCGGAACGTGATCTACGACGCCGGCGACACGATCGAGTGCCTGCAGCGCGCCGGCGTCCACCTCGTCCTCTCCGGGCACAAGCACGTCCCGTACGCCTGGAAGCTCGAGAACCTCTTCGTCGTCAACACCGGCACCGTCTCCTCGCTGCGCCTGCGCGGGAACACCCGGCCCTGTTACAACGTCGTCGAGGTGTCGGGGAGCCACGTCGCCGTGTGGCGGAAGCACCCCTTCCACGGGCAGGAGCGGATCATCCAGTTCTCGCTCGACACCTTCGAGTACGAGAAGTACACGGGGCGGATCGAGGACGAGGTCACCACCCGGTCGTGATGCGCGGGGGGGCGCTCGCACTCATCGACGGCGAGCACTACGCGCCGGTCGTCCGCGCTGCGCTCGAGGAGCTGCCCTACGACTTCGTCGCGGCGCACATCGTCGGTGGCACCGAGAAGCTGCGCGAGGGCTCCGACTACGGCGTCGAGCTCGCGGCCGACCTGGACTCGGCGCTCGCCGAGCACCGCCCCGAGCTCGTCGTCGACCTCTCGGACGAGCCCGTCCTCGGGCCGAAGGAGCGCTTCCGCCTCGCGAGCCGCGTCCTCGCCGCCGGGCTGCCGTACGTCGGCGCCGACTTCCGCTTCGACCCGCCGGAGCTCGAGCCGTTCCCGCTCCCGTCGATCGGGATCGTCGGAACGGGGAAGCGGGTCGGCAAGACAGCGATCACGGCACATGCTGCGCGGTTGTACGCCCAGGAGCGGAAGGTCGTCGTCGTGGCGATGGGGCGGGGCGGGCCGCCGGAGCCCGAGGTCGCAGACGTCCCTCCGGACATCGGTGCGCTGCTCGAGCTCTCGCGGAGCGGTAGGCACGCCGCCTCCGATTACCTCGAGACGGCCGCGCTTGCGCCCGTGACCACCGTCGGCTGCCGGCGCTGCGCCGGTGGGCTTGCCGGCCGGGTCGCAGTGTCGAACGTCCGCGAGGGCGCGCAGCTGGCGCTCGGGCTCGGGCCGGAGCTCGTGCTCTTCGACGGCAGCGGCGCCGCCATTCCTCCGATCGAGACGCGGCGACGGATCCTCGTCGTCAACGGCGCGACCGATCCGGACGTCGCCACCGGCTACCTGAACGAGTACCGCCACCTCGTCTCCGACCTCGTGATCCTGACCATGGCCGAGCGCGGGACCGGCTGGGAGGAGTTGCACGGGCGGGCGCTCGAGCTCGCCCCGATGGTGATCCCGACCGTCCTGCGCCCACGGCCCGTTGCCGGCGTCGAGGGCCGGACGGTCGCGTTCTTCTCGGCCGCACCCGAGAACGCGCACGCGCTCTTCGCCGCGCACCTGGCCGAGGAGTACGGCGCAGAGGTCGTGCACGTCTCCGGCGCGCTTGCCGACCGCGCGACGCTGCGACCGAGCTGGAGCGGTCGACGCGGAGGTCTTCCTCGTCGAGCTGAAGGCGGCCGCCATCGACGTCGTCGCCGAGGCGGCGAGCGAGCGCGGGGTGGAGGTCGTCCTCGCCGGTAGCGACGTGCTCGCCGCGGACGGGCAGGATCTCGACGCCGAGCTGCTGCGCCTTGCCGAGGAGGCGTGCGCGTGAGCGAGCAGCGCAAGGGCGAGCGCAACTTCCTCGGCAGCGCCGACTCGCCGTACTCGAAGGGTTTGATGGCTCGTACCCTGACGGCGATCGGGCTTCGCGACGACGAGGCCTACGAGCTCGCGCGCCGGACGGAGAGCGACCTCGCGCAGCGGGGCGAGGTCTCGGTCGACCTCGAGCGCCTTCGCGACCTGGCGAGCGACTACCTCGGCGCGGAGCGCGGCCCCCGCGCGATCCGCCAGCTGCGCCGCTACCGCGACCTCCAGGAGCTCGACCTGCCGGTGATCCTGCTCGTCGGCGGGGGTACCGGGACCGGCAAGTCGACCGTGGCGACCGAAGTCGCATACCGGCTCGGGATCACCCGCGTCACGTCCACGGACTTCGTCCGTCAGACGATGCGCGCGTTCTTCGCGAAGGAGTTCATGCCGTCGATCCACTACTCGAGCTTCGAGGCCGGCCTCGGCCTGACGAAGGCTGAGGAGGAGGAGTCCGGCGACGCGGCGCTGCTCGGCTTCCTCGATCAGACCCGGAACGTCCTCACGGGCGTCGAGGCGGCGCTCCAGCGGGCGCTCGACGAGGGCTGGTCGATGGTGCTCGAGGGCGTCCACCTGGTGCCGGGGATGATCACGACCGAGCTCCGGGGCGCGCTCGTCGTCCAGTGCGTGCTCGCGATCCACGACGAGGAGATCCACCGCACGCACTTCTGGATCCGCGATGCCGACTCCGAGGGCGTCCGGCCGGTCGACCGCTACATCGCTGGCATGCCCGAGATCCGGATGATCCAGGAGTACGTGCTCGAGCGTGCGTACCGGAACGACGTGCCCGTGGTCGAGAACGAGTCGCAGCGGGATGCCGTCGGCGCGGTGATGAACCTCGTGCTCGAGCGAGCCGAGCGCGCGGCGCGTGGGGTTCGGGGATGATCAGGTCGTGAGCAAGACCCCGCTCGAAATCTGCCCCTGCGCGCTCTTCGCGCGCGCGACCGAGTGGGCGGCGCTGGCCGGGGCGCGCTGGCTCGGCCGGGACGACCAGGACGCGGCCGAAGAGGCCGCGGAGGTCTCCATGCTCGCCGGCCTGACCGAGCTGCCGATCAGCGGCACCGTCGTGATCGGCCCCGACGACGGCGACACGCTGACGATGGGCTCGGCAGTCGGTGCAGGCGGCGAGGCGTTCGATCTCGCCGTCGATCCGCTCGAGGGGCGCGGCGTCGTCGCGCGCGGCGGGACCGGCGCCATGTCGATGCTCGCCGTCGGCCCTCCGGATTCGCTCCTGAAGCTGCCCGACATGTACATGCGCCGGATGGCTGTCGGCCCTCGCGCCCGCGACCGGATCGACCTGACGAAGCCGGTCGCCGAGAACGTCGCCGCCGTCGCCGAGGCGTTCGGCCGCAACGCGAACGACATCACCGCCCTCGTTCTCGACCGGCCCGCGCCACCACGACCTGATCGAGGAGATCCGCGGCGCCGGCGCGCGGATCAAGCTGATCCAGGACGGCGACGTGACCGCGTCGATCTCCGCCGCGATCCGCGGCACGAACGACCACATCGCCGTCGGGATCGGCGGCACGCGCCAGGCGGTGCTCTCGGCCGCGGCCCTCCGCTGCCTCGGAGGGGAGATCCAGGCGCAGCTCTGGCCGACGACGCGGGCGGAGATCGAGGCCGCGACCGAGTACGGGATCGACGACGTCAACCGCGTCTTCACGTCAGAGGACCTCGCCCCCGGGGACGTGATCGTGGTCGCCACGGGCGTCTCGAACGGCGACCTCCTCCGCGGCGTCCGCTTCCTCACCGACAGCGCGCGGACGCACTCGCTCGTGATGTGCATGCGCTGCAACTGGGTCCGCTTCGCCGAGAGCATCCACTTCTTCGCCCGCGACCGAAAAGAAGAAGTACGCCTGCTCGGCTGAGCCTGTT
>CAVSRW010000017.1:0-110335 GCA_963730405.1 uncultured Gaiellaceae bacterium | reverse complement strand
CGACCGCCAGCAGGTGCGCCATGGCGCGGTGACGGAGCTCGGCGCGCGCGGCCTCCTCTCCGAGCGGCAGGTGTGCGATCCGCCGCTGGAGGTCGCCCCGTCGCCGGAGACGTCGCGTTTCGTCGCCGCGATCGAGCAGCGCCGCTCCGCCAAGCCCTCCTAGGCCGCCAGCGCCTTCCGCTCGATCAGCCTGTCGATCAGCCCGTACGAGAGCGCCTCCTCGGGCGTCATGAAGCGGTCGCGGTCGATGTCCTGCATCACCTGCTCGACCGGCTGGCCGGTGTGGCGCGCGAGGATCTCGGCCATGCGGCGCGTCATCGCGAGCACCTCCTGGGCGTGGATCTCGATGTCGGCCGGCGTGCCGCGGAATCCGGCGGAGCCCTGGTGGATCATCATCTTTGCGTTCGGCAGCGCCATCCGCTTGCCGGGCGCCCGCCCGCGAGGATCATCGCCGCCGCCGACATGCCCATGCCGACGCAGATCGTCGCGACGTCCGGCTTGACGTACTGCATCGTGTCGTAGATCGCCATGCCGGCGTACGCCGAGCCGCCCGGCGAGTTGACGTAGAGCGAGATGTCCTTGTCCGGGTCATCCGCCTCGAGGAAGAGCAGCTGCGCGGCGATCACGTTCGCGATCTCGTCGTCGACCTCGCGGCCCAGGAAGACGATCCGCTCGCGCAGGAGCCGGGAGTAGATGTCGAACGAGCGCTCGTAGCGGCCGTCCGCCTCGACGACCATCGGGATCAGTGGGCTCATTGCCGCTCCTTCCGATAAAGTGCAACTGTTTGGTTGCACACTATATGCAACCCAGGGTTGCGCGACAAGGAGGCGGTCGTGGAAGTGACGCGCGAGGTGGTGCTGGAGGCCCCGCTCGAGGACGTATGGGACGCGCTCACCGACCCGGAGCGGCTCGAGGAGTGGTTCTCGGAGGACGGCGAGGAGCGGCGAGCTCGTGGTCGAGGAGGTCGAGACGCGCAGGCGCGTCGCCTACACGTGGGACGAGGGGCACGTCGCGATCGAGGTCGAGGAGGTCGAGACCGGGACGCGCGTGCTCGTCACCGAGACCGGCGAGCCCGGCTGGAACGCCGTCTTCTCGCTGCGCGCGATCGCCCCGGCCTACGCTTGAGCGACGTCTTCGACGCGCAGGTCTTCGATGCCCTGGGCGACCCGACGCGTCGACACATCGTCGAATCCCTCTCCCTCGGGAGGCGTCGGCGACCCAGCTGGCGGCGGAGCTACCGGTGACCCGCCAGGCGGTGGCGAAGCACCTGACCGCGCTGCGCGAGGCAGGAATCGTCGACTCCCGGAAGCAGGGCCGCGAGACGCTCTATCGCGTCAACACGGAGCCGCTCGATGCCGCCGCCGCCTGGATCGTTCGGGTCGGGGGCAAGTGGGACGCGAGGCTGGCGCGCCTGCGCGTACTCGTCGAATCGCGCCGTGGCTGAGCGCCGCTTCTGCGCGGTGGACGTCGCTCCGATGTACGCGGAGCCGGATGGGTCGAGCGAGCAGGTGACGCAGGCTCTCCGGGGAGAGCCGCTCGCCGTCGCCGAGCGGGCCGCCGGGTGGGCCCGGGTGACGACGGCGTACGACTACCGCGGGCTGGATCGCGCCCGACGCGCTCTCCGCCGAGCCGGCCGGCCGCTGGCTGCCGGCCGTCCGTGACGGTGATCCCGTCGAGGAGGCGCGCACCTTTCTTGGAGCGCCCTATCTCTGGGGCGGGATGAGCCAAGGTGGAATCGACTGCTCCGGGCTCGTCCATATGGCATGGCGTCGGCTCGGTCGGCTCGTACCGCGGGATGCGCACCAGCAGGCGGCTGCCGGCGAGCCGGTCGCCGAGCCGCTGTACGGCGACCTCACCGTCTACGGAGCGGACAGCGTCACGCACATCGCCTTCTGGCTCGGTGACGGGCGAATCCTCCATGCGGCCGGCGGGCGCGGGGTCGTCGAGGAGGAGGAACCGGCGTCGTTGCTGGAGATTCGGCGCGGATTCGTCCGCCTGCGCCGCTGAGCGGATTACCTCATTCGAGCTAAAGCGCGTGCGCCTCGGAGCCGATGTACGGCACGTGGACGCTGCTGAGCGCGAAGAGATCATGAGCCGGTATCTCGACCACAGCCGCCGCTTCGAGGCGGCTGCGGCGCGACGTTCGAACGGCAACGCCGAGGTGATCCCGTTCGCCCCGCCGATGCGCGAGCTCGAGCAGGAGCCGACGATGCGCGAGATCGAGGTGCTGCAGCTCGTCGCCGACGGCCTCGTCAACCGCGAGATCGGCCAGCGCCTCTTCCTCTCGGAGGAGACGGTCAAGTCCCACGTCCGCCACCTGCTCGCCAAGCTGCAGGCCCGCAGCCGGGCCCACGCCGTCGCCGTCGGCTACCGCCGCGGCCTCATCGGCTAGGGGACCAAAGAGGAGCCGCGCCTTGCGGCGCGGCTCCTGGACTACTTATCCCCTTTTCTCACACCCTGTGGAGAACCACCCGAACGAGGGATGTCACGCACAGTAGAGAAAGGGAGGATTCGTCGGCTTTACCAAGCCTTTCCGCTGCCGGCGAGCATGGCAAGCAGCGACATCGTGCTGGTGAGACCGACGAGACGGAACTTTAGGCGAGTCACGGGGGACCTCCCGATCGAGGAACTAACGGCATCCAGATCGTATAACCCTTTTGGGGGAGCGCGCAAGCGTTTCTTCCAAAACCTCGACATTCCTACTGCGGCGTGGGCTGCGGCGCTTAGCCTCTTGACGCTCGCAACGGCCGCTTGGCTCGTCACGGCGGGTTACGGGGTTCCGAATCTGTGGTACCTGCTGGCGCTCGCCCTAGTGGCTGCCGTTGCGGAGCGCCAGAGCGTTTCGCTGATCGGCGATCGGGAGCACGGCATTGAACTTGCTGTCTCAGTGGTTCCATTCGTATTTGCCGCGGTTGCGTTCGGTCCGCTCGCCGCCCTCATCGTCGGCGTGCTTGGGAACCTGTCTGACTTGCGGCGCCCGTATCTCAAGTGGGCGGTGTATACACCGGCACGCGGACTTACGGGTGCAGCCGCAGGTCTGGCAGCCGCGGCGGTTCATGCGCAGACCGAGCCAGCCTTCCTCTCTATGTTGCTTGCGGCTCTGGCGGCTTCACTCGCGCACATCGTCGTTGATGTATCGATCAGCATGGGCACCCTGGCGATCCGCCGTTCGGGGTCGCCCTTGGCTTATCCACGAACGATCCTGCCGCCGTTCATCCTCTCCACGGCGCTCTACGTGCCGATCGTCGGCTTCCTGGCGTACGGATACGAGCTGTACTCGTTCGCCGTCGTTGCCACCTTCCTTCTTCCTGTCCTCGCCCTCCAACGCGTCGCGCAGCTCTATCAGAAGCAGCGGCAAGCGACAGCGGAGCTCATAGAGGCGAACACGCGTCTAGAGCGCGCCAACCTCTCGTTCGCAGCTGCTCTCGTCGCAACGCTGGATGCTCGTGACCGCTACACCGCAGGCCACTCGACGGCGGTCGCGATCTATTCGCGGGACATCGCCGAAAAGATGGGACTCTCGACAGAGGATCAACAGAATGCGCATCTGGCTGGGCTTGTACACGACATTGGGAAGGTCGGGCTTCCGCCGGGGTTGCTTGAAAAGGAAGGCCCGCTAACGCTCGAGGAGCGTCGTGTCATGCAGACGCATTCCGAAATCGGGGAGAGAATTCTCGCCAACGTGGACGACTATTCCGCGATCGCGCACATTGTCCGCCATCACCATGAGCGCATCGACGGAAATGGCTATCCGGACGGCCGGACGAACGACGAAATCCCCCTGATCGGACGCATCATTGCCGTCGCGGACGCATACAACGCCATGACGTCCGACAGACCTTACCGCGAAGCAATGCCGAGCCAGGTGGCGCGCCTACGACTTGCTCAGGCGGTCGGCTCTCAGTTCGACGTGTCGGTGGTGGCCGCTTTCGAAGCGATTCTCGCGACGGCCGACGAGAAGTACCGGATGGGCCGTCGTTCCGACTTCGGCCTTCAGTTGCCTAGCATCGAGCCCGTGCGCGCGGTCGCTGCACTCGGCTAATCGCGGCCAAACTGTGCGGCGCGTAGCGTCGCTTCGGCCCGGGACTTCACACGGAGCTTCTCGAAAATGTGACGCACATGAACCTTCACGGTCACGGGGCTGATGAACAGGCGTTTTCCGATCTGAGCGTTTGAGAGTCCCTGGGCCACTAGCCCGAGAACCTCCTTTTCACGTTTCGTGAGGATCAAGATCGATCCCTGGCGAGAAGCCATGCCAGGCGCAAGGGAAACATCACCCGCACTAGCCAGGATCCGTTCGAGGTCTTCATGCGTCGCTTCATCAACCAGAAGACTGAGTACCAGTTCCGGACAACCACGATAGGCAGATACGAACGATTCGATCATCCCGGACCGTGTCGCCGCGGCTAGAGCGCGGCGTGCATGAGGCAGCGCGCCGGCGCCGCTTCCTGCGCGCGTGCACACGACTGACAGCGCACAAGGTGCTGTGATAGCAGTCTCGATGGCGATGGACCGGTCGAGAGCGCGGTGGCGCGTCGTTGCGCGCACGCTCGAGCTCCCCTTGCGCGGCGAAGGCGAGCGCGTAACACGAAACCAGCTCGGCCTCGAGCGAACTGGTCACCCGGTGGATCCTGGGGATCGGGTTGGAGGTGACGAGGCCGAAGGCGGCCTGAGCGTTGTACAGCCTCGCTCGTGCCGCCCACGCAATGTAGTGAGCTGTCTCATCACTTGTACTCCGCGCTCGCTCCGCCGCCTCGTCAAGCTGGGCCTCGGCCTCTGCGTATTCCCGGCGAAGCGTCAAGACGATCGCTTGATTGGTTAGCGCGTAGGGGATTACGAAGTCGAGCCGACAGCGGCCGGCGTCGTCAAGCTGTTCGGCGGTCAGCTGCAGTGCTTCATCGCCGGATCCCATCGCGGCCAGTGCATACCCAAACACGTTACGGAAGGATGAGCGAGCCACCGGATCGGAGACCCGACTGAGAAGCTGCCACATCGCGCGGCCTTCATCGACGCTGATCGGTAGTCCGAACCGGGTTTCAAGGTTGAGCATGCGACTAACGAGAGTCACTCGCTCGTCCGGAGGAAGCGGCTCGGAAGGCCCGAGTGAAGCCAAGAGCTCCGGTGCGTCTGCCCGCTCAAGTTCGATCGCTGCCGATAGTTCGCCAAGCATGGCGGCGCGATGAAGCACGGGGTTCGGGGCGCTCGAGCGAGCCGCGGCGAAGAGTTGTGCCGCGCGTTCGGCACGCGAGGCGGCGTGTGCTGCGCGTCCCGCAGCAAGGAGCGCTCGTGTTCGTAGACGCTCATCGATGCCATCCACTTCAGCGGCGAGAGTTCCAAGCGACTCAGACTCGTGAAACCGACCATCTCGGAACGCCAGTTCCGCTCCGACGAGGCGAATCGCTGGCTTCTCCTGATCCGCAGTTTCGACCCATGTCTTTAACGACGCGATACGTCCTGAGCCGAGCATGTCGTCCATGCACGACGACAAGAGTTCGGTCAAGAGGTCGATGTCGCCGTAGCGGCTAATGAGCCCGTACGCTTCGTCCCAAACCTCATTTCGGATCAAGAGTCTGGCTGCTCGCCTGATTGTGCGCAGAAGCGGTTTTCCGCCTTCGTCTTCGAGCTTGCCTCGAAGAAACTGCTGGAGGAGGGGGTGTATTGTGAGCACCCCTTCGTGTGCGTCCGAGAGGAACCCGGACTCGAACCCGATGTCGAGTACCTTTCTGGCCGTCGCGGCGTTGAGATCGCGCATGACCAAGCCACGTCCGCGAGCTTCGTGAAGCGCGAGTTCGCATAGCGTCCGTTGCACATCGCGATCGATTCGCTGATAGAGCTCGTCTGCGAAAAAGCGATGCAAGTGCGTCGCCGTCGAGGTGTCCGGCACCGGAGCGGCCGAGATAGAGGCGAGAGCAAGGACGGCCGGCCAACCGCGGGCGAGGCTTATCAACTCTTCGGTCTTCCCGATGTGACTCGCGAGAAGTTCTGTTGCTTCATCATCTGTCATCGCCAGCGCGGTTCGATCGATTTCAGAGACCTCGCCGTAGAGAACGCGCCGCGATGACGCCCAAGACGGGCGGAGCCTTGTAATCACCAGGCTGTTGAGTGGCGCCTGTAGGAGCAGAGTCTCGATAAACGTCTCACCCGGCGCCGCCGCGAGATAGTGGTAGTCGTCGATGATCAGCCATGCCTCGCGCGGCCAGGACTGGAGATCTGAGGCGAGCATGCTCCCCAGCTTGCTCGGGTCACCACCCTCGACGATCAGCGGCAGTTGTGCGTCCAGCGCCTCACCGGCCCCCGAGACGACCTGCACCGCCGCATCGCGTAGACCCACGGTTAGCGCCGCCACGTCGGCCGACGCCGGCGTTGCGGTGTACCAGACGGCCTGCTTTCCCTCCAGCCACTGCCGGGCGAGGGTCGTCTTGCCGTAGCCGGCAGGGGCGACGAGCATCTTGATCCTGCCCTGGCTCTCGTCGAGCAGGCGCGTCAGGCGGGGGCGCTCGATGATCCTGCGGCGCCTCGTCTGCGGCTCGGTTGCGGTGCCCTTGCGCATCGTGGGGGTGCCACGAACCCGGTCGAAAGCCTATCGCGCCTCCGATTTCCTTGATTAGGCGCGCCCGCGACCCCACAGGAGTCGCGGGCGCGCTGCCGTCAGCTCCCCGACCCGTGCGGGTCGAGGCCCTGTGCGAGAGGGTCCTCGCCGGTGAGGCTCCGGTATGCGATCGGCAGCTGGCGCCGGCGGCGGACGCCGAGCTTCTGCCGAAGGACGTCGCAGTGCGCCTTCACCGTCCTGGGGGAGATGCCGAGCCGCTCCGAGACCTCATCGTTGGAGCACCCGGCGGCGATGAGGACGATCACGTCGCGCTGCCGGGGCGTGATCGACGGAACCCTCTCGACCGTTGCATTCGCCATGCAACGAGGCTACGGCGCGGACGGCGACCGCACCATCGCCCGCCGGGTGTAACCCGAGGCGTACTTCCGCTAGCGGCCGATCGCGGACGCGACGAAGCCGCGCAACGCCGGGATGATCTGCGGGTCGATCGTGTGGGGCAGCGGCGCCTCGTTGTAGGTGACGTCGGCGCCCGCGGTGGTGAGCGTGTCGCGCGCCTCGCGGCTCCACTCGACCGAGATGACGGGGTCGAGTGACCCGTGCGCGATCGCGACGGGGTAGCCGTCGAGACCCGACAGGTCGAGCTCGAGCCCCTCGACGCGAGGCATGAAACCCGACAGCGGCAGTAGCGCCGCCGGCCGCTGATCCGGGCCGCGACCGAGCCCCAGCGCGTAGCTCATCACGGCGCCCTGCGAGAAGCCGCCGAGCACGAGCGGCGGTGCCAGGCCGTCGAGGAGCTCGGAAAGCGCCTCGAAGCTGGGCCAGAACGTGTCGGCATCGGGCGTCGGGATGCCGGCGAGTCGGTACCAGTGCCGGCCCCCGGGCGGCAGCGCGAGCGGGCCGCCGGGCGTCAGGCCGCGCAGCCGGCGCTCGGGGTCGAGCGCGTCCAGAAGCGGAAAGAGATCGTGCTCGTCGGCGCCGCGGCCGTGGAGGAGCACGAGCGTCCCGGCCGGGTCACCCGCGGCGGGGCGCTCGAGGACGTGAAGGCTCACCCGCGCGGGCTCGGCAGCGGCGTCAGCCGCGGCTCGATCTGCTCGCGTAGGTGCTCGAAGTCCGGGGGCAGCGAGAGCCGCTCGCCCAGATGCTCGGGATCCTCGTCGGTGGCGAAGCCGGGGCCGAGCGTCGCCAGCTCGAACAGGATCCCGTTCGGCTCGCGGAAGTAGATCGACTTGAAGTAGAAGCGGTCGATCACCGGTGTCGGCCGTTGGCCGGCTTCGGCGACGCGCTCCTGCCAGGCGTCGTGGTCGTCCATCGTGGTCGCCCACGCGACGTGGTGGACGGTCCCCGCGCCGGGGATGCCCCGGCCCTCGGGCGCGGTGTCGTAGGCGTACGAGCCGCCGCGCCTGTCGCCGCGGGCCTCCCAGGTGTAGTCGCCGCGGGGCGTGAAGCCGAGGGTGTCCTCGAGCAGCGCGGTGCTGCGCTCGGGGTCGATCGCGTAGGCCCTGACGCCGTCGAAGCCCTGGAGCGCGTGCTCCTCGGGGATCTCCGGGTGCCGGGCGACAAGCGGCTCGTCGTCGGTCTCGACGACGCGGAGCTCGTGCCGGACGCCCTCGAAGTCCTCGAAGATGAGGCTGCTGTCCACGCGATCGATGTTCTCCGCCGGCCCGGCCAGGCGCTGCTCCCAGAAGTCGAGCGCCGCGGGAGTGCCGACGCGCCAGACGATCGTGTGCACCATGCCTGGGCCCGCCTTGCCGCGCGTCGCGCCGGGGTACTCGAAGAAGGTGATGTCCGAGCCGGCGCTGCCCCGCTCGTCCGCGTAGAACAGGTGATAGACGGTCGGGTCGTCCTGGTTGACCGTCTTCTTCACGAGCCGCAGCCCCAGGACGCGGGTGTAGAACTCGACGTTCCGGGGCGCGTCGCCCGTGATCAGCGTGACGTGGTGGACCCCTTCGAGCTGCACCGGCCCATTGTGCAGGCGCGCGTAGACTCGTGCGGAGATGAAGGTGGGCATCGTCGTGCCGTTCTCCTGGTCATTCTGGGGCGCGGTCGTGGAGCACGCGGAGCTGCAGGCTGCTGCGCTGCGCGAGCGCGGCCACGACGTGCGGCTGATCATGGGCAACGACCCCCCCGGGCAGTTCACGCGAGTGCTGCATCCGCGTGTCGGTCGGCACGGTGAGCCGCCGCCGGAGGTGATCCCGGTCGGCCGGTCGGTGATCGTGCCGGCGAACGGGTCGCTGCCGAACATCATCCTCAGCCCGCGCTCGATACTCCGGATCCGGCGCGTGCTCGCGCAGGAGCGGTTCGACGTCCTGCACCTGCACGAGCCGATGACGCCCACCCCGTGCATCGCGGCGCTGGCCATGTTCGACGGCCCGATGGTGGGGACGCACCACGCGAGCGGTGACCTCGGCTGGATGCGGCTGGCCACCCCGGTCTGGGGCTTCCTCGAGGAGCGACTCGACCGGCGGATCGCGGTCTCCGAGCAGGCGCGCGCGTCGGCGCAGCGCTGGCTCCCCGGCGAGTACGAGATCGTGCCCAACGGCGTGCTCATCCCGGAGGGCGTCGATCCGGGCGGCCGCGAGCACCGGCTCGTGTTCGCCGGCCGGCAGGAGCCGCGGAAGGGGCTCCAAGTGCTCCTGCGGGCATGGCCGGAGATCCGGCGGCGCACCGGGGCGCGGCTGCGGATCGCAGGCGCAGACCCACTCGCCGTCCGCCTGCTGCTGACGCGCCTGCGCGTCTCCGACGAGGGAATCGACGTGCTCGGCTTCCTCAGCCAGGACGATCTGACGATCGAGCTCGCTTCTGCGAAGGCGCTCGTCGCGCCTTCGCTGGGAGGCGAGAGCTTCGGGATGGTGCTCACCCGCGCCTTCGCCTGCGCGACCCCTGTGGTCGCGTCCGACATCCCCGGCTACCGGGACGTGATGACACCGGAGACCTCGATCGGCGTCCCGCCCGACGATCCGGAAGCGCTCGCCGACGCGATCGACGAGCTGCTGGCCGACGAGGCCCACCGGCAGCAGCTCGGTGAGGCCGCGAGGCAGCTCGCGATCGACAGCTACTCGTGGCAGGACATCGCGCGACGGCTGGAGCGGATCTACGACGGCATCAGCGCAGCGCCGGCGTCCGCGACGGTGGCGGCATGAAGTACGTGCCGCGGAGCCCCTGGCTCCGCGCCTCGTTGGGCCTGCCGCTGCTCGCCGTGGTCGCTGCCCTGCTCTGGTGGCGCGGCCCGGACTGGAACGTCGTCTACCACGCGTTCGACCTCGTCAACTGGGCGTGGGTCGCCTTCGCGCTCGGCCTGAACCTCCTCTCCGTCCTGTTCCGCGCCGTTGCCTGGCAGCTGACGATCAATCAGGCGCTCGAGCCGCCTCAGCCTCGCTTCCGCAACGTCTTCTCGGCGTTCTCGGTCGGCCTGCTCGCAAATGCCGTCCTTCCGGGGCGGATCGGCGAGCTCGCGCGGGTGGCGGTACTCCGGCGCCACGTTCCCCGCGGACGCGGGTCGAGCGGCGCGCTCGTCGGCACCGTGTTCGCCCACCGGCTCTTCGACCTCTTCCCGGCGCTGCTGTTGATCCTCTACGTGATCGCGACCGCAAAGATCCCGCACTGGGCCGCGACGAGCCTCCTCGTCGTCTCGATCATCGGTGGCGCACTCTTCACCATCGCCGTCGTGACGGCGCGGCGGCACCATCGGCCGCTCGACACCGCGCACTCCGTGCGACGGCTGCTCGCGATGGCGCGGCAGGGACTCGCGGTGCTGCGCTCGCCGCTGCCGGCGCTCGGCGCGATCCTGCTCCAGTGCGCCGGCTGGTTCATGCAGCTGCTCGCGGTCTACGTCGCGATGCGCGCCTTCGACATCCACGCGCCGCTGCCGGCGGCCGCGCTGGTCCTGCTGTTGATGAACGTGGCGACGATCTTCCCGCTCTGGCCGGGCAACATCGGGCTGCTCCAGGCTGCCGTCGCGCTGCCGCTCGTCCGCTACGGCGTCCCCTATTCGACCGGCTTCGCCTACGCGCTCGTCCTGCAGGTGATCGAGATGTCGGTCGGCGTCGGCGTCGGCCTGATCTTCCTCGCCCGAGAAGGGCTCTCGTTCGCGACGCTCCGCGACATGCCCGAGGCGGACGAGATCCAGGTCGACGAGGAATTCGAGGAGACGCATCCGCCCGAGCGGGGTCGTCGTGCGCGCGCTCGCGTCCCCGGCTAGCTTCAAGGGCGTTCTCACGGCCGCCGCAGCGGCCGCGGCATTGGCCGAAGGCCTGCGCTCCGCCGGAGCCGACGCGGTCGAGCTGCCGGTCGCCGACGGCGGCGAGGGCACCGCGGAAGCGCTCTGGCTCGCCCGCGGGGGCGAGTGGCGGAAGGCCGACGTCCACGACGCGTTCGGGGAGCCGCGGCGGGCTGCGGTGGCTCCTGCTGCCGGACCGGACAGCCGTCGTCGAGGCGGCCGCCGCGGTGCCGCTCGACCCGGGCCGGCTCGACCCGCTCGCGGCGTCGAGCCGCGGCTTCGGCGAGCTCGTCGCAGCGGCGCTCGCGAACGGCGCGCGCAGCCTCGTGCTCGGGCTCGGCGGCACGGCGACGATGGACGCCGGCGCCGGGTTCCTCGAAGTGGTCGGCGAGCTGCCGGTGCCCACACGCGTCGCCTGCGACGTCTCCGCCACGCTGCTCGAGGCGCCGCGCCTCTTCGGCCCGCAGAAGGGTGCGGGCAGCGAGGTCGTGGCCGAGCTCGAGCGCCGCTTCGCGGACCGAGACGACCTCGAGGCCCTCCGGGACGCGCGCTTCGGCGGCGCCGCGGGTGGCCTCGGCGCGGCTCTCGCCTCGCTGGGCGCCGAGCTCGTCGCCGGTGCCCCACTCGTGCTCGACGCGGTCGGCTTCGACGCCACCGGGTTCGACCTGGTCGTCACGGGCGAGGGCCGGATCGACGCCACGACGGCCCTCGGCAAGGCTCCCGGCGAGGTCGTGCGGCGATGCGGCTCGACACGATGCGTCGTGGTCGGAGGCGTCGTCGCCGCGGGGGTGCCGGGCGCCACGACGCTCGCGTTGTCGGGCGACCCGGCGAGAGCGCGTGAGGACCTCGTCGCTGCCGGTCGTGACCTCGCGTCCGGCCGGCGCTAGCGCGCGTCGGCCTCGCGCAGCCGGTGCGCGAGCGCCTGGACGAGCTTCCACGCGATCCGGGAATCGGTCTCGACGATCGGGCGGAACTCCCAGAACGTCATCGCGTAGGCCGTCATGTCCGTCTCGGCCGTGACCGTGGCCGTGCGTGCCCCCTCGTCGATCAGCGCGATCTCCCCGAAGTAGTCGCCCGGTCCGAGCGTCGCGCGCTCGTCGCCGTGGACGGTCACCTTCGCCGTGCCCTCGCCGATCACGAAGAAGCCGGCGCCGCCGGAGCCCTCGCTCGCGATCGTGTCGCCGGCCGAGTAGTCGCGCTGCTTGAACGAGTCTGCGATCCGCTCGAGGTCGCGGCGCTCGAGGCCGGAGAAGAGCGGAACCGTGGACAGCATCTCGGTCGAGGGACGGGCCACGACGGCGATCCTAACCCGACTCGCCGTCGGGAGGAAGCGGCGTCGCGTCGGCCGCCCGCTGTGCCAGTTCCTCGATCTTGCCCTCGGCGGTCTCGAGCCGCGTCAGGCAGAAGCGGAGCAGTTCCTCGCCGCGTTCCCAGAGGGCGATCGCCTCGTCGAGCTCGGCCTCGCCGCGCTCGAGCCGCTCGACGATCGCTTCCAGCTCCTTCTGGGCACTCTCGAACGTCAGCTCACTCACGGACGTCCTCCACGCGCGCGCCGAAGGCGCCTTCGCCCAGCTCGACCTCGACGCGCGCGCCCGGAGCGAGCCCCGACGAGCTGCGCAGGATCGCCTCGTCTGCGCGGACGATCGCGTAGCCGCGGGCGAGCGTGGCCCGTGGTGAGAGGGCAGTGAGCCGGCCCTCGACCCGTTCGATCGCGCCGCGCCGCCGCTCGAGCAGGAGGGAGGGGCCTCGGCGAAGCCGTTCGCCCAGGACGGTCAGGCGCCGGTGGTCGCGCTCGACCGTTCCGCGGGCGCCGCGCTCGAGCGCGGCCCGGGTGCGCGCCAGGCGCTCCCGCTCGCGTTCGGTCGTGCGCCGGACGCTTCGCTCGAGCGAGCTTCGCGCCCGCGTCAGCTCGACCCGCAGTGCCTCGAAGTCGGGCACGACGAGCTTGCCCGCGGCCGTCGGCGTCGAGGCGCGCACGTCGGCGGCGAGATCGCAGAGCGGCGTGTCCTGCTCGTGGCCGACCGCCGACACGACCGGAACGGGGCTCGCGGCGACCGCGCGTACGACGCGCTCGTCGCTGAACGGGAGCAGGTCGTCGAAGCTGCCGCCGCCGCGGGTGAGCACGATCACGTCGACCCCTGGAGCGTTGCCGACTGCCTGCAGCGCCTCGACGATCCCTGCGGCTGCGCGCGGCCCCTGCACGAGTGTCTCGGCGACGAGCAGGCGGGCGGGAGGGAAGCGCGTCTGAATCGTCGTGATCACGTCGCGCCGGGCCGCAGCGTCGCTGCCGGTGACGAGCCCGATCCGCCGTGGGAAGCGAGGCAGCGCCCGCTTGCGGGAGGCGTCGAAGAGGCCCTCGGCGGCAAGCGTCTGCTTGAGCCGCTCGATCGCCGCCAAGTGCTCGCCGAGCCCGAACCGCTCGAGCGAGAGCGCCCGAAGCCGGAACTCGCCCTTGGCCGGGAAGAGCTCCGGACGGCCGAGCACGTGGATCCGCTCCCCTTCGCCGAGGTCGAGCTTGAGCGCGTCAAACGTCCGGCGCGGGATCGAGGCGGGAAGGCAGGCGCCGTCGTCGGGATCCTTCAGCGTGAAGAAGACGCTGCCCCAGTTCGCGTTGCGGCGGAGCTCCGTCACCTCGCCCTCGATCCAGAGCGTCGGCAGCCGGGCGAGCCACTCGGCGACGCCGCGGTTGAACCCCGCGACGGTGAACACCTTCTTGTCGCCGTAGAGGATCGGCTCGACCTTCATCGCGTTCGAGCGTAGATGATCGATCGCGTGACGGAAGCCGTCCCGCCGCTCGGATTCGCCCGCTACCGCGCCCTCTTCGCGACGCCGCACGTGCGCCGGCTGGTGCTGAGCGGGATGCTCGCGCGCCTGCCGGCGGGGATGATCGGCCTGGCGTTGCTGCTGCTCGTCCGCGAAAACGGAGGCAGCTACGCCGCGGCCGGCGCCGTCTCCGGCGGCTACTTCGTCGCCACCGCCGTCGGCGCTCCGATCGCCGGCCGGCTCGTCGACCGGCGCGGGCAGTCGCGGATCCTCCTCTCGCGGGCGGTGATCTTCCCGACCCTGCTCGCCGGCGTGTGCGCCCTCGCGCTGCTCGATGCTCCGCTGGTGCTGACCGGAGCGGCGGCGGCGGCAGCCGGAGCGCTGATGCCGCCGGTGGGCGCCTCGCTGCGAGCGCTTTGGCCCCGGTTGTTCGCCGATGCCGAGCGTCGTGCGGCGGCGTACGCGCTCGAGGCGTCCCTCCAGGAGATCACGTTCATCGTCGGGCCGCTGCTCGTCGCGCTGCTGACCGCGGCGGCCTCGCCGGTCCTCGCGCTCGGCGCCGCGGCGGTCCTGGGCGGCGCCGGCACCCTGCTGATTGCGTTCGCGGAGCCGGTGCGGGCCTGGCAGCCCGAGCCGGAACGGCATGCCGCCTCGATCTTGGGGGCGCTCGAGTCTCGCGGCGTCCTGACGATCGTCGGGCTTTCCGCCTGCCTCGGGCTCGGCTTCGGCGGCACCGAGGTCGGCTTCCCCGCCTTCGCCGAGCAGCACGGGGGCGCGGAGCTCGGGAGCATCCCGCTGTCGCTGTTCGCGGCCGGCAGCCTCGTCGGCGGGCTCGTCGCCGGCGCGCGGGTGAGGATGACGCCGTTGCGGCAGCTGCGCGTCTCGGCCGTGCTTCTGACCGCCGGCCTCGCTCTGCCGCTCCTCGGGTGGTCGCTGCCCAGCATGTCTGTGCTGGCCTTCGTCGCCGGGCTGGCGATCGCGCCGGTGGTGATGTCGGCCTATGGGCTGGTGGACGCGGTCGCGGCCCGCGGGACCGCGGCGGAGGCGTTCTCCTGGATCACGACCGCGGTCTTCGCCGGGTTCTCGGTCGGGATGGCGCTGGGCGGGACGCTGATCGACGCCTACGGGGACAAGGCGTCGTTCGTCCTCGGGACCGCGGCGGCCGCCCTGGGCGCGGTGCTGGTGGCGGTCGGGCCGGGCCTTGCCGACGCCTGAGCATCCGGTGCGTCGGGCCGCGAAAGCGGCCCCTTCAGGGGTCTTGCGCGGGCACCGGCTTTGCCGGTGTCCTTGCGCGGCTACAGCAGGATCTCGGCGGCGACGCGCGGGTCGCAGCCCTGGTGCACCAGCTCGACGGCCTCGTGCAGGTCTGCGTCGAGGGCGGCCGCGATCTTCTCGGCGAGCGGGAGCGGATAGCCGGCCTCGATCAGGACGTGCAGGCGCCAGGACTCGACTTTGGCCCGCTCGCTACCCCTGTCGATCAGCTCGGTGGTGTCAGCCATGGTGCGCGTGTTCGTGGTGCAAGAGACGTTCCCTGCGTGCGCTTTGTTAGCCGCGACCCGAACTACGCGCGGCGGAGCGAGGACGCCTCGTCGACACGGCGGTGGAGCTCGGCGAGCCGCTCCGCGATTGCCGTCCGCTCGGCCTCGGCCTCGGCTGCGAACGCGCCCAGGGTTCGCCGGAGGTCGGCGTCGGCAGCGGCGACGCGCTCCTGGAAGGAAGCGACGAGCTCCTCCCGCTGGCGTTCGAACGCGGCCTGCGCCTGGCGCTGGCGCTGCTCGAGCCGCTGCTGGCCGGCCTCGCCGGTCTGGGCGAGCCGCTCGGCGAAGACGGCGTCGGCCTGGCGGACGAATGTGTCGACTGCGCGGTCGAGCTCACGCGACAGCCGGCCGGCGGCCTCCTCGCGCGCGGAGCGCATCGTCGTGTCGAACTGGACGCCGGCGGCCTCGGCGTAGCGCTCCGCCTCGCGCGAGATCACCCGCTGGAGCTGCTCGAGCTGGCGGCGCTCGATGTCGGCGAAGGACGCCTCGATCCGGCGTGCGGCCTCGGTCTCGGCCCGCTCGACCTGCTCGGTCAGCGCCTGCTCGCGTCGTCTGAGCCGCTCGGCGATCTCCTCGATCACGCGCCGGCGCTCGCTCGTGTGGGCCTCGAGCTCCTCGAGCGCCTCAGCCACCGCCTGCTGGGCCGAGCGCTCGAGCTCCTCCCGGAGCCTGAGCACGGAGGCGCGCTGCGCGTCGGATGTCGTCACCAGCTCGGACGCCTCGGCCTCGATCCGAGCCTCCGCCTCGGCGATCAGCTGCTTCTGGCGCTGCTCGAGCTTTCGCAGCTCCGTCTCGAGGTTCTGCTGGGCGCGGTCGAGGTCGTCGGCCCAGCCGCGCAGACGCTCCTCGACCCGCCGCGTCGTCGCCGCCAGCGCCTCGGCGAGCTCGACGCCGGCGGCGCGCTCGCGCTCCGCCAGCTCGCGGCGGCGCTCGTCGGCGATCCGCCGCTCCTCTTCGGCCAGGACGGAGAGCGAGTCCGCACGCAACCGCGCGAGCCGCGCCTTCAGCTCGTCGGCGCTCGCCGCCGTCTGCTCGGCGACCAGCGTCTCGAGCGCGCGCCGGGCCTCCGCGGTCGGGTCGCTCCGGCGCCTGCGCGCCAGGGTGACGGCCGCGAGCGAGAGCACGAATGCCAGTGCCGCGAGCGTGAGGGCGACCTCGGCGACCACGGTCGCAATCGTATGTGGAAGCCGTGACGCTCCTCCTATGCTCCCGCGATGACACTCTCCGCCGAGCTGGAGCGCGTCGCCGAGACGACCGGGGCCGACGCGGTCCTCGCCGCCGAGGCGCATCCGGGCGACCGCGTCTACGTCTGCGCCTTCGAGGACGGCGCCGGCCGGACCTGGCTGGCGTTCGACGAGCGCGGCGAGCCGATCGCCGAGCGGCGGCGCGTGCGCGACGCGGTCTCGATCCTGGCGCTGTGCGAGCTGGCCGAGGAAACGGCCGCCGGCGGCGACCTCGACGACCTCCGGCTCGCAGCTCGCGGCGCTCCGGGTGACGGAGAACCCGCCCGGGATCGAGGAGGCGGAGGAGGCGGTGCTGGTGCTGCAGCGGGCGATCGGAGCGCCGCCGGCGCTGGCGACGCCCGCCAGGCTCGACGAGATCGGCGCCGCGACGCGGTCGCTCGAGGTCGCGCTCGGCGGCGCCGCCCAGGGCTCGCCCTTCGCGGCCGCGATGAAGAGCGCCGGCGAGGTCGTGGACGCGCTCGTGACCGACATCGAGCGTTTCTACCGCATTCCGCTCAGCTAGCCTTCGGGCATGGAAGGCAGCGGTTTCGGCGGCTTCCCCTTCGGCGGCGATCCCGAGGATCTGCTCCGCGGTCTGCGCGAGTTCGCCGAGCAGCAGGCCGAGTCGGTCCAGGAGGCGCAACGCGAGCAGTTCGCGACGCTGACGCTCAACACCGCGGTCGAGCTGACGGCCGCCGCGCTCCAGCAGGTGCAGCCGAGTGGAGCGATCGACGAGCAGGCGGTCGCGCTCCGCGACGCGATGCGCGTGCTCTTCCCCGAGGCGGTCGCACTCGTCAGTGCGGCGCGCCAGGGGTTCATGCAAGAACGTTAGGCTCCCCGGCCGTGTCCCTGCTCGACCGCGCCGTCGTCACGCTGCTCCCGGCCGTCCCGAAGCGGGTCGTCGGGCGTCTCTCCTCCCGTTACATCGCCGGCTCGACGCTCGACGAGGCGCTGCGCGTGGTCGCCGGCCTCAACGCCCAGGGAAAGCTCGCGACCGTCGACGTGCTCGGCGAGGAGGTCGCTGACGCCTCCGAGGCAGAGGCGATCGCAGCCGAGTACATCGCGGCGCTCGATGCGTTCGAGCGCGAGGGACTCGACGCGAACGTCAGCGTCAAGCCGACCGGGCTCGGGCTCAAGCTCGGCTACGACCTCTGCAAGCGGAACGTGGAGACCGTGATCGCGGCCGCCGAGCCGACGAACCGCTTCGTCCGGATCGACATGGAGGACTCGTCGACGACCGACGACACGCTCCGGCTCTACCGCGAGCTGCGCGACAAGGGCCACGCGCGCGTCGGCCCGGTGCTCCAGGCCTCGCTCAAACGCACCGTCGCCGACGCGGAGACGCTCGCGGGCGGGAGCGTCCGGCTCTGCAAAGGGATCTACATCGAGCCGGAGTCGATCCAGTTCCGCGACGACGCGCGTGTGCGGGGGAGCTTCGTGCGGTCGCTCGAGATCCTGCTCGACGGCGGCTCGTACGCGGCGATCGCGACGCACGACGAGTGGCTCGTCGACGAGGCGGCGCGCCTGATCCGCGAGCGCGGGCTGACGCCCGACCGCTACGAGTTCCAGATGCTGCTCGGCGTCCGGCCCGAGCTCGGCGACCGCATCGTCGCCGACGGTCATCGGCTCCGCATCTATGTCCCCTTCGGCAGCCAGTGGTACGAGTACTCGCTGCGGCGGCTGCAGGAGAACCCGAAGATCGCCGGCTACGTCGCCGGCGACCTCGGACGATCGTTGTTCCGCCGGCGCTAGCGCCTACGGCGCCGGCGGTGGGCCGGGAGCGACCTCTTCCTCCTCGACCACCGTGGTGCGGCGCGGGGCCGCGGGCGTGACGGTGCGGACCGGGCCGCCCTCGACGTACTCGGCGCGGCGGCGGAAGCCGCCCCAGCTCGACCAGAAGATCATCGAGATCACGAGCCCGAGCAGGCCGACGATCATCAGGATCACGCCGACGGCGTTGACGTCGAGGCCTTCCGCTTCGGCCGTGACGCCCCACGTGAGGATTGCGCCGACCGCGATCAACAGGATGCTGACTGAGATTCCCATGGGCCAGTCCTGCCCGTACCGCCCGTGCGCTAAGCGCCGGGCTTCTCGGCGGCCAGCACGAGGTGCCCCGGGACATGTGCGTCCTTGCCCGGCCACTCCTCCAGCCCGCGGAGCTCCAGCCCGGCGCCGGTGACCGCCGTCACGAGCTCCCCGAGCCCCACCGACGCGAAGTAGTCGCCGCGCCAGCGGCCGAAGGCGTCGAGCGCGGTCGCGGCGGGGTGCTCGTCGTGGAGCAGGAGGACGCCCCCGGGGCGGAGCGCCGCAGCGATGCCGCCGGCGACCGGCTCCGCCGAACGCAGCCGGCGCAACGAGCCGTAGCCGAGGTAGACGAGATCCCAGCGGCCGAGCAGGAGCTCGGGTGGCAGAGCGTGCACGTCGGCGTGCACCCAGGGCAGCTCGGGCGCGCGCCGCCGCGCGGTCTCGATCGCGGCCTCGTCGTCGTCGACGCCCGTGACGAGCGCGCCGAGGTCGGCCAGGTCGACCGACTCCCGGCCCGTGCCGCTGAACAGGTGGAGGACGCGGTGGCCGCCCGCGCCCTGCAGGCGCTCGCGGATGCGCTCCGGCATCCCCGGGACCTGGAGCACGTTCTCCGAGGTGCGGTGCGCCTCGTCGAAGGCGCGGCGGTTGTGGTCGGTCGGCTCCATCTAGGCTCGCAGGGAGAAACCACCGTCGACGATCAGTGTCTGGCCTCGGATCATCTCGGCCGCGGGCGAGCAGAGGAAGGCGACGGCGTCGGCGATGTCCTCGGGCCGCACGAGCCGGCCGGCCGGGTTGTCGCGGCCGAACCGCAGCATCTCATCCTTGTTCGGGAAGTGCTCGAGCGCGCCCGTGTCGACGACGCCGCCCGAGACGCCGTTGGCACGAATCCCGAGCGGTGCGAGCTCGACCGCGAGGTAGCGGATGAGCGCCTCGAGCGCGGCCTTCGACGTGCCGACGAGCGTGTAGTTCTCGAGCACGCGCTGCGCGCCGAGGCTCGAGATCCCGATGATCGAGGCGCCGGGCGTCATCTGCGGGGCGCTCACGCGCGTGAGCGCGAGCAGGGCACGCGTGTTGGCCGCCATCGTCCAGTCCCAGTGCTTGTCCTCGGTCTCCAGCGCCGGCCTGATCACGCCCGTGGCGGCGTTGTGGACGAGCACGTCGAGCGCACCCAGCAGCGCGACCTCCTCGAGCACGCGGTCGGAGGAGATGTTGCCGCGGATCAGCACGGGCTCGGCGCCGAGTGCCGCCAGCTCCTCGGCCGTCGCCTCCGCGGCGCTGTCCGAGCGGAGGTAGCCGATCGCGACGCGGGCGGCGCCGAGGGCCGCGAAGTTGAGTGCGATCGCCTTGCCGATCCCCCGCGAGCCACCGGTCACGAGGACCGACGCGCCCTTGAAGGTCGTCATGGCCGCTTCGGCAGCGGCTCGTAGGCCGGAGCGGAGCTCGGCAACTCCTCCCAGCCGATCCGCGAGCGGGGCTCCTTGCCGCCGAGCTCGGCCTTCGAGGAGGCGTGCCCGAGGTCTTCCAGCAGCCGCATCCTCTCCTCGCCTTCGCGCCGGACCGGATGGTCGGACGGCAGGTCGCGGATCAGCTCCTGGACGCGGGCGCGGATCTGGAACGCGAAGTGGGGCGTCGCCGGGCCGACGAGTGCGTCGAGGTCGCGAATCGAGGGTTCGGCCATTTGTGCAAGCGTAACGTCGGTGCTGGGGAGAGCGGGAGCGAAGCGACCCTTTAGGGGTCTTGCGCGGACACGGGCTTTGCCCGTGTCCCTGCGCTGACAGCTCCAATGAGGCGGCCGTCGACGATCGAGCTGATGCTGCTCGCGACGGTCGTGCTGTGGGCGCTCAACCTCACCGTCACGCGCTACATCCTCACGCACGGGTTCGAGCCGCTCGCCTACGCGACCGTGCGCTACGGGCTGGCGGCCGCGATCTTCGTCGGCATCGTCCTCGTCGCCGAGAGGACGATCCGCATCGCCCGGAGCGACCTACCGCTCGTCGCGGTCGCTGCGCTCTTCATCTTCCTCAACCAGCTCGCGTTCGTGTACGCACTCGACCGCACGAGCGCGTCGACGATCGCGCTCATCCTCGGTGCGACGCCGGCGTTCGCGGCGCTGATCGGGCTCGTGCTCGGGCTCGAGCGGCTTTCGCGCCGCTTCTGGATCGCGGCGGCGATCTCGTTCGCGGGCGTCGGCCTCGTTGCGGTCGGGAGCGGTGGCGACGTCTCCGGCGACCGGCTCGGGATCCTGCTCGGGCTTGCAACGGCGGCGACCTGGGCCGCGTACTCCGTCGCCGTCGGGCCGTTGATGCAGAGGTACTCGGCCTCGCGGATCAGCGTCGTCGCCCTGGGCGCCGCCTGGGTCGGGATCCTCCTCGTCGGGCTGCCGCAGACGACCGACCAGGAGCTGAGCCTGGGCTGGGAGGTGTGGGCGCTCCTCCTCTTCGCGACGCTCGGCCCGCTCGTCCTGACGACGGTGATGTGGTTCCGCGTCATCCACCGGATCGGCGCCTCCCGGGCAACGCTCGTCGCGAACCTGCAGCCGTTCCTCGCGGCGCTCTTCGCGCTCGTGCTCCTCTCGGAGTCGATCTCGGCGCTGCAGATCGTCGGGGGCGCCCTCATCGCCGGCGGCATCCTCACTGCCCGGCGGCGGGCGCCGGCGCCGATGCCCGAGTGACCGGGTTACGGTCGCGCCCGCCAGGGCACATCCCCTTGCAAGTGGGCGCTTGCCCGAAAAGGAGGAAGGAGCACATGGATACGTGGGTCTGGATCGTGCTTGGAGTCGTCGTGCTCGCCGCACTCGCCCTCGCTGCGGCGGCCGCGGTGCGCAATCGCAGGTCGGAGCAGCTCCGCGAGGGCTTCGGACCGGAGTACGACCACGTCGTCGAGGAGACCGGCGACCGCCGCGAGGCCGAGCGGGAGCTGTCCGAGCGGCGGAAGCGTCACGAGGAGCTCGAGATCGTGTCTCTCTCGGACGGCGTGCGGCAGCGCTACGAGGACGAGTGGCGCCAGGTGCAGGCACGCTTCGTCGACGAGCCGGAGGCGGCCGTCCACGAGGCGGACGAGCTCGTCCAGCGGGTGATGTCCGACCGCGGCTATCCGGTCGCCGACGATTTCGAGCGTCGCGCCGCCGACGTCTCCGTCGACTATCCCGACGTGGTCGAGAACTTCCGCGAGGGTCATCGCCTCGCCGGCGAGAGCAACACCGAGTCGCTCCGCCAGGCGATGGTGCATTTCAGGTCGCTCTTCGCCGAGTTGCTCGAAGGTGGCCGCGACCGTGAGGAGGTCAGGTCATGAGCGAGCGCACGCAGACGGAGCAGGAGAACGTCGAGGAGGACACCCGTCCCGGCACGGCCGACCTCGTCCGCGAGGCCGAGGAGGTCGAGGCGAGCGCGGACGGGACGGAGACGGGCAGCGAGCTCGGAGGCGGACCGAGAGCCGCTCTTCGAGGCCGCCGACCGCGATCGCTTCGGCGAGAGCTGGACGACCGTCCAGGCTGCGTTCGTCGACGATCCGCGCGACGCGGTCAAGGAGGCGGACACGCTCGTCGCCGAGCTGATGCAGCGACTCGCCGAGACGTTCTCGGCCGAGCGGTCGCGGCTCGAGTCGCAGTGGGACAACGACGAGGACGTCTCGACGGAGGACCTGCGGATCGCGCTGCAGCGGTACCGCTCGTTCTTCGACCGGCTCCTCTCGGCCTGAGCAACTCATCGTCGGGGATGCGCGGCCGAGGACGGCGCATCCCCGACGTCCGAGTAAGATCACGCCCGTGGCAGACACGGACTTCATGCCGCTCGACGGCTGGGACCACATCGAGCTCTGGGTCGGGAACGCCAAGCAGGCGGCGTTCTGGTACGAGCACGCGCTCGGCTTCGACCGCGTCGCGTATGCGGGGCCGGAGACGGGCGTGCGCGACCGCGCTTCCTACGTGCTCGAGCAGGGCGAGATCCGGCTCGTGCTCACGAGTGGCCTCCGCTCGGACAGCGAGATCATCCGCTTCGCCTCGAAGCACGGCGACGCCGCCAAGGACGTCGCGCTGCAGGTGCCGGACGTCGGCGCCGCCTACGCGACCGCCGTCGAGCGCGGCGCGACGAGCGTCGCAGAGCCGCGCTGGGTCGAGGACGAGCACGGCCGCGTCGAGCTGGCGACGGTCGCGACCTACGGCGACAACGTCCACACCTTCGTCGATCGCGCCGGGTACGGAGGGCCGTACCTGCCGGGCTACGTCTCGCTCTCGCCGAACGGGCACGCCGGCAACGGCGTCGGCCTGATCGCGATCGACCACGTCGTCGGCAACGTCGAGCTCGGGAAGATGAACGAGTGGGTCGAGTTCTACGAGCGCGTCTTCGGGATGACGAACATCGTCCACTTCGGCGACGACCAGATCCAGACGGAGTACTCGGCGCTGATGAGCAAGGTGATGGCGGACGGCGCGGGCAAGATCAAGTTCCCGATCAACGAGCCGGCCGAGGGCAAGCGCAAGAGCCAGATCGACGAGTACCTCGAGTTCAGCGAAGGCCCCGGCGTCCAGCACATCGCGCTCCAGAGCTCGAGCATCGTCCAGACGATCGAGGCGCTGAAGGGCCGCGGCGTCATCTTCCTCGACACGCCCGAGACGTACTACGACGAGGTCGAGGGCCGCGTCGGCGAGATCGACGAGGACTACGGCGACCTGAAACGGCTGCGGATCCTCGCCGACCGCGACGAGGACGGCTACCTGCTGCAGATCTTCACGAAGACGGCCCAGGACCGGCCGACGCTCTTCTTCGAGGTGATCGAGCGCCACGGCGCGACGACGTTCGGCGAGGGCAACTTCAAAGCCCTCTTCGAGTCGATCGAGCGCGAGCAGGCCCTGCGCGGCAACCTCTGAGCCCACGCCGCTGTAGCCGGTGCTGATCTAGCCTTCGCGGCATGACCCCGCAGCGTCGGACGGCGCTCGTCTCTATCTGCGCCGCGGGCGTTCTCGTCGCGCTGAAGCTCGGGACGGGCATTGCGAGCGGCAGCCTCGGGCTCGTCTCCGAGGCGCTCCATTCCGGCACCGACCTCGTGGCCGCTCTACTGACCTTCTTCGCGATCGGGGTCGCCGGCCGGCCGGCCGACCGCAGCCACCAGTACGGCCACGGCAAGGCCGAGCATCTCGCCGCCCTCGCCGAGGCGGCCGTCCTCGCGCTCGTAAGCATCGTGGTTGCGGGGCTCGCCGGGGCGCGCCTCCTGGGCGTCCTCGAGCACGACATCGACACGGCCTGGTGGGTCTTCGTCGTCGTCGGGATCGTTCTCGTGATCGACCTCGTCCGCACGGTCGCGTCGCTGCGGACCGCGAGACGCTTCGGCAGCGAGGCGCTGCGCTCGAACGCGCTCCACTTCGGCAGCGACTTCGTCGGCACGCTGGCGGTTCTCGCGGGACTCGTCGCCGCCGCGGCCGGCTTCCCCGGGGGCGACTCGATCGCGGCGCTCTTCGTGGCCGCGCTCGTGTTGGTGGCGGCGACGAGGTTGATGAGGCGCAACGTCGACGTGCTGATGGACCGCGCGCCGGCGGCTGCGGAGGAGGCGGCGCGGGCCGCGATCGCCGCGATCGAGCCGCCCGTCCAGCTGGAGCGCCTGCGCCTGCGCCAGGCAGCGGGTCGGACCTTCGCCGACGCCGTCATCTCCGTGCCGCCCGGGGCCGCCGTCGGGCAGGGGCACGCGACGGCCGACCGGGTCGAGGACGAGCTCGAACGTGTGCTGCCCGGGATCGACGTGGTCGTCCACGTCGAGCCGCGGCGCGAGGAGGAGCTGCGCGAGCGCGCGCACGCGGCGGCGCTGTCCGTCCCGCGCGTTCGGGAGATCCACAACCTCAGCCTTGTTTCGCTCGACGGCCGGAACGAGCTCTCGCTGCACCTGAAGCTGCCGGGGGACTTGCCGCTCGACGAGGCGCACGAGATCGCCGAGCAGGTCGAGCGGGAGATCGTGCGCGCGGTTCCCGAGATCGGCTCGGTGCAGACCCACCTGGAGCCGCTCGCGGAGCCGGACGCGGGCGAGGAGGTCGAGGCAGCGGAGCTGGAGGCCGCCGTCGTCCGTGCGGCCGGCGGGCCGCCGCGGCAGCTGCGCCTGCTGCGCACCGAGAAGGGGGTCGTCGCCTTCGTCACGCTCGGGCTCGACCCGGGCTCGACGCTCGCCGCGGCACACGAGCGGGCGAGCGAGGTCGAGGAGCGCCTCCGCCGTGCCCGGCCGGACGTCGCCGACGTGATCGTGCACACCGAGCCCTAGCCGCAAAAAACTGGCCTTGCGGGCGGCACCGGCGTCGAGTACAACCCGCCGCGCAAGAACCATCAACAAAGAAGGGGTCTACATGCGGAACTACCTGATCGGCGCGATCGCGCTCGTGGTGCTCGCGCTCGGTTCGGCTGCCTTTGCGGCACCCGGCAGCGGCAACCGGCTCTACTGCTTCCAGGGCAGTGACGAGGGATACAACGGCACCTGCACGCTGACGAAGGACGGCGCCGTGATCGACACCACCGACGGCGACAGCGATCCAAACAACAACTACGCAGGCGTCTACGTCGGCAACAGCAAGCTCGAGGGCCTGCTGATCGGCGAGGTCGAGAAGCTGTCCTTCAGCTATACGGGGAGCCCGGTCGTCGGCGGCTCGCCGCGGTTCAGCATCCCGATCGACACCAACGGAGACGGCACGACCGAGGCGTACGCCTTTGTCGACGCCGTCGGCTGCAACGACGGCCAGGGAACGGTGGACGTGATCGGCGACGCGAGCTGCCTCGTCAGCTACGGCGGCGTCACCTACGCCAACTGGGCCGCCTTCGTGACGGCAAACCCGACGTACCGGATCGCATCGGATGCGGTCACGTTCATCATCGTCGACCAGCCCGGCGACTTCACGATCACGAACGTCGAGCTCCGGCAGAAGCCGGGCAACTAGCCGGCTCGGCCTGACGCACGAGAAGGGGCTGCCCTCGGGCGGCCCCTTCTCTACTCTGCCGCGATGCGGCTCTGCATGTTCACCCCGGCCAACCCGGAGCTCGAACGCGGCTGGCCGGGCCGAATCGAGGGCGACAGCGTCACGCAGCTCGCGGCCCAAACGCTTCAGTCCTTCTTCGCGAGCGGGTCGTCCGCGCGCGAGCACGCGGTCTTTGCGCTCGACGCAGTGCATCTGCGCGCGCCGGTGCTCGAGCCGCCGGCGATCCGCATTTTCGAGGGGCCCGGCGCGTTCTCGTTCGCGAACCCGACCGCGATCCGCTCGCCCGGAAGCGAGATCCCGCGGCCCGACGGCCGCCTCGACGCCGCGACCCGGCTCGTCGCGGTGATCGGCGCAGACGGGGCGATCGCCGGCTGGACCGGCCTGGTCGAATGGCGCGCGCCCGAGCTCGCGTCCCCCAAGGACCGCGACTTCGCGCTCCTGCTCGGCCCGGTGGTGGAGACCGAGCTCGCGGACCGCTTCGACTGGGAGGCCGCGCGGACCCTCGCCGCGGCGAACACGCGGCTGCGCCCCGGCGACCTGCTCGCCGGCCCCGTGCTCGAGCTGCACGAGGGGATCGAGAGCGGCGGCTTCGTCGTCGTGTTCGACGGCCTCGGCGAGCTCGCCGCGTTCGTCGCCTGACTCAGTCCTCCGGAACGGGCTGTGGTGCGCTTCGTTCCCTGCGCCGGGGGTATCCTCGGCGCATGCCCTTCTACCAGCGTCTCGGCGACGTTCCCCGCAAACGCCACATCCAGTTCCGCGACAACGGCACGCTCCTGACCGAGGAGGTGATGGGGCTCGAGGGCTTCACGGGCAACGAGTCGATCCTCTACCACCTCCAGTCGCCCTGCCGCGTGCAGGAGATCGGTGAGTTCGAGCAGATCGTGCGCGACGAGTGGGTGCCCGACACCCACGTGCACCGGATGATGCACACGAAGGGGATCGAGGCCGGCGGCGACGAGGTGAGCGGCAGGCGGTTGCTGATGTGGAACCAGGACGTCGAGATCTCGCTCTGCCGCCCGAGCGAGCAGATGGACTACTTCTTCCGCAACGGCGAAGGCGACGAGGTGATCTTCGTCCACGAGGGCACGGGCACGCTGGAGACGATCTTCGGCGAGCTGCCCTACAAGGACGGCGACTACGTCGTCGTCCCGCGCGGCACGACGTACCGCTTCCGGCCGGAGGGCGAGCAGCGCTACCTGATCTTCGAGACTCCGGGTCTGATCGAGATCCCGCGCCGCTACCGAAACCAGTACGGCCAGATCATCGAGGGCGCGCCGTACTACCACCGCGACATCCACCCGCCGACGGAGCTGAACACCCACCGCGAGAAGGGCGAGTTCCCGGTCAAGGTGCGCGTCCGCGACGGCTACCAGACCTATGTCCTGGACTACCACCCGTTCGACGTCGTCGGCTGGGACGGCTACCTCTACCCCTGGACGTTCTCGATCCACGACTTCGAGCCGATCACGGGCCGGATCCACCAGCCGCCGCCGTCGCACCAGACCTTCGCCGGGCGCAACTTCGTCATCTGCTCGTTCTGCCCGCGCAAGCTCGACTTCGACCCGCTCGCGATCCCGATCCCGTACCACCACTCGAACCTGCAGAGCGAGGAGATGATCTATTACGTCTCCGGCAACTTCGGCTCGCGCAAGGGCGTCGACGTCGGCTCGATCACGCTGCACCCGTCGGGGCTGCCGCACGGCCCGCAGCCGGGCCTCGCCGAGAAGTCGATCGGCCTGCACGAGACGGGTGAGCTCGCGGTCATGTGCGACACGTTCAACCCGCTGCGGCTGACGACGCTCGCGCGCGACCTCGACGACGGCAAGTACGCGCTCTCCTGGTACGAGAGCGACGCAGACGCGGGCTACGACGCCGGCCTCACGTCGCACGTCTGACGCTTGCGGGTCGTCGTCGACTGGGACGGGACGGTCACCGTCCAGGACTCGCTCGTCCAGGTGATCCACGAGTTCGGCGACGCTGACCTACTTGGAGAGCTGGAGCCGCGCGTCGGCGTCGACCTGACGCTGCACGAGGAGATCGCGCTCGAGTTCGCCGCGATCACTGCTCCGCTCGAGGACGTGGTCGCCTGGGTGCTCGAGCACGTCGAGGTGCGGCCGGGGCTGGCCGAGCTCGCGGAGCTCCGCCCGATGATCGTGTCGGCAGGCTTCCTCGAGCTGATCGGGCCCGTGCTCCTGCGCGAGGGTGTCGAGCTGCCCGTGCTCGCGAACACGGTCGAGGCAGGCCCCGACGGCTGGGTCGTCCACTTCCGCGACGAGGCGGTCTGCGCGACGTGCGGCGAGCCCTGCAAGCGCGGCGGCCTCGCCGGCGAGCCGTACGCGTACGTCGGCGACGGCTACTCGGACCGCTGCGCCGCGCTCGCGGCCGACCGGATCCTCGCGCGCGACGCCCTCGCCGACCACCTCGACCGCCTCGGCGTCCCGTACGAGCGGTTCGACGACCTTCACGACGTGGCGAGCCTCCTAGGAGGAACCCCGCCCACCCACTGATCACAGACGGCTAGGCGAGCCCTGCTTCGCGCAGAGGGCGCCTGGCCCAGGCGAACCGGTTGCGGTACCACCCTTCGAACGGATGCAGGGTGGTGCCGCTTCCGGACGAGTGGACGAACCAGCCGCCGCCGAGGTAGATCCCCGCGTGGTCGACCTGGGCCGGCTTCGACTTCGGCCCCTGGGCGCCCTGGAAGAGCAGGTCGCCGGGCTGCAGGCTCTCGAGCTTCCTGATCCGCTGTGCCGGCGCGACCTCGCCGGACATCTCGTAGGTCGTGCGGCCGCGGACGACGGTCGCGAGCGCCGACGCGCCGGGGAACGGCTCGAGCTTGAAGACGCGCCAGACGAACCCGGAGCAGTCGAAGCCGCCGGGAAGCCGCCTGCCGTTCCAGAGCCGCTGTGCCGACTCCGACGTGCCACCCCAGATGTACGGCGAGCCGACGAACGAGATCGCGCGATCGAGGATCTGCCGCTGCGGCTCGGTCGGTTGGGGGAGGACGATCGCCGCGGTGAGCGTGCGGATCTGCTCCTGCTCCCAGCCCGAGAGCCGGAGCACGCGGGCGAACGAGTACGCGGCCTCGGCACGCGTGGCCGGGTCGTTGAGCCCGAGCTCGAGCTCGTCCTGCGCGGCCGGATGGTTCGTGCGCAGGCCGAGCAGCCTGGCGACGGTCTCGGTGCCGACGCCCGGCTTCGGGACGAGGCCGGCGGCGCGCAGCGCGGCGGTGACCGAGCGGGCTGCGTCGCCGAGGCCGAGGAAGCCGACGAGGGCGGCGTCGAGCTCGCGGATCGTGACTGCCCGCCCGGGCACGACAACCGCGTAGTGATAGCCGGACGGTGCCTCGGCGGTGAGCGAGAGCGTCCCGAGTGCGTCGCCGAGGGCGCGCTGGGTCAGCGGACGCTGCGGCTTGAACGCCTCGACCGACGCGGCCAGCAGGCCGGCGTCGACGACCGCCGCGATCTGCCGGTGCGCCCAGGAGCGCTCGGCCGCGACTGCGGTCGAGGGCAGTGCGAGCGCGCAGAGAGCGATGGCGGCGAGGCGGCGCATGGTCGGAGTCATCGGCAGCGCCCGCGGCTGACTTGAAAGCATGGCGATGTGCTCGTCCCGCTGCCGCAGCCGTACGACTTCGCCCTCTCGACCGCCCGCTTCGACGTCTACGGCCTCGACCGCGCGACGGTCTGGCGGGACGAGGGGATCCACCGCGTCTTCGAGGGGCGCGAGGTGCGAATCGAGGCCGCGCCGGGGGGCGTCGACGTCACGCCCCACGACGGCGCGATCGAGGAACGGGTTCTGCACTTTCTCGGGCTCCCGTTCGACCTGGCCGGGTTCGCCGAATGGGCGCGCGACCAGCCGGTGCTCGAGCGGCTGGCCGCCGGCCTCGCCGGCTACCGGCCGCCGCTGCAGACGAACCCGTTCGAGGCGCTCGTCACCTCGATCACCGCGCAGCAGGTCTCGCTCCAGTCCGCGGCCGCGATCCGCAGCCGCTTCATCGAGCGCTACGGCGATCCGTACGAGTACGCCCACGCCTTCCCCGAGCGGGCGCGCGTCGCAGAGGCGACCGAGGGCGAGCTCTTCGGCCTCGGCTTCTCGAACCGGAAGGCCGAGTACGTGATCGCGCTTGCGCAAAGCGACCTCGACCTCGACGCCCTCGCCGCGCTCCCCGACGAGGAGGTGCGGGCACGGCTCGTCGCGCTTCGCGGCCTCGGCGAATGGACGGCGGACTGGTTCCTCGCCCGGCATCTCGCACGGCCGCACGCATGGCCCGCCGGCGACCTGGGACTGCGGAAGGCGGCCGCGGCGTTCTATGGTGACGTGCCCGACCTTCGAGGCTTCGCGCAACGCTTCCACCCCTACGAGAACTTGAGCGCCCACTACCTCCTGACCGGACTCCGTCTCTTTCCGCCCACATGACTGTCCGCCACGCCACCGCCGACGACTTCGACGCGCTGCACGCGCTCTGGGATCAGTGGCAGGCCGAGGGCCCGCCGCCTCCGCCATGGGCGGACGTCAGCTGGGAGGCGAACCGCCCGGAGTTCGAGCAGTCGCTCGACGCCAACGCGCTCTTCGTCGCCGAGGAGGACGGCCGGCCGGTCGGCTTCGTCACCGCCTGGCTCGACGATCACTTCGCCAGGATCGGCGACCTCTACGTCGCCGAGGCCGACCGTCGCCACGGCACCGGGCGGCTGCTCGTGGACACGGTGATCGAGAACCTCCGGGCACGGGGGGCGACGCACCTCTTCCTGAACGCGAACCCCAGGGCACGCGACTTCTACGAGCGGCTCGGCTTCCGCGAGGAGTCGCGCAACCTCGTCCTGCCGCTCGAGGTGCGCGAGGTCGGGGTCGGGCGCTCCTACGGCTCGATCCACGTTCAGACGGACGATCTGACCGCGATCGAGCGCGCGGTGCAGCAGTTCGTGCCGAGGCTCCCGGGGGGCTCGCGCGGGAGCGAGGTGACCAGTCCGCGGAACGGCTGGATCACCGTCTACGACGAGGCGTGCGATCGTGACCCAGCGGCCCTCCGGCGTCTGGCGAGGGAGCTGTCCGTTCGCACCGCCGCCGTCACGGTCGCGATCGGCGTCGAGCACGAGCAGGTCGTCCGCTTCGTCCTCTTCGAGGCGGGACGCATCGTCGACGAGTACCTCTCGGTGCCCGAGCACTACGGCGCGCTGCCGCCCGGAGACGCGATCGCGCTGGCGGCGAACCCGCGCGTCGTCGCGCGCCTGACGGGCGCCGATCCGGCCGCTGTGCGCGCCGTCGCCCGGACCGGGGCTTCGCCGGCCGAGCTGCCGCCGCCGCAGGAGCTGCTCGTGTCGATTGCCGCGGCGATCGGGCTCGAAGGCGCCGAACGCGGGTGGCAGGAGGCATGACGACGCTCTACGACGCCGCGCGCTGCCCCTACTGCGCTCGCGTCCGGATCGTTCTCGCCGAGAAGGGGATCCCGTACGAGACGGTCGAGATCGACCTCCGCGACCGCCCCGCCTGGCTCTACGAGCTGAACCCGTCGGGCAAGGTGCCGGTGCTCGAGGAGGACGGCTGGGTGCTGCCCGAGTCGGCGGTGATCGGCGAGTACCTGAACGAGCGGTATCCCGAGCCGCCGCTTTGGCCTGACGACCCCGGGGAGCGTGCTGCGGGGCGACTCCTCGTTTTCCGCTTCGACGACTTCTCGCGGCCGTACTACGCCCTGCGGCGCGGGGACGAGGGCGCGCGCAGCGGCTTCGAGGAGGAGCTCGCGTTCCTCGACCGGCTTCTGGCCGGGTCGCCTTGGCTGAGCGGCCGCGCGTTCGGCCTCGCCGACATCGCCTTCCTGCCCTGGCTGCTCCGGGCGCGCGACCTCCTCGGGATCGAGCTCGAGCCGTGGCCGTCGCTGGCTGCCTGGGTCGAGCGTGCCTGCGAGCGGCCGTCCTTGGCCGCCGAGCGACTCCTCGTCGCAGCGCTGTGACCGTCGTCTTCCTGCACGCGTTCCCGCTCGACGAGCGGATGTGGCCCGCGCACGCCGACGCGCCGCGGCTCTACGGTCTCGGCGCGACGATGGACGACTGGGCCGACGCCGTGCTCGAGGCGTTTCCGGGCCGGCTGATCCTCGTCGGCGCCTCGATGGGCGGCTATGCGGCGCTGGCGGCCGCGCGCCGCGCGCCCGACCGGCTCGCCGGGCTCCTCCTCGTCGGCTCCCGACCCGAGCCCGATACGCCGGAGCGGTACGCGAAGCGGGCCGAGACGATCGCGATCGCCCGGGAGCGCGGTGCAGAGGGGGTCTGGGACGCGATGCGCGAGTCGCTCTTCGGCGAGCACAGCGATCCGGCCGTGGTCGCGGGGGCGCGTGAGCTCGCGCTCGACCGCACCGAGGACGAGCTGGTGACGGCGCTCGGAGCGATCCGCGACCGGCCCGACTCGACCGCTGCATACCGTGCGCTCGGCGAGCGGGCGCTGACGATCGTCGGCGACCGCGACCCGTTCGTACCGGTCGAGGACGCGCTGGCGTTCGAGCCGCGCGCCGTCGTGCTGCCGGAGTGCGGCCACCTCGCGAGCCTCGAGCGGCCGGCGGAGTTCGGCCGGGTCCTCGACGACGTCGTGGCGCGATGGATGTAGAGCTCGACGCGGTCGTCCGCCGGCTCGGCGAGGACGGGTTCGTCGTCCTCGACGTGCGCAGCGACCGCGAGTACCGGGGCGAGATCGCTGCGCCGTGCGACCCGAGGCCGGGGCGGATCCCCGGCGCGCGGCACTTCGACCTGCAAGTCCTGCTCGCGCTGACGCCCGACGAGATCCGGGAGCGGCTCGGGCCGCAGGAAGATGTCGAGCTGGTCACCTACTGCCACTCCGGCTCCCGCTCCGAGCTCGCCGCGCAGATCCTCACGTCGCTCGGCTACCGGGCCGCGAACTATCGCGGCTCCTGGCACGAGTGGTCGCGCGACGACGCGCTGGCCGCAGAGACGGGCTAGGCGGCGAGGAAGGCGGCGCAGAGCCGGCGGCCGAGCGCGTTCCAGTCCTCGATCCGCTCGCGCGTCGCCGCCAGGAACCCGGCCGGGTCGGGCACCTCGTCCGGCTCCTGCGCGAGCCACGACTCGACCTGGTCGGCCCGCACCTCGGGGTGGAACTGGACGCCCCAGGCGCTGCCGAGACGCCACGCCTGCGTGCAGACACGGCTGCGGGCCAGTTCGACGGCTCCGGCCGGGAGCTCGTGCGTGTAGCTGTGCCACTGGAAGGCGTCGAAGGACTCCGGCAGCGACGCCGCGACCGGATCGGACTCCGCGGCCTCCGTGACCTCGACCGGCAACCAGCCGATCTCGGGCTCCGCCGCCCGGAAGACTCGCGCGCCGGCGGCGCGGGCCAGCAACTGCGAGCCGAGGCAGACGCCGAGGAGGGGCGTCCCGTGCTCGAGCCGCTCCTCGAGGAAGCGCAGCTCGGGGCGAAGCCAGGATGGTGATCGTCCTGATCGGGGTGCATCGCTCCGCCGAGCACGATCACCGCGTCGGCCGGCTCGTCGGCGATGCTCTCGCGGGCGACGTTGCGCTCGACGAGCTCGTGCCCGGCGGCGCGAATCGCATCCTCGAAGACGCCTGGACCGACGTCGTCGCCGTGCGTGAGCGCGAGTACCTTCACCCGCGCGAGCCTACCGAGCCGGGAGCGCTCCGACGCCCTAGCTCCCTACAATCCCGCAGATGGACGAGCGGCCGATCGGCGTGTTCGACTCGGGGGTCGGCGGCCTGACGGTGCTGCACGAGTGCCTGGTCACGCTGCCGCACGAGGATTTCGTCTACCTCGGCGACGGCGCGCGCCTGCCCTACGGGCCGCGGCCGCTCGACGAGCTGCGCCGCTTCGCGCGCGAGATCGGCTCCTTCCTCGAGGCGCGCGGCGTCAAGCTCGTCGTCGTCGCGTGCAACTCGGCCACGGCGGCGGCGCTGCCGCAGCTGCAGACCGAGCTCGGCGTCCCCGTCGTCGGGGTGATCGCGCCGGAGGCGCACGCGGCCGTGCAGGCGACGCGCAACCGCCGGATCGGGCTGCTCGCGACGCAGGCGACGGTCTCGAGCGGCCGCTACGAGGCGCTCGTGCGGGCGCTCGACGCCGGCGTCGAGGTCTTCCCGGTCGCCTGCCCGCGCCTCGTGCCCCTGATCGAGGGCGACGATCCGTTCGCCGAGGAGACGGCCGCGGCGGTGCGGGAGTACGCGGCCCCGCTGAAGGAGGCCGGCGTCGACACCGTCATCCTCGGCTGCACGCACTACCCGCTGATCCGGCCGATCCTGCAGCGTGTCTTCGGGCGCGACGTCACGCTCGTCTTCTCGGCCGACGAGACCGCCCGCGAGGTGGCGGAGACTCTGGCGCGGAAGCGGATCGAGAACGATCCGGCGCGCGAGGGCGTCTACGGCTTCCTCACGACCGGCGACACGGCCGCGTTCCGCGCCATGGGCCGGCGCTTCCTGCAGCTGCCGATCGAGGAGGTCGAGCACGTCGAGCTCGCGACGCTCGAGGCGGTCGCGTGAGATCGGACGGCCGCCAGCGCGACGACCAGCTCCGCCCGCTCGAGCTCGTGCCCGACTGGCTCGAGCAGGCGCACGGATCCGTCCTCTACTCGCAGGGGAAGACCCGCGTCCTCTGCACGGCGATGGTCGAGGAGGGCGTGCCGCGCTGGCTCTACCGCTCCGGCCGGGGCTGGATGACCGCCGAGTACTCGCTCCTGCCCGCTTCGACCGGCGAGCGGGTCGCGCGCGAGGCGGCCAAGGGCAAGCAGGGCGGCCGCACCGTCGAGATCCAGCGCCTGATCGGCCGCGCGCTGCGGTCGGTCTGCGACTTCGAGGCGCTCGGCGAGCGGACGCTCTGGCTCGACTGCGACGTGCTCCAGGCCGACGGCGGCACCCGCTGCGCCGCGATCTCGGGCGCGTACGTGGCCGCCTCCCGCGCCCTCGACCGGTTCGGGCTCTCGAAGGCGCTCACCGGCCAGGTCGCCGCCGTCTCGGTCGGCGTCGTCGACGGTCGGCCGGTCCTCGACCTCGACTACGCCGAGGACTCGAGCGCGGAGACGGACATGAACGTCGTCATGACGGCGGACGGCCGCCTCGTCGAGGTGCAGGCGACCGCCGAGCGCGAGCCGTTCACGCGTGACGAGCTCGACGGCCTCCTCGACCTCGCGTCGGGAGGGATCGAGGAGATCGTCGCCGCGCAGAACGAGGCCGTCGCGGCCGAGCGTGCCTGAGCTCTCGACAGCCGAGGCGCTCCTGCGGCTGCTCGTCGCGGCCGGGCTCGGCGGCGCGATCGGGCTCGAGCGCGAGCTGCGCGACCACGAGGCCGGCTTCCGCACGCATCTGTTGGTCTCGCTCGGCGCCTGCGTCTTCACGCTCGTCTCCGCCTACGCCTGGACGGACTGGACCTTCTCGACGCCGCAGGGCGTCGTCTTCGACCCGACCCGCATCGCGGCGCAGATCGTGACCGGGATCGGTTTCCTCGGCGCCGGCGCGATCATCGTCCGCGGCATCTCCGTCCGCGGGCTGACGACCGCCGCGACGCTCTGGGTCGTGGCCGCGATCGGGATGGCCGCCGGCACCGGCTACTACGCGGTCGGCGTCGGCGCCGCGCTGCTCGTCCTGATCTCGCTCGGGCCGCTGAAGCTGATCTCGACGAGACTCGTCGCCCGGGTGCGGCCGGAGGAGGCAGAGCTCGCGATTCAGCTCGTGCCCGAGGGCGAGGCGACCCGCGTGCTCGCCGCGATCGAGGAGCTCGGCGGCGAGGTCAGCCAGGTCGAGTTCGGCGACGAGCGGACGATCGACGTGACGCTGCGCGCGTCGCGGCGAGCGGAGTCGGCGCGGGTGGCGGTGGGGGTCAACAAGCTCGACGACGTCGAGCGCGTGCAGTGGCGTCCGTGAGGGCGCTCCTGGCGTCGGGGAACGCGCACAAGCTCGAGGAGCTGCGGGCCGCGCTGTCGGGCTGGGAGCTCGAGCTGCTGGCCACGGATCGTCCGTACCCGCCCGAGGACGGGGCCACGTACGCCGACAACGCGCGGATCAAGGCCGCCTTCGGCCGGGAGCAGGCACGGGACGGCTGGGTCCTGGGCGAGGACTCGGGGATCGAGGTCGCCGCACTCGGCGGCGGGCCGGGCATCGCGTCCGCCCGCTGGGCCGAGGACGGCGTCGCGCAGCTGCTCGCCGAGCTCGAGGGTGTCAGCGACCGCCGCGCCCGCTACGTCTGCGAGCTCGTCGCGCTCGGCCCGGGCGGCGAGGAGCGGCGCGGGACGGGAACGCTCGAGGGGTCGATCGCGACGGGGCGCCGCGGCGACGAGGGCTTCGGCTACGACCCGATCTTCGTCCCGGTCGGGGAGGAGCGGACGGTGGCCGAGCTCGGCGACGCGTGGAAGCGGAGCAACTCGCACCGGGCCCGCGCCGCCGCCGCGCTCCGCGCAGCCCTGTCCTGAACGAACGTGTCGGGGCCAGGACCCACGACGTCCGTCCCGGACCTGTGGGGTCCTGGCCCCGGCAGGGCCGCGGCGGCCACGGCTGATCAGGCCAGGCCGGCGATCTCCTCCTCCTGGCGGCGGCCGTACCACCAGTTCACCTCGGCACCGAAGACGATCACGTTCGACATCACGTAGATCCAGACCAGGAGCAGCGCCGAGGTTCCGAGCGCCTGCACGGCGACGACCTCGCGGGAGAGCCGGACGAAGAGGGGCAGGATCTGGAACGTCACCTGCAGGAGCACCGCGGCGAGCAGGGCTCCCGGCCAGACCTCGCGCAGGCTCAGTGACGCATTCGTCAGCCGCTCGTACGCGAGCACGAGGAAGAGGAAGACGGACAGGGTCGAGACGAAGGCCGAGAGCGCGTACGCGACGATCGGGTTCGCGATCACGCCACCCGCGAACCGCTGGAGCAGGTCGTAGCCGAAGCCGCCGATCACGAGCCCCGTTGCGAGGGCGATGATCGAGCCCGCCATGAACAGCGTCGCGAGGAACTTCCCGTGCAGGAAAGAGCGGTTCGGCCGGTCGTAGACGATGTTGAAGGCCGATTCGAGCACGCTGAAGAGCGAGAGCGACGTCCAGAGGAGGAAGGACCCGCCGATCACGCCCAGCGCCGTGGCGTTCTCGCGGATCTCCTGCACGACCTTGACGATGCTCTCGATCGACTGGGAGGGGAACAGGTGGTCGAGGGCCTCGACGAAGTAGCTCGACTCCTCCGCGCGGCCCGTCCAGCCGAGCACTGCGAGCGCGAGGAAGATCAGCGAGACCGAGGAGAGGAGGCCGAAGTAGGCGATCATCGCCGCGAGGTGGGTGCCTCGGTCGGCGAAGAACTTGGCCAGGGGTTGCGCCAACGGCTTGGGCACGGTCGGGAGTATCGTCTCGCATGTGGATGCCGCGTCCGCTCTCGCCGATCTGACCGAGGTCTCCTCGCAGGTCGAGGCCGCCGTCGTCGTCGACGAGCAGGGTGCCGTTCTCGCCTCGACGCTGACCGCCGAAAGCGGCGCCGAGCGCCTCGCGCGAGCGGGCACGGAGCTGCTCGAGGCCGCCCGATCGGCCTTCGGCACCGAGGCGCGCGGCGTCAGCCGGCTCGAGGTCGCGCTCCGCGAAGGCAGCGTCTTCACCCTCACGGAGGGTGGCCTCGCGATCGTCGCCCGCACGAGCCCGAACCCATCCTCGGGACTCGTCCTCTACGACCTCGGCGCCTGCCTGCGCGCGGTCGCCGAGTCGCGGAAGAAGCCGAAGCCGAGGCGCCGCGCGCCGAAGCGAAAGCAGGAGGTCCCTGATGCGTAGGGTCGTCGGGCTGCTGCTGCTCGTCGCGGGGCCGCTCTACCTGCGACGCCGCCGCGAAGCGCGGCGCGAGCGCGTCCACCTTCACTTCGACGACGGCTCGGCCGTCACGCTGACGAGCGGCGCACCGGAGGCCGACCGCCTCCTCGCGCTCGCGCGCCGGGCGCTCTGAGTGGACGAGCTCGGGGTCAAGCTGCGCGAGCACGCGCTGCTGGAAGGCGACTTCCAGCTCCGCTCGGGGCGCCGGTCGAGCTACTACCTCGACAAGTACCGCTTCGAGACGCTGCCGGAGCTGCTGGGCCCGCTCGGCGAGCGGCTCGCCGCCGCGGTGCGGGAGCACGAACCCGAGGCGGCCCGCCTGGCGGGGCCCGCACTCGGCGCCGTCGCGCTCGCGGCGTCAGCCTCGCTCTCGTCCGGCCTGCCGTTCGTGATCGTCCGCGACAGCGCGAAGGAGTACGGGACCGCGAACCGCATCGAGGGGCCGTTCGAGGCCGGCGAGCTCGTCTGCCTGATCGAGGACGTGGTCACGTCGGGCGGCGCGCTCGCCGAGGCCGTGGCGGCGCTCCGCGAGGCCGGCGTCGTCGTCCGGAACGCGATCTGCGTCGTCGACCGCGAGGAGGGCGGGGCCGACGAGTTGGCCCGGCTGGGCGTGCGCTTGCGGTCCCTCTACCGTGCGGCGGAGCTGACGGGCGTCGCTCCGAGCGCCCAAAATCCGCATGGTTGAGCCAGTGAAGCGTTGAGGCAGTCCGATCCTGCTGTTAGGGTGGCCGCGGGTTTCCGTACGTCCCCGAAGAAAAGGAGTGGCAAGTGACAAAACAGGAGTTCGTAGACGCCGTCGCGTCCAGGGCGAATCTCTCCCGCCGCGACGCGGGCGCCGCGGTGGAAGCGGTCCTCGACACGGTGACCGACGCGCTCAAGAAGCGCGACACGATCACGTTCACCGGCTTCGGGAAGTTCTCGACGAGCGAGCGCGCCGCGCGCGAGGGCGTCAATCCCCGTAATCCAAGCCAGAAGGTGCACATCCCGGCTGCGACCGTGCCGAAGTTCTCGGCAGGCAGCCAGCTGAAGGCGGCGGTCAAGGGCGGCTAGCCCGTACGGCTCCACGGAAGATCGGGAAGGCCGCGCAGGCGTCGCGGCCTTCTCTTTGTCGTTGCATGCGAACATATGTTCGCTTAGGCTCCAGACATGCAGCTCTCGTTCGACGCCGCCGACCGGCTGGTGGAGCTCGTCCAGGCCCGGCACGGGCCCGTGCCGGCCGAGGACGCGGCGCAGGCGCTCTACGCGCTCCGGCACGTCCCGGTCGGGCTGGCCAGATCGCTGCTCGCGGACGTCGTCGACGGCGACGCGCGGCTCGCGTGGCGCGGCGCGAGCGTTGGGCTCGCCGAGGCGCCCGGCGCGGCGACCGCGGTCGAGTCCGCGACGTACGTGGTCTTCGACCTCGAGACGACCGGGCTCTCTCCGGGCTCGTCCGCGATCTGCGAGATCGGCGCCGTCCGGGTGCGCGGGCTCGAGCTCGAGGCCCGGTTCGAGACGCTCGTCAACCCGCGCCGGCCGCTGCCGGCTCCCATCGCTGCCCTCACCGGGATCGATCCGCTTGCGCTCCGCGGTGCGCCGCCGGTCGACCTCGCCGTCCGCCGGTTTCTCGAGTTCGCCGGCGACGCCGTGCTCGTCGCCCACAACGCGCGCTTCGACATGGGCTTCCTCGACCGCGAGGTCGAGCGGCTGACGGGTCGGCGTGTAGCCGCGCCGGTCGTCGACACCGTCTGGCTCGCGCGGCGGCTCCTCGAGGGTCGGCTGAAGCGGGTCGGGCTCGCCTCGCTGGCCTACTTCTTCGGCACCGCGACGCGTCCGTGCCACCGCGCGCTCGCGGACGCGGAGGCGACGGCCGAGATCCTGCTGGCGTTGATCGGGCTCGCCCAGGAGCGCGGCGCCGCGACGGTGGCGCAGCTCGTCGACCTCTCCGCACCGAGGGCGCGGCGGCTCGCCGGCAAGCGGTCGCTCGTCGCGGATGCGCCGCCGCAGCCCGGCGTCTACCTCTTCCGCGACCGGAACGACCAGGTCCTCTACGTCGGCCGGGCCCGCGACCTCCGCGCCCGGCTGCGCTCGTACTTTCGCACCGACCGGCAGCGCCCCGCCGTGGAGGCTGCGCTCGGCGCGCTCGAGCGGGTCGAGTGGCGCGTGCTCGGCTCGGAGCTCGAGGCCGGGCTCGAGGAGCTGCGGCTGCTGCGCGAGCTGCGTCCGCCCGCGAACGCCCGCAGCGCCAGGCCGGATCGCTACGTCTACCTCCGCCGCCGCGGCGCCGGCTGGTGCGTCACCGACGTCCCGGGCCCGTACGGCCCGCTCAAGAGCCGCCGCCGGGCCCAGGCGGCCGCGCGGGCGCTCGGCGACTGGGAACGGGAGCCGGCGGCAGCTCTGCCGGCGCTGCGGGATCGCCTGCGGCGGCTCTCCGCCGACCTCCGCTTCGAGGACGCAGCCCGGCTCCGCGACCGGATCGCCGCACTCGAGGACGTCGCCGCGTCGCTCGCCGAGCTCGACCGGCTCCGGGCGCTCGAGCTCTGCCTTCTCGTGCCGGCCCGCGAGGACGGCTTCCAGCGCGCGTACTTCGTCGCCGGCGGCCGGATCGCGGCGGCGCGGACGCTGCTCGCCGGCGACGCCGGCCGCACCGAGGCGGAGTCAGGGCTTGCCGACGTCGCGCGGGCGGAACCGTCGCTGGGTCCTGCCGACGCCGACGAGCTGCTGCTGATCGGCTCGTTCCTGCGCCGGCCGCCGCCCGAGCTGCGCGTGCTGCCTCTGGCAGAGCTCCGCCGCGCTGCCTAGTCTTGGCCCATGGCCTCCGTTGCCACCGCGACCTTCGCCGACCGGCTCGCGGAGGCCGTGGAGCGCAAGCGCAGCCAGCTCGTTGTCGGGCTCGATCCACGGCTCGACCTGCTCCCCGTCGAGCTGCGCGGCGAGGCGGTGCTCGGCCGTGCCGAGGCGGCCGGCGCGTACGCCCGCTTCTGCTGCGGGATCGTCGACGCCGTCGCGCCGTACGTCGTCGCCGTGAAGCCGCAGGTCGCCTTCTTCGAGGAGCTCGGCGGCGACGGGATCGCCGCCTTCGAGCGGGTCTGCGACTACGCGCGGGCGGCCGGACTGCTCGTGATCGCGGACGGCAAGCGCGGGGACATCGGCTCGACCGCGCGCGCGTACGCGACCGCGTTCCTGGAGCCGCGCGACGAGCGGGAGCCGCTCGCGGACGCGCTCACCGTCAACACCTATCTCGGCGGCGACTCCGTCGAGCCGTTCCTGCAGGCGTGCCGCCTGCACGGGGCGGGCATCTTCTGCCTCGTGCGCACCTCGAATGCCGGCGCCGGCGACGTCCAGGAGCTGACCCTCTCGGACGGCCGCCGCGTGTGGCAGCACGTCGCCGAGCTCGTGGGCGAGTGGGGCGCGGAGCTCACGGGCGAGCGGGGCCTCTCGAGCGTGGGTGCCGTGGTCGGCGCGACGGCGCCGAGGGCGGTCACCGAGGCGCGGCGGCTGCTGCCGCGCGCCGTCCTGCTGCTCCCGGGCGTCGGCGCGCAGGGCGCGAGCCCCGCCGACGTGGCGCGCGCGTTCACGAGCGGGCCGGCCAGCGCGCTCGTGACGGCGTCGCGCTCGGTGATCTTCGCGTACCGCGGCGGCAACGAGGACTGGCGTGCCGCGGCCGGCGCCGAGGCGGCTCGGCTGCGCTCCGAGGTCTGGTCGGTCTCGGGCTGGTGATGCGGGGCCACGCCCGGCTCGCGCGGTTCGCGGCGCCCGCCGCCTTCCTCGCCGCTGCCACGATCGCGATCCTGCTCGTTCGCTCCGGGCTCGAGAACGGCGAGTCGACGCCGCCGGCCACGACCACGGCGGCCACGACGGCGCCGGCCACGACCGAGCCCGGCACGACGGCCACGACGACGAGCGCGGCCGGAGCCGAGTTCTACGAGATCCAGCCGGGCGACACGCTCGCGGTGATCGCCGACGAGCACGACACGACGGTCGAGCAGCTGCTCGTCCTCAACCCGGAAGTCGACCCCGTGGCTCTCACGGTCGGTCAGCGAATCCGCGTCAAGTAACCTTCCGCCCGGCGTGAAGCGGCTCGGTCTCCTGTCCGCGATTGTCGCGACGCTCGCTCTCGCAGTCGTCGCGGCTGCCGCGCCACCGCCGGTCGACGCGGAGGCGTATCTCGTCCAGAACTCGGGCACCGGCGAGGTGCTCGCAGCCGAGGGCGAGCACGAGCACCTGCCGATGGCGTCGATCACGAAGCTGATGACGGCGATCGTCGCGCTCGAGCACGCCTCGCTCGACGACGTCGCCACGGTCTCACGCCGGACTGCCTCGGTCGGCGAGTCGACGATCAACCTCCGTCCCGGCGAGCGCGTCACCCTGCGTGACCTGATCCGCGCGGCCCTGATCCAGAGCGCCAACGACGCGGCGAACGCGATCGCCGCCTTCGTCGGCCGCGGCTCGGTCGGACGGTTCGTCGCGCTGATGAACGAGCGCGCGCAGCAGCTCGGGCTCGTGGACACGCATTTCGCGAACCCGGACGGCCTCGACGCGCCCGGCCACTACTCGAGCGCCGCCGACGTCACGAAGCTCGCGCGCGTCGCGATGAACAAGCCGTTCATCCGCGAGACCGTGAAGCTCGTCACCGCGACCGCGGCCGGGCGGCAGCTGAACACGTGGAACGACCTGCTCTCGACCTTCCCGCGCACGATCGGCGTCAAGACGGGGCACACCAACGGCGCCGGCTGGTCGCAGGTGGCCGCGGCTCGCGGCGGCGGCGTGACGATCTACGCGACCCTCCTCGGCGGCGAGACGCGGGAGGGCCGAAACGGCGATCTCGCCGGCCTGCTCGCCTGGGGCCTCTCGCGGTACCGCACCGTCTGGGCGATCGATCCCGAGCGCGTGTACGGCACCGCCCGCACCGCCTACGGCCGCGACCCCGTCCGGCTCGTGGCCGCGAAGCCGGCGCTCCGGGTCGTCCACGTCGAGCGGCCGCTGATCGAGCGCGTGGTGCTGCCGGTCGAGGTCGCGCTCCCGGTCCGGAAGGGGCAGCGGCTCGGCGAGGTGCAGGTCGTCGACCGCGGCAAGGTGCTCGCGCGCTCGCCGCTCGTGGCCGCCGAGTCAGTCGAGCGGCCGGGTGTCGTCGGGCGCGTAGGGTTCTATGCGGGCCGAACGCTCGACCATCTAGGGGGATTGCTCGGATGATCGTCACCGTCACGCTTAACGCCGCACTCGACCGCACGCTGACCGTCCCGAACTTCCAGCTCGGGCAGCGGCACCGTGCGAGCGACGTGCTCACGCTCGCGGGCGGCAAGGGGATCAACGTGGCCCGGGCGCTGAAGCGGCTCGATGTGCCCGTGGTCGCCACCGGGCTCGCGGGCGGCCGGACCGGCACCCGGATCGTCGAGGAGCTGACCGCGGAGGCGATCCTGAACGACTTCGTCCGGATCGGCGAGGAGTCGCGCACCTCCACCGCGGTCGTCGACCCGACCGAGGGCTCGTACTCGGAGATCAACGAGTGGGGTCCGAAGGTGACGACGGACGAGCTCGAGACGCTGCTCGAGAAGCTGCACTACCTCTCGCGCGGCGCCGACTTCGTCGTCTTCGCCGGTTCGCTTCCCCGAGGTGTCGAGGAGAGCTTCTACGCCGAGGCCGTGCGCGACCTGAACCGGCGCGGTGTCCCGGTCGTGCTCGACTCCGAGGGGCAGCCGCTGCGTCTCGGCACCGAGGCAGAGCCGTGGCTCGTCTCGCCGAACCAGCGCGAGGCGGAGCACGTCGTCGGCCAGGAGCTCGAGGACGAGGAGGACTTCCTGATGGCCCTCGACACGATTGCGGAGCTCGGCGCCCGCAACGTGCACATCACGCTCGAGGGCGGCTGCTTCGCCCTCTTCCGGGAGGAACGGCAGGTGCGCCGCTACCGGGCGCACGCGCCGGGCAACGTCGACGCCGTCTCCGTGGTCGGTGCGGGTGACGTTCTGCTCGCGCAGTTCATCGCCGCCCACCTCACGGGCAGGAGCGCCGAGGAGGCGCTCAAGCTGGCGGTCGCCGCCGGCGCTGCCTCGACGCTCCAGGTCGGTGCGGGCGTCTTCGACCCGCGCGACGCCGGCCGGCTTGTCGCCGGGGTCGACGTCGCGGCGCTCGAGCCCGTCTCCTAGCCCGTCCAGAGACGCTGTTACCCTGTGCTCCTTGGAAGGGCAGGAGCTTTCGTACGACGAGAAGTTCGGCCGTGAGGGCCTCACCTTCGACGATGTCCTGCTCGTGCCGGCCGAGTCGTCGGTGCTGCCGAACGACGTGCGCACGGCCACGCGGCTGACCCGGACGATCGCGCTCGAGATCCCCGTCGTCTCGGCGGCGATGGACACCGTCACCGAGGCGAGTCTCGCGATCGCGCTCGCGCGCGAGGGCGGGATGGGGATCCTCCACCGCAACCTCTCGATCGCCGACCAGGTGGCCGAGGTCGACAAGGTCAAGCGCTCGGAGTCGGGGATGATCGTCGAGCCGGTGACGCTGCGTCCCGACGACTCGGTCGCGGACGCGCTCGCGCTGATGGAGCGCTACCGGATCTCCGGCGTGCCGATCACCGACGGCGACGGCGTCCTCGTCGGGATCCTGACCAACCGCGACCTTCGCTTCGAGACGAACACCCGCCAGCCCGTCTCGGCGCTGATGACCTCGCGCAACCTGGTCACGGCGCCGGTCGGGACGACGCTCGACGAGGCGAACGAGATCCTCCACCGCAACAAGATCGAGAAGCTCCCGGTCGTCGACGCCGACGGCCGGCTCAAGGGGCTGATCACGGTCAAGGACATCCGCAAGCGGATCGAGTTCCCGCTCGCGACGAAGGACGAGCAGGGCCGCCTCCGTGTCGGCGCGGCCGTCGGCGTCGGTGCCGACGCGTTCGAGCGCGCGGGCGCGCTCGCCGCGGCCGAGGTGGACGTGCTCGTCGTCGACACCGCTCACGGTCACTCGGCCGCGGTCGTCGAGATGGTCCGGCGGATCAAGAGCGAGTGGGAGATCCAGGTGATCGCCGGCAACATCGCGACCGCCGAGGCGGCCGAGGCGCTGATCGACGCGGGTGCCGATGCGATCAAGGTCGGGATCGGCCCCGGCTCGATCTGCACCACGAGGGTCGTCGCGGGCGTCGGCGTCCCCCAGATCACTGCCGTGTTCGAGTGCGCCGAGTACGCGATCCGGCACGGCGTCCCGGTCGTCGCGGACGGCGGCATGACCTCCTCGGGCGACATCGCCAAGGCCCTCGCGGCCGGCGCCGACACCGTCATGCTCGGCTCGATGCTCGCCGGCACCGACGAGAGCCCCGGCGACGTGATCCTCGTCCAGGGCGAGCGCTACAAGGAGTACCGCGGCATGGGCTCGCTCGGCGCGATGAAGGCGCGCTCGTTCTCCAAGGACCGCTACTTCCAGGGCGACGTCGAGGACGTCGACAAGCTCGTCCCCGAGGGGATCGAGGGCAGAGTGCCCTACAAGGGCCCGGTGCAGCAGATCCTCTACCAGCTCGTCGGCGGGCTCCGCCAGGCGATGGGCTACACGGGCTCGCCCACGGTCGAGGCGCTGAAGCTCGGCGCCCGCTTCGTGCGCATCACCGGCGCCGGTCTGCGCGAGAGCCACCCGCACGACGTCACGATCACGAAGGAAGCGCCGAACTACCGGCGCGCATGAGGTCAGCCGGCACAGTGGGATCGGTTCACCCGCTCCCCGTTCCCGAGCCGACGGCGGAGGAGCGGCCGGTGCTCGTCCTCGACCTCGGCGGCCAGTACGCGCAGCTGATCGCACGGCGCGTCCGCGACGCCCGCGTCTACTCCGAGCTCGTCCCCCACACGCTCTCGGTCGACGAGGCGCAGCGGCGCAATCCCGCCGCTCTGATCCTCTCGGGCGGCCCGGCCTCGGTGTACGCCGCGGGAGCGCCGCGGGTCGACCAGGGCCTCTTCGAGCTCGGGATCCCGACGCTCGGCATCTGCTACGGCGCCCAGCTGCTCGCGCTCGAGCTGGGCGGCGAGGTGGCGCGCACCGGCGCCTCCGAGTTCGGCAAGACCGACCTCGACGGCGGTACGGGCGCGCTGTTCGCGGGGCTCCCGGAGCAGCAGGTCGTCTGGATGAGCCACCGCGACACGGTCGTGGCCCCGCCCGAAGGCGCCGTGGTCACCGGCACCTCCGCCTCGACTCCCGTGGCGGCGTTCGAGGACGACCGGCGCCGCGTCTACGGCGTGCAGTTCCACCCCGAGGTCGTGCACACGCCGCACGGCCAGGACCTGCTGAAGAACTTCCTCTACGACGTCGCCGGCGCGCCGCCCGCGTGGACGCCCGCGGCCGTGATCGAGGAGCAGGTGGAGCGGATCCGCGCCCAGGTGGGCACGAGCCGCGTCATCTGCGGGCTCTCGGGCGGCGTCGACTCCGCCGTCGCCGCCCTGCTCGTCTACAAGGCCGTCGGCGACCAGCTCACCTGCGTCTTCGTCGACCACGGCTTCATGCGCTCCAACGAGGCCGAGCAGGTGGCCGAGACCTTCGGCGGTCACTTCAACGTGCCGCTCGTCCACGTGCAGGCGCAGGAGCGCTTCCTGGCACGGCTCGAAGGCGTCGACGAGCCCGAGGAGAAGCGGCGCCGGATCGGCGAGGAGTTCATCCGCGTCTTCGAGGAGGAAGCCCGCAAGCTCGGCGACATCAACTTCCTCGTCCAGGGGACGCTCTACTCCGACGTGATCGAGTCGGGCGGCACCGAGGGCGTCGCGGCGAAGATCAAGTCGCACCACAACGTGGGCGGCTTGCCCGACGACATGCAGATGGAGCTCGTCGAGCCGCTGCGCCTGCTCTTCAAGGACGAGGTGCGGCGCGTCGGCGAGGAGCTCGGCATGCCCGAGCGGATGGTCTGGCGGCAGCCGTTCCCCGGCCCCGGTCTCGCGATCCGGATCATCGGCGAGGTCACGCGCGAGCGGCTCGAGATCCTGCGCGGCGCGGACGCGATCCTGCAGGAGGAGGTGCGTCGCGCCGGCCTCTACCGCGAGCTCTGGCAGAGCTTCGCCGTGCTGCCCGCGATCAAGTCCGTCGGCGTCCAGGGCGACGAGCGCACGTATGCCTATCCGATCGTGATCCGCGCGGTCACCTCCGACGACGCGATGACCGCCGACTGGGCGCGGCTGCCGTACGACCTGCTCGAGACGATCTCGAGCCGGATCATCAACGAGATCCCCGGCGTCAACCGCGTCGCGCTGGACCTCAGCTCGAAGCCGCCGGCGACGATCGAATGGGAGTGACTACTTCACGTCGAAGCCGCTGAGCCCCTCCGGCTCCTCGGCCTCGACGTCGACCCAGTCCACGCGCGCGCCACGCGGGCCCTCGCGCGCGTAGTCGACGAGCCGCTCGACCGCCGCGCGCTCGCCCTCGAACACCGCCTCGACCCCGCCGTCGGGCAGGTTGCGCACCCAACCCGCCACGCCCGCCGAGAGCGCGCGCCGCTTCGTCAGTCTCGCGGAAGAAGACGCCCTGGACGTGACCGTGCACGACGACGCGCCGACGCTGCATCGGCCTAGGCTAGACGCGATGAAGGCGGACTTCGTCGAGCGGCTGGCGAGGGCGCGGATCGGCCGCACGTACAACCAGTACGCGGACTCAGCGCTGCGGCGTGCACGGCTCGCGGCGTACCTCGACGAGCGCGAGGACGCGCCGATCCTGCTCGTCGCCGAGGCGCCCGGCTACCGCGGCACCCGCGTCTCCGGGATCCCGCTCACCTCGGAGCGCCAGCTGACGGGAACGGGCCCGGCCGAGGCGACGGCGACGATCGTCCACCGCGTGCTCGCCGAGCTCGGGATCGCGGACGACGTCCTGCTCTGGAACGTCGTTCCGACGCATCCCGGGACGAGCGCCTCCAACCGGCCGCCGACGCGCGTCGAGATCGAGGCGGGGTCGCCGTTCCTCGCGGAGCTCGCCCGCGGCCGCCGCGTGCTCCCGGTCGGCCGGCTCGCTCATGCCGAGCTCGGCGGCCACTACGTGCGCCATCCGGCGCACGGCGGCGCGTCAGCATTCCGCGCTGGCCTGCGCGGGGCACTGGCGTAGGCTGCTGCGATGGAGCAGTTCCCGATCCGGCGCAACACGATTCTGCTCGCGGCGACGCTGACGTCGCTCTCCGGGATGGTGCAGCTCGCGGTCGCGGTCGGCACGGTGACGCTCGTCCTGGTCACCGACATCGAAGGGATCCTCGGCCTCGGGCCGGCGATCTTCCTCACCGCCGGCGCGCTCGCCGCGCTCCCCGCCGGGCGCCTGATGGACCGGTACGGCCGGGTTCCGGTGCTGGCAGGCGGCTGCCTCGCCGGCATCGCCGGCTGCCTGACGACGGCGCTCGGCTGCGAGGTCGACTCGGCGACCCTCGTGATCGCAGGCTTCGCGCTCGTGGGCATCGCGCAGGGAACGATCCTGCTCTCTCGGGCGGCGGCGGCGGACATGTATCCGCCCGCCCGCCGCGCGCGTGGGATCTCGTACGTCCTCTTCGGCGCGCTCTTCGGCGCCGCGCTCGGCCCGCTCGTCTTCCGTCCGCTCTTCGCCGGCAAGGAGCTCGACCTGGAGTCGCTCGTCCTGCCGTGGATCGCCGCCGCCGGGATCATGGTGGTCGGGCTCGTGCTCGTCCTCTGCGTCCGTCCGGACCCGCGCACGATTGCCCAGAAGCTCCACTTCGACGCCGGCGGCACCGACGAGGCGGCCGCACCGCTCAGCGAGATCGTCCGTCGCCCGGGCGTCCTGACCGCGCTCGTGGCGGCGATCGCCAGCTTCGCCGGGATGGTGTCGGTGATGAACCTGACCGGCTACCTGGTCATCGACCACGGTCACCACCAGTCGGACGTCTTCACGGTGATCAGCCTCCACATCGTCGGCATGTACGCGCTCGTGCTCGTGATCGGCCAGCTCGTGGACGCGGTCGGCCGCCGTCCGGGCCAGGTCGCCGGGCTGCTTCTGATGGGTCTCTCCACGCTCGCCCTCGCCTGGTTCGAGAGCGTCTTCTGGGTGTCCGCGTCGCTCTTCCTGCTCGGGCTCGGCTGGAACATCTCCTACGTCGCCGCGGTGACCGAGCTCGCCGACCGCGCGCTGCCGGCGGAGCGAGGCCAGCTGATCGGGCTGACCGACCAGCTCTCGAGCTTCACCGGCGCGGCGCTCGTCCTCCTCGGCGGCGTCCTCTACAGCGAGCTCGGAGTCGAGGCTCTCGCGCTCTCGGCAACGGCTTTCGTGGTCCTTCCGGCGGTCTGGATTCTGCTACGATCCGCCGCCGGCGCACCCGATGTGCGCCCTCTTTCTGTGAAATGAAGACTTACAGCGCAAAGCCGGGCGAGATCGCACGCGAGTGGTACGTCGTCGACGCCGAGGGCAAGACGCTCGGCCGCCTCGCGACCCAGATCGCCGACACGCTCCGCGGCAAGAACAAGCCGGTGTACACGCCGCACGTCGACACGGGCGACTTCGTGATCGTCGTCAACGCGGAGAAGATCGCGGTCACCGGCCAGAAGCTCGACCAGAAGCTGTACCACCGTCACTCCGGCTACCCGGGTGGCCTGCGCACGCGGACGCTGCGCGAGCAGCTCGAGCGGCGGCCGACGGAGGTGCTGCGCAAGGCGGTCAAGGGCATGCTCCCGCGCAACCGGCTTGCGCGCCAGCAGATCACGAAGCTGAAGATCTACGCCGGGCCGGCGCACCCGCACGAGGCCCAGGCGCCCAAGACGTTGGAGGTCTCGTAGTGGCAGAGCAGGCCCAGTACCTCGGCACCGGCAAGCGCAAGACCTCGGTGGCGCGTGTGATCCTTCGCCCCGGCGACGGGAAGACGTGGTTCAACGGGCGCACGCTCGAGGACTACTTCCCGCGCGCCACGCACCGCACGCTCGCGCTCGCGCCGCTGAAGACGGCGGGCGTCGAGGGGACGTTCGACATCCGCGTGCGCGTGCACGGCGGCGGGCCGTCCGGCCAGGCCGGCGCGGTGCGCCACGGGATCGCCCGCGCGCTCGTCGAGGCGGACCCGGAGCTGCGCGTCGCGCTGAAGCGTGAGGGATTCCTCACCCGCGACGCCCGCGTCGTCGAGCGCAAGAAGGCCGGCCTCCACAAGGCGCGCAAGGCGCCGCAGTTCTCGAAGCGCTAGACCGCGCCGTGCGGCGCTACTTCGGGACGGACGGGGTCCGTGGCGTCGTCGGCCAGGATCTGACGGTCGAGCTCGTCGAGCGGCTCGGCAAGGCCTCGACCCTCTGGTCCGGCCGCGGCCGCGTCTTCGTCGGCCGCGACACACGCGGCTCCGGGCCCGAGCTCGAGGCGGCGTTCGCGCGCGGCGTCGTCGCGGCGGGAGGGAACGCCGTGCTCGCCGGCGTGCTCCCGACCCCGGCGGTCGCGCTGCTGGCGCTCGACCTCGGCGTCGTCATCTCCGCCTCCCACAACCCGCCGGAGTACAACGGCGTCAAGTTCTTCGACCGGCACGGCAGCAAGCTGACCGACGCCTCCGAGGAGGAGATCGAGGCGCTGCTCGACGCGCCTGCGTCTCGGCAGATCGACGGTGGCGGCGGCGGCGGCGCGGTCGACCACGTGACCGTCTACACCGACAGCTACCTCGAGCACGTCGTCGAGCGCTTCGGCACCGACCTGAGCGGACTCCGGATCGCAGTCGACTGCGCCAACGGCGCGTACTCCGGCATCGCCCCGGAGGCGTTCGAGCGGCTCGGCGCCGAGGTGACGGCGATCGGCGACGAGCCGAACGGCGAGAACATCAACACGGGCTGCGGCGCCACCGACCTCGCGCTGCTGCAAGAGACGGTCCGTCAGGGCGGCCTCGACCTCGGGGTCGCCTTCGACGGCGACGGCGACCGCATGCTCGCCGTCGACGGTGACGGCAACGCGGTCGACGGCGACCAGATCCTTGCGATCCTCGCGCTCCACCTCGAGGTCGACGTCGTCGCGGTCACGGTGATGACCAATCTCGGCTTTCACCGCCTGATGGCCGAGCACGGAATCCGTGTGGTCACGACGCCGGTTGGCGACCGCTACGTGCTCGAGGCGCTCCGGCAAGGAAACGGGATCCTGGGGGGCGAGCAGTCCGGCCACGTGATCTGTCTTCGCGACCACGTGACGGGCGACGGGCTGGCCGCTGCGCTGTTGCTCTGCGACGCAGTCCGAGGCCGGACGCTGAAGGAAGCGGCGGCGGTGATGCCGCTCTACGCCCAGGTGAAGGAGAACGTCCGCGTCGCGCGCCGCGAGGTCCCGGAGGCCGCGCTGGCCGAGGCCGAGCGCCTGAACGCCGAGCTCGACGGCACCGGCCGCGTGCTCGTCCGAGCATCGGGCACCGAGCCTCTCATCCGCGTCCTCGGCGAGGCCGAAACGGAGGAGAAAGCCCTGGAATACTGTGCTAGGATCGCAGCCCTCGTTCAGAGGGAGCTCGGCTAAGCACTCGCGACGACGCGAGAGGTACGCCGGGCTCTTACGCGTTCTCGGATCGGCTTCGAGTGGAGAGGGGGGCTTGCATGTGCGGGATCATCGGGTACGTGGGGCCGAGGGAGTGCAAGCAGCTTCTGCTCGCGGGCCTCGAGCGCCTCGAGTACCGCGGCTACGACTCTGCGGGGATCGCGCTTCGTGAGGCCGACGGGATCGAGTACGTGCGCGCCGTCGGCAACCTCCAGAATCTGAAGGAGGCTGCAGGCCCGAACGGCTCCAAGTCGAACCACGGCCTCGGCCACACCCGCTGGGCGACGCACGGCGGCGTCACCGAGGCGAACGCCCATCCGCTCATCGGCTGCGACGGCTCGAAGCTCTCGATCGTCCTCAACGGGATCGTCGAGAACTACCGCGAGCTGCGCGAAGGGCTGATCGCCGACGGCCACACCTTCACCTCCGAGACCGACGCCGAGACGGTCACGCACCTGATCGAGCGCCACTACGAGGGCGACCTGACCGAGGCCGTGCGGCGGACGTTCGCCGACCTCGAGGGCCACTTCACCTTCGTCGTGATCCACCACGACCACCCCGACGTGCTCGTCGCCGCGCGCCACCAGACGCCGCTCGTGGTCGGGATCGGCAACGGCGAGATGTTCCTCGCCTCGAATGCGGCCGCTTTCCTGAAGGAGACGCGCCAGGTGCAGTTCCCGGACGACGGCGACATCGTCACGATCACGCCGGAAGGCTCGGTCTTCACGCGCGTCGACGGCTCCCGGGTCGAGCACGACTCGGTCGAGCTCGACTGGGACGACGAGGGCGCCGAGAAGGGCGGCTACGAGACGTTCATGCTCAAGGAGATCTACGAGCAGTCGGAGGCCGTCGCGGAGACGATCGGCGACCGCGTCCGCCACGGCACGCTCGTGCTCGACGGGCTCGGGCACTCCGAGGAGGAGCTGAAGCAACTGCGCCGGATCGTGATCCTCGCCTGCGGCACCGCGTACCACGCCGGCGTCGTCGGGCGGTACGTGATCGAGGAGTGGGCGCGGATCCCGGTCGAGCCGGACATCGCGTCCGAGTGGATCTACCGCAACCCGGTCATCGACGAGGACACGCTCGTGATCGGGATCTCGCAGTCGGGCGAGACGCGCGACACGATCGAGGCGATGAAGCTCGCCCGCGAGAAGGGCGCGCGCACGGTCGCGATCACGAACATGATGGGCTCGCAGATCACCCGCGAGGTCGACTCCGTCCTCTACACGCGCTGCGGACTCGAGGTCGGCGTCGCTGCCTCGAAGACCTTCACCGCGCAGGTCTCGCTCCTCTACCTCGTCGCGCTGAAGCTGGCGCAGATCCGCGGGACGATGCCGGCGGGCGAGATCTCGTTCATCCTCGACAAGGTCTACGACCTGCCGAAGAAGATCGACAAGTTCCTCGACGGCGACCACCCGATCGAGGAGATCGCGCAGCGGTTCGCTCACCAGCCGTTCTTCCTCTACCTGGGCCGCCACATCGGCCTGCCGGTCGCGCTCGAGGGCGCGCTGAAGCTGAAGGAGATCAGCTACATCCCGACCGAGGCGTACTCCGCCGGCGAGATGAAGCACGGGCCGATCGCGCTGCTCGACGACGACACGCCCGTGGTCGTCGTCGCGACCGACATCCACGTCTACGACAAGCTCGTCTCCAACATCCAGGAGGTGCGCGCGCGCGGCGCGCACGTGATCGCGATCGCGACCGACGGCAACGAGGACATCCAGCACCACGCCGACGACGTCATCTACGTGCCCAAGACGCCGAACTTCCTCCAGGCGGTGCTGGCGATCATCCCGCTGCAGCTGCTCGCGTACCGGATCGCGCGCCTGCGCGGGCTGAACGTCGATCAGCCGCGCAACCTCGCGAAGACGGTCACGGTCGAATAGGGCCGCGGCTGCTCTCCGTGCTCGTCGCGCTCGCGCTCGGCGGCTGTGGAGGCGCCGACGACGTTCCTGCCGAGGGTGAGTTGGCCGCCGCGGCCGACCGGGGCGATCTCGGGGCCGTGAACGACCTGCTCCGCGAGGGTGCCGACCCGAACGACCGCGGCGCCGGCGGCAGGACGGCAGTCACCGCCGCTGCGTACGCAGGCGCGGCGACCGTCGTCCGCGCGCTGGTCGACGCGGGCGCGGACGTGGACGTCCAGGACGAGTCGCGGGCGAACCCGCTCCTCGCGGTGGGAGAGACCGGCGACGTCGACGTCCTGCGCGAGGTGCTGCGCGCCGGACCCGACCTGGCGCGCACGAACCGCTTCGGCGGGACGGCGCTCATCCCCGCCGCCGACCGCGGCCACGTGGAGATGGTGCGGGAGCTGCTGCGGACGGACATCGACGTCGATCACGTCAACGACCTCGGCTGGACAGCCCTGCTCGAGGCGGTCATCCTCGGCGACGGCGGGCGCCGCCACCAGGAGATCGTCCGGCTTCTACTCGACGCGGGCGCCCGAGTCGACCTCGCCGACCGCGACGGCGTCACGCCGCTCGAGCATGCACGCCGCGCCGGCTACGACGAGATCGAGTCGATGCTCGCCGCAGCCGCGGGCGGCTAGTACAGGTCCGGGTCGTCCGGAGGATCGTCGCGCTCGACGATCCCGTACTCCATCGCCTTGTGGATCGCGAGCGCGAGGATGAGCGGGACGAGGAGCACGAACGGGTTGAGCAGGGCGATCGCGAGCCAGAGGAACGGCACGGCGGCGTAGACGCTCCAGCGCTTGAACCGATCGTCGCGGATGCGCTCGATGTGCTCGACCATCATCCGTCAGGCCATGCTCTTCCGCCGCCGGAGGCGGGCGAGCTCGTCGTCGTTGGGCGAGGGACCGCCGCCGAGCACCTCGTCGTACAGCGCCTGGGCAGTCGCAAGCAGGGCGCCGGCCCGGGCCGCGAGGCCGGCCTCGCGGCGAGCGAGATCGCGCTCCCGCTCGAGCAGCTCGCTCTCGAGCTCCTCGAGGGCGTCGAGCTCGGCCTGCTCCCGCGGGTCGGGCTCGTCGTCGTCGGGCGTGGCCTGAAGGGGCTTCTGCGCGGCCTGCGGCGAGGCGACGAGCTCCAGCTCGGCCTGCTCCAGGCCGAGGTGGGCGCGAAGGCCGGTTCCGAAGTCTGCGGCGGACTCCATCATTTCCTAACAATTGAGATGCCGGGTCGCGAGAAACCTTGCGTTGTACGCTTGCGCACGTGAGAACGCCCGCTCACACCACCGCCCGTGTGCGGGTGACGCGGGTGCCGGGCGGTGAGACGGGCGACCTCGTCGCGGTCGAGGAGCCGCTGGAGATCCGGATCGGCGGCGTTCCCGTGGCCGTGACGATGCGGACGCCCGGCCACGACGAGGAGCTGGCGATCGGGTTCTGCCTCTCCGAGGGGCTGCGGCCGCTCGCGGCGCGCGTGCCCGACGATCTCGCCGCGAACACGGTCGAGGTCGAGGCGCCCGGCGCCGACGTCGACCGTCTGCGGCGGAGCTTCTACACCTCGTCCTCCTGCGGCGTCTGCGGCAAGGGCGCTCTGGAGGCGATCGCGGTCGAGGCGCCTCGGATCGAGAGCACGCTGCAGGTCGAGGCCACGCTCGTCGGCCGGCTCCCCGACCTGCTGCGCGGCGCCCAGGAGGCATTCGAGGCCACAGGCGGTCTCCACGCGACCGGGCTCTTCTCCGCCGCGGGCGACCTACTCTGCGTCCGTGAGGACGTCGGGCGCCACAACGCACTCGACAAGGTGCTCGGCCGCGCCTTCCTCGACGGGCTGCTGCCCCTCGCGGACTCGATCCTCTGCGTCAGCGGCCGCCTCTCGTTCGAGCTCGTCCAGAAGGCCGCCGTCGCCGGTTGCCCGCTGCTCGTCGCGGTCGGCGCGCCCTCGTCGCTCGCGGTCGAGCTCGCCGCCGACCGCGGGATCACCCTCTGCGGCTTCGTCCGCGGCGGTTCGCTCAACGTCTACACGGAGGCGTGGCGGGTGGTCGCGTGAGAGCTTGTGTTTCTGAAACACAAGCGCCTCTTCCGCTCCGCGGATCCGCATGGTCATGCGGTTGGCCGCCGCGGGGCGGACGCTTGTGTTTCTGAAACACAAAGTCTCGGCCTGCACCGGGGTGCTGCTCGTCGGCGGCGCGTCGACGCGCTTCGGGTCGCCGAAGGCGCTCGCGCTCTTCGCCGGCGAGACGCTCGCGGAGCGCGCCTGGCGCATTCTCGGCGAGGCGTTCCCGCAGAGGCTCGCGGTCGGCAAGGGCGACCTCGAGCTGCCCTTCGACGTCGCCGTCGAGCCGGCCGAGCCCCGGGCACCGCTCGTCGGCGTGATCGCGGGGCTCCGGACGGCTGCGACCGAGATGGCCGTCTTCCTCCCGGTCGACTGCCCGCTCGTGACGCCGTCGCTGCTGCGAGAGCTGGCCGAGCGTCGCGCCGTCACGCAGACGGGGCCGCTGCCGGGCGCCTATGCCCGCACCGATCTGCCGGAGCTCGAGCGGAGGCTGGCATCCGGCGACTGGTCGCTCCGCGGCGTCAACCCGCGCCGGGTCGACGCAGACCCACGGCTGCTCGCGAATGCGAACACGCCCGAGGAGCTGTCAGCGCTCGAACGCGACCTCGCCGCTCTCGACCTCGATCGGGCCTGAGTCGGTCTCGACGGCGAGGCGGCCGTCGCGCGTGATCATCTGCGCCGTGCCGGCGGCTCCGTCGACCGTGACCCGGCGGCCGCGGAGGAAGTCGCGTGCGCCGAGATCCTCGTAGACGGCGTCGAGGCCGCCTTCCCGCCACGCGCCGTAGAGCCGGTCGAGGTGGGCGAGCAGCAGGTCGAGCACCTGCTCCCGGTCGCGCTCGCGGCCGTCGACCGTCCGCAGGGACGCGGCGGGCACGCGCGCATCGAGCGGCAGCTGCTCGCGCTTCTGGTTGACGTTGATCCCGATCCCGAGTACGACGATCCCGTCCCGCGCCTCGGCGAGCACGCCTGCGATCTTCCGCCGGTTCACCATGACGTCGTTCGGCCACTTGATCTGCGCCGCCAGTCCGAGCGCGTCCTCGGCCGCCATGGCCGCCGCGAGGCCCCCGACGAGCGAGAGTTGCGGCGCGACGCGCTCCGGCGGCGGCCGCAGCAGAACGGACACGAGCACCGCCGTCCCGGGCGCCTCGACCCAGCTCCGGCCGCGACGGCCGCGGCCGGCGGTCTGGTGGTCGGTCGTCGCGATCGCCCCTTCCGGATCGTCCGGCCCGAGCAGGAGCTGCGTCGACTCGCACTCCTCCACGTGCCGGCGCGGCGACCCGATCACACGCGTTCGAGCCGCACGGCCGAGACCTTGTACTCGGGCGTCCCGATCAGCGGGTCGCCGACATCGTGCGTGAGCCAGTTCACGCGCGCCTCTGCGAAGTGGAGCGCCATCCAGACGAGCCCGGGATAGACGCGATCGGAGAGCTGGGCGCGCGCCTGCAGGTCGCCGCGGCGCGAGACCAGCCGTACCCACTCGCCTTCCGCCACCCCGAGCGCCGAGGCGTCCTCGGGCGCGATCTCGAAGAAGGGCTCGACCTGCTTGTCGGTGATCCCGTCCTCACGCATGGTCATCGTCGCCGAGTTGTAGTGGTAGAGCGTCCGGCCGGTGGAGAGGACGAACGGGAACTCGGCGTCCGGCTCCTCGATCGGCGGCTGGTACTCGACCGGATGGAACTTCCCCTTTCCGTTCGGCCGTGACGGCGACGGCGCATGCAGGAACGGCGTCCCCGGGTGATCCTCGTTCGGACACGGCCACTGCAGCCCGTGCTCCTCCAGTCGCGGGTAGCGGACTCCGAACCAGTTCGGCGAGAGGTCGGCGAGCTCGTCCCAGACCGATTCGGCGTCGGGATACTCGGGCCAGTCGCAGCCGAGGGCGCGAGCCAGCGCGATCACGATCTCCCGGTCGCCGCGCGCGTTCCCCGGGAGCGGCACAGCGGCGCGGACGCGGTTGATCCGCCGCTCCGTGTTCGTGAACGTGCCGTCCTTCTCGGCGAAGCTCGATGCCGGCAGGACGACGTCCGCGTGCCGCCGCGAGGTCTCGTTCAGGAAGAGATCCTGCGCGACGAGGAACTCGAGCTGCCGGAGGCCCTCCTCGACGTGGTGGGCGTTCGGCTCCGTCTGCGCCGGGTTCTCGCCGACCAGGTAGAGCGCCTTGATCCGGCCGTCGTGGAGCCCGGACATCATCTGGTCGAGCCGGTAGCCGGCGCGCTCGGGCAGGTCGACGCCCCAGGCGGCTGCGAACTTCTCGCGCACCTCCGGGTCGTCCCAGGACTGGTAGCCGGGGAAGTAGTGCGGGTTCGCGCCGGAGTCGTTCAGGCCCTGGACGTTGTTCTGGCCGCGCAGCGCGTTCAGGCCCGTCGACTCGTAGCCGAGGTGGCCCGTCATCAGGACGAGGTTCGCGAGCGACCAGATGTTGTCGACGCCGCAGGCGTGCTCGGTGATCCCGAGCGTGTAGAAGATCGCCGCGTGCCGCTCGGTCGCGTACTCGCGCGCCGTGTCCCGAATGGCCTCGGCCGGAACGCCCGTCACCCGTTCGGCGTCCTCAGGGGTGTAGCGGGCGACCACATCGCGCACCGCGTCGAAGTCCTCGCAGTGCTCGGCGATGTAGGCATCGTCCTGCAGCCCCTCCTCGAGGATCACGTGCATGAGCGCGTTCAGCAGCCAGACGTCGGAGCCGGGTCGCAGCTGCAGGTGCCGCTTCGCGAGCTTCGTCAGCCAGATCGCGCGGGGGTCGGCGACGACGAGGGTTGCGCCGTTCCGCACCGCCTTCTTGATCCGCAACGCCAGCACCGGGTGCGCCTCGGTCGTGTTCGAGCCGATCACGAGCAGGAAGCGGGCGTTGTCGATCTCCGGGATCGAGTTGGTGGAGGCGCCTCTGCCGAACGACCTGACCAGGCCGTAGAGGGTCGGAGCGTGTCAGGTGGCCTCGCACGAGTGGACCGAGTGCGTCTGCAGGCCGGTCCGGGCGAGCTTCTGGATCAGGTAGTTCTCCTCGTTCGTCAGCCGGGCCGAGCTGAGCACGCCGACATGCTGCGGCGAGTGGCGCTCCATCACCCCCTTCAGCCCGTCGGCGGCGACCTGGAGCGCGTCCTCCCAGGTCGTCGGGTGCAACTCGCCGTCTTCGCCCCGAACGAGCGGCTCGGTCAGGCGGTCGGGGTGGTGGACGAAATTGAAGGCGAAGCGCCCCTTCACGCAGAGGTTGCCCTCGTTCGAGACGTACTCCGGCTTCGAGGTCACCTTCACGATCCGCTTCGTGTCCGGGTCGACGTTGAGGTCGAGCTGGCAGCCGACGCCGCAGAAGGTGCAGGTCGTCTTGACCTGCTCGAGCGCGCGCTCCTCGACGCCGGCGCCCTCGAGGAACTTCTCGTAGATCGCGCCGGTCGGGCACGTCGAGAGGCAGCCGCCGCAGAGCTCGCACTCGGTGTCGAGCCAGCTCCGCTCCCAGGTGGGGACGATGCGCGCCTCGGGACCGCGCCCCTCGAGCGAGAGCGCGGAGCACTGCATCACCTCCTGCGTGTAGCGGACGCAGCGGTTGCAGAGGATGCACGTGTCCGGCTCGTAGCCCATCAGCTTGTTCCGGTCGTCGTAGGGCTCGCGCTTCGCGTCCGGGAGCAGGAACGGCGCCTCGGCGCCGAGCTCCGCGGCGAGATCGGTCAGCTCGTTGGGCCGCCCGCCCGGGTCGGCGTTCAGGTGCTCGGAGAGGAGCATCTCGGTCAGCGTCCTCCGCAGCTGCGGCACGTTCGTGTCCGTGGAGACGACCATTCCGTCGGCGACACGGGTCGCGCAGGCCGGCAGCGGCCGCGGTGCCCCCTCGACGCCGACCACGCACATCCGGCAGCCCCCGTACGGCGCCAGCTTGTCGTCGTGGCACAGGGTCGGGATGAAGACGCCGTTCCGGGCCGCCGCGTGGACGAGGAGCTCGCCCTCGGAGGCCGTTGCGGTCCTGCCGTCGAGCGTGAACTCGATCATGCGGTCATCTTCTCGAAGAGCTCCGGCCAGTGCGCGAGCGCGTTCCGGACCGGCACCGGCGCGGCCTGGCCGAGCCCGCAGATCGAGGTCAGCACCATCGCGTCGAGCCACTCGTCGGTCCGGACGCGCGACATCGTCCGCTCGCCCTCGAAGACCGCGTGCAGGGCGCGGTTCCCGATCCGGCAAGGAGTGCACTTCTGGCACGACTCCTCGGCGAAGAAGCGCATCGTCTCGGCGAGCAGCCGCACGGGCGAGTACTCCGCCGGGAAGACCTGGACGGCCGCCGAGCCGACGCCGCAGCCCCACTCGGCGAGCGCTTCCCGCGTCAGCGGCGTGTCCAGCGCTGAGGGCGGGAGGATGCCGCTGGCGGCGCCGCCGGGAACGATGGCGCCGGGCTCGGCGGTGAGGCCGCCGGCATACCCGTCGATCAGGCCTCGCAGTGTCACGTCGAGCGGCGCCTCGTAGCAGCCGGGCTTCCCGACCGCGCCCGAGACCGACCAGAGCCGCACCGGCTCCCAGCCGCCGCGGAGGATCAGGGCGACGTGCGCGAGCGTCTCGACGTTGTTGATCAGCGTCGGCCGGCCGAGGTAGCCGGACTGGGTCGGGAACGGCGGACGCAGGCGCGGCATCCCCCGGCGGCCCTCCATGGACTCCAGCATGGCCGTCTCCTCGCCGCAGATGTACGCCCCGGCGCCGACGACGAGCCGGACGGGGAGGCCGCGGGCCGCGATCGCCTCGCGCAGCCGCTCGCGCGACGTCGCGTACTCCTCCCGGAGGTAGATGTACGCCTCGTCGGTCTCGCAGAAGCGCATCGCCGCCTCGAGCCCTTCGAGGAGGAGCTGCGGTCGCAGCTCCATCACATAGCGGTCCTTGATCGTCCCCGGCTCGCCCTCGTCGGCGTTGACGATCACGACGCGCGGCCCCGGCTCGCCAAGCACCGCGTCCCACTTCCGCCAGGTCGGGAAGCCTGCGCCGCCCATCCCCGTCAGGCCGGACGCCTCCAGCCGCGCGACGACCTCGTCGGGCGCGAGTGCCGCGGGCTCGCGGATCTCGTCCGGCTCGAGCAGGAAGCCGTTCGTCGAGTGCGTGACCCCGCCGAGGACGTCGTCGCCGTGCAGGACGACCGGCGCGAGGTCGCAGTGGCCGAGGCACGGCACCTCGATGGCACCGTCGCTCAGCAGGTCCCGCGAGCCTGCACAGTCGCACACGGGCCCCGTGCAGACCCGCACGGCGTCGACCGGCACCTGGAGGAAGGAGTAGAAGGAGACGACCTCGTGCACGTCGCCACGGCGCAGGTTCATCCGGTCGGCGAGCGCGTCCGAGAGCTCCGGCGTGATCGGCCCGACCTCGCGCCGGAGTCGGCCGAGGTTGTCGAGCAGCCGCGTCCGCTCGGGAGGCAGCTCCTCGAGCAGGCTCGCCAGCCGGAGCACGTCCACGCAACGAGTCTAGTCCGGCGGGCGCCGGAGCTTCTTCGTCTGCGACCGGCGCCGTTTCGACTCCAGGCGACGCTCGCGTGAGGCCGCGGTCGGCTTCGTCGCAACCCGCCGCCGCTCGACCTTCAGCGCCTGCCGCAGCTGCTCGGCGAGCCGATCGACCGCGAGCTCGCGGTTGCGGAGCTGGCTCCGCTCGTCCTGTGCGACCGCGCGCAGGACCGGGCCGGCCTTGGCGGTGACGCGCTTCTTCTGCGCGGCGGTCAGCGCCGACGAGGCCTCGACGTCGAGCACCGCCTCGACGCGGGTCTCGGCCGTGTTCGCGTGCTGGCCGCCCGGCCCGCTCGAGCGGGAGAAGCGCAGCTCGATCTCCGCCAGAGGCAGTAGGACGGAGCGCGTCACCCGGATAGCATCCCGCTCCATGGCCGCCATTCTGCTGGACGTCGACGGCGTCCTTCACGTCTCGGGCGAGCCGATCCCGGGTGCAGTGGAGGCGGTTGCCCGCCTCCGCGAGGTCGGGCACCGGCTTCGTTTCGTCACGAACAACTCGACGCGCTCGCGCGCGGCGCTTGCGGACGAGCTGCGCGGGATGGGTCTCGAGCTCGAGGACGCGGAGCTCCAGACGACGCCCATCGCCGCGGCCGAGCAGCTCGGCGGCAGGCGCGTCTACGGGCTCGTGATGTCGGCGATCGTCCCGGACCTGGCCGGCATCGACCTGGTCGGCGAGGGGGCCGACGCGGTGCTCGTCGGCGGCTGCGACGAGACGACGGAGCCGAATCAGGTCTTCAGCCACATGAACCTCGCCCGCGCTTTCTCGGAGATCCAGGCCGGGGCCGACCTCTTCTGCCTGCACAAGAACCCCTGGTGGCAGACCGCGCGCGGGCCGATGCTCGACGGCGGCGCCTTCGTCGCCGCGCTCGAGTACGCGACCGGCGTCGAGGCGACGGTGATCGGGAAGCCGAGCGCCGCCTGCTTCGCGGCCGCACTCGCTGCGCTCGACGCCGAGCCCGAGCTGACCTGGATGGTCACCGACGACCTCGAGCAGGATGTCCGCGGCGCCCAGCTCTTCGGGATGAAGACGCTGCTCCTCCGCACCGGCAAGTTCCGCCCCGAGGCGCTCGAGCGCTCGTCCATCGTCCCGGACGCCGTCCTCAGCTCGATCGCGCACGTGCCGGACTGGATCGACCGCCCGTTGTGACCCGCGTCGGCGTCGATCTGATCGAGATCGAGCGCGTCCGCCGTTCGCTCGAGCGCTACCGGGGCTTCAAGGACCGCTGCTTCACGCCGGCCGAGCAGGCGTACTGCGACTCGCGAAAGAACCCGGCCCAGAGCTACGCCGGCCGGTTCGCGGGCAAGGAGGCGGTCGGGAAGGCGCTCGGCTTCGGCGTCGCGCGGGCGTTCGCGTGGAAGGACATCGAGATCGCAGGGCGGCCGAAGCCGTCGGTACGGCTCTCCGGCCGCGTCGCGGCCTGGGCGGAGAAGGTCGACGCGGGGGCGATCGACCTGTCGATGACGCACTCGCGCGAGCTCGCCTCCGCGGTCGCCGTCGTCACCGATCAAGCGCGGGAGAACCCATGGTTCCCCCGCGAGCCCCCTCCTTCCGGCTCGTTCGAGCACGAGCGGTGACGTCGGCTCCCGCCGGGCAAAGCCCGGCTCCGCCGGCCGACGTAGGCCCGGTCGCTGACCGAAAGTCAACACCGGTTCTCGCGCGAACGCTCTTCGCCGGCAATGTCCGCGATGTTTGAGCCGCTCTACACGGCGGACGAGGCCCGCGCGGCGGAGCAAGGTCACGACGTCGGGGAGCTGATGGAGCGCGCAGGGGCGGCGCTCGCGCGAGAGGTACTCGAGCGCTACCCCGACGCGAGGCGGATCGCCGTCGTCTGCGGCGGCGGCTCGAACGGCGGCGACGGCCGCATCGCCGCGCGGATCCTGCGCGAGGCCGGGCGCGACGCGGTCGAGACGACGGCCGTCGAGCAGGCCGACGTGATCGTCGACGCGCTGTTCGGCACCGGCTTCCACGGCGAGCCCCGCGACGAGGCCGCCGCGACGATCGCCCGGATCAACGCCGCCCAGGCGCCGGTCGTCGCGGTCGACGTCCCGTCCGGCGTGGACGCCTCGAACGGCGAGGTGGCGGCGGACGCTGTCCGCGCGGAGCTCACGGTGAGCTTCCACGGCCGCAAGCTCGGGCTGACGATCGCACCCGGCCTCTTCCACGCCGGTGAGGTCGTCGTCGCGGACATCGGGCTCGCGGAGCTCGAGACCGAGCACCGGTTGGTCACGCCGGCCGTTCTCTCCCTCGTCCCGGCCAAGCGGCCGGAGGACAGCAAGTACACCGCCGGCTCGGTGCTCGTCGCCGGAGGCGCGCCCGGCCTGACCGGCGCTGCGCGCCTCGCCGCCGCGGCCGCTTTCCGGGCCGACGCGGGCTACGTTGCCGTCGCCGTCCCCGAACCGTCGCTCCCGGTGCTCGAGGCGACGCTGCTCGAGGCGGTGAAGGTCTCCTGGGAGGACGCGGTCGACGCGGCTGCCAAGGCGCGAACGCTGGCGATCGGGCCGGGCCTCGGCCGGGACGCAGCTGCGGCCCGGATCCGGGAGCAGCTGCTCGGCGCCGGCGACCACACGCTCGTGCTCGACGCGGACGCGCTCCACGAGCTCGAGCCGGGCGACTGGGGTGCCCGGGCCGTGCTCACCCCGCACGCGGGCGAGCTGGCCCGCCTCCTCGGCGAGGACTCTGCCTGGGTCGGCGCGCACCGGCTCGAGGCGGCCCGGCGTGGTGCGGATCGGTTCCGCTGCGTCTGCCTGCTCAAGGGAGCGGACACGATCGTGGCAGCGCCGGGACAGGGCGTGCTCGTCTCGGTCGCCGAGGCGCCCGGCCTCGCGAGCGCAGGCACCGGCGACGTCCTGACCGGGATCGTCGCGGCGTTCCTGGCCAAGGGGATCGAGCCGCGGCTCGCGGCGGCGGCCGCCGCGGTTGCGCACGCGCTCGCTGCACGCAGCCTGCCTCAGCGGGGACTGGTCGCGAGCGATGTGCTCGAGGCGCTCCCCGGCGTGCTGCCGTAGCCCTCGAAGTACCCCGTCCGGGGGAGTGTCCGTCCCCGGAATCCGCCGAAGTCCACCCAGAACGCGTGACCCCTCCCCAATTCTGGAGTAGACGACATGCAGCGATCACTCATCGGACGCAGCCGCATCCTCGCCGCCGTTGTGGTTGCCGTGGCGCTGGGCACCGGCGCCTACGCCTTCACGGCGACGAACACGGTGCCGAACTCGAGCGCCGGCTCGGGCAGCGGCACAATCAGCGGCTACACGGTCTCGGCCGTGGAGTACCAGCTGAACGCGACGACCCCGAGCAACATCGACTCGATCACCTTCACCCTGAGCGCGAACGCGACGACGGCGAAGGCCAAGGTCGTCAGCGGCTCGACGACGTACACCGATTGCTCGATCGTCAGCGGTGTCGACGTGACGTGCGACTTCAGTCCGGACATCGCCATCACGAGCGCCGACCAGCTGTCGGTGATCGCGACTTCGTAGGGCGCGACCGGATCGGCCGGGCGAGGGCACGTCCCCGCCCGGCCGCCTCCCACTCACCGGCATGAGCAAGGGACGCGTCACCGGACTTCTCAGCGCCGCACTCGCGGTCGTCGCGCTGGCCGCCGCGTGGATGTTCTTCGCCCCGACCCAGGCGGGCGGCGGCACCTCGTACGCGATCATCGTCGGCAGCTCGATGGAGCCGAAGCTGCATCGGGGCGACCTCGCGATCGTCCGCGCCCAGAGCGTCTATCGCCCCGGCGACGTCGTCCTCTACGACAGCCGCGAGCTCGGGACGAAGGTGCTGCACCGGATCCTCCGCGTCGAGGACGGCCGTTTCGTGCTCAAGGGCGACAACAACGACTTCCTCGACACGGAGCGCCCGACCGAGGAGCAGATCGTCGGCACCCTCTGGGTGACCGCTCCGGCAGTCGGCAGGGTGACGGAGTGGCTGCGCGAGCCGCTGCACAGCGCCATCCTCGTCGGCCTCGTGACCCTGCTCGCCCTCGGCGGCGGCATCGGCGCCGGTACCGCCGTCCGGCGCGGCGGCCGGCCGGCCGAGAAGCGGCCCCGGCCGGTTGCACGGCCGCGCCCCCGGGCGATCCCCGAGGAGTCGAAGCCGCTGCTGACCGGCCTCGCGTGTGCGGCGCTGGCCTGCGTGGGGCTCGCGGTCCTGGCGTACGGTCGGCCGCTGACCACCACGGAGAGCGTCGAGGCGGTGTACGCGCACCAGGGCCGGTTCGAGTACGAGGCCAAGGTCGCCCGCAACGCCGCGTACCCCGACGGCGAGGTGACAACGGGCGAGCCCGTCTTCCTCCGCCTCGTTCCGCGCCTTCGCGTCTCCTTCACGTACCGGCTCGAGTCCGAGCTGCCCGTCGACGCGAGCGGCCGGATCGCCCTCGACGCCAAGCTCAGCGACGGGCGCGGCTGGGAGCGCGTGCTCCCGCTCGCCCTCGAGCGGCCGTTCTCGTCCGGCGGCTCCACGGTCAGCGGCGTGCTCGACCTGACCCGGATCGAGAAGATCGTCGAGGACGTGCGCGGGCTCACCGGCTCGGGCCAGAGCGCGTACACCGTGGCGTTGCTGCCGCGCGTCGACGTCGAGGGACGGGTCGGTGCCGATGCCGTCGACGCGGTGTTCGCACCTGCGCTCTCGTTCGACTTCGGCGATCTGCGACTGCAGCCGGGTCTCGAGGCCGGCGAGGGAGTCGGCCCGTTCGCGCCCCGCGAGCCCGGGAGCGGCACCCGCGTCGCGCCCACGACGCTCTCGCTCGGCGCACTCTCGCTCTCGGTCGCGACCGCCCGTCGCGTCGCGCTGCTCGGGATCGCGGCGTTGCTCCTGCTCGGCGGCCTCGTGGTGACGCCTGCGGCGCCGGGGGGACGAGGACGAGAGCGATCGGATCGAGTCGCGCTACGGGCACCTGATCGTCCCGGTCTCGTCGCGCTCGGGCGAATGGACGCAGGTGACGGAGCTCGAGGACATGGAGGCCCTGGCGCGCATGGCGGAGCACCACGGCAAGCTGATCCTGCGGGTCTCGCAAGGCAGCGGCCGCGCCTACGTCGTCGAGGACGGAAGCAGCGCCTACCGATACACGCTCCGCGCGCCCGAGCCCGTCGCGGCCATGGTCTGGCCGCACGCCGCCGAGCGATGAGACCGCGCAGACTCGTGCGCTACGCCTCCGTCGGCGCGGCCTGTGGGCTCGTGCTCGTCTCGGCGCTCGCCGCGACCAACGCCGTGCCGGCGTCGAACGCCGAGCGGGACGTCACCGGGATCACCGTCGACCAGAAGAAGCCGAGGCCGGCCTGTAACGCGATCACGCTGACCGTGCTCGTCACCGGGGGCGCGAACGGCGGCAACAGCAACGACCTCGTGATCGGCACGGCGGCGGCCGACAACCCGCTGCGCGGGATGAACGGCGACGACTGCATCCTCGGCGGCGTCGGCAACGACACGCTGCGTGGAGACGGCGGCACGGACGTCTGCATCGGCGGGGCCGGCACGGACACGTTCCACGCCACCTGCGAGACCCAGATCCAGTAGGCCGTAGCATCGGGCGCAATGGCGCGCTCCGAGATCACGGTCGACCTGGGGGCGATCCGGCGCAACGCGCGGAGGCTGCTCGGCGCGCTCGAGGGAGCCGAGCTGTGGGCGGTCGTCAAGGCAGACGGCTATGGGCACGGGGCCGTCGACGTCGCCGACGCTGCGCTCGGCGCCGGGGCGACCGCGCTGTGTGTCGCGACGGTGCCGGAGGCGCTGGTGCTGCGCGATGCGCACGGAGGTGTGCGGATCGTCGTCATGGGGCCGGCGACGGGCCGGGAGATCGCCGACGCCCGCGACGCGGGCCTCGAACTCGTCGTCGCCGACGGCGAGGTGCCCGAGGGGGTGCGCACCCACCTCAAGCTCGACACGGGCATGGGCCGCTGGGGCCTGTCGGAGCTTCCTTCGCCGTCCCGCGAGGTCGTGGGCGTGATGAGCCACTTCGCCTCCGCGGACTGCGATGCCGCCTTCACCGAGCAGCAGGTCGAGCGCTTCGCGGACGCCACGGCCGGGCTCTCGTCCCTGACCCGCCACATCGCCAACAGCGCCGGCGCGCTCCGCTATCCGTCCGCCCGCTTCGACGCGGCCCGCTGCGGGATCGCCCTCTACGGGATCTCGCCGTTCGGGACCGACCCGGCAGAGGACGGGCTCGAGCCCGCCCTGCGCTGGCAATCTCAGCTCGCGCAGGTGCGGCTCGTCGGCGCCGGCGAGTCCACCGGGTACGGGCGCCGCTGGGTCGCCGAGGAGCCGACCTGGATCGGGATCGTGCCCGTCGGTTACGCCGACGGCTTCCGGCGCGACCTGACCGGGACGGAGGTGCGCGTCGCCGGCGAGCTGCGGCCGGTCGTGGGGACGATCTCGATGGACGCGTTCGCGGTCAGGCTCGACCGAGAGCTCCCGGTCGGGACCCCGGTGACCATGATCGGCCACGGCGTCCAGATCGAGGCACATGCCCGCGTTGCGGGCACGATCGGCATACGAGATTGCGACCGGGATCCGGAGCTCACCGGAGCGGGCGCGACGTTCCGTGATTGACGGTTGATACCCCCCAGGGGTACCATGAGCGCATGGAGTTGACCTACACCGTCAGCGGCATGAGCTGCGGCCACTGCAAGGCCGCCGTCGAGGAAGAGGTCGGGCTGGTGCCCGGCGTCGTGTCGGTGAACGCCGACCTCGACAGCAAGCTCGTCGTCGTGCGCGGAGAGGGCCTCGAGGACGGGGCGCTTCGCGCGGCGATCGACGAGGCCGGCTACGCAGCGGCGTGATCCGCGTCGCGCTCTTCGTGGCCGGTCTCGCCGGCGTCTTCCTCGCCGCGCTCGCCCTCGGCGACGCGGTCGACGTCGAGGCGCGGACCGTCGAGGCCGAGGCCGAGCACGGCGGGATGTCGGCGCCGGCCGGGCTCGCGCTGGAGCAGGACGGCTACCGTCTCGTCCAGGAGCGCGGCTCGTTCGTCGCCGGCCGCTCGCAGCCCTACGTCTTCCGCATCCTCGCCCCGGACGGCTCGGTGCTCCGCGACTACGACGTCGAGCACGAGCGCCGGCTGCACCTGATCGTCGTCGGCCGCGAGCGCGACGCTCCGTTCCTCCACCTGCACCCAAAGCAGCGCCCCGACGGCAGCTGGATGGTGCCTCTGAAGCCGCCTGTCAACGGCTCCTACCGCGTCTTCGCCGACTTCACGACCGGCGGCGAGCGACGAACTCTCGCGAGCGACGTCGCCGCCGGCGGCGGCCCGACGCCGGCGTCCGTCGCGTGGTGGGACTCGATCTACATCGTGCGGATGCGCGAGGAGGGCGACCGGCTCGCCTTCGACGTCCGCGGCGACACCGGCCCGGTCGAGACGCAGCCCTACCTCGGCGCAGGCGGGCATCTCGTCGTCCTCCGCGAGGGGGACCTCGCCTACGTCCACGCGCATGCCGACGAGGACGAGCTCGCGTTCGAGGTGCCGTTCCCGAGCGCGGGGCGCTACCGGCTGTACCTCCAGATCAAGGTCGGCGGCCACGTCGTGACGGAGAAGCTCGAGGTGACGCGATGAGCGGCGTAGGCTCGCCGGAGCCGCCCAGGAGCGGAGGTGCCGGCTTTGCCGGCGCCGGAGCGGGAACTGTCCAGAAGCTCGAGCTTCCGATCGAGGGCATGACCTGTGCGACGTGCGCGGTCCGCGTCGAGAAGAAGCTGAACAAGCTCGAGGGCGTCGCGGCGGCCGTCAACTACGCGACCGAGCGCGCGTCGGTGGAGTTCGACGCGGAGGCGGTGACGCCCGAGCAGCTCGTCGCCGCGGTCGAGTCGGCCGGGTACAAGGCGGCGCTGCCGTCCGCGGACGCCGCCGATCCGGCCGAGGCCGATCCGGCCGCATCGCTCCGCTTCCGGCTGCTCGTCTCGGCGGCGCTGACCCTGCCCGTGCTCGCGCTCGCAATGATCCCGCCGCTCCAGTTCGACGGCTGGCAGTGGCTCTCGCTCCAGCTGGCGACGCCCGTCGTCCTCTGGGGCGGCTGGCCGTTCCACCGTGCCGCGCTCTTGAACGCGCGCCACGGCGCCGCGACGATGGACACGCTGATCTCGATCGGCACCCTCGCAGCATGGGCCTGGTCGCTCTACGCCCTCTTCTTCGGCAACGCCGGCGATCCGGCGATGCGGATGGACTTCGAGCTCGCGCTCGGCGCCGGCTCGGGCACCGGCGAGATCTACCTCGAGGTGGCGTCGGTCGTCGTCGTGCTGATCCTGCTCGGCCGCTACTTCGAGGCACGCGCGAAGCGACGCGCCGGGGCCGCCCTGAAGGCGCTGCTCGAGCTCGGCGCCAAGGACGTGGCACTGCTCGGCCCCGACGGCGAGGAGCGGCGCGTTCCCGTCGAGGAGCTCCGCGTCGGCGACCTCTTCGTCGTCCGGCCCGGGGAGAAGTTCGCGACCGACGGCGTTGTCGAGTCCGGGCTCTCCAGCGTCGACACGTCGCTGCTGACGGGCGAGAGCGTCCCGGTCGAGATCGGCCCCGGCGACGATGCGATCGGTGCGACAGTGAATGTCTCCGGCCGGCTCGTCGTCCGGGCGACACACGTCGGCGCCGACACAGCCGTCGCCCAGATCGGACGGCTCGTGACCGAGGCGCAGGCGGGGAAGGCGCCGGTGCAGCGGCTCGCCGACCGTGTCTCGGCCGTCTTCGTGCCGGTCGTGATCGGCATCGCCGTCGCGACGCTCGGCTTCTGGCTCGGCACCGGATCCGATCCGGCGTTCGCGTTCGCGGCCGCAGTCGCCGTTCTGATCATCGCGTGTCCCTGCGCGCTCGGGCTCGCGACGCCCACGGCGCTCCTGGTCGGCTCCGGACGCGGCGCGCAGCTCGGCGTGCTGATCAAGGGTCCCGAGGTGCTCGAGCAGACGCGGAGCGCCACGACCATCGTCCTCGACAAGACAGGCACGGTCACCGAGGGCCGGATGAGGCTCGTCGGCATCGAGACGCTGAACGGCGCGTCCCGCCGCGAGGTGCTGCGCTTCGCCGGCGCTGTCGAGGACGCGAGCGAGCACCCGGTCGCGCGTGCCGTCGCCGACGCTGCCCGCGCGGAGATCGGTGCGCTCCCGATCGTCTCCGACTTCCGCAGCCTTCCCGGGCAGGGCGTGGTCGGCGTCGTCGACGGCGTCGAGGTCACGGTCGACCGGACCGGCGTCCACTGGGACGGCGAGCTCCGGGCGCGGCTCCTCGTCGAGGACACGGTCAAGCCGACGAGCGCCGAAGCGATCCGCGAGCTCCGCGCCCTCGGCCTGACGCCCGTCCTGCTCACCGGCGACGCCGAGTCCACCGCCCGCCGCGTCGCCGATGAGGTCGGGATCGAGCGCGTGCTGGCCGAGGTCTACCCGGGCGACAAGGCGGCCGAGGTGCGGCGCCTCCAGGAGGCTGGGGAGGTGGTCGCCATGGTCGGCGACGGCGTCAACGACGCGCCGGCGCTTGCGCAGGCCGACCTCGGGATCGCGATCGGGACGGGCGCCGACGTGGCGATCGAGGCGTCCGACCTGACGCTCGTCTCGGGCGACCTTCGTGCGGCCGTCGACGCGATCCGGCTCTCGCGCCGCGTGCTCGCGACGATCAAGACCAATCTCTTCTGGGCCTTCGCCTACAACGTCGCCGCGATCCCGCTCGCAGTCGCGGGCTACCTGAACCCGATCGTCGCCGCCGCCGCGATGGCCTTCTCGAGCGTCTTCGTCGTCTCCAACTCACTGCGGCTGCGGGCGTTCCGGAGCGTGCGGACGTGAGCGAGCGCGACCACGGCTACGACCGCGATGCGATCGGAAAGCGCCTCCGGCGGATCGAGGGGCAGGTGCGCGGGATCGAGAAGATGGTCGAGGAGGAGCGGTACTGCATCGACATCCTGACGCAGATCGGCGCCGCGATGACCGCGCTCGAGAACGTCGGCCTGAAGGTGCTCGACGACCACGTCAACCACTGCGTTGCCGGCGCGATCGCGTCGGGCGACGAGGCCGAGGTGCGCGCGAAGACGGAGGAGCTGCTCGCCGCCGTGCAGCGCTTCGCGAAGACCCGCTAGCTCGTCCGCTTGTAGCCCGAGCGCGCGACGAGGCGCGCCGCGAGCCCGGGCATGAGCGCCTGCGCGACCGAGAAGACCCGGTACCAGCGCGGGACGAACAGCTCGCGCTTGCCCGACTCGACGGCGCCGACGATCCGCTCGGCAACGAGCTCCGGGCCGATCACCGCTCGGCGGAAGAAGGCGCTCCTGAGCACCGTCTTCTGCGGGAAGCCCTCCGTCTCGACGAAGCCCGGCAGCACGGTGTGCACTCTGACGCCGCGTCCCGCCATCAGGCCGTTGAGCGACCGTGAGAACGCGAGCTGCGCGTGCTTGGAGGCCGCGTACGGGCCGGCCGGCGCAAACGCGACCGTGCCGGCGACCGAGACGACGTTGACGATGTGTGAGCCCGGTTGGAGCGCCGGCTCGAGCGCCCGCACCAGCCACACACCGCCGAGGTAGTTCGTCCGCAGCACCGCCTCGATCTGCTCGGCCTGCAGCGAGAAGAAGTCCCCCCGGCCGGGGATGCCCGCGTTGTTGACGAGCAGGTCGACCCGCGGATGCCGGGCCAGGATCGCAGCCGCGGCGCGGTCGACGTCCTCGCGGTCGGCGACGTCGCACACCTCGTGGTCGCCGCCGAGCTCGACGGCGAGCTGCTCGAGCCGCTCGCGGCGGCGGGCGACGAGCAGCGGCCGCCAGCCTCGCCGGGCGAGCTCGCGCGCGGTCGCTTCGCCGATCCCGCTCGACGCGCCCGTGACGACCGCGATCCTCGTGCGGTCGGTGCTAGGAGCAGACGCGGACGACTCGCTGTGCCTCGGCCGTGCGGCCCTTCGCGTCCGTCACGATCGCGCGGAGCGTGTGCCGGCCCTTCGCCGCGCCGCCGCGCTGCCAGGTGGCCGAGTAGATGCCGGCGGTGCCGCGTCGGACGGTCGCGATCGCCTTCTTGCCCTCGAGGAACTGCACCGAGCGGACGGCGGCGCTCGAGCCGGCGAGCACGGTCAACGGCGTCTTCGCGACGGCACACTCCCGGATCTCCGGCATGAGCCACGTCGCGGTCGGCCCGTCGACGACGCGGACCGGTCCCGCAGCGAATGCCGTGTTCGGCATCAGCTCATCCCCGACGGAGTCGACGTTCTTCGCCTCCTGGAAGTCGGCGCCCGAGGCCTGGATCGATCGGTTTCCGGCGCGGAGCGCGGGAGCCGCGCTCGGGATCGGGAACAGCGCGATCCCGCTCGCCGGGTCGTAGGCGGCGGCGCCGATCAGCACCCGGCCGTAGCCGATCACGAGCGAGTACGGGTCGACCCCTGCGCCGAGGTCGAGCACGCGGAGGGCGATCGTCGGGCGGCCGGCGGAGACTCGCTCGGTCAGGAGCCCGAGCAGCGGCGGCTGCACGTCGTCGATCCAGGCGCGGAGCACGTACTGGCCGCCGAGCGAGCGGCCGGTGAAGGGGTCGCGCCCGGAGTCGACCGCGACGTAGTACGCCTTCGCGCGCGGGAAGACCGTGCCCGCCGCGCCGATGTCGAGCGGGTAGTCGATCGTCAGGTTGTTGACGTTGACGGGCAACCCGGCATAGCCCTGGACGTCGTTCTCGTCGGGCGAGCCGAGGAACCATGGGTGGACGAGCGAGCCCGCCGAAGACGCGATCACGGCGGCGCCGACGTTGACGGCCGGCTCGTCGATTCGGATCCGGTACAGGGTCTCGGCGCCGTCCTCGTTCACCGGCGCGCCGACGTAGTTGGGCGCGGGGCCGAAGGCGGCCGCCGGGTACCGGTACGCCGCCGCGCGCGACGTGCCGCGGCGGGTGTCGCCCGTCTGGATCTGCGCCAGCGGAACGACCGGCGCCGACTCGAGGCCGGGCCGCGTCACGAGCATCGCGTAGGCGACCTTCCGCGTCACCGCGCCGCGCCGGAGCAGAAGGAAGCCGTAGGCCTCGCCGGCGGCCGCGCTCGCGGACGCGCTCGCGGTCACTGCCAGCTGCGCGGTGCCGCCGGGGGCGATCGTGACCGCGCCGGGAATGACGATCTGGACGCCCGCGGGCTGCGCCTGCGGCTTGACCTCGATCGTCCACGTGCCCGCGCCGTCGCCGGCGTCCGAGAGCGCGAGGAGCTGCGACTTCGAGACCGCCCCGCGGTTCACGTTCAGATCCGAGTACGAGAGCGAGACCGGGTCGCTGAAGAGCTTCGGGTCGTTCGCGGCCGGCAGGTCGACGAGGCCGGAGCCGGACGTGACCACCGGGGCCTCGAGCGTGCGGGCGCTGTCCGCCCAGGCCGCGGCCGCGGTCGAGACGAGCGCCGACTTGACCTGGTGTGCCGACCAGTTCGGATGGCGCTGGAGCAGGAGCGCGGCGGCGCCCGCGACGTGCGGCGCGGCCATGCTCGTCCCGTCGAAGACGGCGAAGGGGCCGCCGAAGTTCGGCATCGTCGAGGAGAGGATCTGGCCGCCCGGCGCGCCGACGTCCGGCTTCAGCAGGTGACCGAAGGCCGTGAGGCCGGCGGACGAGAAGCTCGTGACGACGCCGCTGCGGCCGGTGACGAGCTCGAGGGGCTCGCGCCCGATCCGGGCCGTCGCGCGGCCGGCGCGAGCGGCGAGGTACGAGCGCAACTGCTGGCCGTCGAGGTCTGAGATCATCCCGCCGGGAACCGCGAGCTGGGCCGGAATCCCGTTCGCCTCGCCGGGGCGGTTGTCGACGACGACGATCCCGATCGCGCCTGCCGCCTTCACCTTCGACGCCTTGAGCGCGAACGTGCAGGTGCCGCGCGAGACGACCGCGATGGCGCCGCTCAGCGAGCGGGCCGGCAGTGTCGACGGGCCGCCGTCGAGGTTGCCGGGCGGGCCGCAGAGATCGCGGGCGACCGGCTGGCCGTTCGTCCCGACGATCGATCCCACGTCGACGATCTGCTGGTCGGCCGCTCCCCACGCGGCCGGCGTCATCGGGCCGGCGGTGCGGATGAAGGGGATCCTCGTCAGCGGCTCCGGCGCGCCCGGCGCGGTGACGGCGAGCGCCGGAGCGTAGACGTGTGAGTCCGAGAGCGCCGCCACGGAGATCGCGTCGGGCGCGGTGCCCGGCGAGCCGGCCGAGCCGACGCCGTATTCGTCGCGGTCGTTGCCGGCCGAGATCACCGGGACGACACCGGCCGCGGCGACGTTCCGGACCGCCTCGACGAGCGCGTCGTTGAGCGGGTCCGTCTGCGGGCCGCCGCCGGAGAAGTTGATCACGTCCATGCCGTCGCGCACCGCCGCCTCGAAGGCGGCGACGATCTCGGGCGTGTTGCCGACGTGGCCGACCGGAGTCGGCACGTTGAAGACGCGGTAGTTGCCGATGTAGGCGCGTGGCGCCACCCCGGAGAGCCCGCTGGTGGCGGGGTGGTCGGGGCCGGCGGGCGCCGACGTGCCGGCGTTCCCTGCTGCGATTCCGGCGACGTGCGTGCCGTGGAACGAGGCCCGCGGGTCGACGGCGAGCGGCGTCCGGGCGTCCGCGCCGACGCCGACGAACGACCGCGCCACGATCACCTTCGGCGACGTCCACTTCGTGCCGCCCTTCGGGAAGCCGGCCGGGTAGCTGTAGCCCTGCGCGTCGAAGAAGGGGTTCGCCGGGTCGACGCCGTCGTCGACGACCGCGATCTTCATCCCCTCGCCGTTGCTCCCGCCCCCCGCGGCGAGCGCGCCGGCCCCGATCAGACCGGGGCTCCGGTTGAGCGCCAGTGTGTAGCGGTAGCTGGGGTAGAGCTTGCGCGCGAACGAGAGCTTCGCCGCCTTCGCCAGCTCGGTCGCGGGCAGCTCGACCGCGAACCCGTTCAGGAGCAGGGTGTAGTTGCGCTGGACCTTCGCGGATGGGATCGCCCGCCTGAGCGCGACGGCGGCGCGCTGCTGTGCCTGCAGCAGGCCGGCGACGTACGCCTTCGCAGCGCGGCTCTGGGCGTTCAGGCGGCTGCGTGCCGTGCTCCCGGCAAGCGTGCGCGAGTACGCGGCCAGTGGGGGCTGGGAAAGCGTGAGGATGACGGTGATGCGACCCTTGCGGTGCGCGTCCGGGATCGTGATCGTGCCGGCGCGCACGCGCGGAATCACGATCTCGCCGTGACGCCGTTCGATCGGCTGGAATGCGGCCGACGCAGCAGCAGTGGCGACGAGCGCCACGCCGAGTGCGAAGGATCCAACGAGGCGGCGCACGGTCCGCAGAGTAGCCGTAGGATCGGAGCGTGGCACGGTTTTCAGGGAAGCGCGCCCTGATCATGGGGGTCGCCAACAAGCGCTCGATCGCGTGGGCGATCGCGCGGCGGCTGGCGGACGAAGGAGCGGAGCTCGCGTTCACCTTCCAGGGCGAGCGGATCGAGTCGAACGTCCGCGAGCTCGCCTCGTCAGTCGGCTCGGAGCTGGTGACTCCGTGCGACGTCCGCGCCGACGAGGATCTCGATCGCGTCTTCGGCGAGGTCGCCACCGCGTGGGACGGCAAGCTCGACCTGCTCGTCCACTCGGTCGCCTTCGCGGCGGCCGAGGATCTCGAGGGCCGCTTCACCGACACGCCGCGCGACCGCTTCTGGATGGCGATCGACATCAGCGCGTACTCGCTCGTCGCGTCCGCCCGGGCCGCCGAGCCGCTGATGCAGGCCGCCGGCGGGGGCTCGATCGTGACGATGACCTACCTCGGCGGGGAGCGCGCCGTCCCGCACTACAACGTCATGGGCGTCGCGAAAGCGACCCTCGACTCGTCCGTCAAGTACCTCGCCTGGGACCTCGGCGCGCACGAGATCCGCGTCAACGCCGTCTCGGCCGGGCCCGTCCGGACACTTGCCGCCCGCTCGATCGCGGGCTTCACGGACATGGAGACGATGTTCGTCGAGCGCGCGCCGCTGCGCCGCCACATCGGCGCGGACGACGTCGCCGCGGCGTCCGCCTACCTCCTCTCCGACGACGCGAAGAACGTGACCGGCACGACGCTGTACGTCGACGCCGGCTACCACGCGATGGGGATGTAGGCCGGGCTCTCCCGGTCAGCCCTCCGGCTCGATCACCGGCTGCACCGACGGACGCGGCGCCTCGCCGTCGTGCGGCGCCTCGATCGTGATGTTCGGGAGTGCCCGGTCGAGCCAGCGCGGGATGTACCACGACTTCTCGCCCAGCATGGTCAGGAACGCCGGCACCAGCGTCATCCGCACGAGCAGAGCGTCGGTCAGGATCGCGACTGCGAGCAGGAGCCCGAACTCCTTCGAGATCCGGTCGGCCGTGAGGATGAAGGCGGCGAACACCGTCCCCATGATCAGCGCCGCGGCGACGACGACCCGGCCGATCGCGGAGATCCCGTGCTCGACGGCCTCGCGCGTGTTCAGGCCGTGGACGTGCTCCTCCCGGATCCGGCTCATCAGGAAGACCATGTAGTCCATCGAGAGGCCGAACAGGATCGCGAACGCGATCGGTGGTACGAACGTCTCGATCGGCCCCGTTCGGTCGAGACCGGTCAACCCGAGCAGGTGGCCCTCCTGCACCACCAGGGTCAGGACGCCGAAGCCGGCGAACGCCGAGAGGATCGTCGTGATCCCCGCGGTCAGCGAGATCACGACCGAGCGGAACGCCATCGCGAGCAGGATGAACGTCACCCCGATCACGTAGAGCAGGAAGAGCGGCAGCCGCTCCATGATCCGCTCGCCGATGTCCTTGAAGGCCGCCGTGAGCCCGGACACGTACGCGACGGCTTCGCTGCCCTGCGTCGCGGCGGGGACGACGTCGTTGCGCAGGCGGTCGACGAGCTCGTCCGTCTCCTCGTCCTGCGGCGCCGACTCCGGCGTGACGAAGACGATCGCGACCGACTCCTCGTCGTTGAACTGCGGCTCACTGGCCGACGCGACGCCGGGGAGATCCTGCACCTGCTCGTAGATCTGCTGCGGGACGTCCTCGTCGCCGTTGACGTCGACGACGATCGGGATCGGGCCGTTGAAGCCGGCACCGAAGCCCTCGGCCAGCAGGTCGTAGGCGCGGCGGGCCGTCTGCGCCTCCGGCTGCGTGCCCTGGTCGGACGCGCCGAGGCGGACGAGCGCCGAGGTCGAGGCGAGAGCCAGGATCACGAGCAGGACGACGATGAAGACGGGCTTCGAGTGCGCCGTCACGAACCGGCCCCAGCGGGCGACGAGCGTCTTGTCGCGGGCGGCCTCCGAGTCGTCGAGCGGCCGCAGGAACGGCACCTTCAGCCGGTCGACCTTGTGCCCGAGCAGGCGGAGCACCGCGATCAGGAGCGAGTTGGCGATCAGGACCGTCGTGAGGACGCCGAGCGCCGAGCCGATCCCGAGCTTCGTCACGAAGTCGAGCCCGAAGAACGCGAGCCCCGTCACCGAGATCGCGACCGTCAGGCCGGCGAAGAGCACCGCGCGGCCGGCGGACGCGCCGGCCTCGGCCGCGGCGTCCACGGGCGGGAGCCCCTCGTGGAGGGCCTGTCGGAAGCGCGTGACGATGAAGAGCGAGTAGTCGATTCCGACCCCGAGCCCGATCATCGAGACGAGCAGGGGCGTGATCGTGTTGATCTCGGTCAGCCCGGCGAGGATGAAGAGGAGCAGGAACGCGGTCATCAGGGCGACGAGCGCGAGCGCGATCGGGATGAACATCGCCACGAACGTCCGGAACACGACGAGCAGCACGATCAGCGCCGCGAGCAGGCCGAGCAGCTCCTGCGTGCCCTGCTCGATCGGCGGGAACTCGGCGTCGCCGTTGTACTCGACCGTGACGCCGACCGGCTCGACCGCCTCGCGCACCGCATCCTGGACGGCGAGGACCGCCTCGCGGTCTGTGTCGAAGATGACCCGGTCGAACTGGGCTTCGGCGTACGCGATCCGGCCGTCGTCCGAGAACGAGTTCTCGTCGAAGGGGTCACCGACCTCGGTGATGCCGGCCTCGTCCTCGCTCGGCGCGAACTCGTCCGTCTCCAGCTGGGCGACCGCGTCCTCGATCGCCTCGCGGCGCTCGGTCGTGTCGAGCCGCTCGCCAGGAGGCGCGGCGAAGACGAGGTTCAGGATGCCGCCCTGCTCCTCGGCGAACTCCGACTCGATCAGGTCGGTGGCCTTCTGCGTGTCGGAGCCCGGGATCTCGAACTCGTCCTTGAGGCTGCCGCCGATGGTGGCGACGAGGCCGATCAGGACGGCGATGATGCCGACCCACGCGAGCACGACGCGCCAGGGGTGCGTCGCACAGGCGCGCGTCCAGCGCGCGAATCCTCCCGTTGCGAGACGTTCGTGGGCGGCGAGGCGTTCCGGGGTCGGGCTTTCGGCCATTGCGGCGGCTCCTTTGGTCGCTAGCTCTACACGTTAGACGTGCGAGCATCCCCGAACTCATCGTTCACTGCTTCGCAACCTTTCGGGGCTGCCGTCGCGGTACTCGACGACGACGCTGACACCCAGTTCCTCCGCCCGCTCCGGCAGCTGCCGCGCGACCAGGAACGCCTCCGGCGGCGCCGAGGTCGCGTAGCCGAGCGGCCGCTCGCGCGGCGCCTGCATCGAGTAGTAGAGGTAGACGCTGCCGGCGTAGGCGTCGGGCGGCAGCACCGGCAGCTCCAGCAGCCGTCCCGGGGGCGCCTCCGCGACCCGGTCGTAGACGGCGTTGTCCTCGTCCGCGACGAGCGGGTCGTAGAGCGGCACCCAGAGGTCGGCTGCGACCAGTACGACCGCGGCGGCGACGACCGCGCGGGCGCGGACGGCGGCTTGTGTTTCTGAAACACAAGCGACCGCGACCGCCGCCAGCGCCGCGAGGCAGAGGCACGCGATCGGGAGCATCCGCTCGGGCACCCGGGTCGAGTGCAGGGGCGTATTCCTCCAGATGAAGCCGTATCCGGGCAGATTCGAGCCGAGGGCGAGGAGGCAGGGAACGAGCGCGCCGAGCCCGAGCACGAGCGCGAGCCGGCGCCCGGAGGAGATTGTGTTTCTGAAACACAAGCACCCGACGCCGGCCACGGCGGCGAGCGGGAGGAGCCAGCCGAGGTAGACAAATTGCTCGAAGTCGCCCGGGTCGCGGGCGAGGAAGTCGCCGACGCTCGCCGAGTAGCGCTCGACCTCGGCGTACGGCCGCTCGACCGTGTCGCGCAGCGAGAGTGCCCACACGAGCAGGCCGGCCGCGGCGCCCGTTGCTGCCGCGACGAGCCCGAGCGTCGTTCGCCGCCGCGCGAGCGCGTACGCGAGCACGAACGGAATCGCGCCGAGGGCGAGGTGGACCTGGCCCGAGAGCGGGATCGACGCGAGCGCGGCGGCCGCGAGCAGCACCAGTCGGCGCTCGACGCCGTAGAGGGCGAGCGGCAGCAGCATCGAGATCGGGCCGAGGAGGTGGCCGGTCGACTGGGCGACCCGGTAGGGCGCGAGCGCGAACGCAAGCCCGCCGACGAGTGCCGGCCCGAGTCCGAGCCCGAGCGCGCGCAGCCAGAGCGCGGCGAAGCCGCCGGCGCCGACGTAGGTCAGGAGCACGAAGACGTTCCAGCCGGCGACGGTTCCGAGCAGCGCCTGCAGCGGGCCGTAGACCGCCGCGAACGGCCAGGCGGCGAAGTTCACGCGCGGCTCGAGCTCCGGCTGGAAGCTGTAGGGGTCGAGCCAAGGCGCCGCCGCGCGCGCGAGCTGGTGCCCGGGCAGCCAGAGGCCGTAGATGGTCTGCAGGTGGTCGCCGGGCGTGACCCGGCCGGCTTGTGGCTCGCCGTAGCCGAGGAAGCGGTCGGTCTCGAAGACGGCCGGCGACGTGGCGAGGAGGCCGGCCCCGAGATAGAGGGCGGCGGCTAGTCCCGCAACGCCCGCGCGGCCGCGAGCGGCTCGTCGAAGTCGGGCACGTCCGAGTCCGCGTACCGCCACGATCCGAGCACCGTACCGTCCTCGCCGACCAGGTACGCGCTCCTCCGCGGCACCTGCTCCATCCAGCGCCAGACGCGCGCGGCGCCGAACCGCTTGGCCAGGGAGCCGTTCCAGTCGGAGAGCAGCGGCACGTCCACGTCGAGGACGTCCTTCCAGGCCCGGTGCGACCAGTGCGAGTCGCGCGAGACGCCGAAGACGCGCACGCCCGCCCGCTCGAACTCCGGCCGCCTGTCACGCAGGAGGCGCAGCTCCTGGCTTCAGGTCGGCGACCAGTCGAAGAGGTAGAAGACGAGCAGCACCGGCCCCTCCTCGAGCAGCTCCTCGAGCTCCATCTCCGCGCCGGTGTCGAGCCAGAACACGCCGCGAATCTAGCTCGGCGAGCCGACGCACAGCTGCGCCGTGTCGACGGTCAGGGCGCAACCTGACCGACCGCGTCGGCGCAGGAGCGGCCTAGGACGCAGGCGGCGGGACGGCTTCGGTCGCCTTCGCGATCTCCTCGACGACCTCCGCGATGTCGCGGTTGGCGTTGAAGACGCGCAGCTGGCGGTCGGCACCGTTCCCCCGCGAGAGGATCTCGCCGATCCCCTCGAGCTCCCGGTCGGAGCCGAGCTCGCGCGCATGCGGCTGGATCTCCTTCAGCGTCCTTCGGATCAGCTGCGCGACCGGGATCCGGTTGCGGGCCCCGGTGGCGAGATCCATCACCGGCGCCTCGAGCCCGTAGCGGGCCGCGAGCCACTTGTTCTCGGTGGTCAGGATCCGGTGGTAGCTCGGGATCTCCTCGCCGCGGTCGTATTGCTCCGACAGCAGCTTCACGAGCGCCTGGCAGTAGGCGGCGAGCGCGGCGGCGTCCTCCACGCGCGTGACGGCGTCGCAGATCCGGATCTCGATCGTGCCGAGCCGGGGGTGCAGCCGGATGTCCCACCAGATGTGCGTGTAGTCGGCGATGCAGCCGGTCCGCTCGAGCTGGCCGACGACCTCGGCGTAGTCGGAGTAGTCGCGGAACCGCGGCGGCGGCCCCGAGCGCGGGAACGCGGCGAAGACCATCTGCCGGCTCGAGGCGAGGCCCGTCGGCTCGCCGCGCCAGAAAGGCGACGAGGCCGAGAGCGCGAGCAGCGGCCCGAGCTGGGGGAGGAGGCCGTTCACGACCTGGATCGCCTTCTCCGGGCCGTCGACGGCGACGTGGACGTGCATGCCGAAGATCAGCTCGCGCCGGGCGATGTACTGGAGCTGGTCGACGAGGTTCCGGTAGCGGTCGCGCGCGGTGATCCGCTGCCGCTCGAAGAGGCTGAACGGGTGCGTGCCCGCCGAGCCGACGCGCATCCCCTGCTCACGGCCGACCTGGCTCACGTACGCCCGCAGCTTCACCAGCTCGCCCTGCACGTCGCCGGCGGTGTGGCAGACCGGTGTCGCGATCTCGAGCACCGACTGCATCAGCTCGGCGTTGATCCGCGGCTCCAGCTCGTGGCCCGAGATCGCCTGCAGCACGGTGTCGATGTGCTGGACGAGGTCGTAGGTCTCGCCGTCGAGGAGCATGTACTCCTCCTCGACGCCGAGCGTGTACGGATCGGACTGCCCGAACGTGTGGTCGAGGACGCTGCCGCCGGCGACGGCGCCTTTGCCGGTGATCGAGTGGGGGTAGATCTGCTTCACGGCAGGACCGCGTCCGCCTCGAGCTCGACCTTCCAGCGTGGGTCGAGCAGGTTCGTGACGACCGCCGTCGCCGCGGGCCGGATCTCGCCGAAGACCTCGCCGTGCGCGCGTGCCACCTCCTGCCAGTCGGCCGGGTCGACGATGAACATCCGCGTCCGGACCACGTCCTCGAAGCCGGCGCCCGCCTTCCCGAGCGCCTCGCCGACGAGCTCGAGGCAGAGCCGCATCTGCTCGTAGGCGCCCTCCGGCGGCTCCCCCTCGCGCGGGATCGGCGCCGTCCCGGCGACGTGGACGTTCCGGCCGGAGACGACTGCGCGCGAGAAGCCGAAGACCGGCTCCATCGGCGAGTGTCCCTGGATCAGGCGGCGATCCACGCGGCCAGTATCTCAGCCGTCGTGCGCAGTCCCGGCCTGGCGCGGGTCGATCACCGTCTGCAGCCGGTCTGCGAGCACGTTGGCCAGCACGGCGAAGAGCGCGATCGCCGCGCACGGCAGCGCGACGTTCCAGATTCGGTGGAAGCGGATTCCCTCGACCGCCATGTTGCCCCACGTCGCCGTGGGCGGATTCGGCCCCAGGCCGAGCACGGAGAGGAACGCCTCGCCCAGGATCACGCCGGGCAGCTCGAGCAGGACGGCCACGACGAGGATCCCGACCGTGTTCGGGAAGACGTGCCGCAGCAGGACGCGGCGCCGGCGTGCGCCGACCGCCCGGGCAGCCCGGACGTACTCGGCCTCGCGCAGGACGAGCACCCGCCCGCGGACGAGGCGCGCCGTCAGCATCCAGCTCGCGACCGAGAGCGCGAACACGACTGCCCAGATCGTCTGGGCGTGCATCGCGAGCACGACGAGGATGATGATGCTGACCGGCAGGCGGGGCAGCGCGAGCAGCCCGTCGAGCACCCGCATCAGGAAGGCGTCGACCCTGCCGCCGGCGAGCCCCGACACGGCGCCGTAGGCGAAGCCGACGACGAGGATGATCGTGAGCGCACCCGCGGTGATCGCGAGCGAGACGCGGCCGGCCGCGGCGAGCCGCGTCAGCAGGTCGCGGCCGAACTGGTCGGTGCCGAGCGGGTGGGCGAGGCTCGGCGGCTCGCGGCTGAGGTCGAAGTCGACGTGATTCGCCCCGTACGGCGAGAGCTCCGGCCAGACTGCGCAGAAGGCGACGAGGCCGAGGAGCGCAACGGCCGGCCAGCCCAGTCCACGGGTCGCGCGGATCATCGCGCCTCCCGGACACGCGGGTCCAGCAGCGCGATCAGCACGTCCGCGATCAGGTTGACGACGATCACGACGGTGGCGAGCACGACCGTCAGCCCCATCAGCATCGGGAAGTCGCGAATGCGCGCGGAGAGGAGGAACTCGCCGGACGCGCCCGGGATCCCGAAGGCCTCCTCGACGAAGAACGCGCCGGTGATCAGCAGCGCGAGCATCGGCACGACGGCCGAGAGCACCGGGACGAGCGAGTTGCGGACGACGTGCACCAGCACGACCCGGTCGCGGCGTAGGCCCTTCGCCCGGGCGGTGCGGACGTAGTCCTCGTCGAGCGTCTCCACGACCGAGGCTCGGACGAGGCGGGCGATGTAGCCGGTCGGCGCGAGCGCCAGCGTCAGGACGGGCAGGATCCGGGCCTCCCAGCTGTCCCAGCCGAGCGGGAACCAGTGCCACTGGAGCGCGGGGTAGCGGGAGAGCAGCCACGCGACGAAGAAGACGGGGACGACGAGCAGGACGGTCGAGACGGCGGTGAACGCCGTGTCGGCCGGCGTCCGCCGCCGGAGCGCCCCGAGCAGGCCGAGCATGAAGCCGACCGGGATGGCGATCATGGAGGCGAGAGCGACCAGCTGTGCCGTCACGGGCAGGCTCTGCTCGATCACCGCGTCGACCGACACGCGCCGCCGGTTCAGCGACGGCCCGAAGTCGAACGTGACGATGTTGCGGACGTAGTTCGCGAACTGCGCCGGCCACGGCTCGTCGAAGCGGTAATACGCGCGCAGTTCCCGCTCCACCGGCGGCGGCAGCGCCGCGAAGCCCTCGGGGAGGGTGAAAGGGTCGCCGCCCGCGCCGCGCAGGAGCGCGAATGTGGCGAACGTGATCACCAGCAGCGTCGGGATCGCGACGAGGATCCGACGCAGCACGAAGGCTCCGAGGGACATCGCGTCAAGGTAGTTACGCTGGCCCACCGTGCACGCGCTGGAACTGATCGCCGGCTGGCCGGCCGAGCACAAGGCCGCCGGCGTGGCCGGGGCGGACGGCGTCCTCGCGGCGCACGGCGACGTCGAGCACCGCCTCGGCTGGGGCTCGGTCACGAAGCCGCTCGTCGCCTACGCGACCCTCGTCGCCGCCGAGGAAGGCGCGCTCGACCTGGACGAGCCGGCCGGCCCGGAGGGCTCGACCGTCCGCCACCTGCTCGCGCACGCGTCCGGCCTCGCCTGGGACTCGCCGACGCCGCTCGGCCGCCCTGGCGAGCGGCGCGTCTACTCGAACAGCGGCTACCTCGCGCTCGCCCGGCACCTGGCGGAGCGGACGGAGATGCCGTTCGCGGAGTACGTCCGCGCAGCGGTGCTGGAGCCGCTCGCACTCGGGGCGACGCTCGAGGGCGACGCTGCCGGCGGCATCGTCGGCACGCTCGGCGACATGCTCGCCTTCGGCCGCGAGGCGCTCGCGCCGACCCTGATCGCGCCCGAGACGCTCGCCGAGGCGACCTCGGTCCAGTTCCCGGGTCTCGAAGGTGTCCTGCCTGGGTTCGGCCGCCAGACCCCGAACGACTGGGGGCTCGGCTTCGAGCTGCGCGGGCGCAAGTCGCCGCACTGGACGGGGACGCGCAACTCGCCGCGCACGTACGGCCACTTCGGCTCCAAGCCGGGGACGGCGACCTTCCTCTGGATCGACCCGGAGCGGCAGCTCCTCGCGGCCGCGGTCGCGGACGAGTCGTTCGGCCCCTGGGCGGCGACCGCCTGGCCCTCGCTCTCGGACGCGCTACTGGAGGAACTCGAGCAGTAGCCGGTTCAGCTCGGCCGGGCGCTCGAGGCTCGGCAGGTGGCCGGCACCCGCGATCGTCTCGAGGCGCGCGTCGGGCAGCTCCTCCGCGATCCGTTCGGCCAGCGAGCGAAGCTCGGGCCGGTCGGCTGCGCCGACGACGACGAGCGTCGGCTGCCGCAGCTCGCGAAGGCGCGTCTCGGCCGAGGGCTCCGGCCACGACGCGCGCACCTCGCCGTCGACGGGCAGCTGCTGCTCGTACGAGCGCACGGTCATCGCTGCCGTCAGCCGGCGAACCTCCTCGGAGGCATCGGGGGCGAGCCACATCCTCGCCTGCTGCGCGCCGGCGCCGGCGAGGTCGCCCCGCTCGACGAGCTCTTCCTCCTCGGCGAAGCCGGCCTTGCTCTCCTCCGTCCACTCGGTCGAGGCCAGCCCGGGCGCGACGAGGACGAGCTTCCGGACGAGCTCGGGCTTCGCGCCGGCCAGCTCGACCGCCACCCGCCCGCCGAACGAGCAGCCGACGACCGCGGCCGGGCCGTCGAGCAGACCGGCGGCGAAGCCGACGTAGTCGACCGTGGGCGGCTCGAGCGCGGCGTCGCCGAAGCCCGGAAGGTCGGGCGCCACCACCGTGTGGCCGGCTGCCTCGAGCGCCTCCACCTGCGCCGCCCACATGCGGCGGTCGGCGATCCCGGCGTGCAGGAGCAGGACCCTCACTCGTCGGCGAAGATCGGCCGCAGGAGCTCGTCGAACGTCTCCTGGTCGCAGCTCGCGACGACGGCGGGCGTGACCGCGCGGACGGAAGCGGTGCGCGGGATCCCCATCGCCAGTGCGACCTCGCCGAACGCGTCGCCCGGCCGCAGTACCCGGCGCTGGCCCAGGCCCTCCTGGCTGACGCTCAGCATCCCGGAGAGGACGACGTAGAAGCGGTCGCCGTGCTCGCCCTCGCGAACGACGGTCTCGCCGGGCGAGACCTCCTCTCGCTCCAGCCGGGCGGCCAGCTTCGAGAGGTGCTCCCCGGGCAGGCCGGAGAGGAGTCCCACGCGCGTCAGCTCGTGGACGGTGGCGGGCACATGGCGCGGCACGGCCAGTACCGTAGCGCCGTGGGCATCCTCGACGGCTGGCGGTTCTGTCCACGCTGCGGCGTCGAGGGCGAGCATCGAGGCAACCACTTCGCCTGTCCCGCGTGCGATCACGTCGTCTGGTCGAATCCCGCGCCGGCGGTGCAAGCGCTCGTGGAGCGGGACGGGCGGTTGCTGCTCGGCCGCCGCGCGTACGAGCCGAGCGCCGGGCTCTGGGACCTCCCCGGCGGCTTCCTCGAGGAGAACGAGCATCCGCTCGACGCGCTCGTGCGGGAGCTGAAGGAGGAGACCGGGCTCGACGTCGAGCCTCAACGGTTCGTCGGCGTCTGGATGGAGCCCGGGTATCAGGGCCGGACCGTCCTCTGCCTCACCTGGGACGCCCGTGTCACGGGCGGCGCCGAACGAGCCGCGGACGACGTCGCCGAGCTCGCCTGGTTCGCGCCGCACGAGCTCCCAGGCGACGAGGAGCTCGCGTTCGCCCACTTCCCGGAGCTACTCCGGCTCTGGCGCGGGCGGCACGAGCACGCGTAGCGCCAACGGCTCGATCCGGAAGCTCAGCGGCGTCTCGAGCTCGACCGGCTCGCCGTCGATCGCAGTCCGCAGCCGGGGCTGCGGGGCGCCGATCTCGAGCTGGGTGCACGAGCGCTCCTCCCAGGTGATCCGGCGGAAGCCGTGTGGAATGTAGAGGTGGAGCTTGCCCTCGTCGAGCCGCTCGCGCTCCCCGAGCGAGAAGAGGTCGAGGGTGTAGTCGTTGTTCGAGACCAGCACGAGCCGCGCCCGCACCACGTCGCCGTCGATCGTGAACCGCTGCTGCCGCCCGCGATCCCGGAGCGTCAGCACGAGAGCGCGGAGCCGCGCGAGGGCGTCGCGCCGGCGCCGGTGGTGCTCGCGCCGGTGGACGAGCCGCGCGTAGATCCCGAGCGAGACGTTGTTCAGGAAGAGCCTGTCGTTGCCGTATGCGACGTCGATGCGACGCTCGGTCCCCTCGTCGAAGGCGGCGAGGGCCCCGAGCGGGTCGTCGCGGTCGAGCCCGAGGTCGCGGGCGAAGTGGTTCCGCGTGCCGAACGGCACGACGACGAAGGGGACGTTTCGCTCGATCGCGACCTCGGCGACGGCCGCGAGCGAACCGTCGCCTCCGGCCATCCCCAGCACCTCCGCGTCGGCCTGGCGCGCGACCGCCTGCAGGTCGTCACCCTCCTGGAGCAGATGCACGCGGACGCCGCGCCGCTCGGCGGCGTCGTGGAGCTCCTCGGCGGTCGGAGACTCCGTGCCGGAGCGGGGATTGACAATGAGGAATAGCTGCATCGAGTGAGGCCGAGCCGGCCCGAAAGATAGGCCGTTCGGCCCATGTACCCGCGGAGGTCCGTGTCGATCATCAGGCTCAGATGAGCGAGCGCGGTCTCCATATCATGGAAGACGACCTCTCCGAGACCTGGGTCGAGGACTGGGCGGCGGTCGGCCTGAGCGAGATCGAGACGCTTCTGGCCAAGCACGCGGCCTTCCTCGGCTACCTCGAGACGGTCGACGAGTAGCGCGCCCTAGCCGGGCGTTTGCTGCGGTGCCGGGGCGGAAACGCTCGGGCAGTGAAGCTCGACTTCCTCTACCGCGGCACGCCAGGCCATCCGCTGCACCCGCCGCTGACCGACGCCACGATCGGCACCTATGCGTTCGCCACGGTGGCGGCGGTCATGAGCAAGGTAGGCATCGCCGAGAGCGAGGCCGCGCAGGGCTGGACGCTCGCTCTGATCGTCGGGCTCCTGTTCAGCGCGCCGACCGCGATCACCGGTTTCGCCGACTGGCTCCGGATCGAGCGGGGGACGCCGCTCTGGCGCACCGCGACGGCGCACATGATCGCGATGCTGATCGCGACCGCGTTCTTCCTCGTCTCGATCGGTGCCGGCTACGGCGACGGCATCGACGGCGCGGTCGCCGACGGCGCCTTCATCCTGACGCTCGTCGGCTTCATCGTGCTCACCGTCGGCGGCTGGCTCGGCGGCGCCGTCGTCTTCAACTACGGCATGCGCGTGCTGAACCTGGTCGAGGAACCGGCGAGCCGTGCGGTCTCGCCGATCCCCGACCGGAATGAGGAACGGGCCGAGCGCTAGTCGGCCGAGAGCCCGAGGCTGCGCTCGAGCGCGCCCTTGGGCTGGGCGCCGACCGCGACCTGCGACGGCTCCCCGTCCTTGAAGAGGATCATGGTCGGGATCGAGGCGATCCCGTAGCGCTCCGCGAGACCGCGCTCCTCGTCGATGTTCACCTTGACGAGCTTCACCTCGCCGTCGCGCTCCTCGACGATCCGGTCCAGGACCGGGGCGACCGCGTGGCACGGGCCGCACCACTCGGCCCAGAAGTCCACGATCACGGGCTTGTCGCTCTGGAGGACCTCCTGGGTGAACGTGTCTTCCTTCACTGCTGTTGCCATTCCGACGTTCCTTTCGCTGGGTAATGAGGCCGGTTCCCCGGCCTCATCGAATGAAAACGACGAGGGCGGACGGACTGTTCCCTAGAATCGAAGCGCATGTTCAAGCCGCTTCCGGACAAGCCCGACCACCCCGCGCTCGAGCTCGAGATCCTGGATCTCTGGGAGCGCGAGCAGACGTTCGAGCGCCTCCGGGAGCAGAACCGGCGCGGACCCAGGTTCAGCTTCGTCGACGGACCGGTGACGGCGAACAAGAAGCTGGCGGTGCACACGGCGTGGGGCCGCACGCTCAAGGATGTGTTCCAGCGCTACAAGGCGCTGCGGGGCTACCACCAGCGCTACCAGAACGGCTTCGACTGCCAGGGCCTCTGGATCGAGGTCGGCGTCGAGCGCCAGCTCGGCCTCAACTCCAAGCGCGAGATCGAGGAGTTCGGGCTCGCCGAGTTCGCTCGCCGCTGCCGCGAGGTCGTCGTCCAGTCGTCGGCGGACATCACCCGCGGGTCGATCCGGCTCGGTCAGTGGATGGACTGGGGCCGCGACTACTTCACCTTCAGCGACACGAACATCGAGTACGTCTGGCGGATGCTGAAGCGCGTGCACGAGAACGGCTGGCTCTACATGGGCCACCGCTCCACCGAGTGGTGCCCGCGCTGCGGCACCTCCCTTTCGCAGCACGAGCTCTCCCAATCGGGCGTCTACCAGGATCGCGCCGACCCGTCCCTCTTCGTCCGCTTCCCGCTCCTCGAGCGGCCGCACGAGTCGCTCGTGATCTGGACGACGACGCCCTGGACGCTGCCGGCGAACGTCGCCGCTGCGGTCAGACCCGACGCGGAGTACGGCCGGCGCGACAACGGCGAGTGGGTCGCCGTCGAGCGCTGTCCCGACGAGATCTTCGACGAGCGGAAGCGCGGCGAGGAGCTCGTCGGCTGGCGTTACTCGGCGCCGTTCGACGAGGTCGGCCCGGGCCGGGACGTGGAGCATCGAGTGATCCCGTGGGACGAGGTAACGCTCGACCAGGGCACCGGGATCGTCCACATCGCGCCCGGGTGCGGCGGCGAGGACTTCGAGCTCGCGAACGTGCACGGGCTCGACGTGCTCACCCCCGTTGACGAGGCAGGACGCTTCTACGACGACTACGGCTGGTTGCACGGACTCTCGACCGTCGAGGCGGCGGATCAGATCATCGGGTTCATCGGCGAGCGCGGGCTGCTCGTCGAGGCCGGTCTCTACGAGCACGCCTACCCGCATTGCTGGCGCTGCGACACGCCGCTGATCTTCCGGCTCTCCGACGACTGGTTCATCTCCGTCGAGGATCTCCGGCCGCAGCTGCTCGACGCCAACCAGGAGGTCGAATGGACGCCCTCCTACATGGGCAAGCGCATGGACGACTGGCTCCGGAACATGGGGGACTGGAACATCTCGCGCCGCCGCTACTACGGCCTGCCGCTGCCCTTCTACCCGTGCGACTGCGGCCACCTGAACGTGATCGGGTCGAAGGCCGAGCTCGAGGACCGCGCGACGGCCGGGCTCGAGCAGCTCGAGGAGCTGCGCCGCCCCTGGATCGACGAGGTGCCGATCAGATGCGAGTCCTGCGGCGAGCCGGTGCGGCGGGTCGTCGAGGTCGGCGACGTCTGGCTCGACGCCGGCATCGTCCCCTTCTCGACGCTCGGCTGGCAGAACCCGGAGTTCGTCCCCCGCGGGTATGCGACCGGCGCGGCCGAAGGCCTGACCACCGCCGACCTCCACGACCACGCGTACTGGGAGGCGTGGTTCCCGGCCGACTGGGTTTCGGAGATGCGCGAGCAGATCCGGCTGTGGTTCTACTCGCAGCACTTCATGTCGGTCGTGCTCACCGGCCGTGCGCCGTACCGGCAGGTGCTCGGCTACGAGAAGATGCTCGACGAGACCGGCCGTGAGATGCACGGCTCCTGGGGGAACATGATCGAGGCAGAGGACGCGTTCGCCCGCATGGGCGCCGACGTCATGCGCTGGCAGTTCTGTGCCCAGCCGCCCGACCGCAACCTCCTCTTCGGCTTCGGCCCTGCGCACGAGATCAAGCGCAAGCTGCTGACGCTCTGGAACTCGGCGCGCTTTCTCGTCGACTACGCGACGATCGAGGGCTTCCGGCCGACCTACGGCGCACCGCCGCCGCTCGAGCGGCCGCTCGACCGCTGGCTCGCCGCGCGCACCGGACGGCTCGTCGCCGACGCGACCGCCGGCTACGACGCTTACCTGACGCTGAACGTGACGAGGGCGTTCGAGGAGTTCGTCGACGACGTCTCCAACTGGTACATCCGCCGCTCACGGCGGCGCTTCTGGGACGGCGACGCGAGCGCGCTGCAGGCGCTCTGGCACGCGCTCGTCCAGGGAGTCCGCGTGATCGCACCGGTGATGCCGTTCCTCGCCGAGCACCTCTGGCAGAACCTCGTGCGCGGCGCGGCGGGCGATCCGCCGGCGTCGGTGCATCTCGCCGGCTGGCCCGATGCGACTCGGCCCGATCGGGCGCTGCTCGACGAGGTCGCGGAGCTCCGCCGGATCGTCGGTCTCGGGCACCAGGCGCGAGCCAAGGCGGGTGTGAAGCTTCGCCAACCGCTGCGCCGGTTGGTCGTCGACGGCGCGTCCTCGGCGGTCGGCCACGCCGACGAGATCAAGGACGAGCTTCGAGTGAAGGACATCGAGTTCGGTGAGTTCGTGTCAATGGAGCTCGAGGTCAAGCCGAACCTGCCGGCTCTCGGCCCGCGGCTCGGCAAGGACCTGCCGATGGTGCGTGCGGCTCTGGCGAACGCCGAGTTCGAACGTCTTCCGGACGGGTACCTCGTCGCAGGCCACAAGCTGCACGAGAACGAGGTGCTCGTGGAGCATCACGCCCGTGAAGGTTGGGCGGTCGCGTCGGAGGACGGGCTCACCGTCGGCATTGCCACCGCGCTCGACCCCGAGCTCGAGCTCGAGGGGCGCGTGTACGACCTGATCCATACGCTCAACTCGATGCGGAAGGAGCAGGGCCTCGAGCTGACCGACCGGATCGTCGTCACGCTCCCCGCCGCGGACGCCGACCTCGTCGAGCGGCACGCCGAGTGGATCAAGGCGGAGGTGCTGGCCGTCTCGCTCGAGACGGACGGCGTCGAGATGCCGCAGATCGCGAAGGTCACGCACGCCGGCCGCCGCCGGACCGACTAAGACCCGTTCTGAGCCTCAGCGAGTGCGAGCTCGCGGCGAAGCTCCACCGGCAGCCTGAACGTGACGTCCTCGTCGACCATCCGGAACGGCTCGATCCGGTCGACGCCCCGGGCGCGGAACCAGTCGCAGACCCGGTTGACGAGCTTCTCGGGCGCCGACGCGCCGGAGGTGACTCCGACCGTCCGCACGCCGTCGAGCCACGCTTCCTCGATCTCGGTCTCGTCGTCGATCAGGTAGGAGTCGATCCCGCCGGCCCGGGCGACGTCGACGAGCCGGTTCGAGTTCGACGAGTTCCGCGAGCCGATCACGAGCAGCAGGTCGACCTCGGTCAGCATCTCCTTCACGGCCCACTGCCGGTTGGAGGTCGCGTAGCAGATGTCCTCCTTCTTCGGCGCGTGGATCGCCGGGAAGCGGCGCCGGAGAACGCCGATGATCTCGCCCGTCTCGTCGACCGACAGCGTCGTCTGGGTGATGTACGCCAGGCGTGCGCCGGCGGGCAGGTCGAGCGCCTCTGCCTCGGCGACGTCCTGCACCAGCACGGTCGCCTCGGGCGCCTCGCCCATCGTGCCGACCACCTCCTCGTGGCCGGCGTGGCCGATCAGGATGACCGTGTACCCGTCCGCGGCGTAGCGGCGCGCCTGGACGTGCACCTTGGTCACGAGCGGGCACGTCGCGTCGATCACGTTGTGGCGGAGCCGTGCGGACGCGGCGTTGACGGCCGGGGCGACGCCGTGCGCGGAGTAGACGATGGTCGCGCCCTGGGGAGCCTCCTCCTCGGAGTCGACGAAGATCGCGCCGCGCGCCTCGAGGTCCCGGACGACGTGGATGTTGTGGACGATCTGCTTGCGGACGTAGACGGGCGGCCCGTAGTGGTCGAGTGCGAGCTCGACCGTTTCGACCGCACGCTCGACACCTGCGCAGTAGCCGCGGGGCGAGGCGAGGAGGACGCGTTCGACCATGACGCGATCGTAGCCTGCGTTCCCGCCGCAGAAGGAAAACAGCCCTGTCGCGTCGGGGGGGTCGTCGCGACAGGGCCGCTTCCAATGCTCCCCGCGCTTGCGCGGTTCGCATCGCCCAGTGCAGCCACGCTATTCCCCGATCGGGTCGGTGCCAATAGGCCGGTCGGCCCATCTTTCAAAGCAGCATCCGCGTCTCTATGATCCTGGACGGCCAGTGAACGCTGAGACACAGGCGGTGCTGTTCAACGCGGTGCCGTTGATCATCCTCGCGGCGCTCTACCTCGCTGCGGGCGTGAACCACTGGCGCGAAGGCCGTCGGTTGCGCGGGAACGGCTTCGCCGGCGCCCTCGTCTTTGCGTCGCTCGGCGTCGCCGCGGCCGTCCTCGGGATCGCGATCCTGATCGAGCGCGAGCCGCTCGCCGGCAACGTCCTGGTCGGTTTCGTCGCGATCGTCCTCGCCGCCGTCCCGCTCGCTGCCGTCCCGAGGCTTCGGTCGCAACGGCCGGCACTCGCCGGGCGGGAGCCCGATGCCGCCCTGCTCTCGTATCGCCTGCTCGACGCCGCGGATCCCGCCGAGGTCGCCCGGCTGCTCCTGGACGAGCTTGCCGAGGTCTTCGAGTTGGACCTCGCCAATCTCGCCCTGATCGAGGACGAGGGTCGCGCCGCCGTCCTGATCGCCGCACGCGAGGGCGGCAGCGACCACGCGAAGCTGCTCGGGCAGCGCGTCGCGCTCGACCGCGAGCCCTCGGGCATCAACGCGGCCGTGCGCGAGGGATCGGCGTTCGCGGTCTACGACGCGGTGCACTCGTCGGTCGTGAACCAGCGGCTGAATGCGATCGCGAGGGTGAAGAGCTGCGTCTACGTCCCGGTTCGCGCGAATCAGGAGGTGATCGGCGTCGTCTTCGGGGCCGTCCGACACCCACGCGTGTTCGAGGACGACGAGCTCGCGCGGATGCAGACGTTCGCGAACAAGGCGGGGCTCGCGCTGCAGCGCTCGCGAGCGACGGTCGCGCTCGGGGACGCGCTCGAGCGCGAGCAGCTGATCTCCCGGATCTCGCTCGAGCTCCGCTCCGGCAACGTCGAGGAGGTGCTCCCGGCCGTGCTCGGCGAGGTCGGCGGCGCCCTCGGCGCGCTCCGCTGTTTCATGCGCCTCGGCGACCCCGGCGAGCGGATGGAAGTGATCGCCGAGTGGGATCACGCGGGCGTGGCGCCGCTCGGCGACGCCGCGAAGTTCCCGGTCGTGAACCTCTCGGCGCGGACGGGCGGCACGGTCGCCGTGGCCGACGTCCTCGCGGCCCCCGAGCTCGAGGACGCAATGCTCGGAGACGTTCGCGAGCTGACGAAACGAGGCGTGCATGCCGTGCTGGCGACACCGATTCTCGCCCAGGACCGGCTGCTCGGCGTCCTCGCCGTCCACCGCTCGGTTACGGGGGCCTGGCGGCCCGACGAGATCGCGCTGCTCGAGGCGGTCGCGCGCGAGGCGGCGGTCGCCCTCGACACGGCCAGGCTGCTCCGGGACCGCGATCGCAGGCTCGCCGAGCAGGAGGCGTTGCTCAAGGCCGGCGAGGCGCTGACGAGCGACCTTCGCTTCGACGTCGTGATCGACCGCCTCGTCGAGGAGGTCCGCGCGCTGGTGAATGCCGACGCGGCCGACTGCTGGACACTGCAGCCGGGCGGCTCGGAGCTCGTCTGCCGCGCCGTGCTGGGGATCCCGGAGAGCGAGATCGGGCGCACGATCCCGGTGGCGGGCACGATCGGGGAGGCGATCGCGACCGGCAAGCCCGTGCTGCGGCGGCGATTCAGCGAGACCGAGCAGCCGCCGCCGACCGCCACGTACGCCCAGTTCGCCGAGGTGATGGACGCGCCGATCTTCTCGTTCGGGGAGATTCGCGGCGTCCTCGGCGTCTGCTCGCGCGAGCCCGGCCGCTTCGAGCTCTCCGACCTCAGGCTGATCGAAGCGTTCGCCAGCCTCGCGTCGATTGCGCTCCGGAACGCGGAGGCGTACGAGGAGAGCGCACGCCAGACCCAGATCGAGCGCGGCTTCTTCCGGATCGCCGCGGTTCTGAGCGAGCCACTGTCGGAGCAGGAGACGCTGGACGCGGTCGCGCAGGCCGCGGCCGAGGCGCTCGGCGGGGACTCTGCCGCGGTGCTCCGCGGGCTCGGCTCCGAGCTCGAGCTCGTGGGCGGTCACGAGCTCTCGGACGCCCTCGCAGCGCATCTCCGCGTCGCGGCTCCCGAGCTCGCCGACTGCGCCCGCGGCGGCAAGGTCCTGGCCTCGCGCCGGCTCCTCGACGACGCTCGGTTCGGCGACGGGCTCGGAGCCGCCGCCGCCGCGGCCGGGCGCGACTCGCTGCTGGCCGTGCCGCTGATCCAGCCGGGTGCGGGCGCTGCCGGGCTCGTGCTCGTCTTCTTCCAGGGGGAGCGATCGTTCGGGGACGACCAGCTCGAGCTTGCCGGCCAGGTGGCGGCGGCGGCGCGGGGAGCGCTCGAGCGCAGCGACCTGTACGAGCGCGAGCGCCGCTCGCGGGAGCTGGCACAGCGGCTCGCGCGGGCGGGCCGCGACCTTGCCGGGGAGCTCGACCCGGAAAACGTGCTCGACCAGGCCGTTCGCCACGCTCGGCAACTCCTCAGCGCCGACGGCGCCTCCGGCCGCATGCTCGAGGGTGACGAGGTCGTGGTCCGCGCAGCGGCCGGGGCCGGCGACGTGGCGGCGCTCGAGACCCGGATGCCGTCGACCGCATGGCTCGTCGGCGACATCGTCCAGACCCGCGCCACCCGCGCGATAGCCGATGTTGCGGCCGATCCGCGCGTCGGCGAGGCGGACGTGATGCTCGTAGGCGGCTACAGGGGTTACCTCGGCATCCCGATGATCGGCCCCGACGAGTCCGTCCACGGGATCCTCGCCGTCTACTCGCACCGGCCGCGCGAGTGGCGCGAGGAGGAGGTCGAGACGCTGCTCGCGCTGGGCGCGACCGCCGTCGCCGCGCGGGTCAACGCCGAGCTCTATCAGGACGTCAGCCACGAGCAGCAGCGAGGCGAGGCGATCCTGGCCAACGTCGCCGACGGGATCGTCGCGGTCGACCGCGACGGCAAGGTGGTGCTCTGGAACCCGGCCGCGGAGCGCGTCACCGGGGTCGCCCAGGCCGACGCGCTGGGCAAGACCCCGACCGAGGCGCTCGGCCGGCCGCTGGACGCGGCCGGCGGCATCCCCGGCGGGAGCCGCCTGCTGCCGATCCGCCGCGGCGGCGAGGAGGTCTGGCTCTCGCTCAGCGAGGCGGTCATGACCGACCCGGCCGGGGCCGTCGCGGGCCGGATCTACGCGTTCCGCGACATCTCCGCGGAGCGGAGCGTCGAGCAGATGAAGTCCGATTTCGTCTCCACCGTCTCGCACGAGCTCCGGACGCCGCTGACCTCGATCTACGGCTTCGCCGAGACGCTCCTCCGCCAGGACGTGCTCTTCGGGGACGAGGAGCGGGCGACGTTCCTCCGCTACATCGCGTCCGAGTCGGAGCGGCTGACCTCGATCGTCGACCGTCTGCTCTCGGTCGCCCAGCTCGACACGGGCGACATCGCCGTTCAGCTCGCCGAGACCGACGTCGGGGCGGTCGTCAGCGAGGCCGTGCGCACGGCGGAGGGCGGGGACGGGCGGAACGGCCACCGCTTCGTCGTCGAGCTCGCCGACGAGCCGTTGGCCGCGGAGGCGGACGGCGAGAAGCTCGGCCAGGTGCTCGCGCACCTGCTCGACAACGCCGTGCGCTACTCGCCGGCAGGCGGGACGGTCACGGTCGCGGCGCGGCGCCGCGAGGACGCCGTCGAGGTGAGCGTCGAGGACGAGGGCGTCGGGATCCCGCACGCCGAGCAGGAGCGCATCTTCCGCAAGTTCTACCGGGGCGACTCCGCCTCGACCGGCGCGATCGGTGCCGGAGCGACGGGGCTCGGGCTCTTCCTGGCGGAGGGCTTGGTGACCGCCATGGGTGGCAAGATCCGCGTCGACTCGAGCGAAGGAAGAGGATCGACGTTCGTGCTGGAGCTGCGCGTCGCGGAGACTGAGACATGACACCGCCGGGTAGTCACAGCGGATGACCACCGTTCTCGTGATCGACGACGAGGCGCCGATCCGGCTGCTCTGCCGTGTCAACCTCGAGGCGGAGGGGATGCCCGTGCTGGAGGCGGGCGACGGGCCCTCGGGGCTCGAGTCGGCGCGCGCTCACCGGCCGGACGTGATCCTGCTCGACGTGATGATGCCCGGGCTCGACGGCTGGGGGGTCGCCGAGGCGCTGCTCGAGGACGGGCGCACGGCCGAGATTCCGATCATCTTCCTCACCGCGCGGGCCGAGTTTCGCGACCGGGCCCGTGGGCTCGACATCGGCGGCGTCGACTACATCACGAAGCCGTTCAACCCCGTCGAGCTCGCACCGCTCGTCCGCGGCCTGCTCGATCGGCTCGAGCGCGGCGAGCGCGACGAGCTCCGGCGCGAGAAGCTGACCGAGCTCCGCGCGCTGATGGCCGAGAACTAGGGAGGGTTCGGCGAAATGGAGACGGAGCCGCGGGGCCTTCCTAGCGCCCGGCGAAGTCGGCCGTGATCACGGTCGCGCCGCGATGGCCCTGGAAGTTGCCCTTGAGCGCTCCGATCCCGATCCGGTTCCAGCGGGCCCGGAGCAGGTTCGCACGGTGGCCCGGGCTCGCCATCCAGCTGCGGACGACGTTCCAGGCATAGGCGCGGCGGCCGACGCCCCAGGCGAGGTTTTCGCCGAACGCCGGACCGCGGGCGCCGTGCGACGCGAGCCGCGCAGCCATCGCGCCGTGGGCGAAGACGTCGGTCCGGATCATCGTGGCCGAGTAGGAGCGCGCGGCCCGGGTGAGCGCGGCATCGACTCGGAGCGGGCGCAGCCCGTGCCTGCTGCGGACGTCGTTGACGGCGCCGAGCAGCGAGCGCTCGCTCTGCGTCAGCGGCGTCGTCCGGCCGGCGGGCCTGGCGGCGGGAGGCCAGGACGCAGATGACGCAGAGCAGCGGCAAAAGCAGCGCAGAGGTTTGGGCGGCACCTGCGGCAAGAGGGGTGAGCATTACCGCCGGGCCGGACGGGGGCGTCACCCTCTTCGGGGATAGGCCAGCAGGAAACCGTCGGCTCACCGGGCGGTCTGGGCGAGCAAGATCGCCATCAGCACGATCGCCCCGCCGAGCAGCTGCGCCGCACCGAACGACTCCCCGAGCCAGAGGAACGCGACCACGCTCGCGGCGACCGGCTCCAGCATCGCCACGATTCCGACCCGCGTGGCCGAGATGTGCCGCAGCGCGGCCGCGACGAGGAGAAAGGTGATCATCGTCCCCGCGACGACGACGTAGAGCAGCAGGAGCCAGACCGGGAGCGAGTAGCGCTCGAGGTGGCCCAGGAGTGAGACGCTGTCGTCGAGCCGCCCCGCCGGGAAGCGCCAGAACGGCTGCACGGCCGCCCAGAAGAGCGCCGCGAAGAGGAAGCCGTACGCCGTCAGGGAGGCCGGGTCTCGCCACTTCACCGCGTGCTCGGCCATCAGCACGTAGACGGTGTACGCAACGGCTGCCGCCAGCGCGGCCATGACGCCGAGCCCGTCGAGGGAGAGGCCGCTCCAAACCTCGACCACGACCGCGAGGCCGACGACGGCGAGCACGAGCGCGAGCCAGATCCGGCGCCGGATCGGCTCCTTGAACACCGACCAGGCCCAGAGCGCGATCAGGATCGGCGCGATGTACTCGATCAGGAGCGCGATCCCGATCGGCAGACGGCCGATCGAGACGAAGTAGAGCCACTGCACGAGCGCGACCCCGGCGATCCCGAAGACGATCAAGTACGGCAGCTCCCGCCGGGTCAGCCGCAGGCTCTCGCGCCGGGTCACGGCGAGCACGAGCGCGAAGCCGAGGAAGGCGCCCGTCGCGCGCGCCTGCGTCAGCTCGAGCGACGAGATCCCGGACTGGAGGACGACCTTCGAGACGGTGCCGTTGAGCGCGAACAGAAGCGCCGCCGTGATCACCATCGCGTAGCCGACGGCCGGCCGCCGTTCGCGGCCGGCCTCGCCCGGGATGTAGGCGACGTCGGCCACTTGGGGCCGACGCTACCAGCGGGTCAGGCGGCCCAGGTCGCCCGTGCGGTGCACCTCTCGCCGCGCCGGGTGGCGACCACGCGGACGACGTCGGCGCCGGCGCCGTTCGCCACGAGCTTCCGGAACTCGAACGAGCCGCTCGGCGGCCGCGTCAGCCGTACGGCCCGGGCGACCTGCGCGCCGTCCCGCGTCAGCGTCACGGTCCAGGGGACGCCGTTCCGGTTCTGGTCGACCTCGGCCTCGATCTCGATGCGGCCGTTCTCCTCGCTCAGCTTCAGCTTCACCGCGCTCCGTGCCGAGCACGCGCCGCGCACGAGGACGTCGCCGTCCTTCGCCGGCGCGGGCGACCCGAGCGCCGGCAGCGCGAGCGCGCCGGACAGTACGACCGTGAGTGCCACCTTCGTCCGCGTCATCGATCCGCCCTCCTTCGCAGTTGACTCTCCCAGCGTTGCGGAGGGCGCTCAAAGCGCGGGTAAGTCCCGGGTAAGGGTTCGGACAAGCCTTCGCACGCACGGTCCGGCCACGTACGCTTTGCGCGGTGAGGGACCGGCGCCAGGCGGTCGAGATCGTCTTCGACCATGCGACCAAGCGATACCCCGGCCGCGCCACACCGGCGGTCGACGACCTCTCGATGACGATCCCGGCCGGCGAGGTCTGCTGCCTGGTCGGGCCGTCCGGCGGCGGCAAGACGACGGCGATGAAGCTCGTCAACCGGCTGGTCGAGCTCACCTCCGGCGACGTGCGCGTCGACGGCCGCAGCGTCAGGGAGCTCGACGAGACGGCGCTGCGCCGCGGGATCGGCTACGTGATCCAACAGGTCGGCCTCTTCCCGCACATGACCGTCTCGGAGAACATCGCCACCGTGCCGAAGCTGCTCGGCTGGTCGAGGCAAGAGATCGCGACCCGCACCGACGAGCTGCTCGACCTCGTCGACCTGCCGGCGCGCGACTACCGCTCGCGCTACGCCTCCCAGCTCTCGGGCGGCGAGCGCCAGCGCGTCGGGCTCGCCCGCGCCCTCGCCGCCGACCCGCCGCTGATGCTGATGGACGAGCCCTTCGGCGCCCTCGATCCGATCACGCGCACGAGGCTCCAGAACGAGCTGCTCCGGATCCAGCAGGAGCTGCGCAAGACGATCATCTTCGTCACCCACGACATCGACGAGGCGATCCTCGTCGGCGACCGGATCGCGATCCTGCGCGAAGGCGGCGTCCTTGCCCAGTACGACACGCCCGAGCAGCTGCTCGCCCAACCGGCCGACGAGTACGTCGCCCGCTTCGTCGGCGCCGACCGCGGCCTGAAGCGGCTCTCGCTGACGAAGCTCGACGAGGTCGCGCTCGAGCCTGCCAACGGCGCTCGTCGGACCGCTCCTCGACGGGCAGACCACCCTCCGTGACGCGCTCTCGGCGATGCTGAACGACGGCGCCCGTGCCGTCGTGGTCGAGTCCGGCGACGGGACGAGGAAGAAGCTCACGCTCGACCGGCTGACGGAGCTGCTCGGCTGATGGCCGAGCCCGTCATCCCCGACTTCGGCGAGGCGAGCGACTGCATCGAGGAGAACCGTCTCTTCTGCACCGACTGGGTGCGCGAGAACTGGGACCCGGTGCTGCAGCCGGCGCTCCTCGAGCACATCAAGCTGACGTTGATCGCGGTCGGCGTCGGCTTCGTGCTCTCGCTGGCGGCTGCGCTCCTGGCCCACCGCTACCGCCACGTCGAGCGGCCGGTGGCATTCCTCTCGGCGGTGATCTACACGATCCCGAGTCTCGCGCTCTTCCAGTTGCTCGTGCCCGTGACCGGCCTGACCGTGACCACGGTCGAGATCGCGCTCGTCGGCTACACGCTTCTGATCCTCTTTCGCAACAACCTCGCCGGGCTCCGCTCGGCTCCGCCCGAGGTGCTCGAGGCGGCGCGGGGCATGGGGCTGACCTCCAACCAGACCCTCTGGCGCGTCGAGCTGCCGCTGGCGCTGCCGGCGATCGTGGCCGGGCTGCGGATCGCGGTCGTCTCGACGATCGCACTCGCGACCGTGGCCGCGTTCGTCGTCTCCGAGGGGCTCGGCGGCCCGATCCTCGGCGCGCTGCGGCTCGATTTCAGGACCGAGATCATCGCGGCCGGCGCGCTCGCAGTCGGTCTCGCGATCGTGGCGGACGCGCTGCTCGTGCTTGCGCAGCGGGCCGTGACGCCGTGGGCCTCGGCCAGGAGGGTGACGTGATCGCCGCGGCGCTCGACGTCTTCGTCGACAGCTTCCAGTTCATCGTCGACGAGCGAGAGCTGCTGCTCGAGAAGACGTGGGAGCACATCGTCCTCTCGGGCGCGGCACTGCTCGTCTCGATCGCGATCGCCGTACCGCTCGGCGTCGCCCTCGGCCACCTCCATCGCGGTTCGCTGGTGGCCGTCAACGTCGCCAACATCGGCCGGGCGCTGCCGACGCTCGTCGTGATCGCGGTCGGCTTCACGTTCCTCGGGATCGGCTTCACGACCGTCATGCTCGCGCTCGTCGTGCTCGCCGTGCCGCCGATCCTGACCAATGCGTACGTCGCCGTCGACGAGGTCGACCGGGACGCCGTCGAGGCAGCGAGGGGGATGGGCATGACGCCGTCCCAGGTGCTCTGGCGCGTCGAGCTGCCGCTGGCGCTGCCGCTGCTCTTCGTCGGGATCCGAACCGCGGCCGTCTTCGTCGTCGCAACGGCGACGATCGCTGCGATCGCCGGCGGCAGCGGCCTCGGGGAGATCCTCGTGAACCAGGCGGCGTACGACGTCGAAGGACTCGTCGGCGCCGCCATCTGCGTCTCGCTGCTCGCGCTTGCCGCCGACGCGGGACTCGGTGTCCTGCAACGGTGGCTGACGCCCGCAGGACTGAAAGAAGAGGTTCCAGCGTTCGAACCGGATGTGCGCCCGGTCGTCTAACCGGGTGATCCACGACAGGAGGTGGGTAGTGATCAGGAAGCACAATCGCCGGGCCGCCAAGGCGGCCTTCGCGGTCGCCCTCGGAGTCGCCATCGTGCTCGGTGGAGCCGCGGCGGCACCGGCCGCGCTCGACAAGGGGCAAGCCACGCCGATCATCATCGGGACGAAGAACTTCCCCGAGCAGTACGTGCTGGGGCAGCTCTACAAGCAGGCCCTGGAGGCGAAGGGGCTGAAGGTGCAGTACAAGGAGAACATCGGCTCGACCGAGCTGATCGACGCATCGCTGCGGAGCGGCCGCGTCACCCTCTATCCGGAGTACACCGGGATCATGCTCTCGGTGACGTTCAAGCGGAAGACGTTGCCGAAGACCGCCCTCGGCACCTACCTGACCGCGAAGGGGCTGTACGAGAAACGGGGTCAGACGCTCTTGAAGGCGACGCCGTTCCAGGACCGCGACGGGATCGCGGTGCTGCGGACGACGGCGTCGAAGTACGGCCTGAAGACGGTCGGCGACCTGCGGAAGGTGCCCGACCTGACGCTGGCGGCGTTCCCGGAGTTCGAGACGCGGTGGCTCCCGCAGCTCGCGAGCCGCTACGCCGTCCGGAACGTCGAGTTCACGCCGCTCGCCGGGATCAGCGCCTACACGCTGCTGAGCCAGGGGAAGGTCGAGGCCGCAGGCATCTTCACGACCGACCCGCAGCTGATCTCGACGAAGTACGTCGTGCTCAAGGAGCCGCGGAACATGTTCGGCTTCCAGCAGGTCGCGCCCGTGCTCTCGAAGAAGCTCGTCAGCGAGTACGGGACGAGCCTCACCAGCACGCTCAACCGGGTCAATTCGCTGCTGACCCTGCGGGCGATCATCGCGATGAACAAGGCCGTCGCGCTCGACAAGAGGCCCGCCGCCTCGGTGGCGAAGGCCTTCCTGACGGCGAACAAGCTCAACTAGCGGCGTCGACCTGGGGCCGTCCGCGAGGGCGGCCCCAGGTCACCGTCCGGCGTCGATCCGGTGAATGGGGTTCCGTTGGCGGCGCCAGCCTGATAGACCGCCCCGGACAAGAGGGACCGAGGGGAGGAATCTCGATGCCGAAAGCCTTCATCGCTGCCGCTGCGGCGGCGCTCATGCTCGTTCCGGCGGCGCTCGCAGACTCCGGCAAGAGCGGCGACGTCCGGTTCGCGACGTTCAACGCCTCGCTCAACCGCAACTTCGCCGGCCAGCTGATCGCCGACCTGTCCACGCCTGGGAACCAGCAGGCGCGGAACGCGGCCGAGACGATCCAGCGCGTCCGGCCGGACGTCGTCCTGATCAACGAGTTCGACTACGACGCGAACGGGACCGCGCTGCGCCTGTTCCAGGACAACTACCTGTCGGTCTCGCAGAACGGCTCCACGCCGGTGCACTACCCGTACCGGTTCACCGCCGAGTCGAACACCGGGATCCCGTCCGGCTTCGACCTCAACAACAACGGTGCCGTCGGCGGCCCGGACGACGCCTACGGGTTCGGTTTCTTCCCGGGCCAGTTCGGGATGGCCGTGTACTCGATGTACCCGATCGACCCGACGGGCATCCGCACCTTCCAGCGCTTCCTCTGGAAGGACATGCCGGGCGCACTGCTGCCGGACGATCCGGCGACACCTGCGCCGTCAGACTGGTACTCGCCGGCGGAGCTGAGCGTCTTCCGGCTCTCCTCGAAGAGCCACTGGGACCTGCCCCTGCTGGTCGGCGGCAAGGTCGTCCACTTCCTCGCCAGCCACCCGACGCCGCCCGTCTTCGACGGGCCCGAGGACCGGAACGGGACGCGCAACTTCGACGAGATCCGCTTCTGGGCCGACTACATCTCGCCGGGGAGGTCGGGCTACATCTACGACGACGGCGGCGGCACGGGCGGGTTGAAGCCCGGCTCGCTGTTCGTGATCGCGGGCGACCAGAACTCGGACCCGCTCGACGGGGACAGCATCCCGGGCTCGATCCAGCTCCTGATCGAGCACCCGCTCGTGAACACGAAGACGACGCCCGAGAGCGCGGGCGCCGTGCAGCAGAACGCGCTCCAGGGCGGCGCAAACCTGACGCACGAGTCCGATCCGCGCTTCGACACGGCGGACTTTGCGGACACCGCACCGGGCAACCTGCGGGCGGACTACGTGCTGCCGCGGAAGACGATGCAGATCGTCGACGCGGGAGTCTTCTGGCCGCTCAACACCGATCCACTGTTCCGCCTCGTCGGCACGTTCCCGTTCCCGACCTCGGACCACAGGCTGGTCTGGGTCGACGCGACCGTTCCCGCGAACTAGGGCGAGCTACGCCGCGACTGCTGCGAGGTCTTCCCCGGCCTCGTGGCAGTCGCGGCAGCGTGCCTCGTACTGCTCGTTGGCGCCGACCACGATCGTCGCGCCGGAGTAGGGCGCCGGGCGACCGTCGACGAGCCGCTGCGTCGTCGTCGCGCCGCCGCCGCAGCGGTGGCAGACGGCCTGGAGCTTGTCGACGAACTCGGCGTGCGCGAGCAGCTCGGGCATCGGCCCGAAGGGCAGCCGGCGGAAGTCCTGGTCGAGGCCGGCCGCGATCACGCGGGCGCCGCCGTCGGCGAGCGCGAGGGCGGCGCCGACGATCTCCGGCTCGAAGAACTGCGCCTCGTCGATGCCGACCACCTCGAAGCCGCGCGCGCGCTCCAGCAGCTCGGCGACGCCGGCGACCGGCACCGCGCGCATGCGGATCCCGGCGTGGCTGACGACATCGGCCGCGTCGTAGCGGTCGTCGATGCAGGGCTTGAAGATGACCACGCGCTGCCGGCCGATCTCTGCACGGCGCAGGCGGCGGATCATCTCCTCGCTCTTGCCGCTGAACATCGGGCCGCAGACGACCTCGAGCCAGCCGCCGCTCTTGGGATTGATTCGGATCATCGGAGTGCGATCCTAGGAGAGCCGCCGGACGGGCCAGTGAACGACGCGATCGTGCTACTCTTCCCGTCCGCGCGGCGGCGTAGCTCAGTTGGTTAGAGCAGCGGAATCATAATCCGCGTGTCGCAGGTTCGAGTCCTGCCGCCGCTATTCCTCAGCAGTCTTTCTTCAACCGAAACCGAGAGAACACGATCTAGATGGCAGCCGGAGTTCGAGTCGCGATCACGCTCGCCTGCACCGAGTGCAAGCGCCGCAACTACCAGACGAACAAGTCCAAGCGGAACACGCCGGACCGCGTCGAGTTCAAGAAGTACTGCCGCTGGTGCGGCCAGCACACGGTCCACCGGGAGACCCGCTAGTGGCCCGCGAGACCCGTCGGCAGCGCCGCGACCAGCGGAAGAGCTCGGGCGCCCCGAAGCCCGCCGCGCAGCGGTCCCGCAGCCAGGCGCAGGTGCGCCCCGGGATGCAGCCCGCGTCGACCCAGACGGGCCGGCGCGAGTCGCGCGAGCGCGGCCGTTTCGTCCGCGAGGCGTGGGCGGAGCTGAAGAAGGTCGAGTGGCCGAGCCGCGCCCAGGTCGTCCAGGGCACGATCGTCGTGATCATCGCCTGCGTCATCGTCGGCACGTTCCTCTACGCCGCCGACCAGTTCTTCAAGCCCTTCGTCCGTACCGTTCTCCTCGGTGAATAGGGAGTAGCCAGATGTTCCGCTGGTATGTGATCAACACCTATTCCGGGCACGAGAACAAGGTGAAGGCCAACCTCGAGCACCGGATCGTGTCGATGAACCAGGCCCCGCGCTTCCGGCGCGTCGTGGTTCCGACCGAGCAGGTGATCGAGACGAAGGACGGGCAGAAGGTGCAGATCGAGAAGCGCGTCCTCCCGGGCTACGTGCTCGTGAACATGGATCTGAACGACGAGGCGTGGACGGTCGTCAAGAACACGCCCGGCGTGACCGGCTTCGTCGGCGCCGGCGCCAAGCCCGTGCCGCTGGCGCAGGGCGAGGTCGACCGGATCCTGCACACGGGCGCCGCCGCCACCGGCGCGGCCCTGCGCTCACAGGTCGAGTTCACCCTCGGCGAGTCGGTGAAGGTAACCTCCGGCCCGCTGTCGGACTTCGACGGCGAGATCGTCGACGTGAACGCCGACCAGCAGAAGCTCAAGGTGCTCGTCGACATCTTCGAGCGCCAGGTGCCGGTCGAGCTCGGGTTCGACCAGGTCAAGAAGCTCGACTAGAGAGACAAGGAAGAAGATGGCGAAGAAGGTTCTGACACTGATCAAGCTGCAGATCCCGGGCGGGCAGGCCAACCCTGCGCCGCCGGTCGGCCCTGCGCTCGGTCAGCACGGCGTCAACATCATGGAGTTCTGCAAGGCGTTCAACGCGCAGACCGCGCAGGAGAACGGCCGCATCACCCCGGTCGAGATCACGGTCTTCGAGGACCGCTCGTTCACGTTCATCACGAAGACCCCGCCCGCCGCCGTGCTGATCAAGGAGGCGCTCGGGCTCGACAAGGGCTCGGCCGAGCCGAACCGGAACAAGGTCGGCCGGATCAGCCAGGCCCAGCTGCGCTCGATCGCCGAGACGAAGCTGCAGGACCTGAACGCCCGCGACGTCGACCAGGCGATGCTCGTGATCGCCGGCACGGCCCGTTCGATGGGCGTCGAGGTGGAGCGATGAGCTCCCACGGCAAGCGCTACGAGCAGTCGCGCTCGAAGATCGAGCGCGAGAACCTGTACTCGCCGGCGGAGGCCGTCACGCTCCTGAAGGACCTTCCGGACGCGAAGTTCGACGAGACGGTCGAGGCGCACTTCCGGCTGGGCCTGAACGTGCGACATGCCGACCAGCAGCTCCGCGGGACGCTGATGCTCCCGCACGGCACCGGCAAGACCGTCCGCGTCGCCGTCTTCGCCGAGGGCGACAAGGCGCGCGAGGCCGAGGAGGCCGGAGCCGACGTCGTCGGCGCCGCCGACCTCGCCGCGAAGATCGAGGGCGGCTTCACCGACTTCGACGTCGCGATCGCGACCCCCGACCAGATGGGCAACGTCGGCAAGCTCGGGCGCGTGCTCGGCCCCCGCGGCCTGATGCCGAACCCGAAGACCGGCACGGTCACGTTCGACGTCGCCAAGGCGGTCACCGACGCGAAGGGCGGCAAGCTCGAGTACCGCACCGACCGCGGCGCGAACGTCCACGTCTCGATCGGGAAGAAGAGCTTCGACGCGAAGGCGCTGCTGGAGAACTACGCCGCGCTGATCGAGGAGATCGTCCGCGCCAAGCCCGCCTCGGCGAAGGGCCGATACATCGAGCAGATCACGATCACGACGACGATGGGCCCCGGCGTGCGCGTCGACCCGGCTCGCGTCCGCGGGATCATCGAGGAGTTCGACGCGCAGAAGGAGGCCGTTCCGGCCTAGGTTTTCCGTCCCACAGCCCGTCGCCGGAGACAGGAGGCAGCCAGCAGTCGCTGGCGGAGGCCCTCCCGAGGTGGCGCTCAGGACGATGCGTCGTGCATCTCTCCGAGCCCGCCTCCGTGCGGGCTCGAACGTTCAGAGGAGGTGAGAGATGCACAAGAGTGAGAAGGAACGAGTCGTCGCAGAGCTGACCGAGCGGCTGCGGACGTCGGAGACGCTGATCGTCGCCGACTACCGCGGCCTGACGAACGCCGAGATCGACGGGCTGCGCTCGAAGCTGATCGAGCACGGCGCCCGCTTCGCGGTCGTCAAGAACACGCTCACCCGCCGGGCGGCCGAGGCCGCCGGGGCGGACGCGCTGCTGGCGCTGCTCGAGGGCCCGTCGGCGATCGCGTTCGTCGAGTCCGACGGCGATCCCGTCGCGGTGGCGAAGGCGCTTCGCGACGCGGCGACGAGCACGAAGATCCTCGCGATCCGCGGGGGCGTGCTCGAGGGCGCCGTGATGACGGCCGACGAGGTCGAGAGCCTCGCCAAGCTGCCGCCGGCCGACGTGCTGCGCGCGCAGGTGGTGGGGGCGATCGTCTCGCCGCTCACCACAGTCGTCGCGCTCGTCTCGGCGCCGCTGCGCGACCTCGCCGGGCTGATCGACGCCCGGATCGAGCAGCTGCGGGAGCAGGGCGACACGTCCGAGAGCGCGGCGCCGGCCGCGGAGGCCGCACCGGCCGACGAGCCGGCCGCCGAGGAGCCCGCTGCCGAGGCCGAGCGAGGCCGAGGCAGAGCCCGAGGCGGAGGCGGCTGCCGAGGCGGAGCCCGAGGCGACCGCCGAGCCCGAGACCAACGAAGAGACCACTGACACTGACACGCAGGAGGAGCAGGAGTAATGGCAACGGATACCGCGAAGGTGCTCGAGACGCTCGGCAAGATGACCGTGCTCGAGCTCGTCGAGCTGAAGAAGGCGATCGAGGAGGAGTGGGGCGTCACCGCCGCCGCTCCGATGGCGGTCGCGGCCCCCGGCGCTGCGGCGGCGGGCGGCGACGGTGCGGCGCCGGCCGAGGAGAAGTCCTCGTTCGACGTCGTGATCACGGCCGCGGGCGACAAGAAGATCCAGGTGATCAAGGTCGTCCGCGCGGTCACCGGCCTCGGCCTCAAGGAGGCGAAGGACCTCGTCGACGGCGCCCCCGGCACCGTCAAGGAGGGCGCCAACCAGGAGGAGGCCGACTCGATCAAGGCGCAGCTGGAGGAAGCCGGCGCCGGCGTCGAGCTCAAGTAACACGGCTGTCATCCGACCCGTATCCCGCGGAGCGATTGTCCGCGTTGCAAGTAGGGGTCACCGCCGAGGGCGCCGATTGGCGCCCTCGGCCATTTCTTGTGCCTGTCTGCTATCCTGGCCTGCACCATTCGGCTCCCGCCGCTGCGCATGCTTGCGGTGAGGGGCCTGCGTTCGCTACCCTTCTGGGTTGCGCCGACGTTCGCCGCTTCCGCTCTGCCCACTGAAGAATTCGCTCGTAGCTATAAGGGAGGCTGTTACCACTTGAGCAGCACTGCTGTCGCGCCTCGTGCGCGCAAGAGCTTTTCACGCCTGAAGCACGTCCTCGACCTCCCCAACCTGATCGACATCCAGAAGGCCTCGTTCGAGTGGTTCAAGAACGAGGGCCTGCGCGAGACGATCGCGGACATCTCGCCGATCGAGGACTACACCGGCACGCTCGCGGTCGAGTTCGGCGAGTTCGAGTTCGGGGAGTCCCAGTTCACGATCCAGGAGTGCCGCGAGAAGGACCTGACCTACCAGGCCCCGCTCTCGATGACGGTCCGCTTCGTCAACAAGGAGACCGGCGAGATCCGCGAGCAGCGGGTCTTCATGGGCGACTTCCCGATGATGACCGAGTGGGGCACGTTCATCATCAACGGCACCGAGCGCGTGATCGTGACGCAGCTCGTCCGCAGCCCGGGCGCCTACCTGATGGAGCCGAAGGACGCGACGAAGCAGGTCTTCACCGCGAACCTGATGCCGAGCCGCGGCTCGTGGCTCGAGCTCGAGATCGACAAGAAGGGCATCGTCTACGCCCGCATCGACCGGAAGCGGAAGCTGCCGGTGACGACGCTCCTGCGCGCGCTCGCGCGTGAGGACTACAACGACGGGCTTGCGCTCGACTCGAACGAGGACCTGCTCAAGCTCTTCGACAACTCGCCCTTCATCCAGAACACGCTGGACAAGGACACGACGACCCGCGAGGAGGAGGCGGTCGTCGAGGTGTTCAAGAAGCAGCGTCCCGGCGAGCCGCCGACGCTCGACAACTCGCGCAACCTCGTCCGCGCGCTCTTCTTCGACCCGAAGCGCTACGACCTGACCAAGGTCGGCCGCTACAAGCTGAACCAGCGGCTCGGCGTCGAGGTCCCCGACGACACGCGCACCCTGACGACGACCGACATCGTCGCGCTCGTGCGCAAGCTCGTCGACCTGCCGATGAAGCTCGGCGTCGACCTCGAGGCGAAGGACTTCGCCGCCGAGGCGATCCAGCTCAACCGCGACCCGATCCGGGCCGAGCTCGACGAGTACGAGCACTTCGGCAACCGGCGGCTGCGCACGACCGGCGAGCTGATCCAGGAGGCGTTCCGCGTCGGCCTCTACCGGATGGAGCGCGTCGTCCGCGAGCGGATGACGACCGAGGACGTCGACACGATCACGCCGCAGACGATCATCAACATCCGGCCCGTGGTCGCGGCGCTGAAGGAGTTCTTCGGCTCCTCGCAGCTCTCGCAGTTCATGGACCAGACGAACTCGCTCTCCGGGCTCACGCACCGGCGGCGGCTCTCGGCGCTCGGCGCCGGCGGCCTCACCCGCGAGCGCGCCCCGATCGAGGTGCGCGACGTCCACCCGACCCACTACGGGCGCATGTGCCCGATCGAGACGCCGGAGGGCCCGAACATCGGCCTGATGGGCTCGCTCGCGTCGATGGCGACCGTGTCCGAGTTCGGCTTCATCCAGACGCCGTACCGGGTCGTCAAGGGCGGCAAGGTGACGGACGAGATCGTCTACCTCGACGCCGCCGCGGAGGCGCAGTACACGATCGCGCAGGCCTCGGAGCCGGTGGACAAGAACGGCAAGCTCATGAACGACATCGTGCTCTGCCGCTCGAGCCTCGGCGAGGCGGTCACGGCCGCGCCGAAGGACGTCGAGTTCATGGACGTCGCCCCGGCGCAGATCGTCTCGGTCGCGACCGCGCTGATCCCGTTCCTCGAGCACAACGACGCCAACCGCGCGCTGATGGGCGCGAACATGCAGCGGCAGGCAGTGCCGCTGATGATCCCGCAGGCGCCGCTCGTCGGCACCGGCCTCGAGTACCGCGCCGCGATCGACACGGGCGACGTCGTCCTCTCGAAGACCGACGGCACCGTGATCGACGTCGACGCCGAGAAGATCGTCGTCGAGGGCAGGGGCTCCCGCGAGGAGTACCACCTGACGAAGTTCATGCGCTCGAACCAGGGCACGCTGATCCACCAGAAGCCGGTCGTCGGCCTGAACGAGAAGGTGAAGGCCGGCCAGGTGCTCGCCGACGGCTCGCTCCACGGACGGCGGCGAGCTCGCGCTCGGCGCCAACCTGATCGTCGCCTTCATGACCGTTCGAGGGCTACAACTTCGAGGACGCGATCGTCCTCAGCGAGCGGCTCGTCAAGGACGACGTGCTCAGCTCGATCCACATCCACGAGTACGAGGTCGACGCCCGCTCGACGAAGCTCGGCGACGAGGAGATCACGCGCGACATCCCGAACCGCTCGGAGGAGTCGCTCGCGAACCTCGACGACCGCGGCGTCGTCCGCATCGGCGCCGAGGTCGGCTCGGGCGACCTGCTCGTCGGCAAGGTGACGCCGAAGGGCGAGACCGAGCTGACGGCGGAGGAGAAGCTGATCCGCGCCATCTTCAAGGAGAAGGCGCGCGAGGTCCGCGACACCTCGCTCAAGGTCCCGCACGGCGAGGGCGGCAAGGTGATCGGCGTCAAGTCGTTCTCCCGCGACGCGGGCGACGACCTCTCGCCGGGCGTGAACGAGCTCGTCCGCGTCTACGTGGCGAAGAAGCGCAAGATCTCGGAGGGCGACAAGCTCGCCGGCCGCCACGGCAACAAGGGCGTCATCTCGAAGATCGTCCCCGAGGAGGACATGCCGTTCCTCGAGGACGGCCGCCCGGTCGACGTGATCCTGAACCCGCTCGGCGTCCCGAGCCGGATGAACATCGGCCAGATCCTCGAGACGCACCTCGGCTGGGCCGCGGCGCACGGCGTCTTCGCCGAGGACGGCGAGCGCCGGCGTCAACCCGAAGGCCCCGATCAACGCGCCGAACCCGCGCCCGGTGGCGACGCCGGTCTTCGACGGCGCGAGCGAGGAGGACGTCGACGAGGCGCTCGTGACCTGGTCGGAGCAGAACCCCGACTCGCCGATCAAGTTCAACGTCGACGAGAGCCGCGACACCGGCCGGAAGGTCTCCGGCAAGGTGCGCCTCTTCAACGGCAAGACCGGCGAGCCGTACGACCAGAAGGTCACGGTCGGCTACATGTACATCCTGAAGCTGCTCCACCTCGTCGACGACAAGATCCACGCGCGCTCGACCGGCCCGTACTCGCTCGTCACCCAGCAGCCGCTGGGCGGCAAGGCGCAGTTCGGCGGCCAGCGCTTCGGCGAGATGGAGGTGTGGGCGCTCGAGGCGTACGGCGCCGCCTACACGCTCCAGGAGATGCTCACGATCAAGTCCGACGACACGATCGGGCGCGTCAAGGCCTACGAGGCGATCGTCAAGGGCGAGAACATCGCCGAGCCGTCGATCCCCGAGTCGTTCAAGGTGCTGCTGAAGGAGATGCAGTCGCTCGCCCTCGACGTCCACGTCCTCTCGGACGAGGGCCGCGAGGTCGAGGTGCGGGAGGAGGACGACGAGCTGCTCCGCGCCGCGGAGGAGCTCGGGATCGACCTCTCGCCCGGCTCGCTCCGCGCGGCCGCGCGCCAGCCCACGGCCGAGGAGACCGAGGAGGGCGGAGAGAGCGTCGTCGACAGCGACGGCGAGCTCGCGCTCGCGGCCGACGAGGACCTCGACGACCTCACCGACGTCGCCCTCACCCCCGGCGAGGAGGCCGAGGAGGAGGCGCAGGCGCAGGTCGGCCCGCTCGGCGAAGAAGTCGCC
>CAVSRW010000016.1:0-104107 GCA_963730405.1 uncultured Gaiellaceae bacterium | reverse complement strand
AGGGTGAGGCTCAACCACGAGCTCATGAAAGAGCCGCAATTTCCGGCAATACCCGACCGCTGCTCTTGACGCTCGAGCCGGTCACGCCTAGGTTCCCCCTCGCAGCGAGCACGGGACGCGAGTAGGTCGAGTCCACACCAGTAGGCCGTAGGAAGAAGCCGCAAGGCGGAACGCCGAAGGTCCGTTGGGGTGGAGGACGAAAGCGCACCCGGCTCGCTGAATTATGGTCCTGCGCTTCCGCAACATGTGGGTTGGCCGAGACGGCGCTGACCACTGTGCTGAACACGGCCTTCTTCGCCGAGCGGGTCGCCCTGTTCTCGATCGTGATGGGTGCCGCGCTCCTGTGAAGACCAAAGACGAGGGAGGGCGCCTCTGCCCGCCCCTCGCTTTGGCGTTTGCCCGGACATCACGCGCGGCGGTACGTTCGCAGTGACCGCCGACGGGAGGAGTGACATGACCAAGCCAACGGGCGTCGCGTGAGCGTCGACGTCATCCTCCGCGACGGCGGCACGCTCCGGCTGCGGGCGCCGCAGCGCGAGGACGCCGACGCGGTCCTCGCCTTCTTCCGCGGGCTCTCGCGCGAGAGCACCCACCGGCGTTTTCACGGGCTGCCGAACCTGCAGCCACAGCTCGTGGAGCCGCTGCTCGAGCCCGACTGGACGGTACGCGGCGCTCTCGTCGGCACCCTCGCCGACGACGACGGCGACGGCGAGCGAGTCGTGGCTGTCGGCAACTACGTCCGGCTGCGCGACCCTGCGCTGGCGGAGTCGGCGTTCGCGGTCGCAGACGCGGAGCAGGGCCGCGGGATCGGCACGCGGCTGCTGGAGCGGCTCGCCGAGCGGGCGGCGGCGGTCGGGATCGAGCGCTTCGTCGCCGAGGTGCTGCCCGACAACCGCTCGATGCTCGGCGTCTTCGAGCGCGCCGGGTTCGAGCTGACGCGCCAGCGCGAGGGCGGCGTCGTCGAGGTCGGGTTCCCGATCGCGCCGACGGAGCGCTTCGAGCTCAGCGTCGAGGAACGCGACCACACCGCCGTCGTCGCGTCTCTCCGGCCGTTCTTCGAGCCGGCCGGCGTCGCCGTCGTCGGCGCCTCGCCGCGCCGCGGCACGATCGGCGGCGAGCTCTTCCGCAACATCCTCTCCGGCGACTTCGCCGGCGCCGCCTACCCGGTCAACCCGAAGGGCAGCGCCGTCGCGGGCGTGCGCGGCTACGGCTCCGTCTCGGAGATCCCCGACCCGGTCGACCTCGCGGTGATCGCGGTGCCGAGCCGGCACGTGCTCGACGCGGCCGAAGACGCGCTCCGCAGCGGCGTCCGCGCGCTCGTCGTCATCTCCGCCGGCTTCGCCGAGGTCGGCAGCGAGGGGGCCGAGCGGCAGGAGCGCCTCGTCGCGCTCGTGCGCTCGCACGGCGCGCGGCTGATCGGGCCGAACTGCCTCGGCATCGCCGTCGCCGGGCCCAGCCTGAACGCGACCTTCGCCGCCCGCTCCGCCCCGAGCGGCAACATCGGCTTCTCCTCCCAGTCCGGAGCGCTCGGCCTGGCGCTGCTCGAGGCGGCCGACTCGCGCGGCCTCGGCCTCTCCGCCTTCGTCTCGATCGGGAACAAGGCCGACGTCTCCTCGAACGATCTGCTCGAGTGGTGGGAGGACGACCCGGCGACAGGCGTCGTCCTGCTCTACGTCGAGTCGTTCGGAAACCCGCGCCGCTTCGGCCGGATCGCCAGCCGCGTCGCGCGCCGGAAGCCGATCCTCGCTCTCAAGAGCGGCACCTCCGCGACCGGCCAGCGCGCGGCGAGCTCGCACACGGCCGCGCTCGCCGGCTCCGAAGCCGGCGTCGATGCCCTCTTCCGCCAGGCCGGCGTGATCCGGGCCGCGTCGCTCGAGGAGCTGATCGACGTCGCGACGCTGCTCTCGTCGCAGCCCGAGGTGCACGGCCGCCGCGTCGCCGTGCTCACGAACGCCGGCGGCCTCGGCATCCTCGCCGCGGACGCCTGCGACGCGGCCGGTCTCGAGCTGCCCGCGCTGTCGGACGAGACGACTGCGCGGCTGCGCGAGCTCCTGCCTGCCGAGGCGAGCGTCGCGAACCCGGTCGACATGCTCGGCTCCGCCACCGCCGAGAGCTATGCCGCCGCGCTCCCCGTCGTGCTCGCGGACGCCAACGTCGACGCCGTGCTCGTCCTCTTCGTCCCAGCCGTCAGCGCGACCGCGGTCGAGGTGGCGGACGCGGTCGATACGGCGGCCCGCGCCGCCGAGCGGGACAAGCCCGTGCTCGCGGTCGTGATGAGCTCGGACGGCGTCCCACCGTCGCTGCGCGCAGGATCGGCCGTGGCCGCGTTCGCCTACCCGGAGTCGGCCGCCCGCGCGCTCGGCCGCGCCGCCGGGCGCAGCGAGTGGCTGCGGCGCCCGCTCGGGTCGGTTCCGGCGCTCGAGGGGATCGACCGCGCCGCCGCCTCCGCGGTCGTGGAGCGCGCGCTCGCGCGCGCCGAGGACTCGTGGCTCGACCCGGGCGAGACGCGCGAGCTTCTGGCCGCCTACGGGCTGCCGCTCGTCCCGGAGCGGGTCGCCGAGGACGCCGACGCTGCTGTCGCCGCGGCGGAGGAGCTCGGCTACCCCGCTGTCGTCAAGTCGGCGGCCGCAGGGGCGCACAAGACCGAGACCGGCGGCGTCGCGCTCAACCTGAGCGACGCGGAAGCGGTTCGCGGCGCCGCAGAGCGGATCGGCGTTCCCGTCATCGTGCAGCCGATGCTCCGGGGCGGCGCGGAGCTGCTCGCCGGCCTCGTGCAGGATCCGGTCTTCGGCCCGCTCGTGGCGTTCGGCCCGGGAGGCGTCTTCGCCGAGCTGATCGGCGAGGCGAGCCTCCGGATCGCGCCGCTGACGGACATCGACGCCGAGGAGCTCGTCACCTCCGGCAAGGCGGGCCGCCTCGTCGCCGGCTTCCGAGGAGCGCCGCCGGCCGACGTGGCCTCGCTCGTCGATCTCGTCCACCGGCTGAGCGCGATCGGCGATGATCTGCCGGCCGTGAGCGAGCTCGACCTCAATCCGGTCCTCGGCTTCCCCGACCGTGCCGTCGCCATCGACGCCCGCGTGCGGGTCTCCCGTCCCGTCGAGCAGCGGCGGGAGAAGAGCTGGTGAAGCCGCCGTCGCACGCGTTCGAGGTCGAGGCGGTCCGGAAGCGGCTCGAGGAGGGCAACGGCGGCTACGAGGTCGTGCACCGCTCGCCCGGGCTCGAGATCGGCGTCTACGTGCTCGTCGCGCCCGAGCCCGACCGGCAGCAGCCGCACGAAGACGACGAGGTCTACGTCGTCCTCGAGGGCACGGGCGTGCTCACGGTCGAGGGCGAGCAGATCCCCGTCGCTCCGGGCCAGGCGATCTTCGTCCCAGCCCACGCGGAGCATGGGTTCGCGGCCTACGAGGGCCTGAGCGTCCTCGTCATCTTCTCGCAAGCACGAGATCAGTAGAAAGCCGCGCCGAAGTCCGAAGGAAGCGCTGAGGCGGTCGCCGCCGATCTCCCCGAAGCTCTTTGGTGGAAACCAAGAGATCCAAGGAGGAACGACGACGTGGCCACCTATCCCAGCTCACCCCCGACCCGGCAGCCGCCCGCGGCGCCGGTCAAGCCCTGGTTCGGCCAGTTCGCACTCGTTGCGATCATCCTGCTCGGGATCTGCGTCGCCGTCTTCGCGGTCGCCGCGGTCACGACGATGTGGGCCGCCGACGAGGCGCGCGACGAGGCGAAGGCGGTCGCAGCGAACGTCGCCGCCGGCAAGGCGGAGCCCGCCGCGTCGGCCGCCGGCGCGCACGACCACAACACGGCGCTGCCGCTGAACAGCTTCGCCGGCGTCGTGCCGGACAACGCCACCGAGCTCGCGGAGGCGCACAAGGCCTACGACGCGACCATGCCACCGGTTCCGAGCGGCGACCTCGTCAAGGTGCAGATGACCCTGAAGGACATGGTCGTCGAGGTCGCGCCGGGAGTGAAGTACAACACCTGGGCGTTCGACGGCCACGGTGCACCCGGCCCGGTCGTGCACGTGCGCGAGGGTCAGACCGTCGAGATGACGCTGAAGAACGGCGGTGCGATCCCGCACTCGATCGACTTCCACGCCGCCCGGATCGCCCCCAACGTCGCGTTCAAGGACGTCATGCCGGGCGACTCGTTCACGTTCCGCTTCACGGCCGGCGACCCGGGCGTCTTCATGTACCACTGCGGCACCAAGCCGGTGCTCGCGCACATCGCGAACGGCATGTACGGCGCGATCGTGGTCGAGCCGAAGGAGGGCCTGCCGCCGGTCGACAACGAGTACGTCCTCGTCGCGAGCGAGTGGTACCTGAACGGCGACGGGATCACGGAGCCCGCCTCCCTCGACATGGCGAAGGCGCGTGCGATGATGCCGGACTGGACGACCTTCAACGGCTACGCGAATCAATACGTGACGCATCCACTGACGGCCGACCCGGGTGAGACGACCCGCTTCTGGGTGGTCGCCGCCGGACCGACACTGGACACGAACTTCCACGTCGTCGGCACGATCTTCGACCGTGCGTGGGTGAACGGGGACATGACCAGCCCGCCCCAGATCGGCGTGCAGACGGTTCTCGTGCCCGCCGGCGGCGGCGCCGTCTTCGACGTCAAGGTCGACGAGGAAGGCCTCTACCCGTTCGTCTCCCACGCGTTCGCGCACGTCGACCTCGGCCAGGTCGGACTGCTGAAGGTCGGCAACCCGAAGGGGACGATGACCCATTAGCGCCGGCGCTCGACCGGCTGCCACGATCGGCGTCGAGGAGCTTCGGCTCCTCGACGCGTACTGGCGGGCGGCGAACTACCTGTCGGTCGGCCAGATCTACCTGCTCGACAACCCGCTCCTGCGCGAGCCGCTGCAGCCGGAGCACGTGAAGCCCCGGCTGCTCGGCCACTTCGGCACGGTGCCGGGCCTCAACCTCGTCTACGCGCACCTGAACCGGGCGATCAGGGCGCGCGACCTCGATGCGATCTTCGTCACCGGGCCGGGCCACGGCGGGCCGGCGAACGTCGCCAACGCCTACCTCGAGGGGACGTACAGCGAGCTCTACCCGAACGTCGGCCACGGCGAGGAGGGACTGCGCGAGCTGTTCCGCCAGTTCTCCTTCCCGGGCGGCATCCCCAGCCACGCCGCGCCCGAGACGCCGGGCTCGATCCACGAGGGCGGCGAGCTCGGCTACGCGCTCGTGCACGCCTTCGGCGCCGCGTTCGACAACCCGGAGCTGCTGGTCGCCTGCGTCGTCGGCGACGGCGAAGCGGAGACGGGGCCGCTCGCTGCGAGCTGGCACTCGAACAAGTTCCTCAACCCGCGCCGCGACGGTGTCGTCCTCCCGATCCTGCACCTGAACGGCTGGAAGATCGCGAACCCGACCGTGCTCGACCGGATCCCGCGGCGCGAGCTCGTGGCGCTGTTCGAGGGGTACGGCTGGGACCCGATCATCGTCGAGGGCGGCTTCGACGGCGAGGAGCCGATCCTGGTCCACGAGCGGTTCGCGGCTGCGCTCGACGGCGCCCTCGACGCGATCGCGCAGATCCAGGAGGCGGCCCGCGAAGGCGGGGAGCTCGAGCGGCCGCGCTGGCCGATGCTCGTCCTGCGGACGCCGAAGGGCTGGACCGGCCCGCGCGAGGTCGACGGCGTCCCGATCGAGGGAACCTGGCGCTCCCACCAGGTGCCGCTCGCCGGCGTGCGTGACAGCGCCGACCAGCGGCGCCGGCTCGAGGACTGGCTGCGCAGCTACCGGCCGGAGGAGCTGTTCGACGAGGAGGGCCGCCTGCGTCCGGACCTGGCCGCGCAGGCGCCGGTGGGCGACAGGCGTATGAGCGCCAACCCGCACGCGAACGGCGGCGTGCTCCTGCGCGACCTCGTCCTCCCGGACTTCCGCGACTACGCGGTCGAGGTGCCCGAGCCCGCGACGACGTTCAGCGAGGCGACGCGCGTGCTCGGCGGCTTCCTCCGCGACGTCATCGGCCGCAACGGCGACAACTTCCGGCTCTTCGGGCCCGACGAGACGGCATCGAACCGGCTCGGCGACGTCTTCTCAGTCACCGACAAGACCTGGGTGGCGGAGACGACGCCGGTGGACGAGCACCTGTCGCCGGACGGCAGGGTGCTGGAGATCCTCTCCGAGCACCTCTGCCAGGGCTGGCTCGAGGGCTACCTGCTCACGGGCCGCCACGGCCTGTTCAGCTGCTACGAGGCCTTCATCCACATCGTCGACTCGATGTTCAACCAGCACGCGAAGTGGCTCAAGGTGACGCGCGACATCCCCTGGCGCCGCCCGATCGCGTCGCTGAACTACCTGCTCAGCTCGCATGTCTGGCGCCAGGACCACAACGGCTTCTCGCACCAGGATCCGGGCTTCATCGACCACGTCGTCAACAAGAAGGCGGAAGTGATCCGCGTCTACCTGCCGCCGGACGCGAACACGCTGCTCTCCGTCGCCGACCACTGCCTGCGCAGCCGGAACTACGTGAACGTGATCGTCGCGGGCAAGCAGCCGGCGCTGAACTACCTGACGATGGAGGAGGCGATCCTCCACTGCACGCGCGGCCTCGGGATCTGGGACTGGGCGTCGACCGACGATGGAGGCGAGCCGGACGTCGTTCTCGGCTGCGCCGGCGACATCCCCACGCTCGAGACGGTCGCCGCCGCTTCGATCCTGCGCCGGCAGCTGCCGGAGTTGAAGGTGCGTGTGGTCAACGTCGTCGACCTGATGCGCCTGCAGCCCGACACCGAGCACCCGCACGGCCTCTCCGACGGGCTCTTCGACTCGCTCTTCACGACCGACAAGCCGATCGTCTTCGCCTACCACGGCTATCCCTGGCTGATCCACCGGCTCACCTACCGGCGGGCGAACCACGCCAATCTGCACGTGCGCGGCTTCAAGGAGGAAGGCACCACCACGACGCCGTTCGACATGGTCATGCTCAACGACCTCGACCGCTTCCATCTCGTCATCGACGTGATCGACCGCGTGCCCGGGCTGGCCGGGAAGGCGGCGCATCTGAGGCAGGAGATGGTCGACCGGCGGCTCGCCGCACGGGCATGGACGCGCACGTACGGGGACGACGAGGCCGAGATCCGCGACTGGACCTGGCCGCACTGATCCGGATCCTCGTCGTCAACGCAGGCTCCACCAGCCTCAAGCTCTCCGTCGTCGACGAGGAGGAGCGCTCCGAGCCGGTCCCCTCGCTCGATGCCGCCCCCGACGGCGTCGGCGCGGTCGGCCATCGCGTCGTGCACGGCGGCCGCGTCTTCGGCGAGAGCGCCCTGATCGACGGCGACGTCGTCGAGCAGATCCGCGAGCTGGCCTCGCTGGCGCCGCTCCACACCGAGCCCGCCCTGCGCGGGGTCAGAACGGCGCAGATGGCGCTCCCCGACGTGCCGCACGTCGCGGTGTTCGATTCCGCATTCCACCGCAGCATTCCGGAGGAGGCGTCGACATATGCGATTCCGCGGCGCTGGCGCGAGGAGTGGGGGATCCGCCGCTACGGCTTCCACGGCCTCGCCGTCGCGTCCGTCGTCGATCGCATCGACGCGCGACGGCTCGTCGTCTGCCACCTCGGCGGCGGCTGCTCGGTCACGGCCGTCCTCGCCGGCCGTTCCGTCGACACGACCATGGGCTTCAGCCCGCTCGAGGGCGTGCCGATGGCGACCCGCTCCGGCTCGGTGGATCCCGGGGCGATCTTCTACCTCCAGCGCGAGCACGGGCTGAGCGCGGCCGAGATCGACGAGGCGCTCGAGCACGAGTCCGGCCTCGAGGCTCTCGGCGGGCTCGACGATCCGCTCGGCTTCTCCGTCTACACCTACCGCGTCGCCCAGGCCGTCGCCGCGATGGCGACCGCGCTCGGAGGCATCGACACGCTCGCCTTCTCGGGCGGGGTCGGCGAGAACCGCGGCGACGTCCGCGACGCCGTCGCTAGGCGGCTGCGCTTCCTGGGAGACTTCGCGGTCGAGGTCGTCGCCGCCCGGGAAGACGTGATCGTCGCCCGGAAGGTGCGCGCGCTGCTCGATCAGTAGTTCCCCGCAACGAGACCAGTGCTCCCTGCGGAGGCGATCCGGCCTGTCGGACGCGATTCTCCGGGCATGGCAGCACGCGCACGCAAGATCATGGTCGGCTACGACGGTTCGGACGCCTCCAATCGGGCGCTCGACGTCGCCGCCGATCTCGTCGGGTACGGCTCGACCCTCGCCGTCGTGACCGTCCGCACCACCGCGTCCGCCCCCTCCGTGGAGCCGGGTGCACGCGAGCAGCTGCAGGGGCGGCTCGTCCAGGCCGGCTACCACGAGGCGACCGGCGAGCCGGCGACGCAGTTGGTGAAGAAGGCGCGCGAGCTCGATGCAGACCTGATCGTGATCGGGCGCGGAAGCGGGCGGCCGGTGCCGGGATCCGTGAGCTCGAACGGTTCTGGGCCGCGCGGACTGCGACGTGCTGGTGGTGCGCTAGGTGCCTCCCGCTCGCCGACAGGAAAGCCGCCGTCTCCCGAACCGCGCCGTCGTCGCCGCGCTCGCCGGCGCCGTCGCAGTCGCGGTGGCTCTCGTCGCCGCCAGCCTCCTCGGCAGCAGCAGCGGCTCGGCTGAGCCGACCGTCCCGGAGGCCGTCGCGGCACCTGTCGAGCGCGACGCCCTTCTCCGCGGCATCCCGCAGGACGGCATCGCGCTCGGCAGCCCGAAGGCCCCCGTCACCCTCGTCGAGTACGCCGACTTGCAGTGCCCCTACTGCGCCCAGTGGTCGCGAGACACGTTCCCGGCGATCGTCGACGAGTACGTCCGGAGCGGGCGCGTCCGCGTCGTCTTGCGCGGCCTCTCCTTCCTCGGGCCCGACTCGGAGACCGCGCTGAGGGCAGCCCTCGCCGCGGGCGAGCAGGACCGGCTCTGGGACGTCGTGCACGGGCTCTTCCGCCTCCAGGGCGCCGAGAACTCGGGCTGGGTCACGGAGGACGTGCTCCGCAGCTTCGACGGCCCCGTCGTCGATGCACAGCGCATGCTCGCCGGAACGCAGTCGGCCTGGGTCGAGCGCCAGCTCGCCGAGGCGAGGACGGCGGCCTCGCTCGCGCAGGTGCCCGGCACGCCGTTCTTCCAGGCCGGGCCGACCGGAGGCGCACTCGCGCGGCTCGAGGTCGACTCGCTTGAGCCCGACGCATTCCGGCGCGAGCTGGACCGGCTCCTCGCAGCGTGAACGACCGGACGCTCCGAGCGGCGCTGATCGCATTCGCTCTGGTGGGCGCCGCCGTGGCGGGCTACGTGCTCGTGTCGCACTGGACCGACTCCGGCCTCATCTGCTCGACCGGCGGCTGCGAGACGGTGCAGAGCTCCGAGTACGCGAAGCTCCTCGGCGTGCCCGTCGCCGCCTTCGGAGTCGCCGGCTACCTCCTGATCGCAGCGGCGGCGGCGCTCGGGACGGCGGTCGCGCGCGTCTCGGCTGCCGCGCTCGCGCTGGGAGCCGCCGCGTTCAGCGGCTATCTGCTCGTCGTCCAGCTTGCGGTGATCGACGCCGTCTGCGACTGGTGCGTCCTCAACGACGTGATCTCGAGCCTGGTCGCCGTCGCCGCGCTCGGCTGGCTGGTGCGAGCCGACATGTCGGCTGCTCGGGCCTAGTCCTGCTCGGGGTCGAGCAGCCCCTCGGCGAGGGCGTAGCGCACGAGCTCGGCGCGGCTTCCGAGGTGGAGCTTCTGCATGATGTGGGCCCGGTGGGTCTCGGCCGTGCGCACGGAGATGAAGAGCTGCTTCGCGATCTCCTGGTTCGTATGCCCGAGCGCGAGCAGGTGGAGGACCTCTCGCTCGCGCTCCGAGAGCGGGTCCTGCTCGGCGCGGCGACGCTGCTCGGACTCGGCGGCGAAGAGCTTCGCGCCGAGGCTCGGATGGACGTACCGCTCGCCGGCGGCCACCGCTCTGATGGCCCCGACCACCTCGGTGTCCGCGGCCTCCTTCAGCACGTAGCCGCTCGCGCCGGCGTCGAACGCCTCGCGGACGTAGCGCGGGTCGTCCTGCATCGAGAGCACGAGCACCTTCGCGTCCGGGACCGCCCGGAGGAGTGCGGGCATGCCTTCGATGCCGGTCGTCCCCGGCATCATCACGTCCAGCAGCACGACGTCCGGCTTGTTCTCGATCGCCTCGAACACCGCCCGCTCGGCGGTGGCCGCCTCGCCCACGGTCTCGAGATCGGACTCCGCGTCCAGCACCCGGCGTAGCCCGGAGCGGACGACCGCGTGGTCGTCCACGATGAGGACGCGGATGGTCATGTCGACGGCACCTCGGCGACGACCGTCGTGCCCGATCCGGGGCTGGATTCCACCTGGAGCCGCCCGCCGGCCAGGGACACCCGCTCGCTCATTCCCGCCAGGCCGAACGCATCGGCCCGCTCGGCGCTCGGGTCGAAGCCCGTCCCGTCGTCCTCGACGACCGCGACGACGGCGCCGTTCTTCCGCTGCAGCAGGATGCTGACCCGGGAGGCGGCGGAATGCTTGACGATGTTCGTCAGCGCCTCCTGGATCACGCGGTACAGCGTCGTCTCGGCCTCGCTCGGCAGCCGCTCCTCGCCGAGCTGCGTCTCCAGGTCGACGGTCAAGCCGCTCTGCTCGCGGAACGTGTCCGTCAGGCGCTCGACTGCGGGGACGAGCCCGAAGTCGTCGAGCGCAGACGGACGTAGCTCGACCGCGAGCCGGCGCACGTCCTGCAGCGTCGAGATCACGAGCTCCCGGACCGAGGCGAGGGCAGCTCGCGCCTCTGGCGACTCGGACATCTGCTCCAGCGGCTTCAGCCCGAGCAGGATCGAGGTCAGCGCCTGGCCCGTCTCGTCGTGCAGCTCCCGGGCCAGGCGCGCCCGCTCGAGCTCCTGCGCCTCGACGACGCGCCGGACGGAGTCTCGGCCGACGCGCTCGGAGAGGTCGACGGCGATCGCCGCACGCGCTCCCAGCGACTCCGCGAGGCGGAGATCGTCATCGCTGAACAGGGGCGACGGCCCCTGCTTGTCGTGCGCGATCACGATCCCGATCGACCGTCCGCGTACGACGAGCGGCACGTACAGGGCCGAGTGGACGCCGAGGCGCCGGGTCGCCTGCTGATCGACCTCGGGATCGTCGAGCAGCGAGTCGACGCGCTCGCTGCGGCCCCGCTCGAGGACGCGGCCGGCCTTCGAGCCGCCGAGCGTGAGCTCCATGCCCGCGACCCCGTAGGCGCTGTCGCCCTCGGCCGCCGCCACCCGCAGCACGTCGCCCTCCGGCAGCGCGATCAGGACGAGCTTCGCGTCGACGAGCTCTTGCAGCCGCCGCGCCACCAGGCTCAGGAGCGGCTCCAGCTCGAGCTCCGACGCGAGCGCGTTCCCGACCTCGTTCAGCGACTCGAACTGGCGCAGCCAGCGCGTCGAGTTCTCGTACAGCCGCGCGTTCTCGATCGCGACGGCGGCCTGCGCCGCGAGCAGCTGCGCGAGCTCGCAGTCCTCGTCGCTGAAGTCGTCGCCGCCGGACTTCTCGGTCAGGTAGAGGTTCCCGTAGGCGACGCCGCGCAGCACGATCGGCACGCCGAGGAACGACTTCATCAGCGGGTGATGCGGCGGAAAGCCGACCGAGCGCGGGTCGTCGGCGATGTCGCGCAGCCGGAGCGGCTGCGCGTCCCGGATCAGGACGCCGAGGATCCCGCGTCCGTGCGGCAGGTCGCCGATCGCCGCGTGCGTGTCGGCGTCGATCCCGGTGGTCAGGAACCGCTCGAGCGCCTGGCCGGTTCGGTCGATCACACCGAGTGCGGCATAGCGGGCGCCGGTGATCTCCGCGGCCGTCTCCACGATCCGCTGCAGCAGCGCGTCGAGAGAGAGCTCAGAGCTGAGCGAGATCCCGGCGTCGACGAGGACGCGCAGGCGGCTCAGCTGATCTGCTTCGCGACTCACGGGGGCATTGTGGACCCCGCGGCCGAGGCCCCCATCGTTGCAATCCAGCGGCGACTTGCCGCTCGCTCACGCTAGTGTCGCGAGCGTGGCCCCGACGGCAGTCGAGCACGAGCACCGCGTCACGCCGCGGGAGCTCTTCTTCGACCTCGTCTTCGTCTTCGCGTTCACGCAGGTCGCGACGCTGCTCGCCGACGACCCCACGTTCGCCGGGATCGGCCGTGGTGTGCTCGTGCTGGCGGCGCTCTGGTGGGCGTGGACGGCGTACGCCTGGCTGACGAACACCGTCGACCCCGAGGAGGGCGTCGTCGGGGCAGCACTGCTCGTCGCCCTGATTGCGATGTTCATCGCCGCGCTCGTCGTGCCCGGTGTGTTCGACGACGACGGCGTGCTCTTCGGCGCCGCGTTCCTCGTCGTCTGCGCGATGCACATCGCGCTCTACGCCCTCGCCGGCCGGGGGAACCGCGACCTGTTCGCGGCCGTGCTCCGGCTGGCCCCGTGGACGCTGGTCGGCGCCACACTGATCCTGATCGCGGGCTTCACGGACGGCGCTCGCACCTGGCTCTGGCTCGCCGCGCTCGCGTGCACCTACGTCGGCGCGTTCCTGAGCGGGTCGACGGGGTGGCAACTGCACCCGTCGCACCTGGCGGAGCGCTACGGCCTCGTGCTGATCATCGCGCTCGGCGAGGCGTTCATCTCGATCGGGATCGGCGCGACGGGGATCGGCATCGGGCCGGGCGAGGTCGTGGCCGCGGTCCTCGGGCTCCTGGTCGCCGCCTCGTTCTGGCTCGCCTACTTCGACTTCTTCTCGATCCGCGGCGAGCGGATGCTCAGCGAGCTCCAGGGCCCCGAACGCGTCGCGATCGCCCGCGACGTGTACGCGTACGCGCACCTTCCGATGATCGTCGGCATCGTGCTCTTCGCGTTCGCGATGAAGAACATCGTCGCGCACGTCGGCGAGGAGCTCGACTCCGTCGTGGCGTTCGCGCTCTGCGGCGGGAGCGCGCTCTATCTGCTCACGTACTCGGCAATCCGGGCGCGGATCGAACGGCGGCTGAGGTTGAGCCGCGGCCGCTTCGTCGCGGCGCTCGTGCTCCTGCTCCTGCTCCCGCTCGCGACCGTGATCCCTGCGCTCGCCGCGCTCGCGCTGGTCACTGCCGTCTGGCTGGCGCTGCACGCGTACGAGCTCGTCTGGTGGCGCGAGGCGCGCGCGGAGTCGCGCTCGGTGCTCACCCCGTCCTAGTCCGAACCGTCGAGCCGGACAGGCGGCTGCGCTCTACGCGGTCAGCAGACCGATCCCGAGTGAGACGACGCCGGCCGCCAGCGCGGCGGCGCCCAGATAGACGAGGATGATCAGCCGGTTCGGCTCGGTTCGGCCGCGGCCGGCCGACGAGAGGAAGAAGCCGGCGGGGAACAGGATCGCGGCGACCCAGATGCCGCTCCGCGCGACCGCGTTCCAGACGCCGTCGAGCTCTGCTGCGTCGGCGTAGAGCAGCGCGACCAGAGCAAGGATCACCAGAACGCCGGCATGCGCGTGACCTGCGCGTGCAAACGCCAGCTGGAACGGCGTGGCAGGGTCGTGACCTCGGACGATTCGCAGCACGGCCAGGCCCCCGAGCTCGACCGCGACGAGCGTCAGCAGGAGAACGCCCGCGGTCGTGCGGGTGTCCGAGGAGAGTGTGATCGCCACGTTCATGTGTGACTCTCAACCGTCTCGGCCACTCTACTCGGCGCCCGGTTCCTCGGCCCAGCCCTCCAACGTTCACCACCTGGTAACCCAGCTGGCCTCTACGATCGCGCGGTGAAGCGCACGCTCGAACGCGAGGTCGAAGCTCCATGCCGACGGCGCGTTTCAGCTGCCGGAGCTCGGCGGCGAGCGGCTCGATCCGCGCGTCTTCGTGTCCACCTACTACGACACGCCGCGGCACCGGCTGGCGCCGCACGGGGTGACGCTGCGCCACCGCGTCGAGAACGGCAAGGGCCTCTGGCAGCTCAAGCTGCCACGCGGAGTGGCGCGGCTCGAGCTCGAGGTGGAAGGCGGGCCGCTGCAGGTTCCGGAGGAGCTGAGGGCACTTCTGGCCGCGTACCTCAGGGGCGCGGATCCGGTTCCGGTGGCGCGGCTCCGCACGAGGCGGCAGTCGCTCCGCGTGGACGGGGCGGAGGTCGTCCACGACTCCGTCGACGTGCTCGAGACCAGCGGGTCGAGCGCAGCTTCGAGGAGCTCGAGGTCGAGCTGCTCGAGGGCGACGCGCAGGTGCTGCGGCGGCTCGAGCGGGCGCTCCGCCGTGCGGGCGCAGGCGAGCCGGAGTCGCGGCCGAAGCTCTTTCAGGTGCTCGATCTCGAGTACCACGCCGACGACGAGCCGCCGCCGCGGGACGCGTCTCCGGCGGAGATCCTGCGTGCGCAGATCAGGATCCAGCTCGCTCGGTGCTCGCGCACGACCCGGGTGCGCGCACGGGCGCCGATCCGGCGGACTGCATCAGCTGCGGGTGGCGACGAGGCGGCTCCGCGCCTTTCTGCGGGCGGCTTCGGCGTTCGTCGACGCGGACTGGTCGGCGGACGTGCGGGGCCGCCTCAAAGTCGTCGCGGACGCGCTCGGTGGGGTGCGCGACCTCGACGTGCTGCTCGAGCGTCTCCGCGGCGAGGTCGACGCTCTCCCAGTCCAGGAGCAGCGCGACGCGCGCCCGTTGCTGCGGGCGCTGCAGCGCGAGCGGACCGCCGCCAGGAGGAAGCTGCTCGCGTTGTTGCGGAGCCCGGCCTACTTCGAGCTTCTCGATCTGCTCGAGCAGGGCCCGCCGCAGCACGATCCGGGCAAGGCGGATCCGACGCTGGCGGCGCTCTGGTACCGGGACTGGCGGAAGCTCGGCCGCTCGATGAAGCCGCTGGGAGGGGAGTCGCCGGACGACGAGCTCCATGCCGCACGGCTCCGGCTCAAGCGTGCCCGCTACACGGCGGAGCTTGCCGGGCCGACGCTCGGCAAGTCCGGAGCGGCGTTCGTCAAGCAGGCGAAGGCGCTCCAGGACGTGCTCGGAGAGCACCAGGACGCCACCGTCGCCGAGCTCCGTCTTCGCGAGCTGGCCAAGTCGGCCGCGGCCGCGCCCGCGTTCGTCGCCGGCCGGTTGGTCGAGCGTGAGCGCAGGCGCCGCGCCCGCGCGCGCGAGGCCTGGCCGACGGAGTGGAAACGGCTGCAGAAGGCCGCTGAGGCGCTGCCGGCGCGGTGAGCGAGCCGATCCGAGCAGCCGGCGGCGTGCTCGAGCGTGACGGCCGAGTCCTGCTCGTGCACCGGCCGAAGTACGACGACTGGACGTTTCCGAAAGGGAAGCCGCACGGGAACGAGTCCGAACTGGAGACGGCGCTGAGGGAGGTCGAGGAGGAGACCGGGTACGACGTCGAGCTCGTGCGTGAGCTCCCGTCGACCCGCTACACGGGGCACGAGGGGCGCGAGAAGACGGTCCGGTACTGGTTGATGCGTCCTCGTGCGGACTCCAGCTTCGAGCCGAACGACGAGGTCGACCAGATCAGGTGGGCGGACTTCGACGAGGCCGAGTCGCTGCTGACGTGGGAGCGGGACCTGCCGGTGCTGCAGGCGGCGCGCGAAGGGTAAGCGACGACAGGGGCCGGGCTCGCCGCCCCCGTCGCGCCTACCCTGGCTGTGCTGTACGGGGAGGCAATGGCGGCCCCGAACGACACTGACTCCAGTCTCGCCGCTCGCTCGGTGTCGGTGGGCTTCCGAGCGGTGAAGGTCGGGTAAGGAAGCCGTTACGCTGCTGCTCTGGTGGCCGCCAGCGCGAGCGCGGCCCCTTCGCGGATGCCGCCGCGGGCCGGTTCGAAGCGGGTTCCGAGAAGGCTCGAGACCTCCCGCAGGATCAGCGCGCCGGCGAGGAGGGAGCGGGCGCGCTCGGGCTCGACGCCCAGGCGCACCGCCGTCTCGGCGGCCGGTCGCCGCGCGAGCTCCTCGACGACAGCGTCGAGCTCTTCAGGCCCGTACGCGCCTCCCAGCACCTTCGCGATCGCGCGGGCGCTGCCACCGGTCGCGAGCGCGCGGTCGGGTCGCGGGGGCTCCAGCGCGCGGAAGCTCTCCGCAACGTAGAGATGAGCGGCATCGATCTCGCCGGCCCGCGGCGGGTCGCCCGGCAGCAGCGCGGCCGTCAGCCGCAGCGAGCCGACGTCCACCGAACGCACCCACGCCGGTCCGAGTAGAGGCGTTCCGACGACGATCTCGGTGGAGCCGCCGCCGACGTCGCAGACGGCGACGACGCCTTCCGTCAGATCGGAGCGCGAGACGGCGCCTGCGAATGCGAGCCTGCCCTCCTCCTCGGCCGAGGCGACGCGAACGGGCGAGCCGGTCGCGCTCGCGAGCGTGGAGAGGAGCTCGTCCGCGGAGGCACCCTGCCGGCCGGGCGCGGTGACGACCGTCTCGAGGGCGCGGACTCCTCGCCGCCGGGCGGCGTCCGCGAAGTCCCCGACCGTCTCGCTCACCTCGCGGAGCTTCCGGCGGCGGATTCGATCGTGGACGAGGATCTCGGCGCCGAGACCGAGGAATGCGCGCTCCTCGCACACCGTCTCGACCGTGCCGCCGCGAACGTCGCCCACCAGCAGTCGCACCGTGTTCGAGCCGACGTCCAGGATCCCCACCCGCATCTCGTCCATTGTGGTCTCGTCCCCGGCTGGACCCCCGCCTTACGCTTGCCCGCGGGCCTGTGTCCGTGGCGTTGACGGACGACGGCCACGCGCGCGGGCACGGCGGCGAAGGTTGCCCTGGTGGTCGTGCGTCTTCTCGCCCTTCTGGCGGTCCACGCGCTCCCACGCGCCCGTGGGCAGCAGCTCCCAGGCGGCGACGTTGTCGGCGAGCAGCGCTGTCGAAGATCGCCGTTGACCTCCTGCCGGTATCGCGCTGCGACTCGACCGGCAGCGACGATCTCGATCCGGTGGTCGAGGTTGCGCGGCATCAGGTCCGCGCTGCCGATCAGGTATGACGTCGTCGGACGCCGGCGACTTCGAAGGACGAAGATGCGGCTGTGCTCGAGGATAGCGGCCCAGCGATCGCTGCGAACGCGGATGTTCTCGCTCAGCTCATCGACACCCGGCCGGAGCATGCAGATCGCTGCGGGCGACGATCTCGACCGTCGCGCCCGCTCTGCGCTGCGCCGTAGAGCTCCTCGATCAGAACCGGATCGGTGAGCGCGTTCACCTTCAGGCTGATCTCTGCGCGGTCTTGCCCGCAGCGGCCGTCTCGCCGGCGCCTGGCGGATGCAGCTCGGCGACGCCTCGAGCCGCAGCGCCGAACGGCGCCACGAGGAGCTTGCTCGAACTTCTGCGGCCGGCCGAAGCCGGTCAGGTAGTTGAACAGCGCGGCGACGTCGGTCGCCGACCGTCCTCGTCGGCCGTGAAGATGCCGACGTCCTCGTACGAGCCGCGCCGTGACCGCGTGGTAGTTGCCGGTGCCGATGTGGACGTAGCGGCGGAGCCCGTCCGCCCTCCCGCCGGACCACGAGCGTCATCTTCGCGTGGATCTTCAGGTCGGGGAAGCCGTAGACGACGTGGACGCCCGCCTGCTCGAGCTCGCGCGACCTACTCGATGTTCCGGCCCTCGTCGAACCGCGCCTTCAGCTCGACGAGACACACGCTACTGCTTCCCGTCCTCCGCGGCCTCGATCGAGCGCGGGGACGAGCGGGCTGACTCATCGCTCGTGCGGTAGACGGTCGTCTTGAGTGCGCGATCACGTTCGGATCCTGTGCGGCGGCGCGCGATGAAGCGCCTCGAAGCTCGACGAGAACGACTCGTACGGCTGGTGGACGAACACGTCGCCGCGGCGGATCTCGGCGAAGAGATCGCCGTCGCCGCGACGCCGCGTTCAGGCGTGGCCTGCGTGAGTCGGGCGCCACGGTTCGTCCTTTAGCTCCGGCCGGTCGAGCTCCGACGATCTGGATCGACCTCGGAGAGGTCGAGCATGCCCATGAATCGCGTAGATCTCGGTCGCCTCCGATGACGCCGAGCCCGGTGCTGCAGCTGCTCGAGCATGCCCGACGGGACATCGGACGACGCGACACCTCGACGCCGCACGACGTCGCCGAACGCGGCGCCGCAAATCTCGGCTCTGAACCGCCTCGAGCAGGTCGTCCGCCTCGTCGGAGAGCTCCATGTCGGCGTCGCGGGTGACGCGGAACGCCGGCGCGCTCGAGGATCTCCATCCCGGGGAAGAGGCACGGTCGAGGTAGTGAGCGATCACGTCCTCGATCGGGACGATCAGCGGCCCGCGTCGCCGACCGAGACGAAACGCGGCAGCTCCTCGGGCACCTTGACGCGGGCGAATCGCTCCTCGCCGGTGTCCGGGTCGCGCGCGAGCACGCCGAGGCTGAGGCGCAGAGCCGCGAGATGTACGGGAACGGCTGGCCGGGGCCGACGCCGAGCGGCGTCAGCACCGGGAAGATCTCGCGCTCGTACAGCCGGCTCGAGCTCCGCCCGCTCGTCGCTCGTCGCAGTCCTCCATGCGGCCGACCTCGATGCCCTTCGGCGCGAGCGCCGGCGCGAGCTTCTTCCGCCAGAGGCGTCGACTGCGCGACGGTCAGCTCGGTCGACCCGCTCGCGGATCGCGCGCGAGCGCCTCGCGCGGCGTCAGCCCGTCGTCGCGAGCGCACCGACAGCCCCGGACGCCCGCCTGGTCCATCAGCCCGGCCACGCGCACCATGAAGAACTCGTCCAGGTTCGACGAGAAGAATCGAGCAGATCTTCACGCGCTCGAGCAGCGGGATCGAGCGCGTCGCGCGGCCAGCTCGAGCACGCCGCGCGTTGAACTCGAGCCATCGAGAGCTCGCGGTTGAGCAACCGATCCTGAATCGAGCGGGCGCGCGTCGTGGTCACGTGCGCCGCGGCACGCTCAGTCGCGCGACGGCTCGGCGACGCGCAGGAGCAGCAGCTCCTCGAGCTGCTCCAGCTTGCGGCGTCCCGGTGCGGCAGCCGCGAGCGTGAGCGCTTCCTCGAGCTCGGCGAGCGCTGCGCGAGACCCGTCCTCCGGCGTCGGGAGCTCCCGCGCGTCCAAGGGCGTAGGTCCAGGCTCCCGCATAGACGCGGGACCCTGCCACACGCGAAAAGCGCCGTGGGTTTCGATCTGGTGGAGATGTGGTGAAGGCGGAGCGGTCGCGTCGCCGGACGCGACCGCTCCGCCCCCGTCTCTACGGAAGCGCGACGAACTGCCCGAGGAACCCTCGCGCCGAGGGCGTGTCGAGGCGATAGACGACGTTCGTCGCCCGGCACATGAAGTCGCCCGTGATCGTCGTCGCGGCGACGATGTTCGTCTCCGTCGCGCCCGCACCGAGGAAGTTCGGGCCGCCGGAGTCGCCGTAGCAGGTGCCGGCGTCACCGAGCGTCCGGTTCATCGAGATGCGCAGCCATGCCTTGTTCGTCGCGAAGAGCCTGTTGCTCGTCCCTACGTACCTGACGTCCGCGTAGTGGAACGTCGGCCCGTGGTCGATCGTGACCTCCTGGGCCCCGTAGCCGACCGACGTGAAGCCCTGGTTCTGCGGCAGGTTCGCGAGCGAGTTCGCGGCGGGCAGCCGCGCCGGCGTGATCCCGGTCACGGGCTGGTCGAAGACGACGACAGCGATGTCGTGCGGATCGCTTGCCGCGCCGCTGTAGAGCGGGTCCGCGTGCCAGGTGCCCCAGTGCTCGGTGCCGGTGTCGGCGTCGTAGACGGAGTCGAACGTGACCGCCAAGCGCGGAACGTCCCAGTCGCAGTGGGCGGCCGTCAGGAAGACGGTGGGTGAGATCAGCGTCCCGGAGCAAGACGCCCACGTGCCGTCCGAGTACGCCTGCGGCGCGAGCAGCGCGCCGACGTTCGGGTGCCGATTGCCGTCCGGTTCGCCGAAGACGACCGCACCGGCCAGTCCGGCGAAGACGAGTACGAGCGCGGCCAGCGCGGCGGAGATGATCCTGAACATGTAGCTCCTCCCCGATTGAGTCCCCACGCGGCAGAGCGTACTGCGCGCGTTGGCCCATCGCGGATGAGGGCGGTGGAAACCGCGCCTGGGGCCCGGGCGTAGGATTCGAGGAGACACACGCGAGGGGGTTGCGTCATCACCGAGCTGCAGCGGTATCTGGCGGAAGAGGTCGCCGAGGATCACGCCGACGGGCTGATCTCGCGGCGCGAGGCACTGCGTCGGCTGGGATTGCTCGGGCTCGGCGGAGCCGCGGCTGCTTCGCTCCTCGCGGGGTTCCTCGCCGAGGCGGCGAAGGCGACGATGCGCGCTCCGTCGCGCGCTCCGGCAGCGAGCGCCCCGGCCGCGGAGGACGTCCCCGTCGCCGCCCGGCCGACGCGCGAGATCGTGCTTCAAGGGGCCCGGCGGGAGGAAGCTGATGGGTGCGTGGGCGGCGGCGGCGAAGCCGCGCGGCGGCGTGCTCGTGATCCACGAGAACCGCGGGCTCAACGACTCGATCCGCGCCATCGCCGGGCGCCTGGCGGGGAGCGGCTACTCCGCCCTCGCAATCGACCTGCTGTCCGCGGAGGGCGGCACGGGCTCGTTCGAGGACGAGTTCGAAGCGATGTCCGCGCTGGGTGCGGCTCCCGAGTCTCGCCTCATCGCGGATCTGAAGGCGGGGGTGACGGAGGTCCGGCGGCGGCTGCCGGGGCAGAAGGTGGCGGCGATCGGGTTCTGCTTCGGCGGCGGGATGACGTGGCGGCTGCTCGCCGCGAAGGAGTCGCGCCTGGCGGCGGCCGTGCCGTTCTACGGGCCGTTCCCCGACGGCGGCAACCTCACCGGCTCCAGGGCGGCGGTGCTGGGGATCTACGCGGAGCTCGACTCGAGAGTGAACGCCAGCCGTGCGGCGGCCCGTGCGGCACTCCGCCGCGCCAAGCTCCGGCACCAGATCGTCACGTATCCGGGCGTCGACCACGCGTTCTTCAACCCCACGAGCGCACGGCACGACCCGGCTGCGGCTGCGGCCGCCTATCGCCGGATGCTGACCTGGTTCGGGACGTACGTTGCGAGCGCGTAGCCTCCTGCCGCTCTGTCTGGTCGTCCTCGCGCTGGCGGGGGCCGCTGCCGGCGGGACCAGCTCGACGGCGCTCACCGTCCGCGAGTACCCCGTCCCGGCGGGAAGCCGGCCTCACGACGTGGCTCCCGCGCGGGACGGAGGCGTCTGGTACACCGCTCAGGGCTCGGGCGAGCTCGGTTGGCTCGATCCGAAGACGGGCCGGACGCGGCACGTCCGGCTCGGAAACGGCTCTGCGCCGCACGGCGTCATCGTCGGCCCGGACGGAGCGCCGTGGATCACCGACGGCGGGCTGAACGCGATCGTCCGCGTCGACCCGAAGACGCGTGGCGTCCGCGTCTTCCCGCTGCCCGCGTCCTCCGGCGACGCCAACCTGAACACGGCCGTCTTCGACCGGCGCGGCGTGCTCTGGTTCACGGGGCAGAGCGGGATCTACGGACGGCTCGACCCGAAGGTCGGGAAGGTGCGCGTGTTTCGCGCGCCGCGAGGGGAGGGCCCGTACGGGATCACCGTCACGCCGGCCGGCGATGTCTACTACGCGTCCCTCGCCGGCAGCTACCTCGGCAAGGTCGACGTCGTACGCTCGACCGTCCGCGTGCTCAACCCGCCGACGCGCGGACAGGGCGCGCGACGCGCATGGTCCGACTCGAAGGGGCGGATCTGGGTCAGCGAGTGGAACGCCGGCAAGGTCGCGATGTATGCGCCTGCGACCGGGCGCTGGCGCGAGTGGCGTCTCCCCGGCGCGACGCCGATGCCGTACGCGGTCTACGTCGACGAGAGGGACATCGTCTGGCTGAGCGACTTCGGCGCGAACGCCCTCGTTCGCTTCGACCCGAAGACACAGAAGTTCATGCGCGTCGTGCTCCGGAGCTCGCCCGCGAATGTCCGACAGATCCTCGGCCGCCCGGGCGAGGTGTGGGGCGCGGAGTCCGGTGTCGACAAGCTCGTGGTCGTTCGCACGCGCTAGCGCCGTGACGGACGACTCGTACGACCTCGACCGGTTCGTGACCGCGCAGGACGCACGAGGGACGTACACCTCCGCCGTCGCCGAGTTGCGGGCCGGCCGGAAGGTCGGGCACTGGATGTGGTTCGTGTTCCCGCAGATCGCCGGGCTCGGGATGAGCGAGATGTCGAGGCGCTACGCGATCTCCTCGCTCGAGGAGGCACGCGCCTACCTCGCGCATCCGATCCTGGGGACGCGGATCGAGGAGTGCGCACGGGCCCTCACCGAGCTGGACGGCCCGACCGCGACCGAGATCCTCGGCCCGGTCGACGCGACGAAGCTGCGCTCGTCGATGACGCTGTTCGCACGGGCCGCCCCGGAGAACGCGCTCTTCCGGAGCGTCCTCGACCGCTACTTCGACGGGCTCGCGGATGAAGCGACCGACGACCGGCTCAGGTCGTCCCGCCGGGGAGGGTGAACGAGACGCGCGCGCCGCCGTCCGGCCGACCCTCGGCCCAGATCCGGCCGCCGTGCAACTCGACGATGCCCTCGTGCGATCGCCAGCCCCAGGCCGGCGCCCGCGGTCGACGCGTGACTGCTCGCCGCGCCAGAACCGCTCGAACATGCGCCGCTCGGCCTCCCCGTCGAGGCCCTCACCGGTGTCCTCGACGACGATCGTCACGTCCGCCGCGTGCGTGCTCGACTCGAACGGCGACCGCCCCGTCGGCGGGCGTGTGGCGAAGCGCGTTCGTGACCAGGTTGTAGAGGACCCGCTCGACCTTCGCGGGAGCACAGCGCGCCCGCGCCGCTCCCGAGTCCGCGCGCAGGTGGACGCCTCGGGCCGCCGCCTCGGCGCTGAGCCCGCGGACGCACGACTCGATCAGCTGCGACACGTCGGCCTCGACCAGTTCGAGCGAAAGGGTGCGCGCGTCGATCGTCGCGAGCTCGAAGAGGTCGTCGACGAGAGCGGCGAGCGCCTGTACCTGCTCCTGGAGCGCGGGCACGTAGTGGTCTGGCTCGGCCAGCCCGTCCTCGAGCGCCTCGAGCATCGCCCGCATCGAGGCGATCGGCGTCCGCAGGTCGTGGCTCGCCCAGGCGACGAGCTCGCGTCTCGCGTCGAAGACGAGTTGCACCTGCTCGGCCATCTCGTTGAACGACCGCGGCGAGCCCGGCCAGCTCGTCCGGGCCGTCCTCGCGCGCGCGGACGGTGAAGTCACCGGCCGCGATCTGCGCGGCGGAGGCGCTGAGGCGGCGGATCGGCCGGGCCAGGTCGCGGGCGAGGAGGAGCGCGGCGAGGAGCGCCGCCGACGAGGCGGCGACTGCGACGGCGAGCAGCTTGACGTCGTCCCCCATGTGGAACATCACCCAGCCCGAGAGGAAGACCACGGCGAGCGGGAGCGCGACGGCAAGGAGCGCCAGGGCGACCAGCTGGCCGCGCACCGTCGGGAGGAACCGGATCCCGACGACGAGCACGAGCCCGACCGCGAGGGTCAGCGCCGCAAGCCCGATCCCGGTCCCGATCACGGCACGAGCCTGTAGCCGACACCCCAGAGCGTCTGGAGATGCGCCGGCTCGGAGGGCCGATCCTCGATCTTCTCGCGGAGGCGGCGCACGTGGACGGTGACCGTGCCCGTGTCGACGGGCGCGTCGTACCCCCAGACGCTGTGCATCAGCTGGTCGCGGGAGAAGACGCGGCGGGGATGCGACGCCAGGAAGCAGAGCAGGTCGAACTCCTTCGCCGTCAGCCGCACCTCGCGGCCCGCCTTCGTCACCTCGCGCGTGAGCGCGTCGATGGTGACGTCGGCGAACTCGAACCGCTGCTCCGTCTGTGTGGGCCCCGTCCGCCTGAGGACTGTGCGGACGCGCGCGGCGAGCTCGCGCGGCGAGAACGGCTTCGTCACGTAGTCGTCGGCACCGACCTCGAGCCCGACGATCCGGTCGGCCTCCTCGCCGCGGGCGGTGAGCATGATCACGGGAACCTGCGGAGAACCGGCGCAGCCGGCGGCAGACCGAGAGCCCGTCGAGGCCGGGCAGCATCAGGTCGAGCACGACCAGGTCCGGGCGCTCCGACTCGGCGAGCTCGCAGGCCCTCTCGCCGTCGCCGGCCTCCAGCGTCCGGAAGCCGTCGCGGCGCAGGTAGCTGACGACGACCTCCCGCACGATCGGCTCGTCGTCCACGATCAGGACGGTCTGCACGCGAGTCATTGTGACGCCCGGACATTTCCAGAGTCTGAAATCGCCGTTCGTCGCAAAACGTTCAGGGATGCAAACCACCTTTGCAAAGAGTCTTGACCTCCGGGCGCAGGCCGGGTACGTTCCGCGGGCGTCGGCGCCGGGGTGGCGCCGCGGGGGAGACATGGGAGGAACCACATGTTCGATCGACTCGCTCCGGGACCGCGTCCCGCGGCGTTCCTCATCGCGTTGCTCATCGCGCTCGGCATCGTCGCCGCGGCGCCGGCGGGCGGTGCATCCAATGATTCCGAGCTCGTACGCGTCGTCGTCCAGTTCGACGGCGCGCCGCTCGCGAAGTACAAGGACTCGATTCCCGGCCTGACAGGCGTCCTGAAGGCGCGCACGGCCAAGGGGCACGTCGACGTCAAGGCTCCGGCGAGCCGCGCCTACCTCGCGCATCTGGGGGCGAAGCAGGCCGACTTCGAGCAGAAGCTCGAGGACGCGCTGCCGAACGCATCGGTGCACTGGCGCTACGACACCGCGTTCAACGGCATGACGGTCGAGGTGCCGCGCGATCGGATCGACGCGATCCGGCGGCTGCCGAACGTGCTCTCCGTGACGGAGACGTACGAGCTCGAGCCCGAGCTCGACGAGAGCCGCAACCTGCTCGGCCTGCAGACGCTCTGGAACGCGATGCCGTCGAGCCCGCTCGGCGCAGGCGCAGGCGTCCGCGTGGCCCTGATCGACTCGGGCGTCAATGCACAGCACCCGTTCTTCAACCCGGCCGGCTACACGGCTCCGCCCGGCTATCCGAAGGCAGAGCGCGTCGAGGGCGGCGTCCGGACGAGTCTCCCGGGGCTCGCCACGAACAAGGTGATCGTCTCGAACGTCTACGACTACCCGAACGACACCGATGCGACGCCGCCGATGCCATGGGGGCCCCTTTCGCTGCACGGGACACACGTCGGCGGGATCATGGCCGGCAACGACGGGACGTACGCCTACACGTCCGGCCCGGCCACGTTCAACCTCCAGTTCTCGGGCATGGCGCCGGGCGCCTATCTGATGAGCTACCGGCTCGACGGTGACTCCGCGGAGTTCATCGCCGCGATCGAGGACGTCGTCGCCGACCAGGCCGACGCGCTCAACATCAGCCTCGGCCACAGCCGCTGGCTGACGACCGACCCCGAGCACGACCCGGTCCGGGCTGCGCTCGACGCCGCCGTCGACGCGGGCACGGTCGTGGTCGCGTCGTCCGGCAACGCCGGCGCGAACGGAGACAGCAGCGTCACCGGCTCGTGGAAGCTGAGCCCGAAGGTGATCACCGTCGCGAACAGCTCGCACGCGCGCGTGTTCTCGAACGCGGTGACGGTCACCGGGCCGGGCACGGTGCCTGCCTCGCTCAAGGGTCGCCCGGGCGTGCCCGCCTCGGCGCCGGCGCCGCCGATCGGCACGACCATCTCGGGCGAGTACGTCGTCGCCCCGGGTGGCGTCAACGGCAATGCGGGCGAGGGCTGCACGCCGTTCGCGCCCGGCTCGCTCGTCGGCAAGATCCCGCTGATCGCACGCGGCACCTGCACGTTCGACGTGAAGAAGATCAACGCGATGGCCGGCGGGGCGACCTCGTTCATCGTCCACAACAACGGCCCTGACGCCCCGATCTCGATGGGCGCCCTGACGGCACCGGCCATCCCGGGCGTCATGGTCACGCTCGCGGACGGCCGAGCGCTCGTTGCGTGGGCGGCCGCGAATGCGGCCCCGACGCTCAACATCGAGGGCCCGCTCGCGCGGCTCACCTCGGGCTGGCCGGACGTGGTCGCGGGCTCGAGCAGCCGCGGCCCGGCGCCGACGATGGGCATCAAGCCCGACATCGCCGCTCCGGGCTCGAGCGTCCTCTCGTCGGTCGTGAACGACACGACGGGCGCCGTCAACCCGGCCGGTCTCTTCGATCAGGTCAGCGGCACGTCGATGGCCTCGCCGCACGTCACCGCGCTCGCCGCGCTGACGAAGGCGCTCCATCCGACGTGGACGGCGGCCGAGGTGAAGAGCGCGCTGATGAACACGGCGCACACCTCCATGTCCCTCGACCTCGAGGGCGCGATCCCGGCGCTCTCCAAGCACAGGGGAGCGGGACGCGTCAACGCCGCCCGCCTCGTCAACCCGCTGCTGACCTTCGATCAGCCGTCGGTGTCGTTCGGGCTCGTCCGCACCGGCGAGACGAAGCGCGTGACGATCACCGCCGGCGACATGCGGGCGAGCGGCGGGGCGATCGCCTACGCCGTGACGACGCGTGCCGTCGCCGGCTCGCCGAACGTCACCCTGACGGCGCAGTCGTTCTCGTCCGCCGCGGACGGGAGCGCGAGCTTCACAGTCGACCTCGCCACGGCGGGTGCGGCGGCGGGTGACTACGAGGGCTTCATCGAGGTCACCGGGGGCGGCCAGACGTACACGATTCCGTACTTCGTGCGCGTCCAGAACCCGGCCGTCGTGAAGGACGTCCTGCTGATCGACTGGGACCGCAACCTCGGGGCCGACTTCCGGCCCGTGTACGAGGCGGCGCTGACCGGCCTCGGCCTCAGCTACGACGTGTTCGACGGTGGCACGGGCACCGCCACCCAGGGTGCCCCGACCTACGCGCAGCTCCAGAACTACCGCGCCGTGGTCTTCTTCACGGGGAACAACACGACGAGCTGGGCGAACGCGCACGTCGGCGGCTCGTTCCCGCTCCAGGACTACCTCGTCAACGGCGGCAAGGTCGTCATGACGGGCCAGGACCTGAACTCGCAGCTCGTCTACAACCAGAACGTCGGCAGCGACTTCCTCTACGGCACGATGGCCGGGTGGCTGACCGGAGCCGAGCGGAACTCGCCGACAGCGGCCACGAACGCCTGCGGGACGATCCGCAGCGACCGTGACTTCTACGGCACCGGAACGGCGAACCCGCCGGCGGCTGTGCTCGAGACGGCGTTCGAGCTGCTCGGCCGCACCGGCGACGTGAGCACGAACGTGGGCGGCAACGGGGCCGGCAACCAGCGGTTCCCCGATGCCGGTCGCACCATCCGGGCGACCGACAACACCGATCTGTGCGTCGAGGTGTACAACGGCGTCCAGGTTGCGCCGCACGCACGCGTGCTCGGGCGCTACACGGTGACGAAGAAGGACGGCACCGCCGTCTCCCGGATCACCGACGGCGTCTCCACCGGCGTCGCGGCGGATCCGACGCTCGAGAACCTCGAGCCGCTCGTGACGTGGAACGCCGCCTACCTCCACGTCGGCCTCGAGGGCCTGAACTCGAACCGCGGCCAGCTGTCGCCGCAGTCCGCGCTCGGGCTCCTGCACGACTTCGTCGCCGACAGCGTCTCGGTCTCGGTCCGGCACAAGGTGACGGCCGACCGCGTCGCCTTCACCGCGCAGGCGTCGTCGGCCCGCGGTGCCGCGATCACGAAGTACCGCTGGGACTTCGGCGACGGATCGCCGATCGTCGAGACGACGGCTCCGACCGTGACCCACGAGTACGGCAAGGGGTCGCGCGGCACGTACACCGCCCACGTCGAGGCCGTGAACGCGCTCACGCGTTCGGGCGTCGCGTCGGCGAGCGTCCGGATCATCAGGCACTAGCGAGAACAGCGCGAGGAGGGGGCCATGAGCGGCCCCCTCCTCGTCTCGTCCGCGGGATGTAACGGAAGACAACACCCCGCGTCCCCGTCGTGTGCTCGGAGGGTCCGTTGTCCGACGCACGGCAGGAGGTACCACCATGGACGTGGCCGCATCAGGAGCGCCTTCGAAGGCGGTGGAGGACGAAGGCGGTGTGAGGCTGTTCCGGCTACCCCGGATCCCGACGCCGATCGTCGTCGCCGTGCTCGGGCTCGTGCTCGGCTCGTGGTTCATTCCCGCGTTCACGCGGCAGTGGGACGATCGCCAGAAGGCGGGGGAGCTCAAGGCCGTCATCGTCTCCGAGATCGCCTCGACTACCGGCCGTGCGCTCCTGGAGGCGCACCAGTCGGCCGTCGCGGTCCCCGGCGCACCCGCGCCGCAGGGCTCGATCCCGCCGGCGGGCAAGGAGTGGTCGGTCGCGAATCTCGAGATTCGCGCGAAGCTCCAGGCGTACTTCGGTCCTCGAGCTGTCGATCACTGGGCGCTCGTGAGCCAGTACGTCTCGTCGACCATGAGCGTCGCGTATCGCGACCCGACCGGGACCGCGGTCGTCCCGAACCCATGGGTGTCGCGGACGAGGTCGCGGCGCCTGGAAGAGCTCTTCAGCCGGTATCTGCGGGGGCAGGACGTGTTCGAGAGCCTGGAGCTCGCGATCCTCTCGGAAGCGGAGAACCTCTCGAGCAGGCTGCTCGCCATGCACGTCCGTGGCTACAGCACCACGTCGCGCGACTTCGTCAGCGACCTGCTCCCGCTCTGACGCGAGAAGGCCCCTCATGCGGGGCCTTCTCGCGCGTGGTTCGGATTCGCTCAGGCGGTCTCCGCCGAGGCGGCGCCGATCTGCTTGCCGGTCGCGTTCGACCGCGACTCGGCCCGGCCTGGCGCCCGGACGGCCACGAACAGCGCCCCCAGGAGCAGGATCGCGGCACCGCCGATCAGACCGCTCGTGAAGCCGTGCAGGAAGGCGGTCTGGGCATGCAGCACGAGCTGATGGCCCTGCGGCCCGAGCTGCTCGCCGATCTGCTGCGCTGCGGCAAGCGACCCGCGGGCCTTCTCGGCCGCGCCGGCAGGGAGGGTGCCGGTCGAGTCGGCCATCTCGGCGCGGTAGACGCCGTTCATCAGGCTTCCGAGCACCGCGATCCCGAGCGCGCCGCCGAGCTCGCGGGAGACGTCGTTGACGGCCGAGGCGACGCCCTGCTTGCTCCGCGGCAGCGAGGCCACGATCGCGGTCGTCGCCGGCGCGCCCGCAAGCGCCATGCCGGCACCGAACGGCAGGAGGCCGGCGAGGAAGTGGGCGTAGGAGGAGCCGACCTCGAGCGTCGAGAGGACGATGAAGCCGAGCGCCATCAGTGACAGGCCGGTTGCCCCGGCGACCCGCACGCCGACGCGCGCCGCGATCGCGGGAGCCTTGCGTGAGAGGGGGATGACGACGAGCGCCATCGGCACGAGCGCCCCGGCCGCCTGCAGCGGCGAGTAGCCCATCACGAGCTGCAGGTACGGGAGCGCCAGGAAGAGGAAGCCGAACGCGGCGAAGAACTGGACGGACATGGAGAGCGTTCCGGCGGCGAAGCCGCGCCGGGCGAAGTGCCTCGGATCGAGCATCGGCTCGCGGCGGCGCAGCTCCCAGAGGACGAACGTGATGACTCCCGCGACGCCGAATGCCAGCGAGGCGACGGTCGTGAGCTCGGCCCAGCCCCGCTCGGGGCCTTCGATGACACCGAAGACGAGGGCTGCGAGAGCCGTGGCGGAGAGGAGCGCGCCGACGAGATCGAGCCGCGGCGGCCGCGTCTCGCGGGTGGCAGGCACGATCGCGAGCGTGCCGACCAGCGCGACGGCCGCCAGGACGGCGTTGAGGACGAAGATCGACTGCCAGGGGAGCCACTCGAGCAGGACGCCCGAGGCGAGGAGGCCCAGGACACCGCCGCCTGCGGCGACGCCCACCCAGGTCCCGACGGCCTTGCCGCGCTCCTCGGGCGGGAAGACGGTCGTGATCACCGAGAGCGTGACCGGCATGATCATGGCCGCGCCGACGCCCATCAAGCCGCGAAGCGCGATCAGCTCTCCGGGGCTGTTCAGGAAGACGGCCGCCAGGGAGGAGAGGCCGAAGATCGCGAGACCGGAGGCCAGGACGGGCTTGCGGCCGATGCGGTCGCCGATCGCACCGGCGGGGAGGAGGAGCGCGGCGAAGGTGAGTGCGTACGCGGCCACGATCCACTGCAGCTGCGTCTGCGAGGCGCCGGTGCTCCGGGCGATCTCCGGCAGCGCCACGTTCAGGCTGGCGACCGCGCCGACGACCGTCATCAACGCGAGGCACATGACTCTCAGGACAGCGCCTCGCTGCTTGCGTTCGTCTTGGAAGAGCTTGCTGGCGTGCATCATGAGCCTCCTGTGTTAAAGTCAACGCATGGTGATATCAACGACTGTAGACTTCCGGAGTGACGATGTCAAGTGAAGGCTCGGCAAAGAGGAGTGGGCGGCGGCCCGGCCCGACGACGACGCGCGACGCGATCGCGGCGGCGGCGCGCCGTCAGTTCGCCGAGCTCGGCTACGACCGCGCGACCATTCGCGGGATCGCCGGCGAGGCCGGAGTCGACGCCGCTCTCGTCGTGCGCTTCTACGGCTCGAAGGACGCCCTCTTCCGGGAGGTGATGGCGCTGCCGCCCGAGGTCGCCGAGGCGATGGAGCGCCTGGCCGACGGGCCGACCGAGACACTCGGCCGGCGATTGGCCGAGGTGGTCGTCGGCATGCTCGAGGCTCCGCGCTCGCGCTCGATCGTCCTCGGCCGCATCCGGTCGGCCTCCTCGCACCCTGACGCTGCGGCCCTTGTCCGGGAGACCGTCACCCGCGACGTGGGCAGGCTCGTCGCGGCCGTGACCGACGACCGTCCCGAGACCCGAGCCGTCCTCGTGGGCTCGCAGGTGGTCGGGCTCGCGCTCGCCCGCCACGTCGTTCGCGTCGAGCCGCTCGCGTCGCTGCCCGCGGCCGACGTGATCGAGTACCTCGCGCCGGTCTTCCAGCACTACCTCGTCGGGCAGTTGGGCGACGCCGGGTCGTCCTGACGCACGCCGGGACCTGACTTTCGTAGGCCGCCGTGTCACGATGATGAGCCGGATGGCAAACGACGTCGTCGGCAGAGACGAGGAGCTCGGCGCGCTCCAGGCCTTTCTCGACCGGCGCGCGACCGTGCCGGGTCCGTCGGCGCTCGCGCTCGAAGGCGAGGCCGGGATCGGGAAGTCGACGCTGTGGCGCGCCGCCGTCGACGACGCCCGGGCGCGGGGCCTTCGCGTCCTGTCCGCCCGCCCGGCGGAGTCGGAGCAAGCGCTGGCCCATGCCGGGCTGGGCGACCTGTTCGAAGACGCGCTCGACGACGTCCTCCCGGCGCTGTCGCCGCCCCGCCGCCACGCGCTGGAGGTGGCGCTGCTCGTCGAGGACGCGGCGGGCCGGCCGGTCGACGCGCGTGCGCTCGGGGTCGCGGTCAGAAGCGCGCTGGAGCTGCTCGCGGAGGACGGGCTCGTACTCGCGATCGACGACCTGCAGTGGCTCGACGCCTCGACCGCGAGTGCGCTCGGCTTCGCCCTGCGGCGGCTGCCCGAGGCGAATCTGCTCCTGCTGTGGACGCGCCGGCTCGGCGAGCCGGAGCAGTCCAGCCAGGTCGAGAGCGCCCTCGATCCCGACCGGGTCGAGCGAGTTCGAGTCGGCGCGCTGAGCGTCGGCGCCGTTCAGCAGATCCTCCACGAGCGCCTCGACCGGTCGGTGGCCCGGCCGACGCTCCTGCGCCTCCACGACGTGTCCGGCGGCAATCCCTTCTACGCGCTCGAGGTCGCGCGGACTCTGGGAGCGGACGGCGCCGCCCGCGACCCCACTCAGCCCCTCGCCGTGCCCGAGCGACTCGAGGAGCTCGTGTCCACGCGTCTCGCCGGATTCAACGGCGCCACCCGGGAGGGGCTCGCCCTCGCCTCCGCGCACGCGCGGCTGACGCTCGCCCAGCTGGCGGAGCTCGGGATCGAACGGAGCGCGCTCGGGCCGGCGCTGAGGGAGAACGTGATCGAGCTCGACGACGACACCGTGCGGTTCACCCACCCGCTGCTGGCGTCGGTCTTCTACCAGGGTTTGACGGCGCAGGAGCGGCAGCATGCGCATCTGCAGCTGGTGCGCGTTGCGGACGACCCGCTCGCCCGCGCCCGGCACCTCGCGCTCTCGGCCGAGGAGCCGAATGCCGAGCTGGCGGACGCGCTCGAGCAGGCCGCTGCGATCGCGGACGTCGTCGGCGCTCCGATCTCCGCGGCCGAGCTCGGCGAGCACGCGCTCAGGCTGACGCCGCCCGGCCCGAGCCCGGATGCCGACCGCCGCGCAATGGCGACGGTGCGTGCCCACCTGGCGGCTGGGGAGGTCGGTCGCGCGCGCGTCCTGGCGGACGAGTTGCTGGCCCGGGCCGCCCCAGGGCCCGAGCGCGCGGCTGCGCTCGCACTGCTCGCCGACGTCGAACAGGAGGGACCCCAGTGGTCGATTCCGCTGATGCGGGAAGCGCTGGCGGAGCCGGGGGCGCCGCCGGCCCTGCAAGCCTCGCTCCACCAGCGGATCAGCCTGCTCGTCCGCTTCACCGAGGGACTGGACGTCGCCGAGCGGCACGCTCGTGCGGCCGTCGAGCTGGCGACGCCGCTCGACGACGCCGAGCTCGAGGCGGCGGCGCTCGCCGGGCTGGCGCTGATCCGCTTCAACGCGGGTCAGGAAGGCGCGCTCGAGCTCGCCGAACGGGCGTACGCGCTGAGCGCCAATGCTCCCGGAGCGCAGGCCAAGGGAGATGCCGGCTTCTCGCTCGCCCACATCCTCTTCTGGTCGTGCCGGCTGGACGAAGCGCGGTCGCTGCTCGAGGCGATGTACGAGCAGTGGAGCGAGCGCGACGAGCGCGAGGCGGCATACGCCCTCTGGTACCTCTCCCTCGTCGAGTTCCGCGCCGGCCGCTTTCTCGAGGCGGCCGAGCTCGCCGAACAGGCGCGACGGCTGAGCCGCCAGTACGCGCGCGACGAGGTCGAGGCGCCGCCGAACCTGTATCCGCTGGCACTTGCCACCGCGCACCTGGGCGAGCTCGAGCAGGCGCGTGCGCTTGCGACGGAGACCTGTCGCCTCGCCGAGCTTCATCGCTCACGGGTGAGCGCGCCCGAGGCAATGCTCGCCGTCGTCGAGTTCTGGAGCGGCGAGCTCGAGGCGGCAGTCGAGCGCTTTCGGGTCGCGGAAGCGATCCCCGACGCCCCCGACCTCGCCGAGCCGAGCATGTGTTGGTGGCGTGCCGAGCAGATCGAGGCCCTGCTCGAGGCAGGCCTCGTCGACGAGGCGGTCGACCGGCTCGATGCGTGGGAGGCCACGGCACGCCGCCTTGACCGCGACTGGGTCCTCGCCCACACGACCCGCTGCCGCGGGCTCGCGGCGGCAGCGCGGGGGAATGTCGACGAGGCACTCGTGCTGCTGGCGGACGCGGTCGTGCGGCACGAGGCCGTCGGCGACCCGTTCGGCCGCGCGCGGGCGCTCCTCGCCGTGGGCGTCGCGCGGCGGAGGGCCCGGCAGAAGCGGCCCGCCCGCGACGCGATCGAGTCGGCGGAAGCCGGCTTCGAGGAGCTGGGCGCCGCGAGCTGGGCGCAGCGTGCGCGGGACGAGCTCGGCGCGATCGGCGGGCGCACGCGCAGCGACGGCCTGACGCCGGCGGAGCTGCGCGTGGCCGACCTCGTGGCGGCCGGGCGAACGAACGCAGAGGTGGCGGCGGCGCTGTTCCTCGCAGAGCGCACCGTGGCGAGCCACCTCACGCGCGTCTACTCCAAGCTCGGAGTCCGCTCGCGCACGGAGCTCGCCCGCAAACTCGGCTGAGCGGCGCGCAAGGTTCCCGTTGCGTCGACGGCATGCGGAGCTTGGCGCCCGTCTCGGCGTCGTCGCGACTTGCGGCGCGGCCGGGGCCGCGCGAGACTCGGGCGGTGCGCAAGCTCCAGAGCCAGGGCGTCCACCACATCACGCTCGTCGGCGCCGACCGGCGGACGTCGATCGACTTCTGGGAGGGCGTGCTCGGGATGCCCTTCGTCTTCGAGCAGCCGAACCTCGACAACGAGTCCGAGAGCCACCTCTACTTCGACCCCGGCGACGGCCGCCTGATCACTGTCTTCACGAACGAGGAGCGCACGCCGGAACCCGCCCGGACGTCGACCGAGATCGGCACCGTGCACCACGTCGCGTTCGCGCTCTCGCAGGCCACCTTCCGGCGGGCGGTGGAGCGGCTCGACGAGCGCGGGATCCGGCACAGCGGCGTCAAAGACCGGGGCTTCATGGACTCGATCTACTTCGAGGACCCGCTCGGGCTCCTGATCGAGCTGGCGTCCTACCGCTTCGAGCCGCCCCACGGCTCCACGCACGCCGACGTGCTGCTCGAGGCGCACGTGCTCCGGGTGGAGCGCGGCGACTACAACATCGCCGAGGAGCATCTCGCCGACGCGATCGAGCGCCTCGCCGAGCGCTCGCGCGCGTCACTCTCGGAAGACCGGTCGCCGAAGAACCCTTACCGCTAGGAGGAGGCAATGGCCACGAACACGCTGAGCATCCTGAAGCCGAGCGTGAACAACCTGACCGTGCGCATCTTCGTCCGGGCAGCCGGACTCGAGTTCGACGAGCTCGACGTCTGGGGCAAGAAGGGCACGCCCGAGTTCCTCGCCAAGGACCCGGCCGACCTGACGCCGCTGCTCGAGGAGGATGGGCTGCCGCAGGGAGCCCTCTGGGAGAGCTGCGCGATCATGCAATACCTGTGCAACAAGCACGGCCTCGACGACTTCTACCCGACCGATCCGGGCGAGCGGGCGATGGTCGACAGCGCGATGTTCTACCTGATCGGCACCTTCTATCCGCTGCTGGCGCGGGCGACCTATCCGACGCTCGGCTTCGGCCAGTACCCGGGCGAGGTGGGCACGTCCGACGCCGACGACGCCGCGAAGGCGAAGGCGGCCAAGGACGCCGAGGCCGCGCTCGCGGGGCCGCTCGAGGTCTACCGGACGTTCTTCCTCGCCGACCGCCCGTTCATCGGCGGCGACACACCGTCGATCGCGGATCTGAGGCTCGCGGCCACGCTCGAGTTCCTCCGCGCGATCGACTACCCGTTCCCCGAGTGGGCGGAGGACTACATGAGCCGGATGGAGGAGACGCTCGGAGACGCGTACTCGGAGCCGGTCGCGGACGTCCGCGGCTACATCGACTACGTGCGCGCGCAGAGTGGGTGAGCCGCAGCCGCAGGCAGTGACCGCGATCAGCCAGGCCTACCCCGACCGGGTCGAGGTGCGGGGACGCGACCTCACGGGCGACCTGATGGGCCGCGTCGGCTTCACCTCGTACTTCCACCTCCTGCTCACCGGCGAGGAGCCGACCGACGTCCAGCGCGAGTTCCTCGACCTCGTGCTCGTCGCGATCGCCGAGCACGGGCTGATGCCGACGAACGTCGCCGCGCGGATGACCCTCGCCGCCGACCCCGGCTCGCTCCAGGGCGCGGTCGCCGCCGGCATCCTCGGTGCCGGGCCCGTGCTGCTCGGGACGTCGGATGAGTGCGCGCGGCTCCTGGCCGATGCGGTCGCGGCCGGGCGTCCGGCGGCCGACGTCGCGCGCGAGCTCCGCGTCGCCGGCGAGCGCGTGCCTGGCTTTGGCCACCCCGTGCATCGGCCGCTCGACCCGCGCGCCGAGCGGATCCTCGAGCTGGCCGACGAGCGGGGCGTGAGCGGGCCGCACGTGCGCCTCGCCCGCGAGCTGCGCGACGCGGTCGCCGACACATGGGGCACGCCGCTCACGATGAACGTCTCGCTCCCGATCGCCGCGGTGCTGCTCGACCTCGGCTTCCCGGCCGCCGCAGCCAAGGCCGTGCCGATCCTCGCCCGCACGGCGAGCCTGCTCGCCCATCTCGCCGAGGAGCAGGAGCGGCCGATCGGGCTCCTGCTCGCCCGGGCCGCGGAGGAGGCGGTCGAGTACGAACGCTGACGCCGAGCGGCGACCGTGGCCCGAGCAGCACGTGCTCGACGACGCGAGCTTCCGCAGCCAGCTCTCCTACCTGCTCGAGCGCTCGCCCTTCTACCGCGAGAAGCTGAGCGGCGCCGACACGAGCATCGGGCTCGCGGAGATCGCGCGGCTGCCGATGACCGAGAAGGACGAGCTGCGGCGAACCTGCACACCCGAGAACCCGTTTGGCGCGCAGCTCTGCGCGGCTCCCGCCGAGATCGTCCGGGTCTACTCGACGAGCGGTACCACCGGGACGCCGAGCTACATCCCGCTGACCGCCCAGGATCTCGACAACTGGGTCACGGGCTCGGCGCGCAGCTACGCGGCGTCGGGTCTCCGGCCCGGCCAGCGGATCGTCTCGACCTACAACGCCGGGCCGTTCGCCGCCGGCGCCGCGCTTGCCGCCTTCGACCGGATCGGCCTCTGCCACATCCCGGTCGGGACGGGCAACACGGAGCGGCTCGTCCGGGCGATCGAGCTGCTCCGGCCCGAGGCGGCCGTCCTCACGCCCTCGTACGCGGCCCACCTCGCCGAGAACCGCGACCTCCGCGGCTCGAGCGTCGAGCGCGTGCTCGTCGCCGGCGAGCCCGGCGGGGGCGAGCCGGCGTTCCGCGCGAGGCTGGAGGAGGGCTGGGGGGCGAGGGTGACCGAGGCGATGGGCATCGGCGACATCGGCGTCTCGCTCTGGGGCGAGTGCGAGGAGCAGAACGGGATGCACCTCGGCGCCCGCGGCTTCGTCCACGTCGAGCTGATCGATCCCGAGACGGGCGAGGCGCTCGCGCTCGAGGACGGCCTCTCCGGCGAACTCGTCCTGACCCATCTCCGGCACCAGGCGGCGCCGCTGCTCCGCTTCCGCACGCACGACCACGTTCTCGTCACGACGAGCCCCTGCCCATGCGGCCGCACCGGGCCGCGCATCCGCTGCGTCGGCCGCACCGACGACATGCTGATCGTCCGCGGCGTCAACGTCTTTCCGACGGCCGTGCGCGAAGTCGTGAGCGCCTTCGCGCCGGACGTGAGCGGCCAGATCCTGATCCGGCCGCGGGCCGCCGGCGTCAAGCAGGAGCCGCCGCTGCCGGTCGATGTCGAGCTCGCGCCGGACGCCGCCCCAGCGCCGTCGCTCGCCGAGGCGATCGGCGGCCGGCTGCGCGAGGCGCTGCTGGTGCGGGCGCAGGTCGAGCTCGTGCCGTGGGGGAGCCTGCAGCGGAGCGAGTACAAGTCGACGCTCGTGGAGCGCGCATGACGGGGATCCCGACAACGGTGGTCGGCAGCTATCCGCAGCCCGACTGGCTGATCGACCGCGAGCGGCTCGGCGACCGGCTGCCGCCCCGCGTGCGGGCGCGGGAGCTCTGGCGGGTGCCCGAGGCGTACCTCGAGCAGGCGCAGGACGACGCGACGAGGCTCGCCGTCCAGGATCAGGAGTGGGCCGGCGTCGACGTGATCACGGACGGCGAGATGCGGCGCGAGAGTTACTCGAACCGCTTCGCGACGGCGCTCTCGGGCGTCGATCTCGACCACCCAGGCGTGGCTCTCGACCGGACGGGAAAACCGAACCTCGTGCCGCGGGTGACGGGGCCGATCCGGCGCACGAGGCCGGTCGAGGTCCGCGACGTCGAGCTGCTCCGCTCGCTCACCGACCGCAGGATCAAGATCACCGTCCCCGGTCCGTTCACGATGACGCAGCAGGCGCAGGACGACCACTACGGGAACGAGCGTGCCCTGGCGCTCGCCTACGCCGAGGCGGTCAACGAGGAGCTTCGCGACCTCAAGGCCGCGGGCGCCGACGTCGTCCAGATCGACGAGCCGTATCTTCAGGCGCGGCCCGAACCAGCCCGCCGGTACGCGCTCGAGGCGATCGACCGCGCGCTCGCCGAGATCGAGGGCGACACCATCCTGCACACCTGCTTCGGCTACGCCCACATCGTCCACGAGCGGCTGCCGGGCTATCCCTTCCTCCGTGAGCTGGCCGACTGCAGCGCCACGCACATCTCGCTCGAGGCGGCACAGCCCGGCCTCGACCCCGAACTGCTACAGGTCCTGCCCGGCAAAGTGATCGTGCTCGGCGTGCTCGATCTCGGCGCCGAGGAGGTGGAGACGCCGCAGCTCGTGGCCGACCGGCTCCGGCGCGCTCTCGCCGTCGTCGAGCCGGAGCGCCTGGTCGCCGCGCCCGACTGCGGGATGAAGTACCTCCCGCGCGAGCGCGCCTTCCGCAAGCTCGAGGCGATGGTGGCGGGCGCGCGGCTCGTCTCGGCGGAGCTTGGCCTGCGGGCCGGTTGATGCGACACTCCCGACATGAAAGGTCAGCAGAAGCCGAAGAAGGCGGGCAAGAAGGCGGCCCAGAAGACGCTCAAGGAGCGTCGCGCCGAGAAGCGCGCGGCCGCGAAGACGGCGCGCACGCTCGACGTCTGAGCAAGCCGCGTTAGGTAGAGCGCATGACCCGGTGCGAGCGCAGCCGCGCTCGCCGCGGGTTGCCTTCCTCGTTCAGCAACGCAACCTCGACTGCGCGACCCGTCTCGGTCGTGCTGAAGGTCACCTCGAGGCCGGCGCAACGTCCGACAGGGGGCGCGGCGACGAAGTCGGCTGCGAGCACCTGGTAGCCGTCCCCGTCCTCGCTCTCGATCATCCCGTCGCCCCGGAGCTCGTTGAACCAGCGCATCCGGCCGTTCACGTCACCGCTCCCGGTAGACGATCCGCCCGCGGGTCGGATCGTAGGGGGAGAGCTCGACCTTGACCTTGTCGCCGGGCGCCATGCGGATCCGGTAACGCCGCATCTTGCCGGACGTGTAGCCGATCGCCTCGTGGCCGTTCTCGAAGGCGATCTTGAACATCCCGCCGCCGAATGCCTCGAGGATCTCCCCGTCGAGCTCGACCTTCTCTTCTTTGACTCCCATGCTTCCTCCTTCCGCGTCTGTCCGACGCAGGCTCGTTGTCCGGAGCGGGGAGTCCCCTTGGCGCCCGCCCACGCGTGAGGCGGTCACAGGAGAAAGGGCACGAAAGCGAAGCCCCAGCAGCTCCATGGTACTCGATCAGCCCCTCGATGGCCGATCGCGCAGGGTGGTGAACCGCACCAGCAAGGCTCCGGCCCACCCGACCCGGATCGCGGGGGCACCACCTACTCCGCCGCCCGCCGCCCTGCGACGGTGAGTGCATCTCAACTCACCTGCACAGGAGGACCGACCACGCATGAGCGTCGCAGCTGCCCACTTCCCCGCCCGCACCGCCGTCGCGGGCCTCGTCACCGGACGGCGGCTCGCCGTCGCCGCGATCGGGCTCGTCGGACTCCACGTCGCCGACGACAACTTCCTTCAGCCGGAGCCCGGCATGAGCGCTGTCGACCACCTCCCGGGCGGGCTCGGGCTGCTCGCGCTCGTGGCCGCCGGCGCCTGGGCGTATCGCCGCGTCCGCCCCGGCGCGCGGGCCGCGATCGCGCTGCTGGCCGGCTTCCTCGGTGTCCTCGCGAGCACGGAGGCGATCTACTACACCGCCGCGGACTCGCCCTCCGGCGACGACTTCACCGGCTTCCTGTCGCTCCTCGCCGGCTTCGTCCTGCTCGGCATCGGCGTCGGGACGCTCTGGCGGAACCGCCGCAGCGGCGACAGCCGTCGCCGCCGCTACACGCGTCGCGGCCTTGCCGTCGCAGGTGTTGTCCTGCTGACCGGTTTCGTCCTGTTCCCGACCTCGATCGCCTACGTCGTCACGCACACGGCGCGAGCCGTGGTGCCGACGCCGAACCTCGGTGCGACTCCTGAAGACGTCTCCTTCACGACGAGCGACGGCCTCCGGCTCGAGGGCTGGTTCGTCCCATCGCAGAACGGCGCCACGGTAATCGCCTTTCCGGGCCGCTCCGGCCCCCAGAAGCACGCGCGCATGCTCGTCGCCAACGGCTACGGCGTCCTCCTCTTCGACCGGCGCGGCGAGGGCGCGAGCGAGGGCGACCCGAACACGTTCGGCTGGGTCGGCGACCGCGACCTGCACGCGGCGGCCGCGTATCTCCGCAGCCGTCCCGACGTCGACCCGCAGCGGATCGGGGCGATCGGGCTGTCGGTCGGCGGTGAGATGCTGATCCACGCCGCGGCCCACTCCGACGCGTTCAAGGCGATCGTGTCCGAAGGCGCCAGCGGGCAGTCGGTTCGCGACCAGCTCGACAACGTGAGCACGCGGGACGCGATCATGGGCTACGCGCCGGTGACGGCCGCGACGGCACTGTTCACGAGCACGTTGCCTCCGCGCCCGTTGAAGGACGAGGTCGGCAGGATCGCCTCGACCGCAACGTTCTTCGTCTACGGCGAGAACGGCCAGGGCGGCACCGAGACGAAGCCGAACCAGGCCTACTACGCAGCCGCTCGCGAGCCGAAGCAGCTCTGGGAGGTCCCGAACGGCCAGCACATCGCCGGGATCACGACCGAGCCGGCCGAGTACGAGCGTCGGGTGGTCGGCTTCTTCGACCGCGAGCTGCGATGAATGACGCCGCCGGGGGCCGTCGTACGTACGATGACCTGCATGCAGGAGTCGACGCGCACGGCCCCTCCCGCGGCGAGTGAGCTCGAACACGAGCTCGAGCAGCACCGCAAGGAACTGACCGCGTACTGCTACCGGATGCTCGCCTCGCCCTTCGAGGCCGAGGACGCCGTCCAGGAGACGTTCATCCGCGCCTGGCGCGGCTACGAGCGCTTCGAGGGACGGGCAGCTCTGCGCTCGTGGCTCTACCGGATCGCGACCAACGTCTGCCTCGACATGCTGAACGGCCGCGAGCGGCGCGCCCGTCCGATGGACCTCGGGCCGGCCGGCGAGCCGATCGTCGAGAACCTGCGCGTCCCCGGCGAGGTGACCTGGCTGCAGCCGACCCCGGACCCCGCCGAGGCGACGGTCGCCAAGGAGACGATCCGGCTCGCCTTCGTCGCCGCGCTCCAGCACCTGCCGCCGCGCCAACGCGCCTGCCTGATCCTCTGCGAGGTGCTGCGCTGGCAGGCGAGCGAGGTCGCCGAGCTGCTCGAGACGAGCGTCGCCTCGGTGAACAGCGCCCTCCAGCGCGCGCGGGCGACGCTGGAGGCGAACGAGGTCTCCGCCGAGGCGACGCCGCTCGAGGGCGCCGACGCCGACCTGCTCGCGCGCTACGTCGACGCCTTCCAGCGCTACGACATGGAGGCGTTGACGTCGCTGATCCACGAGGACGCGACCCAGTCGATGCCGCCTTTCGACCTCTGGCTGCGCGGCCGCGACGACATCTTCACCTGGTGGTTCGGGCCCGGCATCGGCTGCGAGGGCTCGCGGGTGGTCCCGACCGTGGCGGCGAACGGGTCGCCCGCGTTCGGCCAGTACAAGCCGAGCGAGAGCGGTGACGGCTACGAGCCGTGGGCACTCCAGGTGCTCGAGATCGAGGACGGCAAGATCGTCGAGTTCAGCTTCTTCCTCGATACCGAGACGCTCTTCCCGCTCTTCGGGCTCCCGCTGCAGCTGGACGACTAGCTCAGCTCGGCAACACGTCGCGGAGGCCCATGAACGCGACGAGCTCGACCAGGTCGCTCGAGGCGTTGCGGAGGTGGATCCGGCACCCTTGACGCCGCGCGGCCAGCTGGAGGCGCGCCAGGGCGTCGACCGTCACGGCGTCCGCCTCGACGCCGGCGACGTCGCAGCGGACGTCGCCGCTGCCGTTCGCGCTCAGGAGCGCGCAGACGCGGTCGCACAGCCCGGGCAGGTCGTCCCGGGCAATCGGGCCCCAGATCGTGAAGTCCACGGGAATTAGGACAACTTTCGGCCCGGAAACTCATCGGCGCGGCGACCGATGAGTTTCGCGGTGACCCACGGTCGAAACGGTAGAACGCAATCGTGAGAAGGAGGACCGGATGACCATCGACGACACCCGCAAGAAGTGGCTCGCACTGATCGTGCTGTGCCTCGGCGACCTGCTGATCGTGCTCGACGTCTCGATCGTGAACGTCGCCCTGCCGTCGATCCGCGAGGATCTCGGCTTCTCGGAGTCGTCGCTGGCCTGGGTGCTGAACGCGTACACGCTCACCTTCGGCGGCTTCATGCTCCTCGCCGGCCGACTCGGAGACCTCTACGGCCACCGGCGGATGTTCGTGCTGGGCGTCGGCCTCTTCACGCTCGCCTCGCTGGCGTGCGGGCTCGCGACCTCGCAGGAGATGCTCGTCGGTGCCCGGGCGATCCAGGGGATCGGCGGCGCCGTCGTCGCCGCGGTCGCGCTCTCGCTGATCATGACCCTGTTCACCGAGCCGGGCGAGCGGGCGAAGGCGATGGGCGTGATCGGCTTCGTCGCCGCCGGCGGCGGCTCGATCGGGGTCCTCGCGGGCGGTGTCCTCACCGACCTGCTGAACTGGCACTGGATCTTCCTCGTCAACATCCCGATCGGGATCGGCGTGATCGCCGCCTGCCTGCTGCTGCTCCCGGGCGGGAGCGCGCTGGCTGCGCAGGGCAGGCTCGACGTCACCGGCGCAGTCCTCGTCACCGGCTCGCTGATGCTCGCCGTCTACGCGATCGTCAACGGCAACGAGCAGGGCTGGACCTCGGTGCAGACGCTCGGGCTGCTGGCCATGGCGGCGGTGGGGATCGCCGCGTTCTTCGTGCTCGAGTCGCGCGTCCAGGCGCCGCTGATGCCGCTCGGGATCCTCAAGCTCCGCAGCGTCGCCACCTCGAACATCGTCGGGATCCTCTGGTCGGCGGCGATGTTCGCGATGTTCTTCCTCTCGGCGCTCTACCTGCAGCTCGTGCTCGGCTACAGCCCGCTCGAGGTCGGCCTCGCGTTCCTGCCGGCCAACCTGATCATGGGTGCCTTCTCGATCGGCCTCTCGGCCAAGCTCGTGATGCGCTACGGGACGCGGCTGCCGCTCGTGGTCGGGATGGGGTTCGTCGCGCTCGGACTCGCGCTCTTCGCGCGCGCCCCGGTCGGTGCGAGCTTCACGGCAGACGTGCTCCCCGGCATGGTCATCCTCGGGATCGGGATCGGGATGGCGATGAACCCGCTGCTGCTGGCCGCGATGAGCGACGTCAAGCCGGAGGAGGCCGGTCTGGCGTCCGGCGTGGTCAACACGTCCTTCATGATGGGCGGCGCGCTCGGCCTCGCCGTGCTGGCGAGCGTCGCGGCCGCGGTCACGGGCGACGACACCTCGCTCGAAGCCCTCACCGACGGCTACCACACGGCGTTCATGGTCGGCACGCTCTTCGCCGTCGCCGCGGGCGTCGTCGCGGCCGTGTTCATGCGCGACGTCCGGGCGCCGGCACACGGCGCCGAGGAAGCGCTCCACGCCGCCTGACCCAACGCGAAAGGAGCTCCACGTGCTCAAGGACAACCGCACCTTCTCCAGCTTCTCCGCCGACGACATCCCGGCCGCGAAGCGGTTCTACAGCGACACGCTCGGCCTCGAGGTCGAGGAGCAGATGGGCGGTCTCGCGCTTCATCTCGGCGGCGGCGGCGAGGTCGTCGTCTATCCGAAGGACGATCATGTGCCCGCGACGCACACGGTGCTGAACTTCCTCGTCGACGACATCGATGCCGCCGTCGACCGCCTCACGGAAACGGGCATCACGTTCGAGCAGTACGAGGGGGACATCGCGACCGACGAGAAGGGGATCATGCGCGATCCCGACGGCGGCCCGGCGATCGCGTGGTTCAAGGATCCCGCCGGCAACACGCTCGCGGTGCTCGCCGGCCCGTAGACGTGAGCGGGCTGGCGATCAAGCTGCGGGGCGCCGTGAAGCGGTACGGCGAGATCACGGCCGTCGACGGCCTCGATCTCGACGTGCCCGAGGGCACCTGCGTCGGATTGCTGGGCCCGAACGGCGCCGGCAAGTCGACGACGATGCGGCTCCTGACCGCGCAGGCGATCCCGGACGGCGGCGAGCTCGAGGTGCTCGGCTTTCGCCTCCCGGAGGAGTCGAAGCAGGCCCGCGCCGAGCTCGGGCTCGCGCCGCAGCTCGACAACCTCGACGTCACCCTCACCGTCCAGCAGAACCTGCTCGTGTTCTCGCACCTCTACCGCATCCCGCGGGCCGAGCGGCCGGCGGCGATCGAGCGGGCGCTCGAGATGGCGAGGCTCGTCGACCGGCGAGACGATCGCGTCGACAAGCTCTCGGGCGGGATGCGCCGGCGGCTGCTGATCGCGCGGGCGCTCGTGCACCGGCCGCGGCTCATCCTCCTCGACGAGCCGACCGTCGGGCTCGACCCGCAGGTGCGCCAGGAGCTGTGGGCGCTGATCGACGCGCTCAGGAGCGAGGGGACGACGATCCTGATGTCGACGCACTACATCGAGGAGGCGCAGCGGCTCGCCGACACCGTGATGATCATGTCGCACGGCAAGGCGGTCGCATCCGGGCCGCCCGCCGAGCTCGTCGTCGAGCATGCCGGTCGCGAAGTGCTCGAGGTCTACGGGCCGCCGGCTCGGCTCGCCGAGGTCGAGGCCGACGCCGGCGCGGCCGGCCTGCGGACGCGCCGGACCGGGACGAGCATCTCGATCCTCGGCTACACGTCCGGCAACGGCTTCGAGGCCGACGGCGAGCGCCGGCCGGCGAACCTCGAGGACGTCTTCGTCCTCCTGACCGGCGAGGAGATCGGCTGATGGCGACCGCGGCCCCGCGTCGCCGCCTCGGGCGGCTCGAGCGCTCGGCGCTGACGGGCGTGCTCGTCCGCGAGCTCGTCAACTACTCGTCGTACTGGCGCGCGAGCGCGTTCTCCTCGACGGTCGAGCCGACGCTCTACCTGCTCGCGTTCGGCTTCGGCTTCGGCTCGCTCGTCAGCACGGTCGGCGGCTACGACTACGTCGAGTTCGTCGGCACGGGCACCGTCGCGACGGCGGTGCTCTTCTCGAGCGCCTTCCCGGCGATGTTCGGGACGTACGTCAAGTACGCGTTCCAGCGCACGTACGACGCGATCCTCGCCGCCCCCGTCGACACCGAGGAGCTCGTGACCGCCGAGGCGCTCTGGATGGCGGCGCGGGCCGGCGTCTACGGCTGCGTGCCGATGATCGTGGCGATGTTCTTCGGGCTCGACCCGGCGTGGGGGATGCTCGCCGTGCCCTTCATCTGCTTCATCTCGGGCTACGGCTGGGCCTGCTTCGGGATCATGACCGCCGGCTTCGCGAAGTCGATCGACAACTTCAGCTACATCGTCAGCGCGGTCCTGACGCCGCTCTTCCTCGTCGCCGGGACGTTCTTCCCGCTCGACGGGCTGCCGGAGTGGGTCCAGACGCTCGCGAAGCTGAACCCACTGCATCACTCCGTCGAGCTCGTCCGGCACGCCGTCTTCGGTTGGGAGGGCTGGGCCGACGTTGCGAGTGTCGGCGCGCTCCTGCTCTTCGGCGTCCTGATGTGGCGGCTCGCGATCTATGCGATGACGCGCAAGCTGATCAACTAGCGCGGCTCAGGCCGCGCCGTCGTCCTGGGCGCCGCTCTGGTCGTCGAGCCTGAAGTGGTAGTGGTCGCCATGGGGCTCGGCGTCGAGGATCTTGTCGTCGAGCAGCGAGGCGGCTTCGGGCTCGAGGAAGACCCGCGTGCCGTCGTCGTCGAGGACCTGGTCGCCCTCGGCGGGCTCGGTCGCGAGCTCGAGCGAGAGCGCCGGCCCGCCACCCTCGTCCTGCGCGGCGGCGATTCGCAGCCCGCTGCCCTCGGGAGCGTCCTCGGCCGAGACCATGTCCCGGACCATCTCCTTCGCCGATTCCGTCAGTGTCAGCATCGTCGCCTCCTTCGGTCGAGTGCGCCACGCGTGCCCGATCGGGGCGGGGTGAAAACTGCAACCATCGGCGTCGTGGAGCTCGGTGTCTATACCTTCGCCGAGCTGACCCCGGACCCTGGCAGCGGCGCGATGATCAGCCAGGCGGAGCGGCTGCGCAACCTGCTGGACGAGATCAAGCTGGCCGACGAGGTCGGGCTCGACGTCTTCGGCGTCGGCGAGCACCACCGGCCGGACTTCGTCGTCTCGGCTCCCGCCATCGTGCTCGCTGCCGCCGCGCCGCTGACGAAGAACATCCGGCTCACGAGCGCGGTGACCGTGCTCAGCTCGGACGATCCGATCCGGGTCTTCCAGCAGTTCGCCACGCTCGACCTGATCTCCGGTGGCCGCGCCGAGATCATGGCCGGCCGCGGCTCCTTCATCGAGTCGTTCCCGCTCTTCGGCTACGACCTCGCCGACTACGACCGACTCTTCGAGGAGAAGCTGCTGCGCCTGCTCGAGCTCAGGCGAGAGGTCCTCGGCGTCTACCCGCGACCTGTGCAGGACCCGCTGCCGGTGTGGGTCGCGGTGGGCGGCTCGCCCGAGTCCGCGTACCGTGCCGGCGCTCTCGGCCTGCCGATGGCGCTCGCGATCATCGGCGGCCTTCCGGAGCGCTTCGTCCCGTTCGCCGAGATCCACCGCCGTGCGGCGATCGAGCACGGCCACGACCCGCCGCCGGAGCTCAGCATCAACTCGCACGGGTTCGTCGGCGAGACGTCCGAGCAGGCAGCCGAGGACTACTTCGTCCCGCTGAAGACGATGATGGATCGGATCGGCGCCGAGCGCGGCTGGCGGCCGCTGCAGCGCCAGGACTACGACGCGGGGCGCACGCTGCGCGGCGCGACCGTCGTCGGCAGCCCGGAGGACGTCGCGGCGAAGATCCTGTACCAGCACGAGCTCTTCCGCCACGACCGCTTCCTGATCCAGTTCACCGTCGGCTCGCTGCCGCACGAGCAGACGATGCGCGCGATCGAGCTGTTCGGGACGAAGGTGGCGCCGATCGTGCGCGAGGAGGTCGGCCGTCGCGCCGGCGCTGCCTGAAGCCAATGGACGCCCGCTGCGGCGATGCCCTAGGGTCGAAACGTCGTCAAGCGAGGTGAAATGACCGGTACGACCGCCGGATCATGAGCGGCCCGACGGGCGTCGGCGAGCTCGCGGCCCTGACCGCGGCGGCTCTGCTCGTCCTCAACGTCGCCGTCGTCGTGTTCGTGTTCTTGCGCCGGCTCCACCTGGCGGTGCAGGAGGCGCGCGCAAAGCGCGTCCGAGACCGCTTGGCGCCCATCGTCGCCGCCATCCGGCCAGATGCCTCCCCGGCCGAGCGGCAGCGGCTGCGCGAGGCGGTCACGCAGCTCGACCGGCTGAGCCGGCCGATTGCGGCCGTCCTGCTGATCGACCACCTCACACAAACGACCGACGGGCAGCACGACGAGATCCTCGAGCTGCTTCGGGACGCCGGCGTGATCGAGGTCGCGCTCGAGTCGGCGCGGGCGCGTCCTGCCTGGCGTCGGTCGTTCGCCTGCGCCGCCCTCGGCGCTGCGCGGGCGCCGGAAGCGCTGCCCCTCCTCGAAGAGCGCCTCCGCGACCGGAATCACCATGTGCGCGAGGCGGCGGTCGAGGCGCTCGGCGCGATCGGCGACCCGGCCGCACTGCCTTCCCTGAGTCAGCTCTACCTGACCGGTTCGGCCGTCCGGCCGGGAATCGTCTACGCAGCGCTCGTCGAGTTCGGTCCGGCTGCCGCCGCGGTCTTCGCGGAGGCGATCGACTCGCCGGACCCGAGCACTCGTGCGACCGCCTGCTTCGGGCTGGCAGCGACCGACAAGGCGTCGTCGGCGCTGATCGAGCGCGCGCTCGGGGACGGGGAGCATGCGGTCCGGGTGGCTGCGGCCGACGCGCTCGCCCAGTCGGGGGCAGGACCGGCGCCCCCGGGGCTGATCGCGGCGGTGACCGACGCCCAGCCTGCGGTCAGACGTGCGGCGGTCCGGGCGCTCGCGACCTACGACGATCCGGCTGCGGTCGCCGCCGCCGCCGGTGCGCTGCGGGACGGTGAGCGCGAGGTCGAGCTCCGGGCGGCCGAGGCGCTCGTGCTGCTCGCCCGGCAGCCCCGGGCCGGTGCGGCGGCCGCCAGGGTGCTCGAGCGCGAGAACGTCTGGCCCGTGCGGACGGCCCGCACCCTGGCGGAGATAGGAGCGCTGTGACCGCAGCGCTCGAGCTCGTCCTGTTCGTGGTCTTTCTGTACGTGGTCGCCTACAACGTGACGACGCTGGCACTGCTCGCGCTCTCGCTCACCGAAACGTCTGCGGTGGCGCGAGACCGCCGCGCCCGCGTGGCAGCCGGAGCGTGGACGCCGGCGCCCCTGCAGCCGTCCGTGACCGTCGTCGTTCCCGCCTACAACGAGGAGCGGGTCATCGTCGCGAGCGTCCGCGGCATCCTCGCCGGCACGTACGAGCGTTTGTGCGTCGTGGTCGTCGACGACGGCTCGACCGACGGGACGGTCGCAGCGTTGGAGGCCGCGTACGACCTGGTCGAGCTGCCGATCGGCGGCGGCCTCGGCCTGGAGACGGCGCCGCTGCAACGGCTGTCGATCTCTAGGCGCGACCCGAGGCTGCGCGTCCTCAGCAAGGCGAACGGGGGCCGGTCGGATGCGATCAACGCCGGGATCGCGATCGCCCGGTTCGACCTGATCGCCGTGACCGATGCGGACACGCTGCTCGAACCCGATGCGATCGCGCTCGCCGTCGCCCCGTTCACCGCTGACCCGAGCCGCGTCGTCGCCTGCGGAGGAATCGTCCGGATCGCGAACGGCGGCCGCTTCGTCGACAAGCGCCTCGTCGAGCCGCGTGTCCGCGTCGGCGGGATCGAAGCGACACAGACGGTCGAGTACCTGCGCAGCTTCCTGGGCGCACGCATCGCCTGGGCCAGGCTGAACGCGCTCCTGATCATCAGTGGCGCCTTCGGGGTCTTCCGGCGCGACCTGCTGCTCGAGAGCGGCGGCCTCTCGGGGCAGACGCTCGGAGAGGACATGGAGTTGACGATGCGGCTCCACCATCGCCTGAGGCACGCCCGACCCGAGCTCCGCGTTGCGTTTGCCCCGGACGCCGTCTGCTGGACCGAGGCGCCCACGACGCTCCGGTCGCTGCGTACGCAGCGGATCCGCTGGCATGTCGGCCTGCTCGACAATGTCCGGCTGCACCGGGCGATGCTGGGACGCGGCTACGGAGCGGCCGGCACGCTCGCGATGCCGTATGCGGTCTTCTTCGAGGCGATCGCGCCCGCACTCGAGCTCCTCGGCTACCTCCTGGTGATCGGCCTGCTCCTGGTCGGAGGCACGAGTTGGTGGCTGGGTGCGTCGTTCGCGTTCGTCGCGCTCCTCCTCGTCCAGATCCAGACAGCCGGCGCGCTGCTCGTCGAGGAGGTGGGGTTCAGGCGCTACCGGTCGCGCGATCTGCTCCTGCTCGGGCTCTGGAGCCTCCTCGAGCTGTTCTGGTACCGGCCGCTGACGATGCTGTGGCGGATCTGGGCGATGCTGCTGGTGCTCGTCGGCCGCCGACCCGAATGGGGCGAGATCCCCCGCGGCGTCGCTCTCGGCGACGACGTGCCCGACGCTCCGACGCTGCCCCTGCCGCGCTAGGGCTCGCCGCGCTGCTGCCGTTGTCGCCAGCGATGCAGCTCGGTCGACTTGAACTTCGACTTCGAGGCCGGAGGCGACGGCGGTGGGTCGTGCTCCTCGAGCCAGCGCGCAGCCTCGTCCTCGGGGTCGAGCCCCGCCCGACGCTCCCGCTCGCCGCGACGCTTCGCGCCCTCGTGGGTGAGCCGGGGTCTCACCGGTTGTGGTTCACCACCTCGACGTTGTTGCCATCCGGGTCGAGCACGAACGCCGCGTAGTAGCCCTCGTGGTAGACCGCGCGCTCGCCCGGCGCGCCGTTGTCGTGGTACCCCGCCGCCGTCGCCTCGCGGTGGAAGCGGTCGACCGTCTCGTCGTCGGTGGCTGTGAAGGCGAGATGGACGTTCTCGGTCGGCTGCTCGCCTGCGACGACGGAGAAGGAGCCGCTGACGCAGGCGAACTGCGTCCGCTCGGCCGACTCGCTGCCGACGCGGAAGCCCGCCGCCGGACCGACGGTCTCGTAGAAGCGGGTCGCCGCCTCGACGTCGGAGACGCGGATCCAGAGGTGGTCGACGTTGCCCCCGTCGCGCAGTGAGCCGTGGTGGACGGCCTCGACGCTGTTCCCGTCCGGGTCGAGCAGGAAGGCGCCGTAGTAGTCGTCGCTGTACTGCGGCCGCAGGCCGGGCTCGCCGTCGCTTTCGTAGCCGGCGGCCGTTCCGGCCCGCCAGAACTCGTCGACGTGCTCCCGTGACGGCGCGGCGAAGCCGATGTGCAGCCGGCGCGTGGGCGCGTTCCCGCCGTCGGCCTGCCCGAGCGAGAAGTCGTCCCATTCGGCAAAGTCGTCGCCCCCGTACGTCTGCTCGATCCCGAGCGTCCGGAGCACTGTCTCGTAGAACCGCTCCGCGGTAGGACGATCTGAGACGCGGATCGTGACGTGGTCGAACACGCGACGACGATACCCACGGCGAAGGAGGCGGGAACGCGGCGAGCGGCTGTAGAACGGAGCCCGGCCGGAGCCGGGCTCCGCCTGTCAGAGGTCGTTCGACGCTCCCTCGTCCTCGTTGGGGCAGTCGTGGTCGCCGGAGAACCCGGCGTATCCGCCCTGCGCCTTCGAGGTCTGGGACTTGGCCGCCGGAGCCTTCGCCGTCGGCTTCTCAGCCGATGAGGAGCCTCCCGCGACCGCCATCGTCGCCCAGATCGCCGCCAGCAGGATCACTCCTGCGAGCGCGACGAGCAGCGGGTAACGACGTGTCTTCGGTGCCTCTTCCATGGGCCTCCTTCCGTCGGGTGCCCACCGGCAGTCAATCACGCCTCCGTCAAGGCGAGATCAAGACCGCCGCGAAGCGGCGCTTCAAGGGGTTTGCGCGATCGAGATCCGCTCGTGCGGATCTCGATCATGCGACGGCAGATTCAGTTCAGCGTGGGGTCCGGCGGCATCAGCGAGAGCAGGGCGTACGGGCCGCCCTGGCGGCGGAGAACCGTGCTCCAGAGGCCGTCCGGGTCGTCGCTGAAGAGGTCGTCGGGCTCGGCGGGGAGAACGAGCCACGACTCCTCCTCGAGCTCGCTCTCGAGCTGGCCGGCGGTCCAGCCGGCGTAGCCGAGGAAGATGCGGCCGCGGACGACCGGTACTCCGGGCTCCTGGACGAAGCCGATCGAGCCGAAGAGGATCTCCGAGGCGTCGTCGGGGTCGTCGAGCTCGGCAACGGCCAGCACCGATCCGGTCGAGACAGGCCCGCCGACGAAGAGCGGCTCCCCTTCGCCCGCGATCGGGGCCAGCTCCGGAACCGCCTCGCCGACGGAGGTCTCGGTGGGCCGGTTGAGGACGAGGCCCATTGCGCCCTCGTCGCCGTGCTCGGCCAGGAGGACGACGGTGCGGTGGAAGTTCGGATCACTGAGAATCGGTGCCGCGACCAGCAGCTGTCCCCGCAGCGACTCGCTCATCGGCACAAGGTATCGCTGTGCTGCAGCCGGGAGCGAAGCGACCCTTCAGGGTCAACCATGCGACGCGAAACTCACTAGACCTTGGCGGCGATCAAGTCGCGCATCCGCTGGCTCAGCAGCGAGAACGTGAACGGCTTCTCGAGGAACGCCGTCGCCGGCGGCAGTGACGCGGCCGAGAACTCGGCGTACCCGGACATGAACATCACCTTCAGCGCCGGAGTGTCGACTCGCAGCCGCTCGGCGAGCTCGTGGCCGCCGATGCCCGGCATGGTCAGGTCGGTGAGCAGGACGTCGACGTGCGTGCGCCCTGCGAGCTCGATCGCCTCGTCGCCGCCGGCGGCCAGAAGCACCTCGTAACCCTCGGCGCGGAGCACCTGGTCGACCAGTCCGCGGATCACCTTCTCGTCCTCGACGACGAGCACCCGCGTCGCGTCGGGGGCATGTTGGGCGGCGACCGCGACCGCCGGCGCCGACACCGCCTCCGGCTCGTGCTGCTGGACGACCCCGTCGGCGCGGCGGAGATAGATCGTGAAGGCGGAACCGACGCCGAGCTCGCTGTCGACCGCGACGTAACCGCCGCTCTGCTTGACGATCCCGTAGACGGTCGCAAGGCCCAGGCCGGTGCCCTTCCCCGAGTCCTTGGTCGTGAAGAAGGGCTCGAAGATCTGCCCCAGTGTCGCCTCCTCGATCCCCTCGCCGTCGTCGCGGACGGCGAGCGTGACGTAGCGGCCGGGCTCGATCCCTTCCTCGTTCTCGCCGACCTCGGCATTGGCGGTCACGATCGAGATGCTCCCGCCCGCCGGCATTGCGTCCTTCGCGTTCACGACGAGGTTCATCACGACCTGGTGCAGCTGGCCGGGGTCGGCCTCGATCGGGCCGAGCGCCGGATCGAGCTGCGTCGTCAGCGAGATGTCCTCGCCGATCAGCGGCCGGAGCATGGTCTCGAGCTCCAGCACGACGCCGTTCAGGTTCAGCAGCTCGGGCATCAGCACCTGCTTGCGGCTGAACGCGAGCAGCTGCCGTGTCAGCAGCGCGGCGCGGTCTGTCGCCTTGCGGATCTCGTCGAGGTCGCCCTCGAGCGGTGAGCCTGCAGGCGCCTGCTCGAGCGCCAGGACCGTGTAGCCGCCGATCGCCGTGAGCATGTTGTTGAAGTCGTGGGCGACGCCGCCGGCGAGGCGTCCGATCGCCTCCAGCTTCTGGCTCTGGCGCAGCTGCTCCGCGAGCTGCTTCTGCTCCGTCACGTCCTCGGCCATCGCGATCACGTAGTCCGGGTTGCCGTCCGCGTCGCGGGCGAGTGCCACAGCGAGTTGGATCACGACGACGCCGCCGTCCTTGCGGATGTAGCGGGCCTCGCGGCGGAAGGCATCCCGCTCGCCGCGGATCAGCTCCGCCAGCTGCCGGCCGATCTCCTCCGCCTCGTCCGGGTGGCGCAGCATGGGCGTGGTCGAGCCGAGGAGCTCGCTCTCCTTGTAGCCGAGCAGGACCTCGCACGACCGGTTCATCGCGACGACGTTGCCGTCGACGCCGAGCATCATCACCGCGGTCGGCGCCGACTCGAACATCGTCCGGAAGCGCTCCTCGCTCTCGCGCAGGCGCGCCAGCGTCGAGAACGACCGGTGCGCGAGCAGGAGCGGCGCGACGAGCGCCGGCAGGAGCCACGGGTTGAAGTTCGCGAACGCTCCGAGCGCGACGCCGAGGCCGGCGACCACGAGCTCGATCGCGAGCCCGGAGGGGGAGAAGAGGCCGCTTGCCCGGAAGCCGTGGCCGCGCCCGAGGCGGAGCATGACGGCGAGGAGCGCGTGGTTGACGAGCACGTACGAGACCGCCGCGGCCAGGCCGGAGGCGGCGAAGCGGAGATCCTCGCCGCCGCCGACCGCTGCGACGGCGAGCCAGGCGGCCAGAGCGCTGAGGACGGAGTTGGCGATGTTGAAGCAGTGGATGTACCACGGGTAGCGCTCGCGGAGGAGTTGCGACACGTGCAGGGCCGCGACGAGGCCGAGCAGCATCAGGGGGTCCAGGACGAGCGCGCCCGCGACGATGAAAGCGGGGCCGGTGTGGAGGCTGTAGTTGCGGCCGACTGCGACGCGGAAGAACGGCGCCGCGGCCGCGAGCGGCAAGAGCAGCGCGAAGGCCGTCCACTCGGGGGCGGACGGCTCGTGGACGAGCACGGCCGCGCCCGCGGCGGCACCGGCGGCGAGGCAGACGGCGGCCACGTAGACGGCCGCGGCGTGGGGCAGGCTGCGCACCCGGCGGGACTGCCAACCGGCCTCTGCTGCCACTGCTGGGACGCTGCTCATCTGCCGCACCTCGTCAAGGTAAAGGGCACCGCAGTCGCTGCGGGCGTGCCTCCTGTCAAATCGGCAGGAGAAGGGGACGGCGGTACCCCGATCGGGGTACCGCCGGCATACGTCGAATCGGGGAGCCGAGCTCCCCCGTCGGGATGGCCTAGCGGAGGGCGCTCGCCTTGAAGCGCGAGCTCCAGTCGGCCTTCGGGGCCCGCTTGCCGGACGACCAGTCGGCGGCCGGCCTCTTGACGCCGGACGACCAGTCGGCGGTGGGCTTCGCCACGCCCGACGACCAGTCGGCGGCGAAGCCGGCACCCGGCACGATCGCGGCGACCGCGAGCGTTGCAGAGCAGAGCACGATCCGAACACGCTTGGAAGGAGCCTGCGGCTCGATGGTTCCCATTAGTTCCTCTCTGACGGCGGCGGGGGTGGCACGCGCATCGCTGCGCATGCGTCGATTGTCGGAAAGTTTGACGCGAGTTGGCGGTGCCTGAATCCCCCGAACCGCGTGCCGCGGATCACCCGGCGGGCGCGCCTCCGGTAGCCGATTCGGGGTAGGACCGGTCGCTAGGCCGAGTCGACCCGGTCCCGGAGCGAGCGCACGAGGTCCCGCAGCGCCCCAGGCCCCTCCTCGGCCGCTTCGAGCGCACGCGAGCCGACGACGACGCCGTCCGTGAGCTCTGCGGCCGCGGCGGCATCGGCCGGTGTCGAGATCCCGAAGCCGGCGTAGATCGGCACCCCGGGTGCGGCGCGGCGAGCGCGGTCGGCCAGCCCTGCCAACGCCGCGGAGACGCCGGCGCGCGCTCCCGTCGTCCCCGTGACGGTGACGAGGTAGAGCCAGCCGTCGGTCTGCTCGCCGGCGAGGCGGAGGCGCTCGTCGGTCGAGGTCGGCGCGACGAGCTGGACCCGGCGCAGCCCCGGGCGGTCGCCCGCCGGGAGGTCGGCGACGATCAGGCTCGACGCGCCGGCCGAGCGGGCGTCGTCGGCGAAGCGCTCCCAGCCGTATGCCTCGAGCAGCGACGAGTACGTCATCGGCACCAGTGGGACGTCGACGCGTTCCCGGACCGCGGCGAGGCAGTCGAGACAGGCTCTCGTTCTCATTCCCTGGGCGAGCGCCTTCTCGGCCGCACGGCGGATCACGGGCCCGTCGGCGAGCGGGTCGGAGAACGGGAAGCCGAGCTCGACGATGTCCGCGCCGCCCTCGACCGCCGCCTCGGCGAGCTCGGGCGTGTCCGGTCCGGCCATCAGGTAGATGACGAGCGTCTTGCTCATTCGCCGCGGCCGAGGACCTCGGCGAGGTCCTTGTCGCCGCGGCCCGAGAGGCAGACGACGACGAGCTCCGCGTCGAGGTCCGCGACGCGGGCCAGCGCGTGCGCCGGCTCCAGCGCCGGGATGATGCCCTCGGCTCGGGTCAGCCGGCGGAAGGCGTCGAGCGCCTCCTCGTCGGTCGTGCCGACGTAGCGGGCGCGGCCGGTGTCGCGCAGATGCGCATGCTCGGGGCCGACGCCGGGGTAGTCGAGCCCGGCCGAGATCGAGTGCGCGTCGGCGATCTGCCCGTCCTCGTCGGCGAGCACGGACGATCGGGATCCGTGGAGCACGCCCACGCGGCCGGTCCCGAGGCTGGCCGCGCCCGCGGCCTCGACGCCGACGAGCTCGACCTCCTCGTCGTCGAGGAAGCCGGCGAACATCCCGATCGCATTCGATCCCCCACCGACGCAGGCGACGACGGCGTCGGGCAGCCGTCCCTCGGCCTCGAGCACCTGCGCACGCGCCTCGCGGCCGATCACGGCCTGGAGCTCGCGCACGATTGCCGGGTAGGGCGCGGGGCCGACGCACGAGCCGATCAGATAGTGGGTCGACTCGACGTTGGTGATCCAGTCGCGGATCGCCTCGCTCGTCGCCTCCTTCAGCGTCCGAGTCCCGAACTCGACCGGCCGGACCTCAGCGCCGAGCAGTCCCATCCGCTCGACGTTCGGCCGCTGCCGGCGCATGTCCTCGGAGCCCATGTAGACGACGCAGTCGAGCCCGAAGCGCGCGCAGACGGTCGCGGCCGCGACTCCGTGCTGGCCGGCGCCCGTCTCGGCCACGATCCGCTGCTTGCCGAGCCGCCGCGCGAGCACCGCCTGACCGAGCGCGTTGTTCAGCTTGTGCGCCCCGGTGTGGAGGAGGTCTTCCCGCTTGAGGTAGAGGCGCTTGTCCGGCGCGAACCGCTCGGCGCGCGTCAGCGGCGTCGGCCGGCCGGCGTACGAGCTCGCGAGCGCGTCGAGCTCGGCGCGGAAGCGCTGGTCCGCGAGCGCGTCCTCCCACGCCGCGGTCAGCTCGTCGAGCGCGGGAACGAGCGTCTCCGGCACGTACCGCCCGCCGTAGGCGCCGTACGTGTCAGGCACGGGAGGCCTCGACGAACGCGCGCACCTTCTCCGCGTCCTTGATCCCCGGGGCCGACTCCAGCCGCGAGGCGGCGTCGACCGCCCACGGCCGCACGCGTTGGATCGCCTGGGCGACGTTGTCGGCGGCGAGCTTGCCGGCCAGCATGATCCGGCCGTGCTCGGCCGCGGCCCGCTCCCAGTGCTCGGGATCCTCCTCTTCCCACGGGAGGTCGAGGAGGCGGGCGACCGGCTCGCCCTCGCGGAGGAGGACGCCGTTGCGCCCGCGCACGCGGCCCTCCTCGCGCTCGTGCACCTGGTCGATCGGCGCGCCGCTCGTGCCCGCCTCGCCCACCCAGACAGCGACCGCCAGGAGCTCGTCGGGGACGGGAAGCACATCGGCCGTCGCACGCGGGCTCTCCGGCGCGAGGATGAAGCCGGCGAGATCGGCGCCCGCCTCGGCCGCAACCGCGACGTCCTCCTCACGGGTCAGCCCGCAGATCTTCACGAGCGGGCGCTGCAGGAGCTCGCGCAGCTTCGCGGCCGGGTCGGGGGCCTGCATCAGGGTCGAGCCGACGAGGATCGCGTTCGCGCCCGCCAGCTCGGCGGCGGCACCCTGGGCGCGCGTGCGGATGCCGCTCTCGGCGACGGCGACGCGGTCGGGCGGGATGCGCGCGACGAGCTCGAGCTGCGCCGCCCGATCGATCTCGAACGTGGCCAGGTCGCGGGCGTTGACGCCGATCACCGGCGCGTCGAGGATCACGGCGCGCTCGAGCTCGTCGGCGTCGTGCGCCTCGACGAGGGTGTCGAGGCCGAGCTCGCCGGCGATCCCGACCAGTGACCGCACCTGCGCGTCGTCGAGGTCGCGCAGCAGGATCAGCACCGCATCGGCCCCCGCCTCCTTCGCGGTGCGCAGGTGCTCCTCGGTCGAGAAGAATCCCTTCGCGAGCAGCGGCACGCCCGAGCTCGTGCGGGCAGCGCGAAGGTCGTCCCAGGAGCCGCCGAAGCGCTCGTCGACGAGCACGGAAACCGCCGCGGCGCCGGCGAGCGCGTACTCGCGGGCGATCCGGGCCGGATCGGCGTCCGGGCGGATGTCGCCGAGGGAAGGCGAACGGCGCTTGATCTCGGCGATCGCGCCGAGGCCCGGTCCGGCGAGTGCGTCCCTAAACCGCATGCGTGAACCTCGCCAGCTCGTCCAGGCGGCTCGCCGCAGCGCCGGAATCGATCGCCGTTCGCGCGAGCTCGAGCGCCTCCGCGCAGATCCGCAGCATGGCCGGCGGCCGCGATCGCGCCCGCGGCGTTGAGCAGGATCGCGTCGCGCCGGCCACCGTCCGCTCCCGCGAACACCTCCCTGATCGCGGCGGCGTTCTCGGCGGGAGTGCCGCCGCGCAGCTCGTCCGGGTCGCAGCGCGCCACGCCCAGGTCGAGCGGGTCGATCATTCGCTCGCGGACGTCGCCGTCGACGACCTCGCAGACGTCGTTCGGGCCGGCGGGCGAGAGCTCGTCGATTCCGTAGGCACCGTGGACGACGAAGGCCCGCCGTGCTCCGAGCTGCGCGAGCACGTCGGCGATCGTGCGCACGAGCGGCTTCGCGTAGACGCCGATCACCTGGGCGCGCGCGCCGGCGGGGTTCGTGAGCGGGCCGAGCACGTTGAACACGGTACGCGCGGCGAGCTCGCGGCGGACGGGCGCCGCGTGGCGCATCGCGGGATGGTGCGAGGGGGCGAACATGAAGCCGAAGCCGAGCTCGTCGATCGACTGCGCGATCCGCTCCGGGGGCTGCTCGAGGCGGAAGCCGAGCTCCTCGAGCACGTCCGCCGAGCCGGACGCCGACGAGACGGCGCGATTGCCGTGCTTCGCGACGCCGGCCCCGGCCGCCGCCGCCACGATCGCGGCCGCCGTCGAGATGTTGAGCGTGCCGGCGCCGTCGCCGCCGGTGCCGGCGGTGTCGACCAGGTCGTCGCGCTGCGGCCGCACGGGCAGGACGTGCTCCCGCATCGCCTCGGCGCAGCCGGCGATCTCGTCGGCCGTCTCGCCCTTGAGGCGGAGCGCGACGAGGAAGCCGCCGATCTGGGCCTGCGTCGCCTCGCCGCGCATGATCTCGCCCATCACCTCGCGGCTGCGCGACCGCCCGAGCTCCTTCCCGTCCAGGAGGTCGGCGAGCGCCTCCTGGATCACCGTCGCTCCAGGAAGTTCCGGCCGAGTCGCGGTCCGAGCGGGGTCAGCACCGACTCGGGGTGGAACTGCACGCCCTCGATCGGGAGGGCGCGGTGCCGGACGCCCATCACCTCGCCGTCCGGCGTGCGAGCCGTCACCTCGAGGTCGTCGGGGACGCGGAGCGCGGCGAGCGAGTGGTAGCGGCCGGCGTCGAAGCCGCTGGGCAGGTCCGTGAAGACGCCCTTGCCGTCGTGCTCGACCGGTGAGGACTTGCCGTGCAGGAGCGCCTTCGCCTGTCCGACCTCGCCGCCGAATGCCGCCACGATCGCCTGGTGCCCGAGGCACACGCCGAGGGTCGGCACCGTCGGCCCGAGCCGGCGGATCAGCTCGACGGAGACGCCCGCGTCCTCCGGGCGCCCCGGCCCGGGGGAGACGACGAGATGGCTCGGAGCGAGCGCCTCCGCCTCGTCGGGTGTGATCGCGTCGTTCCGGAACACCTGCACCTCGGCACCGAGCTCCTCGAACAGGTGGACGAGGTTGTAGGTGAATGAGTCGTAGTTGTCGAGCATCAGCAGCATGCGCTGGCCGCCTTTCGCTCCCACCCGGCGGAGCCGGGCTCCGCGAAAGGCTCGCGCCGCTCGCGCCACCCGGCTCTCCGGGTCTGTGCTTGCGCACTATCCCCTCCGGCCGTGCGCCGCGAGCGTCGCGCCATCGCGTGCTGCTGGTCATCCGTCATCGTTGCTCCTCCGCCAGGTCGATCGCGGCTTCGAGCGCGGCGAGCTTCGAAAGACACTCCTGGTGCTCGGCGGCCGGATCCGAGTCTGCCACGATGCCCGCGCCCGCCTGCAGCCGGGCGACGCCGTCGCGCAGGACGATCGTCCGGATCGCGATGCAGGTGTCCATCGTTCCGCCCGGCAGGACGTAGCCGACTGCGCCCGCATAGGGCCCGCGGCGGTACCCCTCGAGCTCCGAGACGATCTGCATCGCGCGCACCTTCGGTGCCCCGGAGACCGTGCCGGCCGGAAAGCAGGCGCGGAGGAGGTCGTACGGCGACACGTCGGCGCGCAGCTCGCCGACGACTTCCGAGACGAGGTGCGTCACATGGGAGAAGCGCTCCGGCTCGAGGTAGCGCGCGACCTCGACGCTGCCGGGTAGGCAGACCCGCGAGAGGTCGTTGCGGCCGAGGTCGACGAGCATCACGTGCTCCGCACGGTCCTTCTCGGAGGCGAGCAGGCGCTCGGCGTCGCCCTCTCCGGGGTGCGTGGTGCCTGCGATCGGGTTGAGGCTGGCCCGCCCGTCCTCGCACTTGACGAGCGTCTCGGGGCTCGAGCCGACCAGCGAGACGTCGCCCAGCTCGAGCAGGAAGAGGTACGGCGACGGGTTGACGCGGCGCAGCGCCCGGTAGAGCTCGACCGCGGAGGCGGACGTCGGCCGCTCCGCGCGCTGCGAGAGGACGACCTGGAAGGCGTCCCCGGCCCGGATGTATTCGCGGATCCGGGACACGCCCTCTTCGTACGTGGCCTGGTCGGGCGTGCGCCGCATGGTTGAGCGCTCCGAGGGGGGATTGTGTTTCTGAAACACAAGCTCCCCTTCGAGCCGCGCGGCGATCGCGTCCGCGTCGCCGGCGACGACCTCGGCGGTGCCGCTCCCGTGGTCGAAGCGGACGAGGGTCTCAGCGACGACGAAGCGGCTCTCCGGGAGGTCGGGGCCGTCGGCGGGGAGCTCCACCGTCGGCTCGAGCTTCGCGACGTGGTCGTAGGCGAGGAAGCCCACCACGGGGACGTCGAGCGTCTCCGCCTGCTCGAACGTGACCAACCGCGTGCCCGAGCCGATGAAGGAGTGGCGACCGAGCCGCCCCTGCTCGACCGATTCGAGCAGGAAGCTCGCCGACGCTCCCTCCCGGAGCCGGAGGTACGCGCCGAGCGGCGTCAGCAGATCCGTCGTGATGCTCACGGTCGGGCGACGGTAGCGGCCGCCCTAGACTCTGCGCAATGCCGCTTCCGGCCATGCTCGACGCACTCCTGCGCGCCCACGGGCCCTCCGGGCACGAGCACCTCGCGTTCGACACGGTCCGCGACGCGGTCGGCGACGTGGCCGAGATCGAGACGGACTCGGTCGGCAACCTGGTCGCGCGCCGGCGCGGCGACGGGCCGCTGCTCGCGCTCGTCGCGCACCTGGACGTGATCGGCGCCGCGGTGGCACACATCGGAGAGGACGCGTTGATCGCCGTGCACCAGCTCGGCAGGTGGCGCGCGAACGTCGCTTACGGGCAGCGCGTCGAGATCAAGACGTCGAACGGCGTCGTCCCGGGCGTGATCGCGCGGAGGATCAAGGACAACGAGAAGGTCGACTGGAAGCAGCTCTACGTCGACATCGGCGCGAAGGACGCGGAGCAGGCGCGCTCGCTCGTCTCGCCGGGCGACCCGCTCGTCGTTCTCGCGCAGCCGGTCGAGCTCGCGAACGGGCGCGTCGCGTCGCGGTCGCTCGACGACCGGGCCGGCGTGTACGTCGCGCTCGAGACGCTGCGGCGCGCCGAGGGGGCGAACGTCGCCGTGATCGCGGCCGCCCAGGAAGAGCTCGGCGCGTTCGGCGCCCAGGCCGCGGCCCACGCCGTCCGTCCGGACGTGGCGATCGCGATCGACGTCACGTATGCCACCGACGTGCCCGGCGACGACGCGAGTACCGGCGGGCATCACGTCCTCGGCGGCGGCCCCGCCATCTTCCGCGGCCCCGCCGTCAATCCGCGTGTGCTCGAGCTCCTCGTCGAAGCGGCCCGCGAGGAGGGAATCCCGCACACGATCGAGACCGGGATGAAGACGTACACGGATGCCGACGTCACCTTCGCCTCGCGCGAGGGCATTCCGACGGGGCTCGTCTCGATCCCGCTCCGGAACATGCACTCGCCGATCGAGATCGCCGAGCTCGCCGACCTCGAGGCCTGCATCCGGCTCCTGACCGCGTTCGTCATGCGGGTGCGGCCGGACGAGACGTACGCCCGGTAGATTCAGGTCATGTCTCGCGCCGTGATCGTCTCCGCCGTCCGCACGCCCTTCGGCAAGCTCGGCGGCGGCCTCGCCGGTCACCAGGCGACCGAGCTCGGCTCGATCGTGATCCGCGCCGCAATGGAGCGGATCGGCCTCGAGGCGCGGGAGCCGGAGTACACGATCATGGGGCAGGTGCTCCAGGGCGGCGCCGGCCAGGCGCCCGCGCGGCAGGCCGCGATCGGCGCCGGACTCCCGAAGGAGACGCCCGCCGACACGATCAACAAGGTGTGCGCGTCGTCGATCCGCGCGGTCCAGATCGCCGACGCGATGATCAGAGCCGGCGACGCAGAGGTGATCGTCACGGGCGGAATGGAGTCGATGTCGAACGCGCCCTATCTGCTCCGCAAGGCGCGCTTCGGCTACCGGCTCGGCCACGGCGAGCTGCTCGACTCGATGATCCTCGACGGCCTCACGGACGCCTACGACTCGATGCACATGGTCGAGCACAACTCGATGGTCTCGCGCGAGCTCGGGATCAGCCGCGACGAGCAGGACGCGTGGGCTCTCCGCTCCCAGCAGCGCGCCGTCGCGGCCCAGGACGGGGGTCGCTTCGAGGACGAGATCGTGCCGGTCGGGGACGTGACCGCCGACGAGGCCGTACGCCGCGACACGACGCTCGAGTCGCTCGCGAAGCTCAAGCCGGTCTTCGACCCGGAGGGGACGACGACCGCCGGCAACGCGCCCGGCGTCAACGACGGCGCCTCGTGTGTGATCGTCACCTCCGAGGAGTTCGCCAAGCGGCGCGGGCTCGAGCCCCTGGCCACGATCGTCTCGCAGGGCTGGGTCGCGGACGAGTTCGCGTACCTCGTCCGCACCCCGGCCAACGCGGCCGCGAAGGCGTTCGAGAAGGCGGGGAAGACGATCGACGACGTCAAGCGGGTCGAGATCAACGAGGCCTTCTCCTCGGTCGCCCTCAACTCGACGCGGCTGCTCGGCGCCGACGAGGAGATCGTGAACGTGAACGGCGGCGCGGTCGCGCTCGGACACCCGATCGGCGCCTCCGGCGGCCGGATCGTGGGGACGATGGTGCACGAGCTGCGGCGCAACGGCGGTGGGCTCGGCCTCGCGGCGATCTGCTCCGGCGGCGGCCAGGGCGACGCGCTCCTGATCGAGGTCTAGAACTACCCTGGCGGCGATGCGCACGCTCGTCGCCCTCGCGGTGCTCTCGCTGGCCGCGGCCGCGGAGGCGTACGCCTGCACCTGCGCCCCGGTCGACCTCGAACGCGACCTTCCGCAGGCGGACGGCGCGATCGTCGGCACGGTGCTCGAGCGCCGCTCGACCGGAACGTCCGTGCTCCTGCTCTTCCGGGTCGAACAGGTCTACAAGGGCGACATCGACAACCGGATCGAGGTCGTGACCGCGCGCGACGGCGCCTCGTGCGGGATCGAGCTCGGTGTGGGGGAGCGGACGGGGCTGCTGCTCGAGCGCGACGGCGAGCTCTGGCGCGCAGGCCTCTGCTCGCAGGTCGAACCGGCCGACTTCCTCGCGCTGACGAACGTCGAGGACAACACCCTGCCGCCCGTCAACGTCGGTGGCATCGTCGTCGGCGTCCTCGTGCTGGGCCTCGGCGCCTTCCTGCTGGTGCGCCGCACCCGGCGCTACAGGCGCTTGCGGTAGCGCAGCTCCGTCACCGGCGCGCCCTGGAACGTGTCGACCTTGCGGCCGTCCTGCTCCCAGCCCGCGGCCCGGTAGAAGCGCTCGCCGCGCTCGTTGCCCTCCAGCACCCAGAGGATCGCCTCCCGGAAGCCCGAGGCGCGCATCGAGTCCTCCGCCCGCCGGAGGAGCGCACGCCCGATCCCGCGGCCCCAGCGGTTCGGGTGGAGGTAGATGGCGTAGAGCTCGGCCTCGGCGTCGGCGTCCGCCTCGCGGGACGCACCGACGCTCGCGAAGCCGACCACCTCGCCCGCCTCCTCGACCACGAACGTGGCGCTCCCCGGCCGTGGTGCGCGGGAGAGCCCCTCGCGCCAGAGGCGCTGCCGCTCGGCGACGTCGAAGCCCTCGATCGCCTCCTCGGCCATCAGTCCCGTGTAGGCCGCACGCCAGCTCTCGACCTGGATCCGGCCGATGGCGTCCGCGTCGTCCGCCGCAGCCAGCCGCACGGTGACCATGGGTTGACGTTAGCCTCTGCCGCCATGGAGTTCGAGCACGTCCTCGTCGTCGGCGCGGGCCAGATGGGGGGCGGGATCGCCCAGGTCGTCGCGGGCTCCGGACGCCGCGTCTCCCTCCACGATGCCGCTCCGGGCGCGACCGAGCGGGGCATCGCGGCGATGCGGAAGAGCCTCGAGAAGCTGGCCGAGAAGGGCGGGCCGGATCCGGACGACGTGCTGGGCCGCGTGTCGGCCGTCGACGACCTCGTCCCGGCCGACCTCCTGATCGAGGCCGTGGTCGAGGACGCGGCTGTGAAGGAGGATCTCTTCCGTCGCGCGGACGAGGTGCTGCCCGATGGCGCGGTGCTCGCCTCGAACACCTCCTCGATCCCGATCACGTCGCTCGCCGCCGTGACCGGGCGGCCCGACCGCGTGATCGGGATGCACTTCTTCAATCCCGTCCCGGTGCTCAAGCTCGTCGAGGTGATCCGCGCCGTCCAGACGTCGGACGAGACCGCGGCCGCGATCACGGCGCTCGCCGAGGATCTCGGCAAGGTGCCGGCGCAGGCGAACGACTTTCCCGGCTTCGTCTCGAACCGGATCCTGATGCCGTTCATCAACGAGGCGGCGTACGCGCTGCTGGAGGGAGTCGCGGAGCCGGAGGCGATCGACACGATCGCCAAGCTCGGCTTCGCCCACCCGATGGGGCCGCTTGCGCTCGCCGATCTGATCGGGCTCGACACGTGCGTCGCGATCATGGAGGTGCTGCACGAGGGACTCGGGAACCCGAAGTACGCGCCGTGCCCGCTGCTGCGCCAGTACGTCCAGGCGGGCCGGCTGGGCCGGAAATCCGGCCAGGGCTTCTACTCGTATTCGTGAGCGGCGAGCTGCGGGCCTGGCTGGGCGCGGCCGAGGGCTCCGACGAGGACTTCGTCGACGCCGCCTTCGCCCTCGTGCTGCGCCGCGAACCGGACCCGGAAGCACGTGAGCGAGCCCTCGCGAAGCTGCGCGAAGGCACGCTGTCGCGCGCGACGCTCGTGCACGAGCTCGCTCGGGCGCCGGAGTTCGAGCGGATCCGGCTGCTCGACGACGGGATTGCGTTCGCCCGCGGCGCGCGCGAGCGCGGCGAGCGGCCACGCTGGCTCCAGGGGCCTGCCGGCACGGACGAGCGCGTGGTCGAGATCCCCTGGGTGCTCTCACGGCTGTCGGGGAAGCGGGCGCTCGAGGTCGGCTACGCCTTCGCGGAGCCGCCGTATCTCGCGGCGCTCCTGCAGGCCGGCTTCGACGAGCTCGTCGGGGTCGACCTGGCCGCGGCCGACGTTCCGGGCCTGACGGGCGTCCAGGCCGACGTACGGGAGCTGCCCTTCGGCGACGGCAGCTTCGACCTCGCCCTCTGCGTCTCGACCCTGGAGCATGTCGGCGCCGACAACACCGGCTACGGGCTCGAGGCGGAGGACGACGGCGCCTCGCGGCTGACGGCTCTGCGCGAGCTCCGCCGCGTGCTGACGTCGGCCGGCCGCCTCCTGATCACGGTTCCGTGCGGCGAGCCCGGTGACTATGGCTGGTTCCACCAGGACGACGTCCGCGGCTGGACGCGCCTCTTCGCGCGCGCCGGCTTCTTCATCGAGGAGCAGGAGACGTACGAGCTGACCGAGGAGGGCTGGCGAACGGCGCCCGAGCTCGAAACGGCCGGGCTCCACTACGCCGAGCGGGGACCAGCGGCCTCGGCCGTGCTGTGCGCAGAGCTCTCGCCGCGGCGGCTTCGGCGGTTGCTCAGCCCGAGCGGTGTCGAGCGGACGGCGCGTCGGCGGGCGCCGCGCTCCATCCGCCGTCTGCGTCGAATCCCCTGATCGGGGTAGGTCCGGGCTAAAGCTTCGGTCCCAGTTGCCGATACAACTGTCGTCAACGCTTTCGATCCGGGGGGAAACCGAATGCGCTTGTTGCTGGTCGACGACGATGCCGGGTTCCGCGAGCTTCTGCGGACGACGTTCGAGGACGTCCAGGTCGAGGTGGACGAGGCCGGGAGCGCCGCCCAGGCCGAGGCGCGCATCTCCGCGTCACGCCCCGACGTGATCGTGCTCGACGTGGGCATGCCCGGCATGGACGGGCTCGCGTTCTGCCGGGAACTGAAGGCGAGCGAGGACACGCGCGGGATCTGCGTCGTCCTCCTGACCGGCATGGAGGACGTGGAGGATGTGGCCGGTGCCGCGGGCGCGGACGCGCTGCTGCTGAAGCCGTTCCGGCCACTCGAGCTGCTCGGTGTCGTGGAGCGCCTCGCGGGCGCCGGCGTGGGGGCGCCGATGCGCCGCGTCAACGGCCGCTCCGACGAAGAGCAGCTCGTCCTCTACGCCCGCGACCTCCGCCACCTCGTCGAGATCGAGCGCGCCCAGCGCGGGCTGCTCGAGAGCGCGTACAAGGAGACCGTCGCCGCGCTTGCGAGCGCGCTCGGGACGAAGGACACGGGCACGCGCCAGCACTCGCAGCGCGTGCAGCGCTACGCGCTCGAGCTGACGCGCGCGATCGACCCGGAGCTGGCCGCGGATCCGGCGCTCGAGTACGGCTTCCTCCTCCACGACGTCGGCAAGATCGGCGTGCCGGACCAGATCCTGCTCAAGCCGGTCGAGCTGACCGAGGCCGAGTGGCGCGTGATGAAGGCCCACACCGTCCTCGGCGCGCAGATGATCGGCGGCGTGGCCTTCCTCCACGACGCCGGCGTCCAGGTCGTCCGCTCGCACCACGAGCGGTGGGACGGGAAGGGGTATCCGGACGGGCTCGCGGGCGAGGAGATCCCGGTGGTCGCCCGGATCTTCGCCGTCGCCGACGCCGTCGACGCGATCACGAACCACCGGCCCTACCGCGCGGCTCGGAGCTGGCGCGACTGCCGCCGCGAGATCGTGGCGCAGAAGGGGAAGCAGTTCGACCCCATGGTCGTCGACGCCTTCTGCGACCGGGAATACGTGCTGCACGAGATCCGCCGCGAGTTCCTCGCCGCCGCCTAGGAGGCTTGTGTTCCTGTCACACAAGGTGCTCCAGCCCAGCAGCCGTGCGGGTTGGCGGGGCTTGTGTGACAGGAACACGAAGTCTCTCGGGCCGCCGCGGCGGTAGACTCGGCCACCGATGGACTTCGCCCTGACCGGGGATCAGCGGGAGATCCAGGCGCTCGCGCGCGACGTCGCGCAGGCCGAGATCGAGCCGAATGCGGCCGCGTGGGACCGCGAGCATCGCTTCCCGACGGAGCTGTACGGCAAGCTCGCCGAGCTCGGGTTGATGGGCGTTTGCGTCCCGGCGGAGCTGGGCGGCGCGGGTGCCGACTTCCTCTCCTACATCCTCGTGCTCGAGGAGCTCTCGCGCGCCGACGCGGGTGTCGGGGTCACCGTTGCCGTGCACACGAGCGCGTGCACGCTGCCGATCCTCACGTTCGGGACCGAGGAGCAGCGCGCCCGGTTCGTGCCCCCGCTCGCGAGCGGCGAGACGATCGGCGCCTTCGCGCTCACCGAGCCCGAGGCCGGCTCCGACGCCGGTTCCCTGCGGACGCGGGCCGACGCCGACGGCGACGGCTGGGCGATCACGGGCGCGAAGCAATGGATCACGAACGGCAGCTACGCCGGGACGTTCCTCACGTTCGCGCGCAGCGAGCCCGAGCTCGAGGGCGCCCGCGGCATCTCCGCGTTCCTGCTCGACGCCGAGCACGTGCGCGTGACGCGGGAGGAGGAGAAGCTCGGCCTCAACTCGTCGTCCACGGTCGACCTCGTCATCGACGGCGCCAAGGTCGGGCGGGACCGGCTGTTGCACGAGGAGGGCCGGGGGTTCGCGATCGCGATGTCCACCCTCGACGGCGGCCGGATCGGGATCGCGGCTCAGGCGCTCGGGATCGCGCAGGCCGCCTACGACGTCGCGCGCGCCTACGCGAAGGAGCGGCGCACGTTCGGCAAGGCGATCGCCGAGCACCAGGCGATCCAGTTCAAGCTCGCGGACATGTCGACCGAGATCGACGCCGCGCGGCTGCTCGTCTACCGCGCCGCCTGGCTCAAGGACCAGGGCGAGCCGGTCACCGAGGCAGGCGCGAAGGCGAAGCTGTACGCCTCCGAGATGGCGCGCCGCCAGACCGGAGAGGCGATCCAGATTCTCGGCGGCTACGGCTACACGAAGGAGTTCCCGGTCGAGCGCTATTACCGCGACGCCAAGATCACCGAGATCTACGAGGGCACGAGCGAGATCCAGCGGCTCGTGATCGCCCGGCGGATCCTGGATTTGCAGCGTGAGCCCGCGCCGGCGCGATGAGCCCGTCCGCCTGACGCGGATCTACACGCGCGGCGGCGACGCGGGAGAGACATCGCTCGGCGACGGCTCGCGCGTCTCCAAGCTCGACTGCCGGATCGGCGCGTTCGGCACGGTCGACGAGCTCAACTCCGCGATCGGCCTCGTGCTCGCCGGGGAGCTGCCCGACGAGATGCGCGAGCCGCTGGTCCGGATCCAGAACGAGCTCTTCGACGTCGGCGCCGACCTCTCGGTGCCGTGGGGCGTCACCGACAGGCTGCGCGTCGAGCAGGGGATGATCGACCGGCTGGAGGCGGACTGCGACGCGTTCAACGCAGAGCTGCCGGAGCTGCGCAGCTTCGTCCTCCCGGGCGGGACCGAGGCGTCGGCGCGGCTGCACGTCGCCCGGACGATCTGCCGGCGCGCCGAGCGCGACGTCCTGCTCGGGTCGGAGGAGGTCGAGCTCAACCCGCTCGTGCTCCGCTACCTGAACCGGCTCTCCGACCTGCTCTTCATCCTCGCCCGCGCGGCGAACACGGGCGGCGAGGAGCCGCTGTGGAAGCCTGGGAGCTCGCGCTAGCGTTCGCAGGCTCGTTCGTCGCCGGGTACGTCGGCTCGATGTTGGGGTTGGTGCTCGGGACGCTGCGGCTGCCGCTGATCGTGGCGCTGACCGGCAGCCCGCTCGCCGCCGCCGGGACGAACATCGCGATCTCGGCCGCGTCGGCGGGAGCGGGGGCGATCCGCCACGCACGTGAGCAGCGCGTCGACTGGCGCATCGTCGCCTGGATGGCGCCGCCGTCCGTCGTCGGTGCGGTCGTCGGCGCGCTTGCCGCCGGCGACGTCTCGGAACGCCTGTTGGAGGCCGCGATCGCCGCGGTGCTCCTCTGGAGCGGGGTCGATCTCGCCCTCAGGCCGGTGCAGGCGAGGAAACGCGAACGGTTGCGGCTCTGGCCTGCGGTCGCCGGCGGGCTTGGCATCGGTGCCCTCGGCGGCGCTGTCGGGGTCATCCTCGGCACGCTGCGCATGCCCACGCTCGTCCGCGCCGTCGGCATGGACGTCAAGCGGGCAGCCGGAACGAACCTCGTCGTCGGCTTCCTCCTCGGGGTCGCCGGCTTCGTCACGTTCGCGGGCGGGACCGGCGTCGACTGGCCGATTCTGCTCGCCGGGCTCGCCGGCGCGATCCCCGGGGGCTGGCTCGGCGCGCGGGCGACCGGACGGTTCGACGAGAACGCGCTGCGGCTGGCACTCGGCGCCGTGCTCGTGCTCGTCGGCGTCGCGTTCGCGGTTCAGGCCGCGGTCTAGCGACCGGCGACGAGCGCCAGCCTGACCGTGCGGCTGACCGACTCCGCGCCGGAGCGCGCGACCCACGTCAGCTTGTACGCGCCCGGGCGCCGGACGGTCGCCGGCAGCCGCAGCCGGACCACGTTCGCCCCCGCCTTCACCCGAAGCCGCCAGGTGTGCAGGCGGCGATTCTTCGCGTCGCGAAGCGTCGCCGTCACCTGGGCCGGCTTGGAGACCATGATCCGAACGGCGATCGTCGTCGTCTTCTTCAGCGCGATCCGCTTCGCGCTGACGACCGAGAACGCGAGCCGGGTCTGCGGTGCCGCCGGGCCGAGCGAGACGACGAGGTCGACCGGGCCGGCCGCGAGCGCGAACCGGGTGGTGGCGGGCTCGACGACGACTCCCGCGGGTGCCGCGGCCACGGCGTCCGTGACGTGGCCGATCGTGAAGCCCGCGGCGCCGAGCGCGGCGGTCGCCTCGGCGAGCGTCTTGCCGGCGAGCACCGGGACAGCCCTGAGCGAAGCCGTCCGGGGGCTGACGTTGCCGGCGGCGTCCTTCTGCACGAGCGTGAAGCTGCGCGTGTCGCCGGCGGAGAACGCCCCGAGCTTCGCCTCGTACTCGGTCGGGCCGAACTCACGGTACGGCTCGTCGTTGACGTAGAGGACGATGTTGCCGATCTGGCCGCTCGAGTCCGTGCCCGGGATCCAGCGCAGCGTCAGCCCGTCGTCGGCGAGCACGCCGGCGAGGTCACGCGGCGCAGTGGGCGCCTCGTCGTCCAGCAGCAGCGCGAAGTAGGTCAAATGGCGGGTCCAGACATGCACGTCGCTCCCCGAGAGCGTGAAGCCGTCGCGCTGGGACGCCGGGAGCGATCCGCCGAACGGCGGGATCGACAGCCAGTTCGAGGCGTCCGGCGAGTGGGCCGGGACCGCGGGGCTGCCGGACGGGTTCGAGAAGACGATCTCGATCGGAGCGTCGAACTCGGTCACGTAGGTGCCGGCGAGTGCCCAGCGCGCGGTCACGTCGACGATCTGCGTGCCGGGCGCGATCCCGCCGCCGGCAGGGGCAGCGTCGACGCGCAGCACGAGGATGTAGTCCTGCGGCGTCGGCGGCGTGGGCCAGGCGCTCGCAGGCATCCGGACGGTGACCAGGCCGCCGGGGATGGTCAGTGTCCAGTCTCCCGACGAGGTGATGCTGCGCTCGACCGGCGGCGGGTCGGCCGACGGCGTGCTCTCGATCGTGACGGCGACGCGGAAGTGCACGCGGGTGCCGCTCGCGTCCTCGAGCTCCCCGGCGAGGACGTGGAGTCCGTCGGAGAGCGCGCCCGTGCTGAAGGTGAGCTGGTTGCCCGAGACGGCCGGGGCGGAGGTGGCGACGCCGTCGAGCAGCGCGCCGGGAGCCGTCACCGGCTCCGAGGCGGTGAGCACGATCTGGTTCGCAGACGTCGGAGACGGAGCCATCGGCAGGGGCGGAGGAGACGAGCACCGGTGCGGTGTTGTCGAGGCGCACGTCCTCGTGCACGGAGGCGGCGGACGCGTTGCCGAGCCCGTCGAAGCCGACCGCGCGCAGGTCGTAGAGACCGTCGGCGAGCGCGGTGGTGTCGAACGGCGTTCCGAACGGTGCCGAGCCGACGTCCGCGATCTGCGTCCAGGTTCCGGCGTCGGCCGGGCTGACGGAGAACTCGACGCGGACGGCGCCGCCGCCGGTGGTCGCGAACAGCGCGGCGGTGCCGGCGAGGACGGCACCGGGGTCGGTGAGCGTGACGCTCGGCCCGGTCGAGTCGACGATGAAGGAAACGACGGTGGTCGTGCGAACGTTGCCTGCCGCGTCGGTGACCAGCGCGCGGATCTCGGTCGCGCCGTCGGGCGCCGCGGTCGAGTCCCAGCTGCCGGCGTAGGGAGCAGTCGTGTCGCTCGCGACGGTGCTGAAGACGGCGCCGCCGAACTCCTTCACCTGCCACTCGACCAGCGTCACGCCCGAGCCGCCGACGTCGGCGCCGGTCGCGGCGAGCGCGACGGCGGGGCCTCCGACCGTCGCGGCCACGGCCGGGTCGGTGACGCTGCCGGTCGGCTGAGTGCGGTCGACGAGGACGATGCGGGGCGCGCTGGTGGTTACGTTCCCGCCCCCGTCCGTGGCAACGGCGATCAGCTCCCACTGCTGCTCGGCGGCGGGAGCCGTCGCCCACACGACGCCGAACGGCGCCGTCGCGTCGGACCCGATCACCGTGCCTGCGCCGAGCGTGCCGACGGGGCGGTAGCGGAAGGTGACGTCGGCTGTGTCCGCCGACGAGCTCGCCGTCAGGTTGACGCTCGCGCCGACGGTCGCGCCCGGATCGTCGAGCGCGACGACGGGCGCGTCGTTGTCGACCGCGATGGTCGTCGTCGCCGAGGTGGTCTCGTTCCCGGCGACGTCCGTCACGACAACCCGCAGGTCCGCCGGGCCGTCGGCGAGGCCGATCGTCGCCAGCGTCTGCCGGTACGTCGAGCCGACGACGGGAGCGGTCTGCGTCCCGAAAACGCTGTACGCGCCGGCGCCGACGGGCTTGACCTCGAAGCGGACCGCCGAGACACCGGAGGCGGGCGGGACGGCGCCGTCGCCCGCGTTCGCGTCGACCGCGATCGAGCCGGAGACGAAGGCGCCGGCCGCTGGCGCAGTCACCGAACCGGTCGGCCCCGTGTTGTCGACCGTCTTCGGGAGTCCCGGGAGGAGGGTGTTGGCGACGTTGCCGGTCGCGTCCGTGACGACCGCGCGCAGGTCGTAGGGGCCGTCGGCGGCGAGCGTCGTGTTCCACGAGGCCTCGTACGGCGGCGCGATGTCGGCCGCGCCGACGTTCGACCAGGCACCGGCGCCGGCCGGCGAGAACTGGAACTGGACGGAGCTGACGTCGGCCGCGGCGGTCGCGTAGGTCAGCGTCGCAATCCCACGCAGGTAGTCGCCGGGGTCGCCGCCCGAGCCGCTCGGCGCCGTCGTGTCGATCACGACGGTCACGTTCTTGACCGCCTCGACGTTGCCGACGTCGTCCGTCGAGAAGAACTCGACCACGTGGGCGCCGTCGTTCGAGTGGTCGCCCGGGGCGGAGACTACGACTGCGGCGCCCGACTGGAGGCTGCCGCCGTCCACGCGGTACGAGATCACACTGACGCCGGAGCCGGCGCCGTCGGCGGCGGAGAAGCTGACGGTGACCGGCGCGTTGCTCGGCGTCCCCGGTGCGAGCGAGGCCGACGTCGCCGGCGCGGTGTGGTCGACGAGCACCGTGATCGTGGCGGACGTGAAGACGTTGCCGGCGTTGTCCGTCGTCTTCACGCGCAGGTCGTAGCTTCCGTCGGGGACGGCATCCGGGCCGCTCGCCGTGTTCCAACTCGGCGGCGTCGCGGTCCAGGTGCCGGCGCCTGCCGGGCTGCGCTCGAAGGCGACCGAAGCAACGCCCGATCCGCCCGCATCCGCCGAGTTGCTCGTCAGCGAGACGGGGGCGACCCCGATCTCCGCGCCGCTCAGCGGTGCGGTGACCGAACCGGTCGGGTTGGTGTTGTCGACGCGGACGGTGGTCGCGGCGGAGGTGAACGTGTTGCCGGCGTTGTCGGTGGTGGTGACGCGGAGGTCGTGGAGGCCGTCGGCGACGGTGGTGGTGTCGAAGCTGTTGGCCTGGTTCGTCCAGGTGCCGGCGCCGGCGGGGGAGCGCTGGTACTGGACAGTCGCGACGCCGGAGCCGGTGTCGGCGGAGTCGCTGGTGAGGGCGATCGTGCCGCGGACGTTCGCGCCGCCGGCCGGCGCCGTCACCGAGCCGGTCGGGAGTGTGTTGTCGACGCGAATGGTGGTCGCGGCGGAGGTGAACGTGTTGCCGGCGTTGTCGGTGGTGGTGACGCGGAGGTCGTGGAGGCCGTCGGCGACGGTGGTGGTGTCGAAGCTGTTGGCCTGGTTCGTCCAGGTGCCGGCGCCGGCGGGGGAGCGCTGGTACTGGACGGTCGCGACGCCGGAGCCGGTGTCGGCGGAGTCGCTGGTGAGGGCGATCGTGCCGCGGACGTTCGCGCCGCCGGCCGGCGCCGTCACCGAGCCGGTCGGGAGTGTGTTGTCGACGCGCACCTGGATCGTCGCCGGCGTCGACTCCGCGTTGCCGGCTGCGTCGGTGGTGAAGACGCGGAGGTCGTAGAGGCCGTCCGCGAGTGCGGTCGAGTCGAGCGTGACGGCGTACGGGGCGGAGGCATCGACCGCGACGTCCGTCCACGTGCCCGCGCCGGCAGGGGAGCGCTGGAACGTGACCGTGTTGACGGTGCCCGGCGCGGTGTCGGACGCCGTCGCCTCGAGCGCGACGGTCGCGCCACGGAGGTTTGCTCCCGACGCCGGAGCGGTCGGCGATCCGCTCGGCCGGATCCGGTCGATCGTGACGAGGACGAGCTCCGTCCTCTGCTTGCCTGCGTTGTCCGTGGCGCGGACGCGGAGCAGCCGCGGGCCGTCGGACGGGATCGGCCACGATGCCTCGTACGGCGCGCCGGTGTCGATCCCCAGCAGCACCCACGAGTCGGAGAGGCAGGCGGCCGAGTCCTCGGCGCACTGGTCGAAGCGGACGTTCGCGATCCCGCTGCCGTCGTCGGTGGCGACCGCGCTCACGGTCGCCGGGTCGGCAGTCGCGAGGTTGACCAGGTTGGGCGCGACGATGGAGAGCGCCGGCGCCGTGTTGTCGACCGTGACCGTCACGACCGGGGATGTGAAGGCGTTGCCCGCATTGTCGGTCGTCACGACGCGGAGGTCGTAGTCGCCGTCGGCCTGGAGCGTCGTGTCCCAGCTCGCAGCCTGCGGCGTCCAGCTTCCGACGCCGGCCTGCGAGCGCTGGAAGGCGAACGTCGCGACACCCGAGCCGGCGTCCGCCGAGTTGCTCGCGAGAACGATCGTGCCGCCGACGTCGGCGCCGTTCGCGGGCGACGTGATCGAGCCGGTCGGAGCGGTCGCGTCGACGAGCCACGTGAACGCGACCTCGGTCGCATCGGTGTTTCCGGCCGCGTCGGTCGCGCGCGCCTCGAGCGTGTGCGAGCCGTCGCCCAGCGCGGGCGTCGTGAACGGCGTCGAGCACGGAGCCCAGCCGCCGCCGTCGAGGTCGCATTCGAACGTGGCCGACGCCTCGTCCGAGCCGAGGCCGAAGCCGGGCGTCGGGTTCGGGCTCGGGTTCGCGGGAGTGGAGAGGAACGACGTGTCGGGAGCGGTCAGATCGACCGTCCAGGTGTGAGTGGCCGGAGCCGCGTCGAGGTTGCCGGCGGCGTCCTCGGCTCGCACCTCGAACGTGTGGGCCGACTCGGAGAGGCCGGTGTAGGACTGCGGGCTCGAGCAGTCCGCGAACGGGCCGCCGTCGAGGCGGCACTCGAAGCCGGGGCCTGCGTCGGACGCGGTGAACGAGAAGCCGGCGTCGGCGGAGGCCGACGCCGCCGCCGGGGCTGCGGTGATCGTCGTGTCCGCCGGTGTCGTGTCGACGGTGAACGTGAACGAGGCGGGGGAGGCGTCGACGTTGCCGGCCACGTCGGTCGCGCGTATCTCGAGCGTGTACGTGCTCTCGACGAGCGGGCCGAGCGTCAGCGGGCTGGTCTCGGTCGTCCATGAACCGCCGTTCACGCGCACCGCGAACGTCGAGGCCGCCTCGGGCGAGCTGAACGCGAACGTCGGCGTCGTGTCCTGCGTCGCCGCGGCGGGCGCAGAGTCGACTGTCGTGTCCGGGGCGACCGTGTCGATCCGGGCCGTCTGCGTCTGCACGCCCGTGTCGTTGCCGATCCGGTCGAAGGCGCGGTACTTGACCGTCGTGACTCCCTCCGTCGTGACGGTGAACGGGCCGGCATAGACGTTGCCACTGAGGATCGTCGGGTCGGTGCCGTCGGTCGTGTAGCGGATCTGGTCGAGGCCGGCCCCCGCGTCCGGGGCGGCGAGCGTGACCGAGACCGGCGCGGCCGTGTACCAGCCGGCGGCGCATGCGAGGCCGTTGCAGAGGATGCTCGCGGCCGGGGCGGTCGAGTCGTCGGTCACGTTCAGCGTCGTCTGGCTCGTGTTCGGCGGCGCCCAGGCGTCGCTCGCCGTGACGTCGTAGGTGAAGTCGCCGCTCGCACCGGCGGCGAAGCCGAAGGCGCCGGAGACGTACGGGCCGCCGGCAGGTGTGGAGACGGTCTCCGCACCGTGCGTCCAGCCGGATCGCGCCACGGCGGGGTAGTCGGCCGACGCGGGGCCGGCGCCGGCGTCGGCGACCGCGCTCGAGAGCGTGAACGAGCCGCCGGCGGCGCCGTTGTAGTAGAGCGTCGTGCCGGTCAGCCAGGCGCGGGTGGCGGAACCGAGAGTGACCGTGCTCGTGGGCGGCGTCGCGTCGGCGAGGATGAAGGCGACGGAGGCGTCGTCGGCGAGCGTGATCGAGTCGGTCGTGTCGGTCGCGGTGTAGGTGACGGTCTCGACGCTGGCGTTGCCGACGGAGAAAGTGACCACGCCGGACGCGTTCGTGCTGCCGCCGCCCGAGATCGCCGAGCCGCCGGAGCCCTGGTCGAGGGCCACTGCCTTGCCCGCGATCCCGTTCCCGCCCGCGTCGCGGAGCGTGACCGTGATCGTGGCCGAGTCGGATCCGCCCGCGTAGACGGTCGTCGGCGCGGCGACGACCGTCGAGTCGGATGCGGCCGCGCTGACCGGCCCGACGACGACCGTGTAGGTCGCCGTGCCGGTCGTGAGTCCCGCGGCCTGCGCATCGAGGTCGATCTGGCCGGCGAGCCGGTTGGTGACGGCTTTCGTCGCCACGCCGGCGGAGGCGGTGGAGTTGCCGAGGCCGATGACCGTCCCGGCGCCGCCGGTCTTCGCGAAGACGACGACCGTCGAGTTGTCGCTCGTGACCGTGTTCCCGTGGGCATCCTGGATCGTGGCGGTGAGCGTGTGTGGCGTTGCCCGGCGACATTGGAGCCGCTCTCGGCGAGCGCGATCTGGGTCCCGAGGCCGTGCGTGTAGGTGACGCTTGCGGATGCGGCGAGTGCGGCGGCGTTCAGCGTGCCCGTGACCGTTCCGGCGCCGACCGCGGTCGGCGCCGTGAGCGTCGCCGAGTAGGTGCCGTCGCCGTTGTCGGTCACCGCCGACAGCAAGCCCGTGCCGCTGAGTGCCAGCGCGACGACGCCCGCCGAGCTCGAGAGGTCGTTGCCTGCCGCATCCTTCAGCCGGACCGTGATCGCGCTCGTGCTCGATCCGTTCGCGACGATCGACGCCGGCGAGGCCGTGATCGTGCTCGTCAGTGTCGAGGCTGCGCCCGCCGCAATCGTGTAGTTCGTCGTGCCGGTCGTGAGCCCGGCCGCTTGTGCTTCGAGGTCGACCTGCCCGGTCGCGACGTTGGCGACGACCTTCGTCGCGACGCCGGCGGAGGCGGTCGCGTTGCCGAGCGCGGTAACGGTGCCGGTGCCGCCCGTCTTCGCGAACGCGACCACTGTCGCGTTGTCGGAGGTGACGGTGTTGCCGGCAGTGTCCTGGATCGTCGCGGTCAGCGTGTGGTTGTCGCCGGATGCCGTCGAGCCGGAGTGGATGAGCGCGATCTGTGCCGCGGCGCCGTGGACGACGGTGAAGGCGCCGAGGGTGCCGGTGGTGAGCCCGCCCGCGGTCGCCTCGATCGTGACCGTGCCGGCGAGGTCGCCGGTGATCGTCTTCGTGGCCACGCCCGAGGAGGCCGTCGCCGTGCCGACGCCGGTGACGGTGCCCGCGCCGGACTGCTTTGCGAACGTGACCACGGTCGAGTTGTCGGACGTGACCGTGTTGCCGTACGCGTCCTGGATCGTGCCGCTGAGCACGCGGCTCGTGCCGGAGCTCAGGTTTGCCGTCGAACCGGTGAGCGCGATCTGAGCCGCCGCCCCCGGATCGATCGTGATCGACGGCGAAGCGGCGAGGTTCGTGAGTGCGCCGCTCGTCGTCGAGGAGCGCTGCTGCGCTGCCAGGCCTGAGCGCCGGCCGGGCCGGCTGCGGTCGCGCCAGGGCCCCCGCTCGCCTTCGAGCCATACGTGATCGTGAAAGTCGAGCCTGCCGTGAGCGTCAGGTTCGAGACGGTGATCGTCTGGCCCGCGACGGCGACGGTGCCGGACGACGCGGTCGTGTAGCCGGCATTCGCCCCCGTCGTCGATGGGGCGGTCCAGCCCGTCGGGGCAACGAGGGTCACGGAACCGGCGCGCATGCCGCCGGTCGCAACCGTGTACGTGAAGGTGATCGTGTTTCCGGTCGACTGCGATGCCGCGCTCGTGCTCGGCGTCGTCAGCGTTCCGGAGCCGTCGGGCGCGAGCGGCGCGATCGCCACCGTCTGGCCGACATTGACGGCTGACGTGATGTTCGTGCCCGAGCGAGCAGGCGTGACACCGGGACCGACGAAGGCCTCGTCGCCGAGGCCGGTGGACGTGCGGGAGCCTGCGCCGTTCGACGTCGAGGATGTGTCCCAGCGTTCGTTCGTGAGCCCGGTCCAGTTCGTCGTGGTCGCGTTGCCCGTCGCCGAGCCGACGAGGGTGAGCAGACGCGTGTCGGCGACGGTTGTGGTCACCGTCGGCGCGGCGGCCGTCATGCTCGCCGTGTTGTTCGCCTGCCCGTTGGCGACGTTGATCGGGTTGGCCTGGTTCGCGCCGTCGACGTACGCGGCGATCCCGGCCGACGCCTTGACGCTCGCGCTCAGGGCGAACGTGTACGACGTGGTCGGTTCCGACGCCGTCGCGACGCGATAGAAGACTTCCTGCGCGATCACGGTTCCGGTGGTCACGCGGCGGTCGATCGACGTGAACGCACCGCCGCCGCTGGGCTGGCCGGTGACGCCCGTAATGGTCGTGTTGTTGCGCATCGTCAGCTGGGCGATCAGGACGTCGCCGGCGACGACGCCGGCCGGGACGGGAACGACCTCGGTCGTGGCTGCGACGCTCGGTGTCGAGATGCCGACCGAACGGCTGGAGATGGCGGGGTCGATCACGTAGGGGAGGGGAAGCGCCGAGTCGTCGAGCGGCAGCTCCAGATACCAGCGACCTCCGCTCTCGGCGACCGACCAGCGTGCGTCGTCAGGGGTGACGTCGTCGCCGTTCTCGTCCAGGATCCGGACCGGCTCGATGAAGGCGACGTCCGACAGGAGTCGCCCGCCGCCGATGAAGGCCACGGCTCCGTCGTCGCCAACCCTCGGGGTCAGGTCGAGGGTTTTCAGCTCCCAGCGCCAGGTCCTCGAGCCCTGGCGTTCGACGACCGTGAGGAACTGCTCCGTCTTCGCCCGGCCGACGGTGACAGCTTCCCAGCCGTACGGGGTCCGGCGCGACGCGCCGTTCGCGAAGGTGGTGAGATCCGTGTCGACCGGAACGGTCGAGCGGAGCCCGACGGAAACAGGGCCGCGCTCGAGCGTGTAGCCGCCCCGGCGTAGCTCGACGCGCGTCTGCTGGTCGGGCCGCCGCGTCAGCGAGGGAGTCGCGGCCGGCCGGCCGAGCGCCTCCTGGAGGAACTCGACCTGCTGAGGCTCACGACGCAACGTTGCGCCGGCGAGCAAGACCGCGCCGAGGGACAGGAGCACCAGCGCCACCAGGACGTGCATGCCTAGCCCGCCGGCAGGTGCCGCGCGCTTCGAAGGCCGCAGTTCTTCGTTGATTGCCACGTTGAGTTGGACCTGGTCGTCGTCGCGCGCGGGAGAGGGAGTGCGCGCGCACTGGTTGCATCGGCCACCGAGCGGCCCAACTTGAGAAAAACCACGCTGGCTAGCCGCGCGTTGCCTGAAGCCCCGGCTTGGGCGAACGACCAAACAGTAAAGCTAAAGTTGAGGTCGAGCGCTGCCTCGAGGGAACCGCGCGAGTCGCGTCCGGACCGCGCGCGAGTACAATCGCCGGCAATGGCGACGACCGAGGATCGAGACTCGCTCGACGCCACCCGGGCGTGGCGCGAGGAGCTGTACGACCGGACGCCTGAGCGGAAGGGCGAGCTCTTCTCGACGATCTCCGGGCTCGAGAACGAGCCGCTCGTGACTCCGGACACGGTCTCCGTCGACTACGACCGCGACCTCGGCTACCCGGGCGTCTACCCGTTCACGCGGGGCGTCTACCCGTCGATGTACCGCGGCAAGCTGTGGACGATGCGGCAGTTCGCGGGGTTCGGCACCGCGGCGGAGACGAACGAGCGCTTCCGCTATCTCCTCGACCACGGCCAGACCGGGCTCTCGACGGCCTTCGACATGCCGACCCTGATGGGCTACGACTCGGACCACCCGCGGTCGGAGGGCGAGGTCGGCCGCGAGGGCGTGGCGATCGACTCGCTCGAGGACATGGAGACGCTCTTCCGCGGCATCCCCCTCAACGACGTCTCGACCTCGATGACGATCAACTCGCCTGCGGCGATCCTGCTGGCGTTCTACATCGCGGTCGGCGAGGAGCAGGGCGTCCCGGCCGAGCACCTGCGCGGGACGATCCAGACGGACATCCTCAAGGAGTACATCGCTCAGAAGGAGTACATCTTCCCGCCCGAGCCGTCGATGCGGCTCGTGACGGACATGGTCGAGTACTGCTCGACGGAGCTGCCGAAGTGGCACCCGATCTCGATCTCCGGCTACCACATCCGCGAGGCCGGCTCGACCGCGGCCCAGGAGCTCGCGTTCACGCTTCAGGACGGTTTCACGTACGTCGAGTGGGCGGTCGAGCGCGGCCTCGACGTCGACGAATTCGCGCCCCGGCTCAGCTTCTTCTTCAACGCGCACCTCGACTTCTTCGAGGAGATCGCGAAGTACCGGGCGGCGCGGCGGATCTGGGCGCGCGAGCTGCGCGACCGGTTCGGCGCCCGCAACCCGCGCTCGTGGCTGATGCGCTTCCACACCCAGACGGCGGGGGTGTCGCTGACGGCGCAGCAACCGGAGGTGAACATCGTCCGGACGGCGATCGAGGCGCTCGCGGCGGTGCTCGGCGGCACGCAGTCGCTGCACACGAACTCCTTCGACGAGGCGCTGGCGCTGCCGACCGAGGACGCGGTCCGGATCGCGCTGCGGACGCAGCAGGTGATCGCGCACGAGACGGGTGTCGTCAACACGATCGACCCGCTCGGCGGCTCCTACTACGTCGAGGAGCTGACGAACCGAATCGAGGCGCAGGCGTACGAGTACTTCGACCGGATCGAGAAGCTGGGTGGGATGGTCGAGGCGATCAAACAGAACTTCCCGCAAAGAGAAATAGCAGATTCAGCGTTCCGCTATCAGGAGGAGGTCGAGCGCGGCGAGCGGGTCGTGGTCGGCGTCAACCGCTACCAGCTCGAGGACGAGACACCGCTCGAGATCCTCAAGATCGACGCAGCCCTGGAGACGAAGCAGATCGAGCGCGTGACCGCGCTGAAGGGCCGGCGCGACTCGGCGAAGGTCGAGCAGCGGCTGGCCGCCCTCAAGCTGGCCGCCGCCCGGGACGACGTCAACCTGATGCCCGCGATCCTCGACGCGGCCCGCGACTACGTGACGATGGGCGAGATGTGCGACGCCTGGCGCGAGGTCTGGGGCATCTGGCGCGAGACGCCGGTGTTCTAGAACTCGAGCTCGAGCCCGTCGTAGGCGAGCTCGAAGCCGTGTGGCGCCTCGCGCTCGACCGGCCGGTGGGTGAGGATCACGCGCAGCGCCCTGGCGTCGGCCACGGCCTCCGTCACTTCCGAGGGGGAGAGGTGCCCCCGGTCGGGCCCGTCGTAGCCGCCGTTCTCGAGCGTCGCCTCCGAGAGCAGCAGGTCGGCGTCCTGGGCGAGCTCGGCCAGCGCGTCCGAGGGGCCGCTGTCGCCGGAGTAGGCGAGCACACGGTCGCCCTTGACGCGGAAGCCGAACGCCTGCATGGCGTAGTGGTCGACCGGCACCGCCGTCACCTCGAGGCCCGCGACGGCGAACGGCACCCGCGCCTCGTACTCGGAGACCTCGAAGGCGCGGTCGAACATGTCCTCGGTCCCGAGCGTCGCCAGCACGGGCCGGAGCTGCTCGCGGCTCCCGGGCGGCAGCCAGAGCTCCGGCTTCGGGAGCGCCTCGCCCGGGCCGAAGAGGCTGCCCCACACCCACGGTACGAGGTCGCCCCAGTGGTCGAGGTGGAGGTGCGTGATCGCGATCGCCTCCACCGTCGGCCACGGCTCGCGCTCGCGCAGTTTGGCGAGCACGCCGGGGCCGCAGTCGAGCAGCAGGCGGCCCTCGACGAGGTACCCGGAACAGGCCCCGCCGGGGTTGGGCCAGGCCGGGGACGAGCCGATGACCTTGAGGCGCACCGCCGTATACTGCCGACGCCATGGCCCGGAAGATCAGAGTGGTGATCGCGAAGCCCGGTCTCGACGGTCACGACCGCGGCGCGAAGATCATCGCGAGGGCCCTTCGCGATGCCGGCATGGAGGTCATCTACACCGGTCTGCACCAGACGCCGGAGCAGATCGTGGAGACGGCGATCCAGGAGGACGCGGACGCCGTCGGCATCTCGATCCTCTCCGGCGCGCACATGACGCTCGTGCCGCGGATCCTGGACGGGCTGAAGGAGAACGGCGTCGACGACGTGCTCGTGGTCGTGGGCGGGACGATCCCGACGGACGACGCCGACGAGCTGAAAGGCAAGGGCGTCGCGGCGGTGTTCACGCCCGGCGCGCCGACGAGCGAGATCGTCGACTTCCTGCGGGCCAAGATTCCCGCGTAGGCTCGAGAGCCTTCGGCAAGCGGGCCGCGAAGCGGCCCCTTCAGGGGTCTTCGCGGATGAGCGTCCGCGGGAGCGGACGTTCATCCTGCGCGAGAAATCAGGGCTTCACGACGACGCGGGACGCGGCGAGCGTCCCCTTCGCGCCGGCGAGCGCGGCGAAGGTCACCTTGGCGGGGGACGTCCAGACCGTCACCGGGAGGCCCTTCGTGAGCAGCTCGAGTGTCGGATAGGGCGAGAGCGCCGACGGTGCGCCGATGCCCTCGATCGTGGCCGTTTCCGGCACCGTCACCGGCACCTTCTGGCCCGCCTGCTTGACCTTCCGGCCGCCCGGCCACTGCCGGACCTGGTCGACGGTCACCTGCAGGTCCTGGCCGGCGGCAGTCGCGACCTTGCCGGTCAGCGCCAGCGTGAACGTCGTCCCGGGCTCGGCGGAGAAGAGGAGCCGCCGCGCTTTGTTCAGGTACGGGAAGGGACTGACCGCGCCGCCGCCGTTCGGGTGCACCTCGAAGTGGAGATGCGGGTGGATCCCGTCCGCGTCGCCCGAGTCGCCGTTGTAGGCGATCACCTCTCCGGCCGCGACCTTCGCGCCGCTCTTGAGACCCTTCGCATAGGCAACACCGGCCACGCACTTGCCCTGGTTGTCGTTGCCGTCGGTGAGGTCGTTGTTGAGGTGGACGTAGAGGTACTGGGTGCCGCTCTTGCCGTTCAGGTAGAGCATGCAACCCGCCCGCGACGAGGTCGTGTGGAACTCGACGGTGCCGGCCTCGGCCGCGAGGACGAGTGCGCGCCGCGGCGCCATGATGTCGTTCGCCTCGTGGCTGCCCTGGCCGCGCGGGTCGCCGAAGTCGTCGGTGTAGGTGGCGGCGCCGAGCACCGGAAACACGAGCCGCGGCACCTGCGCCGAGGGGGCCGCTGCCGCCGCCCCTGCGCCGAGCAGGAGTGCGATCACGGTGAGGAGGAGGCCTCGGGCTGTCGTCCGGACGGGGGTCATTGGGGAACCGGGTCGAGCTCGAAGGGCGGAACCCTAGCAGGGCAATCGGCGAAATGCTCCCCGAAAAGGGGTAAAGGTGGACGCCGCCGCCGGTGGCTCGGCGGGAGCGAAGCGACCCTTTAGGGATTTTGCGCGGTCGGAATCCGCTTGGCGGATTCCGACCCTGCGCGGCTAGCTAGAGTCCGGCGCGATGAAGATCGCCGTCTGCGTGAAGGAGGTGCCCGACGCGACCGCGCACAAGCGGATCGACGCGGGTACCAAGCGACTCGACCGTTCCGGCGAAGGCGCCCTGAACGCGTTCGACGCGAACGCCGTCGAGGAGGCGCTCCGGCTGAAGGACGCGACGGGGCAGGGCGAGGTCGTCGTCGTCTCGATGGGGCCCGAGCGCGCACTCAACTCGCTCCGGAAGGCGCTGGCGATGGGCGCAGACCGCGCCGTCCTGATCGCGGACGACGCGGCCGCCGGCTCCGATCTCGTCGCCACCAGCCTCACGCTCGCGAAGGCGCTCGAGCGCGAGAGCCCCGACCTCGTCCTCTTCGGCCAGCAGTCCTCCGACTCCGACGGCGCCGTCCTCTGGGCAGCAGTCGCCGAGCGGCTGAAGAGGCCGGTGATCTCGCAGGTCGCTGAGCTGACGCTCGAAGGCGGCTCACTGACCGGCAAGCGGCAGACCGAGTTCGGTTACGACGTGATCCGGGCGCCGCTGCCGGCCGTGGTCGCCGTCGCCGACTCGATCAACGAGCCGCGCTACCCGTCCCTGAAGGGGATCATGGGCGCGAAGTCGAAGCCGCAGGAGACCGTCTCGCTCGCCGATCTCGGCGTCGACGGCGCGAGCGCCGGCGAGCAGGGATCGAGGACGGAGGTCCGGGCGCTGAACGAGCCGCCGCCGCGCGGCGACACTCGCAAGATCGAGGACGACGGCAGTGCAGCCGAGCAGATCGTCGCCTTCCTCGCCGAGAAGAGGCTGCTCTGATGAGCACCCTCGTCTTCCTCGAGCATCACAGCGGTGAGCTGCAGAAGGGCTCGCTGGCGGTCCTCTCGAAGGCCGCGAGCCTCGGCGGCGACGTCGCGGGCGTGATCGTCGGCTCCGGCCTCGACGGGCTGGCCGAGCAGGCGGGGAAGCACGGTGCGGCCACCGTCTACGTCGCCGACGACCCGAGGCTGGAGGCGCCGCTGCCGCAGCCGCGCGTCGACGCGATCGCGCAGCTCGTGTCCGACAAGGGAATCGAGACCATCCTCTTCGGCCAGTCGATCCTGGCGGCCGATATCGCCTCCGCCCTGGCGGCGCGCCTGGATGCAGGGCTCAACTGGCAGCTGACCGACATCGCGAGCGACGGCGGTGAGCTCGTCGGCAAGCAGTCGGCACTCGGCGACTCGGTCGTCGTCGAGGTCGGCTGGAAGTCGACGCCGCGCATCGGCCTCTTCCGCGCGGGCGCGCTCGATCCGGCCGAGCAGCCCGCGGCCGGCACAGTCGAGACCTTCGAGCCGGAGCTGCAGGAGCATTCGCTCGCGGCCGAGATGGTCGAGCAGGCGCACGCGGAGGAGAGCGGCCCGTCGATCGAGGACGCGAACGTGATCGTCGCCGGCGGGCGCGGTCTCGGCGAGCCGGAGAAGTTCGCGCTCGTCGAGGAGCTCGCGAAGGCTCTCGGCGGCGCCGTCGCGGCCACGCGCGCAGTCGTCGACGCCGGCTGGTACCCGTACTCCGCGCAGGTCGGCCAGACGGGGAAGTCCGTCTCGCCGACGCTCTACATCGCCTGCGGGATCTCGGGCGCGATCCAGCACAAGGTCGGGATGCAGAGCTCGAAGACGATCGTCGCGATCAACAAGGACCCGAACGCACCCATCTTCGAGTTCGCCGACCTCGGCGTCGTCGGCGACTTGCACGCGATCGTGCCGAAGCTGACCGAGCTCGTCCGGGCTCGACGGGCGTGAGCAAGGGCGGCGTTCGCCCGGCGGGCCACCCGCCCCCGTTCTCGCCGTCCGAGGTGATCGCCCCCCCGACCGATCCGGCCGCCGAGCGGATCGAGGTCGGCGTCCTGATCGTCGGCGCCGGACCTGCCGGGCTCGCATGCGCGATCCGGCTCGGTCAGCTGCTCGAGGACTCGCCCGAGACCGCCGAGCGGCTCGGCGAGGTGCCGGTCGCCGTCGTCGAGAAGGGGAAGGCGCCCGGCTCCCACCTGCTCTCCGGCGCGGTCGTGAGCCCGCGCGCGATCCGCCGTCTCTTCCGCGACCGGCTGACGATGGAGGACGTGCCGAACTACGGCGAGGTACACGGCGAGGCCGTCTATCTCCTCTCGAAGGGAGGCGCGCTCCGGATCCCGCCGCCGCCGACGATGCGGAACCACGGCAACTACATCGTCTCCGTCTCGCAGCTCGGCCGCTTCCTCGCCGAGCAGGCGGAGGCGGCCGGTGCGGCGGTGCTTCCGGAGACGGATGCCCAGAAGCTGCTCGTCGCCGACGGGCGCGTGCACGGGATCCGGACGGGCGACAAGGGGCTCGGCCGGGACGGGCGGCCGGTCGGCGCCTACGAGCCGGGAGCCGACATTGCCGCGCGGGTGACCGTGCTCGCGGAGGGGACGCAGGGTCATCTGACGGGCGCGGCGATCGACCGCTTCGGCCTCGCCGGCGAGCAGCCGCAGATCTGGGCGCTCGGCGTCAAGGAGGTCTGGAAGGTGCCGAAGCCCCTGCGGCACATCGTCCACACGATGGGCTGGCCGCTCCGCAAGCGGGCGAAGTACGGCGAGTTCGGCGGCTCCTTCATCTACCCGATGGGCGACGACATGGTCTCGCTCGGCTTCGTCGCCGGCCTCGAGTACCGCGACGTCGAGTTCTCCGTGCACGACGTCGTCCAGGAGCTGAAGACGCACAAGCTCGTCCGCAAGATCCTGGCCGGCGGCGAGCGGATCGCCTGGGGGGCGAAGACGATCACCGAGGGCGGTTACCACGCCCTGCCGCGCCGCTTCCACGCGCCGGGCCTGCTGCTCGCCGGCGAAGGCGCGGGCCTCGTCAACGTGCCGACGCTGAAAGGGATCCACTACGCGATCGAGTCGGGGATCATGGCCGCCGAGGCGGCGTTCCGCTCGCTCCAGCGCGGCGAGTCGCCGACGCGGCACGGGGTCTTCGAGTCCTACGACGAGGAGTTGCGCTCGAGCTACGTCGTCGAGGACCTGCACGAGGTGCGGAACATGCGCCAGGCGTTCGACAAGGGCTTCTTCGTCGGCGGGGCACGCGCGACCGTCATGACGCTGACGAAGGGGAAGCTGCCGCCGTGGGAGCTGCACAGCGAGCCGAACGCAGCCCATTCACTGCTCCGTACGGGCCGCGCGGCGCGCTATCCCAAGCCCGACGGCAAGCTCACCTTCGACAAGCTCTCCTCGGTCTTCCTCTCCGGCAACCGGACGCGCGACGACCAGCCCGACCACATCCGGATCCAGCGCACGGTCCCCGAGGACCTGGCCGAGCTGTGGGTGCACATGTGCCCTGCCCAGGTCTACGAGATCGGCGCCGACGCCGGCGACGGGCGCGTCCACGTCGACGTGAACCCGTCCAACTGCGTCCAGTGCGGCGCGATCTCCGCGAAGGGCGGACGCCTCACGCCGCCCGAGGGCGGCTCCGGCCCCGAGTACACGCTGACCTAGCGGCGCTGCCTCCACGCCTCGGCCATCGCGATCCGCTGCTCCACGGAGGGATGGCTGTCGAAGAGGAGGTACGACCACGTCGGCGGGTCGGGGTCGTTCGAGCGACTGGATCGTGAACCCCTTGAAGAGCTGCTTCGCCGGCTCCGGCAGGCGTGTCGTCTCGAGCGCCTTCCAGTCGGCCTCCTGCTCCATGTGCCGCGAGATCACGTTGTAGACGGGCAGGGAGAGCAGGTCGAGGACGACCAGTACGAGGAGCGCGAGCGGGACTGCGGCGGGGTTCGCCATCCCGCCGCGTCGCCGCGTCGCCACGGCGATCAGCCACGCGCCCGGAAGCGCGAAGAGCGTGTACCAGGCGACTCCTTCGAAGAGGTGGTTGCTCGAGTGATGGCCGATCTCATGCGCGAGCACGCTCTTCACCTCGTCGTCGCCGAAGCTGCCGTCGAGAAGCGTGTTCCAGAAGACGATTCGCTTGCTCGGCCCGAACCCGACCGCGTAGGCGTTCGGTGCGCTCGTGAAGTCCGTGACGTCCTCGACCCGCAGGGGTACCGGGTCGATGCCCTGCTTCGCGGAGTACTCGCGGTTCGCCGCGTGGAGGTCGGCGCGCTCGAGCCGCTCGGTCGGAGTGAGGTACGGGTAGATGAAGCCGAAGAGGAACGCGAGGCCGACGAAGACCGGCGCGGCGAGGAGCCACCAACGCCGTGGGAACCTGCCGGCGATCGCCATCACGATCGCCAGCGCGAGGCAGACGAAGAGGAACTCCGCGCCGAGCTCGAACCAGTTGGCGAACAGCGTCTCGATGTACCCACTGTCCGTCTGGTCGTAGCGGCGATCCCACCAGACCTCGGCGAGCCGGAACGGCACCTGCGAGAGCCAGACGAGCGCGAGCCCGATCATCCCGAGCAGCATCCCGGTGCCGATCCGCCCCGCGGCCGACTCCTTCGCGAAGCGGATCCCCCACTTCGCGTAGGCGACCAGCACTGCGATCAGGACGAGCTCGGAGACGACGAACTCGATCCGGAAGAAGCGCTCGTAGCGGTCGGCCCGCTCGAGGATCTCCTCGGGGATTCCCGTCAGCTGAATCTCGGGCAGCTCGAGGTCGCCCGGCACGACGCTCTGCCAGAGCGACCACGCCGCAGCACCCCAGAGCCCTGCAAGCGCGAGCACGAGGATCGCCCACGCCGCGCGGCGTCGATTCGTCAGACCGACTCCGGCTGGGGCTCGAGCGGATCGGGGTACGTGGGCTCGGGCTCGGGCTCGGGCGGCGGGCGCAGCGCCGGGCTCGCGTGCGGGTAGGCGTCGGTGAGGACGAGCCAGTACGCGTTCGTCTGCGCGTTGTAGCGGATCGCGACGGCGCCGAGGTTCCGGAGCCCGGTCGGCATCCGCCCGGTGACCAGGGCTGCGAACCAGCCGAGGATGCCCGCGACCGCGAGCGCGGCGCCGAGGGCACCTGAGATGATGAAGGCCGGGATCGCGAGGAAGAACCGGAAGAACGTCTTCCAGCGGTTCTGGCGCTCCGGCGGGTCGACGACGACGTCGACGGGATAGCCGGGCTCACCCGTGAAGCCGGGGAACGGGTTCGCGATCACGAACACGAACCCCAGCACGTGGCTGGAGTAGCGCACGTAGGCGGCGAGGAAGCGATGCAGCGGGTCGGCCGAGCGGCCGCGAACGAGCGCGACGAGGCCGTTCGCGATCGCGGCGAAGAAGGCGGCGACGCTCCAGAGCACGAGCCAGACGAAGTGCGGGATCGCGAGCAGGAGCCGGAAGAGGACGGTCAGCCGGGAGCGGCGCCCGTCGTCCGTGACCTCGAGCCGCACGGGTCGGGCGGGCAGATCCCACGTCGGTCCGATCCGCTCCGGGTCGGCGTTGGGATAGCGGTCGGTGAGGAGGAGCACATAGGCGTATGCCTGCGCCGTGTACCCGAGCCCGTACGCGGCGAGGTTCCGGAGCCCGAGCGGCATCCGCCCGACGGCGAGCACGGCGAACCAGCCCAGGAATGCGCAGACGGCCGCGACGCCGCCGACGCCCGAGGAGGCGAACCACTGGGCCTCGCTGCCCGCGTCGGAACCCGTGCTGCTCCAGCTGCCCGAGCCGAAGCCTGATCCGAGCACCGTTGCGAGGATCAGCACCGGCAGGGCGAGGAGCAGTCGAACGGCGATCTTCCAGCGCGGCTGCGGCGCTGGGCCGGGCAGCTCCACGTCGACCGGATACGGCTGCGCGTTGAAGCTCGGGTACGGGTTCGCCGCGATCGAGAGGTAGGCCCCGAGGTGGATGACGTAGCGGATGTAGGCGACGTAGAACGTGTGGAGCCCGTCGGGCAGCTTCGCGGTGAAGAGCGCGATGATCCAGCCGACGACCGAAGAGAGCACCACGGCGATCGACCAGATGGCGAGCCAGAAGAAGTGTGGGATTGCGAGCAGCAGCCGGAAGAAGACCGTCAGTCGCGAGCGCCTGAGGTCGTCCGCGAGGACGAGTCGGACCGGGTGGTCGCTCACGGCGGTGAGTCTACGATGCGCACGAGATGGCGCCGACGCGCGACGACGTGCTCCAGGCGGCGGAGCGCATCCGGGGGCGCGTCCATCGCACTCCGACCTTCAGCTCGCGGACGCTGGGCGAGGCGACGTACCTGAAAGCGGAGCTCTTTCAGAAGACGGGCTCGTTCAAGGCGCGGGGCGTCCTCAACAAGCTCTCGTCACTGTCGCCAGAGGAGAAGGAGCGCGGCGTGATCGGGATCTCGGCCGGCAACCACGCCCAGGCCCTCGCCTGGGGCGCCGCACTCGAGAGGATCGACTGCCTGGTCGTCATGTACGCGAGCGCGAGCCCGGCGAAGGTCGCGGCCACGCGGGATTACGGCGCCTCGGTCGATCTCGAGGCCGCCGACGCCGTCGAGGCGTTTCAGCGGCTCGACGAGCACATCCGCGAGACGGGGCGGACGCTCGTGCATCCGTTCGACGACCCGCTCGTGATCGCGGGCCAGGGGACGCTCGCGCTCGAGCTGCTCGAGGACGCGCCCGAGGTCGAGACGATCGTCGTGCCGGTCGGCGGAGGCGGCCTCGTCGCCGGAATCGCCGCGGCGGCCCCCGACCGGAGGGTGATCGCGGTCGAGCCCGAAGGCTCGACGGCCGTGCACGACGCACTCGCGGCCGGTCGGCCGGTACCGGTGACGCCCGAGTCGATCGCGGACGGGCTCTCGGCGCCCTTCGCCGGCGAGATCGCGCTCGCCGTGCTCCGCGCCAACGACGTCGAGAGCGTGCTCGTCTCCGAGGAGGAGATCGAGGACGCTTTTCGCTTCCTGCACGAGCGCGCGAAACTCGCGTGCGAACCGGCCGGCGCCGTCGCCGTCGCCGCGATTCTGGCGGGCAAGGTCGAGCCGAAAGCTGTCGCCGCTGTTGTCTCAGGAGGAAACGTGGCCACCCAAACCGCCTCTGCTATTCTGGCCCGGCGATGAAGACCGGTATTCATCCCGAGTACGTGGCGACCCACGTCCGCTGCTCCTGCGGGAACGAGTTCGAGACCCGCTCGACGCAGGCGGAGATCCACGTCGACGTGTGCTCCGCTTGCCACCCGTTCTATACGGGCAAGCAGAAGCTGATGGACTCCGGCGGCCGGGTCGAGCGCTTCCAGCGTCGGCTGGAAAAGGCCGGCGGCTCCCGCCGCGGGTAACCGGTTGGCCAACAACATCGGGGGCCAGGCAGTCCTGGAGGGCGTAATGATGCGCAGCCCTTCGAAGTGGGCTGTGGCGGTGCGCAAGCCGGACGGCGAGATCGCCGAGGTGGTCAAGGACATCGAGTCGCCGATGGCGAGGCGGCGGGTCTTCCGCCTGCCGGTGATCCGCGGGATCATTGCGCTCGGCGAGTCGCTCGCGATCGGCTTCCGGGCCCTCGCGATCTCCGCCAACTACGCGGCGCAGGACCCCGAGGCGAAGGAGGGCGAGGTCCAGACCGAGATCACGCGCGGCCAGATCCTGTTCTCGTTCGCGATCGCGATCGGCTTCGCGCTGATGCTCTTCAAGGTCACACCTGCGCTGATCACGAACTGGCTCCCGATCGACACCACGGGCTCCTTCGTCGTGATCGAGGGCGTCATCCGCGTCTGCATCTTCCTGCTCTACCTCCTGCTGATCTCCCTCCTGCCCGACCTGCGGCGGGTCTTCCAGTACCACGCTGCGGAGCACAAGGCGATCAACGCCTACGAGGCCGGCGAGGAGCTCACGCCCGAGAAGGTGCAGACGTTCAGCTTGATCCACCCGCGTTGCGGAACAGCATTTTTGCTCTGGGTGATGGTGATCGGGATCTTCGTCTTTGCGTTCGTCGGCCAGCCCGACTGGTACTGGCTGATCCTGAGCCGGATCCTGCTGCTCCCGGTGATCGCCGGGATCGCCTACGAGCTGATCCGGTTCGCCGGCAAGCATCAGGACAACGCGGTCCTGATGGCGCTGTTGGCGCCCGGTCTCTGGCTCCAGCGCCTGACGACCCGGCCGCCCACGCTCGACCAGATCGAGGTCTCGATCCGCGCGCTCCAGGAGGTGCTCCGCCGCGAGGGCGGGATCACCGCGGAAGAGCGCAAGGTCGAGGTCATGGCATAGGTGTGATGTAACCGTGCCGCGGATCGTCCGCGAGGCCGCGGTTGCATGGGAGGGGTCGCTGTCACGCGGGACGGGCACGGCCACCGCGACGTCGTCCGGCTCCTTCGAGCTGCCGATCGACCTCCCGTCGCGAATCGCCGACCAGCCGGGCAAGACGAGCCCGGAGGAACTGCTCGCAGCTGCTCACGCCGGCTGCTACTCGACCTCGCTCGCCGGTGAGATCGCGCGTGCCGGCGGGACTGTCGAGCGGCTCGACGTCCGGTGCACGATCACGCTCGACGAAGTCGAGGGCCAGGGGCACAGGATCGTCTCCTCGGAGCTCGACGTGAGCGCGCGGGCGGAGGGCGTCGACCAGGCCGGGCTCGAGCAGGTCGCCCGGACGGCGGACGAGGGCTGCACGTTCTCGGCCCTGATCCGCGCGAGCGCGTCGGTTAGCGTGCGCGCCGTACTCGAGTCGAGCTAGGAGGGAGCGAGATGGCTGCTGAGCGGCGTGCGTCGGTGACGTGGAACGGCGACCTGATGAGCGGGTCGGGGACGATCGACGAGGTCGGGTCGGGCGCCTTCGGACCGCTCGACGTCAGCTGGCCGGCGCGGACCGAGGAGGACTCCGGCGGGAAGACGAGCCCGGAGGAGCTGATCGCCGCGGCCCATGCGTCGTGCTTCTCGATGGCCCTCTCGCACGGGCTCGCGCAGGCAGGCAACCCGCCCGAGCGCCTGCAGACCTCTGCCGCCGTCACGTTCGTCCCGGGCACGGGGATCACGAAGGTCGCGCTGAGGGTTCGTGGCATCGTGCCGGGCCTCGACGAGGACGGGTTCCGGGCCGCGGCCGAGGACGCGAAGGTGAATTGCCCGGTCTCGCAGGCGCTCGGAGCGGTACCGGAGATCACGGTCGACGCAGCGCTGGCCTAGAGGTCGAGCACGAGTCCCCACTCGTGGCTCGAGTCGGGGTCGTCGTGGACGCGCTCGCCGACGACTCGGGCGCCGTGGCGGGTGTAGAGCCTGTGTGCGCCCTCGAAGCGCTTGTCCGTCCAGATCTCGAGCGCCGTGTGACCGAGTCGGCGCGCCTCGGTCGCCACTGCTGCGAGGAGCGCGGTCCCGGTCCCGGCGCCGCGCGCCTGTGGGAGGACGTAGAAGCGCTCGAGCGAGCCCTCCCGCGAGAGGCCGGCAGTGCCGACGATCCGGCCGTCTGACTCGGCGACGTAGAAGGCGGCGTAGGCGGTCTCGACGTCGACGAGGTCGGCGTGGTAGCCGTCTGCGTCCCAGGTGAACCCGTACTCGTCGTAGACGGCCCTGACGACGGCAGCGGCGGCCGCCGAGTCGCCTTGCCGGGCGCGCCGGATGCGCACGACGTCAGACAATGCGGCGGAGGAGTCCCCGGCTCGCGACGCCGACGAGGCGGTCGAGCGTGACGACGAAGCGCGCGCCGGCGAAAGGGACGTCGCGGATCGCCCAGATCGTCTCGGCGTTCACCCAGGCCGCGGCCCGCGCCCTGCGCACGTTCCACATCGCGACAACGCTGTCGAGCTCGCCGAGCGCCTCGTCGGCCAGGCCGACGAGCCCCGTCGCGAAGTCCGCCCGGACGCGCGCTTCCGTCTCGGCGAGCAGCGGGTCGAGCGCGCGGAAGTCGCCGTGCTGCGGGCAGCCGCGCACCGGTGCGACGTCGCGCGCGCGGCAGGTCTCGACGAGCGCGAGCGGCAGATCGCGGTTGATGTGCGCGTTCATGCCCGCGAGCGCGAACTGGATCGGCGCGATGCCGCGTCGCGAGCGCGCCTCGAACAGCGCCGCCCATGCTCGCGGCGGCCGCTTCGGCCCGAGCACGTGAGCCCGGAGCGCGCGGAGGTAGAGGTTCGCGAAGACGACGTCGAGCCACCGGGTGAAGCGCGCGTCGGCGAATGTCCCCGGCCGCACGCGCTCGTCGACCGCCTCCGTGACGGCGCGGTAGAGGGTGGTGAACGCGCGCACCCCGTCTCCGGCGGGCAGTGCCTCCTCGATCGCCCGCAGCCGCTCGACGACGTCGTCGACACGTGCCGGGAGCGGTGCGCGCAGCACGTCGTCCAGCGTCATCGCTGCACTACCCTACGTCGCGTGGCTGCGACGATCGAGAACCTCATCGACGACCTCGAGCGCTCCTACACAGAGGTGCAGGACCGGATGTCCGATCCCTCCGTCTACAACGACCGCAACGAAGCGGCCGCCGTCGGACGCCGGCTGAAGGAGCTGGAGACCCCGTACAAGCTCGCTCAGGAATGGCGGGTCATGCGCGAGGACGTCGAGGCGTCGCTCGCCGACCCTGAGCTGAAGGAGCTCGTCGCCGAGTCGCAGCAGCGCCTCGCCGAGCTCGAGGAGGAGCTGAAGCTGGCGCTCGTCGAGACGGACCCGGCCGACCAGAAGGACGTGATCGTGGAGATCCGCCAGGGCGTCGGCGGCGACGAGGCGGCGATCTGGGCCGGGGATGTGCTGCGCATGCTGACGCGCTACGCCGAGCGGCGCGGCTTCAAGACGGAGCTGCTCTCTGCGAACGAGAGCGACGGCGGCGGCTTCAAGGAGGTCGTCCTCGGCGTCAAGGGCGACGGGGCCTATTCCGTCTTCAAGTACGAGGGCGGGACGCACCGGGTTCAGCGCGTCCCCGAGACCGAGTCGCAGGGACGCATCCACACGTCGACCGCCACCGTCGCCGTGATGCCAGAGGCGGAGGAGCTCGAGGTCGAGATCCACGACAACGACCTCAAGATCGACGTCTACCGCTCCACGGGACCGGGCGGCCAGAGCGTCAATACCACCGACTCCGCGGTGCGGATCACCCACCTTCCGACGGGGATCGTCGTCGCGATGCAGGACGAGAAGTCGCAGCTCCAGAACAAGGCGAAGGCGCTGCGCGTCCTCCGCGCCCGCATCTACGAGGCGGAGCGCGAGCGGCAGCAGGCAGAGCTGTCGGCGACACGGAAGTCGCAGATCGGCTCGGGCGAGCGGGCCGAGAAGATCCGCACCTACAACTACCCGGACAGCCGCGCCACCGACCACCGGGTCAAGGTGACGCTCAACCTCGAGAAGGTGCTGCCCGGCGGCCTCGACGACTTCACCGAGGCGCTCCAGGCGGAGGATCGGCGCCGGGCGCTCGAGGAGTGAGCTCCGCGACCCTGAGCCTCGGCGACGTGCTTCGGCGCGCGTCGGAGCACCTCGGCAAGACCTCGGAGACGGGTCGTCTCGACGCCGAGCTTCTGCTCGCGCACACGCTCGGGCGGCACCGGATCGAGCTCTACACCGACTTCGACCGACCGCTGAGCTCGAACGAGCTCGACGCCTACCGCGACCTGGTCGCGCGCCGGGCGCGGCACGAGCCGGTCGCCTACATCCTCGGCGAGTGGGGGTTTCGCCGGCTGACGCTGACGGTCGACCGCCGGGCGCTGATCCCGCGGCCCGAGACCGAGATCGTCGTCGAGCGTGCGCTCGCGCATCTGCGCGGCGTCGAGGCGCCGACCGTCCTCGACGTCGGCACCGGGACCGGCGCGATCGCGCTCGCGATCGCCGACGAGCATCCCGGTGCGAAGGTGACCGCGATCGACGTCTCGCCCGACGCGCTCGACCTGGCCCGCGAGAACATCGCCCGCACCGGGCTCCCGGTCGAGCTGCTCGGCCATGATCTGCGCGGAGGACTGCCCGGCGGGCCGTACGACCTCGTCGTGTCGAACCCGCCGTACGTCCGGCCGGCCGACCTCGCGACGCTGATGCCCGACGTCCGCGACTACGAGCCTCATGTCGCCCTCGTCGGCACGGGCGCGACCGAGGCAATCGCGCGCGCTGCGACCGCTGTCCTCGCGCCCGGGGGCCACCTCGTGCTCGAGGTCGGAGACGGCCAGGCGACGAAGACCGCAGCCATGCTCGACGGCTTCGGCTACGGCGCGGTCGTCACGACGCCCGACCTGGCCGGGCGCGACCGCGTCGTCGAGGGCAGGAGGTGAGCGACGTCGAACTGGCGGTCGAGGCGATCCGCGCGGGCGAGCTCGCGATCGTCCCGACCGACACGGTCTACGGCCTCGCGGCGACGCCGCACGAGGAGGCGGCCGTGCACCGGCTCTACCGGGCGAAGGGCCGCAGTGGGGACCAGCCCACTGCGCTCGTCGTCGCAGACTTCGAGGCGCTGCTCGAGTGCGTGCCCGAGCTGACCGGCCGGGCCGAAGTCGTCGCGGGCGCGCTGCTGCCCGGCCCGTACACGCTGATCGTTCCCAACCCTGCCCGCCGCTTCCCCTGGCTGGCCGGCACGCGGCCGGAGGCGATCGGCGTCCGCATCCCCGCGGCGACGGGACCGGGAGCAGAGGTCCTGAGCGGTGTCGGCGCTCTCGCCGCGACGAGCGCGAACCTGCCGGGCGCTCCCGACCCACGCAGGCTCGACGACGTCCCCGAGCAGCTGCGGGCCGCGGCCGCGGCGCTGGTCGACGGCGGCGAGCTCCCCGGCACGCCCTCGACCGTGCTCGACCTCACCGGCCCGGAGCCGATCGTCGTCCGCGAGGGTGCCGTCCCGGCCGCGGAGGCCCTCCGGGTCGTCGCCTCCGTCCTCTAGCATCGGGTCGTCCCCGCCTCGGGAGGAGGAACGGCATGGCCGTCGCCCAGGAAACGCTCGACCAGCTTCGCAGCGCGGGGCTGGAGGAGATCGACCCGGAGGTCGCCCGGCTGCTCGGCCGGGAGCTCGAGCGCCAGCGTGGCCAGATCGAGCTGATCGCATCCGAGAACTTCACCTGGCCGAGCGTGTTCGAGGCGGTCGGGTCGGTGCCGACGAACAAGTACGCCGAGGGCTACCCGGGCAAGCGCTACTACGGCGGCTGCGAGGTCGTGGACGAGATCGAGCAGCTTGCGATCGACCGCGCGAAGGATCTCTTCGGGGCCGAGCACGCGAACGTGCAGCCGCACGCCGGGGCGCAGGCGAACATGGCCGCGTACTTCGCGCTCCTCCAGCCGGGCGACACGATCCTCTCCCTCCGGCTCGACCACGGCGGCCACCTGACGCACGGCCTCAAGGTCAATTTCTCCGGGCGGCTCTACACGATCGCGCACTACGGCGTCTCGCGCGACACGGAGATGGTCGACTACGACGAGGTGCTGGCGCTCGCGAAGCAGCACCGGCCGAAGTTGATCGTCTGCGGCGGCTCCGCCTATCCGCGCACCGTGGACAGCGCCGAGTTCCGGAGGATCGCGGACGAGGTCGGTGCGCTCCTGATGTGCGACATGGCGCACTTCTCCGGCCTGGTCGCGGCGGGGCTGCACCCGAACCCCGTCGAGCACTGCGACATCGTCACCTCGACGACGCACAAGACGCTCGCCGGCCCACGCTCGGGCTTCGTGCTCTGCCGGCAGGAGCACGCGCAGGCGGTCGACCGCGCCGTCTTCCCGGGGATGCAGGGCGGACCGCTCGTGCACGCGATCGCCGCGAAGGCGGCCTGCTTCAAGATCGCCGCGTCGGCGGCGTTCCGCTCCTACCAGGAGCAGGTGCGCGCGAACGCCGATGCCCTCTCCGAGGAGCTGATCGAGCACGGGCTCGACGTGGTCACGGGCGGGACCGACACGCACCTGCTCCAGCTCGACCTGCGCAAGTCGGACTGGACGGGCAAGGACGCGGAGGAGCGCCTGCACGAAGTCAAGCTGACCGTCAACCGCAACACCGTCCCGTTCGACGAGCGGCCGCCGACGGTTGCGTCCGGGGTCCGGATCGGGACGCCCGCGGCGACGATGCGCGGCTTCGACGAGGAGGACTTCCGCGAGGTCGGCCGCATCATCCACGGCGCGCTCGCCGACCAGGACCTCGGCGAGCTGTGCGACCGGTCCGAGGCGCTGTGCGCCAAGCGGCCGCTCTACCCGGGGTTCCGCGGCTACACCGCCTACGCATGACCGCCACGCAGGCAACGGGCCGAGTCACCGAGGTCATGCATCCGCTGGTCCAGCACAAGCTGTCGTACCTGCGCGACAGGGAGACGCCGACCGTCCACTTCCGCAAGCTCGTCAACGAGCTGACGCTCCTGCTCACCTACGAGGCGACGAAGGACTTCCCGACGGAGCCGGTCGAGATCGAGACCCCGCTCGAGAAGATGCAGGCGCAGCGGATCTCGGGCAAGAAGGTCGCCGTCAACCCGGTCCTGCGCGCGGGGCTCGGGATGCTCGAAGGAGTGCTCTCGCTGATCTCGAGCGCCCGGGTCGGGTTCATCGGCCTCTACCGAGACGAGGAGACCCTGCAGCCGGTCGAGTACTACGTGAAGCTGCCCGAGGACCTCTCCGAGCGGGACGCGATCATCCTCGACCCGATGCTCGCGACCGGCAACTCGAGTGCGGCAGCGGTCGCGTCGGTGAAGGCCGCCGGCGCCCGCACGGTGACACTCGTGTGCCTCGTCGCCGCTCCAGTCGGGATTGCACGCGTGCACGAGGAGCATCCGGACGTCCACATCGTCTGCGCGGCGATCGACCGCGAGCTGAACGACAAGGGGTACATCGTGCCGGGCCTGGGAGACGCAGGCGACCGGCTCTACGGAACGAAGTAGGCAGGGGCGATGGACGCGCTGCGCGACCATCCGGAGGTGATCTACGGCGCGGTGTCCGCGTTCGTGATCGTGATCCTCCTGACACCGGCGGTGGGCGGGATGGCACGCCTGCTCGGGGTGGTCGACCGGCCCGAGGCGAGGCGGCTGAACCCGAACCCGATCCCGCGCCTGGGCGGGATCGCGATCTTCTTCGGGATCTTCGTGCCTGCGCTCGCGTTCCTCGAGCTCGGCCCTGAGACGCGCGGCGTTCTCCTCGGCGCCGCGGTCGCGACCGTGGTCGGAGCGATCGACGACTTCCGGGTGCTGAAGCCGGGCCGCAAGCTCGCGGGCCAGGTGGTCGCGGCCGCGATCCCGCCTTTCTTCGGGGTCTGGATCGACCATTTCACCTTCCCCTTCCTCGGCCCGGTCGACCTGCCCGCTGTAGTCGGGGTCCCGCTGACCATGGTCTGGATCGTCGCGGTGATGAACATGGTCAACTTCCTCGACGGGATGGACGGGCTCGCAGCCGGCGTGTGCGCGATCGCCGGCGTCACCTACGCGATCCTCTCCCTCTCGCTCGGCAAGCCCGACCCGGCGATTCTCTCCGCCATCATCGCGGGCGCCTGCATCGGGTTCCTCCGCCACAACTTCTTCCCGGCGCGGATCTTCATGGGCGACTCGGGCGCACTCGGGCTCGGCTTCCTGCTCGCCGCGGTCTCCGTCCAGGGGCTGCTGAAGACGGCGTCGACGGTCGTGCTGCTGCTGCCGCTGCTCGTGCTCGCCGTGCCGATCCTCGACACGTCCTTCGTCGTCGCCCGCAGGCTGAAGCACCGGCAGCCGATCTCCTCGCCCGACCAGGCGCACCTGCACTTCCGCTTCCTCCGCCGCGGCTTCTCGCAACGCCGGGCCGCCGTGACGATGTGGGCCTGGTGCGCGACGCTCGCCGGCGCGGCGCTCGCGACCCGCTTCATTCCCTTCCGCGAAGGCGGTGTCTGGCACCTCTGGGAGACGGTCGCCGTCGCCGCGATCGCCCTCGTTGCGCTCGCGTTCTCGCTCTACGTCGTCTACGTGCTCGAGATCGTCAAGTCGACGAATCCACGCCGCTTCCGGCTCGGTCGCCGCCACGAGCCGGTCGACGAGCAGCGCCGCTCCGCCTAGCCGGCGCGCTCCAGGAAGCCCGCGAGCGTCTCGTTGAAGCCCTGCGCGCGCTGGACGGTGTGCCCGGCGCCCGGCAGGATGGCGCGCTCGGCGCCGAGGTCCCGCTCGAGCGCGTCGCAGATCGCGTCGAAGGCGGCGTGAACGTCGAGCCGGCGGCGAGCCAGTCCGCGTCCGCGTCGAAGTCGACCCGCTCGACGGGTGGATTGGGCGAGAATCCGGGCCGGTCGAGGACGACGAGCTCCCAGCGATCCGCCAGCTCCCGCTGCGCGCCCCACGTCATCGAGCCGTTCGTGACCGAGCCGTGGACGAGGACCAGACGTCCCATCAACTCATCGTACAAAGTCACCGCTTTTCCACGAAACCAGGCGGATTTAGGCTGTCACAAGCTCTGCTATGCTCGCCCCGCCGATGGAGCCCACGCCGACCCCGAACCTCAGCCTCGCGGGCGCAGGCTCGGTCTTGATCGGGACGACCGCCGCGGTGATCGTGATCGGGATCCTGATCGGCTGGCTCGCCGGATCGGTCGCCTGGGGATTCCTGATCGGCGCGATCCTCGGGATCCCGATCGGCGTCTTCATGACCTACAAGCGCTACGGGCACGCGATCTGATGGCCGGCCGCCGCCCCTGGCCAGCCGACTCCCGCCGGGCAGAGCCCGGCTCCGCCGGCTTCGCGCCGCACGCGGCGCCCGGCTCTCCGAGTCCGTACGTCCGTACTGTCCTCTCCGGCCGGGCACCGCGAGCGGCGCGCCAGGAGCGGCGGGCGTGACCGGCGCTTTTAGCACTCCGCGGCCGATGCCGGATCAGAAACTGCCGTTCGTCGCGGGTGCCGCGGTGATCGCGCTGGCGTTGCCGATCTTCGTCGCCGCCGGCTGGGACCTGCAGGCGTGGGTGATCGGCGCGACGCTCTGGGCAGCCTCGCGCGCGCTCGCGGCGCTACTGACGCACCTCCGCTCGGGCATGGGTAACCTCGCCGGCTCAGGCGTGGTGGGCTTTGGAATGACCTTTCGCGCGCTCGCGGTGATGGTTGTCGTCATCGCGCTCGCGGCAACCGACCCGGGGCTCGCGCTCGCGGTCACGCTCCTGTACGCCCTCGCCTACACCCTCGAGCTGGCCGTCTCGCTCGCGCTCTACTTCTCCGGAGAGACCCGTGAAACGGCTTAGCGCGCTCGCGATCTTCCTCTGGCTGGCGCTGCCCTCGCTGGCGCTGGCGTCGACGACCGAGAACGGCGAGGAGGAGTTCAACCCCGAGCACGACTTCGAGATCGGCGAGTGGATCCCGATCCACCTCGGCCCGATCGACCTCTCGATCAACAAGGCCGTCGCCTATCTCATCCTCGGCACGATCTGCACGATCGCCCTAGGGATCTTCCTGATGCGCGCCCGGATCGGCTCCAAGAACGAGGTCGGGCGGCGGCAGGCTGTCGGCGAGATGGTCTACGAGGTCGCGCAGGTGCAGGTCGCGGAGCAGGGCCTGCCGCACAAGGCGATCGGCCGCTGGTTCCCGTACGTCGCCTCGCTGATGCTCTTCATCTGGGTGATCAACCTGCTCGGCTTCATCCCGCTGCCGCTCTCGACGGAGACCTTCGAGATCTTCGGAATCGAGCTCCCGACCCTCGCGATCTACGCGGCGACGTCCTCGATCAGCGTCACGCTCGCGCTCGCGCTGATGACGTTCGTCTTCACCCACGTCGAGGGCATTCGCCACAACGGCGTCGTCAAGTACTTCAAGAGCTGGATCCCGGACGTGCCCAAGGCGATGTACCCGCTGATCGTCCCGCTCGAGATCCTCGGCCAGTTCATGCGCCTGATCAGCCTCAGCGTCCGTCTCTACGCGAACATGCTCGCCGGCCACATGCTGATCCTGACCTTCATCGGGTTGATCTTCGTGATCGGCAACCTGGGGATCGCGGTGCTCGCGATCCCGGCGGCCGCGACCTTCTACCTGTTCGAGGTCGTGATCGTCGTCTCGATCCAGGCGTTCATCTTCGCCGCCCTTTCCGCTATCTACATCGGCTCGGCGATCGAGCCGGAGCACTGACCAAGGAGGAGTACGTGTTCAACTTGATTGCACAGGAGGCTGCGAGCAACGTCGACGCCGGCAAGGCGATCGCGCTGGCGCTCGGTATCGGCCTCGGCTCGCTCGGCGCGGGCATCGGCATCGGCAACATCTTCGGCTCGATGATCCAGGCGGTCGCCCGGCAGCCCGAGCTCAAGGGCGAGCTGACGGGTATCCAGTGGCTCGGGTTCGCGCTCACCGAGGCCGTCGTCTTCTACGGCCTGATCGGCGGCCTGCTCGCCTACGTCCTGGTCTAGAGAGAAAGGGCCGAGAAGATGCTGCTCGCCGCTTCACCGCTGATCGAAGTCGTCCCGGGTCTGATGATCTGGACCCTCGTCTGCTTCGCGATCACCTTCTTCGTCCTGAAGAAGTTCGCGTTCGGGCCGATCCAGAAGACGATCGACGAGCGCCGCGACCGCATCCGCTCGTCCGTCGAGGAGGCGGAGAACACGCGCCGCGAGGCGCGGGCGCTCCTCGAGGAGCACAGGCAGCTGATGGGGCAGGCGAAGAGCGAGGCGTCGGCGATCCTCGCGCAGGCCCGCGCCGACGGCGAGGCGCAGCGCGAGCGCGCCCGCGAGGAGGTCGAGGCCGACCGGCAGCGCCGGCTCGAGGACACCCGCAAGCAGATCGAGGCCGAGACCGTTCGTGCGCTGGAGCAGATCCGCGCCGAGGTCGCCGACCTGACGCTGATCGCGACCCAGAAGGTGACCGGCAAGGTGCTCGACCAGGCCGACCACAAGCGGCTGATCGACGATGCGATCGGCGAGCTCGACTTCTCCGCCCTGGAGACGGAAAGGGTCTAGTGGCCGTCGCGCCCCGCATGTATGCCCGGTCGCTCTTCCAGGCAGCCAAGGAGGCGGGCTCGCTCGACGTCGTCCACACCGAGCTCGGCGAGTTCGTCGCAGCCGTCGACGCGGTCCCCGAGCTGCGCGGTCTGCTCGCGAATCCGCAGATCGAGCGCGACGAGCGGGCGGCTGCACTGCGCGAGATCCTCGCCGACGCCGACGAGCTGGTCCGCAACTTCGTCCTCCTCCTCTCGGAGAAAGGCCGCACCGCCCAGCTCGACGAGGTCTACCGCGAGTTCGACGCGCTCGTCGCCGCCGAGGCGGGGCGACTGACCGTCGCGCTGACCACCGCCTACGAGCTTTCGGACGCAGAGGCCGCCTCGATCGTCGAGAAGATCGAGCAGTCCTCCGGCCGCACCGTGGAGGCGACGCGTTCGGTCGACCCGGCGCTGATCGGCGGCATCGTCCTCCAGGTCGGCTCGCACCGCCTCGACGCCAGTGTGCGCGGCCGCCTCAACCGTCTACGCCATGAACTCGTAACAAGGAGCTGAGTTGAAGCTACGCCCCGAAGATCGTCGTGGGGGAACCCATGGTTCCCCCACGAGCCCCCTCCTTCGTCGCGTCGTTTCTGACAACCGCTGCTGGGCTCCCGCCGGGCAAAGCCCGGCTCCGCCCGCCGACGGCTGCTCTGCCATGGGCGCCCGAAACCCCTTCCCACCGATCGTCACCTGAGCCGCAAGGAGTCAATGTGAAGCTACGCCCGGAAGAGATCACGTCGATCCTCAAGTCCCGGATCGAGCAGTACGACGTCCAGACCGACCTCTCCGAGGTGGGCACGGTGCTCCAGGTCGGCGACGGCATCGCCCGCGTCCACGGCCTCGAGAACGCCGTCTCGCTGGAGCGGCTCGAGTTCGAGCACGGCGTCGTCGGCATCGCGTTCAACCTCGAGGAGGACAACGTCGGTGTCGCCCTCTTCGGCGAGTGGCAGGAGGTCAAGGAGGGCGAGCCGGTCAAGCGGACCGGCGCGGTCGTGGACGTCCCCGTCGGTGATGCCCTGCTCGGCCGCGTCGTCGACCCGCTCGGCAACCCGCTCGACGGGGCAGGCGCGATCGAGTCCTCCGAGCGCCGCCCGCTCGAGTTCAAGGCGCCGGGCGTGATCGAGCGCCAGCCCGTGAAGGAGCCGCTCCAGACCGGCGTCAAGGCGATCGACTCGATGACGAACGTCGGCCGCGGCCAGCGCGAGCTGATCATCGGCGACCGCGGCACCGGCAAGACGGCGGTCGCGGTCGACGCGATCATCAACCAGCGCGACACGGACGTCGTCTGCATCTACGTCGCGATCGGCCAGAAGGGCTCGACCGTCGCGCAGGTCTACGAGCGCCTGAAGGACGAGGGCGCGATGGACTACACGATCATCGTCTCCGCGGCCGCGCACGAGGCGGCGCCGATCAAGTGGATGGCCCCGTTCGCCGGCGCCGCGATCGGCGAGCACTTCCTCTACAACGGGAAGCACGCGCTGATCGTCTACGACGACCTCTCCAAGCACGCGGACGCCTACCGGCAGCTGTCGCTGCTACTGCGGCGCCCGCCGGGCCGCGAGGCCTATCCGGGCGACGTCTTCTACCTGCACTCGCGGCTGCTCGAGCGCGCCTGCAAGCTGAGCGACGAGCTCGGCGGCGGCTCGCTGACCGCGCTGCCGATCATCGAGACGCAGGCCGGCGACATCGCCGCCTACATCCCGACGAACGTGATCTCGATCACGGACGGCCAGATCTTCCTCGAGGCCGACCTCTTCTACTCCGGGATCCGCCCGGCGATCAACGTCGGCACCTCGGTGTCGCGCGTCGGCGGCTCGGCCCAGACGAAGGCGATGAGGAAGGTGGCCGGCCGCCTGCGGCTCGAGCTCGCGCAGTACCGCGAGCTGGAGGCCTTCGCGCAGTTCGGCTCCGAGCTCGACCAGGCGACGCAGAACACGCTCGCCCGCGGCGAGCGGATGGTGGCGACGCTGAACCAGCCGCAGTTCAAGCCGTGGCCGCACGCCGAGCAGGTCGTCGCCCTCTACTCGGGGATCAACGGCCACCTCGACGAGATCCCGGTCGCGCAGGTGCCGCGCTTCCAGGACGAGCTGCGCGAGCACCTCCGCACGGAGGGCTCGGTCTACAAGGCGATCGAGGAGACCAAGGACATCGACGACGACACGGTCAAGAAGCTCGACGCCGAGCTGGACAAGTTCAAGAAGAGCTTCAACGTCGAGGAGGACAAGGGGCTCGTGGCGTAGATGGCGTCGGTTCAAGACCTGAAGCGGCGCGTCCGCTCCGTCAAGAACACCAGCAAGATCACGAAGGCGATGGAGCTCGTCGCCTCGGCCCGGCTGCGCCGCGCGCAGACCCGGATCGAGGCGATGCGCCCCTACGCCGACACGATGCGGGAGCTGATCGCGGGCGTGGGCCGCGCCAGCGCCTCCGTCCGTGGCCTGCCGCTCCTGCAGCAGCGCGAGGAGGTGAAGACGGTCGCGGTCGTCACGCTCACGGGGGACCGCGGTCTGGCTGGGCCGTTCAACGCGCAGATCATCCGCCGCGCCTTCGCGGTCGAGCGGCAGCTCCGTGCCGAGGGCAAGGACGTGAAGTTCATTGCGGTCGGCAAGAAGGGCCGCTCGACGTTCGCCTTCCGCCGCTACGAGACGGCCGGCGAGTACGTCGGCTTCACCGACCGGCCGGCGTACGCCGACGCGCAGGCGATCGCGCACCGGGTGGGGGAGCTGTACGTCGAGGGCGAGATCGACCGTGCGGTCGTGATCTTCAACGCTTACGTCTCACCGCTCGTGCAGACGGTGACCGAGCTCGAGTTGCTTCCGATCTCGGCCGACATCCTCGAGACCGACGAGGAAGAGCGCCGCGACGACGCGATGCGCGGCGACTTCATCTTCGAGCCGGAGCCGGAGGAGATTCTCGCGCGCCTGCTGCCCGTCTACCTCGAGACGCAGGTGTACCGCGCGCTGCTCGAGTCGGCCGCCTCCGAGCAGGGCGCGCGGATGACCGCGATGCGGAACGCGTCGAAGAACGCGGGCGAGCTGATCGACTCGCTGACGCTGCAGATGAACCGTGCCCGACAGGCCGAGATCACCCAGGAGATCCTGGAGGTCGTGGCCGGCGCCGAGGCACTCTCGTAACCCGGCACCTCTTCTTACTAACAATCCGGCCCCGCGAACGTCGAATCTCGCGTGACCGGTCGTAGCGGATGACCGGCGAACGTTCCGATTGGGAGGGAAAGTAATGCGTAGACGGACCTTTTGGCTCGTCCTCGGCGCCCTGTGCGTCGTAACGAGCCTGGCCGCATCGAGCGCCTTCGCGGCTGTGGACGCGAGGCCTCAGGCGAAGGCAGC
>CAVSRW010000015.1:0-122213 GCA_963730405.1 uncultured Gaiellaceae bacterium | reverse complement strand
ACAAGTTCATCCCGATGGTGCACCGCACGCACTACGACGGCAGCGTCAGCCACGTGACGGGCATCGTCAACATCAGCGCCGCGGAGTACGAGGCCATGCCATCGGGATTCGACGGTGAATGGCTTCGCGGCAACTTCCCCGGCGTCGCCCAGTCGATGGACAGGTTCATCGACAAGATCAAGGAGGAAACACACGGGGAGATACTTGGCGAGCTGGAGATCGTCCGAATACCACTGGATCTCTACCGCGCACGCAATGCGACGAACCGGCAGTGGCTCCAAGCGCGGCCGAGTGACCATCCGTTCGCGAGTTCACCGGTCTTCCTCGCCGGCGACTCGGCTATCGGCTCGCCGTACTTTCAGTCGATCTCGCTCGGCTTCGAGTGTGCGATGTTCCTCGCTGGGCTCATCGCGCAACGGGACCTGACGCTACGAGAGATGCTCGACCGCTATGAATTTTATATCTACAAGCAGTGGCTTCGGGTCTATATGCGCAGCAAGATGATCAAGCACAACAAGGATCTGTTCGAGTCGCTCGACGACCCGCTCGCGCTGCTGGACAAGTTGCACATCTACTAGCCGGACGACTGCCGTTTGGGTCCCGTGTCGTCGTATCGTCTTCGACCTATCGTGCGAAGCGGGGCTCGAGCAACCGACGCCCACGTTCGATGAGGCGCCTGCTCGTGTTGACCTGCGATACGACGAGCACCGTCGTCACGACTGCACCGATGAAGAGGCTCAGCTCGGATCCTGTGCCAGCAGCGTTTGCGACGAGCCCCACGACGACCCCGGCGAGAGCTGCGTTGATCACCGCGACGAGCGTGGAAGTCTCGCCGATCAGGCGGTAGAACCGGCTCCCCGTGCCTGGGCCATACGTCTCATACAGACCCTGCTCGTCGTCGTGGTGGCCCGTAACGAATACGGCTCGAGCCCCGGCGAGATCTCGAGATAGGCGGCTGCACGGATGCGATTCATGCCGGACAGGAGCCAGAAGTCGTCGATCCGGGCTTCGATGAGGCGGATGTATGTCGCCACCCCGACGAAGAGAGCGACCGGCAGAACGAGGAGTGCAAACGCGGTGAAACCGTCGCCGAACTCGGTCGCACGCGCGACCAGGGCCAACGCAACGACGGCCGCGGACACGACAGTCAGAAAGATGGCGGCCCGACTGAACACCGCGCGGTAGGTGACGTCCCTCGCCGCGAGCAGGCTCCAATGCTCGGTCGCGAGGATCTGGGCACGCACGCTCTGGGGCACGTCGGCGCGCGGAGAGGACGGTCGCTCCTGCTGTTCGTGCATGCGTCCGGCTTCCGCCGATCGGGCGAAGCGGGGTTCGAGCCTGCGACGCCCGCGCGCAATGATGCGCCTGTCGGCGTGGACAAGCAGCGCGACGACCACTGAAGTCACCACTGCGCCGATGAGCAGGCTCAGCTCGGATCCTGCGCCCACGACCTTTGCGACGAGGCCCCCCAACGACCCCGGCGAGAACGGCGTCGATCACCCCGACGACCGTGGACGTGCTGGCAATCAGGCGGAGGACCCGGTTCTCCGTGCCTGGGCCGTACGTCTCGGACAGGCCTCGCTCGTCGTCGTGATGGCCCGTCACGAAATACGGCTCGAGCCCCGGCGCGATCTCGAGATAGGCGTGACGGAGACGATTCAGGCCGGACAGGAGCCAGAAGTCCTCGATCCGGGCGTCGACGAGGCGGATGTATGTCCCCACCCCGATGAAGAACGCAACCGGCAGAACGAGGAGTGCGAACACGTAGAAACGGTCGCCGAACTCGGTCGCCTCGGCAGCAAGGGCCAACGCAACGACGGCCGCGGACACGACAGTCAGGAAGATGGTGGCCCGGCTGTAGATCGCGCCGTATGTGATGTTCCTCGCCGCGAGCAGGCTCCAATGCTCGGTCGCGAGGATCTGTACGCGCACGGCCTCAGACACGTCGAGGTGCGGGTCGGTGGGCATCGCGCCTCCTCCATGTCGAGGGCCGAGCCGTCACCGGACCCGGTTCGCGAGATCGTACGCCCGAACGCCCGCCTCGATGATGTCCGTCCCTGGGACGTAACGCGAGAGAGAGAACTGCTCCATGCGCGAGCGTGCTCTCGCTTGAAACAACTCGCATGACCCAAGACTTCGGGCCGGCATCGCATCCGTGAAGGCAAAAGTTGGGCAAAAGCTCTGCCAGCTGATCGCTGCGTTGAGAACGAAAAGGCCCCGTTTCCAGGACCTTTCTGAGTAGCGGGGGCAGGATTTGAACCTGCGACCTCCGGGTTATGAGCCCGGCGAGCTACCTGGCTGCTCCACCCCGCGACGCGGCGTCCATTGTAGCGCAGAGAACGGCTCTCGGCAGGCGTTCAGGCCGCGCAGACGCGGGAGCCCTGCTCGCGGTCGCGCCGCCCCCGCCACCAGGCCACGCCGAGGAAGCCGACCCCGATCACGGCGATGCCGGCCAGAGCGTCGAGCACGAAATGGTTGCCGGTGACGACGATCGTCAGGAACACGAGCGGCGGGTAGAGAGCCCCGGCGACGCGGACGAGGCTCGAGCGCGAGTAGCGCACGACGCCGATCCCCACTCCGAGCGCGTACGCGGCGTGGAGCGATGGCACGGCGGCGACCGGGTTCGAGTAGGCGGACGACGTCGGCGAGCCGATGTCGATGCCCGAGAAGAGCAGCAGCGTGTCCTGCAGACCGACGCCGGCGAGCCGCGGCGGCGCCGTCGGGAAGAGCCAGTGGACGACGACCGAGATCGCGGTCGCGATCAGGAAGGCGTCCCGGAAGGTGCGGAAGCCGTCCCACGACCGCCGGTACAGCCAGACGAAGAAGATGCCGGTGAAGACGAAGTGGCCGACGAAGTAGAAGATGTTCAGCGCCTGCAGCAGGTCGGGCAGCGAGAGGAAGGCGCGCTGCAGCGACTGCTCCCACGCCAGTCCGAGCACCTGCTCGACCTCTTCGATCCGGCGCGCGTTCGCGAACGCCTGACCCCAGTTCGGCTCCATCGCATGGCGAGCCGCCTCGTAGGCGGCGAAGGCCCCGACAACGACGGCGACCTGGGCGACGGCGTCGCGTCTCGCCAGGAGTCCGCTGACGCGCGGCATCAGTCGCATCGAAACGCCGTTGGTAGCATCGCCGCGATGTCCCTCTATTGGCTTGCCCTTGCGGTTGCGGTCGTCATCGTGATCGCCTCTGCGATCTATACAACGCTCAAGGGGCTCGAGACCTTCCGAGCCTTCAAGACCGTCAGCGGAGCCGTCACGAGCGAGGTCGAGCGGATCGAGCTCGCGAGCGGTGAGATCGAACGGCATCTCGCGCTCGCGTCCGAGAGCGCGACGCGCCTCGAGGCCGAGCTCGAGCAGCTACGCCGCTCGCGCGCGCGGCTGAACGTGCTGACGAGCGCCATCGACGAGGTGCGCGCCTCGGTCGATCGCCTCACGGCCGTCTATCCGCGCAAGTGAGGGTCGCGGCGGTCGACCTCGGCACGAACTCGACCCGGCTGCTGGTCGCGGACGCGAACGGCACGCTCGACGAGGTCGTCCGCCGGCTCGAGATCACCCGCCTCGGCGAGGGCGTCGACGAGCGGCGTCGCCTCCTCCCCGTCCCGATCGCCCGCGTCCGCAACGTCCTCTCCGCCTACCGGCGCGAGCTCGAGTCGCTCGGCGCCGAGCGAACGCTCTGCATCGCGACGAGCGCGGTTCGCGACGCCGAGAACGGCGAGGCCTTCCTCGGCGAGATCGAGTGGAGCTACGGCTTCACGACCCGGCTGCTGAGCGGCGACGAGGAGGCGGAGCTGACGCTGCGCGGCATCGGCGCGCTGGACTCGGGCACCCTCGTCGCGGACATCGGCGGCGGCTCGACCGAGGTGCAGGTCGTCGGCGGCGACCTGCGCGACAGCCTCGACGTCGGCTGCGTGCGGATGACGGAGCGCTACGGCGAGGACGTCGACGCGATCCGGGCGCACGTGCGCGGTCTCCTGCCGCAGGCACGACCCGCACGCGCGGTCGGCGTCGCGGGAACGGTGACGACGATCGCCGCCCTCGACCTCGGTCTCGAGCAGTACGACCCGGAGCGGATCCACGGCCACGAGCTCTCGCGAGAGGCCGTCGCCGAGCAGACGGCGCGACTTGCAGCGCTGACGGTGGAGGAGCGGGCCCGGATCGTCGAGCCCGGGCGGGCGCCCGTGATCGTCGCCGGTGCGGCGATCCTGTCGGAGATCCTCGACACCTACGGCCTCGACGCGATCGTGGCGAGCGAGCGCGACATCCTCCACGGGGCCGCGCTCGCCGCGGCCGAGCTGCCCGAGCCGGAGGAGGGAGCGGCGCCGCCGGGCGCCTACACCTGCTGCTAGTACTAGGCCTCGTCGTCGGCCGGCGGCTCGTCCTCGGCCAGCCGGCGCTGGAGCACGGCCCGCGAGAGGACGCCGACGAGCCGGCCCTCCTCGAGCACCGCGACCCGCTCGAGATCGTGCTCCTCGAGGAAGCGGAACGCCTCGTCGAGCGGCAGCTCGGAGCCGATCGTGTTCAGGGCGACCTCGGCGATCTCGCGCACTTGCGTCCCACGGGGGTCGCGCCCGGCGGCGACGATCTCGCGGACGAGCGTCTTGCGCGTCACGACGCCGAGGAAGCGGCCGCCGTCGCTGACGAAGACGGCGCGCACCTCCGGCCGGACGAGCGCCTCACCGGCCTCCTGCGCGCTCGCGCTGCCGTCGAGCTGGGGCGGATCGACGACCATCGCGTCGCGCACTCTGTCCATCACGCGCATTATGGATAGAGGCCGCGCGCGTCGAGTGCCGACGCCACCTCGCGGATGCCGGCCACGAGCGCGGCGGTCCGCAGCGTGATCTCCCGCTCGAGCGAGATCTCCCAGACGCGGTCGAAAGCGTCGTCCAGCTTCTCGGCGAGCTTCTCCCGGATCTCGTCGCGCCCCCAGAAGAGTCGACCGAGGTCCTGCACCCACTCGAAGTAGGAGACGGTGACGCCGCCGGCGTTCGTGAGGATGTCGGGGAGGATCGGGATCCCGCGCTCGGCGAGGATCGCGTCCGCCTCCAGCGAGGTCGGGCCGTTCGCCCCCTCCGCGATCAGCCGCGCCTGGATCCGCGGCGCGTTCTCCTCCGTCACCTGATCCTCACGCGCGGCGAGGACGAGGATGTCGCACGGAAGCTCGAGCAGCTCCTCGTTCGTGATCCGCTGCCCGGTCGGCCAGCCCTCCAGCGAGCCGTGCTCCCGCGCGTACTCGGTCATCTCGTGCACGTTGAGGCCGTCCGGGTCGTAGACGCCCCCGGACACGTCCGAGACGGCGATCACCGTCGCACCGCGGTCGGCGAGCTCGTGCGCCGCGATCCCGCCGACGTTGCCGAAGCCCTGAACGACGCAGCGCTGCTCGGCGAGGTTCCAGCCGAGGCGCTCGCACGCGCGCGCGGTCACCATCACGACGCCTGCGCCGGTCGCCTCGTTGCGAAAGACGGAGCCGCCGATCGAGATCGGCTTGCCCGTGACGATCTCGGGCACCGCATGGCCGACCTGCATCGAGTAGGTGTCCATCATCCAGGCCATCGTCTGCTCGTTCGTCGCCATGTCGGGCGCCGGGATGTCCTCCTGCGGGCCGATCACGGGCAGCAGCTCGGAGGTGAAGCGCCGCGTCAGACCCTGGATCTCGCGCGAGGACATCTCGCGCGGGTTGCACCGGACACCGCCCTTTGCGCCGCCGTACGGAAGCCGGAGCAGGGCGCACTTCCACGTCATCCAGACGGCCAGCGCGGCGCACTCGCCGAGCGTCACCTCAGGGTCGTAGCGGATCCCGCCCTTCGTCGGGCCGAGCACGGACGAGTGCTGCACGCGGTACCCGGGGTAGACGACGCGGCGTCCGTCGTCGAGCTTGACCGGGACGGAGAGCATGATCGCGCGCTCCGGGTAGCGGAGGCGCTCCGCGACGGCGTCGGAGATGTCCGCGTACGGCCGGGCCAGCTCGAACTGCGCGACGGCCGTCTGGAAGAGCGGGGTGTCCCATTCCAGGTGCGCGCGTGCGGCGGTTTCCTCCACCTTGGCCACGGCGGCAAGTGTACGCACCTCGTCTTCACGACCAGCCCGGGAGCGAAGCGACTCTTCGAGGGACCTCTGCACGGATCTGCGGGAGCGGCGATGCCGCTCCTGCGCCGGCAAGCCCGGGAGCGAAGCGACCCTTCAGGGATCTTCGCGGGTGCGCGGGCTCTGCCCGTGCACCCTGCGGGCCAACACGATGCCGGGGGCGGGAGTCGAACCCGCACGGCCCTGAGGGCCGGCCGATTTTAAGTCGGCCGCGTCTGCCAGTTCCGCCACCCCGGCGGGTGGACTAGGCGCCGCCGGGCTCTAACGAGTCCGGCGGGAACCGCTCGGGGCCGCGGAAGCGGAGCTCATCGCGGAAGCTCGAGAACGCCCCCTCGTCGAAGTCCTGGCAGGTGGCCAGGTAGGCGGTGCCGTTCGTGTCGCCGGCCTCGAAGTCGTCCGGCACGGTCCACGCGCCGAGCGCGATCTCGTCGCCGAGCTTCTGGTACGGCGCGAGCAGGACCCCGGTCGTGTCCTCGCTGTAGAAGTCGCGCAGCTGCTGCACGGTCTCGTCCGGCACCTGCGGGCCGTAGAGGACGAAAACGGCGCCGTGCTCCAGGTTGTGGACGACCTGCGCGATCTTCAGCGGCGAGTCGTACTCGCCGTAGACCGCCGGGATGGGATAGTGCGGGCCGCTCGTCGGCGGATCGGTGTTCCACTTCGGGTCCGAGGTCGCGTCGAGCTCCGCCGTGTGGTCACCGACCTGCGCCGGCACCGTCCTCAGTTGGCACCCGGCCGACTCCATCGTCGACGCGAGATCGTCGTCGCCACCGCCGGCGAGGAAGAACACGCCGAGGACGACGGCGAGGCCGATCAGGCCCGTCGCGGCCAGGATGTAGATGAGTCGGCGCTGCTTGCCTGCGTCGCGCGGGCCCGACGGCGTCGTGCGCCGTTGCGGCGCCTGGGGCCGCTTGGGCGGATTGGGGACGCGATCCTTCCTGGCCATCGGCGAGCGATCGTACCGATTCGGATGCTGTCCGACGCGATCTCTACCGTTCGTCGGCCCGATGGTCATTCTCGCTCTCATCCTCGGACTCGCGCTGGGCGGCATCGGCGTCTGGCTGTTCGCGTCGCGGCGCCTCGGCGTGGTCGAGCGCGAGCTGGCGGGCACGCGCGCGGAGCTCGACGTCGAGCGCCGCTCATTCGACGAGAAGGTCGTGACGGCCGTCCGCGCGGCCTCCGCCGACGCGTACCAGGCGAACAGCTCGGCGTTCCTGGAGATCGCCGAGTCCAAGCTCACGGGATACGTGAAGCCGTTGAAGGAGTCGCTGGAGAAGGTCGACGGCCAGGTTCGGACGCTCGAGCTCGCGCGAGAGCGCGCGTACGGCGCTCTCGGCGAGCAGCTCTCGCAGCTGAGCGAACGGACCTCCTCGCTCGCGACTGCGCTCCGGACACCGCACGTCCGGGGCCGCTGGGGCGAGATCCAGCTCAAGCGCGTCGTCGAGCTCGCCGGGATGCTCCCGTATTGCGACTTCGACCAGCAGGTCACTGCGGTCACCGACGACGGGCGGCTGCGCCCCGACCTCGTCGTGCGGCTTCCCGGGGGGAAGGTGGTCATCGTCGACGCCAAGGTGCCGCTGGCCGCATATCTCGACTCGATCGAGACGACCGACGAGGCCGAGCGCGCCGCCCACCTCGCCTCGCACGCGCGCCAGGTGCGCGAGCACATGGTCAAGCTGAGCTCGAAGAACTACTACAAGGAGTTCGGAGACAGTCCCGATTACGTGGTCATGTTCCTCCCCGACGAGGGCTTCTTTCGCGCAGCGTGGGAGCAGGATCCCTCGCTCGTGGAGACCGGCGTCCGCTCGCGGGTGCACGTCGCCTCTCCGACCACCCTCATCGTCCTCCTGCAGTCGATCGCCTACGGGTGGCAGCAGGAGAGCGTCGCCAAGGACGCCCGTGAGATCCAGGCTCTCGGACGCGAGCTGTACGAGCGATTCGGGATCGTCGGCGGGCACCTCAACAAGATCGGGAACAGCCTCAAGGGAGCCGTCGGAGCCTTCAACGACACCGTCGGCTCGCTCGAGAAGCGGCTCCTCCCGACGGCGCGCAAGCTGGACGCGTACGTCGTCTCCGACAAGGAGCTCCCGGAGCTGAACCCGGTGCTCGAGCAGCCGCAGGCATTGCAGGCGCCCGAGCTCGGCGAGCAGCTGCGCGCGATCGACGCGGCCTGAGGCAGCCTCGACGCGGCTGCGTCTGCAGTCTTTGGGGCCGCGGGCGGCCCCCTTCAGGGGTCTTCGCGCGATGTGCGTCCGCCTCAGGCGGATGCGCATCTTGCGCTAAAAACGCAGAATTGCGCCGATGCCCTCGACCGGGTCGAGGTCGCGGCGGCCCTCGAGGGCGAGCAGGTCGCCCCCGTACGCGAGCGTGAGGCGGACGGCGAGGTCGAGCCCGTCGTCGCGGTGCTCCATCGTCGTCCCGTCGAGCGGGCAGGTGGTTGCGGTCGCCGCCGCGCGCCCGCACGCGGGGCAGCGGTAGCCGTCGCGCTGCACGCCGGCCTGGTGGAGCAGCACCTCGACCCTGCCGTCCGACGCAGCCTCGAGCGTGTCCGCCCAGCCGGAGGAGCCGAGCGCGTTCTTGCCGACCTCCTCCCGCCAGCGCTCGAGCACCTCGGTCTCCTGCTCGGCGCGCCACGCGTCGACGAACGGCTGCACGACCTCGCTCAGCGCCGCGGCGGACGCGTGCGCCTCGGCGCTCGTCCAGCCGATCACCGCGTCCTCGAGCTCGGCCGGCAGGACCTCCGCGAACTCCGCACGCGTCCCGTCGCCCGCGACCACGACGATCCGCGGGCGCCCCAGCCTCCGGTACGACCGCTCGAGCTCCTCCGCCACCGCCTTGTAGTGACTGAGGTCGAGGTTCTCGAGATGCCGCTGGTACCGGGCCTGCGACCAGCCTCCCTGGTCGTGCCTGCCCAGTGTCTCCTCGGTCTGATCCGCGACCTCTTCGAGCCTGCCGCCGCGGAGCGCGAGCACGCGCCCCTGCTCGCGTCCGACGACGGCGACGAGGGCGCCGTTGCCGCGACCGATCAGCGGCACGAGCGGGCTGAGCAGGAAGTCGTCCGCGACACGCGCCGCGTCCGCGACCTTCCATGGCAGCGCGAGCACGCTCCAGACGTTGTCGAGGCTCGCCGCGAAGACGGCGAGCCCGTGGGCGCCGTCGCGGTCGAACTCCTCCTCGAAGTACTGGGAGAGCCGATCGAGATCGGCCTTCAAACCGCTCTTGACCTCGTGCGCGAGATCGTGGCGCGTGGCGCCGTGCGACTTGGCCGCGACGTCGAGCATCGCGTGGACGCGTGTCGTCGTGTCGCGTGCCGTCGGCGAGATCGCCGGATCGAGGTCGACGTACAGCGAGATCGCGCAGCCGTTCTGGGCGCGGAAGCCTGCGAGCTCCCGCAGGCCGTCGAGGCTGACAGTCGTAGTCGTCATATCGCCCTTTCTGCCTGACGAAGTCCGATTCTAAGCCTCCGCGCGCGGAACATCTCGACCCTCCGACTCGTTCTCTATCGTGACGGGCATAACGCCCTGGACCCGGAGAAGGAGTACGACTTGAGCGACGTTCGTGACGTGATCATCATCGGCGGCGGCCCTGCGGGCTACACGGCCGCGCTCTACGCCGCGCGGGCGAACCTGAACCCGCTCGTGATCGAGGGGTTCAACTGGGGCGGCCAGCTGATGATCACGAGCGAGGTCGAGAACTACCCGGGGTACCGCGACGGTGTGATGGGGCCGGAGATGATGGCCGAGTTCCGCGCGCAGGCGGGCCGCTTCGGCACCGACTTCATCACGGACGACGTGACCCGGGTCGACCTCTCGGAGCGGCCGTTCAAGGTCTACGTCGGCGACGAGGAGTATCAGGGCCGGACGGTCATCGTCGCGACCGGCGCGACCGCGCGCCAGCTCGGGCTGGAGTCGGAGCGCGCCCTCCACGGGCGCGGCGTCACGTACTGCGCAACCTGCGACGCGGCCTTCTATCGCGACCGCGAGGTCGTGGTCGTCGGCGGCGGCGACTCGGCGATGGAAGAGGCGCTCTACCTGACGAAGTTCGCCTCCAGGGTCACGCTCGTCCACCGCCGGCACGAGTTCCGGGCCTCGCAGATCATGGTCGACCGGGTGAAGGCGCACGAGAAGATCGAGATCCTGACGCCGTACGTCGTCGAGGACGTGCTCGGCGTCGACACCGGCAAGCTCACCGGGGTGCTGCTCCGCAACGTCGAGACCGACGAGACGATCGAGTACCCGACCGACGGGCTCTTCGTCGCGATCGGCCACGACCCGACGACGAAGCTGTTCGTCGACTGGCTCGACCACGACGAGAACGGCTACCTGGTGACGAAGGGCAAGACGACCGAGACGAATCTCCCGGGCGTGTTCGCCTCGGGCGACGTGCAGGACCACGTGTACCGCCAGGCGATCACAGCGGCCGGCTCGGGCTGCGCCGCCGCGCTCGACGCGGAGCGGTTCCTCGCCGAGGACGAGGGCCACCCGGAGGCGGCGCTGACGGCGCCTCGCGAGCACAGCACGCCCGCTTGACCACGCGCACGCCTGGGGCGCTGGGTCACTAGCGTGCCGTTCTTCATCTGCCCGAACTGCAAGAACCGCTCGATCGACGACGACGGCCGCCAGGGGCTGCTCCGGCAGGCCGTCTCGTGCGAGCGCTGCGGCTTCGGCTTCCTCTTCGAGATCCTCGACGACTACTACCCGCCGCCGACTGCCGGCCTGGTCGCCTGCGACAAGAGCGGCCGCATCCTGGCCGCCGGGCGCGGCGTCTTCGAGCTGACCGGCTACGGCGACAAGGAGTTGATGGGCAGGGACGTGGTCGAGGCATTCGGCCTCGAGGGCTTCGAGGCCGGGAAGAACCCGATCGCATTCGCGCTCGAGTGGGGCGTCCGCCGCCTCGGCGAGCAGCTCGAGCTCCGCTCGCGGGCAGGCCAGGTCAAGCCTGTCACCGCGGACGTCTTCCCCGCCTACGACGAGGACGGCGGCGTTCTGTCGCGCTCTCCTCGCGGAGCTAGGGCAGGAAGCTCGTCACCTGCCCCCAGGTGACCGCGGCCAGCTTCGCCTGCCCGCTCACCGACGGATGGAAGTAGTCGCGCGTCGTGACGTCGCTGCGCGCGAACGCCGTGTTGAAGACGGCGTTCGAATCGAAGCGGCAGCGCGTGTAGAAGGCACACACCTCCGCGAGCACCGTGTTGTAGTCGATGTTGCGCTGGCGGACGCGCGCGCGGCGCGCCACGTCGCCGGCGAGGTTCGAGAACGGGTACGCGAGCATCGACTGGCAGATCCCTGCGATCGCCCAGACGGAGTTCGCCGCGAGGTCGTACCGGTAGAGCGAGAAGAGCTGGTGGATGTCCGGGATGCTCGAGACGAAGACGCGTGCGTCGGGCAGCCCCGCCGACAGCGACGCCATCGCCGCCGCGAACTGGTCGCGGAAGACGCCGACGGGCGTCATGCCCGCCTCGCTCGACGCGCAGACGTCGTTCGCGCCCATCAGGATCGTCACGTACTGCGCGGCGCGGCCGATCACGCCCTGCACCTGCCCCGCAAGGTCGGCCATGTCGGCGCCAGACGCTGCGTGGTTGTACGAACGGCCGGTGATGCCCACGTTCACGGACTGGATCCGGCGGTAGTGCGAGTAGCTCGAGCTCCCGGTCGTCCACGACGCCGACGGGCAGTCGACGTACGGGAACCAGCAGTCGTTGAAGGCGCGGGTGATCGAGTCGCCCGTCGACGCGATCGAGTTCGGGTAGGCCGCGTGCGCGGACGCGGTCAACGTCAGCCCCAGCGCGGTCGCGAGCAGCAGCAGGCGAAGCTTCATCGTCCCCTCCTCGGTGATGGCGGCGAGTCGATCCTCCCACCGGCCGCCGGCTCTGTCCAGACTCGCGCCGAGGGGCACAGGTCGGCCAGCACGCACTCCTCGCACAGCGGGCGCCGCGCATCGCAGATCCGGCGCCCGTGCCAGATCAGTAGGTGCGGGAAGCGCCCCCAGTCCTCGCGCGGCACGAGCCTCGCCAGGTCGCGCTCGATCTTGACCGGATCCTCCTGCTTGGTCAGGCCGAGCCGCTGAGAGAGCCGGCGCACGTGCGTGTCGACGACGACCCCCTGTGGGTTGCCGAGCTCGGCCGCGACCACATTCGCCGTCTTCCGCGCCACCCCAGGCAGCCGGAGCAGCTCCTCGACCGTCCGCGGCACCTCGCCGCCGAACTCGTCGAGGAGCACACGCATGGCGCCCTGGAGCGACTTCGCCTTCTGCCGGAAGAAGCCGGTCGCGTAGATGTCCAGCTCCAGCTCCTCACGCGGCACGGCGAGGTAGTCCTCCGGGCGTCTGTACTTCTCGAACAGGGTCGCCGTGACACGGTTCACGTTCACGTCGGTCGTCTGCGCCGAGAGCATCACCGAGATCAGCAGTTCGAGCGGATTGCCGAACTCGAGCGCGATCCTCGCGTCGGCGTGCGCTTCCGCGAGCCGCTCGACGATCGGCCTGATCCGGTCGCGCCGGCGCCCGACCGCCCGGCGGGCCTCGCGGACGAAGCTACGTGGCAATGCTCTCGAAGTAGGCAGACACCTCGTCGGGATCCTCCGGCTCGAGCAGCCAGCCGGCCATCTGCTCCGCGCTCGGATACGTCGTCGTGCGGATCGCCGCCGCGGCCGCGTCGACGGCGTACGGCGTGGAGCGGAACTCGACCTCGCCGCCGTCGAGCAGCGCCCAGAACGCACCCGGACGTCCCTCGTACGGCATGCCGACGCTGCCCGCGTTGACGAAGCGGATCCCGTCGACGACGCGCTCGAACTGGACGTGCGTGTGCCCGCCGACGACGACGCGCTCCTCGACTCCTTCGAGCGCGGCCCGGAAGCGCTCGTCGGGCGAGACCCTGGTCAGGATCTCGTCGTCGTCGCGCGGCGAGCCGTGGCAGTAGAGCACGCCGTCCAGCGAGACGGACAGCGGCAGCGTGCGCAGGAACTCGTGGGCGGCTTCGTCGAGTTGAGCCGAGAGCCACTCCCAGGTGCCCTCCGGCGCCCGCGGCGAGTAGCGGTCGGCATTCCCACGAACGAACACCGCCTCGACGTCGCGGAGCCGGTCGAGGCAGTCCTGCGGAAACGGGCCTGCGACGACGTCGCCGCCGCAGACGATCCGGTCGACGTCGAGCGACCGCAGCTCGGCGAGAACCGCCTCGAGCGCGGGCAGGTTGCCGTGCACGTCGCAGAGCGCCGCGACCCGCATCTACCCCGCCGCAGCCAGGGCCGGTGGTCGGCTCGGGCCGCCGCGCAGCCTCGGGCCGGCGCAGACGACGTCGAGTGCCGGGCAGCCGGCACAGGTGAACTCGCTCGGCGTCGGCCGAAACTCGCCGGCCCGGATGCGGCCGATCGCCTCCGAGAGCTCCGCCTCGAGCTCGCCTGCGTCCGCGCGCACGAACGTCGTGGAGACGACGGCGTCGGGCCGCTCCAGGAAGTGGTAGACGACCTCGACCTCCTCCGCCCCGGCCCGGAAGCACGCGAGCGCGTAGACGAGCCGCTGCAGCCGGTAGTCAGCCTCGACGATCTCCTCGGGCGTGCCCTCGGCGAGCGAGTTCGTCTTGTAGTCGAGCACGAGCGCGCGCGCTCCGTCGACGTGGAGCACGTCGAGTCGGCCGTTGAGCAGGACGCCGTCGTGCTCGAACGCGAACGGCCGCTCGGGCCGCGCGCCGCGGAGACCGGCCATGCGGCTCGCCAGCTCGGAGCCGCAGTAGGAGTCGACGAAGCCGGCGATCCGATCCAGCTCCTCGTCGGTGACGGCCGGATACCAGGTGCGCACCTGGTCGACATCGGGCGCCGCCGGCGCTGCGAGGTCGACCAGCTCGAGCAGCCGGTGCACGGCGTCGCCGATCTCGGTCGCGACGAGGCCCGTCTGCCCGGCGACGGTGCCGTGCGCCCGTGCTGGTCGCATCCCCGCGACGCGCTCCGCGTAGTAGCGGTAGGAGCAGCGCTCGAAGAGCGCCAGCGCGCTGTAGGAGAGCCGGCGCACGTCGTGGAGGGGCGGCTCCGGCAGCGCCTGGATCGGGGCCAGAGCCGGTGCGAGCGGCGGCAGCTTGGGCTCGGCCCCCGCCGCGAACAGCGCCAGCTGCCCCGTGGTGTCGTCGACCACAGCGGGAACGGGCTCGGAGACCGGCTGCTCGGCAGGCGCCGCCGAGCGATCGACCCGCACGAGCACGCGCGCCCCCTCCCGCTCCAGCTCGAGTGGCTGCTCGCCGGCGGCGGCCACCTCGGCGGCGCAATCGAGCCGTCCGAGCACCCATCCGATCGGCGTCCGCTCGTCGGCCTTCCGCTCCGAGTCGATGGATCCCGAGACGATCAGGCGGTCGATCGCACGGGTCATCGCGACGTAGTACAGGCGCAGCCGTTCGGCCTCGTCCTCTGCCGCGCGTGCCTCCTTGACCCGGTCGTAGTCGAGCACGCCGTGCCGGCGCCCGGTGATCGGGTCGGCGACGCGGAAGCCGAAACGGCCGTCGGCAAGGCAGAGGATCTCGTCGGCGGAGGGAGCGTTCCGGTCGCGGCCCGCGTCGGCGACCACGACGACCTTGAACTCGAGCCCCTTCGCCGCGTGGATCGTCAGCAGGCGGACGGCGTCCGCGCCCTCCTCCTCGGCGACCGCGTCCCGCTCGGCGGCGCCCACGGCCTCCTGCTCCTCGACGAAGCGGACGAAGCCCTCGACGTCCGGTCCGCGCAGCTCCTCGTAGGAGCGAGCGAGCCGCGCGAGCTTGCGCAGGTTCGCGTAGCGGCGGCGGCCGTCCCACTGGGCGAGGACGGCAAGGTCGTAATCGTGGTCGGCAACGATCCGTTCGCAGAGCCGCTCGAGCGAGAGCCGAGGCGCCGCCTCGGTGAGGCGGTCGTAACGCTGCCGGAACGCGCGCAGGAGCCGGATGTCGTTCTCGTCGAGGTCGGCGGGCAGTGTCCGCTCGATCCCGGTGAAGATCGGCCCGCGCGCGGCTCTCCGGATCAGCAGCAGCGCGTCGTTCGAGACGCCGACGAACGGCGAGGCGAGCACGCTGACGAGCGCCTCGTCGTCGTAGCGGTTCTGGAGCAGGCGCAGGTACGAGAGCAGGTCGACGACCTGCTGCTGGCCGAAGTAGCCGCGGCCGGTGGCGCGGTAGGTCGCGAGGCCGGCCTCGCGCAGCTCCTCCTCGTACCACTCGGCGTCGGTGCCGGCGGCGAAGAGGAGCACGATCTCGCCGGCCGTCGCGGCACCGCTGTCGACGAGCTCCTTCACCCGCCGCGCGACGTTCCTCGCCTCCGCCCGCCGCCAGTGCACGCCTGTGCCGGCGTGTGCGGCCTTGTCGGTGACGAGCAGCTCGACCGGGGTGCCGAAGACAGGGTCCGGGAACTCGCCCGATGCCGCCAGCGGCTGGAACTCCTCCCCGAACTCGGCACCGAAGAGATGGTTGACGACCGCGAGCACCTCCGGCCGCGAGCGGTAGTTGCGCGTCAGGGGCAGCAGCGTGTCCGCCCCCTCCCGCCGCTCGCGGAAGACCTGCACGTCCGCGTGACGGAAGCCGTAGATCGACTGGAACTCGTCCCCGACGAAGAAGCGCTCCGTGTCGGGGCCGGTCAGCAGGTCGACGAGCTCGCACTGGAGCCGGTTCGTGTCCTGGAACTCGTCGACCATGATCGAGCGGAAGCGGAGCTGCTCGCGCCCGCGCAGCGCGGCGTCGTCACGCAGCAGGTCGCGCGCACGCAGCTGCAGATCCTCGAAGTCGAGGGCCGACTCGCGATCCTTCGCGGCGGCGTACTGGGCGGCGAAGCCGTGCAGCAGCTCCTGCAGCAGCTCGCGGTCCTGGAGCGCCAGCTCGTCGAGCGCGGCCTGCTCGACGGCCCGACGCGCCTCCTCGTAGGTCACCGCCCGCTCGCCCCGGGCGCGCAGGCCCCCGAGGTCGAGCAGCCGCTCCGGCGTCCGCGGCCCCTCGGCGATCGACACGGCCTGCGCCGCCGCGTTCCGCGCCGCCTCGGTGGCCTCGGGATCGGCGGCAAGCGCCGCGCGCGGCAGACGCGAGCTCGGCGAGCCGAACGTCGAGGTCGGCCCGCTCGCCGAGCTCGAGCTCGAGCTCGCGGCCCGCCGAACGAAGCGTCTCGTAGACGGTCGTCAGCATCCGGCGCAGACCCGACGCGCCGTACGTTGCGAGCAGCTTGAGCCGCTCGGGATTCTCGCCCGCGCAGAACTCGTTCAGCGCCGCCTCGAACGACTCGCCGCGAACGACGCGACCCTGGCTGTCGTCGAGGATCCGAAAGCGTGGATCGAGCCCGGCCGCGAAGGGATGCGACTTCAGCAGCCGCAGGCAGAAGCCGTGAATGGTCGAGATCCACGCGCCGTCGAGCGACCGGGCGAGGTCGTGGCGTCCGAGCTCGTGCAGGCGTGCACGGATCCGGCCCTTCAGCTCGCCGGCCGCGCGCTCCGTGTACGTGATCACGAGCATCGACTCGACGTCGATCCCACGCTCGCACACCGCCTCGACGAAGCGCTCGACGAGCACGGTCGTCTTGCCGGTCCCCGCACCCGCGGAGACGAAGACCTGTCCGCGCGCCGCGATCGCCGCGGCCTGCTGCTCGTTCGAGGCATTTCTCGGCGCCGGCAATGCCGGCACCTTCGGTTCTAGGCTCCGTCGAGCCGAGGCCGCGGCCGCTCATGCCCGCCTGATCCGGCACATCCGCCAGAGGTCGCACCAGGCCGGACAGCCGTCCGTGCCCTTCGGGTCGTGGAGCACGTCGCCGGCCCGGATCCTGCCGGCGAAGCCGCGCGCGAGCTCGCGGGCGCCCTCGACCTGAGTCCAGAACGCGTCCTCCTCGAGGTAGTCGTTGGCGACGAATCCCGGCAGGACGTCGTCCTTCGCGTCGCTCCGGAGGAGCCCGCGCGCGCGCCGCTCGCCGGCCAGCGGCCTGTAGAGGCCGCCGAGCGGCTCGATCCCGACGAGGTCGCGGAGCACCAGCATGTAGAGCGGGATCTGGAGCCGGAGCTCCTTCTCGATCTCGGCGGCCGAGTGGCCGGTGCGACCGGACTTGTAGTCCTGGACGATCCCGCGCGCACTGGCGGGATCGACGTCGATCCGGTCGATCTTCCCGGAGAGCGTGATCCCGTCGCCGAGGTCGAGCCCTCGCTGCAGCTCGGGCGCCGACCGCTCCGAGCCGAAACCCACTTCGAACTTGCGCGGCACGAGCGGCAGCGGCGAGCGGGCCTCGTCGCGAACGAGCTGCTCGAGGTCGCGGCGAAGGCTCTGCTCGAGCTCGCGCCGCTCGAGCTCCGTCATCTCCATCTTCACGCCCTGGAGCGCGCCCTCCAGGCACTCGCCCAGGAACGCGATCGCTTCGTCGAGCTGCTCCTCGACCACCCGGTCGCTTCCGGTCGCGCGCGGCAGCCCTGCGTAGAAGCGGTGGAGCGTCGTGTGCGCCACCGACCCGCGCAGCATCGCGTCGACCTTGCGGTCGATCCGCCGGGGCGAGATCAGGCGCTCGAAGAACCAGGCGGAGGAGCAGTCGGCGAACCGCTCCAGCTCGGTGACGTTGAAGGGCGTCTTCGCCGCGAGCTCGGCGAGCACGCGCGGGTGCCGCAGCCGTGTCTCGCGCGTGAAGGCACCGCGTGCCCGCCGCAACCGCCGCTCCCAGCCGTTGGCGTTCGCGATCGCCTCGGCGTCGTCAGGCTCGCGGGCGGCGAGCAACGCGAGGGCGCGCAGGCGCTCACGCTCGGTCGGCGCGGCCTCGAGCTCCCACGTCAGCTGCGAGAGCGGCCGGCGCCGGGTCGCCCGCCGGACCTCCTCCGCGTCGAACAGCGCCGCGACCTCGTCCCAGAACGGGCTCGGCTCGCGCGGGCTGCCCTCGTCGGTGGCCGCCTCGCGCACGAGGATCAGCCGCCTCGTCGCCCGCGTGCAGGCCGTGTAGAAGAGGTAGCGCTCGCGCGCGACCGGGTCCGGACGTGTCAGCCGCGCTCCCGTGCGACGGTCCAGCTCGCCGCGGGCGTCGTCGTCGAGAAACGGCGACGGGTTCGACCGGCGCGGCAGCGTCCCCTCCTCGAGCCCGAGCAGGTAGACGGCGTCGAACCGACGCGTGCGCGCTCGGGCGAGGTCGAGGACGGCGACGCGGCCGCGCTCCCCGGCGGTTCCGAGCCGCACCTCGGCGTGCTCCAGCGCGACGACGATCTCGTCGACGCCGAGCGCGCCGCCGAGCGCGCGCCAGCCCTCGAGCTCGTCGAGAAGACGCGTCAGGGCGTCGTAGGCACGCAGGTCAGCACGGCTCGCCTCCCCGACCGGGGGCGCGTCGAGCCCGTGCGCGTGGCGGAGCATCGACGCCGCGATCCCGCGCACGGCCTCGAGCGGCCCGGGCGCGCCGCGGAGGGCCTCGAGCGGCGGCAGCGGCTGCCCGTCGCGGAGCCGGATCGTCTCCTCCTCGACGGTCTCGCGCACGGAGACGCCGCGGCCCCGCAGGCGGCCCTCGAGGAAGTCGACGTTCGCGCGCGCGAAGCCCGAGTAGGGCGAGCGGAGGAAGGCGAAGAGCTCGCGCCGTCCGCCCTGCTGCCACTCGAAGCGCAGCAGCGAGAGGAGCGCCTGACCGTAGGGGGTCTGGCCGAGCCGGATGCGGCCCTCGACGGCGAACGGGATCCCGAGCGTCCCGAGCACCGTCTCGAGCGGAGCCCGCCAACGCTCGACCGTGGGCACGACGAGGGCGACCTGGTCGAGCGGGACGCCGTCGGCGGCGAGCTCCCGGATCGACTCCGCGACGAGCTCGAGCGACCCGCGGGCGCCGGCGCCCTCGAAGAAGCGGATGACGCCGTCAAGCGGCGGCCCCTCCGGCGCAGCGTCGGCGAAGAGGTGACGCTCGAGGTGCGCCAGCGCGGCGTGGCCGTACTCGCCGGCGCGGGCCGGAAGCTCCTCGATCCCGCCCGCGGCGAGCGCGGCGAGATCCTCCTGCGTCTTTCGCAGCGAGGCGAAGGCCGGTCGGCCGGGCTCGTACGGCATCGACACGGTCACCTCGGTGCGGGCCGAGAGCGCCTCGAGCAGGCCCCACTCGGCGCCGGTGAGGTCCTCGAAGCCGTACGCGAAGACCGGCCGCCCGTCCCAGGCGTCGAGGTCGGTGCGCAGCCGCTCGACCGCACGGCGGCGAAGCAGGTCGCGGTCCCAGAGCCCGAGCCGGTCGAGCTCCTCGCGGTAGGCGGTGTAGAGGAGCGCCAGGTCGCCGTCGAGCTGCTCCGGGTCGAGCAGCCCCGACTCGAGCTCGCCGAGGACTGCGAGCAGCGAGTCCGCGAAGCCGGCGAACCGCGCCGAGCGGCCGAGGCCGTTCAGCGCGGTGCGCGAGAGAACGCGCCGCGCGACGAGCGCGCGCTGTGCGTCGCTCGTGACCGGCCGCGCGTCGGAAGCGCCCAGGGCGAGTTCACGGAAGACGTCGTCGAAGGTGCCGATCGCGCCTGCGAGCAGCGCGCCGGACCGCTGCAGGAGCTCGCGCTCGATCCGCTCGACGTCCGCCCTGTTCGGCACGATGAGAACCGGGTCGCGGTCGATCGCCTCGAGGTAGCCCTCGAGGAGACGAGCGATCTTGCCGGCCTTCGCCGGCCCCACGACGAGAGCCAGGCCCATCGACCCATCGTAGTCGCCGGTCCCGACGGCTTTCGCGCCCGAAATCGGCAAAGAGCGGCAAATGCCGTAGGCTCGCGCGATGGAGGTCTTCAACCTGAACGGCGACGAGTGGGACGCAACCGACGAGCACGCGGGCTACGCGTTCAAGGACGCATGGGTCGGCGGGCGGCTCGGCTCCGAGCTGATCGGCGGCAGCCTCTACGAGGTCCCGGCCGGGAAGAAGCTCTGGCCGTACCACCTGCACCATGCGAACGAGGAATGGGCGATCGTGATGCGCGGCACACCCACGCTGCGAACGCCCGAAGGCGAGCGCGTGCTCGCCGAGGGCGACGTCGTCTGCTTCCTCCGCGGGCCGGTCGGCGCGCACCAGATCGTCAACCACACGGCAGAGCCGATCCGTGTCCTGATGCTCTCGAGCAGGGTCTCCCCCGAGGTGCTCGAGTACCCGGAGAGCAACAAGATCGCCGCGACCGATGCGAAGGGCAATCGCCTCTTTCGGTCGCGCCCCGGCGAGCCGGTCGAGTACTGGGAAGGCGAGGAATAGAAGCGGGCCGGTCGTCCGGCCCGCTTCTCGCTACTGCGTCGCGCTCTTCGGGCGCCGGCCGCGGCGGGCGACCTGGCGGCCGCCCATCTGCTCGGCCTCGGCGTCCGTGACGTCGAGCTCACGCACGCCCTTGCGCGCGTCGTGGAAGGTGATCCGCACGGTGGCGCCTTTTCCTTCGGCGATCTCGGCGCCCGAGATGTCGGACACGAGCACAGTCTTGCGAGCCACAGATATTCCTCCTTGGAGATCGACGAAAGGTGCAATAACCGTAGCGCAAAGCGGCGCGACAATCACGCCGCTTTGCGCGCACGTTTGATCCGCCACGAGCGCAGCAGGCTGAGCAGCGCGTTCTCCTCCGGATCGAGCCCGATATCCCGCGCCTTGACGACGCGCAAATGCCGCGGCCGAAAGTCCTCGAGCGTTCGACCGTCGAGATACTGCTCGACGACGGCCGGGCTGACGTATGACGACCGCGCAACGGCGGGCGTGTTTCCGAGCCGCTCGCCGACGACCCGCATGACGTTGACGACTGCCCGCTTCGCCTCGGTCTCGGTCTCGGGAACGCCGTGCTCGGCGAGCGCGATCGCGGCGGTCAGCGTGCCGCCCCAGGTGCGGAAGTCCTTGGCGGTGAACTCCTCTCCCATGTGCTCGCGGATGTAGTCGTTGAGGACCGCGCCCGTGAGGTTGCACGAGTCGCCGTTCCGGCCGTAGCGGAAGAGCCGCGCCGGGCCGGGCTGCGCGAGCAGATCCTTGATCGCCTCGGCGAGCTCGGCGTCGACGACCGTCGTGCGCACCTGCAGCTTGTGCTTGGAGCGGAAGCGGAAGGTGACGCGGGAGCCGCGGACGGAGACGTGCTTCCGCGTCAGCGTCGTCACCCCGTGGGTGCGCGAGGACTTCGCGTAGCGGTCGGAGCCGACGCGGAACCACGCCATGTTGATCAGGCGGACGGCGACCGCGCAGACGCGCTCGCGATCGAAGGGGTCGTGCGTCATGTGCTCGCCCATCGCCTGCCGGAGCTCGGGCAGGGCTTCGGCGAAGCGAACGAGCTTGTCGAACTTGGCCTGCTCCTGCTGAGCCCGGAACTCCGGGTGGTAGAGGTACTGGCGCCGCCCCGCCTTGTCGACGCCCGTCGCCTGCAGCTTCGCGCCGGCTCGGGGCGAGATCCAGACGTCCTTCCAGGCAGGCGGGATCACGAGCGACTCGATCCGCTCGAGCTTCGCAGGGTCGTCGATCGGTTTCCCGCGCGCGTCCTCGTAGCGGAAACGTCCCTTCGACCCCGCGCGCCTCCATCCACCTCTGCGCGCCATCGCCCAGGGATACCCAGACGGCGCGAGTATCATCCGCCGCCGATGGACACGCGGACGATTGTCGTGCTCGAGGGGGACGAGACCGGGCAGGAGTTGCTCGAGGAGGGGCTCCGGCCGCTGCAGCCGGACGTGATCGGGATCGAGCTCGACTTCCCCCGCTTCGACCTCTCGCTCGAGAACCGCCGGACGACGAAGAACGCGGTCGTCCCTGAGGCCGCGCGGGCGATCCGCGAGCACGGGCTCGGTCTGAAAGCCGCGACGATCACCCCCGAGGGGCGCGACGACGTCGGCTCGCCGAACCGGATCCTGCGTGAGGAGATCGGCGGCCAGGTGATCGTCCGCACGGGCCGTCGCATTCCGGGTGTGATCCCGCTCGGCGGCGTCCACGCTCCCGTCTCGGTCGTGCGGATGGCCGTCGGCGACGCCTACGGCGCGAAGGAATGGCGCGAGGGCGAGGGCGAGGACGAGGTCGCGTTCCGGACGGAACGAATCGAGCGCCGGATCTGCCGCTCGGTGGCCGAGTTCGCCTTCCGCCAGGCCGAGCGGATGAACGCCAAGGTCTTCGGCGGCCCCAAGTACACGGTCAGCCCGACCTACGAGGGGATGCTCAAGGAGGAGATGGACGCGGCCGCGGCGCGGCATCCAGACGTGCCGTACGAGCCGCAGCTGATCGACGCGACCTTCGCATTGCTGCTCGCTCAGACCGGCGCGCCGCTCGTGATCCCGGCGCTGAACCGCGACGGCGACATTCTCTCCGACCTCGTCCTACCGCTCTTCGGCTCGATCGCGGGCTCCGAGTCGATGCTCGTCGCGTTCGACGACGAGTACGTGCCGCGGGCGCTGATGGCCGAGGCCGCTCACGGCACCGCCCCCTCGCTGTTCGGCAAGGACGTCGCCAATCCGATGGCGATGATCCTCGCGGGCGCCGCGCTGCTCACGCACGCCGACGAGGAGGGCCAGCAGGCCGGCCGCGCGATCCGCGAGGCGACGCTCGAGACCGTCGCTGAAGGCGTGCGCACCGCCGATCTCGGCGGCCATGCCGGCTCGCGGGAGTTCACCGACGAGGTGATCCGCCGCACGAAGCAGAAGCTCGAGGTCTGGTCCTCGCTCTAGGGATTGGCGAAACACCGGCTGAGCGGTATTCCGCCAATCCCTCCTAGATCGCGATGCGGATGGGCCGGGTCGGCGCCGCGATCTCGCCCTGCCGCCAGCCCTCGACGAACGCCTGCGCCAGCTCGGGATCGAACTGGCTGCCGGCACAGCGCTCGAGCTCGACGAGCGCCTGCTCGATGCTCAGCGCCGGCCGGTATGCGCGGACGGAGGTCATTGCGTCGAACGCGTCGACGACGCCGAGCAGCCGCGCCTCGAGCGGGATGCGGCTCCCGCTCAGCCCGTGCGGATAGCCGAAGCCGTCCCAGCGCTCGTGGTGGTGGAGGACGTACGGCAGCGCGGGCTCGAAGTCCTCGAAGCTCTCGACGAGCCGGGCGCCCGTGACCGGATGCCGGCGGATCTGCTCGAGCTCCTCCTCGGTCAGCGGGCCCGGCTTGCAGAGCAGGCTCGCGTCGACGGAGATCTTGCCGACGTCGTGGAGCGAGCCGCCGAGCTGGAGCGCCTCGAGCCGCGTGCCGCGCCACCCGAGAAGACGTGCGAGCCCCTCTGCGAACGTCGTCACTCGGCTCGAGTGGCCGCGCAGGTAGGGGTCTCGGGCTTCGAGCGCGGCGGAGAACGTGGCGAGGAGTGACCCCACGATCACCGAGTTTCCAGGGCCGGCTCCGGTTCCCTTCCTCGACGGCCGCACCGCTCCGTAGAGTTCGCTCTCCGTGAGGGTCGCCGTCCCGAGAGAGCCCACAGGCGAGCGCCGCGTGGCGCTCGTGCCCGATTCGGTCGGCCGCCTGATCGCCGCCGGCTTCGCCGTCGCCGTCGAGGCCGGCGCGGGCGCAGCCGCAGGCTTTCCGGACGCCGAGTACGCGGCTGCGGGCGCCGACGTCGTCCCGCGCGCCGAGCTGCTGACGGGCGCCCAGGCCGTCGTCCGCGTCGCCGCGCCGAGCCCGGCGGAGGTCGCCGAGCTGGCGCCGGCAACGGTGCTCGTCGGCTTCCTCTCCCCTCTGACCGATCCGGCCGGGGTCGAGCGTCTCGCCGATCGCGGCGTGACCGCGTTCGCGATGGAGTCGATTCCGCGGATCACGCGCGCCCAGTCGATGGACGCGCTCTCCTCTCAGAGCACCGTTGCCGGCTACAAGGCCGTCGTCGCGGCCGCCGACCGCCTCCCGCGCCTGTTTCCGCTCCTGATGACGGCAGCGGGAACGGTCGCGCCGGCGAAGGTCCTCGTCGTCGGCGCCGGCGTCGCGGGGCTGCAGGCGATCGCGACCGCACGGCGGCTCGGAGGCGTCGTCTCCGGCTTCGACGTCCGGCCGGCGGTGCGCGAGCAGGTCGAGAGCCTCGGCGCGACCTTCCTCGACCTCGGCATCCAGGGTGCCGAGACGAGCGGCGGCTACGCGGCGGAGCTGACGGCCGAGGAGCAGGCGCGCCAGCAGGCTGCGCTCGAGGAGCGGATTCCGGAGTTCGACGTCGTCGTCACGACGGCGCTCGTGCAGGGCCGGCCGGCGCCGCGGCTGATCCCGGCGTCAGCGGTCGAGACGATGCGGCCGGGCTCCGTGATCGTCGACCTCGCCGCCGAGGCGGGCGGCAACTGCGAGCTGACTGTGCCCGGCTCGGAGGTCGAGCGGAGCGGCGTCACCATCGTCGGCTTCACGGACTTCGCCTCACGGATGCCGTACCACGCGAGCCAGCTCTACTCGCGCAACGTGTCCGCGCTCCTGCTCCACCTCGCCCCCGCCGGCGAGCTCACGCTCGACTTCGAGGACGAGATCACCGCCGGTGCCTGCGTCGCCGGGCCCCGGGTGACGGCGTAGATGGACGCGACGCTCGTCTTCGAGCTGACGATCCTGGTGCTCGCGATCTTCCTCGGGATCGAGGTGATCTCGAAGGTGCCGACGATGCTGCACACGCCGTTGATGTCCGGCACGAATGCGATCCACGGGATCGTCCTGGTCGGCGCGATCCTTGTCGCCGGCCGCGCCGACGCGGACACGCTGACGAAGATCGTCGGCTTCTTCGCGGTCGTGCTCGGGACCGCGAACGTCGTCGGCGGCTTCGTCGTCACCGACCGGATGCTCGAGATGTTCAAGGGGCGCAAGCCCCGGAAGGCTGAATGAGCCGGACGACGACGGATCTGCTCTATCTGGTCACGATCGTGACCTTCATCCTGGCGCTGCGCTTCCTCTCGTCGCCGAAGCGCGCGCGGCAGGGCAATCTGCTCGGAGCGGCCGGGATGGCGCTCGCGATCGCGGTCACCCTCGCCCAGGACGGGCTCGGCAACTACGGGCTGATCACGCTCGGAATGGCGATCGGGGCGGTGATCGGGGTCGTCGGCGCCCGCTCGGTGAAGATGACCGCGATGCCGCAGATGGTCGCCCTGTTCAACGGGGTCGGGGGCGGCGCGGTGGCGTTGATCGCGCTGGCGGAGTTCCACAACTTGACCCCGCTGCCGGGGGAGCTGCCTGCGGAGGAGTCGGTCACGATCCTGCTCTCGGCGCTGATCGGGAGCATCTCGTTCTCCGGCTCGCTGATCGCGTTCGCGAAGCTGCAGGAGCTGCTGAGCGGCCGGCCGATCGTCTACCCGGGCCAGCAGTTCGTGAACGGGGCCGTCCTGCTGACCGCGCTCGTGCTGGGGGGCATGATCGTCGCCGGCGCGGAGGGCGACGCGCTGGTGGTCGCGCTGATCCTGGCCGCGCTGCTCTTGGGCGTCCTCTTCGTGCTCCCGATCGGCGGCGCCGACATGCCGGTCGTGATCTCGCTCCTGAACGCCTTCACGGGCCTCGCCGCTTCCGCAGCCGGCTTCCTCCTCCACAACAACGTCCTCATCGTCGCCGGTGCCCTCGTCGGCGCCTCGGGCACGCTGCTGACGCTGATGATGGGCCGGGCGATGAACCGGTCGATCGCCAACGTCCTCTTCGGGGCGTTCGGCGCGGTGCCGGCCGGCGGCGGGCCGGCCGCCGAGGACGACGGGCGAACCGTCCGCTCGACCACGCCGCAGGACCTCGCGATCATGCTCAACTTCGCCCGCAAGGTCGTCTTCGTGCCCGGCTACGGCCTCGCCGTCGCCCAGGCCCAGCACGACGTCCGCGCGCTCGCCGAGCAGCTGGAGGCGAATGGAGTCGACGTGCTGTACGGCATCCATCCCGTCGCCGGCCGGATGCCGGGGCACATGAACGTCCTGCTCGCAGAGGCGAACGTGCCCTACGAGCAGCTGAAGGAGATGGACGAGATCAATCCCGACCTGCCGCAGACGGACGTCGTCGTCGTCCTCGGCGCGAACGATGTCGTCAACCCTGCCGCGCGCTCGGATCCGGGGAGCCCGATCTATGGAATGCCGATCATCGACGTCGACCGCGCCGCAAGCGTCGTCGTCGTGAAGCGGTCACTCAGCCCCGGGTTCGCCGGGATCGACAACCCGCTCTTCTACGACCCGAAGACCTCGATGTTGTTCGCCGACGCGAAGAAGGCGCTCGAGGACGTCGCGGCGGCGCTGAAGGAGCTCTAGTGCCCCCGATCCCCTTCTTCTCGGCCCGCGACGTCGAGGCGGCGGTGCCGCCCGAGCGCGCCTACGACGCGGTCCTCGACGCGTTCGTCGCCCACGCGCGGGGCGAGTGGACGATGCAGCCGAAGCTCTACGTGACGAACTACCCGGCGGGCGACTTCCGGGCGATGCCGGCGCTCGGGGGCGGCCACGCGCTGCTCAAGTGGGTGACCTCCTTCCCGGGCAACCCGGCACGTGGGCTCCCGACGGTGAGCGGGCTCGTGGTGCTCTCGGACGCGTCCACCGGGCTCGTCGAGGCGGTGCTGGACGCCGGCTCGGTGACGGCGCTCCGGACCGGTGCCGCCGCCGCGATCGCCGTCGAGACGCTCGGTCGCCCAGGTGCGGCGGCCGTGATCGGAGCGGGCGTCAACGGGCGCGCGGCCGCCAGGAGCCTGCAGGCGCGCGGCCGAGAAGTCGTGCTCTGGGACGTCGACCGCGAGCGGAGCCGTTCCGTGGCGGCGCAGCTCGGCGTCGGGACGGCGGACGCCCAGTCGACCGCGCTGGGAGCGGACGTGGTCGTCACGGTCACGCCGGGCAAGCAGATCCTGCTCGAGGAGGGATCGCTCCGCCCCGGGCAGCACGTGAGCCTGATGGGTGCGGACGGCCCGGGGAAAGCGGAGATCGCGGTCGGTGAGATCGCGCGCGTCCGCGTCTTCTGCGACGAGTGGGAGCAGGCGAGCCATGGCGGCGAGCTCGCCGCGGCGGTGGACGCCGGGGCGATCGCGCGCCCGGACGTGACAGAGCTCGGCGCGGTACTGACCGGAGCCGCACCCGGTCGGGCCTCCGACGACGAGATCACGATCTTCGACTCGACCGGCCTCGCGATCCAGGATCTCGCGATTGCGATCGCCGCGTACGAGCGGGCCGACGAGCTCGAGCTCGTGCGCGTCGAGCTCTAGGCGAGCAGGCGCGCTGGATCCATCCGCGCGAGCAGCGGATGGCTCTCGCCCGTGATCGCCCTGGCGACGAGGTCGCCGCACATCAACCCGAGCACGTTCCCGTGCCCCGAGTAGCCACCGGCGACCCAGAGGCCGTCGCGGGCCGGATGGCGGCCGACGACCGGCATCAGGTCGGGAACGAGCCCGAAGACCCCGGCCCAGCGGTGCGTGATCGCAGGCGCTCGACCGAGCAAGGCCTCGACGAAGCCGTCGAGCGCGCCCTGGATCCGGTCCGTGGTCGCCTCTTCGGCGGTGAACTCGGAGTCCATGTCGGCGTCCCGGAACCCGCCCACGATCAGCCGGCCCTCCTCGTCCTGGTGCCAGTAGTCGTAGCCGTGCCGGCCGTAGTGCGGCAGCGGGAAGAGCCGCTCCGGCAGCGGCTCGGTCGCGATCATCTGGCCGCGCGTCGGGATGATCAGGCCTTCGAGCTCACCCAGCAGCCCACTGGGGTAGCCGTCCGTGGCGACGAGGACGGTCTCGGCTTCGAGCTCCTCGAGATCCTCGACGCGGTCGTGCTCGCGGATCTCGACGCCGGCGTCGGCTGCCGCCTGCGCGAGGCGCCGGACAAGCCGCGCCGGCTGCAGGACGGCGTCGGCCGGGTGGAAGAGCGCAGCCGGGAACCGCCCCGCGAGCGGCTCCGCTAGCTCGTCCCGCCACTCGGCGTCGAAGCCGTCCTCGCGGAGCGCCTCGTACTCGGCCCGCAGCTCGTCACGTTCGTCGTCGCCGGCGAGCCGGAGGCTGCCCGTGCGCCGGAACGCGTCGCCGCCGAGCTCGCTCATCCGGTCGACGTACGCCTCCGTCAGCCGCCAGTACTCCGCGGCCGCGTCGTGACCGAGCCACTCGCGCGCGCTGTCGTATGCCATCGCCCCGCCGCGAAGGGCAAACCCGCCGTTGCGGCCGCTCGCCCCGGAGGCGATCGTGCGCGCCTCGTGCACCCGTACGCGGGCGCCGCCCTCCGCGAGCGTGAGGGCGGCCGAGACGCCGGTGACGCCGCCGCCGACGATCGCGACATCGACAGGCCCCACGAGCGGCTCGGAGCGCAGCGTCGGAGCGCGCTCGGAGAGCCAGAAGGAGTCGCCCACGCGGCGATGCTAGCTGGCCGCCCGATAGACACCGTCCTCCTCTCTGACTGCCCCTGCCAGCTCCAACTCCGTGAGCGCCACCGCAAGGTCGCCGGCGGCCAGGCCGGTCGAGCGGCAGAGCTCGTCCGCCCCGAGCGCCGACTCGCGCACCCGGTCCAGCACCGCCGCGGCAGCCTGGCCGAGCACGGGCGCGGCCGCCACCGGGAGTGTCAGCCCGTAACTCTCGAGCACGTCCTGGGCGCAGGTCAACGGCGTCGCACCGAGCCGCAGCAAGGCATTCGACCCCGCCGAGAGTGCGCTCGTGATCTCGCCCGGCACCGCGAACACCTCCCGACCCTCCTCGAGGGCGAAGTCGGCCGTGATCAGGGCGCCGCTGCGCTCGCGCGCCTCGACGACGACGGTCGCCGCGCAGAGGCCGGCGACGATCCGGTTGCGGGCGGGGAAGCGCCACGGTGCAGGCTCGACGCCGGGCGCGTACTCGGCCACGACGAGGCCGGTGGCAGCGACCTGTTTCGCGAGCTCGCGGTGCGCCGCCGGGTAGTCCCGGTCGATCCCGCAGCCGAGCACGGCCAGCGTGACTCCTCCCGCCTCGAGCGCACCGCGATGAGCCTCGGCGTCGACCCCGCGCGCGAGCCCGCTGATGACGACGAGACCGGCCGCGGCCAGGTCGCGGCCTATGCCGCGCGCGACCTGGCGGCCGTAGGCCGAGCACGCCCGCGCTCCGACGACCGCGACCGCCGGCCTGAGCAGCAGCGTGATGTCGGCCTCGCCGCGCAGGAAGAGGCCGGGCGGCGGATCGTGGATCGCGCCGAGCAGCGGTGGAAACGCGGGATCGGAGCGCGCCAGGAACCGGAAGCCGAGCCCGCGCAGTCGCGCGAGCTCGGCGCGGGCGTCGAAGCGTTGCTTGAACGCCGCGAAGCGGGCGCTTCGGGGCTCCCCGACGAGATGGGCGTCGGTTGCCGCGGCGAACGAGGCCAGCGCCAGCTCGTTCACGCGGCGAGCTCCTTCGGGGAGCGGTAGGCGAGCGCTTCTGCGACGTGCTCGGGCAGCACCGCCTCGGCATCGGCGAGCGCCGCAGCGGTCCGGGCCACGCGCGCCACGCGCGCGCGGCCTCGTCCCGAGAGGGGGAGGCGCTCGACGGCACGGCTCAGGAGCTCGTCGGCAGCGGCCGTCCGCCGCAACGGCGGCCCGCCGAGACGCGCGCGGCCGCGCGCGACACGGTCGCGAACCGGCTGGGACGGCTCCGCCGGGCCGGCCGCGAGCTCCTCTGCACGCGGCCGCGGCACCGTGACGACGAGGTCGAAGCGGTCGAGCAGCGCCCGCGAGAGCTTGTCGCGGAAGGCGGCGAGCCGCTGCGGCGAGCACGAGCACTCGGCGGCAGGATCGCCCCGGCCCGCACACGGACAGAGGTTCATCGTCGCAACGAGCTGGAACCTCGCCGGAAAAAGCGCCTGCCCCTGCGCCCGGGCGACCGCGACGACGCCGTCTTCGAGCGGTTGCCGCAATGCCTCGAGCGCAGGTCGCTGGAACTCGGGCAGCTCGTCGAGCAGGAGCACACCGCGGTGAGCGAGGCTCGCTTCGCCGGGTCGCGGGCCGGTGCCGCCGCCGACGATCGCCGCCGTCGAGGCGCTGTGATGCGGCGCTCTGAACGGTCGCCTGGTCATCAGCGGCCGCTCCGGCGGCAGGACGCCCGCGACCGAGTGGATCCGCATCACCTCGAGCGCCTCCTTCGGCTCGAGCGGCGGCAGGATCGACGGTAGCCGCCGGCCGAGCATCGTCTTGCCCGTTCCGGGCGGACCTGCGAGCAGCAGGTTGTGTCCGCCCGCGGCGGCGAGCTCGAGCGCCCGCCGGGCGCGCTCCTGGCCGCGCACGTCTGCGAGGTCGGCCGGCTCCGGTTCAGCGGCCGCGTCGGGTGGGTCGGCCGGCGGCGGCCGGAGCTCACCCCGCAGATAGGCCACGGCCTCGGCGAGATGGCGCACCGGGATCGCCTCGACGCCGCCGAGCTCGGCTTCGCACGCGGATTCGGGCGCACAGAGGATCCGCTCGAGCCCCGCCCGCCGTGCCCCCTCGGCGACGGCGAACGCCCCACGCACTGGTCGCACGCGCCCGTCGAGTGCGAGCTCGCCGACCGCAGCATGCTCGCCGAGGGAATCGGTGGGGATCTGCCGTGACGCCGCCAGTACGGCGAGCGCGATCGAGAGGTCGAAGCCCGAGCCCTCCTTCCGCAGGCCGGCCGGCGCGAGGTTGACGGTGATCCGCTTCAGCGGCCATTCGAGCTGCGCCGACCCGATCCCGCTGCGGACGCGATGCTTCGCCTCGGCGCAGGCACGGTCGGCCAGCCCGACGATTGCGAAGCCGGGGACGCCGCCGTCGATGTGCGCCTCGACCTCGACCCGGCGCGGCTCCAGGCCGACGAGAGCGTGGGTGACGGAGCGCGCGAGCACACCTCGACGGTAGGCGGGGAGATCCCACAGGTGGGATACGTATTCGTGCCGGGTCCGTCACAATCGTCGGCATGGACATCGAGGCGGCCGCGCGTCGGTGGGCCGAGGTGTGGTCGTCCGCCTGGCCTGCGAGGGACAAGGAAGCGATCGCTGAGCTGTATGCGGACGGCGCGGTCTACCGCGCCCTCGCCTTCCGCGAGCCCGATCTCGGCCTTGCCGGCGTCCACCGCTACCTGGGCGAGAGCTTCGCCGCCGAGTCGGAGATCGAGTGTTGGTTCGGCGAGCCGCTCGCCGCAGGCGAGCGCGCGGCCGTGGAGTGGTGGGGCACGTGGATCGAGCAGGGCGAGCGGCTGACGCTCGCGGGCGCGACCCTGCTCAGGTTCGACGACGACGGCAAGGTCGCCGACCATCGCGACTACTGGAACGAGGTCGAACGACGGGAGCCGCCCTACGCCGGCTGGTGAGCCGGACTAGCTGCAGATCAGGATCGACTCGAAGTACTCGCCGGCGCGCCGGCCGGTGCGGCGGTTGACGTGGCGCTCGAGCCGCTCGTCGAGCCGCAGACCGGCTCGCTCGAGGATCTCCGGATAGAGCCCGCGGCGATCGTTGACGACGATGCAGACGGGCGCGCTCCGCCGCAGTGACGCTTTCGCGCGCGCGAGAACGGCAGCGATCCCATCGACATACTCCGCAATCGCCGCCTTGCTCGTTCCCAGTGCGGCGGCGCCGAGCTCCCGCTCGCGCCGGTCGTCGAGCCCGAGCAGCTCGTACGCGTAGCGGTGCTGCTCGTGGTAGTCGATCAGACCCGGATACGGAGGCGACGTGATCACGCCGTCGTACGGACCTCCGAGCTCGAGCTCGCGCGCGTCGCCGTGCAGGATCACCGCAGCGCGGAGCGGGTCGCGAACGGCCGCGAAGTCCGCGATCCGCGTCGCGGTGTCGGCGAGGTAGCGGGAGAGGAACTTGCGAGCGCTCTCGACGGGCCGGCACGTGCGGCGGTGCTTGTGGCACCAGTAGTCGCCCTGCTGCGGCGCGCGCGGAAAGTCGAGGTCGAAGTGCGTCGTCAGCCGGGCCGATCGAGCGGCGCGTGCGAGCACGATGCGGAGCATGTCCTGGCTCGCGTATGCCGGAATGAGCGAGCGGAAGTGGAGCAGCTCGGCCGCAGCCTGCGGTGCGAACCATTCGCGCACGAAGCCCGCGGGCGTCTCCCGTGACTCTCCCAGCCGACCGGCGATGTCGCGGACGTCGGCCTGCAGGCGCTCGAGATCGTGCTCACGCGTCTTCACCGAGGCGAGCAGTGTGTTGAAGGCCGCGATGTCGACGCCGACCGCGTCGTAGCCCGACTCGAGCGCCTGCACGAGCGTCGTTCCGGAGCCGGCGAACGGGTCGAGCACGCGGCCGCCGGGCCGCACGTACCGGTCGAGCAGCGCCTCGACGAGCTGCGGCACGAACTTGCCGAGATAGGGATGAAGCCGGTGGACGTGCTTGGTCCGCTCGCGCTCGGGAAGCTCGCGCTCGGACCACGAGAGCGCGTGGTCGATCTCCCGGTACAGCTCAACCTGCGTCAGGGCCACGCCTACCCCTTCGCCGGACGGGCGGCGTCGCCTGCCTGCGACGATAGGGCGCGTGAGACCCAGCTCCTACGGAGCCGAGGGAGAGCGCCGGCTCGACGCGTTGCTCTCGGGGCTGCGGCGACGCCGCCTGGACGGGCACGTCCGCCCCGGGAGTGTCCTCGTCGACCTCGGCTGCGGCCACGCCGGCTCGCTCCTGAAGAGCTACGCGGGGACGATCGAGCGGGGCATCGGCTTCGACCTGGACGTGGGCGAGTCGCCCGCCTCGAACGTGGAGCTCCACGCCCAGCGCGCGGACGAGCCGCTGCCACTCCCAGAGGGGTCGGTGGACGTCGTCAGCTGCCTGGCGGTGATCGAGCACGTCGAGCACCCCGACGTGCTCGCTGCCGAAGCGCAGCGCGTCCTCAAGCCCGGCGGCGTCCTGGTCGTGACCACGCCGTCAGCCCAGGCGAAGCCGATCCTCGAGCTGCTCTCCACCCGCCTGCGACTGATCGACCCGGCCGAGATCCTCGACCACAAGCGCTACTACCGGCCGGCGACACTCCGCGCCGAGCTCACGAGAGCGGGGTTCGCCGACGTGGACGTGACCCGCTTCGAGCTCGGGCTCAATCTCGCGGCGGTTGCGCGCCGCTGATGCCGGCGCGAACCGTCGGCCGCAGCCGCACCTGGAACAGCACCCGCACCGCTCGGAAGCCGTCGCGCCAGGTGATCTTCTTGCCCTCGGCATACGTACGCCCGTAGTAGGAGATCGGAAGCTCGTAGACCCGTAGCCTGCGCCGACAGATCTCGCCCGTGATCTCCGGCTCGATCCCGAAGTCGTCCTGGGTCAGGCGAAGCGAGCGAAGCACCTCGGCCCGGAAGGCCTTGTAGCCGGTTTCCATGTCAGAGAGCGTCGTGTTGAAGAGCACGTTCGTCAGCAGCGTCAGCATGCGGTTGCCCACCAGATGCCAGAACATGTAGGCACGCTGCGGCTTTCCGCCGGAGAGCCGCGAGCCGAAGACCACGTCGGCGGCGCCGCGGACGATCGGGTCGATCAGCGCAGGGACGTCGGCGGGGTCGTACTCCATGTCGGCGTCCTGGATCACGATCACGTCCCCGTCCGCGTGCGGGATCGCCGCACGAATGGCCGCTCCCTTGCCTCGGTTCGCCTGCCGCACGAGGACGACGCCGTCCTTCCCCTCGGCCCAGCGCTCGACGATCGCGGCCGTGTCGTCGGTCGAGCCGTCGTCGACGACGACGATCTGCCGCTCCAGCGGGAGCGCGTCGACCGCCTCGAGCACGCTCTCGATCGTGGCGGCCTCGTTGTAGGCCGGGACGAGGAAGGAGACGCGCACGGCGCCGTACGTTACGGCACGCGGCCCGCTGGGTCGTGCTTCGAGGCGCGGGCGAGCACGATCGGGGCGAACGCGGCGGCGAGCAGTGCCAACGGCGTGACCACACGGCTCGTGGACGTCCCGAGCTGCCAGGCGAAGTCGTACGGCGTGAAGAGATAGATGGCGACGAGCGCGGCGAACAAGCCGCCGATCGACGTCGTCACGAATCCTGCGGCGCGACTCCTCCGGGGCATCGCGACGACGAGCACGGCGCCCGCGAGCACGGCCGGGAGGAAGAGCAGCCAGTACTGGTCCTGCCACTCGTACGAGCGGGGTGGGATCACGAGCGCAGTCACGAGCGCGACGACGAGGAAGAGCGCAGTCGAGATGGGAACGACTCGGTCGCGCCGTAGGGCGAGAGCAGCGACCGCCAGCGCGCACAGCGCCAGCGGCACGAGCAGCAGCCAGACCGCGGGGTCGAAGAGCTGCCTGAGCAGGAGGAGCGATGCGATCGGGACGCGGTTGGGCTCGAGGTCCTGGACCGTCTCGACGAGGGTGCCGGCCGCGTAGGCGGTCGGCGCATCGGTCAGCATCGTCCAGAGCCGCCACGGGATGAAGCCGATCAACGTCACGGCCCCGGCACCGGCGAGCAGCAGGGCGCTCCGGCGCGACTGGCGCAGCGCCAACCACACGGCGACGGCGAGGACGATCGCCACTTCGATCACGCCCTCGAGCTTCGTCGCCACCGCGGCTGCGCCGAACACCGCCACGAGCCCGAGCGCCGGCGTGCTTCCCTCCGAGATCCAGAGCCATGAGGCGACGGCCGCGAGCACGAGGAAGATCGCGAGCGGCATGTCGGCGTTCGCGGACAGCGCCTCGGCTCCGAGCTTCGGGGTCCACACGAGGGCGAGCGCGACCGCCCAGGTCAGGAGCGGCCCCACGCGCGGGCGGAGCAGCTCGACCAGCGCGACGGCGAAGGCCGCGAGGAGGAACCAGAACTCGAGATGTACGACGCGCACGCCGACGCCGAACCGGAACGCGAATGCCTCGAGGGAGGGCACGAGCAGCGGGTAGTCCGGGTGCCAGTGGCCGTACGGCGGGCTGGCGAAGTACGAGCTGTCGAGGCCGTCCAACTCGACGAGCGCCCGCGCCTTCGGGGTCCACTGCGTCCACGCGTCCCACGAGGAGAGCGGCTGGTACGCCGCGTCGACCGCGAGGAGGATCAGCGGGATCGCCACGAGGCCGGCGGCGACCCACTCGCGCCTCGTCAGCAGAGGCTGGAGGGCTATTGGGCTCGCCGGGAGGACGCGGAGGAAACCGACCCCCGCGAGCAGTCCGCAAACGGCCAGCGTCTGCGGGACCGAGAGCGAGAAGCCGAGCACGTAGAGCAGCTGCGCGAGGACGCCGAAGACGGCCACGCCGGCGAGAAACGTCGTCGCGAGGACCGTGAGCAACTCGCGTGGCTCCCGCCACGCACCAAGGGCGCGGGTCATCCCGGCGCCGGCGGCGAACAGACAGCCGTTCACCAGCAGCAGCGCCAGCACGTCGCCGGTCACGGCACCACCCTCCCGACGTAGACCGGGGGATCCGACTCCTCCTCTGGCTCGATCACGCGGACGTCCGTCACGGGCACCTCGAGCTCGGACGGCGGAATGCCCCAGCTGACGATCCACTCCGGCGACGACCCGTCGACCACTGCACGTCGCGGGAGCAGGGCAGCAAGCGACCAGAGTCGGAAGACCGAGGCGCGCTGAGGGTCAAGCCTGTCGGAGAACGCCACATCGTAGGTGGCCCCACGCGGGATCACCTGCGCAACTCGGTCGATCAGCGACGTGTCGAGGCCGTACTCCTCGGGGCCGAACCGCTCGACCTCGCGCGCGGAGAGCTGCTTCGCCGCGCGGATGTCCGAGACGATCGCCCATGCGGTCACAGGCGCGACGGCGAGCGCGCTCGTCGCGAGAGCGACCGCCGTCATTCCGCTCAACCGGGCGGACGGCGACGGCCACTGGCCGAAACGCGCGGACAGCACCGCCCCCAGGGCGGCACCGATGCCGGCGAGGAACAGCGCTTCGACGCCGGTCAGCCGCGAAACCATCGCGGCGCACGATAACGAGGCCGGCAGACCGCTCCGGATCGGAGCGGTCCGCCCAGCCTGGTCGTCCTAGTAGTGGATGCCGCTCGCCGCGTCGAGCTCGCGCAGGCGGCGGATCCGCTCCTCCATCGGCGGGTGCGTCGAGAAGAGCGAGGAGAAGCCGCGCTTGCTGAGCGGGTTCGCGATGTAGAGCGCCTCGGTGGCGGGATTGACGTTCATCGGCACCGCCTCGACGCCGCGTTGCAGCGTCCCGAGCGCCTCCGCCAGCGGGCGGGCCTCGCCGAGGTACTGCGCAGCCGTCGCGTCCGCGAGGTACTCACGCTGGCGCGAGACGGCGAGCTGGAGGATGGTCGCCGCAAGCGGCGCGACGATGACCGCGACAAGGACGCCGATGATCCCGAGCGGGTTGTTGTCCTCGTCGTCACCGCCGCCGAAGAACATCGAGAACTGGAGGATGTTCGCGATCGCCGCGATCGCGGCGCCGATCATCGCAGCGATCGTCGTGACGAGGATGTCGCGGTTGGCGATGTGCGCCATCTCGTGCGCGAGGACGCCCTTGACCTGCTCGCGCGGCAGGTAGCGGAGCAGGCCCTCGGTGACCGCGACGGCCGCCTTCTTCGGGCTGCGCCCAGTCGCGAACGCGTTCGGCTGCTCGGACGGGATCAGGTAGACGCGGGGCATCGGCACGCCCGCGCGGCCGGCGATCTCCTCGATGTCGCGGTAGAGCTCCGGCGCCTCGCTCTGGTCGACTGGTCGGGCCTTGCTCGCCTTGAGGGCGAGCTTGTCCGAGAACCAGAACATGACGAGGTTGAAGACAACGGCGATGAGGGCGAAGAGCAGCAGGCCGCTCGAGCCGCCGAACAGGTAGCCGAGCCCGACGAACAGCGCCGTCAGGGCCGAGATGATGAGCCAGGTCCGTGTGTGTGTCGCGAACTTGGTCTGCGTGATCGACATGGAGTGTCGTTAGTCCTTTCCGGCTGAATGTGAGTTGATTCGATTCAGACGGAAGTTTCTCCCGCCTGCTCTCCAGGCCTGCGCACCCGGGCCGAAGCCGTGATGACGAGTGCGCCCGTTGGGGGATAGTGCCTTCCGGCAAGCCGAATCGTAGCCAGTGCGTTGGCCGCACCGTGTTGCCGGAGAGTTAAACCGCGACACGCTCGAGCCCGCCGGGCCGCACCGCGACGACTTCGAAGCGGCAGTCGAGGTCGAGGCAGCTCGGGTTGCGGGCGAGCCACGCCTCTGCGGCGCGTTCGAGCCTGCGCAGCTTCTCGGCGTCGACCATCTCGAGCGGGTCGCCGAAGCCGCCGCCGGTCTTGCCCTTGACCTCGCAGAAGACGACCCTGCGGCCGCGGCGGACGATGAGGTCGAGCTCGTACCCGCCCGCCCAGACGTTGGCGTCGAGGATCCGGTAGCCACGCAGGCGGTAGTGGCGGGCGGCGCGCCTTTCCAACCTCGCGCCCTGCGCTTTCGAGCTCACGCTCAGGGCTTGGCGTCAGGCAACGCCGGAGGCCGGCTCCGCGGGCCGGGAGGCGCTGCCGGCCAGGGGCGCGAGGGCGGCGTACGCAAGCGCGTTGAACGAGAGCCGGTGCTGGTCGCTCGGCCCGTGCGCACGCACGGCCGCCGAGTGACCGGGCGTGATGTAACCGACGTGCCGCGCGAAGCCGTAGCGGGGATAGAGCGCGTCGAGCCGCCGCATGACGCGGTCGCGCGTCACCTTCGCGACGATCGACGCGGCCGCGATCGCGGCGCTCTTGGTGTCGCCGTCGACGACTGCGCGATGCTCCGGCGCCGAGGGGCCGAGGCGGAAGCCGTCGACGAGACAGGCTTCCGCAGGCGGAGCGAGGTCGGCGAGAACGGAGCGGAGACCCCAGAGGTTGGACTTGTGCAGGCCGTTCCGGTCGATGTCCGCGGGCGGGATCACGCGCACGCTGATGCGGGTTGCACAGCCGACGACGGCGCGGAAGAGCTCCTCGCGCTCGGCGGGCGAGACCTGCTTCGAGTCGTTCAGCGACGCGAGCGGCCGAACGCGATGGTTGCGGAGGCACTCGTAGTCGAGCAGCACGCCGGCGACCACGAGCGGCCCTGCCAGCGATCCCCTCCCGGCCTCGTCGGCGCCGGCGACGAAGCGCGCGCTCAGCTTCCGGTCGAAGGAGAGCAGCTTCTGGCCGATCGAGCGAGGCATGCGTCCGACTGTAGCCACGGTTGCGGCCGGCGGTGCAACGACTTCGTGCCGGGTTCGCGTCAGAAGCCGAGCGTGCAACCGGCGTCGCGCCGATCGAGCGTCACGGTCACCCTCCGGCGCTCGCGATCGACGTCCACCGCGAACCAGTCGCAGCCGCCCTCGGCCAGGCGGACGGCGCAGATGAACTCGTTCGTCTCCTGCGGCCGAAACCAGACCTTGGCCGCGTCGGTGCAGTGAACGTCGTCCGCGTCGTAGCGGGCGGCGTCGTCGAGTGTGCGCAGATGGGCCTGCACCTCTTCGCGCGCCGCCTCCTGCTGGGGTCCTCGGCGGAGCAGCCGGCGGCGACGAGCGCGAGCGCGGTCAGCGCGGCGGCGCTACGACTTCTCGTCAGCGGGCGCGTCGTCGGACGTCTCGTCCGCGGCCTCTGCCACGCGCTCTTCGTCGACGGCCTCGGGCTCTCCAGTCTCGGCCTGCTCGGCCTCGGCGGCGGCATCCAGCTCGACCTGAGCATCCTCGACCTCGGGCTCGGCCTCGGCCGCCTGGGCAGCGGCCTGCTCTGCCTCTGCCTCGGCTGCAGCCGCGTCGATCGCAGCCTGATTCGACTCCGACTCGGCGCGTGCGGCGGCGAGCTGGGCGGGTGTCTGACGCAGTTCGCGGACGCGGGCTTTCTTGCCGATCTTCTCGCGCAGGTAGTACAGCTTGGCGCGGTTCACGTCGCCGATCGCGGCGACCTCGATCTTCTCGATCTTCGGCGAGTGCACCGGGAACGTCCGCTCGACGCCCACGCCGAACGACTGCTTCCGGACGGTGAAGGTCTCGCGCGCGCCCGATCCCTGGCGCTTGATCACGATCCCCTCGAACACCTGGACGCGGCGGCGCTGGCCCTCGATCACCTGAAAGTGGACGCGAACCGTGTCTCCCGCCTTGAAACGGGGGACGTCCTTGCGCAGCTGACGCTGCTCGATGCTCTCGATGATCGTGCTCATGGCAAAGGTGTCGGCCTGCGACCGGCGGCCAATGGTAGCGAAAACTCCCTGACGCCTCCGGCGAGCGTACGGCGGAGCCGGGCTCCGCCCGGCGGGAGCCGAGCGGCCGGCGGCGTCAGCGAACCGAAATGCGGTTCGGGGGCCAGTAGGTGGCGAAGACCTTGCCGATCAGGTTCTTGCGCGGCACCGTGCCCCACTCGCGCGAATCACAGGACTGCGAGCGATTGTCGCCCATCATGAAGTACTGCCCCGGCGGCACGTCGAACGTCTCCGCGCCGCGGGTGTCGCGCCGGTTCGGCTGGATGTACGGCTCTTCGAGCCTCTTGCCGTTGATGAAGACGTAGCTCGAGCCGCCGATGTTGCGCAGCTGGACCTGCTCGCCCGGGAGGCCGATCAGCCGCTTCACGAACGTGCCGCCGGCCCCGCAGCGTTGCCGCGCCGCAGGCGGCGTCTCGAAGACGACGATCTCGCCGCGCTCGGGGTCGCGGAAGCGGTAGATGAACCGGTTCGCGAGGACGCGGTCGGACCAGCGTGCCTCACAGCCGCTCGCGTTCTTCGCGCAGTGCAGCGTCGGCTCCATCGACGAGGACGGGATCCGGTACGGGTTGACCACCCACGCCTTGATCGCGAGCACGATCGCGATCGCGCCGGCGATCGTCACGACCCAGTCGATCGTCACCCGCCAGCCGTGCGGCAGGCCGCGTGTGAGCCGGTCGACCGGATTCCGGGAGTGCCGGACCGGCTCCGTCGGGGTGGCGATCGGCTCCGGGAACCCCTCGGGCAGCGCCATCGGCACGCGCTCGGGCTCGGACTCGGGGGCGGCGGCGGGCGCAGCCTCCGTCTCCTCGGGGCGCAGGGCATACCAGGCCGAGGCCACCGCGAGGCCGGTCCAGAGCAGGTCGTAGAGGCCGAAGACCTCGCTCAGGTTCTCGCGGAAGAGCGAGAACATCTCACCGGACAGGAGCCCGGTCTGCGTGCCGAAGTCCTGCTCCGCCTCCTGGACGGCGAAAGCGAAGCCGAGGTACTTGCCGATGAGGACGCCGAGCAGCGCCGTGACGATCGCGATCGCCTGCAGGTCGGCAGAGCGCCGGCCTCCTGCTGCCCGCTGAACCGCGAAGCCGACGCCGAAGCCGATCGCCCAGGCGACGATCCCGACCTCGTACTCGGTGTACTTGGAGACGAGCCCCCAGGCGACACCGCCCGCGACCGCAGCGAGCAGGCCGGCCAGCATGGCGAGGCCGGTCGAGCCGCTCTCGTCCGCCCGTGCCGGCGGGAGCTGTTGCTGCTCCCGCTGTTGCGGCGGAGGCTGCTCCTCCTGCCGGGAGCCGTCCGGCTGCCAGCCGAAGCGTTCGAAGTCGCTCACGTCGCCCTCGTCCCGTCGGCGCTCCGCTCGCGGCTCCGCTCGCGGCGCCATTCGGCGACGCGACCGTGGTCGCCCGAGAGCAGGACCTCGGGGACGGCCCAACCGCGGAACTCGGCGGGCCTGGTGTAGTGCGGGTACTCGAGCCCGCCCTCGAGCTCGACCGAGAAGCTCTCGTGCTCGCCCGAGCCCTCGGCGAGCGCTCCGGGGAGCCGCCTCGCGACCGCGTCGAGGAGCACCATTGCGGGCAGCTCGCCGCCGGAGAGGACATAGGGCCCGATCGAGATCGCGTCGGAGGCGAGGTGCGTCACGATCCGCTCGTCGAAGCCCTCGAACCGCGATGAGAGGAGCGTGAGCGCAGGCTCGGCGGCGAGCTCCTCGACGACGGCCTGGGTGAGCGGCCGTCCCTGCGGGGTCAGCGCGATCACGCGCTGCTCCGGCGCGCCGCCGTAGACCGCGTCGAGTGCAGCCGCGACGACGTCGACCCGGAGCACCATCCCGGCGCCGCCGCCGTACGGCTCGTCGTCGACCTGGCCGGCTCGGAGCGGCGTCGTGTCGCGGTAGTTGAACAGCCGGAGCTCGAGCTCGGTGCCGAGCACCGCGGCCACGGGCCGCTGCTCCGTCATCCACGCGAAGGCGTGGGGAACCTGGGTGAAGACGTCGAGGCGCACGGCTCGCGCAGGTTACTCGTCGGCGTCCGCGAAGCCGCGGGCGACGAGGATGCGCCCCGCCTCGAGGTCGATGTCGAGCACGCAGGACTCGACGAGCGGCAGCAGCAGCCCGGAGTCGAGCTCGAGAGTGTCGTTGGCCGGGCCGTTGTTCACCTCGATGACAGTACCGAGCGCGCGCCCGCCTTCCTCCTCGACGCGCAGGCCGGCGAGCTGGAAGACGTAGTAGGTGTCCTCGGCCGGATCCGGGAGCGCGTCGCGGCGGACGGTCAGCGCGGCGCCGCGCGGCACCGCCCGCTCGAGCTTGATCACCGGCCGCCCGCCCGCGCCGCGCTTCGACACGACGATCTCCGCGGGCTCGCCATCGACGAGCAGGACGGCTCCCTTGGCGAAGCGCTCCGGCACGTCGCTTGCTCCCTCGACGAAGAACGAGCCGTCGACGCCGTGCGGCTTGCCGACGCGGCCGACGTTTACAAGGTCGTCGCTCACGTTCCTGGGACGTCGCTCGCGGTGCGTAAGCCGGTGGAACAGTACGGAGGTACGGGCTCCGCCGGGCGGGAGCGGCCGCCGGCCAGGGACGGGAGCGTCACTCGACGATGTCGAGGATCACGCGCCTGCGCGATCCCGCGGCGCTCGCGCGGACGATCGTCCGCAGCGCCCTGGCGAGCCTGCCCTGCCGGCCGATCACCTTGCCGCGGTCCTCGGGCGCGACGTAGAGCTCGAGCACGGTCGCGTCCTCACGCTCGACCTGCTCGACGCGCACGGCATCGGGGTCGTCCACGAGTTGCTTCGCGAGCCAGGTGAGCAGTTCCGCCACGTCAGTTCGCGGCGCAAGATGAGCATCCGCGAAAGCGGATGCTCATCGCGCAAGAATCCCTAAAGGGGCCGCCTGCGGCGTCCCGTCTCGGCGACTGCATCAACCGCTGATCCCGGCGGCCTTGATCAGCTTCGCGACGGCGTCGGAGGGCTGCGCGCCCTTGCCGAGCCACTCGTTCACCTTCGCCTCGTCGAGCTCGATCGTCGAGGGGTCGGTCTGCGGGTTGTACCGCCCGACGATCTCGATGAAGCGGCCGTCACGCGGCGAGCGCTGGTCGGCGACGACGACGCGGTAGATCGGGTTCTTCTTCGAGCCGACGCGCGTCAGCCTCATGCGTACAGCCATTTCTGTCTATCTCCGTCCTGTCTTGGTCAGCTTGGGTTGCCCGGGAAGTGTAGGCATCTTTCCCTTGCCCATCTGTTTCATCATCTTCTCCATCTGCTTGCGGGCGGAGAGGAGCTTGTTCACGTCCTGGATCGTCTGCCCGCTGCCGGCCGCGATCCGCTGCCTGCGGGAGCCGTCGATCAGGTGCGGCATGCTCCGCTCCTTCGGCGTCATCGAGAGCACGATCGCCTCGACCCGCGCGAGCTGGCGCTCGTCGATGTCGACGTCCTTCAGCTGGTTGCCGAGCCCGGGGATCATCTTCAGCACGCCCTGGATCGGACCCATCTTCTTCAGCATCTTCTGGGCGGACAGGAAGTCGTCGAAGGTGAAGACGCCGGCGCGCATGCGGGCTTCCATCGCCGCCTGCTCGTCCTCCTCGACCGCCGCCTCGGCCTTCTCGATCAGCGTCATGACGTCACCCATGCCGAGGATCCGCGACGCCATCCGGTCCGGGTGGAACTCCTCCAGCTGGTCGAGCTTCTCGCCCACGGAGACGTACTTGACGGGCTTGCCGGTGACGGCGCGCACCGAGAGCGCGGCGCCGCCGCGCGCGTCGCCGTCGAGCTTCGTCAGGACGACACCGTCGAAAGCAACCCGCTCCTGGAACGACTGGGCGACGTTGACGGCCTCCTGCCCGGTCATCGCATCGAGGACGAGCAGGACGTTCGTGGGCCGCGCGGCATCGCGAACGCGCGCGAGCTCCTGCATCAGCTCCTCGTCGATGTGGAGGCGCCCGGCGGTGTCGACGATGACGACGTCGTTGCCGGCATCGCGCGCAGCCTGGAGACCAGACTTGACCACCTCGACCGGGTCCTTCGTGTCGCGCCGGTGGACGGGGATCTGGATCTGGCGGCCGAGCTGCTCGAGCTGGTCGATCGCCGCGGGCCGCTGCAGGTCGGCGGCGATCAGCGCCGGTTTCTTGCCCTCCTTGCGCAGCTTCAGCGCCAGCTTCGCCGACGTGGTCGTCTTGCCCGAGCCCTGGAGGCCGGCGAGCAGGATCACCGTCGGCGGCTTGCCGAACGCGAGGCGCGAGTTGCCCGAGCCCATCAGCGCCGTCAGCTCCTCGTGGACGATCTTCACGACCTGCTGGCCGGCGTCGAGGCCCTTCAGCACGTCCTGCCCGGTGGCTCGCTCGCGCACCTGGGCGACGAAGTCCTTGACGACCTGGAAGTTGACGTCGGCCTCGAGCAGCGCCAGCCGGATCTCGCGCATCGCCTTCGAGATCGCCTCCTCGTCGAGGCGGCCCTTGCCTCGGAGGTCGCCGAGGGCGTGCTGGAGCTTGTCGGAGAGGGTGTCGAACATGGGCGGACAGTGTAGATACCGCTCAACCAGACGAAGGAGGCGGTATGTCCAGCATCGCCAAGGTGATCACGGTGATCGGCAATTCGCCCGACGGGTTCGCGGAGGCCGCTCAGGTCGCGGTCTCGGAGGCGTCGAAGACGCTGCGCGGAATCACGGGCGCCGACGTGGTCTCGATGAGCTGCGAGGTGAGCGACGACAGGATCACGATGTTCAGGACGACCGTGAACATCGCCTTCGCCATCGAGCGCTAGGCGGGCGGGTCGGCGAGGCGGCCTCGGCGGCCGGCGGCGCTACCCGGCCACGAGGGCGCGGGCGAAGTCGTGCGGGTCGAACGGGCGCAGGTCGTCGAGGCCCTCGCCGACGCCGATCAGCTTCACCTGAAGGCCGAGCTCGTAGGCAATCGCCACGGCGACCCCGCCCTTGGCCGAGCCGTCGAGCTTCGTCAGCGCGACTCCGGTGACTCCGGCCGTCTCGCCGAAGAGCCGCGCCTGCTGCAGCCCGTTCTGCCCCGTCGTCGCGTCGACGACGAGCAGCGTCTCGTGGGGCGCTCCCTCGAGCCGGCTCTCGATCACCCGCCGCACCTTCGCGAGCTCCTCCATCAGGTTCGACTGCGTGTGCAGGCGGCCGGCCGTGTCGACGATCGCCACGTCCTTCCCGCGCGCCCGCGCCGCCTCGATCGCGTCGTAGGCGACCGCGGCCGGGTCGGCGCCCTGCGCGGCGCCGACGAAGTCCGCCTGCGCACGATCGGCCCAGATCTCCAGCTGCTCCTCGGCCGCGGCGCGCCACGTGTCGGCCGCGCCGAGCAGCACCGATCGGTCGTGCTCGCGCAGCTTCTGCGCCAGCTTCCCGATCGTGGTCGTCTTGCCGGTGCCGTTGACGCCGACGACGAGGATCACGCTCGGGCGGTCCGGCAGGTGCAGCGTCCCCGGCTCGCCGAGCATCTCCGCGATCTCCTCCGCGAGGGCCCCGTTCAGGTCGGCCAGCTCGTTCCGGGCTTCGAGCCTCCGCACGAGCTCGGCGGTCGCCCGCACGCCGACGTCGCCCTGGATCAGCGCCTCCTCGAGCCGCTCCCAGTCCTCGTCGTTGTCGGGATCGAACGTCGCGGCGGCGAGCTCGCCCGTCAGCGCGCGGCGGCTCTTGCCGAGGGAGTCGCGCAGGCGGCCGAAGAAGCCCGCGCGCTCCTCCTCCGTCTCGTCGGGTCCTTCCGCGTCTCCCAGCAGCTCTGACCAGCTTCGTGCCATGGCCGCGGAACGTTAGCCTCAGACCATGGTCACGTGGCAGCGGGTGGCGGAGCTCGCGCGGGATCTGCCCGAGATCGAGGAGACCACCTCGTGGGGGAAGCCCTCGTTCGCCGTCCGCGGGAAGAAGTTCGCCGGGCTCTCGACTCGACACGAGGGCGCGATGTGGACGCGCTGCGATCGCGAGGAGCGGCCGCTCCTCGTCGCCTCCAACCCGGACGCGTACCGGCTGACGCCGCACTTCGAGGCGTCGCCTGCGTTCCTGCTGATCTGGCTCGAGCACATCGACGAGGACGAGGTGCGCGAGCGGCTGATCGACGCGTGGCTGATCCAGGCGCCGAAGCGCTTGGCCGCGCAGCACGAGTTCGACTAGAGCGTCAAAGCCACCGCGCTGAGCGCGGCGCCTGTGGCCACTCCGGCCGCCACGGGCCACCGCCGTCGGCGCCACGCCGCGAGGGCAGCGACGACGAGGACGACGCCCACGACCCCGGGCCACTCCAGGACGATCCAGGCCGCGCGCATGAGCACGTATCCGGCCGCCGCGGCGGCGATGAACATGACGGCTCGGAGCACTAGGAGGCGAGCGCGGCGGCGTCCTCGCGCGGGAGACGGCGCGAGACGATCTGGCTGACGCCGTCGCCGCCCATCGTGACGCCGTAGAGCACGTCGGCGGCCTCCATCGTCCGCTTCTGGTGTGTGATCACGACGAACTGGGCGCGGTCGGCGTAGCGCCGGAGCAGTTCGACGAAGCGGCCGATGTTGGCGTCGTCGAGCGCCGCCTCCACCTCGTCGAGGAGGTAGAACGGGCACGGCTTCGCGAGGAAGAGCGCGAACAGGAACGAGATCGCGCCGAGCGCCTTCTCGCCGCCGGAGAGCATCCCGAGCCGCGTGATCTTCTTGCCGGCCGGCCGGAGCTCGACCTCCACCCCGCTCTCGCCGCCCTCTTCCTCCGCCTCGACGAGCCGCAGGCGGCCCTCGCCGCCGGGGAACAGCGTCGCGGCGACCTCTTCGAAGTGCTCCGCCACGGCGGCGAAGGTGTCGGCGAAGCGTCGCTCGACGGTCTCGGCGAGCTCGTCGCGGAGGTCGGCCAGCTCCTTCAGGCTCGCTTCGAGATCCTCGCGCTGCGCCTCGAGCTCGGCGAGCCGCTCCTTCTCCGTCTCGTACTCCTCCTTGGCGAGCGGGTTCACCTGGCCGAGCTGGATCCGGCGCTGCTCGAGCCGCTCTGCGCGGACGGAGAGCTCGTCGCGGTCGTCGCCGTCGGCGGGCTCGGCGCCCGCCTCCTCGAGCCGGCGGCGTGCATCGGCCGCCTCGGCCTCGATCCTGGTCAGCTCGATCTCGATCTCCGTCGCGCGCTGGGCGGCATCCTCCGCGCCCTGGCGCAGCTCGACCTCGGCGGCGCCGAGCTCGCGAAGCGCGGCACCGAGCTCGCCGGTGCGCGTCGCGCCCGCGTCGACGCGGGCGCGGATCGGCGACTCGAAGCGGGACGCCGTCTCGGCCGCGGCGGCAAGCGTCTCGTCCAGGCGTTCGGCCCCGCCGAGGATCCGCCGGAGCAGGTCGGCGTCGAGCGGCGCCGCGCGCCGGGAGCCGGTCGCGGTCCGGGCGGCGGCTGCGTTCCGCGCGGCCTCGGCCGCCTCCGCGGCCGCGTCGGCGAGCTGCTCGGCCTCGTCGGTCAGCTCCCGCGCTTCCCGCTCGACCTCGTCGCGCTCGGACTCGTCGACGTGGAGCAGGCGGATCTGGCCGCCGCCGCCGAGCCGGACACGCGCCAGCTCGGCCGCCGCAGCACGCTCGTTCGCGCGGGTGGAAGCGGCGCGGGCCTCGTGCTCGAGCCCGCCGACGCGGGCGAGCTCGGTCGCGAGCTCGCCGGCCCTCGCGGAACCTTCGTCGGCGTGTGCACGCAGCGGCCGCTCGAGCCTGGCGGCGACGGCGACCGCGGCCAGCAGGGCCTCGTCGAGCCGCCCCGCTCCTGCGCCGATCCGCCGCAGGAGCGCCGGGTCGGCGGCACGCGCGCCGCGGAGATGGGCGACCTCGGCGAAGGCCGCCTCGGCCTCACCGGCGGCCGTTGCCGCCTGCGCGGCGGCCGCTTGGGCGACCGTTGCCTGCGCCTGCAGCTCCTCGACCTCGGCCCGAAGCTCACCGCGCCTCGTCTCGAGCTCGAGCAGGACTGCTTCGGCCGCCTCGCCCGCGAACCAGAGCTCGCCGCGCCCGGGGTCGTAGCCGAAGCCCTCCGCAGTCACGGAGGGACGTGTGGCCGCGAGAAGCGAGTCGAGCGGGACGACGGGAAGCTCCGCGACTCGCTCCGCCGGCCGTTTGCCGACCAGCACGCTGAGGCTGCCGAGGCCGGCTTCGCGCGCCCGCTGCAGCAGCGAGAGGCCGGAGGCCGCGTCCTCTGCGACAACGGCGGACGCCCGCCAGCCGAGCGCGGCCGCGACGGCGCGCTCCGTGCCGGGCTCGACGTCGAGCAGCGAGAGCGCCAGCTCGGCTCCCTCGTCTGCGAGCATCCGCGCGGCCGGCGGGATTCCCTCCCGCTCCGCCAGCGAGCGCTCGAGCGCGGCGAGCCGCTCCTTGGCGAGGTCGGCGCGCGCGGCCAGGTCGTCGCGGTCGTGCGCCGCCGCCCGCGCAGAGGCGGTCGCCTCGTTCGCCGCGGCTTCGAGCTCCGCGGGCGAAGGGCCGGGCCGCCTCGCGGCCGCCTCCGCCTCGGCCAACTCGACGCGGACACGCTCGCGGAGGCCCGATACCGACTCGCTTCGCATTGCGATCCGCTCGCGGGCGGTGCCGAGCCGGTACAGAGCTGCAGTTGCGCTCTCCCTGCCCCCGGCGGTGTCGGCCAGCTCCGCCTCGATCGCCCGCCGCTCAGCCCGGAGCCCCTCGAGGCGCTCCTCCGCCCCTGCGGCCGCGGCCCGCTCGAGCGATGCGAGCCGTTCCTGCGCGGCGCGCGCCCGCTCCGCCGCGGCGCCACCAGCGGCCGCGGCCGCGCGCGCAGTTGCAGTGGCTTCGGCTGTGGCGCGCTCGAGCTCGCGCGCCGACTCGTCCGTGATCTCGCTCGCGGCGGCCTCGGCGTCGCCGAGGTCGCGCCGGAGGCCGGCGACCAGCGCCTCCGATCCCTCGTGGCGCAGTGCGATCCGCTCGGTTGCACCCTGGAGCCGGTAGAGCGCCTTGATCGCGGCCTCGCGCCGGCCGGCCGCGTCGGCGAGCTCCTCCTCGGCCGCGTGGCGCTCGGCCAGGAGCGCGGCGAGCTTCTCCTGCGCGCTGCGGCGGCCGAGGCCGGCCGCAGTCTTCCGCTCCTCGGCCGCCTCGCGCCGAGCGTCCGCGGCGGCGAGGTCGAGCTCGGCGACGCGCGCGCGCAGCTGCGCGATCTCGCCCGCGAGCTTCTCGGCCCGCTCGGCGGCCGTCGCCTGGAGCGCGAGCGGCCGCAGGCGCTTGCGCACCTCGGCCTCGACGTCGCGTGCGCGCTCGACCTGGATCCCGACGCGGTTGAGCTTGAGCTCGGCACGGTGCTTCCGCCGCTTGAACTTGCCGAGGCCGGCCGCTTCCTCGACCAGCTCGCGCCGTTCCTCCGGCTTCGAGGCGAGCACCGCCTCGACCTTGCCCTGGCTGACGATCGAGTGCATCGAGCCGCTGAGGCCGACGTCGGCGAGCAGCTCGACGAGGTCCGTGCGGCGCACCTGCGCCCTGTTGACGAGGTACTGCCCCTCGCCGCCGCGGTGCAGGCGGCGCGCGATCGAGACCTCGGAGAAGTCGAGCTCGCCGAAGCCGCCGCTCTCGTTGTCGAAGACGAGCTCGACCTCGCAGCTCTCGGCCGGCGTCCGGCCCTCGGCGCCGTTGAAGAGGACGTCGTCCGGCTTCTCGGCGCGCAGCTCCGAGGGCGTCAGCGAGCCCGCGGCCCACACGATCGCGTCCGCGACGTTCGACTTGCCGGAGCCGTTCGGCCCGACGACGACCGCGACGCCGGGCTCGAGCTTCAGCTCGAGCGTGTCCGGGAACGACTTGAAGCCGCGCAGGCGGAGAGAGCGCAGATGCACCGGCGGGAGGCTAACGGGAGCCGCGGACGGCGAGGGGAAGCCGCGGAGGCACTGCTCGTCGACGAAGCGCAAACGACGGCACCTGCGTGACGAGCTCGGGGGCCGCCCCAAGCTCGTCGACGCAGGCTCTGTACCGCCGTCTCTTGGGCTAGCTAGCTACCGGTGGCGCCCCCACGCCATGGATCCGGCTTGCGAGCTCTCCCTCAGCCGTTCCTCGATGCACCTCGGACTATGACCACGCGCCGATGTGTTGACATCGGTCGGGAGACGGATTGCGCGTCGTCCGCGAGGATGAGACTACGTTCCCACATTCCCGATCGCGGCCAGGGCCTGCCTGGCGGCTTCCTGCTCCGCCTCCTTCTTCGTCCGCCCCGTGCCGGTGCCCAGTTCCTCGCCGTCGATCTGGGCCGCACACGAGAAGTGCCGCTCGTGTGCCGGGCCTTCGACGTCGACGACGACGTACGCGACCGTCCGCCCAGTCTTCGCGAGCGCCTCCTGGAGCTCCGTCTTGTGGTCGACGTGCGTCGTGCGCGCGTACTCGATCCGGTCCGAGAACGCGGCGACGATCGCCGGCGCGATCGGCTCGTATCCGTGCTCGAGATAGAGCGCCGCGATTGCCGCCTCGAGCAGCGCGGCGGTCACGTTGCTGCTCTTGACGATCCGCGAGAGCTCCTCGCCGGCCGGGCCCTCGCCCGCCGCCTGCGCGAGCCGCTCGCCCATGTTGAGCTCGCGCGCGACGGCGGCGCAGCTCTGCCGCGAGACGACGTGCGAGCGGATCTTGGCCAGCCGCCCCTCGGACGCGTCCGGGTAGCGGTCGTAGAGCTCCTTCGCGATCGCGAGCTCGAGGACGCTGTCGCCGAGGAACTCCAGCCGCTCGTACGAGGACGCGCGGTCCGGCGCCCAGGACGTGTGCGTGAAGACGTGCTCCAGCCGCTCGCGCGGCAGCGCATCGATCAGGCGGCCGAGCGCGCTCGGGTCGCCGGTCGGGATCGCGCTACTGGTGCGACGAGACGTAGTCGACGGCCTGCCCCACGGTCGTGATCTTCTGTGCGTCCTCGTCCGAGATCTTGATCCCGAACTGGTCCTCGAGCTCCATGATCAGCTCGACGAGATCGAGGGAGTCGGCGTCCAGGTCCTCCTGGAACGAGGCCTCCTCGTTGATCTCCGTCTCCTCGACTCCGAGCTGCTCGGTCAGGACTTCCTTGACCCGCTCGAAGACTTCTTCACGCGACGCTGCCAAATCGACTCCTTGCTGGTGTGGACAGGGCTTGAGCGCGCACGATCATACAGCGGCGGACGACCGTCGTTCGGGCAATCGGGCCGCGAGCCGGCCGACGACGTCGTGCTCGACGCCGCGCGCGGCGAGGTGGACCGCGTTCGAGATCGCCCGCGCGGACGAGTTCCCGTGCGCGATCACGGACAGCCCGCGCAGGCCGAGCAGGTAGGCGCCGCCGTAGGTGTCGGGATCGAGCTTCTCGCGAAGGTGCCGGGCCGCCGGGCGGATGAAGAGGCCGCCGAGCTTGCCGCGCGGCGAGGACGTGATCTCCTCCCGCAGTGCCTCGAGCACCGTCTTGATCGTGCCTTCGAGCAGCTTCAGGGCCACGTTGCCCGTGAACCCGTCGCAGACGACCACGTCTGCGGCTCCGGCGAGCAGGTCGCGGCTCTCGGCGTTGCCCGCGAAGTCGAGGTCGTTCGCGGCGGCGAGCAGCGCGTGTGCGTCGAGCGTCAGCTGGTTGCCCTTCTCGGGCTCCTCCCCGATCGACAGCAGCCGTACCTCCGGCCGGGGGATCTCGAGGATCTCCTGCGCAAAGATCGCGCCCATGTAGGCGAACTGGAGCAGGTGCTCGGGGCGGGCGTCGGCGTTCGCGCCGGAGTCGAGCAGCACCGAAGGTCCGCGTTTGGTCGGAATCGGAACCGCGATGGCCGGCCGCAGCACGCCCGGGATCCGGCGCAGGTGGAGCAGGCCCGCGGCGAGCATCGCACCCGTGTTCCCGGCCGAGACGACGGCGTCGGCACGGCCCTCGGCCACGGCGATGTGGGCGGCGACGAGCGACGAGTCCGGCTTGGCTCGGACCGCCTCGGCGGGCTTCTCGTGCATCTCGATCGCGTCGGTCGTCTCGACCAGCGGGAGGCCGTGCGTCTCGATCCCGGCAGGGCCGAAGAGGATGACCTCGATGCCGTCGGCGGCGGCGTCCAGCGCGCCCGCGACGATCTCGTGAGGGGCTCGATCCCCGCCGAGGGCGTCGACCGCGATGCGGGCCAAGGCTACGGAACCGGCGTGCGGAGCGGCTCGATCTCGCGGCCCTTGTACGTGTGGCACGTGGGGCAGACGCGGTGGGGCCGCTTGGGCTGATGGCAGGTCGGGCAGACGTTGACGCGCGGCGCCTCGATGCCGTGCTGCGCGCGCCGCTTGTCGCGACGGGCCTTCGATGTTTTCTTCTTGGGGACTGCCATGAGCGGCTGCGGAGTATAGCTAGAGGGCGATCGACCGGGTGGGCGCGACGCAGGAACGAAGACGCGGCGCGGAGAGCGCCGGAGCGAGCGTCTGGTCTCGCCCTAGTCCGTCATGGGGAGGCGCCGCAGCGCCGTCGCCGGCGTACTACAGGCGGTCGCGCAGCTCCTCGAGCGCCGACCAGCGCGGATCCGGCGTCTCGTCCGCGTGCGTGTGCGGCTCGCGGTTGAGGTCCTTGCCGCAGACGGGACAGAGGCCGGCGCAGTCGGCAGCGTGGAGGATCTGGTCGGGCAGCTCGAGCGCGATCGCGTCGCGCGCCCAGGCGGACAGCTCGAGCTGGTCGTCGACGACGTACTCGCTCCGCAGCTCGGCCGCCTCGCCGGCGTCGTTCGCGTGGTACTCGCGCGCGTCGACGGAGACGTCGACGACCGCATCCGCGAGGCAGCGCATGCACGGGCCGTGGAGCCGGGCGTCGAACGCGAGCCGGAGGTCGAGGCCGGTGGTCGCCTGCACGATCGTCAGCTCGGTCTCGACCTCGTGCGGGACGGGCAGGTAGCGGAGGCCGCCGAGCTCGAACGGCTCGAACTCGACCGTGACGGCGTCGCGATGCTCCTCCCCCGGCCGGAGGCGGAGGCGTCGGAGCGGGAAGCGGGTCATGCCCGCCCCTTACAGGTACGAGGTGTCGTCTTCGGGCTCGCGCGGGCTGAGGTCGCGCGGCCCGACGCCGGCGACGACCGTCTCCTGCGAGCGCTCGTGCAGCCGCTCGCGGCCACGCTTGACCGCCGAGAGGAACTTGTCCAGGTTGACCTCGAGCGTCGAGAGGATCCCGTCGGCCCAGTCCTCCATCTCGAGCCGCGTCTCGCGCGCCTGGCGGCGGGCGTCGTCCACGATCTCCTGCGCCTGGCGCTCCGCGAGCTTGACGATCTCGGTCTGGGAGGCCTCCCGCACGGCCTGCTCGCGCGCCTCGCCCAGGATCCGGTCGGTCTCGCGCTTCGCCTCGGCGAGCATCTCCTGCCGCTCCTTCACGATCCAGCGCGCCTGCTTGATCTCCTCGGGAATCGTGGCGCGCATCTGGTCGAGGATGTCGTAGATCTCCTCACGGTCGATCCGGACCTGATCCGTGAGGGGGACGGCCTTCGCGTTGTGCACGAGGTCGTCGAGCTTGTCGATGAGAACGAGGACGTCCATGGCTCCTAAGTCTACTCGCGAGGGTTTTCCGGAGCGCCGGGACGGCCGTTCGGGAACATCTCCGCGAGGCGGCGCGCCACGGTCTCCGGCACCAGTTCGTCCACTTTTCCGCCGAAGGCCGCGATCTCCTTCACTCCGCTCGAGGAGACGAAGCTGACCGAGGGGCTCGCCATCACGTAGACGGTCTCGATCTCCGGCGCGAGGTGCCGGTTGAGCTGGTTCATCTGCGTCTCCCACTCGAAGTCGGAGATGACGCGAAGCCCCTTCACGATCGCCTTCGCCTGCCAGCGGCGGGCGAACTCGACCACGAGCTCCGAGAACACGTCGACCTCGACGTTGTCGAGCTCGGCGACCGCTTCCTTCAGGAACTCGACCCGCTCGTCGAGGCTGAAGAGCGGCGTCTTGTGCCGGGGGCTGCCGACGACGCCGACGACGACGCGGTCGAAGATCGACGCCGCACGCGAGATCACGTCGACGTGTCCCATCGTGACGGGGTCGTAGCTTCCTGGGCAGATCGCCGTGATCATGGGGGAGGCGGCTCGAAGAGGGAGAGCCGCGCGGAACCGTACCGCCGCGACGTCCGCAACGGAAGCGGAAGCGCCGGCTCCGTGCGGGAGCCGGTCTCGACGACGAGCAGGCCGTCGGGCTCGAGCACGCGCGGCAGGTGCTCCGCGAGCTTCGGCTCGAGGTCCGCCCACGCCTCGTAGGGCGGATCGACGAGGACGAGGTCGTAGCGCCGCGAGTCCTGCCTGAGCGCCCAGATCGCGTCGCCGCAGGTGATCCGGGCGCCGGTCAGGCTCAGCCGCTCGAGGTTGTCGGCGATGGTGCGGCACGCGGCCCGGTCGCTCTCGACGAAGGTGACGCCCGCGGCGCCGCGCGAGAGCGCCTCGAGGCCCATCGCACCGGACCCCGCGAAGAGGTCGAGCACCGTCGCCCCCTCGACCGGGCCGATCAGGTTGAAGGCGGCCTCCCGGACGCGGTCGCCGGTCGGTCGCGTGTCGAAGCCCTTCGGCGCCGCGATCCGGGAGCCGCGGTGCGTGCCGGCGATGATCCGCATCGCCGCATTCTGGCGGGCCTAGGAGATGCGGACGACGAGCTCGACCGCGCCGTCCTCGTACCGGCGCACGAGCACGTCGCCGAGCCCGCGCACGAGCGAGGCTGCGGCGTGGTTGCCGTGGGCCGTGAGCGCGCGGAAGCGGAGGATCCCCTGCTCGAGCGCGAGCGCCCGCAGCTCCGTCACGAGCCGCTTGCCGATCCCGCGGCCCTGCCACTCGTCGACGACCTCGAACGCGATCTCCGCCTCGGGTGCATCGGGGTCGCGGACGAAGCGGGCGATGCCGACGGTGGCGCCGGTCTCCTTGTCGATCGCGACGACGGCCTCGCGGCCGCAGCAGCCGACGTCGACGAGCCAGTCGACCTCGCGCTCGAGCAGGCGCGGCTTCGAGCCGAGGAAGCGCAGGCGGCGGCTGCGCTCGGAGAGGCCCGCGAAGACCTCGAGCACAGGCGAGCGCTCACCGTTGTGGAGGGGTCTGAGGACGATCGCATCCATGACCACCAGCGTGCCTGAGCTGTGCGGGCGCAGGCGGTACGGCTAGCCGTACTTCACGATGCACCGAGGTGCTCCGCGTCGCCGAGCAGCGCGTCGACCTCGGGTGCCATCGTCCCCGCCGGCAGCGCGCGCGCGGCGTCGCGGGCCCGCTCGAGCAGCTCGCGGTCGTGCGTGATCCGGGCGAAGCGGAGGTCGGAGAGCCCCGACTGCCGCGCGCCCACCAGCGCGCCGCCGCCGCGGATCTCGAGATCCTTCTCGGCGAGCTCGAACCCGTCCGTCGACTCGACCATCGCCTCGAGCCGGTCGCGGGCGCTCTCGGTCAGCTCCTCCTTGGAGCCCGACGAGACGAGCAGGCAGTACGACTGCTCGCCGCCGCGCCCGACCCGGCCCCGCAGCTGGTGCAGCTGCGCAAGGCCGAAGCGATCGGCCTCCTGCACGATCATGATCGTCGCGTTCGGAACGTCGACGCCGACCTCGATCACCGTCGTCGCGACGAGGACGTCGAGCTCGCGGGCCTTGAAGCGCGCCATCAGGTCCCGCCGCTCCGCCGGCTTCAGCCGTCCGTGCATGCAGCCGACGCGGAAGCCGCTCAGCTCGCCCGCCCGCAGCCGCTCGGCCTCCGCCTCGGCGGCACGCGCGGTCGAGGTCGCCGACTCCTCGATCAGCGGGCAGACGACGTACGCCTGCCGGCCTTCGGCGAGGTGCGCGCGCAGCCGCGTGTAGGCCTCGGAGCTGCGCTCATCGGTCACCCACGCCGTCACGATCGGCTTCCGGCTCGCCGGCGGCTTTGCGATCTCGCTCACGGCGAGGTCGCCGTACACCGTCAGCGCGAGCGTCCGCGGGATCGGCGTCGCGGTCATGTGGAGCACGTGCGGCGAGCGGCCCTCGACGAGCGCCGAACGCTGCTCGACGCCGAACCGATGCTGCTCGTCCACGACCGCGACGGCGAGGTCGCGGAGCTCGAACCCCTTCTGGATCAGCGCGTGCGTGCCGACGACGACGTCCGCCTGCCCGCCGATCTTCGACTTGATCGAGCCGGTTACGAGCGCGCAGCTGACGCCGAGCTCCATGCAGATCCCCTCGATCGTGAGGAAGTGCTGCTCGGCCAGCGTCTCGGTCGGCGCCATCAGCGCGCCCTGGCGGCCCGCCTCGACTGCGCGCAGGAGCGCGTAGAGCGCGACGACGGTCTTGCCCGAGCCGACGTCCCCCTGGAGGAGCCGCTGCATCGGCGTCGTCCGCGCGAGGTCGGCGTCGAGCTCCGCGATCGCCGCCTCCTGGTGCTCGGTGAGCTCGAACGGGAGCGCGGCGCGATAGCGCGCGATCAGCTCGCCGGGGGCGGGCAGCGCCGCCGCGACCTGCTGCTCGCGCTCGGCCGCCTGCTGCGCGAGGGCCAGCTGGAGGACGAGCAGCTCGTCGAAGGCGAGCCGTTGCCGCCCCTCCTCGGCCTCGTCCAGCGAGCGCGGCTTGTGGATCGCCGCGAGCGCGTCGCCGCGGAGCGGGAGCCCGCGCTCCCCCTTCAGCGAGGCGGGGAGCGGGTCGGGCCGGTCGGCGACGAACGGGAGGGCAAGCTCGACCAGCTCGCGCAGCTTCGCAGCCGAGATCTCCTCGCTCGCCGGATAGACCGGCGCGAAGTCGGCCGTCGCCGAGCCCCCGTTGAGGTCGAACGAGCGAACGGCGAAGCCGAACCGGTTCGGCGCGCCGCGCAGGCGGACGTGCGTGCCGGGCTTCAGCTTCTCCTGCAGCCACGGCTGGTTGAACCAGGTGGCGCTGATCTGGCCGCTCCCGTCCGAGACCTGCGCGGTCAGGATCTGCAGCCGCCCGCGGCCGCGCCGCAGCGACGTGCGCAGCACCTCGCCCTGGATCAGCACCTCCTCCTCCCCGAACAGGTCCGCGATCCGGCGCTCGGGCGCGGGGCTCTCGTAGCGACGCGGCCGGTGGTCGAGCAGGTCGCCCACCCGCTCCAGGCCGAGCTTCGCCAGCCGCTTCTTCAGCGTCGGGCCGACGCCCGGCAGCGACTCGAGCGGCGCCTCGAGCCGCGTCGGGTGGAAGCGGCCGCGCGTCGGCGTCCAGCGCTCAGGCGGGTCCACGGCGGCAAAACCGGGCTGGGGCCGGCTCATCGTCCGAGTATCGCAGCCGGTCCGGCTGACCCTCCTGACGCTCCTGGCGCGTCGGTCGCGGTGCGTGGCCGGAGGGACAGTACGAGAGTACGGCCTCCGGCTGGAGCGCCGCGAGCGACGTGAGGCTGCGCCGAGGCCGGCTCCGCCGGCCGGGAGGCGCAGCCAACCAGGTGCGTCAGGGCTGGAACCAGAAGAAGCCGACGGTGCCCGGCCCCGCGTGCGTGCCGACGACCGCGCCCAGGCTCGTCACGAGCCTGACGTCGGCCTGCGGCCGCGACGCGAGCACGATCCCGCGCAGCTGCTCGACCGCGTCCTCCGCCTCGGCGTGGGCGATCCCGACCGCGAGCCCGGGGCCGTCGACGGTCGCCTCCTCGAAGCGCTTCCGGAACTCCTCGAACGCCTTCGCCCGGCCGCGGGCGCGGGTGACGGGCACGACCTCGCCGTCCTCGATCGCGAGGATCGGCTTCACGTTCAGCAGGCTGCCCATCAGCGCCTTGCCGCGGCCGATCCGGCCGCCCTTGGCGAGGAACTCGAGCGTGTCGACGGTGAAGAGGATCCCGGAGTGCTCCTTGTAGAGCTCGATCAGCGCCTCGATCTCGTCGTCGGTCGTGCCCCGCTCGAGCAGCTCCTGGATCGCGAGCGCCAGCATCCCGATCCCGACCGAGGCGGACTCCGTGTCGATGAGCCGCACGCGGTCGCCGTCCTCCGCGGCCGCGAGCGACGCGCTCTGGAACGTCCCCGACAGCTTCGCCGAGATGTGGAGCGAGTAGACGCGGTCGTAGCCGGCGAGCGCGTGGTAGACGGTGATGAAGTCCTGCGGCGTCGGCTGCGAGGTGGTCGGCAGCTCGGACGCGCTCCGCAGCCGCTCGTAGAAGCCGTGTGGGTCGAGCTCGACGTAGTCGCGGAAGCTCTCCTCGCCGAAGCGGACGTAGAGCGGGACGACGCGCATGTTCGGGTAGCGGATCTGCGCGTCGGGGAAGTCGGCGGTCGAGTCGAGCACGAGCGCGGTGTTCTCGTGTGTCAGGTTCACCGCGCCGCCCTCGCCTGGCCGGCCCTGCGGATCGCGGCGACGATCACGTCGAGCGCCTCGTCCTTGCGCAGGCAGTCGATGGCCCCGGCAGCCATCAGCGCGTCGAGCTCGCGCGGGCTGGCGGACGCGGTCAGGCAGACGACGGCGACCTCGGGGTGCTCGCTCACGAGCTCGAGCGTCACCTCGACGCCGTCCATCCCGGGCAGCCTGAAGTCCATCACGACGACGTCGGGGCGGTACTGGCGGTAGGCGCTGAGCGCGGCGTTCCCCTCCGAGACGGCGGCGGCCACCTCGATCCCGTCCTGCAGCTCCAGCAGCAGGACGAGCGCCTGCCGGAAGACGTCGTTGTCCTCGACGAGCAGCACGCGGATCGGCGGGGGCCGAGCGTCCACGGCGAGACCATACGACTACTCGGCCGAGAGGAGAAGCGGATAGTGCGGCTGCCCGCCCGGCTGGACGTCGAGCTCGACGGCCGGATGCTGCTCCTCCAGGCGCCGCAGGAAGCCTGCGAGGTCGGGTTCGTCCTCGCCCGTCAGGAGCGTCAGCACCTCGCGCCCGTCCCCGAGCAGCTTCTCGACGACCGCCCACGCGACCTCGTCGAAGTCCGAGGACGAGGCGACCGCGGCTCCGTCCGCGAGCCCGAGCCAGGCGCCCTTGCGCACGGCGACGCCGTCGAGCTCGACGTCGCGCGACGCGACCGTCACCTCGCCCGTGCAGACCTGGTCGAGCGCCTCGAGCATCGCCGCCTCGTTCTCCTCGGCGCTCAGGGACGGGAGGTAGCGGACGATCGCGGCGAGCCCGGCCGGCACGGAGCGCGAGGGGATCACGCGCACCTGCTTGTCCACGAGCTTCGCAGCCTGCTCGGCGGAGAGGATCACGTTCGAGTTGTTCGGGAGGACGAGCACCTCGGTCGCAGGTGTCGCCTGGATCGCGGCGACGATGTCCGCCGTGGAGGGATTCATCGTCTGGCCGCCCTCGATCACCTTCGCGGCGCCGTAGCTCTCGAACAGGCGGCGGTTGCCCGCGCCGGGAACGACCGCGACGACTCCCGTCTCGAGCGTCAGCTCCGGGTCGGGAACCGACTCGAGGATCCGCTCGGAGCGCTGCTCGGTCTGCTTGTGCATGTTCGCGATCTCCACGTTCTCGATCGTCCCGAGCGTCGTGCCGAACGCGAGCGCCCGGCCGGGCTCGTCGGTGTGGACGTGGATCTTCAGCGCCGTCGCGTCGCCGACGACGAGCAGGGAGTCGCCGAGCTGGTCGAGCTCCGCCTCGAGCGCCTCGGCGTCGAGATCCTCTCCCTCGATCACGAACACCGTGCAGTAGCGGAACTCGGACAGCTCCTGGTGGACCGCGTCGAGCCCGGCCTCGTGGGCTTCCTCGACCGGCGCATCCGGGATCGGCTCGCCCGACAGCGCCGCCGACACGCCGCGGACGATCTCGAGCAGGCCGGCGCCGCCGGCATCGACGACGCCGGCCTCGCGGAGCACGGCCAGCTGGTCGGGCGTGCGGGCGAGCGCGTCCTCCCCGCGCTCGATCAGCTTCTTCAGCAGCTCCTTGGGCTCGAGCGCCGCGTTGCGAGGATCCTCGGCCTCCTCGGCGAGCTCCCGGATCACCGTCAGCATCGTCCCCTCGACCGGGCGCCGGACGGCGCGGTAGGCGGCGTCGCTGGCGGCCCGGAAGGCGCGGCGGATCGTGGCCGCGTCGAGCAGCCCGGCCTCGCCGAGCGCCTCGGCGGCGCCCCGGAGGATCTGCGAGAAGATGACGCCGGAGTTGCCGCGGGCTCCCATCAGACGCGGCCCGCGTGAGCTCCTTGGCGAGCGTCGCGCGGTCGGCGGCCGTCGAGGCCTCGAGGACCTCCATGATCGCGCGCGCCGTCAGCGTCAGGTTCGTGCCCGTGTCGCCGTCGGGGACCGGGTAGACGTTGAGGTCGTCGATCCGGCGGCGGTTCGCCTCGAGCGTTGCGAGCGCAGCCTGGCCGAGCTCCTTGGCCCGGTCGAGCTCCGTCACCGGCATGGGGGAACCCATGGTCCCCCCATGAGCCCCCTCCTTTCTCGGTGCCACTCAGACAGCGGCAGGCTCCCGCCGGGCAAAGCCCGGCTCCGGCCACGGACGTCCTTCGTCGACCTGTGCGACAAGCCCGGCGACTCAAGCTGATCTCCTCACGTCTTCGATGTGCACCTCGACGGCGGCGACCTTGAGTCCCGTCAGCCGCTCGAGCTCGTAGGCGACCCGCGAGCGGACGGTCGCCGCGACCTCGGCGAGGTTGAGGCCGTACTCGACGACGACGTGGAGGTCGATCCGGACGCCGTCGGGCGTGCCCGTGACGTCGATCCCCTGTGTGAGCCGGTCGCGCGTCAGCAGCCGCTTCAGGCCCTTGCCGGCCATGCCGACGACCCCGTAGCACTCGGCGGCGGTGTGGCCGACGATCTGCGCGATCGCGTCGGCGGCGATCCTGATCGCGCCGAGCTCGGACTGGACTGTGAGGTGCCCCTGCTCCATCTGCGCGACTTTAGACGGTGCGCGCGGCCCGGAGGTTGCGCAGAGATCTAGCGCGTCATGACGCTTTGCTCCCGCCGGAGGCCGCAGGAACAGGATGGAACTACGGGTCTGCGGTTGAAGCGGCCGGGTCAGGACGTGCTAGACGGCCTTCTGGACCTTGCCGGCCTTGAGGCACTTCGTGCAGATGTAGGCCCGCTTGGCGACGCCGTTCAGCAGCACGCGAACGCGCTGGAGGTTCGGGTTGAAGCGCCGGCGGGTCGCCACCATCGAGTGGCTCCGGTTGTTCCCGAACGACGGCTTCTTGCCGCAGGATGCGCAGACCTTGGACACGGCCGCCGATGATAGCAGCCATGTGACACGGTGATACTTGGCGCGCTGCCTACCATGAGCCGGGTGAAGCGCCGCCTCCTCGCCCTTGCCGTACTCGGGGTTCTCTGCATCCCGACGGCCGGCGCCGCACCCGAGCCGGTGTTGCGGATCGTCTTTCCGGAGGGCTATTCCGTGCGGCAGATGGCCGACCAGGCCGCCCACGTCCGCCGGATCGCGATCGAGCAGCGTGGCGTGACCCCGGTCCTCTCCGGCAAGGGGTACGCAGCCGCCGCCGCGCGGGCGAAGCCGCCGCGCGCGTTCGCGCGCTACCTGAGGCAGCGGAGCATCGAGGGATTCCTCTTCCCCGCCGGCTACGAGTTCCTGCCCTCCTCGACGCCCGCGAGCCTGATCGCTCGTCAGATCCAGGTCTTCGAGCAGCGCTGGCGCACGATCGACCTGCGCGCCGCGCGCGCGAAGAAGCGGACGCCCTACGACGTGCTCAGGATCGGGTCGCTCGTCGAGCGCGAGACCGCGGTCGCCGCCGAGCGCAAGCTGGTCGCTGCGGTGATCTCGAACCGCCTCGACCGCGGGATGCCGCTCGGGATCGACGCATCGCTGCGCTACGGCCTCGGCGTCGAGGGCACGCGGCCGCTCACCGCGGCGCACCTGCGCAGCAGCACGCCGTACAACACGCACCGCTTCAAGGGGCTGCCGCCGACGCCGATCACGAACCCCGGCCTGCCCTCACTGCGGGCCGCCGCGGCACCGGCAGCCGTCGACTACCTCTACTACCTGCGCCGGCCGAACAGCCTGCGGCACTTCTTCACGGCGAGCGAAGCGGAGTTCTGCGCGAAGGCGGTCGAGTTCGGCTACCGCGGCTGCTAACGCTGAGCGGCCGCGCGGAGCTGCGCGAAGACGTCGGCCATCTCGAGCCCCGTGCGCACCGCTTCCGCGCCCTTCTCGAGCCGGTGGTCGGCCTGGTCGGCCTGCTCGAGCGTCAGGACGCCGAAGGCGACCGGAACACCGGTCTCGAGCGCGGCGAGCTGGAGCCCGGACGCGGCCTCGCCGGCAACGAAGTCGAAGTGCGGCGTGTCGCCGCGGATGACGCAGCCGAGAGCGACGATGCAGGCGTAGCGGCGCGTTTTCGCGAGCGCCATCGCCGCGATCGGCAGCTCGAAGGCACCGGGGACGGGCATGATCGTGATCGCCTCGCGGGCGACGCCGGCAGCCTCGAGCTCGGCGAGCGCACCCTCGAGCAGCTTCCCGGTCACGGCGCCGTTGAAGCGGCTGACGACGACGCCGACCGCCCGGCGGCCGCCCTGCGGGCTGCCCTCGAGAACGCCGTAGCCGTCGGGCACGGCGAAGTCCCCCAGCCGCATGCTCCTTCGACGCGGCCTCGGGCTCAGCTTCCGCCTCGACGGCCTCCGGCTCGGCCACCGCGGCCTCGTCGATCACCTCGGCCTCCTCGACTGCCTCGTCGACCTCCTCGGCCTCCTCAGCGACCTGCTCCTCGACCTCGACCTCCGCCTCCGGCTCCTCCTTGCCCGGCGGGCCCTCGAGCGAGGGCGCCTCCGGCCAGCCGTCGCGCTCGCTCACGCTTCGGCCCCGTCGTAGAGCTCCGGCTCGAAGCGGAGATCCTGGTGGTGGAGCTTGTGCCCGAGCTTCTCCCGCTTCGCCTCGAGGTAGCGGCGGTTCTCGTCGTTCGGCTGCACCTCGATCGGCTCCTGTGCGACCACCTCGAGGCCGAAGCCCGCGATCCCGGAGATCTTCTTCGGGTTGTTCGTGAGCACCCGGATCGTCGAGAGGCCGAGGTCGGCGAGGATCTGCGAGCCGATCCCGTACTCGCGCTGGTCGGCTGCGAAGCCGAGCCGCAGGTTCGCCTCGACCGTGTCGAGGCCCTGCGCCTGCAGCTCGTACGCCTTGAGCTTGTTCAGGAGGCCGATCCCGCGGCCCTCCTGGGCGAGGTAGAGGACGACGCCCCGCCCCTCGTGCTCGATGCGCTGCAGCGCCAGCTCGAGCTGCTCGCCACAGTCGCAGAGCCTGGAGTGGAAGACGTCGCCCGTGAGGCACTCCGAGTGGACGCGGACGAGCACGTCCTGCTCGCCTGCGACCTCGCCCTTCACGAGCGCGACGTGGTGCTTGCCGGTCAGCGTCTCCCGGAACGCGACGGCGGTGAAGGTGCCGAGCGCCGTCGGCAGCCGCACCGAGGTCACGCGCTCGACGAGCTTCTCGTGCCTGCGGCGATATTCGATCAGGTCGGCGACCGTGATCATCTTCAGCCCGTGCGTCGCGCAGTACTCGACCAGGTCGCTGACGCGGGCCATCGTGCCGTCGTCCTTCATGATCTCGCAGACGACGCCGGCCGGGATCAGGCCGGCGAGGCGCGCCAGGTCGACAGCCGCCTCGGTCTGGCCCGAGCGCTGGAGTACGCCGCCGCGCCGCGCGCGGAGCGGGAAGACGTGGCCGGGCTGGACGAGGTCGCGCGGCCCGGAGGACGGGTCGACGGCGACCTGGATCGTGTGGGCGCGGTCGTGCGCGGAGATGCCCGTCGTCACGCCCTCGCGCGCCTCGACCGAGACGGTGAAGGCGGTGCCGAACGGCGTCTCGTTCTGGTCGGTCATCTGCCGCAGCCCGAGCTCGTCGCAGCGCTCCTCCGTCAGGCAGAGGCAGACCAGCCCGCGGGCGTGGGTGACCATGAAGTTGACCGCCTCCGGCGTCGCGAACTGCGCGGCGATCGTCAGGTCGCCCTCGTTCTCGCGATCCTCGTCGTCGACGACGACGACGAACCGGCCGGCGCGGATGTCCTCGATCGCCTCCTCGACCGTGGCGAACGGGCTCTCGGCGCGGCTCTCGGACGTCATCGTCACGGCCGCATCGTATCCGTGTCGTCGTCATCCGCCGAGGACGGCGGCGATGAAGCTGAGCACGAAGATGGCCAGGGCGACCCACAGGTACGCCCACGCCCACTTGCGTTCCTTCTGGCGCAGCTCCTGCTTGGAGTCGTAGCCGCCGCGCTCCCAGATCCAGCGGTTGCCCTTGAATGCGTACCAGATTCCGATCGGGATCCCCGCGAGCCCGAACGTGACGACCGTGAGCACGAGCCCGATCAGCGCCCACTTCCAGAGCCGATGGCCGAACGCCCAGATCACCCCCCAGAGGAAGGCGCCCCAGTTCCACTTGTCGAGCTCGTCCTTGCCCGTCGTGGTCTCGAGGGCCTCCGGGTCCGGCGACGTCGTGCTCATCCCTACCTCCTCGTTGGCGGGAGCAGGCGCTCCACGTACTTGGCCAGCACGTCGGCTTCGAGATTCACGGAACCGCCGGGTTCCAAACGGGACAGTGTCGTCACCTCGAGCGTGTGCGGGATGAGTGCGACCTCGAAGCCGGTCTCGTCCACAGCGGCGACGGTGAGGGAGACCCCGTCCACCGCGACGGAGCCCTTCTCGACGAGGTAGCGGAGGAGGTCGGCCGGCGGCTCGATGCGGAGCCGGGCGCCCTCCTTCTCCTCGATCACCGATGCGACCGTGCCGATCCCGTCGACGTGGCCCTGGACGTAGTGGCCGCCGAGCGGGTCGCCGGCCCGCAGTGCGGGCTCGAGGTTGACGCGCTCGCCGAACGCCTTGACCCGGGAGAGCGTCTCGGGGACCACGTCGAACGCGAGCACGCCGCCTCCGGTCTCGACCACCGTCAGGCAGACGCCGTCGACCGCGATCGAGGCGCCGAGCTCGGCGGTCGTCGCCGCCTCGACGATCAGCCTGCCGTCGTCGAACGACGCGACCTTGCCAACCTCGCGGACGAGCCCGGTGAACATGGTGGGAGGTTACGGCTCCCGGAGGTAGGCCTCGATCAGGACGTCCTCGCCGACCTGCTTGCTCGTCATGTGCTCCAGGCCGAGCGGCTCGTCCAGGGCGGGAACGACGAACGGGCCGCTGCCGGCGAGCGTGGGCGCGACGAAGAGGAGCAGCTTGTCGACGAGCCCTGCCTCGAGGAACGCGCGTGCGAGCGTCGGGCCGCCCTCGAGCAGGAGCGACTGGACGCCGTCCGCGGCGAGCTCGCGCAGCTCCTCGTCGAGCGCGCCGCTGCGGAGCTCGAGCTCGGAGCCCTCCGGGAGCGGGCCGGTGCCGAACGCGAGCCGGCGCGGCTGGCGCACCGCATCGACGTCACGCGCGTCCAGGCGTGGGTTCTCGAGCCGCACCGTGCCCATCCCGACCGCAACCGCGTCGGACGCTCCGCGCAGCTCGTGCACGAGGCGGCGCGACTCCTCCCCGGAGACCCAGCGCTCGCCGGGGACGGTGACGCGACCGTCGAGGGTGATCGCGGCCTTGTACGTGACGAACGGCCGGCCGAGGCCCGCCCACGTCCGCCAGGCCTCGTTCTGCCGTCTGGCCTCGAAGCTGTCCTCGAGCTCGACCTCGACCCCGTGCTCCCGCAGCCGCTCGAGCCCGCCGCCTGCCTCCGTGTTGGGATCGAGTGAACCGGCGACGACGCGCGCGACTCCCGCAGCCAGAACCGCGTCGACGCACGGCGGCGTCGTCCCGTGGTGTGCGCACGGCTCCATCGTCACGTAGAGCGTCGCGCCGCTCGCCCGCTCCGCCGCGGCCTCGAGCGCAACCACCTCGCCGTGCCGTCCAGCCGTCTCGGTCGCACCCTCGCCGACCACCTCACCGTCCGCGACGACGACGGCGCCGACCGTCGGCTTCGGGTACGCCCTCCCGTCCGCTTCCGCCGCGAGCTCGAGCGCCCGCTGAAGGCTCACTCCCGCTCCCGGCGGCGGCGGAGCCGCCGCCTCCGCTCCTGGGCCGGCTCCGTCGAGCCTACGCCGGTCATGCCAGCGCTTGTACCAGCCGCCGGTGGGCCCGCGGCAGGTCGTCGAAGCCGAAGATGCCCGTCCCGACGACGAGCAGGTCGGCGCCGGCGTCGTGGACGGCGCGAACGTTCTCCGGCTTCACGCCCCCGTCGACCTGGACGAAGCAGTCGACCAGCTCGCGCGTCCGGGCGATCCGCTCGTACGCGTCCTCCATGAGTTCCTGGCCGGAGTAGCCGGGCTCGATCGACATGCAGAGCGCGAGATCGGCTCCCTGATTCGCGGCCTCGGCCCCGACCTCGACCGGCGTGCCGGGGTTGAAGGCCACGCCGACCTCGAGCCCGTGCTCGCGCGCGCGGGCGATCACATCCCCGACGTCGTCGACGGCCTCGACGTGGAAGGTGACGCTGTCGCCGCCCGACTCGGCGATCTCCTGGAAGTGATGGGCGGGGTCGTCGACCATCAGGTGACAGTCGATCCGCCCGCCGAGCTCGTGGATGTGCGGCGCGATCGAGCGCAGCACGACCGGGCCGATCGTCACCGGCGGGACGAAGTGGCCGTCGCCGACGTCGAAGTGGAAGATCCGAGCCCCGGCCTGCATGAGGTGCTGGACCTGCTCGCCGAGCCGCCAGAAGTCCGCCGCGTACAGCGACGGCTCGATCTCGACCGTGCGCACCCAGTCCCGCCAGCCCATCGCCTGATCGTAAGCCCCGCAGGGTTGCTGCTTCACGTGAGCCGTGGTGCGGCTGCCGCCGAAGCACGTCGTGGTCGGCACGTCGACGCCCTGCTCCTACTACTGAGGCACGCGCAGGCGCGCGACGAAGAAACCGCTCGTGCCGTGGACGTGCGGCAGCGTTTGCAGGAACTCCGGCCGCGTCCGGTGCGCGAACTGCGGCCACTCTGCGATCGGCTCGACCTCGAGCCCGGACGCGTCGACGACCGCTTCGGCCTCGTCCGCGTTGACGGTGCACACGGAGTAGACGATCGTCGCCACCCTGGCGGACCCGCTCGGCCGCCGCGCGGAGCAGCTCCAGCTGGAGCTCGGGAAGCGGCTGCGAGCGCCAGCGGAGGTCGGGCCGCGCCGCGAGGACACCGAGGCCGGAGCAGGGCGCGTCGACGAGCGCGCGGTCGAAGCCGCTCAGCTCCGCGGGGAGCGCACGCCCGTCCGCATGGACGACGCGGACGTCCTCTCTCCCCAGCCGGCGCAGGTTCTCCTCGAGCTCGCGCGCCCGGGAGTCGTTGGCTTCGACCGCCGTCACCTCGCCGGCCAGCATCGCCGTCTTGCCGCCGGGCGCCGCGCAGAGGTCGAGGACGCGCTCGCCCGGCTGCGAGCCGACGACGAGCCCCGCCAGCTGCGAGCCGCGGCTCTGCGGCCAGACTCGGCCGTCCGCGAGCGCCTGCTCGTCGACGCGCGGCACCCGCCAGGCACCGGGAATCTCGGTCGCCTCACCCTCGATCTCGCCGCGGACGAGCCGCACGACGGTCTCGGGTGGCTCGTTCTGCGCCCGCATCAGCGCGAGCGCCTCCTCCTCGCCCAGGTCGCGCCGCCAGCTGTCCCAGATCCAGTCCGGGTAGGAGTGCTTGAGCGGTCCCTCGGGCAGCTCCGCGAGCAGCCCCTCGATCCCCTCCGAGACGCGGCGCAGGACCGCGTTCGCGAACGGCACGGCGCTGACGAGGCGGGCGCGGCGGACGAGCTCGACCGACTCGTTCACCGCCGCGTAGCGCGGGACGCCGTCGAGGTAGCCGAGCTGGAAGGCACCCAGCCGCAGCGCGTCCCGTACCGGCCCGTCGAGCTTCCGCACCGGCCGCTTGCCGAGAGTCTCGATCGCGTGGTCGAGCGTCCGCGCTCGCTGCACCGTCCCGAATGCGAGCTGCCGGGCGAGCGCCCGGTCGCGGTCGTCGAGCCGCTCGGAGGCGCTGCGGAGGGCGCGGTCGGCGTAGGCGTCCTCATCGAAGACGCGCCGAACGACCTCGTACGCGGCGACGCGCGCCGGCGAGACCTTCACGGCCGGCGCGCGACGACGTGGAAGACGTGCCAGTGCTTCTCGTCCCCGACGGCGGTGCGCCCGTCCTCGTCGACCTCGTCGAGCCGCTCGACCACGAGCCCATCCAGCAGCCGCTCGACGTCGCCGCGGGCGTGGAACGTCATGTCCTCCGCGGACGCCCAGTCGTCGTGGACGCCGAAGAGCTGGCCGCAGAAGCGCCCGCCGGGCCGGAGCGTCGCACGGATCCGGTCCCAGGTGCGCGCGAACGCCGGCGGCGGCGCGAACGGCAGCGAAAAGCTCGACGAGACGAGGTCGGCGTCGCCCCACTCGACCTCGTCGAACCGGCCCAGGAGCGTCCGGAGCGCCGCCCCAGCCGGCGCGCGCTCCTGCAGGAGCTCAATCGCCGCCGGCTCCGCGTCGACCGCGAGGACGCACCAGCCGCGGCGCAGCAGCTCGAGCGTGTCGCGGCCCGTGCCGGCGCCGAGGTCGACGGCGTCGCCGGGCTCCCGCCCTTCCGCCTCGTGCAGCGCGAGCGCCTGCAGGAGCGTGTCGCGCGGGTTCTCCCCCGCGGCGGCATAGAAGCGTCTCCACCGGTCGTCGCTCAGCGCAGGCCTCGCAGCCACTCGTCGTAGCGCATCCGCCGGCCGCCCTCCGGCTGCACCTCGACCGGGACGAGCTCGCCGTCCTCGAGCCGCGCCTTCCAGATCGTCACGCGCCGGCCGTGCAGCTCGCCGCGGGCGCCGATGTGGGGCGAGAGCGCGCGGACCCGGTTCAGGCTCTCCTCCGGCTTCGAGAGGTCGAGCTCGCGATCGGCCGCCTCGATCTTCGCGGCGTACGTCGGCTCGCCCTCCTGGGGCCGGAACGACGGGCTCGGCAGCACCTCGTCGAGCAGCTCGGCGGCGAGCTCGGCCGCGCGGGCGTAGACCGTTCCCGCGTCGTCCTCCTCGGTGAGCGTGAACGCGCGCTGTGCGGCGATCGGGCCGGCGTCGAGCTCCTTGACCGTCTCGTGAATGGTGACGCCGGTCTCGGCGTCGCCGGCGAGCAGCGCCCGCTCGACCGGGGCGGCACCGCGCCAGCGTGGCAGCAGCGACGGGTGCACGTTGAGCCAGAGCCCCCGTCCGAGCAGGCTCTCCGGGATCAGCAGGCCGTACGCCACGACCACCACCGCCTCGCCCGGGAGCTCGAGCTCTGCCGTCGGCCGCTCCGGCTGCAGCACGGGGATCCCGAGCCGCTCGGCGACGAGCTTCGCGGGCGGGGCGGCGAGCCTGCGGCCGCGGCCGGCAGGGCTGTCGGGCCTCGTCAGCAGCGCGGCGACGTCGTGCCGGGCGGCGAGCCGCTCGAGCACGTCGGCGCCGAAGGGCGCCGTGGCGGCGACGGAGAGCCTCACGCGCGCCAGGCTATGCCAAGTAACAGTCTGTTACTTGGCACCAACGGCCGACCGAGCGCTGCCGACGCGGCCTTGTAACAGTCTGTTGCTAAGTCAGATCGAGCGGCGGAGGGTGGCGAGCGCTTCCTTGCGCGAGGCGTCGTCCGTCCGCTCGAGCATGAGGACGCCGTCGAGGTGGTCGAGCTCGTGCTGGACGACGCGGGCGTCCATCTCCTCCAGCTCGAGCTCGAGCGGCGCACCGGTGACGTCCTGCCCCTCGATCGTCACCCCGGCGGCCCGCTCGACGGGAACGAGGACCCCCTGGAGCGAGAGGCAGCCCTCGTCGGCGACCTCGGTCGAGCGCGAGCGCTTCGTGATCTCCGGGTTGACGATCGTCGTCACGTGGTCGTTGTCGTGGAAGTGGCAGACGAAGAGCCGCTGCAGCACGCCGACCTGCGTCGCCGCGAGGCCGACACCGCGGGCGTCGTGCATCAGGTCGGCCATCTTGTCCGCGAGCCGGGCGAGGTCGTCGTCGAACTGCTCGACCTCGCGCGCGCGCATCCGCAGGACTGCGTCCGGGTACTGGCGGATCTGTGCCAGCGCGATCCGGCGACGCGCATGCGCCTGAGCGTCGAGCTCCCGCTCGTCGACTTCCTCGCCCCCTTCGGGTGCCGGCACGCCGCCCTCGGCCATGAGCCGAGTGTAATTAGAGCGACTGGGGATCGACATCGACGACCGCGTTCACCCCGGCGCGGCGCATCGCGGGCGCGGCGGCCGCGAGCAGCCGCCCTGCCGCCGTCGCGAGCGAGCGCGGCGAGTCGGTCTTGGCGACGAGCTGCGCTCGGTGGCGTCCGCGGAGGCGGAGGAGCGGTGCCGGTCCGAGCAGGTCGGCGCCGCGCAGCTCCGATCTCAGCTCGCGCAGGAGCCGATCGGGCGCCTCGGCCTCGCTGCCGGAGGCGACGATCGAGATCAGGTGCCGGAACGGCGGGTAGGCGAGCTCGCGGCGGCGGGCGAGCTCCTCGGCGAGGAAGCCGGCGACGTCGTGCCGGACGGCGTGGCGCAGCGACGTCGCGTCGGGCTGGAAGGTCTGCACGATCACCTTCCCGGGCGCGTCCCGGCCGCTCCGCCCCGCGAGCTGGGTGACGAGCTGGAAGGTCCGCTCTTCGGCGCGGAAGTCGGGAAGGGCGAGGCCCGTGTCGGCATCGACGACGGCCGCAAGTGCGACGCCGGGAAAGTGGTGCCCCTTGGCGACCATCTGCGTCCCGACGAGAACGGCGCGATCCGCCGCCGCGAACGCGTCGAGCGCCTCGCGCAGCGCACCGGGCTTCGCGGCCGTGTCCGCGTCGAGCCTGATCCGCCGGAGCTCCGGCACGTGCTTCGCCAGCTCCGCCTCCAGCTTCTGCGTCCCGGCGCCGATCCGGGCGAGCTCGGACGACCCGCAGGCGGGGCAGGCCTCGGGCACCGCCTCCGAGTAGCCGCAGTGGTGGCAGTGGAGGCGGCCGTCGCGGTGCAGGGTCAACGCGACGTCGCAGAGCCCGCAGCGGCGCGAGACGCCGCACGCGCGGCAGTGGATCGCCGGTGCGAGCCCGCGCCGGTTCAGGAGCAGGATCGCCTTGCCACCCTCCTCGGAGAGCCGACCCAGCTCGGCCAGGAGCGGCGCCGAGAGCGGATAGCCGGCCTCGTAGCGGAGGTCGACGAGCTTCACGGTCGGCATCGGCGCTCCGAGCCGCTCGCCGAGCTCGAGGCGCTCCAGCCGCTCCCAGCTCTCGGGCCGCGGCGTCGCGCTGCCGTAGACGGCGACGGCGCCCTCCAGCGCAGCCCGCTTGGCCGCGACGGTGCGGGCGTCGTAGCGCGGGTCGGACTCCTGCTTGTACGAGGAGTCGTGCTCCTCGTCGATGCAGATCAGGCCGAGGTTCGGCACCGGCGCGAAGACCGCCGAGCGAGCGCCGACGACCACGGGAGCCTCGCCGGCGACGATGCGCTCCCGCTCGTCGCGCCGCTCGGCGTCGGTCAGGCCCGAGTGGAGCACGGCGATCCGGTCGCCGAACCGCGCCTGGAAGCGGCCGAGCGTCTGCGGCGTCAGCGCGATCTCCGGCACGAGCACGATCGCCCCCTTGCCGTGCCGGAGCGCCGCCGCGCACGCCTGGAGGTACACCTCCGTCTTGCCGCTGCCGGTCGCGCCCGCGAGCAGGACGTGCCCGCCACCGGCCCCCATCGCCTCGACGATCCGGGCGACCGCCTTCGTCTGCGGCTCCGTCAGCCGCGCCGGCTCGGCCTCGCCAGGCATCCCGGCGCCGGTCGCACGGCGCTCGCCGCGACGCGCGCGCAGCTTCGGCGCCACGAGCTCGAGCGCGCGCGCCGGCGTCGAGCCGTAGTAGTCGGCGAGCCAGAGCGCGAGCTCGACCAGCGCCGGCGGCAGCCGGTAGAGGACGCCGTCGATCGGCGCCGCCGTCACACCCGCAGGCGCCTCGACCCCGGTCGCGACGACGACGCCGCGGGCGGCGGAGCGGCCGAACCGGATCGAGACGACCGCACCCACGCCGACGTCGTCCGGCACCTCGTAGGTGAACGGGCGCGCGACCGCCCGCGAGGAGACGAGCGGATAGACCTCGGCGAGCGGCATCCGGCCACCGTAACCGGGCCGGAGGTCGTGTAAGGTGACCCTTACATGGCGTGCGGGATGATCTGTTGCCACGGCGTCGCGAAGCGGTACGGCGCCGTCCAGGCCGTGGACCACGCGCAGTTGTGCGTCGAGCGCGGCGAGTTCGTCGCCCTGCTCGGCCCCTCCGGCTGCGGCAAGACGACGCTGCTCCGGCTGATCGCAGGCTTCGAGGAGCCCGAGGCCGGCACCGTCGAGGTGGCGGGCAGGCCCGTCGCCGGGAATGGGACGTGGGTGCCGCCGGAGCGGCGCAAGGTCGGGATGGTCTTTCAGGACTACGCCCTCTTCCCGCACCTCACCGTCGCCGAGAACGTTGGCTTCGGCCTGGGTCGCGGCCAGAGAATGGAGCGCGTCCGCGCCATCCTCGAGCTCGTCGATCTCGACGGATTGGAGAACAGGTACCCGCACGAGCTCTCCGGCGGGCAGCAGCAGCGCGTCGCCCTCGCCCGCGCGCTCGCGCCCGGACCCGAGCTCGTCCTGCTCGACGAGCCCTGGTCGAACATCGACCCGCACCTCCGGGCCTCGATGCGCGACGAGCTCGCACGGATTCTTCGCGGCATCCACGTCACCGTCGTCCTCGTCACGCACGACCGGGAGGAGGCGTTCTCGCTCGCCGACCGGATCGCGCTGATGCGCGACGGGACGGTCGTCCAGGAGGGGACGCCCGAGGAGGTCTACCTCGCCCCCGCCTCGCGCTGGGCGGCGGAGTTCGTCGGCGCGGGCAACTTCCTCCCGGGCACGCTTGCCGACGGGCTCGTGGAGACGTCCGTGGGCCGCTTCCCGGTGCAGAACGGCAACGGCGCCACCGCGGTCGAAGTGCTGATCCGGCCGGAGCTGCTCGAGCTCGAGCCCGACCCGGCCGGCAGCGGCGAGGTGATCGGCCGCGAGTTCCGCGGTCACGACGTCTTCTACCGCGTCCTGCTCGACGGCGTCGAGCTCGTCTCGCAGCGCCCGTCGAACGAGCAGGTGCCGCTCGGCTCGCGCGTGCACGTGCGGCCGCACACGTCGCCGGTCCCGGTTTTCTCCTGAGCCTCTAAGGTTCCCCTTACATGACTCGCAAGGTCATCCTGACATCGCTCTGCGCGCTCGCCCTCGCGGGCTGCGGCGGCGGCGGCTTCTCGCCGGGCGACGACGAGCTCGTCGTCTACTCGGGCCGCGAGGAGGAGCTCGTCGGGCCGCTGATCGAGCGCTTCGAGGAGGAGACCGGGATCGAGGTCGCCGTCCGCTACGCGAACAGCTCCGAGCTCGCCGCCACGCTCGCCGAGGAGGGCGGCAACTCGCCCGCCGACGTCTTCTGGGCGCAGGATCCAGGGGCGCTCGGCGCGATCGAGGCCGAGGGCCGCTTCGCCGAGCTGCCGCAGAGCGTGCTCGACCGCGTCCCCGAGCGCTTCCGCGACCCCGACGGCACCTGGACGGGCGTCTCCGGCCGCGTCCGGGTGATCGCGTACAACACGGACGACGTGCCCGAGAGCGAGGTCCCCGACCGGATCGATGACGTCGCCGACGAGCGCTGGCGCGGCAAGATCGGGATCGCGCCGCCGAACGCCTCCTTCCAGGCATTCGTGAGCGCGATGCGGCTGAACCGCGGCGACGAGGCCACGCGCGAGTGGCTCGACGCGGTCAAGGCGAACGAGCCGCGCTTCTACGAGAACAACATCGCGATCCTCGAGGCGCTCGCCGAGGGCGAGATCGAGCTCGGCCTCGTCAACCACTACTACCTCGCGCTGATCAAGTCCGAGAATCCCGACGCGCCGGTCGAGAACCACTTCCTCGCGCCCGGCGACGACGGCGCGTTGATCAGCGTCGCGGGCGCGGGCGTGATCGACGGCTCGGACAAACAGGAGCAGGCGGAGCGCTTCGTCGAGTTCCTCCTCTCGGAGGCGGGCCAGCGCTTCTACGCCGAGGAGACCGAGGAGGCCGAGTACCCGCTCGTCGAGGGCATCGAGCCGCGAGCCGGGCTCCCGCCGCTCGAGTCGCTCGAGGGGCCGGACGTCGAGCTCGACCAGCTCGGCGAGGAGCTCGAGACGACGCTGGAGATGCTCGCCGAGGCCGGCTACACGACGTGAGCCGCCGGGGGTCGCGCCGCCCCCCGCTCGCGCTCGCGGCCGCCGGCATCGCGGTCGCAGCGCTCCTCTTCCTTCCGCTCGTCTACCTCGTCATCCGCGCCGGCACCGGCGACGCCTGGGACGTCGTCTTCCGCGAGCGGACGCTGGAGCTGATCTGGAACACCGCAATCCTCGTCGCGGGCGTCGTCGCCGCGACGCTGCTCGTCGCCGTCCCGCTCGCCTGGCTCGTCGTGCGCACCGACCTCCCCGGACGCAGGTTCTGGGCGGTCGCAGGTGCGCTCCCCCTCGTGATCCCGAGCTACGTCGCCGCGCTCTGCCTGCTCGGCGCACTCGGGCCTCGCGGCCTGCTCGCCGACGCGCTCGGCCGCGAGCTCCCGGAGCTGCGCGGGTACTGGGGCGCGCTGCTCGCGCTCACGCTCTCCACCTACCCGTACGTCTTCCTGCTCGCGTCGGCCGCGCTGCACGAGCTCGACCCGTCGCTCGAGGAGGCGTCCCGCGGCCTCGGCCGCTCGCGCGCGACGACGTTCAGGCGCGTGACGCTCCCGGCCCTGCGACCGTCCCTCGCGGCCGGGTCGCTGCTCGTCGCGCTCTACGTGCTCTCCGACTTCGGCGTCGTCTCGCTGATGAACTACGACGCGCTCACGCGGGCGATCTTCCTCCAGTACCGGTCGCTCTTCGACCGGACGCCGGCGGCCGCGCTCGCGCTCGTGCTCGTCGCGCTGACGATGCTGCTGCTGTTCGCGGAGAGCCGCGTGCGTCGCAAGGGACGGCTGCACCGCACCTCGCCCGGCGTGAGCCGCGCGCTGCGGCCGCAGCCGCTCGGCCGCTGGCGGATCCCGGCGCTCGCATTCTGCGGGCTGACGGTCGGCGGGTTCCTCTTCCTCCCGGCTTCGGTGCTCCTCTACTGGCTCGTGCGAGGGCTCGAGCGCGGTGTCGACGTGCCGATCACCGAGGCCGTGAACTCCGTCCTCGCGTCAGGGCTCGCCGCCGGGCTCGCGGTCGCGGGCGCCGTCCCGCTGGCGCTCCTCGCCGTCCGGTACCGCTCCCGCTGGCGGCTGCTCGAGCGCGCCGCCTTCGCCGCCAACGCGCTCCCCGGGATCGTGATCGCACTCGCGCTCGTCTTCTTCGCAGCGCGGTACGCGCCGTTCATCTACCAGACGCTCGCGCTGCTCGTGCTCGCGTACGTGATCCGCTTCATGCCGCAGGCGCTCGCGGCGCTCGAGACGTCGCTCCGCCGGATCAACCCGTCCGTCGAGGAGGCGGCGCGGTCGCTCGGCCGGAGCGAGACGGCCGTGCTCGCCCGCGTGACGCTGCCGCTCGCGCGTGCCGGAGTCGGCGCCGGTGCCGCCCTCGTGTTCCTCTCGGCGATGAAGGAGCTCCCCGCGACGCTGCTGCTGCGGCCGATCGGCTTCGAGACGCTGTCGACCGCGATCTGGCGCGAGACCTCGGTTGCTGCCTACTCGCAGGCCGCGCCCGCCGCACTGCTGCTGATCGTGATCTCGGCGCCCTTCCTGCTCCTGCTCTGGCGGCGCGACAGCTCGCCCTCCGCCTCGCCGGACTAGCCTGCGCGGAGGACGCGGCCGCTCGCGGAGACGAGGAGGAGCCGGCCCTCGGCGTCGCCGCCGATCGAGGTCAGCTGCGGCACGCGTGGCCGCTCGAGGCGGACGTCACCGGCATCCTTCGCCCGGAGGCTGAAGATCCGGCCGCTGCAGAAGTCGCCGTAGACGTAGCGGCCCGCCAGCGCACCGGTGCGGACGACGTGCCCGCCCGTGACGGAGCACCCGAGATCGTGACCGTACGTCGCCACCGGCTCGACGAGGCGCCCCGGCCCGGTCTCGTGCTCCTCGACCCGCTCCGTGCCCTCGTAGACGTCCCAGCCGAAGTTGAGCAGCTCGTCCGGCCCGCCGCGGACGACGTTGACCTCCTCCCAGAGATCCTGGCCGACGTCGGCGACCCAGAGGTCGCGCGTCGCGTCGTCGAACGCGAGCCGCCACGGGTTGCGGAGCCCGAGCGCGACCGTCTCCCAGGAGGGCTCGGGCGTGCGGACGTCGACCCGCAGGAGCTTTCCGAGCCGCGAGGCGGGGTCCTGCGAGCGCTGTTCCGGATCGAACGAGTCGCCGCCGTCGCCGAGCCCGAGGTAGAGCAGCCCGTCGGGGCCGAAGAGGATGTGGCCGCCGTTGTGGTTCTCGTACGGCTGCTCGACGTGGATGAGCCCGCGCTCGCCGCTTGGACCGAGCTCGACGACCCGCGAGTCGCCCTCGAGGTCGGTGAACGACGCGTAGACGCGCCGGTCGTCCGGGTAGTCCGGGTGGAACGCGATCGAGAGCAGGCCGCGCTCGCCGCCCGTCGAGATGCGGTCGCGCAGGTCGAGCAGCACGCGGCGGCCGGGCAGGACCTTCACGAGCCCGCCCTGCTCGACGACGGCGAGCTCGCCGGAGCCGGGGATCGGCAGCGCCTGCAGCGGGGCGTCGAGGCCGCGCGCGACGACCTCGAGGCGTAGCTCGCCGCCGAGCGCCGGCGGACCGGGAGTCTGCCGCCGCTCTGGGCCCTCGTCGCCGCCGCACCCGGCGAGCAGGGCTGCGGCTGCGGCCAGCGCCGCGAGCCTCACGTACGCGCGGCGGCCGGAGCTTCCGGCAGGCGCAGGTACGGCTGCTCCTCCAGCTCGCCCTCCTCGAGGTAGACGCCGTCGGCGTTGACCCGCCAGAGGTCGTGGCCGGCGCCGTACAGGAGGTTCTCGACGGCGCGGATCGCCGTGAGCATCGAGTGGTCCGAGTTGTTGTAGCGGTGGAGGCCGTTGCGCCCGACCTGCTGCAGGTTCGGGATCGTCTCGAGCCAGGCCCGGATCGTCGCGACGCGCTCCGCGTAGTCCTCGTCGTACATCGGGTACGCCTTCGGCACCCGCACGACCCAGCCGTTCGCGACTGCGCCCGAGGGAACGAGGCCGAGCGTCTCGAGCTCCCTCGACGCGAGCCCGACGAGGTCGGCGTCGGGCGTCGTCCAGAGGTCGTCGCCGGCGAAGCAGAAGTACTCCAGCCCGAGGCAGGCACGGCCGTCGTCGGGCAGCATCGCCGGGCTCCAGGCCCCGTAGCTCTGAATCCGCGCGACGCGCACACCGGGCTCGTGCACGTAGATCCACGTGTCCGGGAACGGCGCCTCGCGGTCGAGCGCTACCGCGACCGTGAGGAAGTCGCGGTAGCGGAGGCCGGCCGCCGCCTCCCGTACGTGCGCGGGCGCAGCGTCGCCCGCGAGCTCGACGATCGCTTGCAGCGGCAGCGACGAGATGACGGCGTCCGTGCGAATCGTCTCGCCCGCCGAGGTGACGGAGACGACGCGGCCGTCCTCGAGCTCGAGCGCCTGCACGGGCGAGTCGAGGCGCACCTCGCCGCCGGCCGCGTCGATCTCCTCCGCGAACGCCTCCCACATCTGGCCCGGCCCGAGCCGCGGGTAATGGAACTCCTCGATCAGGCTCTTGATCCTGTTGCCGCGGTTGCCGAGCAGGGCGGATCGGACGGCGCTGCCGAAGGAGAGGCCACGGATCCGCTGTGCCGCCCACTCCGCGCGGATCTCGCTCGTGGGCACGCCCCAGACCTTCTCCGTGTACGTGCGGAAGAAGAGCTCGAACAGCCTGTGCCCGAAGCGTTTCGTCACCCACTCCTCGAACGTCCGCTCCTCGCGCGCCGGCCGCAGCGCGGCCGCGGCGTACGAGAGCGCGCAACGCACGACCTCGACCGCGCCGAGCCGCCGGACGACGTTGCCGGCCCGCAGGGGGTAGTCGAGAAAGCGGCCGTTCCAGTAGATCCGGGACTGCCGCGGCCGCACCAGCAGCTCCTCCCGCATCACTTCGTGCCAGAGCCGCTCCACCTCCGCGCTCTTCGTGAAGAAGCGGTGGCCGCCGAGATCGAAGCGATAGCCGTCGCGGACGACCGTCTTCGCGAGGCCGCCGACCTGATCCTCCGCCTCGAGCACGAGCGCATCGGCGCCTGCCCGAGCGAGCAGGTAGCCGGCGGTGACACCGGCAGGCCCGCCGCCCAGCACGAGCACACGATCAGATGTAAGGGTCGTCGCATTCACTCTGTAAGGCCAACCTTACATCCGCTCGAACAGCACCAGCTCGACATCCGTCCTGCTCCGCTCGACACGTGGTTCGGCCACGGTCCGCACCTCGCGCAGGCGCTCGTCGGCACGTGCGGCGGCGGTCCACTCGTCGGTGATGCGGCGCACCTCGCGCTGCCAGGGCGCGTCCCAGCCCCGCTCCGCCGGGAGCGGGACGACGAGCGCGAGGGTGTCACCCCGGGCGAGCCGTGAGACCACGTCGCCGAAGGCGCTCGCGTCGACGGCGCGGAGGCTCGGCAGCGCGTCGCGCCAGTCCATCACCCGCGGGTTGGCCACGGAGCCGAGCGGGGTCGCGAAGCGGTCGCCGCCGTCGAGGTAGTACGCGAGCAGCGGCACCTGCTCGGGCTGCGTCGAGACGACGAGCGTGCGCGGCGGCAGCGGGCCGGCGGCCTCGGCGACGGCGCGCGCGTTGCTCTTGTCCGGCTCGACCGAGAACGTCAGCCAGAGCACGGACACGATCGCCGCGGCTGCGAGCCCGACGCGGCCGGCCGCGCGCAACCCGAGTGCGCCGAGCAGGATCACCGGCCCGACGACGACGGCGAGGTAGCGGTTCGCCCAGCTCGGTGAGACGTGCGAGCTGACCCAGGCCGCGGCGAGCGCGACTGCGACGACCGTGAGGAGCAGCACCGCGACTCGCACGAGACGGTCGTCCCGGCGCAGGCGCACGAGCCCGAGCGTCCCGACGGCGATCACCGCCGCGGCGCCGCCGCCGCCGTCGAGCGCCCCCGGGACGGCGCCGAGCAGTGCGTCCACGGACGGCGTCTTCGACCACGGAGCACCGGTGTGCCGCGCCTGGTCGACGAGCGTCGGCAACCACGGCGTGAACGCAAGCGCGGCCGCGGCGAACGGAAGCACTGCCTCCCGCAGCCGGCCGCGCAGGTGGTACACCGCGGCGGCGGCGAACCCGAGCCCGAGGAAGATCGCCCAGGCGTGCAGGTACAGGAGGACCGCGAGCTCGAGCGCGAAGAGCGCCCGCTGCCACGCGACGCCGTCGACGAACCCTCGTACGAAGCTCCCGCACGCGAGGACGGACAGGAGCGCAACGAGCGCGTACATGCGCGCCTCCTGCGCGTAAATCGTGAGGAATGGGTTCAGGGCCGCGAGCAGGGCCGCGAGCCAGCCGGCCCGGGCGCCACCGACGACGGTCCCGGCCCAGAGCGCCGCCGGCACGGTGAGGAGCGCCGCCAGGAGCGAGAGCGAGCGCAGCGCCGCCTCGCCGTCGCCGAACAGCTCGAGCCAGCCGTGCAGGAGGACGTAGTAGAGCGGCGGCGAGCCGTCCTGCCGGAGCACGTCCGGGATCTCGGTCAGCGGGTGCGACGCGATCCCGTGCGAGATCGCCTCGTCGATCCAGAGCGCGCCGTCGAGCGCACGCGAGCGGAGCCAGAGCGAGAGCGCGAGCAGCGCCAGCAGCCCGCCTGCGACGAGTGCTCTACGGCGCACAGGTGCTCCACAGCTCCCACGAGCCGGCGCGGGCGGCGACCAGGCCCTCCGTGGGCCGGTCCGGCGCGATCTGCTCGCCACGGCGGAGCCGCGAGCGCAGGAGGGTGCCGTCGCGTCCGTCGAGCGAGAAGCCGACGGCGGAGATCGGAACGTCGAGGTGCCAGGCGACGAGCGGGAAGCGGTAGCGACCCGCGGCGACGGCGCCGCAGCGAAGCCGCTCCGCGCCTCCGGCCGCAGCGATCGCCGTCTCCAGATCGGTGCGGAGCGCGGCGTCGTCGGCGAGATCGCGTCGAAGCTCGGCAGCTTCGCGGGCGACGAACGGCAGTGGTGCGAGCGCGAGGACGGCGAACACGACGAGCCAGAGAGCGCGAAGGCGCCCGGCCCACGCGACTCCGGCCGCGACGGCAGCGGCGGCCGCCGCAGGCAGCAGGTACCGCTCCTCGCCCGAGAACCCCGCCTGGCTCATCAGTGCCACGAGCGCCACCCAGCCGAGCGCGCCGAGCGCGAGCGGCCGGGCCACGCGACTCGTGCACGCCAGCGCCAGGCCGAGCACCACCACGGGGGGCGTCATCAAGACGAACCGCTTCAGCACCTCGAGCGCGGGCACGGCCGCGAGGGCGGGCTGGCCAGGGTTGGGGACGCGCGCGCGCTCGGTCGAGCGCAGGAGCTCACCCGAGCCCCACAGCTCCGGGCCGAACCAGGCGAGCGGGACGGCCACCGCCGCCGCGAGGAGGAGCGGCCGCTCCTCCCCGCGCCGCCAGAGCAGGACGCCGTAGGCGAGCAGGAACGGCCACACCTCGGGCCGGAGCAGCGCTGCCAGGAGCCCGAGCACGAGCGCGCGCCGCCGCTGCTCCTCGAGATGACAGAGGACGGCAGCCGCCCCGAGCGCGACCAGGAGGCCCTCCGAGAAGCCGAGCGCGACGCCGCGCGCGAAGCCCGAGACGAGCACGAGCGAGCCGGCCGCCACGAGAGCCGCGACGAGACTGCCGCGCGAGAGCCGCCAGGCCAGGAGGCCGACGAGGAGGACCGCTGCGACACCGGCGGCGCGCGCCAGCAGGAGCCAGAGCTCGGGGGCCTGGTCGAAGGGCGCCAGCATCGTCGTCACGAGCACGGGCAGCGGCTTCCACGCCGGGCCGGCGGTCGTGTCGAGGCTGCCGCCCGCGAGCTCGCGGCCCCAGATCAGCCACGCCCAGGGATCGTACGAGGGCGTCGACGGCAGCAGCAGCGAGAGTCCGGCGAGCGCGAACGAGGCTGCGACGACGACGGTGAACGGGCGCGCGCGGGCGGCCGTGTGAGCGGGCGCGGCTGCCTCCATCGCGCCTCAAGAGTACGGCTAGAGTGGCAGGGATGGCCGGACACAGCGTCGACGAGTACCTCGAGACGATCTACTTCCTCGCCTTCCCGATCGGGGAGTACCGCCCCGACCCGGGCAGCTCGACCGCGATCGCCTCACGGGTGGCGGAGATGCTCGGCGTCTCGCGCGCCTCCGCGGGCGAGATGCTGAAGCGGCTCGAGGCCGAGGGCCTCGTCGAGCGCGGCGAGCACAAGGAGGCGATCCTCACCGAGACGGGGATCGAGCGGGCCGAGAAGGTCGTGCGCAAGCACCGGATCATCGAGCGCCTGCTCACCGACTTCATGGGCTACACCGCCGCCGAGGCGCACGTCCACGCCGACGAGCTCGGCGACACGTTCTCGGAGGACATGGTCGAGCGGATCGACGCGCGGCTCGGGAACCCCGACCGCTGCCCGCACGGCTGGCCGGTCGACCCTGCGTTCGAGCAGGCGGAGAACAAGGAGCTGGAGGCGCTCGCCGACCTCGAGACCGGCCACGAGGCGGAGATCGTCCGTCTCGCCGAGCACGACGGTGAGCTGCTGCACTGGTTCTACGACGAGGGCTTCACGCCCGGCGCCCGGATCGTGATCCGCGAGCGCCAGCCCGCAGCGGCACAGTTCAAGGTGCTGCTCGGCGACGACGAGCGCGCGATCGGCGAGAAGGCCGCCGCGGGCCTCTACGTCCGCCCCGCCTAGCTCTAGGCCAGCCTCGCCGCCAGCCGCCGCGCGTTCAGCCTGGCGATCGCCTCGATCGTGATCATCGGGTTGACGCCGGACGCGGTGGGGAACGCCGAGCCGTCGGCGACGACCAGGTTGCGCACGTCCCACGTCTGTCCCGCAGGATCGGCCGCGGAGGTCTCGGGCGAGGCTCCCATCCGGGCTGTACCCATGAGGTGGAACGAGTAGAGGGCGCCGCGGCCGGGGCCGAAGCGGTACGCCTCCGCGGGGAAGCCGTCCGCCCAGTCCTGTCGGCGCGCATGGGCGGTGAAGATCTCCTGTGCTCCCGCGGCGGCCATGACCCGCCCGGCGCCGTCGATCCCGGCCCTGAGTCGTCGTGTGTCGTCGTCGCCGAGCCCGTAGGTCACGATCGGCTCGCCGTCGCGGCCGATGCGGACCCGGCCGGAGCCGCTGTCGCGCGGGATCACGGCGATCAGCGAGAGCCGCGGCAGGCTCGTCATCAGCTCCCGGTGCGCCGCCGCGTCCTCCCAGGGGAGTGCCGCAGCCAGCAGCGCCGGGTGCAGCGGCACCGTCTCGTACTTGACGCCGTAGCCGCCCTCGAGAAAACGGAACTGGTCGGAGTAGAGCGCCTGCAACGTCCCCTCCCAGGGCCGGATCTCCTCCTCGAAGATGCCGAAGACGGCGGTCGCCGGATGGAGGCGGAGCCAGCGGCCGACGTTCGGATTCGTCAGGCCGGAGCGGAGCAGGAGGGCCGGCGTCTCGATCGCGCCGGCGGCCGCGACGACCGCCTTGGCGAGCACCTGCACCGGTCCGGCGTCGACACCCGCGGCTGTCCCGTTCTCGACGTAGACCCGGCGCGCCTTCGCGCCGACGACGATGCGGGCGCCGGCCCCGGCCGCGTCCTCGAGGAACGTCCGCAGCGTGGACTGCTTCGCGCCGAGCGGGCAGCCGTAGCCGCAGGAGCCGCAGAGAACGCCCTGCTCGCAGCCGATCACGTCGCGCGGCATCGCGTCGACGTGCCAGCCGAGCGCCTCGAGGCCGCGCGCCATCACTTCGTCGCGCCGGGAGGGGCGGTTGTGGTCGGTGTTCACGCCGAGGCGCTTGCAGACCGCGTCGAGGCTCGGGCCGAGGTCGGCCGAGGGGAAGCCGAGCCCCTCCCACTCCGCCAGGACGTCGTCCGGTGTCCGGAACGAGGTCGTGTAGTTGACGACGGTGCCGCCCCCGAGACACGCGCCGGCGATCAGCGAGACGCCCTGGTCGTCGGTTGCGGACGCACCGCCGCCGCGGTAGAGCCGGCGGAGCGAGGTTCGTTCGGCTCCGTCGAAGTCGCGCTCCGACCAGTAGCCACCGGCCTCGAGCACGACCACGTCCAGCCCGGCCTCGGCGAGCACGGCGGCCGCGACGGCGCCTCCCGCGCCCGAGCCGACGACGCAGACGTCGCAGGTCAGCTCCATGCCGGGCGCGGCGACGATCGGCTGGAGCCGGGCCTCCGGCGCGTCGGGCACCGGGCCGCGCGGCCCCGGATAGCCGATCTCCTCCCAGCCGCCCGGCAGCAGGTAGGAGAAAGCGAGGGCGGCCTTCCGCAGCGCCTGGAAGCCCGTCCGCATCAGCGGCACCGGGCTGTCGCGCCAGCCGCGCAGGATCGCCTCTCGCCGCCCCTGCGAGAGACGGTCGTAGCCGGGGAGCCACGTGCGCAACAGGAGCAGCAGGCGCTGCTGCTCCCGGGCGGTCAGGTCGTGCTCGATCGCGTCCAGCACGGCGTCCGGGACGCCCTGCTCCACGGCTCCCGGTGCGAACGTGTCGCAGATCGCGTCGAGCGAGCGCACGCCGCGACTCTACGCCGCTCAGACCTCGGAGAAGCGCACCTCGACGCGCGTGAAGCCGAGCGAGCGCAGGAGACCGACGAGCATCAGCCGCGTGTTCTGCTCCGCCCGCGCGAGCAGCCCGGAGCCGTCGCGGGCGGCCGCGGCAAGCTTCTCCATGGCGAGCGGGTAGAGCTCCTGCTCGAGGCCGGCGTCGTCGCCGAAGAGTGACTGGATCCGGTCGATCGCGCCGCGGTCGCGGTCGTAGACGTACGAGCGCTCGAGGTCGAGATGGGGCTCGCGGAACCGGGCAGGCGGCAGATCGAGCGAGACGCTCTTGCGGTCGTCGGAGACGTCGACCGCGCCCTCCTCGATCCCGGTGAAGTCGACGCCGGCGTCGACCGATCCGACCGCCACGAACAGCACTCGCTCGCCCTTGATCTTCGCGGGGACGAAGCGCGCGTCCTTCTCCACGTCGACGATCACCTCGTAGTGGCCGGACGCGGCCCGGAAGTCGCGGAGGTTCTCGATCGACTTCAGCACCGCCGGCCCGGAGCGGTCGACCGTCTCGGTCCCGAACGGGTTGCCGAGGCCGGGGATCAGATCCTTGACCCAGCCCACGAGGAGGAAGCCGCTCAGGATCGTGACGCCCAGGACGATCAGCCCCGTGGGGAAGCGCCGTCGCGGCTCGACTGCGGCCATATGAGAAGAACGGTCGGGGCGGCTAGACCGTTGCGGCCGCCGCGAGGCCGGCGGCCTCCCGCAGCGTGTCGGCCTTGTCCGTCCGCTCCCACGTGAAGTCGCGGTCGTCGCGGCCGAAGTGGCCGTAGGCGGCCGTCTTCTCGTAGATCGGGCGGCGCAGGTCGAGGTCGCGCAGGATCGCAGCCGGGCGGAGGTCGAAGTGCTCCTTGACGAGCTGCTCGATCCGGTCCTGCGTCAGCCCCTCCGCCTCGGTGCCGAAGGTGTCGACGAGGACGGAGAGCGGGTGCGCGACGCCGATCGCGTAGGCGACCTGGATCTGGCAGCGCTCGGCCAGGCCGGCGGCGACGACGTTCTTCGCCACGTAGCGGGCCGCGTACGCGGCCGAGCGGTCGACCTTGGTCGGATCCTTGCCGGAGAACGCACCGCCGCCGTGCGGGGCTGCGCCACCGTAGGTGTCGACGATGATCTTGCGGCCGGTGAGGCCGGTGTCGCCCATCGGGCCGCCGATCACGAACTTCCCGGTCGGGTTGACGTAGACGAAGTCCTTCTCCTCGAGCCGCTTCTCGTCGTAGAGCGAGTGCGGGAGGATCGGGTGGAGCACGTGCTCGATCAGGTCGGGCTTGATCAGCGCCTCGGAGTCGAGCCCGTCGCGGTGCTGCGTGGAGACGAGGATGCGCTCGATCTCGACCGGCTTCTGGCGCCCGTGCGCGTCGACTTCGTAGCGGATCGTCACCTGCGCCTTCCCGTCCGGGCGCAGGTACGGGAGCACGTCCGCCTTGCGCACCTCCGAGAGCCGCTTCGTGATCTTGTGCGCGAGCTGGATCGGCAGCGGCATCAGCTCGTCGGTCTCGTTCGAGGCGTAGCCGAACATCATCCCCTGGTCGCCGGCGCCGACCCTGTCGAGCGGATCGGTGTCGCCGTGCTGCGCCTCGAAGGAGTCGTCGACGCCCTGTGCGATGTCCTGCGACTGCTCGTCGATCGCGACCATGACGCCGCACGTCTCGGCGTCGAAGCCGTACTTGGCACGCGTGTAGCCGATCTGGCCGATCGTCTTGCGGACGAGCTGCGGGATGTCGACGTAGATCTCGGTCGAGATCTCGCCCGCCACGACGACGAGACCGGTCGTGATCAGCGTCTCGCAGGCGACCCGGCCCATCGGATCGCCCTGGAGGACCGCGTCGAGGACGGCGTCCGAGACCTGGTCCGCGATCTTGTCGGGATGGCCCTCGGTGACCGACTCCGAGGTGAAGGAGAACTCGCGCGCAGCCATGTCGCGGGAGGCTACCTGACGTCCGCGGACGTCAGCCAGTCGAGTATCCCCCGCACTCGGTGACGCCGAGCGCGAGCGCGGCGCTCCGCGCCTCGGCCCCCGCCGCGCCTGCCTCGGCGAGCGCCTGCTGCGCGCCCTGAGGATTCTCCGAGCGCAAGGCTGCGCCGTAGCGCGTCAGAGCGCGTTCGACCCGGCGGAGGTTCTGCACGAAGAGCGAGGCCGGCTCGGCCTCGCTCGCCGCCCCGGGCAGTCGGACCGCCTCCACCGCAGCCACCTGCTTGCGCACGAGCGGCAGCGTCTCGCCGAGCCAGCGCTCGAGGTCGGCCGGGTCGGCCGGGGGTGCGACCTCGTCGATCTGCTCCTGCCACTGCTCGCATGCTGCGTCGACCTGGCCGGCCCACCGGCTCTGATCGTCCGGCGGCTCCGGCCGGGCGTAGTCGCCGGCCTGGGTCGTCACCTGCTGCTCCTCTGTCGTCGTCGCGGGCTGGGCGGTGGTCGCCGCCGGAGTGGACGCCGTCGTCCCTGCCGCGTCCTCCTCGTCGTCGCCGGCGCAGCCGCCGGCCGCGGCGACGACCAGCGCGGCCGCGATCACCCCGGTGAGCAGCCTCACGGGGTGACGGTGCCGGGCCCGCACGTGAAGTGCGCGGGCGTGTCCGCGTGGATCGGCTTCGTGTTGAACTTCTGCTCGTTCGTGAACACGATTGCAGTCTCGCGGAAGCCGGAGGTGCCCGCGGTGGCGGTCGTGGTGGCGCCGTCTCCCTGCGACATCGCCTGCAGGAACGAGATCACGCCCGGGGCGATCGCCCTGGTCGAGACCCAGTCGCCGTACGTCGACGGACAGAGGTAGTAGCCGTTGAAGCTGCCGCCCCAGTCGAGCAGGCGGTCGCCGATCGCCGGGCCGTTGTCGCCCTCGTTGGCCTGCATCGTGTCCTGATCCCAGCCGCCGTAGATGTAGTCGATGTTCTCGAAGTTGTCGCTCGGGATCGCGTCGATGCCGTAGTCGACGGTGTTGTGCGACAGCTCGGCGGGTCCGCCCGGGCTCGCGACCTGGAACCACGTCTCCGGGTCGCTCGTCGGGAAGATGCCGGGCGCCGAGCTCTGGCTGCGCGGCCGCACGTCGAGGTAGTCGGCTCCGTAGCCGCCCCAGAGGTGATCGTGGCCGCCGCCGCCCCAACCCGCATCGACGCGGTCGTGGGCAAGGAGGACGCCGGTCTTGCCGGCCGTGATCGCCGTGAAGTTGTCGCCCAGCCAGACGTGGTCGTCGCCGGTGTTGCCGTTGGCGAGGTCCTCGCCGGGGCCGGTGTGGATCGAGTCGTTGCCGTCGCCGCCGAGCGCGACGTCGTGGCCGATGCCCGCGCCCGCGGCCGACTCGTCGAAGGCGTAGAGCGTGACCTGGCGCTTGAGCATTCCGGCGTAGTCGATCGTCGAGCCGAGGAACGGCTGCTGCGGGACGATGAACTGGTTCAGCGGCGCCGGGTCGGCGAGCTCGTCGCCGGCGTGGCCCGCGCCCGGGTTGGCCAGCGCGTTGTCGACGACCTTGCCCATGTCGCCCACGATCGCGTCCTCGCCCTCGTTGCCCTCGAGCCAGTCGTTGCCGAGGAGGCCGTAGACGTCGTCCTTGCCGTCGTTGCCCTGGACGTAGTCGTTGCCGAAGGCGAGCGCCGACTCGGTCGTCTGCCTCGTCGTGACGTCGCGGCGCACCATGCTCGTCGCCGTCCACGCCTCGCGGGCGGGCTCCGGGTTCGGGTTGCCGGACTGGGCGAACGGACCGGCGCCGGTGCTGGTGACCGTCACCCAGGCGCCGCCGGCGCCGACGTAGCGGTCGGCGAAGGCGTTGTCGCCCACGACCGTGTCGTCCTCGGCGTTGCCGCCGATGACGTCGTGCCCGTCGTTGAGGTCGGTCGGCGGCGACGTGACGTTGCCCGGTGCGAAGCCGGCCTCGCGGTCGCCGGGCGGCAGGATCACGTTCAGGTGGCCTGAAGTGGCCGACGAGCCGCCGATCACGTCGTCCTCGTCGTTGTTGCCGTAGAGGTTGTCCGAGCCGGAGTTGCCCTCGATGTAGTCCTGGCCGTCCTCGCCGTTGATCGTGTCGCCGGGCGCGGAGCTGCGGCACTGCGGGTCGTTCAGGTCGGGCAGATCGTCACCGTCGTTGTCGCCGTTCGGGTTCTCCTCGGTGCCCGTGAGCGTGCCGCTCCCGGGACCGCCCGTCGCCGTCTGGCAGTCCGGCGTCGGGCCGGCGACGCCGCCCTCGAAGCCATAGGCGTCGGCCGCGGCGCTGTCGAAGGCGCCGTTCTGGGTGCCGTTGTCCTGGCCGAGGAGGATGTCGTTGCCGCCGTTGCCGGAGATCAGGTCGGAGCCGCTCTCGCCTGCGGCGGCGTTGCCGGGCTCGACCGCGCCGACGAGGCGGATGTCGAAGAGGAAGACGTCGCGCAGGCTCGTGCCGCGGGCTGCGTCGGTGCGCCAGTCGCCTGCGGCGAGCAGTCGCTGGATGCGCGCGTTGTCGCCGGCGACCACGTCGCCGGCACCCGCGTCCGCGGCGCCCGAGTCGCCGAGGATCGTGTCGCCGGCGTCGAGGAGCGTCTCGCCGCTGCGGAGGTCGTCGAGGCGGCCGTCGCGGTTCGAGTCGAGGAGCGTGTTCGCCGCGCCGGTGTGGCTCGCCGAGCCGCCGCCCGTGATGTCGTCCTGGCCGAGATCCCCGCGGATCGTGTCGGCGCCGCCGCTGCCCTCGATGTAGTCGTCGCCGCCGGCATCGCCGACGTCGGCGCCGTCGAGATCGGCGTCGTCGCCCGTGATCGTGTCGGCGCCGCCCTGGCCGAAGAGGACGTCCTCGTTCGCCTCGCCGTTGATCGTGTCGTCGCCGTTCGTGCCGTTCGCCTCCGGCGCCGTGTTGGCGGTCGTCGCGACGTCGAGCAGCCGGATCACGCGGAGGATGTTCGGCTCGTCCCAGGTCGCCTCGCCCCAGGCGCCGTTGAACGGCAGCCGGTTGAGCTCGGCGCCTGCGGTGCCGAGCGTGCCGCGCACGCGGTCGACGGTGGCGTTGTCGCCGACGATGACGTCGTCGTCGCCGGACGCCACGGCGCCGTCGCCGTTGCCGCCGTGGAGGGTGTCGTTAGCGGCGTCGTCGCCGGTCGCGTTGTCGATCCGGCCGGCCGCAGCGGTCGACTCGTCGTTGGAGAAGGTGCGGCCGGTGCCGCCGACGACGTCGTCCTGACCCTCGTTGCCGTGAATCGTGTCGTCGCTCGCGTTGCCCTCGAGATGGTCGTCGCCCGCGTTGCCCTGGATCATGTCCTCGCCGCCCTGGCCGTAGGCGACGTCGACGCCGTCGTTGCCCTGGATCGCGTCGTTGCCGGACGTGCCGTTCGTGAGCGGCAGGAGGTCGGCGACCGTCGCAACGTCGCGCTGCCGCATGACCCGGCGGACGACCTGGAGCGCGTCGGGAGCCTTGAGGTCGTCGAGCACCCAGGCGCCGGATCGCGTCGCCGGTGAGCGCGCGCTCGATCACCGTGTTGTCGCCGGCGAGCGCGTCGCCGCCCTCGTCGCCGAAGATCGCGTCGCCGCCGTCGATGCGGCCGTCGACGCCGCTCGGCACATCCTGCGTCTCGACGCCGCCGACCATGCGGTAGATCCGCCCGGTGCCGCCGGCCGCGTCGTCCGCACCGGCGTCGCCGTGGATGACGTCGCCCTCGACCGGAGGCCAGGCGCCGCCGTACGTCCCGGCCGGGTCGGGCGCGTTGCCCGTGCCGTTCGCGTTGCCCTCGAGCAGATCCTGGTCGGCGCCGCCGGAGATGCCGTCGTTGCCGCCCTGGCCGTAGACCACGTCGTCCGCCGGGCCGCCGAGCAGCTGGTCGTTGCCGCTCGTGCCGGCGCCCGCGGGCGAGCCGACGACGGCGACGTCCATGAGCGCGATCAGGCGGTCGACGGCGCTGTTGAAGGTGTTCGCCTTCCACTCACCGGTGTCGTCGCTCGTGTCGGCGCCGAGTGTCTGTCGGACGATCCGCGAGTTGTCGCCCGCGATCGCGTCGAAGTCGCCTTCGCCGTGGATGATGTCGCCCGCGTCGAGGCGGCCGTCGGTGGCCGTCGCCTGCTCGGCGGAGTCGGTCCGGCCGGTGCCGCCGACGAGGTCGTCCTGGCCGGCGCCGCCGAAGATCGTGTCGACGTCGGCGTTGCCGAAGGCGAAGTCGTCGTTGCCGCCGCCCTCGATCCAGTCGTCGCCGCCCTGGCCGTAGAGGCGGTCGTGGCCGTCCTGGCCGCCGATCGTGTCGCCGCCGGCCGAGCCCGCCGGCGCAGCGCGCACCGGTCGTGGCGACGTCGGAGAGCTGGATCCGCCGGATGACGACGTCGGCCGCGTCGAGCCTGAAGGTGTTGCAGTCGTAGCCGGCGCTTGCGTTCGGCTCGGCCGGGCAGTCGCTGCCGGTCGCCCGCGTGACGTCCGCGTTGTCGCCGGTCGCCACGTCGGCGCCCTGGCCGCCCCAGATGTCGTCCGCGCCGTCGGCCACGCCGCCGGTGCCCTGGCTCGTGCCGCCGATCAGATCGTCCTGACCGGTGTCGCCGTAGAGCCCGATCGCTGCCACCGGGATGGTGCCGGGATCGCCGTCGGCGCCGCCGTTGCCCTCGACGTAGTCGTCGCCGACGTCGCCGTGGACGAGGTCGCCCGCGCCGCCGGCGTAGACGTCGTCGTTCTCCTCGTTGCCCTGGATGTAGTCGGCGCCGCCGTCGGTGCCCGGGTTGCGGAGCGTGACCGCGCGCGTCTTCGTGCCGTCGGCGTCGTTGCCGCCGGGCCGTGAGATCTCGCCGTCGTCGCCGAGGATGACGTCCTGAGCTGCGTTGCCGAGGATCGTGTCGCCGCCGTCTGCCTCCGCGGGCGTGCCCTGCGAGCCGCCGACGATGTCGTCCTGGTCGGCGTCGCCGTAGATGACGTCGCCGTCGCCGCCGCCGGACTGCGTCCACTCGTTGCCCGCGCCCTCGGTCAGGTCGAGGTTGGCGTTCACCGCTGCGAGCGGGTTCAGCTGCTCGTCGAGCGGCAGCGCCTGCGAGCTGTTCCCGTTGCCCTCGATCTCGTCGTCGCCGCTGCCGCCGCGGATCAGGTCGTCCGCCGCGCCGCCGCGCATGACGTCGGCGTCGTTGTCGCCGTACATCTCGTCGGTGTCGGCGTCGCCGTCCATCGTGTCGATGCCGACGCCGCCGCGCATGTTGTCGTTGCCGCCGTTGCCGTGCATGACGTCGGCGTCGTCTCGCCGTCTCTCGTCTCTCCGTTCCCGTCATCTGTCCGGCGCCTGTCGCCGTACATCTCGTCGTCGTCGGCGTCGCCGTTCATCGTGTCCGCGCCGTTGCCGCCGCGCATCTCGTCGTCGTTCTCGTTGCCGTTCATGGTGTCGACGCCGCCCTGGCCCCACATGAAGTCGTCGTCGGCGCCGCCGTGCATCGCGTCGTTCTCGTCGAAGGTGGTCGCGAGCACGTACGCCACGTTGTTCGAGCCGTCGCGGGTGAGCGTGCCGTCGTCACCGAGCATGTAGTCGCGCCCGGAGCCGCCGCGGAGCGTGTCGCCCTCGGTCACCGGATCCGCGCCGGGACCGGAGAGCGGGTCGGTGCCGCCGGTGATGTTGTCGTCGCCGGTGCCGCCCGTGACGTCGTCGTCGCCGGTGCCGCCGAGGATCTCGTCGCCGCCGCCGTTGCCGCAGATCGTGTCGTTGCCCTGCTGGCCCTCGAGCTGGTCGCGCTCGGGCCCACCGTAGATGTTGTCGTTGCCGGTGCCGCCGGTGATCGCGTCCATGTTGTCGCCCGCAGGATTCGCGCCCTCGGCGCTCTCGGCGCAATCGGTGCTCTGGTTGTCGCCGAAGAGGTGGTCGACGCCGCCGTCGCCCGCGATCGTGTCGTTGCCGTTGTTGCCGATCAGCGTGTCGGAGGACGTCGCGGCCGGGTCGTCCGGGCCCGCGGACATGTTGTCGTCGCCGGCCTGGCCCTGCATCGTGTCGCCGCCGGGGCCGCCGTTCATCGTGTCGTGGCCGGGACCGCCGAGCACGTTGACGTCGTTGCCGGTGCCGGCGTCGATGTTGTCGTCCTCGGTGCCGCCGTCGATGATGTCCGCGCCCGGGCCGGTGATCAGCTTGTCGTTGTTCGCGCCGCCGCGTGATGTCGTCGTTGCCGTCACCCGACGTGATCTCGTCGTTGCCGTTGTCGCCGTCCGCGTCGACCTTCGGCTCGAACTCCTTCAGGTCGACCGTGGCGGGATCGCTCTCGTCCCCTCGTTGCCGCCGCCGGGGATGAAGGAGAAGCTGTCGTCGCCGTTGTGGCCGTGCGCCTCGACGATCGCCGTGCCGGCGTGGACGGCGGCCGTGTTCAGGTACTCGTCTTCCTTGATCCCGAAGCCGGCGATCGAGAACCGCGTCTTGCCCGCGTTCGCGCCCGTGGTCACGTCCTCCATCTGGCGGACGACGAGCTTCTCGTTCTCGTTCTCCTCCTGGATGTTCCGTTCGTCGCGTCGCTCGGTGGCGCCGCCGCCCTTGTTGCCGACGTTGAGGATCAGGCGGTTGCCGCCGTCGAGGACGTCCGCGAGGTTCGGGACCTCGGGCTCGCATTTCACCTCGAATTTGAGCAGGGTGATACGGACGATCTCGATCGTGAAGCGTTTGGTGAAGAAGAAGAGGTCGATTTCGACGAAGGCCGAGAGCGCCGCATCTATCTGTCCGGAGACGACGAAGAGACAGATCGGGTTGGACAAGCGGTTGACGATCTCCTCGATCCGCAGCTTGCCGTCCGGGTTCGGGCGGTCGTCGAGGTCGAGGTTCGTCGTGAAGATGATCTCGCCGCGGATGCCGACGGAGATGATCGCGACGACGACCGCGCCCTCGGCGTAGACGGTGCCGGTGAACGTGATCTCCGGGACCTCTTCGCCGGCCGCGTTGTAGTCGTCGATGAAGATGCCGTCGAGGAGCGCGACGCCGGAGCCGCCCTCGAGCACCTTCCTCATCCCGCTCGTGTCGTAGCCGATCGCGAACCGGCCGTGCGACCTCGAACGAGCCGCCGATGCAGATCTCGACCGGGATCGGCCCGATCAGGAGCGGCGGGAAGCAGTAGCCGAAGCCTGCGCTTCGGCCTTCAGCGTCCCGGCGTCGTAGCGGACGAGCGTCACGTCCTGGCCCATCAGGACGCCGAAGATGTTCTTCGCGTCCGCGAGGAACGGGAACGTCAGGCCGGAGACGCCGAACGTGCCGGGCCGGTTGTCCGCCGGCGCGTCGTCGCACCGCGCGTAGGCGCTGCTGCCGGCGAAGTCCTTCTGGATGCCCGCTGCGGACGCTTCACCTGCATGCCCGTCCGGCCTGGTCGGCCGTGGGCCGCGGACCTGTCGCGCGCTCCTCGCTGACCGCGAACGAGCCGGGCGAGTTGCCGAGCGGGATCAGCAGTCCGGCGTTCGTCGGGAGCGTGTTGATGAAGCGCACGAGCTGCATCACGCGAGCGGACGAGCGAGAGGTCGTTCCCCGAGACCGCCTCGAGCAGGTCGAGCATCGTGACCGGGCCTTCGCCGACGAGCTTGCTCATGTCCGAGACGATCGGGACCTCGGCCTGCAGCATCTGGATCACCGGCTGCAGCGGCTTCGTGATGTTCTGGACGTCCTTGACGATCGGCCCGAGGAAGCGGCCTGACGAACGCGCCGGCGTCGAGGTGCAGCCCGTTGAACGAGATCGCGAGCTTCTTGGCGGTGCGGCGGGGACTTCGCGTCGGTCGATCGAAGCCCCAGTAGAGGTGGAACTTGCCGAGGACGCTCGGGAAGCCCGCGCTCTGACTGACGATGAGGCCCGTGCGGAAGCGCACGTCGATGTTGGCGGTCGCCGTGAAGTTCGGCTTGATCGAGCTGCTGCCGGCGGTCAGATCGGCGAACGAGATCCGGTCGTCGCTGCCGTTGCGGAGGTCGATCGTCGCTGCAAGCCCGAGCTTGGTCGGGCCCGTCCGTCTCCGCCGAGGCGCCGCCCGCTTCGGCGTACGTCGCCGCGTCGCGGTCACCGTCCTTGTCGCGGACAGTGACGGCGAGGAAGGCCACCTCGCCGCGGAGACAGCGCGACGTGGAGAAGCCCTGGAGGTACGGTCGCGGTGCCGCTCCCGCGTCGACGTCGCCGACACAGGCGTCCTGCTGTCGCCGAAGCCGACGCTGGCGTCGAAGCTGACCTCGGCCGCGCCGCCCGTCTGGTTCGAGTTCGGCGGGTGCAGCGCGATGACCTCGTAGAGGTCGGTGGGCGTCGGTCGGCCGGATCGTTCGCGTCGTGGAAATGCCAGGTGACGCCCTCGACCCCGGCGGTCGAGAAGTCGTCGCACCAGAGCTTGTTCGACTCGACCTTGGTGATCGTGCAGCGCGCCTCGGTGACGCCCGTCTGCGGCAGCCGGCGGAGCGTCATGCCGACGTCGACGAAGGACGGGAAGTTGGCGCCGTCGTCCTGCAGGTACTGCTGGTCGAACCACTTGTCGGGCGTCCCGTCTTCCGTGTCCGGGTCGCCGTCCGGATCCGGGTTCGCGGGCTCGTCCGGCGGTCGGTTGACGGCCATGTTCGAGTCGTTCGACTTCGTCGGCTTGCCGCTCGCGACCAGGTAGGGCCCGTCCTCCTTGCTCATGCCGAAGTCGACGAGGACGCTCCACTTGCCGGCCGAGGCAACGTTGCCCTCGAGCTTCAGCGGGAAGCCCTCGAGACCGATGTCGAACGGGAGCTCGCCCGCGAACGCCGTCTTGCCGAGCTTGAACGTCACGCGCATGTCCGTCAGCTCGCCGAGGCCGGTGCCGTCGGCGCACGCATCGCCGTTGCACTGCGGCGTGACGACGACGTCGTCGATCGTGACGGTGCCGTCGCCGTTCAGGTCGAGGAGGAGGCCGGCGCCGGCCGGACCAAGCCCGTTGAAGCCGCCGACGGCACCGCCTGCCCCGTCGTAGATGAACGACCGGAGCTTCCTCGCCACCTCGCCGGGCTCGGCGACGCCGTCGGTGTCGGTGTCGGCGGTGCTCTTCAGCTGGGTCACGAACGTCGAGAACGGCGTCACGACGTTGTCGTTGAACGTGTCGACGATCTTGGCGCCGGCATCGAGCGTGTCGCCGACCACCGGGATCGAGGCGTCGCGCGCGGCGCCGTCGAGCTGCGCGCGCAGGTCTTCGAGCAGCTTCGGGAGCACCTGGAAGAGCAGGTCGAGGTTGATCCCCTCGCCGGAGAAGAATGCGGCGAGGCCGGGCGGCGGCGTCACGGTGCATGCCGTCGCCGGATTGGTCTGGAAGCCTTCGGCGTCGCAGGTGATCTTGAGGTCGCCGAAGGTCGTCGTGGCGGACTGCGGCTCGGCCGCCGTCGACAGGATCACGCACGCGTCGCCCTTGAAGTCGGGCCCGGTCGCGCACGTCTGCTCGTCCCCGCTGAAGCTCGCGTTGAGGTCGCCGAAGAAGGAGCCGACGGTGAAGGTGCGGTTGTCGGAGATGTCGTCGCCGCCGTTCTTGGCAATCCCGAGCTTGGCGCCGAGCTTCACCACGCCTGTGCCCTGGTCGGAGGTCGGATCCGCCGGGTCCGGATCAGGCTCACGTCCGCGTAGTCGGTGTCGACGACCTCGGTGCCGAGCGCGACCCCGAGCGGGCCGAGGTTCGCCTTCAGGCCGACGCCGTCGGCGATGACCCGACCCTTGACGCTCGCCCCGGTGGTGTCGAGCACGACGACGTCAGGCGTCAGGTCGAGCTCGAGCGGGATCCCGATGTCGAGCTGAGCCTTGGCGACGTACTGGAGCTGCAGCTCGCCGGTCGAGTCGAGACCGACGAGGTCGCTGAGCCGGCGCCGAGGTCGACGTTGAGCGGCATGCTGATCGGGTCGAGCTCGCGGACGCCACCCTCGGCGAGCAGTCGATGCTGCCGCTCGCCGTGCCGCCGGCGCAGTAGCCGGCGCCGAGACGAACGACGAGATCCTTCGTGCCGTCGCCGACGACCTCGTAGTCGTCGTTGTTGTCGAACGTCGCGCCGTTCGGGAGCGGGTTGATGCACTCCAGCTTGTCGTCGCCGTCGTTGACGCTCGCGATCGTGCACGAGACCTTGTCGTCGACGTTCACGAGCTGCATGCCCTGTAGGACGTCGCTCAGGTCTGCTCCGGAGTCCTCGAGCGTGTTGGCGTCGCCGCCGCTCGCCGTTCCCGTCACGACAGGCCCGCTCCCCGGCGTCGGCAGGTCGCGGAGGTCGAGCTTGAAGACGTTCGGATCGGCGATCCCGAGCTTCTCCTCGATCAGCTCCTCGAGCTCCTGCAGCGTCCTGCGGCGGCGAGAGTCGGCGGGAACTCGCCGGTGTTGGCCCCGCCTGCGTCGGCCCACTCGAGGCTGACCTGCCACTCGTCGAGGGTGGTCTTGTCGCTCGATCGGATCACCGTCGTTGACGGTGAACTGGACCGCCGTGGTCGGCGTCGGGCCGACCGTCGTCAGCGCGCCCGCGACGTCGGCGATCGCCGGGTCGAGGCCGGACTCGCCGTTGGCCACGATCGACGCCGTGCCGCCTGCGTCCATCTCGACCTTCCACTGGACCGCCGTCGGCGTGTTCTGCGTCGTCGCGCGGCAGTAGACGGTGGCGCCGTCGTCGAGGATCGAGACGTCCGTCTGCGTGAAGGCGGCGTCCTTGGCGCACTGGAGCTGGGCCTTCGGGAAGCCGCGCAGGTCGTCGATCGTGCGCTTGATCGACTGGATCTTCGCGACGAGGTCCTCCGTCGACATGTTGATCAGCGGGATCGTCGCGTCGACGTCCGCGCCGAGCGCCTCGAGCTGGTCGACGAGCTTGTCGAGGTTGTCGAGGATGATCGAGAGCATCCCGAGCGCGTTGCCCTCGACCTCGTACTCGTCGCCGACCTTCCACTTGTTGTTGTTCGGGAGGTCGCCCTGGCGCGAGCCGCCGGAGAGCGAGGTCGCGCACGCGAGCTCCTGGGCGGAGATCGTGAGGATGATGCAGGTCGCGCCCGTCGTCTTGTTCCGGAGCGTCAGGTTCGTGAAGTTGCCGAGGGCGGGGAACTCGGTCGGGTCGTTGCCGTCGCCCGCCGTCGGGTTCTTCGAGCCGTCGATCAGGACGACGCCCTCGTTCGGGTTGTTGGCGACCTGGGTCGCCGTGCCGCTCACCGACGGGAACGGGTCGAAGTGGAAGAGATCGGTGTTGAAGTTCGCGCTCGGTGTGATCTGCAGCTTCGTCCGGTCGGGGTCGCAGCTGTCGGCCTTGAAGACCTGGGGCCAGTTGACCGCGACGCCGGCCTCGGCGAGCGTCTGCAGACCGCCGGCGACGTCGGCCTTGATGTGGAGGCCGGCGGTCGCCTTCAGGTTGCAGGTCGCGTCGAGATGGGCGTCGTCGAGGTTGAAGGCGAGCTCTCCGACCGAGATCGCCCCCGTGATCGTCTGCAGCGACTCGCCGCCCGTCGGGTCGGTGTCGAGCACGACGCCGCTGCCCGGGTTGATGTCGACGCTGAGGACCGGCTTCGTCGCGTCGAACTTGGAGACGCCGAAGGCCGTGCCGTTCTGGAAGGTGTTGTCGGTGCCGCTGCCGCTGGCGTGCACGCCGAGGAATCCGACCTGGCCATCGAGCTGCACGTTGCCGCTGACGGTGAGGTCGTCGAGGCTGATCTCGTGCTCGCCCGGCGCCGTCCGCACCTTGACGAAGAAGCGGTCGAGCAGACTCGGGTCGCCCGTGGCCGGGGTGATGTCCGCCTCGGTCGCGGTGAGGATGACGCCGAAGGTCGCGTCCCAGTTGACCTGGCCGGCGTCGAGGGTCGTCGTCGCGGACGCCGACGCCTGCAGCCCGGAGAGGTGGGTGACGTTGCGGAGCTGGTCGCCGAAGTCCCATGTCGGCGCGTTCTCGACACCCGGTCCGACGGCCGCCGGGTTGAAGCTGCCCTTGAGCCGGTAGGCGAGCGACTTCGTCGCCGGGTCGTAGGTGAGGCCGCTCGTGCCCGTGTCGAGGCCGGCCGCAGCTGCGATCTTGTCGAAGAGCTCCTGGGCCGTCTGCGGCCGCGGGATCGCGGTGAAGCCCTGCGCCGGCTGTGAGCCGTCTGCGTCGGGGTCGGCGGTGAAGACGACCTTGACGTCGAACGAGCCGGCCGCGTTCATCTTGAACTCTGCGTTCTGCTCGGGTGCGGAACCGATCGTCGGGTTCGCAGCCTCTCCCGTCGTCTTGTCGATCGGGACCGCGTTCGGGCTCGTCCAGGTGGTGACGTCCGCCGTCATCGTGTACGCCGTCTTCGCGCGGCAGTAGACCGGCGTGTCGTTCTTCAGGTTCGCCGTCGAGCCCGTCGGCATCTTCGTCGTCGTGCCGGGCTCGGTACCGCAGACCACCTCGGCGTCCGTGAGCCGGCGCGTGTAGTCCTTGAGCGGCTTCACGACCTCGAACGCGCGGCTGAGCCCGTCCTTGACGAATGGGATCGCGCCGTTGCCGGCGATCTGCGAGCCACCGTATGCAGCGACGAACTGCGTCAGGCCGTTGATCACGTCACCCGGCGTGACGTTGGAGAAGTCGGCCAGGTTGCCGAAGTTGGTGGCCACGGCCGGCGCCGGCGCAGCGGCGAGGTTCCCGTCTGTGAACGCGATCGTCGCGTCCGGGCTTCCCGGGACGAGCGACGCGTCGAGGTTGAACGTCGCCGCGAGATCGTTGCCGGCGGGGTCGCCGTCGACGAGGGAGGCCGTTGCGATCTCCGTCAGCGCGTGGCTCGAGAACTCGTCCTTGGTCAGGACGCCGTTCGAGTCCGGGTCGCTGAACGTGATCTTGGCGCAGGCCTTCAGCTTCGCCGGGCCGGCCGTCGAGACCGAGACGTCGGTGAAGCCGAGCCGCGCCGTGAAGGCGCTGATAGCGGCGTCGACGGTGGCGCAGACGTCGATCGCCGGCGCGGCGCCGGCGGGCACGACGAGGGAGAAGGCGGTCGCCGGGAACGGTGCGCCGCCGCTCGTGTCGAGCCGGAACGTCAGGGTCGAGGAGAGCGCGAAGTCGATGCCGAGCGCGCCGCCGTCGATCGAGGCGATTCCGGCCTCGAAGTCGAGCGGCTGGTCGACGTGACGTGTGGCGCTGATCGGGACGACGACGTTGATGACGCCGCCGGGCACACCGGAGATGCTGACGTCGCCGACGGTGAACTGGACGCCGTCCTGTAGCTCGTCCAGCGCCTCGAGGTCGGACTCGAGGTCGCCGAGTGTGTTGTACGTGGCGTCGAGAGCATTCGAGCCCGCGGTCAGCTGCTCCTGGAGCAGTGTGCTGAGCCGCAGCGCCTCCGCCGACCCCGGTGCGAGGTCGACGAGGGGGAGGCTCTCCGCGAGCGCCTGGTACTCACCGAGCGCGTCGGCGGAGTCGTCGAGCCGGTCCGCGAAGCTGCGCAGGCCGTCCGCGATCCCGGTGGCGCTGTCGCTGGTGGCGTCCGCCTGGGCCGAGCTGATCAGCCCGACGAGCGCCAGGGCCATCGCCGAGAGAACCGAGGCTCTCGCGAGGCGGCGACGGCGGCGGCTCCGGACGGACCAGGGCGACATCGCCTACGCGCGTCCTACTTGTGTCGCTGCCCCGGTCCTGGCCCCAGATCTCACTGACGGGCGAAGCTACTCCTCTCTTCATCAGAAATCAATGCTTTCGCAACGTTGCGTAAGGATTTCCCTCGAAAGAGGGACTTTTTTTCTCGCCTTTTGACAAGCGGCGGAGGCTTATTCGGTCGTCGGCTCGCGGCGCATCAGGTGGCCGACGAGCTCGTGCAGGGGCTTGCCGCCGAGCACCGCGCAGACGCCTTCCGTGATCGGCAGCTCGATCCCCAGCCGGCGCGAGAGGTCGCGGAGCACGGGCGCGGTCGTCAGCCCTTCGACGGTCATCCCGATCTGCCGGACGGCCTCGTCCGGCTCGGCGCCCTGCGCGATCAGCTCGCCGGCGCGCCGGTTCCTGCCGACCGGCGACCAGCAGGTGACGACGAGGTCGCCCATCCCGGCGAGCCCGGCGAAGGTCTCCTCCTTCCCGCCTGCCGCGACCGCGAGGCGTCCCATCTCGGCGAGCCCGCGGGCGACGAGCGCCGCCTTCGCGTTGTCGCCGAGCGCGAGGCCGTCTGCGCCGCCGGCGGCGAGCCCGATCACGTTCTTTGCCGCCGCGCAGAGCTCGACCCCGATCACGTCGTCGTTGACGTAGACACGGAAGGTGACCGAGTTGATCGCCGCCTGCAGGTCGAGCGCGAGTTGCTCGTCCTCGCTCGCGATCACGGCGGCGGCCGGAAGGTCACGCGCGATCTCGTCGGCGATGTTCGGGCCGGAGAGGACGGCCACCGGCCGGTTGGTGACGAGCGTGGACATCCGCTCCTCCGTCGCCGGATCGAGCCCCTTCGTCAGCGACAGGATCGGCGCCTCACCGGGCAGGGAGCGGACGACGTCGCCGAAGACGGCGCTCGGGACGGCCACGACGACGAGGTCCGCCTCTTCGATCGGTGCCTCGTCGATCGTCGTCGCACGGACCCCGCGCAGGTCGCAGTGCGTCAGGTAGCGCGGGTTCCTGCCCGTCTCGGTGATCGCGCGCGCCTGCTCGGCGTCGCGGCAGGCGAGCGTGATCTCGTGCTCGCGGTGGGTGAGCACGCGGGCGAAGGCCGTGCCCCACGACCCCCCTCCCACGACGACTGCCTTCACGAGCGCTTGACGAAGTCGATCGAGACCGGCACGCCGGCGAGGTTAAACCGTTTCCGGAGCTCGTTCTCGACCCAGTACGCGTAGTCGCGCGTGACGAGCCCGGGATCGTTGACGTGGATCCGGATCCGCGGCGGCCGCGTCGAGACCTGGGCGCCGTAGAGCAGGTTCAGCCGCTTGCCCCTCGACGAGGGCGGCTGCCGGGCCTGGCGCAGCTCGGCGAGCGCGTTGTTGAGCGCCGGCGTCGGGATCCGGCCGGTGTGCTTGTCGAACAGGTCGGCGATGTACTGGAGCAGCCGGTCGAGGCCGCGTCCGGTCTTCGAGGAGACGGCGATCAGGGGCGGGCGCTGGCGCAGCTTCGCCTCGATCCTGGGGCGGACGTCCTCGATCGTGACGTCGGTCTCGTCCCACTTCGCGAGCACGACAAGCGTCGAGTTGCCGGCCTTGCGCGCGACGTCCGCGACGGAGAGGTCTTGGTCGACGATCCCTTCGCTCGCATCGATCAGGACGAGCGCGACGTCGGCCCGCTCCGCCGCCTCGAGCGCGCGCAGCTCCGAGTAGTACTCGATGCCCTGCCGCTGCTTCCGCTTCCGCCGCAAGCCCGCGGTGTCGACGAGCTGGTACGTGCGCCCGTCCTTCTCGAGGATCGTGTCGACCGTGTCGCGCGTCGTCCCCGGCACCTCCGAGACGATCACCCGCTCCTGCCCGAGGAGCGCGTTCAGGAGCGACGACTTGCCGACGTTCGGACGGCCGAGGATCGCGACCCTGATCGCCTCCTCCCCCACCGGGGTCGGGCCTTCGCCCGGCAGCAGCTCGACGACGCGGTCGAGCAGGTCGCCCGTTCCGTGGCCGTGGAGCGCGGAGAGCGGGAACGGGTCGCCGAGGCCGAGCCGGTGGAACTCGACCGCCTCCAGATCCTTGCGGGGATCGTCGATCTTGTTCGCGAGCACGAGCACCGGCTTCTTCGAGGCGCGGAGCGTGGCGGCGAGCTCCTCGTCGCCCGGCGTGATCCCGTGACGGGCGTCGACGACGAAGAGGACGAGGTCGGCCTCCGCGATCGCCGCGCGCGCCTGCTTCGCGATCTCGGGGCTGAACGGGTCGCGCGCGAGGTCGTCGACGCCGCCCGTGTCGATCAGGAGAAAGTGCTTGCCGTTCCAGTCCGCCAGCAGCTCCTTGCGGTCGCGCGTGACCCCGGGCGTCTCGTGGACGACCGCCTGGCGGGACTCGGTCAGGCGGTTGATCAGCGTCGACTTGCCGACGTTGGGAAAGCCGACGATCGCGACCGTGCCGATCAGATCGGGCGTCTCGACCGTCGGCGGCTCCGGCTCGCTCATGCCGGCGGAGTCGCACGCTCGGGGCGACGAAGCGCGTGCATGTCGGCGAGCCAGTCGTGGAGCCCGTGGATCCGGCGCTCGACCTCGCCGGATGCCTCGCGGTAGCCCTTGCCGTTCTTCGGCAGGCCTTCGAACCGGACCGGCTCTCCCCACGCGACCGAGATCGGCCGGCGATTGCCGATCTTCCAGTCGTAGGAGCCGTAGATCGCGGCGGGCACGACGGGCACGTCCTCCTGCAGCGCGACCATCGCGGCGCCCGGCTGGACACGGCCGGGAACGCCCGACAGCTGCCGCGTCCCCTCGACGAAGAGCCCGAGTGCACGGCCCACACGGACCGCCTCCCGCATCTGGCGCACGGCCTCCCGATCCGACTCGCCGCGGCGGACCGAGATCGTCCCGAAGCTCCGCAGCAGCTGTCCGAGCCCGAGGATGCGATGGGCCTCGACCTTGGCGACGAAGGCCATCGGCCGCGGGGAGAGCAGCCCGAAGACGGGCGGATCGATCCAGTGGAAGTGGTTGAACGCGAGCACGACCCCGCCCGTGCGCGGCACCCGCTCGGCGCCGTAGTTGCGGAGCGGCGTCAGCAGGCGGACGAGGGTGCCGATCGTGAAGCGGCCGACCGTCCAGACGGCGTCGTCGCGGCTCATGTCGAACGCTGCGCCACGACGATCTCCTCGATCCGCGCCACGACCTCGTCGACGGCGAGGTCGGTCGTGTCGATCTGGATCGCGTCCTCGGCGGGGCGCATGTTGACGGCGTCCTTCTCGTCGCGGAGGCGCAGGTCGGTCGCGAGTGCGTCGGCGCCGATGCCCGGCCGCTCCGAGGAGCGCCGCGCCGCCCGGACGCGCTCGTCCGCGATCAGGTACACCTTGACCTGAGCTTGAGGCGCGACGACCGTGCCGATGTCGCGCCCCTCGATCACGACGTTCCCCTCGCTCCCGAGCGCGCGCTGGCGCTCCCGCATCACCTCGCGCACCTCCGGGTGGCGGGCGACGACCGGGACGAGCTTGTCGATGTCGGGCCTGCGGATCGAGGACGTGACGTCGCTGTCGTCGATGAAGACGCGGCCGGCCTCGTCGAACCCGACCGGGTGCTCGAGCGCGAGCGCCGCCAGCTCGCCCGCCCGGTCGAGCGCGACCCCGTGCCGCCGGGCGAGCCAGGTGAGCGCCCGGTACATCGCGCCGGTATCGAGGTAGCGGAAGCCGAGCCGCTCGGCGAGGAGCCGTGCGACCGTGCTCTTGCCGGCCCCGGCGGGCCCGTCGATGGCGACGATCATCAGGTCGTTGTTGCTCTCAGCGAGTCGAGCAGGTCGTAGAAGCCGGGGAAGCTTACCGCCGCAGCCTCGGCGCCAACGACCTCGACGCCCTCGCGCGAGACGAGCCCGGCGATCGCGCCGAGGATCGCGATCCGGTGGTCGCCCCGCGAGTCGATCGCGCCGCCGCCGCGGAGCCGCGACGGAACGCCTCGGACCGTGAAGCCGTCCTCGGTGGCGCGGATGTGCGCGCCGAGCTTCCGCAGCCCGTCGACGACCGCCTCGATCCGGTCGGTCTCCTTCGCCTTGAGCTCCTCCGCGCCGCGGAGGACGCTGTCGCCGTGGGCGTGGACGGCGAGGAGCGCGAAGAGCGGCAGCTCGTCGACGAGGAGCGGCACCTCGCGCGCGTTGATCGTCGTCCCGACGAGCTGCGACGGCCGAACGTCGAGATCCCCGGCAGGCTCGCCGCCGATCCGGCGGCGGTTGAAGACGGTGATGTTCGCGCCCATCCGCTCCAGCACATCGAGGAGCCCGGTGCGGCGCGGGTTCAGGTTGACGCCGTGGACGGTCAGCTCCGACCCGGCGAGGAGCGTTGCCGCGACGATCAACGGGGCCGCGGAAGAGAAGTCGCCCGGAACCTCGATCTCGCCGAACTCGAGCCGTGCCGCCGGCGCGACCGTGATCCTGGTCGGCTTGCGCGTCACCGTCGCCCCGCCCTGGGCGAGCAGGTTCTCGGTGTGGTCGCGCGTCGGCAGCGGCTCGTCGACCGTCGTCTCCCCGTCCGCGTAGAGCCCCGCCAGCAGCACCGCCGACTTCACCTGCGCGCTCGCGACGGGAAGCTCGTACGTGATCGCGGTCACCGTTCCGCCCTCGACCGTGAACGGGGCGCGGCCGTCGGTCGTCTCGACGCGGGCACCCATCTGGCGCAACGGCTCCGCGATCCGCTCCATCGGGCGCGAGCGGAGCGACTCGTCGCCGGTGAGCTCGAACCGACCCTCCTGTCCGGCGAGCAGCCCGGGCAGGAGGCGCATCAGCGTGCCCGCGTTGCCGCAGTCGATCGCCTGTTTCGGCGGCGTCAGCCCGCGCAGGCCGACGCCGAACACGCGCAGCGTCTCGTCGTCGGACTCGTAGACCCGCACGCCCAGGTCGCGGACGGCCTTGATCGTCGCCTCCGTGTCCTCGGAGCGGCCGAAGCCGGAGATGCGCGTCTCGCCCTCCCCCACTGCCGCGAGGAGGACGGCGCGGTGCGAGAGCGACTTGTCGCCCGGCACGGCGAGGTGGCCGCGGATCGCCGCGGCCGGCTCGACTTTCACGCCTCGTCCTCGAGCGCCGTGTCCTCGAGGACCGGTGCGACGACGACGCCGTAGCCCTGCTGCTCCAGCAGCGCGGCAGCGCGCTCGGCTTCGCCTTCGCCCGCAACGAGGATCGCGAGCGTGCCGCCGCGCTCGCTCGAGAGGTGCTGGAGGTCGAAGTCGGCGATGTTGATCCGTTCCGCGCCGAGCGCCTGGGCAATGCCCGCGATCACGCCCGGCCGGTCGGGGACGTGGACGCGGAGCCGCTGCAACGCGCCCGCGTTCTCGTACGCGGTCTCGAGCAGCCGGCGCCGGTTGCCCGAGGCCTCGCCGATCCAGCGCGCGAGGTAGCCGGCGTCCCCGGCGGCGAGCGCAGCCTCGAGCTGCTCGACCCGCCGGCGGTGCTCGGCGAGCGACGCGGCGAGCGCGTCGCGGTTCTCGAGGAAGATGTCGACCCAGATCCGCGGGTTCGCGCCGGCGACGCGGGTCATGTCCCGGAGCGAGCCGCCCGCGGCGTCGAGCGGGTCGTGGCCGTCCACCTTGCCGCCGCCGGCCTGGTTGAGGAGGACGTTCGCAAGCGCGTGCGGGAGATGGCTCGTGACGGCGACGAGCCGGTCGTGCGCCTCGGGGTCGATCGCCACCGGCACCGCCCCGAGCGCCGAGACGAAGCCGTGCAGGGTCTTGTAGCTGTCAGCGTCTGTGGCCGCGACCGGGGTGAGGAACCAGGTCGCGCCGTCGAAGAGCTCCGCCGTGGCCCACTCCGGCCCACGTGCCTCGGAGCCGCAGATCGGGTGGCCGCCCACGAACCTCCCCGACCCCGCCGCGGCCGTGCAGACGCCGCCCTTCGTCGAGCCCACGTCTGTGACCGTCAATCCCGGCCCGGACGCGTCGAGGACGGCGCGCACCTGGGCAGGCAGCGAGGCCACGGGCCCGGCCACGACCGCGAGCTCCGCCCCCGCGAGAGCCGCCGCCAGATCCGAGGCCGGCCTCGACGGCCCCCCGCTGCGCCGCCGTCGCGAGGTGCGCCGCGTCGGGGTCCCAGCCGGTGACGCGCTGAACGCCGGCCTTGCGCGCCGCCAGCCCGACGGACGCGCCGATGAGGCCGGTGCCGACGACGGCGAGGGAGCGGACGGGAGCCACGGCTACCGCCGCATCAGCTCGGCCACGCGGAACGCGAGGTCGAGCGACTGGCGCGCGTTCAGCCGCGGGTCGCAGAGGCTCTCGTACCGCGTCGTCAGCTCCTCCTCGAGGACCGCGGCCGAGCCGCCGAGGCACTCGGTCACGTCCTCCCCGGTGAACTCGAGGTGGACGCCGCCCGGCCAGGCGCCGTGCTCGCGGCAGACGGCGAAGAACGCGACGAGCTCGGCCATGATCTCGTCGAAGCTGCGCGTCTTGATCCCGGTCGCGGTGCGGAAGACGTTCGCGTGCATCGGGTCGCAGGCCCAGACGACCGGATGCTCGGCCTCCTGCACGGCGCGCAGGAGCGGCGGCAGCGCCCGGCGCAGCGGCTCGGCTCCCATGCGGACGACGAAGGTGAGCCGGCCGGGAACACGGAGCGGGTTCAGCCGCTCGCAGAGCGCGATCACCTCGTCCGCGGTCGCGCCGGGCCCGAGCTTGACGCCGAGCGGGTTGTGCACGCCTGCGAAGAACTCGACGTGCGCACCGTCGACGTTCCGCGTGCGCTCGCCGATCCAGAGCATGTGCGCCGAGCAGTCGTACCAGTCGCCCGTGAGCGAGTCGCGGCGGGTCAGGCCCTCCTCGTAGTCGAGCACGAGTCCCTCGTGGCTCGTCCAGACGTCGACCTGGTGCAGCTGCGGCGCGTCGGCGAGATCGATCCCGCACGCGCGCATGAACCCGATCGCACGCTCGATCTCGGCCGCGACGACCTCGTAGCGCTGCCCCTCCGGGGCGCTGGCGACGAACTCCTGGTTCCACATCTGCACCTGGGTCAGGTCGGCGAAGCCGCCCTTGGTGAACGCGCGGAGGAGATTGAGCGTGGCCGCGGACTGGTGGTAGGCCTGCACCATCCGGGTGGGGTCGGGGACGCGCGCCGCGGGATCGGCCGCGTCGTCGTTGACCATGTGGCCGAAGAACGAGGGCAGCTGCGCGTCGCCGACGCGCTCGAGCGGCTCCGAGCGCGGCTTCGCGAACTGGCCCGCGATGCGGCCGACCTTCACGAGCGGGAGCGTCGAGCCGTAGATCATCACGACCGACATCTGGAGCAGGATCTTCAGCTTCTCCCGGATCGAGACGGCGCTGAAGTCGCGGAAGGACTCGGCGCAGTCCCCCGCCTGGAGCAGGAAGGCGCGTCCCGCTCCGACCTCGCCGAGCGCAGCCTGCAGCTCGCGCGCCTCCCCGGCGAAGACGAGGGGCGGCAGCGTTCCGAGCTTCGCGACGGCTTCCCTCGCGGCCTCCGGGCTCGGCCACTCAGGCTGGTGCAGCGCCGGACGGGCGCGCCAGCTGGCGGGGCTCCAGGTCGTCGGGGTCGCTGCCATCCGGCCAGTGTAGGAACAACCCGTGTTCCGGGTACCGTTGCGCGATGCGCGTCTTCTCCGGCATCCAGCCCACCGGCTCCAAGACGATCGGGAACCTGATCGGCGGGTTCCTCCAGTACGCCGCCACCCAGGAGCGCGGCGAGGCCTTCTTCTGCATCGTCGACCTGCACTCGATCAGCGTCGACTACGACCCGGCGGAGTTCCGCGAGTCGACCCTCGACCTGGCAGCGATGCTCTTCGCGACGGGGCTCGACCCCGAGCGTTCGACGGTCTTCGTCCAGAGCCACGTGCGTGCCCATGCCGAGGCCGCGTGGCTGCTCGGCTCGGTCACGAGCTTCGGCCAGCTGCAGCGGATGACCCAGTTCAAGGACAAGTCCGACGTGCGCGAGTTCATCTCGTCCGCGCTCTTCACCTATCCGGTGCTGATGGCCGGCGACATCCTGCTCTACCAGACCGACATCGTCCCGATCGGCGACGACCAGCGGCAGCACCTCGAGCTCGCCCGGGACATCGGCGAGCGCTTCAACAGCCGCTTCGGCGAGACGTTCAAGCTGCCGGAGGGCGTCTACCCCGAGGTGGGCGCACGGATCATGGACCTGCAGGAGCCGACGAAGAAGATGTCGACGACGGCCGGGACGCCGCAGGGCACGGTGCGGATCCTCGACGAGCCGGACGTGATCCGGAAGAAGTTCCGCTCGGCGGTGACGGACTCCGGCTCCGAGATTCGCCGCGCCGAGGACAAGCCGGGCGTGTCGAACCTGATCGACATCCTCTCCTCGCTCAGCGGCGACACACCGGAGGCGATCGAGTCGCGCTACGACGGCGCCGGCTACGGCCAGTTCAAGACCGACGTCGGCGAGGCGGTGGTACGAGGCCGTCGTGCCGATCCAGGAGCGCTACCGCGAGCTGCGCTCGGACGACGCCGAGCTCGAGCGGCTGCTCGCGCGCGGCGCCGAGAAGGCGGCCGAGGCGAGCGCGCCGACGCTCGAGACGATGTACGAGCGGATGGGCTTCGTCCGCCCGAGCTAGCGCAGGAGAGGCCGCCGTGGCCGCCGCCGTGCCACTCGGCGGGGTCGCCCAGCCCAGCGCGACGATCAGGTCGGCGAGAGCACTCTCATTGCGGCGTCCGCAGGCGCTCGACCTCCCCCGGGCTGAGCTCACGCCACTGCCCGGGCTCGAGGCCGCCCACACCGAGGCCCGCATAGATACTGCGATGGAGGCGCCGGACGCGGTGGCCGACCGCCTCGCACATCCGGCGCACCTGGCGGTTGCGGCCCTCGTGCAGAACGAGCTCGAAGCGTGCCGCGCCGAGCCGGCGGACGCGCGCGGGCGCGGTGAGTCCGTCCTCGAGCTCGACCCCATCGGCCAGCGCGCGGAGCGCTTCGTCGTTCGGCTCCTTCCACGTCTCGACCTCGTAGACCTTCTCGACGCCGTAGCGGGGGTGGGCGAGCCGGTGCGCGAGCTGGCCGTCATTGGTGAGCAGAAGCGCGCCGGTCGTGTCCACGTCGAGCCGGCCGACCGGTACGACCCTGGACTGCGTGCTCGACCAGACCGACAACGGTGGGCCGACCCTGCGGGTCGCTCGCGGTCGTGACCACGCCGGCCGGTTTGTTCAGGAGCACGTACGCGAGGCCCTGCTTCGCCACCGGCTGACCGTCGACCTCGACGGCGTCGGCCGCCTGCACGAATGTGTTCAGCTGCCCCGGCTCGCCGTTGACGAGCACGCGCCCGGCCTTGATCAGCTCGTCCGCCTTCCGGCGCGAGGCCACGCCCGCGCGTGCCAGGTACGCATTGAGCCTCACAACGGCACATGCTGGCACGGCGCGGCCGCAAAGCGGCCGCCTTCAGGGATCTTGCGCGTTCGGATTCCGCGAGAGCGGAGTCCGAACTTGCGCGGCAAGGTAGTCTGCCGCCGCTCATGCGCGACCGCTCTCAGGACGTCGACCGTCTCGCCGATCTCCTCGTCGGCTTCGGCGCGAACATCCAGCCGGGCCAGATCCTCGCGGTGACGGCCTACCGTGGGATGGAGGACGTCGCCTACGCGGTCGCCCGCGCGGGATACAAGCGGGGCGCGAAGTACGTCGATGTCTTCTGGTGGGACAACCGCGTGAAGCGGCAGCGGCTCGAGTTCGCCGACGTGAGCACGCTCGACTTCGTCCCGCCGTGGATCGAGCAGCGGATGCAGTGGCTGTCCGACGAGCACGCAGCGCGCGTGTCGCTGTCGGGAACGACGGCGACGGTCTTCGAGGGGCTCGATCCGGCCCGGACCGGCCGCGACCTGCTTCCGTACGTGGCCGCCGTCCCGCGGATCGTGAACGAGCGGACGACGAACTGGACGGCAGGCCCGGCGCCGAATCTCGAGTGGGCGCAGCGCGTGCACCCCGATCTCGATCCACAGGAGGCGCTCGACAAGCTCTGGGACGACATCGTCTACGTACTGCGTCTGGACTCCGACGACCCCGTCGCCGCGTGGCGGGAGCGGATGAAGACCATCGTCGCGAGCGCCGACCGCATGACCGAGCGCCGCTTCGACGCGCTTCACCTCAAGGGGCCCGGCACCGATCTGACGATCGGGCTGATGCCGAGCTCGAAGTGGCTCGGCGCCGACTTCACGACGGTCGACGGCCTCACGCACTACCCCAACCTCCCCACGGAAGAGGTCTTCACGACACCGGACCCCGAGCGGGTCGACGGTCACGTCTCCGCGACCATGCCGCTCGAGCTCTACGGCTCCTACATGGAGGGGATCCGGATCGAGTTCGAAGGCGGTCGCGCCGTCAAGATCGACGCCGACCAGGGAGCCGACGCGCTCCGCGCAACGGCGGCGAAGGACGACGGCGCGTCCCGGCTCGGCGAGATCGCGCTCGTCGACAAGGAGGGCCGCATCGGCCCGCTCGACACCGTCTTCTACGACACGCTCTTCGACGAGAACGCGGCCACCCACATCGCCCTCGGCAACGCCTACACGTTCCCCGTCGAGGACGAGGCCGACCGCGCCCGTGCGAACGTGAGTGCAATCCACGTCGACTTCATGATCGGCTCGAACGAGCTCGACGTCGACGGGATCACCCGCGACGGCGACCGCATCCCGGTCCTCCGCGGCGGCGCCTGGCAAGTCTGACCTAGCAACAGACTGTTACAAGGTTGGGCTGCAGCGCGCATCAGCGCAGTGACCGCCAAGTAACAGACTGTTACTTGGGAGCTCGGGCGCTACGCGGTCTTGCCGACGGCGACGCTGTGCAGGCGCTCGCGGATCTCGTCCGCCGTCTCGCCGAGGTCGTCGAGCCGTGGCAGCGCCGCGGCGCTCTCCAGCCCGAAGACGCGCTCGAAGAGCGGCGTCGTCCGGTAGCGCACGGCGCCGCCGGCGCCGTCGTCACGCCCCGCCTCGGCGATCAGGCCCCGCTCGAGCAGGCCCGCGACGGCCGAATCGGCGGCGACGCCGCGAATGCGCGCGATCTCCGGCCGGCTGCAGGGGCCGAGGTACGCCACGATCGAGAGCGTCTCGAGCGCCGCCTGCGAGAGCCCGCGCTCGATCGGCCGCTCGAAGAGCCGGTCGCACGCCTCGGCCGCCTCGCGAGCCGCGCGGAAGGCATAGCCCCCGGCGACGTGCTCCAGCACGATCCCGCTGCGGCCTTCCCGGTACCGCTCGGAGAGCAGACCGAGCGCGAGCTCGATCCGCTCGGCGTCGTCGGCGGCCGCGTCGGCGAGCTCGTCGACCGACAGCGGAGCGGACGCGACGACGAGCAGCGCCTCGAGCGTCCGGGCGAGCTGGTCGACCGGGTTCGCGGTGATCAGGCGGAGCGGGCGATCCATTCGGAGGTCCTTTCTTCGTCTGGGCGGGAAACCCTTATCGGAGCGAAGGGCGCGGCTTGCTCGAGCGCGATCTCCCCCGTCTTGCGCAGCTCGAGCAGGGCGAGGAAGGCGACCGCCTGATCGACGCGCGGCAGCGACTCGACCTCGGCGTCGAAGTCGAAGCGGCGTCGCCTGCGGAGCACGGCGCGGAAACGCTCGAGGAACTGCGAGACGGGCGGGAAGCGGAGCGACATGTGCGCGAGCGAGACCTCTGCCGGCGCCTCCGCCAGCAGGCGCAGCGACGCCGCGAGCTGGGCGGGGTCCTGCGGCGCGAGCTTTCGCTCCGGCCGCGGGGCGAGCGGCCCGGGACCGAGCCGGAAGAAGCGATCGCGCTCGCCGGCCAGGCGCTCCGAGAGCCAGGCGGCCGCCTCCTTCATCCGGCGGTACTCGGCGAGCCGGCGGGCGAGCTCCTCGGCCGCCTCCTCCGGCTCGAGCTCGGCGAGCTCCGCCTCCTCGTCCGGGAAGAGCGCCCGCGCCTTCAGCTCGAGCAGCGCCGCGATCAGGACGAGGAACTCGCCGCACGCCTCGAGGTCGAGCTCCTCTCGCTCGGCCAGCCGCTCGACGAAGGCGACCACGATCGCGGCCATGTCGACGTCGGCCGGCTCCAGCTCCTCCTTCAGGAGCAGCGTCAGGAGCAGGTCGAACGGACCCTCGAACGCGTCGAGGTCGAGCTCGAGCTCACGCACAACCATGGGCGACGGAGGCTAGCGGCGGGGTCGGACGCGACTGCGGGGGACGGCCATCGACGTCTTCGGCTCCACGCGACGCGGGCCGCGACGGCTCGGCTCGTCGCGGCGGCCGCGGAAGAACTGCCAGTAGACGAAGAACGCCGTCGAGAGCACGAAGAGGACGAGCGAGACCCACGCGTTCACGCGCAGGCCCCCGATCTCCTCGGACGGGTCGATCCGCAGCGTCTCGAGGTAGAAACGGAAGGCGGTGTAGAGCGAGACGTAGAGCGCGAACAGCGCGGGCGGCCGGAAGCGGAAGCGGCTGTCGAGGAAGAGCAGCACGGCCGCGGCGGCGAGGTTCCAGAGCGCCTCGTAGAGGAAGGTCGGATGGAACGTCTCGTTGAAGATGTACTCGTCCGGCCGGCGGGCGCTTTCGATCTCGAGGCCCCAGGGCAGGTCGGTCGGCTCGCCGAAGAGCTCCTGGTTCCACCAGTTGCCGACGCGGCCGATCGCCTGCGCGACGAGAAGGCCGGGCGCGGCGGCGTCGAGCAGCGCCGTGACGCTCGCTCCCGCGCGCTTGGCGACGATCCCGCCGACGAGGACGCCGCCGGCGATGCCGCCCCAGATCCCGAGCCCGCCCTCCCAGACGGCGAACGGGCCCCACCACTCGTCCGGCACCTCGCCCCAGCTCGTCGCGAGGTGGTAGAGGCGCGCGCCGACGATCCCGGCGCCGACGCCCCAGACGGCGACGCGGAAGATCAGATCCCAGTCGCCGCCGCGCGCGACCCAGCGCTTGCCGGTGATGAAGATGCAGGCGGCGATCCCGGCCAGCAGCATCAGGCCGTACATGTGGATCGTCACGGGCCCGAGGTCGAGCGTGCCCGAGGAGGGGGAGGGAATCGAGGCGAGCAGCGTCATAGACGGCGCATTGTGCCGCGTCGCGCAGACGGAGCGCTACCTCTGGCGCTCCGCGAGCCGGCCGGAGCCGGGCTTCGCCCGGTGCGAGCCCGGCGACGGGCGTCAGAGGAGGATCTGGAGCGCGAGCTCCGGAGCGCAGCCGTTGCGGAGCAGGTCGATCGCGTAGTGCAGGTCGACGTCGCTCCGGCCCGCGAGGAGGGAGGCGGCCGACGCTTCGAAACCGGCCCGCTCGAGCTCCTCGGCGCGCCAGCGCTCGATGCGCTCCTGCTCCGTCTCGGTGGTGGTCGTCTCTGCCGCAGCCATTCTCCGGTCCTCTTGGTCGTGTGTAACGGTTCTTCGTCCAGTAGAGCGAAGAGGTTGTCCCCCTGAAAGGGGATTGCGATAAAGCTCCGGTAAGCGTTTTGCAAAATCGGCGCGCCGCGTTGACACTCCGATCCGGGCGCTGGAGGATCGCGTGACACGTCACGAGACCGCAGGAGGACCCATGCCGCTGCGAAACCGTCTCTGCGCCGCGACCGCCGCCGCGCTCGTCTGCATCGTCCCCGGCGGTGCCGCCACTGCGGCGACCGAAGCCTCCCAGGGCGACGGCGCGGGCCAGCTGGGCCTGGTCGGCATGGATCACGTCGGGCTGACGGTGCCGGACATCGACGAGGCCGTCGCGTGGTTCGAGCGTGTGCTCGGCTGCAGCGCGCCGCTCACGTTCGGCCCCTTCGCCGACCCGACCGGCACCTTCATGCAGGACCTGCTCGGCGTCCATCCGCGCGCCGTGATCGAGCAGATCACGCTCGTCCGCTGCGGCCGCAGCGCCAACATCGAGCTCTTCGAGTACGAGGCGCCTGACCAGCTCACGACGTTCCCGAAGAACTCGGACTGGGCCGGTCACCACGTCGCGTTCTACGTCGACGACATCGACGCGGCGGTCGCCCACATGGTCGCGCACGGAGTCGAGAAGCTGCTCGGCCCGCTGCCCGTCACCGACGGCCCCGCCGCCGGCCAGACGATCAACTACTTCCGCGCGCCCTTCGGGACCTACGTCGAGCTGATCAGTTATCCGCAGGGCATGGCCTACGAGCGGGAGCCGAGCCGGCCGCTCTGGTCGCCGAAACGAAACGGCCGCACCTCCGTGGCGACCAGCGTGCCGACACTCCTGGGCATGGATCACGTCGGGATCACGGTCCCGGACATCGACGCCGCGCGGCACTGGTTCGTCGACGTGCTCGGCTGTTCCTCGCCGCTCAGCTTCGGCCCGTTCGGCGATCCGGTCGGGACGTTCATGCAGGACCTCCTCGGCGTCCACCCCCGCGCCGTGATCGAGCAGATCTCGATGGTGCGCTGCGGCAACGGCCCGAGCGTGGAGCTGTTCGAGTACACGTCACCCGACCAGGTGCAGGCCTTCCGGAAGAACTCCGACTTCGGCGGCAAGCACATCGCCTTCTACGTGCGGCACATCGGGAAGGCGGTCGCGTACCTGCAGTCGCGCGGCGTCGAGAAGCTGCTCGGCCCGCTGCCCGTCACCGACGGCCCCGCCGCCGGCCAGACGATCAACTACTTCCGCGCGCCCTTCGGGACCTACATCGAGCTGATCAGCTACCCGCAGGGCATGGCCTACGAGGAGGCCGCGCCGATCCCGCTCTGGGATCCGCGGGACAACAGGCCGTAGAGGAGCAGAGGCCCGGGCTCTCAGCGAGCCCGGACCTCTGTCTCGCTAGACCGCGACGATCAGCACCGGCTTGAAGGTGTGCACGCGCGCGCAGTCGGCGAAGGGGAAGCCGTCGTAAACGCCGAGCGAGTAGCGGCCGGCCTTCGGGAACACGACCCGGGCGCGGTACGAGCCGACCACGGCGGTCTTCTTCGCCTTGAAGACGAAGAGCTTGCCCGCCTTGTTCCGGATCCGCACCTCCGGCTTGGCGTCGGGCATCGGCGTGCGGCCGTGCTGGAGCACGCGGATCGTGACGACCCACGGCTGACCGGCCTGGAGGCCGGGCTTCGGCAGCGAGCCGAGCCCCACGGTCGCCATGCAGCCCGCGTTCGCGGCGCCGGTGGCCGTCAGCGCAGCGACCACCGTCGCGACGAGGACGACGAGCTTCTTCATGCCGCCTCCTTCAGCCGGACCGGCTGCGGCGCCGGGCCGCGACGCCGGAGCATCAGCACCGTGGCGGCGGCGAGCGCCGCGGCGAGACCGAGGGCGGCGGCGAGCCAGCGGTACGGGAAGCCGCCGTCGCCGGCACCGATCGTGACGGGCGTGAACGTGTGCGTCTGGGCGCCGCCGTACGTGCCGAAGCCGTCGTAGACCTCGTACGAGTACTTGCCCTCGCCGGGGAAGGTGACCTCGGCGTGGTAGACGCCGGTCGTGCGGGTGGGCGTCGCCGTGAAGCTCTTCACGACGTTGCCGCCGCCGTCGCGGATCCGGACGATCGGCGTGACGCCGGCGAGGGGCGTCTCGCCGTGCTGGAGCACGGTGATGTCGACCGGCCAGGGCTGGCCCGCTTTGAGGCCTTCCGGCGGCAGGGAGCCGAGGCCGACGGTGGCCCAGCCGCCGGCGCTCGCGGCCGGAACGGTCACAGCGGCGACGGCGAGCACGAGCAGGAGCTTCTTCATGGGGGACCTCCGTTCGAGGGTGACGCTGCGGGTACACCACCCGCGCGACTCGGGTTCCCTACTCGACGGACTCCGCGAGCTCGAGCGCCTCGGCCTGGGTCAGGTCGCCCTCGAGCCGCAGCAGCAGATCGTCGCGGTTCCAGAGCAGAACCGTGCCGGCGAGATAGGTCGCCTCGTCGGAGATCAGGCCGTTCTCGTCCAGGAACATGACGAAGTGGTCCGGGCCGTCGACGAAGAGGCCGGGCTCGCCGTCGACAGTGACGTTGCGCACGATCGTGCCCCGGGCGCCCGTCTTCTTGATGAAGCCGTCGTAGATCGCGCCGCGGGCCTGGGAGAGCACGAGCCGCGGCTCGTCGGGGTCGCCGTAGACCGCCGACGCAAGCCCGTCGGGGCGGATGAAGATCGCGTCGGGCTCGGTGCCCAGGTCGAGCAGCTCGAAGCCGGTGCGGCGCTCCGCCGTCTCGCGGCTGACACGCTCGCCGAAGTCGATCCGCTGGGCGCGCACGTCCGGCAGCGTCTCGACGAGCTCGACGGTCGCGCCTTCGATCCGGAAGATCTCGAGGAACGCGCTGCGGGCGCCCGGTGAGAGCGCGAGCACGCCGGCGAGCGCGACGACGATGATCGCGACGGCGAGGGCGAGCGGCCGCAGGAAGCCGGGCCGTGCCGGCCGGCGCTCGAGCTCGAGGTCGAAGCGCGGCGTCGCCGGGTAGGCGATCTCGCCGCCGAGGTCCTGGAGGCGCCGCTCGAGGTCGTTCATCCCGTCCCCTCCAGTTGCTCGCGCAGGCGTCCGAGCGCGCGCGAGGTCCGCGACTTGACCGTGCCCCGGCGCAGCGAGAGCACCTCGCCGGTCTCTTCCTCGCCGAGGTCGAGCAGGTAGCGGCACGAGAGGACGAGGCGGTCGTCCTCGCTCAGTCGCTCGAGCGCGGCGAGCAGCTCCGCCCGCTGCTCGGCCGCGAGTGCCCTCCCCTCGGGAGACGGAGCCGCGTCCCCCGAGGGAAGCTCGTGCGCCGCGCGCAGCGCCAGCCCTTCGCGCCGCCCCTCGGCGCGGCGGCGGTTGCGCGCCTCGTTCGCGACGATCGCGAGCAGCCACGGGCGCATCGGTGCGCCGCGGCGGAAGCGCGGCAGGGCGCGCCAGGCCTTCGTCAGCCCGACCTGGACGGCGTCCTCGGCGTCGGCGGCGTTCCGGGTCATGACAAATGCAGCGCGGAAGGCGATCTCCTCGTATGGGTGGACGAGCGCGGCGAAAGCTGTGGCATCGCCTCGGCGTGCGCGCTCGACGAGCTCGTCCTCTGTCGGTGGTCGGCTCACCACTCGCTCTCTCTACACCCGCGCGCCCGCGGGGGTTCCTTCACCTCAGGCGCGACTCGCCGAGACGCCTGCCCCGGTGACGTCGAGCGCGACCCGGCGCAGCGAGGCCGCGTCGCCCTTGCGCTCGAAGAGCTCCACCGCCTCGGCGACGAGCTCCTGGGGCGGCGATCCGCCGTTGAGCAGGGCTGCGACCCGCGCGCGGTCGAGGACGGCGTTGCCGTGGAGGCTGAGCATGTCGGTGGTCGCGGCCAGCCGGACGGCCTCGTCGGCGAGCGCCTCGGCCGTGGGATCTCCGTCGCGGCGGGCCAGCACCTTCGCGAGCGCAGAACGCCAGAGCACCTGGGAGCCGATGTCGTCCTCGGCCGCCGCGTCCTTGGTCGCACGCGCGAAGGTCTCGGCCTCGTCGTCTCGTCCCTGCTCGTAGAGCACCTGCGCGAGCGTGGCCGCGATCGTCAGCCGCAGCTCGTTCTCGCCGATCGCCTCGAGCTCGTCGTGGCCCTGTCGCAGCTGGCGCTCGGCCGCGTCGAGGTCGCCCGCCATCCAGTCGATCCCGGCTGCGATATAGGCGCGCGCCGTGAGCTGGAACGTCATCCCGTGCTCCTCGTAGATCGCGCGGCTGCGAGCTTCGTAGGAGCGGGCCTGCTCCGGATCGTCGGCCATCGCGAACAGATAGCCGAGCATGCCGAGGATCGACGCCTGCACCCAACGCACGCCGTGAGCCTGCTCGAACATCTGCTGCGTCCGCTCGATCGCTTGGCTTACGGGCATCGGCCCCCAACAGATGCAGGAGCCGAGCCAGAGCCTGTTCTCGGTCGCGTACCGCTCGTCCCCCGCCGCCTCCGCATGAGCGATCGCCAACTCGAGCGCCGCCGCTTCCTCGGCGAACCTGCAGACCAGACGGGCGATCTTGCTGCGGAGCCGCCACGCCCGAGCCAGCCCGAGGTCGTCGCCGGTCGACTCGAAGAACGGCACGAGGCGGTCGGTCAACTCGACGATCTCCGCGGTGCGCCCGGCGGGATCGGTCTGGAGCAGGACGAGCTCGAGGCCGACCTCGGCGTGCGCCGCCCACCGCTCGTGGCCTTCCTCGCGCGCAGTGTCGCGCGCCACCTCGAGCAGCGCCTCCGCCTCGGCGAACTGGCCCAGCTGGATCAGGACGCCGGCGACGCGGATCTGCAGCTCGGCGTGGTCGGCGACGCCCTCCGCGAGGGCGGCAGCCCGCTGGAACAGGTTCAGCGCCGCGGGCAGGTCGCCGCGGTAGAGCGCGCGATCCCCGGCCGAGTCGAGCCGGCTGCACGCCCGCGTGCGCACGTCCGCCGCGACGTCGTTGAGCGGGCCCAGCTCCATCCGGAAGCCGAACGCCTGCTCGAGGTGGTAGCCGATGATCTCCTCGTACTCGGCGACGCGGTCACCGGTCGAGTCGACGAGGAACGTCGCGAACCGCTCGTGCAGGTCGGCGCGCGTCTCCTTCGGCAGGCCGCGGTAGGCGGCGTCGCGGACGAGGATGTGACCGAACCGGTACGCGTCCTCGCCGCTGAGGAGCTGGGCGTCGGTGAAGACGACCTCCTTCCGCAGCAGGCCTTCGAGCGCGTCGGCGAGGGTCGGCCGCTCGTGCTCGGGAGAAAGCTCTCGGACGGCACCCCAGCCGAAGATCCGGCCGACCACGGAGGCGCGCTGCAGCACGGCGAGCTCGGCCGGGGCAAGCCGGTCGAGCCGGGCGGCGAGCAGCGCCTCGATCGAGGGCGGCAGCACGACCTGGGTCAGGTCGCGCTCCGGCTCCCAGCGGCTGCCGTGCCGGACGATCAGGCCCTCGTCGAGGAGCATCCGCACCGTCTCCTCGATGAAGAGCGGGTTGCCTTCGGCGGCCTGCTCGACGCGCGCTGCGATCTCGGGCGCGACGTCGTCGCCGAGCAGGTTCGCGATCAGGGCCCCGGACGCCTGATCCGGGAGCGACTCGAGCGCGATCGACGTGACGTCGGGGAGCGCGAAGAGGGGCGGGAACTTCTCGGTCAGGTCGGGGCGCGACGAGCAGACGAGCAGGGTCGAGCCGCGCGTGTGCTCGCCGAGGTACTGGACGAGCCGCAGGAACGTCGGCTCGGCCCAGTGGAGGTCGTCGAAGATGACCACGATCGGCCGCTCGGCGGCGAGCGTCTCCAGCAGGCGGCGGACCGCCCAGGCGATCTCCTCCGGCCGCGCGAGCACGTCGTCGAGGCCGATCGCTCCGGCGAGCCTGGTGACGACGAGGTTCGCATCGTCGACGCCGGGAAGCAGCGCGAGCAGCTTCTCCCGTGCCTGGTCGCGGGTGTCCTCGTCCTCGATCCCGGCCAGCGGCTTGAGCATGATCGCGAGCGGAAAGTAGGTGATCCCCTCCCCGTACGGCACGCAGCGACCCTCGAGGAGCGACGCTCGCTCGCCGATCACCGTCGCGAGCTCATGGCTCAGCCGGGACTTTCCGGCCCCCGCCTCGCCGAGCAGCGTCGCGACCCGACAGGCGCGACTCTCGACCGCGGCGTCGAAGGCCTCCAGCAGTTGTGCCAGCTCGAGGGAACGCCCGACGATGGGCGACTCGAAGCGCCGCATCAGCCCGGGCCGGTCGGGAGCGACGTCGACGACGCGGAACGCCGGCACTGGCTGCGACTTCCCCTTCAGCTCGAGCGGCTCCAGCTCCTCGGCCGTGATCGCGTCCCGGACGAGCCGATGGGTCGCCGCTCCGATCACGATCTCTCCGGGTTGCGCCCGTGCCTCCAGGCGGGCGGCGACGTTGACCATGTCGCCCGTTGCCAGCGTGCTGCCGGTCGCGTTGTCCCCGGCCACGACCTCGCCGGTGTTGATGCCGGTGCGAGTGTTCAGACCGAGGCCGTAGTCGCGCACGAGCTCGTCGTTCACCACGGCCAGCGCGGCGCGTGCCTCGACCGCGGCACGCACCGCCCGCAGCGCGTCGTCCTCGTGCAGGATCGGCAAGCCGAAGACGGCCACGAGCGCGTCGCCGGCGAACTTCTCCAACGTGCCGCCGTGCCGGGCCACGATCGTCGCCACCTCGCCGAAGTAGCGTGAGAAGATCCGCCGGACCGCCTCCGGGTCGAGCCGCTCGCCGAGCGGGGTCGAGCCGGTCACGTCGACGAAGAGGACCGTGACGATCCGCCGGGTCTCGACCGGCAGCGCCTCGGCGGCCGTCGTCTCGCCGCCGGCCATGCGCGTGCCGCACGACGGGCAGAACTTCGCGCCGTCGGGAGCGCCGTGGCCGCACTCGTGGCAGAACATCCTTCGAGTGTAGAAGGGTGCGCCCGCGGCACAAGGGCCGCGGGCGCACTCGGTCGTGCTATTCGATGCCGTGCACGGACGCCGACTCGAGCGTCGACGTGAGCTGTGCGACCTCGCCGCCTTCGATCGCGAGCACCAGCCCGGAGAAGGTGACGTGGTCGAACTCGAGCACCTGCCCGGACGGGCAGGCGAACCCGGTCAAGGCTGCAGCTTCTTCGGCGCTCGGGAGCGCCTCCGTCAGCAGCGAGCCCGTCGCCTTGCCGTTCTTCGCCGCATCGAAGTCCGCACTCGTCACGAGCTCCCCGACGAGCGTGATCTTGTTCTCTGCGCTCGGGACATTGTCGCCGCCGTTGACGCAGACGTACGTTGCCTCGTACGGCGCCGTCAGGGTCGTCGTCACACCTTCCTTGATCCCGACGACGACGACGCCGTCGACGAAGACGCGCGGGTCACCGAACTCCGTCGCGTCGGTCTCGGCCGCCGCGGCAAGTCGGAGGTCGCCGCCCGAGGTCGAGCCGCTGTAGACGAGCACCGGCTCCTTGATCCGCTGGAAGTTGGGGAACCCTGCCCAGGCTGCAACGGCGCCGATCAAGCTGGCGACGACAACTGCCGTGAGCAGAGTCAAACGTTTCCGCATCTAAGTTCCTCCTCGTATGCCCTGTGTGAGACCCAATCCCCCGACCACCACCATGTCATCTCTTCGGCCCGCCTACAACGCGAGTTAGGATCGGTCCGTGCGACTGCGCAAGGACGCGAAGCTCGAATTGCTCGGCCAGGTGCCGCTCTTCGCCGGCTGCTCGAAGCGCGAGCTGGGCGAGATCTCGACGCTCGCTGACGAGCTGAGCTTCCCGGCGGGCACGACGCTGATCGAGGAGGGGCGGCAGGGCCACGAGTTCTTCGTGCTCGTCGACGGCCAGGTCGACGTCCGCGCCAAGGGCAGGAAGATCAGGAGCCTCGGCGACGGCTCGTTCTTCGGCGAGATGGCCCTCGTCTCGTCGAAGCCGCGCAACGCAACCGTGACGACGACGAGCCCGGTGCGCGTGCTGGTCGTGCACGAGCAGGCGTTCAGGCGCCTCCTGCGCGACTCGCCGCCGATCCAGTTGAAGGTGCTGCAGACGCTCGCGGATCGCGCCGCCGAGAACGCCGTCCACTGATTTGGTCGGCGCAGGATCGGCATCCGCTGAGCGGATGCCGATCGCGCAAGATCCCTGAAGGGGCCGCTTCGCGTCCCAAGAGCGCGGAATCTCAATCTCTAGACTTTCGAGATGGCTCGCGCCGTCGGGATCAACCACATCGCGCTCGAGGTCGGCTCGCTCGACGACGCGCTCGAGTTCTACGGACGGCTGTTCGACGTCGAGCTGCGCGGACGGATCCGCGGGATGGCGTTCGTCGACATGGGCGACCAGTTCCTCGCGCTCGCGGAGCGCCGCGACCGCGAGCCGGACCGCGAGCGGCACTTCGGCCTCGTCGTCGACGACCGCGACGCGGTGCTCGCGGCGGCGCGCGAGGCCGGCGTCGAGATCTTCGGAGGCAACTCGTTCCGCGACCCGTGGGGGAACCACGTGCAGGTCGTCGCCTACGAGGAGATCCAGTTCTCGAAGGCGCCCGAGATCCTGCGCGGGATGGGACTCGAGCTCGGGAAGACCGAGTCGGCGCTGCGGGAGCTGCGCGACAAGGGTCTCGCCTAGACCGACCGGGTGACCGACCTCAGCCACCACGATCTCGTCAGCCTGCTCGTCCTGCTGACGGCCGGGGCGGCGATGCTGGTGCTCGTCCCGAAGCTGCGCGTCCCGTATCCGATCCTGCTCGTGCTCGGCGGGCTCGGGCTCGGCTTCGTCCCCGGGCTGCCGGAGATCGACCTGCCACCCGATCTCGTGCTCGTGGGCGTGCTGCCGCCGCTCCTCTACGGGGCCGCGTTCTTCACCTCGCTGCGCGACCTGCGGGCGAACCTGCGGCCCGTCGGGCTGCTCGCGGTCGGGCTCGTCCTGCTGACGATGGTGGTCGTCGCCGTCGTGGCGCACGAGATCGTGCCCGGGCTGCCGTGGGCGGCCGCGTTCGTGCTCGGCGCCGTCGTCTCCCCCACCGACCCGATCGCCGCGACCGCGATCATGCAGCGGCTGGGCGTGTCGCGGCGGATCGTCTCGATCGTCGAGGGAGAGAGCCTCGTCAACGACGGCACGGCGCTCGTCGCCTACCGGTTCGCCGTCGTCGCGACGGTGAGCGGGACGTTCACACTCTGGGAGGCGGGGATCGCGTTCGTGCTCAACGTCGCCGGCGGCGTCGTCGTCGGCCTCGGCGTCGCCTGGATCGTGCGTCAGGTGCGCCGCCGGCTCGACTTCCCACCCGCGGAGGTGACGATTTCGCTGCTCACGGGCTATTTCGCCTACATCCCGGCCGAGCTGATCGGCGTGTCGGCGGTGATCGCCGCGGTGACCGCAGGGATCTACCTCGGCTGGTACACGCCCGAGCTGACGACGCCGGAGGTGCGGCTGATGGGCGAGTCGGCGTGGGAGATCGTCACCTTCACGCTGAACGCGATCCTCTTCACGCTGATCGGTCTGCAGCTGCCCGGGATCCTCGACGAGCTCGGCGCCTACTCCGCCGCCGACTTGCTCTGGTGGGCGGTTGCGATCTGGCTGACGGTGCTCGCGGCACGCGCGCTCTGGATCTACCCCGCGGCGAAGCTGCCGCGCCTGCTCGTCCGGCGGATCCGCGAGCGCGACCCGATGCCGACGCCGTCCGCGCTGGCGCTGATCACGTGGTCCGGGATGCGGGGCGCCGTCTCGCTCGCGGCCGCGCTCGCGATCCCGCTCACGACGGATGCCGGCGCGCCGTTCCCGGGACGCGACCTGATTCTCTTCCTCACCTTCGCGGTCATCTTCGGCACCCTCGTGATCCAGGGGCTGACGCTGCCGGCGGCGATCCGGCTGCTCCACCTCGAGGACGACGGCGAAGAGGCGGCCCGCCACGAGGCACAGGCTCGCATCCGGGCGGCTGAGGCAGCGCTCCTCCGGCTCGAGGAGCTGGTCGAGGAAGAGTGGGTGCGAGAGGACACGGCCGAGCGGGTCCGCGGCGGCTACGACTTCCGGATGAACCGCTTCTCGGCTTGGCTCGACGGCGGCGACGACGGCTCGATCGAGGCGAGATCGCGCGACTTCCAGCGGCTCCGGCGGGAACTGCTGAACGCCGAACGGGACGCGGTGAACGAGCTGCGCCGGTCGGGCGCGATCTCGGAGGAGGTCGCCCGCAGGGTGTTGCGCGACCTCGACCTCGAGGACGCGAGGCTGGAGATCTGACGAGACCTCGAACGTCCTCCGCGGCTGGACGCGAGCACGAGTACGGCCGCTCCCGCGACGGGCTGCCGCTGCGGGTGCAGCTGCCCGCGGCCGGAGCGCCGGTCGAAGGGCTGCTGATCGCCGCCCAGCACGGCGAGGAGGCGGAGACCGGCCTGCTCGCGCGGCGCTTGCTCGAACGCGTCCCCGGCGATCAGACCCGCTGGGCCGTCGTCCAGGTCGCGAACCCGGACGGACTCCTGAACGGGACGCGCCAGAACGCCGCCGGCGTCGACCTGAACCGCAACTTCCCCTGCGCGAGCTGGAGCCCCCAGCCGTCGTTCACGTTCCCGCCCGGCATCGACCCGGAGCTGCGCGAGCTCCCGAACCGGACCAGCCGCTCCTCCCCCGGCCCGGAGCCGGGGTCCGAGCCGGAGACGCGGGCGCTGATGGCGCTCGTGCAGGAGCTGCGGCCGAAGCTCGTGCTCGACCTGCACGCGCCGATCGAGCTGATGCTCGTCCGAGACGGCGTCCCGCGCGAGCCGGTCGAGCGGCTGGCGGAGTCCGCGGGCCTCCGCGTCGTCTCGGAGCTCGAGGTCGACTCGCCCGGCGCGTTCGACGAGTGGCTGCTCGAGCAGGGGATCCCGGCGATCGTCTACGAGGTCGAGCACGCCGGGCTGCCGCAGCTCTGCCTCCGCCACCTGCCCGGGCTCGCGCAGCTGCTGCGAGGCGCGTAGCTCCAGGACGTGGAGGAGCAGCTCGACCAGGCGGCGGAGCTCGTGCGGGAGGTGCTCGGCGACGAGCTTGTCGGCCTCTACCTCTTCGGCTCGGCCGTCCTCGGCGGGCTGAGCCCGACGAGCGACCTCGACCTGCTCGCCGTCACGCGACGCCCGACCACGGCCGAGGAACGACGCGGTCTCGTCGAGGGACTCCTGGCGCTGTCGAAGCGGCCGCGGCACCTGGAGCTGACGATCGTCGTCCAGTCGGACGTGCGCCCATGGCGCTATCCGCCCCGGATGGACTTCCAGTACGGCGACTGGCTCCGCGACGAGCTCGAGCGCGGCGAGATCCCGCCGGCCGGCGCCGAACCCCGACCTCGCCGCGCTGGTCACGATGACCCTGCTCCACGGCAGGCCGCTCGCCGGCCCGCCGCCGGCCGACGTCCTTGCCCCGGTCCCGCACGAGGACCTCGTCCGGGCCGGCGTCGACGGGATCGACGGGATCCTCGCCGACCTGGACGGCGACACCCGCAACGTGCTCCTCACGCTCGCCCGCATCTGGAGCACCGCCGAGACGGGCGAGATCCGGTCGAAGGACGCCGCCGCGGACTGGGCGATCCCGCGGCTGCCGGAGAAGCACCGCCCCGTGCTCGAGCGCGCACGCGACGGCTACCGGAGCGGCGACTACGGGACCTGGGACGACCTCGACGTGCGCGCGTGCGCGAGCTACGTCG
>CAVSRW010000014.1:0-212496 GCA_963730405.1 uncultured Gaiellaceae bacterium | reverse complement strand
CGATCCAGGTTCCGACCCCGCCGAGGTGGGTGACTGCGAGGTAGTTGAACACCGTCTGCCGCGACAGCCTGTCCGCCCTGCGCGCGACGAGGATCACCGTGGCCGACAGCAGCGTCATCAGCTCCCAGCCCGTGAGGAAGGTCAGCGGATCCCGGGCGCAGACGACGAGCGCGAGCGCGAGGAAGAACCCCGCGGTGAGCGCAGCGGTCACCCGCCCCCGTCGGCTGGGCTCCAGATACCGGAGCGAGAACACGAGCGCTGGAGCCGCGATCAACCCGAGCGTGCCAAGGAAGAGCCCGCTCAGGCCGTCGACGCCCAAGCGCAGGTCGAACGAGCTCGTGAACTCCATACCGAGCGTGTCGCCGGACGCGAGAACCCAAAAGCCGGCGACCCCCACTCCCGCCGCTCCCGCCGCCTGTATCCAAAGCCCGGGCTCCAACGCACGCCGGCCGAGTGCCAGGATCGCCCCGATCGCAACCGCGCCGAGCGCGGCCACCAGGAGTGCGCCGATCACGAGCGCTCGAGCTCGTTCAGGATCGACTGTTGCTCGGAGAGCTGCCGAGTGATGATCCCGCGGCCGGCTTCGAGCAGGTCGAACACCCGCTCGTCCTCGACCCGGTAGTAGACGCTCGTCCCCTCACGCCGCGACTCGACGAGGCCGATCCGGCGCAGCGCGGCGAGGTGCTGCGACGTGCCGCCCGAGTCGAGCCCCAGTTCCTTCTGGAGCGCGCCGACCGACCGTTCCCCGTCGCTCAGCAGCTCGAGGATGCGAACGCGCGCGGGATGGCCGAGCACACGAAAGAGGTTTGCCTTCACCTCGTGGACAGGCCGACCGCTGTGCGACATGCGTACGTTACTTTAGCATCTTCGAAACTTAGAAGAAATAATGAGACCGCCCCCTCGGCACGGCTTAGCGGTGCGCTTCGTCGAACAGTCCGGAAAACCGGGGATGCGAGGCTTCAACCGCGACGCGCCCCCAGTGGCGCATCCGCCGCTGCGTCGAAGTAGGACTTCACGATCGGCGTCGCTCGCAGATACTCGCGAAGCAACTGCGCTGCCTTGCGCGCGCGACTTAGCCTGATTGTGGTGGTAACTGACGCTTCGGCCGACGCAACCCGCAGCGCCGCCTTGGGCTCCGTCTCTCAACAGGCTCTGGGTGAAGCGGCCGTGATCTGTTTCGTTTATGCGACCGGGCTCCGCCGTAGCAGCAGCAGTGCAGTCTTGACAGGCATTTTCCTAGACGTTTTGGCCACAGTGATTGGCACGACCTCCGAGTCAGCCGCACGACGCGTCTGATGGGACAACAGAAATGCCGATTTGCAGGCACTTCAAGAAGCGGGAGCGACGGGACTCGAACCCGCGACCTCCGGCGTGACAGGCCGGCGTTCTAACCAACTGAACTACGCCCCCCGGGGCGACGGACAGTGTAGCCGGGAGCGTCAGTAGGCTGGAGGCCTGTGACGACCGTCGACTGGATCGCCGCCGGCGTGATCGCGCTCGCGGCGCTCGCGGGGCTCCGGCGCGGGCTCGTCGGCGGCGTCCTCGGACTCGCCAGCGTCGCTGTCGGCGCGTACTTCGGCGCCAAGCTCGCACCGCAGTTCCTCTCCGGCAGCGAGTCGCCGTACACGCCGCTCGTCGCGCTCGGGGGAGCCGTCGTGCTCGTGATCCTGCTGCAGAGCGTCGCGAGCATGGCCGGCGGCGCGATCCGGACGGGCCTCTTCGCCGTGCCGCCGCTGCGGCTGCTCGACTCGCTCGGCGGGCTCCTGCTGGGCGCTGCGACGGGCGCCGCGCTGGTCTGGATCGGCGGTGCGGTCGCCCTGCACCTGCCGGGCCAGCGGGAGCTCCGCGAGGAGGTGCAGCGGTCGCGGATCCTCGGCGAGATCAACGAGCGCGTGCCGCCCTCGCGCCTGCTCGACGCGATCGCGCGGGTCGACCCGTTCTTCTCGATCGATGGGCCCGAAGCGCGCGTCGCGCCGCCGAACCCGGCGCTGCTCGCGAGCCCCGGCGTGAAGGCCGCGCGGGACAGCGTCTTCCGGGTCACGGGCAGCGCCTGCGGGCTCGGCATCTCGGGCTCGGGCTGGGCGGCCGCGCCGAACCTCGTCGTCACGAACGCGCACGTCGTCGCCGGGATGGACGACCCGCGCGTCGACCGCCGCGACGGCGAGTACCGCGACGCGATCGTCGTGGGGTTCGACGCGCACGACGACATCGCGGTGCTCCGCGTCGACGGGCTCGGCGCCGAGCCGCTCACGGCGGTCGACCCCGTCGCCGGCCAGTCGGTCGCGATCCTCGGCTATCCCGCGAGCGGTGTGTTCACCGCCACGGCCGGGAGGATCGGCCAGACGACCGAGGTATTGACAGAGGACGCGCACGGTCGCGGCCCCGTCCGCCGCCTGATCACGACACTGCGCGGCGAGGTGCGGCACGGCAACTCCGGCGGGCCCGCGGTCGACATCCGCGGCCGCGTCCACACGACGGTCTTCGCCTCGCGCGTCGGCGTCGAGGATCAGGGCTACGGTGTTCCGACCCGGCTCGTCCGTGAGCAGCTGGCCCGCACTGCGGAGCGCCCGGTCGACACGGGGCCCTGCGTCCGCTAGAGCACGTCGAGGATGCCGAGGGGCCGTCGGAACGGCGCCACCAGGTAGACGCCCGCTGCCTGCTCGCGGGCCTGCTCGATCAGCTCGCGCGCGAGCGCCTTGCCCGTCTCGGCCGCGTCCGTTCCGGCAGCCCGGAGGCGCTCCTGGACGGGCTCGGGCACGACGATCCCGGGCACCTCGTTGTGGATCCGGACGGCCAGCTGCAAGCTCGGCATCGGCCAGATCCCGACGAGCAGCGGGATCGGCGAGCGTCCGCCGAAGTGGGCGAGGAACGAGTCGAGGTAGGAGAGGTCGAAGAGGATCTGAGTCATCCCGAACTGGGCGCCGGCTTCGAGCTTGCGCTCGAAGCGCTCCAGCTCGAGATCGAGGTCGTCGGCGGACGGGTTGACGGCGACGCCGACGAAGAACGAGGTCGGGGCGTCGATTCCGCGTCCGTGGTAGTCCTCGCCGTGGTTCAGGTTCGTGATCAGGCGCGTGAGTCCGATCGCGTCGACCTCGTAGACGCCGCGGGCGCCCGGGTAGTCCCCCTCCTCCGGCGGATCGCCGGTGACGGCGAGGATGTTGTGAATGCCCTCGGCGTGCGCGCCGAGGAGGAGCGACTCGAGCCCGGCGACGGACATGTCGCGCGTCGTCAGGTGCGGGATCGTCTCGATCCCGCAGGCCCGCTCGATCGCGACCGAGGCCATCACGCCGCTCATCCGCGCACGGGCGCGCGGGTTGTCGTTGACGTCGACGAAGTGCGCCTTGCCCGACTGCCTGAGCTCGCGTCCCGCCTCGACGAGGGCGGCGTTGTTCGCGCCGAGCGGCGGATCGAGCTGCACCGACACGACGAACTCCTGCTCCCGCAGCATCCGCGCGAGCCCGGTCTCCTCCGGCGCCGCCTCGGCCGCCTCGGCGAGCTCGCGCTCGCGGACGACGAGCGGCGCGACCGGGGCACGGTCCTCGTCGACGGCCGTCCTGATCGCCTCGATCTGCGCCGGCGTCGTGCCGCAGCAGCCGCCGATGATCCCGGCGCCGAGCCGGCGGGCCTGCGCCGCGAACTCGGCGAAGTAGTCGGGGGTCGCATGCGGGAAGACGACCCGATTCCCGGCGAGGCTGGCGAGGCCGACGTTCGGGAGCGCGGCGAGCACGAGCCCGTCGTGCTGCATCGACGCGAGCGCGTTCAGCGCCGCTGCCGGCCCGGCGCTGTGATTCGCTCCGGCCGCGGCCACATCCAGTGAGGCGAGCCGCTTCGCCGCGTCCTCGGCCGACACGCCGCCGAGGGTCTGCCCGTCGGCGTCGAAGGTCATCAGCGCCACGATCGGGAGCGAGGAGACGCCTCGGACGGCGTCGATCGCGGCGACGAGCTCGTCGAGGTCGAAGAAGGTCTCGAGCATGAACAGGTCGGCGCCGCGCCCCTCGAGGATCTGCGCCTGCTCACTGAAGTGCTGGCTCTGCTCGGCCGGGTCGAAGCGCTCGAGCTCGCCGATCGGCCCGATCGAGCCGGCGATGAACACGTCCGCGCCCGACACCTCGCGCGCCTCGCGGGCGAGGCGCACGGCCGTCGAGTTGATCCGCTCGAACTCCTCCTCGAGGAAATGCGCCGCGAGCTTGCGCCGGTTCGCCCCGAACGTGTTCGTCTCGATCAGCTCGGCGCCCGCGCGGATGAAGCTCGCGTGCAACGCGACGACGCTCTCCGGAGCGCGCAGGTTCGCCTCCTCCGGGCAGCGGAGCCGCGGGACGGCGCCGGAGATCAGCGCGCCCATGCCGCCGTCGGCGACGATTGGCCGTCCCGACCGCAGGCGTTCCTCGAACCGGCTCGACATCCGCGCAAGCGTAGTGGCACGTGGCCGCGTAGCGGCCCTTCAGGGGTGTGCGCGCTACGGCGAACGGAGTGAAGCGGCGCCGGTCAACCCCGTTCGAGGGAGGGAGTCAACTCCGGAAGGGTGATTCCTGGGGGCCGGCCCCGGCGCATACTCCGGACATCTTCTGAGCGCACCGATGTGGCGGGTGCAGCCCAGGAGGGCAGTCCGGCTTCCGACCAAGACTGGAAGCCAACGGGAGGGCGCCTGGCGGCGGCGCCCTCTCTCCCCCCAGAAGAGGCCCCTTGGCGGCGAGGGGCCTCTTCGCTTTTCGGGGTCAAGTTCCGTCGGTTCGTTGCCGATGGAGACGACGGCTCTCCGAGTCCGAGGGACTGACGGCAATCATCCTGCGGCGAGGTGAGTTTGAAGCGGCGAGTCTTCCGGGGCTCGCCGTTTCCTTTCCTGGGAGCGGTTACGCGTCGTCGTGGACGACGCGGCCCTCCATCCCGCCGGCGATCGTGACGACCTGGCCCGTGACGTGGCCCGAGAGCTCGTCGGAGGCGAGCACGACGACCTGGGCGGCGACGTCGTCCGGCTGCGCGACCTTGCGCAGCGCCATCGTGCGCGAGACGCGGCGCACCGCGTCCGGGTCGACGTGGCCGCGCGTCATCGGGCTCTCCGTCCAGCCGGGCGCGACGGCGTTGACGCGCGCCCCGGGAGCGATGCGGACGACCTCGTTCTTGAGGCTGAGCAGGAGCCCGCCGAGCACCGCCGACTTCGCGGCCGCGTAGTCCGCGTGGCCGGCCTCGCCGACGATCCCGGCCGTCGAGCCGACGAGCACGAGCGAGCCGTGGCCGTTCCGTTCCACTTCGCGGAGGAACGCGCGCGCCGTCAAGAACGACGAGGTGAGGTTCTGGCGCAGCGTCTGCTCCCAGCGCTCGAGCGGCAGCTGCCAGACGGGCAGGTCCTCGCTGGGCCAGACGCCGGCGACGGCTGCGCAGATGTCGATCCGACCGAGCGCGGTCCGCGCCTCCGCGAAGAGGCGGTCGACCTCGAGCTCGTCCGTCAGGTCGGCCTGCAGCGCCGGCGCGCCGCCGAGGGACGCCGCCACGTCGCGCGCCCGCTCCTCGCCGCGGTGGTAGTGGACGACGACGCGGGCACCTTCGGCGGCGAAGGCGCGCGCACACGCTGCGCCGATCCCGCCCGAGGCGCCGGTGACGAGCACGCCCTTTCCCGAGAGGCCGGTCTCCACGGAGGGCAGCGTATGCTCTTTCCATGGCCGAGCTGGCCGGCTTCCTGGTCGTCGCCGCCGTCGTCATCTGCACCCCAGGGCCCGACACCGCGCTCACGATCCGGAACGCGCTCCTGGGCGGCCGCGCCGGCGGTCTCGCGACGGCGCTCGGAGTTGCGCTCGGCCAGGCTGTCTGGACGGTCGCGGCCGCAGCAGGCTTGGTCGCGATCCTGCGCGCGTCCCAGCCGGCGTTCACGGCGCTCAAGCTCGCCGGAGCCGCCTACCTCGTCTTCCTCGGTCTCCAGTCGCTCCTCGCGGCGCTGCGGCGCCGCTCCCAGGAGCCCCGCCACGCGTCGGCGGCGACGCGCGGGAGCTCGCTCCGGCAGGGTCTCGTCAGCAATCTCGCCAACCCGAAGATGGCGGTGTTCTTCACGAGCCTGCTGCCCCAGTTCGGCACCGCGTTCGCGACGCTGCTCGCGTTGGGGCTGCTCTTCTCGCTCCTGACCGGGCTCTGGCTCGCCGCCTACGCGGTCGCGGCCGCCCGGGCGCGGCGGCTGCTGGCGCGGGAGCGGTTCCGGCGTGCGGTCGACGCCGTCACCGGGGTCGTGCTCGTCGCGCTCGGGCTGCGCGTCGCAGGCCAGCGGGGTTAGCCTCCCGCTCGTGCGCGTCCACGTCATCAGCGACATGGAGGGCGTCTCCGGGATCGTCAAGCCGGAGCAGACGAGCGGCGGCGACCCGATGTACGAGGAGGGCCGCAAGCTCTACACCGAGGAGATCAACGCGGCCGTGCGCGGCGCCAAGGCCGCCGGGGCGACCGAGATCGTCGTCATGGACTGCCACGGCGCCGGCGGCGGCTGGACGTTCAACTCGCTCGTGCCGGAGCTGCTGCACGAGGACTGCGAGTGGGTCGTGCAGGAGGAGTGGACCGGCTACACCGAGTTCCTCGAGCAGGGGTGCGACGCCGCGCTCTTCGTCGGCATGCACGCGATGGCCGGCACGCAGGACGGGAACATGAGCCACACCGTCTCCGGCCGGGACTATCAGCGGCTCTGGTTCAACGGCACCGAGGTGGGCGAGACCGGGATCAACGCCGCGCTCTGCGGCACCTGGGGCTGCCCGGTGCTGCTGGTCACGGGCGACGAGGCGTCGTGCCGCGAAGGGAAGGCGCTGCTCGGCGAGGGGCTGACGACGGTGTCGGTGAAGCGGGCATTCAGCTCCGGCTCGGCCCGGCAGATCCCGCCCGTGCGCGCGCGGAAGCTGATCGAGGAGGGGGCGAGGAAGGCACTCTCGGACCTGAAGGCCGTGGCGCCCTACGACCCGGGCAGCCCGTGCGAGGTCAAGGTCGAGTTCAAGCGCACCCAGCCGGCCGACCGGCTCCGCTTCCACCCTGGTGTCGAGCGGCTCGACGGGCGCACGATCCGCGTCGAGGCGCCCACGTGGTGGGAAGCCTGGCAGATGTTTTTCTTCTCGACCTGACGGTAGGTCCCCTTCGTCCACAGACAAGGGGGTACTCACGTGAACCCGACAATCCGCAGGGCGCTTCTCGCCCTGGTGGCTCTGGCGCTCGCCGCCGGAGTGGCCGCGTCGACGCCGATCGCGGCGCCGACGGCGGTCGAGACGACCTATCTCGTGCTCGCGCCGCAGGGCCAGTCGACCGCGAAGGCTTCAGCCCGTGTGACGAGCCGCGGGCGGCACCGTCGCCGCCGCCTACGACCAGATCGGCGTGCTCGTCGCGCGCTCGGCCGACCCCGACTTCAGCGACGCGGCGTCCGGCGCCGGCGTCGAGGCGGTCGCGTCGACCGCGGGCCTCGGCACCCTGCTCGAGGCGGCCGACACGCTCGGCACCGTCGACTCGGAGGCGCAGCAGGCGACCGGCAATCCGGCCGCCGAGCCGCTCTTCGGGCTGCAGTGGGACATGACGCAGATCGACGTCCCACAGGCGCACGCGGTCACGACCGGCAGCTCCGACGTCGTCGTCGGAGTGCTCGACACCGGCATCTCGAGCACCCATCCCGACCTCGTGACGCAGATCGCCAAGGACAAGAGCGCGTCCTGCCTCGACGGCGTCGTGAACACGGCCGAGGCCGCGTGGAACCCGACGACGTCGACCCACGGCACGCACGTTGCCGGCACGATCGCCGCCGCGCTCAACGGCGTCGGCATCGCCGGCGTGGCGCCTGGCGTGAAGGTCGCCTCGGTGAAGGTCGTCACCGACGCCGGCTTCATCTATCCCGAGGCCGCGGTCTGCGGCTTCATGTGGGCCGCCGCACAAGGCATGCAGATCACGAACAACAGCTACTTCATCGATCCGTGGGAGTTCAACTGCCGCAACGACCCGCGCCAGCGGCCGGTCTGGCAGGCCGTTCAGCGTGCGATCCGCTACTCGCAGGCGCAGGGCGTGCTGAACGTCGCGTCGGCCGGCAACTCGAACGTCGACCTGCAGCACAAGTTCATCGACGACGGGTCGCCGAACGACGGCAGCTCCCCGGTCGAGACGCGCGAGATCAACGGCGCGTGCCTCGACCTGCCCGCCGAGGCGCCGGGCGTCGTCACCGTCTCGGCGGTCGGGACGGAGCGGCTGAAGAGCTACTACTCCTCCTATGGGCAGGGCGTCGTCGACGTCACCGCTCCGGGAGGCGACACGCGCCAGCCGAACCCGGCCGTGTCGACGACCGCGAACGCCGTCCTCTCGACGACCATCAACACGGTGACGAGGGTGAACGGCTGGGGTTACCTGCAGGGCACGTCGATGGCGAGCCCGCACGCAGCCGGTGTCGCGGCTCTGGCGCTCTCGGCCCACCCGGGCCTGCAGCCCGCGGCGCTTGCATCGTTCCTCGAGCGGACGAGCGAGCCGCTGCCCTGCCCCGAGGGCATCTACAACCCGCGGCCGGGGCTCGACCAGTTCCTGGCCGAGTGCACCGGCGGGACCCGGAACGGCTTCTACGGGGCCGGTGAGGTGAACGCCTACAACGCGGTTCGCTGACCGCGATCGGCGGTCGTCGGGCCGGCTACGCGGCCGGCTCGACGACGCCGAGCTCCTCGACGAGCGTGAAGAAGGCGCGCGCGAACGGCGAGCCGGCCGTGTGCGAGCGCACGAACTCCCAGTCGATCTGCTCCCGCAGCGAGCGGGCGAGCTCGAGCACGGAGGAGAGGTCGGGATCCTGCTCGTTCAGCGCCATCAGCTTCGTCGTCAGGACGTCGCCGAGCGACGCAACGGGCAGCCGCTGGGCGGCCACCTCCATCTCCTCGGCGCGCTCGAAGTAGCCGTCGTCGACGGTTCCGCCGACGGGGCTGAAGATCAGGTCGATCAGCGTGTCGCCGTCCCAGGCCTTGAGCAGCCACCCCTCCGGCGGCCGCTCCGGCTTCATCCCGGCGGCGAGGAGCGCCTCGAGCGCACGCTCGGAGTCCTCGGGCCGGACGAAGAAGTCGACGTCGTGCTCGGTCGGCGGGCCGCCGCGCGCCCAGGCGGCGAGACCGCCGCCGAGCATGTACGGCACCTCGGCGTCGCGGAGCGCCGCGGCGGCGCGCTTCATCGACTCCAGCAGCTCGGGGAAGTTGTCGGCGGGGGTGTACGCCATCGCCCGGCGCCTATACCCGCGTTCCCGTTTGTGAAAGCCGCTCCGCGTGAACATGCCGCTCGATGACCGAGACCATCCGCGTTGCCGCGGCGGGAGACATCCACTGCGCCGAGCCGCTCCGGGAGCGGATCGCGCGCGCCTTCGCCGAGCTGGAGGGCTCGGTCGACGTGATCCTGCTCGCCGGCGACCTGACGACGCACGGCGAGCCGGAGGAGGCGGCCGTGCTCGCCGACGCCTGCCGGCCCCTCGACACCCCGGTCTTCGCAGTGCTCGGCAACCACGACTTCCACGCGAACCGGTGCGACGAGGTGATCGCGGTCCTGGAGGAGGCCGGCGTCAGCGTCCTCCAGCGCGACTTCGCCGTCCACGAGGTCGGCGGGCTCGAGCTCGGCATCGTCGGCGGCAAGGGCTTCGTCGGCGGGTTCCCGGGCGCCGAGCTGCCGGACTTCGGCGAGCCGCTCCTGCGGGAGGTCTACGCCGAGACGACCCGGGAGGTGGAGGCGCTGGAGGCCGGCCTCGAGCAGGTGTCCGGCTGCCACCGCCGCGTTGTCCTGCTCCACTACGCACCGATTCCGGAGACGCTCGTCGGCGAGCCGGAGACGATCTGGGCCTTCCTCGGCTCCTCGCGGCTCGCGCAGCCGATCGGCGCGCATCGGCCCGACCTCGTCCTCCACGGCCACGCGCACCGCGGGAGCTTCGCAGGCGAGCTGGGGCCGGTGCCGGTGCGGAACGTCGCCGTGCACGTGCTCGGAAAGGACTTCGAGGTCTTCGAGCTCTAGACAACGGGAGTAACCAGGGACAGTCCCTGGTTACTCCCGTTGTCGCTCAGGTCAGCTCGAGCGTCGCCTTCCGGCGCGCGACATGCTCGTAGTAGCGGAGCAGCGCCAGGCCGAGCACGAGGTACGCGCACCCGATCGTGAGCTCCGTCGCCAGCAGGCCGCCGACGTCCGCGAGCGTCGCGCCGGCGACGGCCTCGCGTCCGGCCTCGACCGCGTGCGTCACCGGCAGGCCCTGCGCGATCGTGCTCATCCAGCCGGGGAGGTCGTCGAGCGGGACGTTGACGCCGCAGAAGACCAGGAGCACGGCGAAGACGAGGTTCGAGAAGACGGCGAGCTCGCGCACGCGCAACGAGACGGCCGCGTGCGCCAGCCCGAGCGCCGTGCACGAGAACGCCGCCGCGGCCATCGTCAGCATGAGCAGCGGCAGCGAGCCGGCGGAGAGCTCGACGTCGAGAACCAGCGCGCCGAACACGAAGCTCGAGAGCGAGACGACGATCCCGATCGCCATCACCGGCAGGCTACGGCCGAGGAAGAGCGCCACGCGGCTCGCCGGCGACGCGAGCAGGTGCGCGAGCGTGTGCATGCGCCGCTCGCCCGCGATCGCATGGCTCATCGCGAAGAGACCCGGCAACGCCGCCAGCTGGATCGAGTTGCCGACGACGTAGAACGTGTCCGTCTCGAGCTCGGCCGCCCGGCCGAGGTAGGCGAAGAAGAGCACCTGGAACAGGGGCGGCACGATCATGGTCGGCACGAAGAGGGCGGGATGCAGCCAGCTGAAGAGGCCCCGGAAGCTGAGCAGCCCCCCGAGGAGCGCGACCCGGAGCGCCGTCACGTCAGCGAGAGCGTGGCGCGCCGCCGCGCCGACTCGAGGAAGCGGCCGAGCAGCATCGACCCCACGACGGTGTAGACGGCGCTGAGCACCAGGCACATCGCGATGTCCACGAACGGCGACCCACCCGCGAACGCGGCGTCGCTCAGCGCCCGCATCCCCCAGGTCGGGGCGAGGAGCCACGAGATGGGCTCGACCCACGCGGGCAGGAGCGCGACCGGGATCAGGAGGCCGGTGACGAGCCAGACCGGGTACTCGAACATGTTCCCGACCGCCCAGCCGGCGCGGAAGCGGACGATCACGGACGCCATCACGAAGCCGAGCAGCCCGATCGAGACGATCGTCGGCGGGATCGCGAGCGCGAACACGAGCGGCTGCTCGAACTCGAGCGGGATCCCGAAGACGAACCGGCCCCAGAGCAGGGTCGAGGCGAGCGAGTAGACCCCGATCGCGGAGGATGCGATCGTGATCGGCAGCAGCACGGCCCAGAACGGCGCCGGGGCGGCGACGAGCAGCTCCAGCACGCCGAGCCAGCGCTGGCGCTGGATCGAGTCGGCGGCGTCGACCGTCGTGACCGACCAGATCCCCATCACGGCCGCGCCGAGCGAGGCGAGCAGCAGCGTCTCCGGCTCGCTTCCGGCCTCGAACATGAAGTAGGCGAGCGTCGCGTAGACGAGCGGCCAGATCGTGGTCGTCGTCACCGCGAACGCGTTCCGCGAGAGGTGCCTGAAGTGGAAGACCACGCCCAGCCAGACGAGGCGTGCGAGTCGGCTCACGCGGTCACGAGCTGGACGTACGCGTCCTCGAGCGTCGGCTCGCGCGATGCGACCCGGCCGACCGAGACCGAGCGCAGCTGGGCGAGGATCACATGCGTCAGCTCGGCCCCGGGAGCCGTCTGCACGATCAGGAGCTGCTTCTGCTCCTGCTCCTCGACCGTGACGGTGAGCACGCCCGGGAGCGCCTCGATCCGGCGCACCGACGCCTCGTCGATCCCGAAGACCTCGACCTCGACGACGCCACTCTGCTCGACCCGCGCCTTCAGCTGCTGCGGCGTCCCCTGCGCCACGATCTCGCCCTTCGCGATCACGGCGATCCGGTCGCAGAGCGAGTCGGCCTCGAACATGTAGTGCGTCGTCAGCAGCACCGTCTTGCCCTGCGCGGTGAGCGAGGCGATCAGCGCGCGCAGCTCGCGCGCACCGACGGGGTCGACCCCGATCGTCGGCTCGTCGAGGAAGAGGACCGGCGGGTCGTGCAGGAGCCCACGGGCGATGTGCAGCCGTTGCCGCATGCCGCGGCTGTAGCCCTCGACGCGCTCCCCCTCGCGGCCGTGGAGCCCGACGAGTGCGAGCAGCTCGTCGATCCGGGCGCGCTGGCGGCGAGGCTCGACGCCGTAGAGCTCGGCGAAGTAGCGGAGGTTGTCGAGCGCGGAGAGCCGTTCGTAGAGACCGCGGTCGCCGCCGAAGACGTAGCCGATCCGCTCCCGGATCCGCCGCGCGTCCTGCACGACGTCGAAGCCGAGCACCCGCGCAGTCCCACCGGTCGGGATCAGCAGGGTGTTCAGCATCTTGATCGTGGTCGTCTTGCCGGCGCCGTTCGGGCCGAGCAGCCCGAAAAGCTCGCCCTCGCGGATCGAGAAGCTGACGCCGCGGACCGCCTCGATCTCGCGCGAGCGTCGTCGGAGGGTCCCCGTCGTGATCCGGTAGGTGCGACGGAGGTCCACCGCCTCGACGACGTTCACACGCCGAGTCTAGGTGACCACACGACTTATGACACTGCGTTTTCGCGGCGGTTGACATGACACCGGCCAGCAGGTGAGATGCGGCCATGCGGCACACGTTCGTCGTCGCCGAAGAGGGCGTCGCGGGACGGCGCCTCGAGGGGGACACCGCCCTCGAGAAGGTCGTGCTGGGCGCCCACAACGGCTCTCTGCTCCTCGAGCAGCATGTGACCCGCTATGCGGCGGGGCGCTCGCTCCCGCGCGGCGACAAGAGGCGGGACGAGCTCCTCTTCGTCGTGTCCGGCAGCGGGACGCTCGAGCTCGAGGGGGATCCGTACGAGCTCGAGCCCGACAGCGGCGTCTACGTCCGCGCAGGCGAGACGTACACGGTCGACAACGAAGGCCCGGACGAGCTGCTGCTCGTCTCGTCGACCGTGCCGGTCGAGCAGGTCTACCGTTCGCCGCGCGAGGTGGTCGTCCGGTTCGCCGACCGGCCGGAGCTGCGCGCCGACGCGAAGCGCACGTTCCGCTACCTCGTCAACCAGGACGCAGGCTGCATGGACGCGACCCAGTTCGTCGGGATCGTGGAGCCGTGCCGGGCGCCGGATCACAGCCACAGCTACGACGAGCTCGGCTACATCGTCGAGGGCGAGGGCTTCGCGCACGTCGGCGGCGAGTCGATCCCGCTCCGGCCGGGATCCTGCTTCCACCTGCCGCCCGAGCAGGTGCACTGCATCGAGAACACCGGGCCGGGCGTGATGCGCATCCTCGGCGTCTTCCATCCGTCGGGCGATCCCGCTTCACGCGCGTACGAGGACAACTCGGAACTGCTTTCCACGTCTTAGTCGATGCCAACAACAGGAGGGCATGGAATGCACGGTAGGAAAAGGAAGGGAGCAGCCTCTGTCGGGCTGCTCGCCATCGTGTCGCTCGCGCTCGCGGCGACGGCGCTGGCGCGGGTCGACGCTCCGACAGCAACCGCGGCCCCCAACGCGGGTTGCGACAACCCGACGATCGGCTTCCAGGGACCGATCACGGGTGACGCAGCCTTCATCGGCAAGGAGCAGCTCGGCTTCGCGCAGTACGCGATCAAGAAGCTGGGCGGCGGGACGATCAAGCTCCTCCAGCAGGACACGCAGCTCGATCCGGCACAGGCGTCGACGACCGGGACGAAGCTCCACGCGGACGCGAACGTCCTCGCGGTCGTGGGCCCGGCCGGCAGCCAGGAGGTGCTCGCGGTCGCGCCGATCTACCGCAAGGCCCAGCGCCTGCCGTTCATCTCCGGCTCGGCCACCCGCACATCCCTGACCAACGGCTCGATCCCGAACTTCTTCCGGGTCGTCCCGAACGACAGCGTGCAGGGACCGACGACGGCGAAGTACATCCGCCAGGTGCTGAAGGCCAAGGAGGTCTTCATCGTCGACGACCAGACCGCCTACTCGAGGCCGCTCGCGAACGGCGTGCAGGCGAACCTCCGGGCCGGCGGCGTCAAGGTGACGCGGAACTCGGTCAACCAGAAGGTGACCGACTTCTCGTCGCTCGTCTCCAAGATCGGCGACGAGATCGACGTGGTCTACCTGCCCTGGCAGATCGCGGCCAACGGCCAGATCTTCGGGCAGCAGATGAAGGAGCAGGGCAAGAGCGCCGTCATCGTCGGCTCGGACGGGCTCGACTCCGGCGACTTCAAGATCCAGGGCTCCTACGTGGTCGCGTTCGCTCCGGACATCCGTGGGATCAAGGGCAACGCCGCCTTCATCCGCGGCTACGGCAAGAAGTTCGTCTCGAACTTCGGGCCGCCCACCTACGTGGCGACGCAGGCCGCGATCGCGGCGATCAAGAAGGCGTGTGCAGACGGGAACGCCACCCGGGCCGAGGTGCAGACGGCCCTCCGGACGACCTTCATCCCGAAGACCATCCTCGGCGGCAACCTGCAGTTCACCGCCCGCGGTGACGTCAAGGGTGCGAAGTTCTACATCTTCAAGATCGGCGCCGGCGGCAAGAAGACGCTGGTTGGTTAGGCGCAAGGAGGGGGGATCTGCGGGAGCAGATCCCCCCTCCGCGCGAAGACCCCTAAAGGGGCGGCTCCGCCGCCCGCCTTTCTGAGAAGGTCACGCGGTGGACTGGGATTTCTTCGTCCAGCAGATCGTGAACGGCCTCACGCTCGGCAGCGTCTACGCGCTGATCGCGCTCGGCTACACGATGGTCTACGGGATCCTGAAGCTGCTCAACTTCGCCCACGGCGAGGTCTACATGATGGGGGCGTTCGCCGGCTTCGGGATCCTCACCGTCTTCGGCGGTGCGCTCGAGGTCTCGATCAACGTCGTCGCGCTGATCCTCATGATGCTGGCGGTCGCGATGGTCGGCTCCGGGCTGCTCGGAGTCGCGATCGAGCGTTTCGCCTACCGGCCGCTGCGGAACGCGCCGCGGATCGCGCCGCTGATCAGCGCTCTCGGCGTCTCCTTCTTCCTCCAGTCGAGCGCGCTCCTGCTCTTCGGCGCCGACTTCCGCAGCTACGAGACCTACGAGTACATCGACCTCGCCACGGGGATCCACTGGGGGCCGCTGAACATCTCGGTCGTCCGGATCGCGGTGATCCTGACCGCCTTCGCGCTGATGTTCGCGCTGACGCTGCTCGTCGCCCGCACCCGGCTCGGGAAGGCGATGCGTGCGACCGCCTTCGACCGGGAGGCGGCGGCGATGCAGGGGATCGACGTCGACCGCGTCATCGTCGCGACGTTCTTCATCGGCTCGGCGCTCGCGGGCGCGGCCGGGGTCATGGTCGGCCTCGTCTTCTACAAGGTCTACCACCTGATGGGCTTCATCGCGGGCCTCAAGGGTTTCACGGCGGCGGTCGTGGGCGGGATCGGCTCGATCCCCGGCGCGATGCTCGGCGGCCTCCTGATCGGCCTCGCCGAGGCGTTCATCACCGGCTATGTCTCGTCGACGTTCCAGGACGTCTTCGTCTTCTCGATCCTGATCGTGCTGCTGCTGCTGCGCCCGAGCGGCCTGCTCGGAAAGGCGGACATCCAGAAGGTATGAGCGTCGTTCGCCTTCGGCTCACTCCCGTGGGGGAAACCATGTTTCCCCCACAGGCCCCCTTCTTGTCGCCTGCGGGAACCTCCCGGTTCCCCCGCACCCCCTCCCCTCGCTCATAGGCGAGAGTGCCGCCTATGAGCGAAGTCGAGGGAACCCCAGAGGGCCCGAAGATCGGTGTCGACGAATGGGTCGCACGCCACGGCGAGCGTGCGGGTCTTCGCGGCGGCCGACTCGCACCGCTCGTCCAGCAGGCCGAGCGGCTGCCGTGGTGGGCGCTGTTGGCGGCCGCCGTCGCCGTGTCCGCGCTCGTCCCGTTCGTCTCCAGCTCCGACTACGTGATCCGGGTCGCGGTCAACACCGTCCTCTTCGCGCTGCTCGCGCTGGGCCTCAACGTGGTGGTCGGCTGGGCCGGACTCCTCGACCTCGGCTTCATCGCCTTCTACGGCTTCGGCGCCTACAGCTACGCCCTCCTCTCCTCGGATCAGTTCGACCTCCACTTCCCGGCGCTCGCGTCGGTCGCGATCGTGATCGTCAGCTCCGCGCTCCTCGGCCTGCTGCTCGGCCTGCCCTCGCGTCGCCTGCTCGGGGACTACCTCGCGATCGTGACGCTCTTCTTCGCCCAGATCTACGTCGTCCTCGCGACGAACGCCGACCGGATCAAGCTGCCGTGGAACGACGGGCCGACCGACTTCACCGGCGGCCCGAACGGGATCACCGACATCGACCCGATCAGCATCCTCGGCTACGAGTTCAACTCGGTGCGCAGCTACCTCTGGCTCTCGCTCGGCGTCTTCACCGTCGTCGTGGTCGCGCTCTGGTTCGTCAACGATTCGCGCACCGGCCGCGCCTGGCGGGCGCTCCGGGAGGACCCGCTGGCAGCCGAGCTGATGAGCATGCCCGTCAACCGGCTGAAGCTGCTCGCGTTCATGTTCGGCGCCGCGACGGCTGGGCTGACGGGGGCGATCTTCGCCTCGCTGCAGCTCGGCGTCTTCCCGCAGAACTTCGACCTGCCGCTGCTGATCACCGTGTACGCGATGGTCATCCTCGGCGGCGCCGGCAGCATCCCCGGCGTCGTGATCGGCGCGATCACGATCAACGTCTCGCTGGAGCTCCTGCGCGACCCGAGCAACGCGCGCGCGCTCTTCTACGCAGCGATCGGGCTCGGGCTGATCGCGCTCGTGCGGCCGTGGAAGCGGCTCGCACTGGTCGCAGGGGCGACGATCGTCTTCGGGATCGTCGTCTACCAGCTGGCCGAGGCCTTCCGGCCCGCCTGGACGTCCGGCTCGATCGAGGGCGGCCGTTTCTCCGATCTGCTCGACGGCTGGGTCGTGCATCCGATCGACCCGACCCGCCTCGGGAACGCCGGCTTCATCCTCCTGATCGTCGCGCTGCTGGCCCTCACGGAGGTGCGCGGGATCTGGCGGACGATTCTGCTCGTGCCGACGCTCTACCTGGCTGCATTCGTCTGGGAGAACCGGCTCGTGACGGAGCCGAGCATCACCAGGATCCTGCTCCTGGGCGCGCTCCTGGTCGTGCTGATGAGCTGGCGGCCGCAGGGTCTGCTCGGGACCTCGCGGGTGGAGATCGTATGAGCGCTCAGCGTGATCGCATCCTCGAGCTGAAGGGGATCTCGAAGGCGTTCGGCGGCCTGCAGGTGATCGACGGGCTCGACCTGCACGTCGACCAGGGCGAGATCGTCAGCGTGATCGGCCCGAACGGGGCCGGGAAGACGACGCTCTTCAACCTGATCACCGGCGTCTACCGGCCCGACCACGGTGAGATCCTCCTCGACGGCGGCTCGCTCCTCGGCCTGCCGCCGCACGCGATCACGCAGCGCGGTGTCGCCCGCACGTTCCAGACGCTGCGGCTGTTCCTGAACATGACCGTGAAGGAGAACGTGATGGCGGCCGCCTACGGGCGGACGAAGGCCGGAGTGATCCGCTCGATGCTGCGGACGCCGTCGATGCGGCGCGAGGAGCGGGAGATCTCGCAGCTTGCGGAGGAGAAGTTGGCCTTCTTCGGCGAGCGGCTGATGGGCTACCGCTGGAACCAGCCCGCGTACTCGCTCTCGTACGCGAACCGGCGGCGGCTGGAGATCGCGCGGGCGACCGCCACCGGCCCGCGCGTGCTGCTGCTCGACGAGCCCGCGGCCGGGATGAACCCGAAGGAGACGCACGAGATCACCGAGCTGATCGCCAAGCTGCGCACCGACGGCGGCCACACGATCCTCGTGATCGAGCACGACATGCACGTCGTCGAAGGGATCTCCGACCGGGTCGTCGCGCTCGACCACGGGGTCAAGATCGCGGAGGGGTCGTTCGAGGCGGTCGCGACCGATCCCCGCGTCGTCGAGGCATACCTGGGCACGAAGGCGGTCGCGACCAAGTGAACGGGCGGGCGCCGCTGTTGCAGCTGGAGGCCGTGGACACGTACTACGGCCAGATCCACATCCTGCAGGCCGTCGACCTCGTCGTCGGCGAGGGCGAGCTGGTCTGCCTCCTCGGCGGCAACGCGTCGGGCAAGTCGACGACGCTGAAGACGATTCTGGGCATCGTGTCGCCGCGACGGGGCTCGGTCCGGTTCGCCGGAGAGGAGGTCACGCAGCGGCCGACAGCCCACCGGATCGCCCGCGGGCTCGCGATCGTGCCGGAGAACCGCCGCGTCTTCGCGCCGATGACGGTGCTCGAGAACCTGGAGATGGGCGCCTACTTGCGCCCGAAGGCTGACCTGAGGGAGGAGTTCGAGCGGGTCTACGGCCTCTTCCCGCTTCTCCACGAGCGGCGGAAGCAGCTGGCCGGGACGCTCTCAGGCGGCGAGCAGCAGATGCTCGCGATGGGCAGGGCGCTGATGTCGAAGCCGAAGCTGCTGCTGATGGACGAGCCGTCGATGGGGCTCGCGCCGATCCTCGTCGAGCGGAGCTTCGAGATCATCAAGCAGGTGCACGATTCCGGCGTCGCGATGCTCGTGGTCGAGCAGAATGCAAACGTCTCGCTCTCGATCGCCGACCGCGGCTACGTGCTCTCGACCGGCCGCGTCGTCCTCGAGGGGAAGGCGAAGGACCTGCTCGAGGACGAGGACCTCCGCAAGGCCTACCTTGGTCGGTGACCTCGCGCCCCTGGACGGCTGCGCCTCCCGGCCGGCGGAGCCGGCCTCCGGCGCAGCCTCGCGCCGCTCGCGGCGCTCCAGCCGGCGGCCCGTACCTCCGTACTGTTCCACCGGCCTACGCACCGCGAGCGGCGCGCCAGGAACGCGAGGTGGCCTGCTTGGTCGGTGAAGCGATCCGGGGACGGTTCCCGGTCTTCCGCGACAAGGTCTACGTCAACTCCTGCTCGCAGGGGGCGCTCTCCGACTCCGTTCGCGCCGCCTACGAGGAGTACCTCGACGGCTGGGACGCGAACGGGGCGGAGTGGGACCACTGGGTCGAGCGTTCGGAGGCGATCCGCGGCCGCTTCGCCGACCTCCTCTCCGTGCAGGCGGACGAGGTCGCCATCCAGACCTCCGTCTCCGCCGCCGTCAGCGCGCTCGTCTCGGCGCTCGACTTCCACGGCGAGCGGAACCGGATCGTCATCTCGGAGAACGAGTTCCCGACGGTCGGCCAGATCGCGCACGCACAGGAGCTGCGCGGCGCCGAGGTCGTCCAGGTCGAGCCCGAGCCGGAGGCATACGCGGCCGCGGTCGACGAGCGGACGGCGCTCGTCTGCTCGACCTTTGTCTCCTTCCGCACCGGCAAGGTGCACGACGTCGCCGCGATCGGCGAGGTTGCACGGGAGCACGGAGCGCTGATGCTCGTCGACGCCTACCAGGGCGCGGGCGCGCTGCCGCTCCGGGCGGCGGACCTCGCGGACGTCGTCGTCGGAGGCACGGTCAAGTACCTGCTCGCGTCGGCGGGGCTGGCGTACATGTACGTCGGCGACGAGGTGCGCCGCCGCCTGCCGACGCAGACCGGCTGGTTCGCGGACGAGAACATCTTCGAGATGCAGATCGCGAGCTACCGCCCGCACCCGACGGCGCGCCGCTACGACGCAGGCACGCCGCCGGTGCCGAGTATCTACGGCGGCCTCGCGGGCATCGACCTGATCCTGGAGGCGGGTGTCCCGGCGATCCAGGAGCACGTCCGCGGGCTCGTCGACCGGCTGCTCGCCGGCCTCGACGAGCTCGGCGCCCAGGTCGCGGCGCCGCCGCGCGGCCCGCTCGTGTGCGTCCGCTCGACCGACGCGCCCGCGCTCGTCGCCGCGCTCGGGACTGACGACATCGTCGCCTCGGAGCGCGACTCCAGCCTGCGGATCTCGCTCCATCTCTACAACACCGCCGCCGACGTCGACGCCGTCCTCACCGCTCTCGCGCGGCATCGGCGGCTCATCCTCTAGCCTTTACGCCGCAGGAGCGTCGTCCGGCGGCGCGAACAGAAACAGCTGGAGCCGTCCGGAGAAGGGGGTGCGACGATGTCGCGAGAGCTCTCGCAAAACGAAAGACGATTGTCCGTGCTCGGCGCGATTTGCCTCTTCTGGGGCGCGCTGCTCGTCGCCATCGGCTTCACCGTCCCGTTCGTCGTGATCGTCGTCGGCGGGCTGCTCCTGATCGCGGTCGTCGGGCTGCAGGGCCGCGCCCTGGCGGGCGCGGTCAAGCCACGACTCGGTCGGGCGAGTGGACGCGTGCTCGGCGCGTCCCGGGCCGCATCCACCAGGATCGCCGGCGTCGACTGGTCCGCGAAGGGCGAATCGGCGCGGCAGCGCGGTGCCGCGGCACACCGGAGGGCCGCGGGCGGGATGAAGCGCGCAGTTGCCGCCGGAGGCGCGGCGATGACCGGCGTCGAGTCGCGAGGTCGGGAGCTGGCTGCAAGGCGAACCGCGCGGCCGGCGGCGCCCGACCGGCGCGAAGCGATGCGCCTGAGCCAGCAGGCGGCCGTCTTGCGCGCGGAGGAGCAGCTGACCGAGGCGGTCGAGGCGGGCGAGCGGGCGCTGGCGATCTTCCGGACGCTCGACGACGCGCACGGCGCGGCGCTGACGCTGAACGGACTCGGACTCACCCAGGCGCGGATGGGCGACGAGGCCGGTGCACTCGACTCCTACGAGACGGCGGTCGCGCTCCTCACCGAGATCGGCGACAGCCACGGCGCCGGCCGGGTCCTGGCGAACCTCGGCGCGCTCCACCGCGGCCAGGGCCATGACGCCGCGGCGAGGGCGGCCTGGAGCGACGCGCTCGAGCGGCTCGAGCCGGGCACGCCCGAGCACGACCGCATGGCGCAGCAGCTCAGGATCGCGAGCTAGGACTCGTTCGCCGGGTCACCGGCCGCGAGCACATCCCTGGCCCACTCCCGCCGCTTCCAGTCCGGCACCGGCGGCTCGCAGTCGGCGCGTGGCGTGAAGCGGGAGCGCTCGACGAGCCGGAGCTTGTGGATGTAGCGCGGGCAGTTCGGATAGACGCGCAGCGCTTCGACGCGCACGATCGCCTGCGCACGCTCGTACTCCCCGAGCAGCGCGTCGCCGTCCTCGACGCGCGCGAGGCCGTCGAGCCGCAGCCGCTTCTGTCCCTCGAAGTCGATGAAGAGCAGGCCGACGCGCGGGTTCAGCGTCAGGTTCCCGAGCGAGAGGAACATGCCGTTGCCGTCGTAGACGGGAAACGCGATCGTGTGCTCGTCGATGACGCGGACGAAGCCCGGGTCGCCGCCCTTGTACGAGCACGTCGGAAAGCCGTCCTGGTCGGCGGTGGCCAGGAAGAACATGTCGCGCGCCTCGATGAAGGCGCGGTCGTCTGCGTCGATCGCGTCGTGCACGATCCGGTCCTCGATCCGGTCGGCAAGACGGCGCGTATCGAAGCGGTCCTGCCAGCCGCGGCTGGCGTCGTGATAGATGGTCATCCGATGATCATGCGCGCCGACGAGCGGCAAATCCATGTCGGCCGCGGTCGGCGACTCGATCACGGCCGGCTCGCCTTGGGACGGTGAGCTAGCGTTCCGGCTCCCATGAGCTCCTACGGCGCCCGCTCGATGACCTCGCCGCTCCGGCGCGTGCTCGTGCGCCCGCCGCAGCCGGCCGACGCGGACCGCTGGCGCGAGTACGGCTGGCGCGCCGAGCCGGATCTCGCCGCCGCTGCAGCCGAGCACGAGGCGCTGCGCGAGATCCTCGCGAGTGCGGGCGCCGAGGTGATCGTGGCCGAGGGCGAGCGCGGCAACCCCGACGCGATCTACGCCTACGACCCCGTCCTCGTCGGCGAGCAGGGGGCGGTGCTGCTCCGGCCCGGGAAAGACGGCCGGCTGGGGGAGCCGGGCGCGCTCGAGGCCGACCTCGCTGATGCCGGTGTCCCCGTCGCCGCCCGCATCGAGGCTCCGGGGACGATCGACGGCGGCGACACGCTCTGGCTCGACCGCGACACGCTCCTGGTCGGGCGCGGGTACCGCACGAATGCGTCGGGCGTCGAGCAGCTGCAGGCGGCCTTCCCCGATGTCGAGGTGCTGTCCTACGACCTGCCGCACTGGAACGGACGCGCCGAGGTGATGCACCTGATGAGCCTGATCTCGCCCCTCGACGACGATCTCGCGCTCGTCTACCCGCGCCTGGCTCCGGTGCGGCTGCTGGAGCTCCTCGCCGAGCGCGGAATCGAGCTGGTCGAGGTGCCGGACGAGGAGTTCGAGTCGATGGGGCCGAACGTGCTCGCGCTCGGGCCGAGGCTGGCGCTCGCGCTCGAGGGCAACGACCGGACGCGGCAGCGCATGGAGGCCGCGGGCGTGGAGGTGCTCGTCTACAAGGGCGACGAGATCTCGCGCAAGGGCGACGGCGGGCCGACCTGCCTGACCCGGCCGGTGCTGCGCGGATGAGCCTCTTCGACGCGATCGCGGCAGGGGACGGGGACGCCGTGCGCGACGAGCTCGACCAAGATCCGGACCGGGCGGGCGAGCGTAACGAGGCTGGGCTCTCGCCCGTGCTGTACGCGCTTGCGAACGGCCAGGCCGACCTCGTCGAGACGATCCTCGACGCCAACCCGGCGCTCGACGTCTTCGACGCCGCCGCTGTCGGACGGACGCGCGGGCTCGAGGAGCTGCTCGCCGCCGACGCGTCGCTCGTCCACGCTCGCGCCGCAGACGGTTCGACACCGCTCCACCTCGCCGCCCGCTTCGATCAGCGTGGCACGGCCGAGCTGCTGCTCCAGTACGGAGCCGACGCGGCGGCGCGCGACGGCGACGGCCGTACGCCGGCGGACGTCGCTGCCGGCGACACGCGCGAGCTATTCGGCGCCGACCGCTAGCCCCGGCTCGTCCAGCGTCAGCTGCCGGTAGTCGGAGAGGCCCGAGAGGCCCACGCCGACGAGTCGCAGCGCACCCGGCCGGTCGCGCAGGCCGCGGTCGAGCAGCGCGCAGGCGAGGTCGCCGATCCTCGCCGGGTCGTCGATGCCGACGTCGAGGCTCGTCGACCGGCTCCGGATCGAGAAGTCTCCGTAGCGGAGCTTCGTCGTCACCGTGCGGGCGGAGAGCCCGTCGCGTCGGAGATACGCGCCGAGGCGCTCCGCCATCCGTCGCAGCTCGGCGTGCAGGAGCGCGCGGTCGTGCAGGTCGCGCTCGAACGTCTCCTCGACGGAGATCGAGATCCGCTCGGCGGTGTCCTCGAGCCCACGCGGGTCGATGCCGTTCGCGCGGTCGCGCAGCATCCGGCCGACCTGGCCGGTCAGCAGCGCGCGCAGGTCGGGATCCGGGAGCGCGGCGAGCGCCCCGATGGTCGTCACGCCCGCCGCCGCCAGCCGTGCCTCGGCGCGAGGCCCGACGCCCGGGAGCGCCCGGACCGGGAACGGCGCCAGGAACGCTCCTTCGGTTCCTGCGGGCACGACCGTGATCCCGCCCGGCTTGCGCCGGTCGGACGCGACCTTGGCCACGACCTTCGTCGGCGCGACGCCGAGCGAGCAGGACAGGCTCGTCGCCGCGCCGACGGACACCTGCACCGCCTCCGCGACCGCCCGCGCTCGGGTGTAGTTCGCCGCCAGTCCCGCGAAGTCGAGGTACCCCTCGTCGAGCCCGGTCCGCTCGACGCGCGGGACGACCTCCCGCACGGATGCCCAGACCGCCTGCGAGTACTCGCGGTAGAGCGTGTGCCGAGGCCGGACGAAGACGGCGCTCGGGCAGCGCCGGAATGCCTCGGCACAGCTCATTGCCGAGTGGATCCCGAACCGTCGGGCGACATAGTTCGCCGTCGAGACGACGCCGCGGCCTCGCGGGTCGCCGCCGACGACGAGCGGCTTCGTGCGGAGCTCCGGCTGCTCCAGCTCCTCCACCGCCGCGAAGAAGGCGTCGAGGTCGAGATGGGCGAGAATGCGGGTCGGACGCGCCATGATGCAAGCATGATCGACGCCCCGGCCCTCCCTCCTCCGGCGATCGTGGCCCCCGCGCCGCGCGAGGTGTCCTTCGGCCTCGTCGCCGGGACGGTGCCGCGCGGCACGGAGCGGATCATCGTCAAGGCCGGACGCTACGTCGCCGCCGTCGAGCCGGTCCGCGGTCGCACCTTCTCGGTCAACGTGCGCCTCGTCCCGGGGTCGACGAGCGTCGCCGTCACCGCCATCGACGGCCTCAACCGCCGGTCGACGAGCAGCGTCCGGCCGGTCTTCGCGCTCCCGCCGGACGCGGACCCGCTCCTGCGCGCGCCGCGGCTCGATGCCACGCTCGGCCGGACACTGCGGCGGCTCGCGGACGAGCACGGGGGCACGAGCGGGATCTACGTCCAGGACCTCCGCACCGGGGAGGGAGCGGCGTGGAACGCGAAGGCCCGCTTTCCGGCAGGCTCGACACTGAAGCTCGCGATCGCGGTCACGGTGCTGCGCAACCTCCACGGCAAACCGTCGCCGAGCTCGGGCGTCGGCGGTCTGCTCGCCAAGATGCTCGTCAGCTCCGACAACGAGGCCGCAAACGCGCTCGAGGTCTGGCTCGGCGGCTCGACCGCGGCCGGGTCGGACCGGGTCAACGAGACGATGCGTGCGCTCGGGCTGACGGACTCGCTGATGTACGGGGGCTACGAGAGGCCGCGGCGGCCCGCGGCGGGGTCGCCGATCCCGATCCGCGTCGAGAGCCAGCCCGCGTTCGGCGTCGGCAAGTACACGACCGCCGCCGACCTCGCGCGCCTCGCCCGCACGGTCTACCTCGCCGCGGCCGGGCGAGGGCCGCTGCTGCGGCTCGGCGTGACCGGCTCCGAGGCGCGCTATCTGCTCTGGCTGCTCGCGCAGGTCACCGACCGTGGCAAGCTCGACAGGTTCTTCGACCCGGCCGTCGCCGTGCTGCACAAAGCGGGCTGGCTCACGGACGCCCGTCACGACAACGGCGTCGTCGCCTACGAGGGCGGCGCTCTGGTCGCGACGGTGATGACGTGGCGCACACGGCGCGCGGACGAGCTCGCCGGCCGCGTCGCGCTGTTCTCGCTGCAGCGCTTCGTGCGCTAGAGCTAGTACGGGTTGGGGACCGACACCCAGAGCACGCGGAGGGACTCGGTGTCGGAGGCGTTCTTCCAGGTGTGTGGCTTCGAGAGCGGGTACGTGATCGCGTCGCCCTGCTCGAGCACGTGGGTCTCGTCGGCGACCTGCAGCACGAGGCTGCCCTCGAGCACGTAGACGAACTCCATCTCGCCGGGGAGCGAGTAGAGCTCGTCACCGGCGCCCGCTCCCGGGGCGACCTCGGACTCGATCGCCTGGAACCGCTCCTCGTCGCGCGAGGAGAGCAGGTGGTTCTCGGTCGGGAAGTAGGTGTCGACCTTGGGGCGCTCGTGGCGCCGGACGAGGGCCGGCGCGGGCTCGCGCTCGAAGATGTGGGAGAGACGGACGCCGAGCGCGTCGCAGATCCGCGCGATCGAGGAGAGCGAGGGGGCTGTTCGATCCCGCTCCAGCTGGCTGATGAAGCCCTTCGTCAGCCCCGTCGCGGCCGCCAGCTGCTCGATCGTCAGGCCCCGCTCGCGTCGGAGCGAGCGAACGCGGGCGCCGACCCTCGGCGTGTCGTTCCGGGCAGCGAGTGGCGTTGCTCTCGGCATGAGCAACGATCATACGCAGGTTTAGTCCAGGGGCAACTGGACGCTCGGCCGGGAATACAACTACATTTTCTGTAGTTGATACTGGTATGCAATCCAGTACAAGGAGTGATGGTTTGAGCACGATGCTGCTCGTCCCCCTGGAAGACATCGTCGTCTTCCCGAACATGAACGTGACCCTGACCGTGGACGTCGGGGCCGAGGAGCAGGTGCTGCTCGTCCCGCGTCATGAGAACGACTATGCGAGCGTCGGCGTCGTCGCCGAGGTGACCGACCGTGTGCGGCTGCCGGGCGGGGCGCGCGCAGTGGCGCTCAACGGCCTGTACCGCGGCGTCGCCGGCGCAGCCTCGACCGACGCGGAGGGCAGCCTTCGCGTCGAGGTCGATGAACGGCCGGATCCGGAGGAGTCGGACGCGCGGATGCGCGAGCTCGAGACCGAGTATCGCGCCGTCGTCGAGGAGATCCTCGAGCTGCGCGGCGACGACGGCCGCATTGCGGCCTTCGTCCGCTCGATCAGCGAGCCGGGCGCGCTGGCGGACACCGCCGGCTACTCGCCCGACCTCAGCTTCGCCCAGAAGGTGGAGCTGCTCGAGACGCTCGACGTCAAGGAGCGCCTCGAGCTCGCGACCGGCTTCCAGCGGGAGCGGCTCGCCGAGATGCAGGTGCGCCGGCGCATCCGCGAGGACGTGGAGGAGGGCGCCGCGAAGCAGCAGCGCGAGTACATCCTCCGCCGCCAGATGGAGTCGATCCGCAAGGAGCTCGGCGAGGACGACGCGTCCGTCGTCGACGAGTACCGGCGCAAGCTGGACGAGGCCGAACTGCCCGAGGCCGTTCGCGAGCAGGCCGAGCGCGAGCTCGCCCGGCTCGAGCGGCAGGGCGACAGCTCGCCCGAGGCGTCGATGATCCGCAACTACCTCGACTGGGTCTTCGCCGTGCCGTGGGGCAAGCGCTCGGAGGAGCGCCTCGATCCCGTCCACACGCGCGAGGTCCTCGATGCGGACCACGCCGGGCTCGAGGACGTCAAGGACCGGATCGTCGAGTACATCGCCGTCCGGAAGCTGCGCGAGGAGCGCGGCATCGAGCCGGACAAGCGCTCCGGCGCGATCCTCACCCTCGTCGGCCCGCCCGGGACCGGCAAGACCTCGATCGGCGAGTCGATCGCCCGTGCGCTCGGACGCGAGTTCGTCCGCATGTCGCTGGGCGGCGTCCGCGACGAGGCGGAGATCCGCGGCCACCGACGCACCTACATCGGCGCCCTGCCGGGGCGGCTCGTCCGCGCCCTGCGGGACGCCGGGACGATGAACCCGGTGATCCTGCTCGACGAGGTCGACAAGGTCGGCGCCGATTGGCGCGGCGACCCCTCCTCGGCCCTGCTCGAGGTGCTCGACCCGGCGCAGAACGACTCGTTCCGCGATCACTACCTCGATCTCGAGCTCGATCTCTCCGAGGTCGTCTTCATCGCCACCGCGAACGTTGCGGACTCGATCCCGGGCGCGCTGCTCGACCGGATGGAGGTGATCCGGTTCGACGGCTACACGACGGACGAGAAGGTCGCCATCGCCCGCGGCTACCTGTGGCCGCGCCAGCGCGAGCGCAACGGGCTCCGCGAGGACGAGGTGTCCGTCTCGGACGTCGTCCTCGAGATCGTGATCTCGGACTACACCCGCGAGGCCGGTGTGCGGCAGCTCGAGCGCGAGCTCGGCAAGCTCCTCCGGAAGACGGCCACCGGGATCGCGGCCGAGAAGATCGAGGCGCCGGTCGAGGTGACGATCGAGGGCGTCCGCGACGCGCTCGGGCGGCAGAAGTTCTACCGCGAGGCGGCAGAGCGGACGGCTGTGCCCGGCGTGGCCACCGGCCTCGCCGTCACCGGCACGGGCGGCGACGTGCTCTTCGTCGAGGCGACCTCGGCGAAGGGCGACAAGCTCGTCCTCACCGGCCAGCTCGGCGACGTGATGAAGGAGTCGGCCCAGATCGCGCTCTCGGCGCTGCGGCCGCGGGCGGCCGAGCTCGGCGTCGACGAGGATGCGTTCGAGCGGGCGTTCCACCTGCACGTCCCCGCGGGCGCGATCCCGAAGGATGGTCCGAGCGCCGGGATCACGATGGCGACCGCGCTCGCCTCGCTGCTCTCCGGCCGGCCGGTCAAGCACACGATCGGTATGACCGGCGAGGTGACGCTGCAGGGCCGCGTGCTCCCGATCGGCGGCCTCAAGCAGAAGGTGCTCGCAGCGCATGCCGCCGGGATCACCGATGTGATCCTGCCCGAGCGGAACCGGCAGGACCTCGACGACGTGCCCGCGCACGTTCGCGAGGAGATGACCTTCCACCCGGTCATGTCGCTCGACGAGGTGCTGGATCTGGCGCTCGAGCCGGCCACCCAGCTCCATGCGGTGTAAGAGCTGCAAGCCCGTGCCCGAGGAGGTCCGCCGAGCGGCGGGCCTCCTCGAGCGGCGCTGGGTCGTCTCGGTGCTCTGGGCGTCCTACGAGGGCGCGACTCGCTTCAACGAGTTCAGGCAGGCGATCGGCGCGATCCCGCCCGGAACGCTCGCCCAGCGTCTGGTCGAGCTGGAGGAGGCAGGCATGCTGGAGCGCCGCGTCGTCGACGCGCGCCCTCCGCGCGTCGAGTACCGGGTGACGGCCGAGGGACTGCGGCTCAAGCTCGTCGTCGACGCCGTCGCCGCCTTCGCCGACCGCTGAGCGTGCGCGGGAGCTTGTGTTTCAGAAACACAAGCCCCTCGGCGGGCGTTTCTTGCCCTGATCCGGCTCGTGCTCGCGGTATTACCGCGTCCGTCCGCGCGCGAGCGAGCTTGTGTTTCAGAAACACAAGCGGCGCGCGCGGCCCCGCGTTCCACGACCTCTGAAGAGGCCGTTCGCGGGGCCGCGCGGCTGGCCGCGGGGTGATGCGCTAGCAGCCGAGCAAGGCGCGGATGTGTCGCGCCTTTGCGAGCAGAACGTCGGCGGTCGAGGCCGGGATCGTCTTCCCACGCGCGGACTGCACCTGCGAGATGTAGCCGGCGACGTCGGTGCACGCCACAGCCACTTGCCCGGCCTGCAGGGCCGTGATCGCGTGGTCGACCTTCGCGACCAGCTTGCTGCCGTTCTTCACGGCTTTCGTGTCGGCCCAGAGCTCACCGAGGAGCGTGAGCGCCGATCGGTTGTCGTACGTGTCGCAGGCGTCGCCGACGAAGTCTCCGTCCACGTCCCGCTGGTCCGGGTTTGGCGCAACTTCGCAGTTGTCGTCCCCGTCCCAGATCCCGTCGCGGTCGGCATCGACCTCGGCGGAGCGGGTCGAGTCGAAGGCGATGGAGAACGGAGCCGCACCCGGCATGGTCGAGACGAGGATGTCGACGAGGCCGGTGTCGGTCGTGCCGTCGGGTAGCTGTGCCGTGTAGACGGCGCCTCGGATCTCGAGCTCGGCGGCTCCCGTGTCCGGGTAGCACGTGCCCTGGCCCTTCGTGGCCGGGCCGGCCGTGATCGTCCCGGTGACGGTGCCGATGCCGCTCGGAAGGGTGAAGCTCGTGTCCAGCGCCGCCAGATAGCCGTACCCGCCGGCCAGCGTCAGCCGCGCCGTGCCCGTCGCGGTGAAGTTGGCGCTCGAGTACGGCAGCGTCGCGAAGCCGCGCAGCGAGTAGCCGACGGCAAGGCCCGAGCCGCCGTCGATGGGGGCACAAGTCGTGCTCGGCGTCGTGGCCCACGGCCCGACCTGCTCGCGGTCGAGCACCGGCGCCTTGCCGGTCGCGGCGGCCGCGCCGCCGGCGAGAGCACACGCGACCACCAGGGCGGCGGCGAGCGTGAGCAGGAGTCGCTTCGGAGTCATCGTCGTCCCTTTCGATGAGAGCGGTTGTCTGTTTCGGGGGCGCAACAGGACGTGTCCCGGGGACAGACCCTGGGACACGTCCTGTTGGGACAGCTGAGGCCTAGATCGCGAGCGCGGGCTCGGCCTCGGTGCCGTCGTACTCGGGCTTGAAGCCGAGCAAGCGGCCCATCGGGGCGCCCATCGCCAGGCCTGCCTTCTGCATCCAGGCCGGCGGGAACGGGAGGCGCACGTCGTCGAAGTGCGCGTTCGCGATCACCGCGAGGCGGAGCGGGTTCGGCATGCCCTTCTTGTTCGTCCTGCCGTCGTTCGCGAGCGCGAACATCGTCTCGAGCAGCCGCTCGAACTGGAGCGCGGGGCGGACCTCGGTCACGAAGACGGCCTCCGTCTCACCGGCGTTCCAGAACTTGTGCGAGCTGCCGGCCGGGACGACGACGGTCTCGCCGGGGCCGGCGACGATCTCCTTGCCGTCGAGCTTGAAGGCGACGGTGCCCGACTCGATCTCGAACCGCTCGCTCTGGTGCGGGTGGACGTGGGCCGCGGCGACGAAGCCGTTCGGCTGCACGGTGCACTCGACGAGGACGTACTCGCCGCCGGTCTCCTGGGACGTCTCCAGAAAGAGGAGGCGCTCGCCGGTGACGGGGTTCTCGATCGTATCTCCCTTGCGGATCATTCTGTTCTCCCTTTTGGCTTGGTTTGCAGCGATTTCTCTTGAAGTGAGTCTTTCCGACCGCGCTTGCCGCGTCGTCGGCCCTGGAAACGATTCGGGCCGCCCGGGAGGACGATCTCCACCGGCTCCGGGTCACCCTCGAGGATGACCCGGCGTCATCCGGAACGAGAAAGGGCGGCCCGCCCGGCCGCCCCTCTCCCACCACCGCAGTTGCTCCGAGCTACTCGTACTGGAGCGCGTTGAGCACGTTCAGCCGCGAGGCCCGCCGGGCGGGAGCGATCGCCGCGAGGATGCCGGCGAGGATCGCGACCACCGTGAAGACGACGAGCGTCCCCACCGGCAGCGAGAACGAGACGCCGTACTCCGCCAGCGACTGCGTCACGAGCGCCGCCAGGCCGACGCCCAGCGGGAGCCCGAGCGCCGCGCCGATCAGCGCCGTGATCACGCTCTCCTGCCGGATCATCCGGCGGGTCTGGCGCCGCGTCATCCCGACCGCACGCAGCATCCCGAGCTCCCGCGTCCGCTCGAAGACGGCGAGCACGAGCGTGTTCACCATCCCGAAGAGCGAGACGATCACCGACAGCGCCAGCAGGACGTAGAAGAGGCTCATCACGTCGTTGAGCCATGCGGTCCGATTCGAGATGAACTCGTCGGCGGTCTGCAGGTTCGCATCCGGGAACGCGGCAAGCGCCTGCTCGAGGCCGCCGGTCGAGTCGGCCTGGACGAGCGTCAGCATGTCGCCCGGGCGCGGGAAGTTCGCGTCGAAGGTCGCCTGCGAGAGCACGACTTGACCGAGGAGCTGGTCGAGGTCGCCGTGCTTCCGGTAAACGGCGCGCACGTCCGCTTCGAGCTGCTTGCCTGCCGGCGTCATCAGCCGCAGCGTGTCGCCGACGTGGCCCTCGCCTTCGCGCACGATCGCGTCGCCTCGCGCGAGCGTCGCGAGCGACGCCGACGAGCCTTCGAGCCACTCGAAGTTGTACGCGCCGGCGATCGTCTTCGGGTCGACGCCGCTGACGTCGACCTCGCCGGCGCCGAGCTTCTGCGCGCGGTCGCCCCGGACCGCGGACGCGACCTGCACGCCCGGCGCCGCCGCTGCGATGCGGCCGGCGCCCACCGGGACGGTGTCCCAGCCGCTCTGCGAGGTGATCACGTGGCTCGCGGCGAGCTGCTTCTCGAGCGCCTTCTCGTCGCTCTCGAGCAGCGCCTTGCCGAAGACGGCGACGAACGAGACGAGCGTGAGCCCGATCATCAGCGCCGCCGCCGTCGAGGCGGTTCGGCCCGGGTTGCGAACCGCGTTCTCCTGCGCGAGCCGGCCGGCCGCGCCGCCGAGGCGGGCCGCGGGCAGGCCGACCACGTGGGCGAGCGGCCGGACGAGGCGGGGTGCGATTGCGGCGAGGCCGATGAAGATGCCGAGCGCGCCCAGCCCGATTCCGAGCACGCGCCCGGCCGTCGAGACGCCCTCGCCGAGCGTGCCGTAGACGAGGCCGAACACCGAGAGGCCGGTGACGACCAAGCCGAAGACGAGCGTCTTGCGCGACGGCTTCTTCACGATCATCCCGCCCTCGCGAACGGCCGAGATCGGTGCGATCCTGGTCGCACGCACGGCCGGCCAGATCGACGCCACGAGCGTGACGATCGTTCCCGTCAGCATCGCGACCACGACGGTCCGCCACCGGAAGACCATCTCCGCCTGCGGCATGTCGAGGTTGAGGGCGCCGAACAGGGCCGTCAGCCCCTTGGCCAGCAGCACGCCGAGCGCGAGGCCGATCGCCGACGCGACGACGCCGAGCACGAAGCCCTCGAGGATCACCGAGCGCAGCACCTGGCGCCGCGAGGCGCCCAGCGTCCGGAGGGTGGCCAGCTCCTTCGTCCGCTGCGCGACGGTGATCGAGAGCGTGTTGAAGATGACGAACGCGCCGACGAAGAGCGCAATGCCGCCGAAGGCGAGCAGGAAGTAGCGGATGAAGGTGACGAACTCGCCCACGCCCTCGCCGTCCTCGGCCGCCTGCTCCGCCCCCGTCCGCACCTGTGCGGAGACAGGGATCGCGGTCCGGATCGAGTCGATCAGCTTCTGGGTTTCGACGCCCTCCCGGCCTGCGACCGCGACCGCGTCGAATCCGGTCTTGTCGAGCACCTTGCGGGCCGTCGCGACGTCGAAGAGCGCGATCGTGGCGCCGCCGAGGCTGGCGACGTCGCCGAAGCGGGCGATCCCGGTGAGCGTGTACGCGCCAACCGGCCCCTCTCCCGCGACCTTCACGCGGTCGCCGACGTGAAAGCCGTACTTGTCCGCCGTGTTCAGGTCGATCACGACCTGGCTCCCGCCCGAGGCCCAGCGCCCCTCGACGAGCTCGAAGGGGTTGAACCGCTCGTCCGCCGGGTCGACTCCCAGTCCGAACGTCGGGTTGTTGCCCTGGATGGGCTCGCCGTCCTTGGTCAGGATCTTGGCCTGGTTCGCGTCGCCGGAGATGTCGAGGATCGTCCCGGCCGCGGCCTCGACCTCAGGCAGCGCCCGGACATTCCGGAGCACGTCCGGCGAAACCTGGGCCTTGCCGGTCTGCGACCACTCGACGAGCTTCGTCCCGGAGATGACGGCGTCGGTCTGCTCGTAGGAGCTGGAGAAGATCGAGTCGAAGGCCTTGTCGATCGTGTCGGTGAGGACCAGCGTGCCGCTCACCATCGCAACGCCGAGGACGATCGCGATCGCGGTCAGGATCGAGCGCAGCTTGCGCGCGGCGAGGCCGCGCAGCGCGACGCGCCTCATCGGCCCGCCACTTCGCTCAGGACCTCGAGGATCTCCGCCTGCGACGAGCGCGGGAGCTCCTTGACGATGACGCCGTCGGCGAGGAAGAGGATCCGGTCGGCGATCGTGGCCGCGCGCGGGTCGTGCGTGACCATCACCGTCGTCTGCCCGTAGGTGTCGACAGCGCCGCGGAGGAGGCCGAGGATCTCGGCCGAGGTCTGCGAGTCGAGGTTGCCGGTCGGCTCGTCGGCGAAGAGCACGGTCGGCTTCGAGACGAGCGCACGTGCCACCGCGACGCGCTGCTGCTGGCCGCCCGAGAGCTCCGACAGGCCGGTGCGAGCGCCGGTCGTCGAGGCCGGTCGCCTCGAGCAGCTCCGCCACCCACGCGGCGTCGGGCTTCTCGCCGGCGATCGAGAGCGGCAGGAGGACGTTCTCCTCCGCCGTGAGCATCGGCAGCAGGTTGAAGAACTGGAAGACGAAGCCGATGTGGCGCCGCCGCAGCTTGGTCAGGTCGTTGTCCTTCAGCGTCGTCAGCTCGACGCCGTCGATCTGGACCGTGCCGGAGCTCGGCTTGTCGAGCCCCGCAAGGATGTGCATCAGGGTCGACTTGCCGGACCCGGACGGGCCCATGACCGCGGTCAGGTGGCCGCGCGGGATCGCGAGCGACACCCCTCGGAGGGCGTCGACGGCCGTCTCGCCGGCGCCGTAGCGGCGGCTGAGGTCGCGGGCGACGACGACGCCGGCCGCATTGGTCTCCTGATCAGAGTGGGCGAGCGCGAGTGCTGCTTCCATGTCGCGTGACGTCTCCTTCGAGTCGGGTCGGAACCTGACATCGAGTGTGGCCGTCGCGACCCGCGCAGGGCGTCGGCCGTGCCGGTCATTCGAGGTCGTCCCTCAGGATGATTTCGAGGTCGTCACTGCGAACGATGGTGCAGACCCAAGGTGTCGAGTACCGTTTCTTCGTGGCCCTTCGCGTCCTGGTCCTTGCGCGCGATTACGCCTTCGAGGCTCTGGCGCTCGCGGCCGTGGTCATCACGCAGATCGAGATCTGGCGTGAACTGGACGAGAACCGCTTCCGGCTCGCCGCGATCGCGCTCTTCACCGTCGGCTCGCTCCTCTTGCGGCGCAGCGCACCGTTCGCGGTGCCGCTCGCGGTCGGCGCCGGAGCCGTCGCCTTCACGCTGCTCGACCCCGGAGCCGCCTACGACACCGAGACGATGTTCCTCGTCCTCGTGCTCGCCGCGTGGGTCGCGGGCTCGCTCCTCGATCTGCGCCAGGCCGTGGTCGCGCTCGGGGCGCTGCTCGGTTCCGCGTGGCTCGTCTTCCTCCGCGCCCCGGACGTGCCCGCGACGGAGCTGATCTGGGTCAGCATCCCCATCTGCGGCACCTTCCTGCTCTCCGCGGCGGCGTCACGGCACTCGGAGCGGGCGCGCCTCGCGGAAGAGCGAGCCCGGCGGACGGAGGAGGAGGCCCGCCAGGCGGTCGAGGAGGAGCGCAGCCGGATCACACGCGAGCTCCACGACGTGCTCGCGCACTCGGTCAGCGTCATGACCGTGCAAGCGAGCGCCGTCCGGCGGCTGCTGACACCCGAGCAGGAGCGCGAGCGCGAGGCCCTCATGACCGTCGAGGAGACGGGGCGCCAGGCGCTGGCGGAGATGCGCCGGCTGCTCGGGATCATGCGCAGCGACGCGGAGCGGCCCGCGCTCGCGCCGCAGCCCGGGCTCGGCACCCTGCCGGAGCTCGTCGAGCAGGTGCGCCAGTCGGGCCTCCCGGTCGAGCTCACCGTCGAGGGCACGCCCGTGAAGCTTCCGGCCGGCGTCGATCTCTCCGCCTATCGGATCGTGCAGGAGGCGCTGACGAACACGCTGAAGCACGCCGGGCCTGCGCACGCGTGGGTCGCCGTCCGCTACGCCGGAGAGGATGTCGAGATCGAAGTGGCGAACGACGGATCGAGCGAGAACGGCGGCGACGGGTCGGGTCACGGCCTCGTGGGCATGCGCGAGCGGGTCGCCCTCTGCGGCGGCGAGCTGCACTCCGGCCCGAGGCCGGGCGGAGGCTTCAAGATCTCGGCGCGGCTCCCGGTTGCCGGGGGCGCGGCATGAGCGTGAGGGTGATGATCGTGGACGATCAGGCGCTCGTCCGCGCGGGGTTCCGGATGATCCTCGAGTCCGAGCCGGAGATCGAGATCGTCGGCGAAGCCGAGGACGGGATCGAGGCCGTCGAGGCCGCCGCGCAGCTGCGCCCCGACGTCGTCCTGATGGACATCCGGATGCCGAACCTGGACGGGCTCGAGGCGACGCGCCGGATCCTCGACACCCCGGGCGACGCGCCCAGGATCCTGATGCTGACGACGTTCGACCTCGACGAATACGTCTACGAGGCGCTCCGCGCCGGTGCGAGCGGCTTCATGCTCAAGGACACGCCGCCCGAGCAGCTCGTCGCGGCGATCCACGTGGTCGCCTCCGGCGACGCCCTGCTCTCGCCCGCGATCACGAAGCGTGTGATCGAGGAGTTCATCCGCCGGCCGCCGAGCTCGATCGCGACGGCGCCCTCGCCGAAAGTCGCCGACCTGACCGCGCGCGAGCTCGAGGTGCTCGGCTTCATGGCGCGCGGGCTCTCGAACGCCGAGATCGCGAAGGACCTCTTCGTCAGCGAGACGACGGTGAAGACCCATGTCGCCCGGATCCTGATGAAGCTCGACCTGCGCGACCGCGTCCAGGCCGTCGTCTTCGCCTACGAGACCGGGATCGTCCACCCCGGGGCGGCCGAGCCGGCCTAGCTAGGCGGGCGGAGCGGCGACGCGGGCGGTCGCCTCGTCCCACGTGCGCACGACGGGCAGGAGCGACGCGAGCCCGGTGATCTCGAACAGCCGATGCACCTCCGGCGCCGCGTTCTCCGGCAGGAGAAGCAGCAGCGGCCGCTCGAGCTTCTCGCAGTCGGCGAGTCCCTCGAGCAGGATCCCGACGATCGTCGAGTCGATGAACGTCGCCTGGGTCAGGTCGACCACGAGCGGCCCTTCCGACCCGAGCGCCGTCGCGAGGTCGGAGCGGATCCGTGGCGCGATGTAGGCATCGGACTCGCCCTGCAGCGCGATCACGCTGAAACCGGCGTGACTGTCCATGCAGTCTGCATGTGCGGGTTCACCCAATTCCAAACCGCACGAGCGGGGCGGTTGCCGCCGCGAAGCGAGCCCCGCGGTGGCGGCCGCCGTTTCTCGTACCCTGTGGCGCTATGTCGATCCTTGCGGAGATCGCACAGAAGGCGGACGTCCCGGTCGAAGGCGTCATCCGAGTGCTGACGCGTGAGCCGGTCAGCGAGGCGGTCCAGGAGCGCGTGCTCGCGGTTCTCGGCGACCTCGACCCGGAGCAGACGCGTGCCGTCCAGCGCTTCGCGCTGGCGGCGCTGCACGACGTACTGGAGCGACCGGCCGAGCGGACGGCCGAGGCCGCGGCGGCACTCCAGCCGGCCGTGGCGCCCCCGCCGGCCCCCGGAACGCCCGATGCGGCGCTCGCCGAGCTCGGCTCGGTGCTCGGAGAGCTCGCCGAGGCCATCCGCGATCTCCGGAGGGAGACGGATACCGAGCGGCGGGAGCGCGTGGACGACCTCGCGGTCCTGATCGACCTGATCACGACCGGGTGGCAGGGCCTGGACACGCGTCTCGGCCGGATCGAGCGTCAGGTCGGCCGGCTCGAGGCTGCGCGGCGCGAGCCGGCACCGGCGCTGCCCGCGCCGCCGCCCCCGCGGGCGGCGGTCGCCGCCCCCGAGCCCGCCACGCCGCGAAGGCGCCGCTCGCGGCTGCCGCTCGTGGCCGCCCTCACGCTCGCCGTGGCCGGGATCGCCACCCTCGCCGTGCTCCAGCTCGCCTCTGGCGGGCCCGACCTCGCGCAACTCGTCGAGGCGCGCGCGGACTCGACGCCGACGACGCGGCCGACGACGACTCGGGCGAAGAGCTCGCGCCCACCGTCCGCGACGCCGTCGGCCCGCGCGACGACATCGACCGCGGCCGGTACGACCGCGGCGCGCACCGAGCAGGATCCACCGGCGACCACGGCCGCGCCGCGGACGGTCACCACGGCTCCGCCCGAGAGGACCGCACCGGCGGCAACGACGGCTCCGTCTGCGACGACGGCCCCGACGACGACCGGCGCGGCGACGCCGGGGAGCGCGGCCGGCTTCCGGCCGACCCGCAACTGGGCGTGGGCGCCGGTCCCCGCGGCCGACTATTACAGCGTCGAGTTCAGTCGCGCCGGCAAGAGCATCTATCGCACGACGACGACCAAGCCATTTCTGAGCCTGCCGAGCTCGGTCGTGTTCCGCCCTGGCTCGTACCGCTGGGTCGTCCTCCCCGGCTACGGCCCGCGCAGCGAGAGTCGCTACGGCGCGCCCGTCGTCGACTCCGGCTTCACGGTCTCGTAGTCAGGCTGCCGAGGCGACGGCACTCGAGCTGAGGCTGGCGCCCGTTTCTCTGTCGAAGAAGTGCAGCCGCCCCGGGTCGAGGGCGAGCGAGACCCGGTCGCCGGGCCGCACGCCGGACTCCTCCGCCACCTCGGCGGTGAAGAGCGCGCGCCGGTCGGTTGCGATCAGCTGTGCGCGCTCGCCGTCGTCGCTCGCGGCGCGCACCGACTCGGCGTCGACCGGCGGCGCATCGACGGTGAAGAGCACGTGCGTCGCCGAGCCGAGCTCCTCCACCACCATCGCGTCGACGTCGATCCTCGGCAGCGCCGCGTCCGCGGTCCTCCCGTCCTCGAAGTCCTGTGGCCGCATCCCCATGATCACGCTTCCGGAGTCGACGCCGGCGGGCCGCCGGCCCTTGGCCAGCGGGATCCGGAAGCCGGCGAACTCGACGGTGTCGCCCGACACTTCGGCCTCGACGAGGTTCATCGAGGGCGAGCCGATGAAGGCGGCGACGAAGAGGTTGACCGGCTCGCGGTAGAGCGCCTGCGGCGTGTCCACCTGCTGCACCGTGCCGTCGCGCATCACCGCCACGCGTGAGCCGAGCGTCATCGCCTCGACCTGATCGTGCGTGACGTAGACGGTCGTGATCCCGAGCCGGTCGTGCAGCCGCGCCAGCTCCGCGCGCATGTCGACCCGCAGCTTCGCGTCCAGGTTCGAGAGCGGCTCGTCCATCAGGAACGCGGACGGCTCCCGGACGATCGCGCGCCCCATCGCAACCCGCTGGCGCTGGCCGCCCGAGAGTGCGCCGGGCCGTCGCTCGAGCAAGTCCTGGAGCCCGAGCAAGCGGGCGACCTCCTCGACGCGACGCTTGATCTCGCCCTTCGGCGTCTTCCGGACCTTCAGCCCGTAGCCGAGGTTCTTCGCCACGGTCATGTGCGGGTAGAGGGCGTAGTTCTGGAACACCATCGCGATGTCACGCTCGCGCGGTGCGAGCCGGGCGACCTCCCGCTCGCCGATCCAGATCTCCCCTTCGGTCACTTCCTCGAGGCCGGCGATCATCCGCAGCAGCGTCGACTTCCCGCAGCCGGACGGGCCGACCAGGACCATGAACTCGCCGCTCTCGATCGTCAGGCTGACGTCGTCGACCGCGCGGACGTCGCCGGCGTAGACCTTCCCCACCTGCTCGAGCCTGATCTCGGACACGTGCGAGCTCCTTCGGGTCGAGCTTGCGCCTTCACTTGACTCCGGCGCCGATCCTATGACATCGTGGCCGTGCTGTAAACGTTCTCAGAAAACCTTTTCAGAGAGAGGCAGCACAGGGGCGAATTGCACGAGCCGCTCGCGTCACCCGATGACGAGGTCGTCCCGACGATCACCACCGTCGCGCGCCTGGCCAACGTCTCCGTCGCCTCCGCGTCGCGCGTCCTGAACGGCATCCGCACGAGCCCCGACACGCTCGAGCGCGTCACGGCCGCGGCGGAGTCCGTCGGCTACGTCCCGAACGCGGCCGCCCGTTCGCTGCGGTCGCGCCGGACGGGCCAGATCGCCTTCGCGATGCCCGACGTCGGCAACCCGGTCTACACGGCAATGGTGGCGTCGATCCAGGAGGTCGCCCGCGTGGCGGGAGTCCGGTTGCTGCTCCACTCGACCGGAGCCGACCCGGACGACGAGCTCGCGCTCGTCCGCGATCTCCGGCACCGCTTCGTGGACGGACTGATCCTCGCCTCGCTGCACCTGACCCAGGCGCACGCCGCGGAGCTGGATGCGTCGGCTGCGCCCGTGGTCGTCATCGGCCGCCCCACCGCGGGCACGTCCGTGGACACGGTGCGCGCGTACTCGCGCCGGGGTGCGGCGGAGGCCGTCCGGCACCTGCACGCCGCCGGCCGGACGCGGATTGCGTTCGTCAACGGACCGACCCACACGGCGCCCGGCTCGTCGCGGCGGCGCGGCTACCTCGACGGCCTGCGCTCGTGCGGCCTGCCGCGCGACGAGGAGCTGATCGAGGTCGCGGCCGACTTCATGGTCGAGCCCGGCCGCCGTGCCGCCGAGCTGCTGCTCGCTCGCGTCCGTCCGGATGCGATTCTCTGCGCCAACGACCTGCTCGCCGTCGGCGCCCTCGCGGCGCTGCGCGACGCCCGGCTCGACGTTCCCGATCAGGTCGCGCTCGTCGGGATGGACAACAGCGAGCTCTCCGCGCTGACCTGGCCGGCGCTGACGACCGTCGACCTCGGCTCGTCCGAGCGGGCGCGGATCGCCGCCGAGCTCCTCCTCGCCAGGATCGACGATCCAACCCGGGAGGCGCAGGTGGTCGGCGTCGAGCCGCGCCTCGTCGTCCGTGCCTCCTCGGGAGCCTGCGCGTGAGCACCGTCAACGAGGTCGGCAAGCTTCCGGGCCGCCGTCCGCGGAGCCGGGCGGGGGCGGGGCTCTCCGGCCGGGAGACGATGCTGCTGCTGATCCCGGCGCTGCTGCCGATCGTGATCCTCAGCGTGATCCCGCTCGTGCGCGGGATCTACCTCGGCTTCACCGATTCGCGGGCCGGCCTCGACATCCCGACGAACTTCATCGGGCTCGACAACTTCCGCGCGCTCCTCGACGACGAGCTCTTCATCAACTCGTTCAAGATCGGCCTGATCTGGTCGGTCGCCGTGACGGCGATCGGCTTCTGCTTCGCGCTCGGGCTCGCCCTCCTGCTCAGCCAGGACCTGAAGGGCCGCTGGCTCGCCCGCTCGCTCGCCCTCGTCCCCTGGGCGATGCCGTCGGTGATCGTCGGGATCATGTGGAAGCTCTTCTTCCAGCCGCAGGCCGGGATCCTGAACGAGATCCTCCGCAGGCTCCACCTTCCCGGCGATACGACGGACTGGCTCTCGAGCTTCAGCTGGGCGCTGCCCGCCGTGATCCTCGTCGGCGTCTGGGCGGGCATGCCGCAGACGACCGTCGCGCTGCTCGCGGGGCTGCAGTCGATCCAGGACGAGCTGCACGAGGCGGCCGCGGTCGACGGCGCGAGCACCTGGCAGCGGTTCCGCACGATCACACTGCCGCAGCTGCGCCCGGTGATCATCGCGATCACGACGCTCGACTTCATCTGGAACTTCAACTCGTTCGGGCTCGTCTACGTGCTCACCGAGGGCGGACCGGCCGGGAAGACGCAGCTGCCGATGCTCTTCGGCTACAGCCAGGCGTTCGAGTACGGCGAGTTCGGCTACGCCGCCGCGCTCGGCAGCGTGATGGTGCTCGTCATCTCCGCCGTGCTCGTCTTCTACCTCTGGGGCCGGCTCAAGGAGACGCGGTGATCGTCAACTCGCATCCGCGCCGGACGCGCACGGCCCAGTACCTGCTGCTCTTCGGCTACGTCGTCTTCCTCGGCTTCCCGCTGCTGTGGATGCTGTCGATGTCGTTCAAGGGGCCGCGCGAGCTCGTCCAGCTCTACCCCTCCTTCATCCCGGAGGACTTCACCCTCGAGAACTACCGGCTGGCGCTGACCGAGGAGAACCATCAGTTCATCCGCAGCGCGGTCAACAGCCTCAAGGTCGCGATCTTGACGGCGCTGCTGACGACGGCGATCGGGCTGCCCGCCGCCTACGTGCTCGCTCGGCGCAAGGGGATGGTCACGACCGTCGGGCTCGGCTGGATCCTGATCAGCCAGATGTTCCCGCTGATCTTGATCATCATCCCGCTCTTCCTGCTGCTGCGGGACCTGCAGCTGACGAACTCGCACATCGGGCTGATCGTCGTCTACAACGTCTGGGCGCTGCCGTTCGTCCTCTGGATGCTCTACAGCTACGTGCGCGGGATCCCGCCCGACATCGAAGAGGCGGCGACGGTCGACGGTGCGACGCGGTTCCAGATCCTGACCGGGATCATCGCGCCGCTGCTGCTTCCCGGGATCGTCGTCACGACCCTGTTCGCGTTCATCACCGCCTGGAACGAGTTCTTCTTCGCGCTCGTCATCCTCGAGAGCCCAGACCTGACGACGCTGCCGCTGCGGCTGGCGCAGTACGTCGGGATCGAAGGCGTCGTCCGGTTCGGCCCCCTGGCCGCGGCGGCGCTGCTCGCGACGATCCCCAGTCTCGTGCTCTTCACGATCATCCAACGCTGGCTCACACGCGGCCTCCTCTCCGGGGCGGTCAAGGGCTAGTGGCAACCACGACGCACATCGTCTCCAAGTACCCCGGCGTCGAATCGGACGGCGCCTCGACCGCAGAAAGGCGGGTCAACAAATGAGGAAGGTCATCGTGCTCGGCACCTTGGCCCTGCTGTGCACCGTGCTCGTAGCCGGGGCTCAGGCAGGAAAGCAGGCCACCGTCGTCAAGCTCAAGTTCGCGACGTACGTGTGGCAGCCCACGACCGTGGTGGCGAACAAGCAGATCGTCGAGTCCTGGAACAAGGCCCATCCGGGCATCCAGGTCGAGATCGTCCCGGTCGACGTCAACTCCGTCCACGACAAGCTGCTGACGAGCTTCGTCGGCGGCACCGCGGCGGACATCATCCACGACGAGGCCGCGGACATCGCCGGCTTCACGCAGCAGGGGTATCTGGCCAACCTGACGCCCCTGATCCCGAAGACGCTGAAGCAGTCGATCCCGAAGGACATCTGGTCGACCGTCAACTTCGGCGGCAGGATCACCGGCGTCCCGTCCCTGCTCCAGACGTACAACGTCTTCGCGAACATGGAGATCTTCAGGGCCGCCGGGATCAAGGCCCCGACCCTGGCCGACCCGTGGACGTGGGCGGAGTTCCGCTCGATCGCGAAGCGCCTGACGACCTCGAGCCGCTACGGCGTCTGCTGGGGCCTTCGCTCGCCCACGGCCGTCGTCCAGACGATGTCGCTCAACTACGGCGGCCAGTTCTTCTACCTGAAGAACGGCAAGTGGCAGTTCGAGTTCGGGCCGAAGGACCAGAACGTCGTCAAGCAGATGCACGACATGATCCACGTCGACAAGTCCGTCGACCCGGCCGCCACCGGACTGTCCGGCAGTGCCGTGCTGCCCGCCTTCTTCGGCGGCAAGTGCGCGATGACGGTGGCCGGCAACTTCACGGCGCAGAGCATGATCCTGCAGAGCCCGCGCGGCTTCAACTGGGCCATGTTCCCGCTGCTGAAGGGCCAGACGCAGCAGCAGGTGGCCAATCCGCAGACGTACTCGATCTCGCAGCAGAGCAAGAACAAGCAGTCGGCGATGTTCTTCCTCGCCTACCTGGTCAACAAGCAGAACCTGGCGAAGCTCGCCCTCGGCGACTGGCTGATCCCGTCGAATCCCGAGGCCGGCCAGCTCGCCCGCAAGTCGACCAAGCGGACCGGGAGCTGGAGGATCGCGACCGAGTCGGTCGTGCACTTCCGCAAGGGGAACTGGGTCTCGCTGGCGGACTATCCCCGCTGGAAGGCGGAGGTCTCCCAGCCCGCGTTCGTCCAGTACCTGCGCGGCTCGATCTCCCTCCAGGAGCTCGAGAAGCAGCTGAGCGACGGCTGGTCGCGAATCCGCGGCTAGCAATCCCAGCCCAGCCGGCCGGTCGATGCGGCCGGCCGGCTGGGGCCAATGACGAACGCGAATCGAGGATGAGGACGTGAGTGGAGACCTGCTGACCGACCGGGCCGTCGACTGCCTCGCGGGAGCCGCGGTCGGCGACGCGCTCGGGGGCGCGACCGAGGGGTGGGAGTCGCACGAGATCGAAGAGCACTTCGGCGGCTGGGTGACGGGGATCGTGGAGTCGATCAGGCGCACGAAAGGGGTCGAGAAGGCTTTCTCGCCGTTCCACAAGGGCGACGGTCACGTCACCGACGACACCCTGATGACGCGTGTGCTCGTGCATGCCTACGACGTCAAGCGCGACCACCTCGACGCGTACGACGTCGAGGCCCTGCTGGTGCCCGCGATCGTCGACGAGAAGACGTGGGTGCCCGAGCTCGACCGCGAGGATCTGCTCTACCACCGGCTCTTCCTCGCCGAGAAGTGGCTCGTCCTGAAGCTTCGCTACGGCCATGCCGACCCGCGCGACGCCGGCGTCGGCAACATCGTCAACTGCGGAGCCGCCATGTACATCGCCCCTGTCGGGATCGCGAACGCGGGCGACGCGCGCCGTGCCTACGACGAGGCGATCGACCTCACCGGCGCGCACCAGTCGAGCTACGGGCGCGAGTCCGCCGGCGTGCTGGCGGCAGCCGTGGCCGAGGCGATGCGGGCCGAGGCGACGCCGGACTCCGTCGTCGAGACGTGCCTCCGCCTCGCCAAGGACGGCACCCGCGACGCGATCGAGGCCGTGGCAGCGACCGCATCGGGCCTCGACGGCTGGCGCGACGGCGGCCTCGCCGAGCTGCGCCGGACGTTCGCGCCGTTCGACTCAGTCGGCGAGCACTACGCGGCGCCGGCGCTGAACGCTCGGATTCCCAGCCGCCTGCACGCGATCGAGGAGCTGCCGATCGCGCTCGGGCTGCTCGTTGCGACGGGCGGCGACTACGAGGAGACCGTGCTCGGCGGCGTCAACTACGGCCGCGACTCCGATTCGATCGCCTCGATGGGCGGCGCTCTCGCGGGCGCCCTCGGCAACCCGCTCCGGCGGGACTGGGTCGAGGAGGTCTCGACGGCGAGCAAGATCGACGTCGAGGAGGCCGGGCGCACGATGGCCGTCGTCGCCGCGGAGATCTTCGCGAAGGACGCCCAGCGCCACCAGGAGCGGGCGCAGGCGCTGGCGGCGCTGACGGCCGGCGAGGTTCCCGCTTGAGCCTGAGGGTCACCTGGATCCAGCCCGAGGACCTCGTCGGGCACGAGTTTCGCCAGGCGCGCGAGGAAGGGAAGGACGTCGACGACGTCGAGCAGCGCTGGTTCGCCGCCGGAGGTGCGCCCGCTCCGGGGCGCGGCGCGTCGCAGGAGCCGGTGCCGGCGGAGCTGCGCTCGCTCGCGCTCGAGCTGCTCGACGAGCTCGACGCCCTGCCGCGTCCCTTCGCGGAGCGCGAGCCGGAGTCGTTCGAGGAGATCCTCGCGGCGGCCGATCCCGCTCCGGCACGGGAGGCGCCGGACCTCCCCGCAGCGATCGCCGGCGCGTGGCTCGGCCGCGCCGCCGGCTGCGTCCTCGGCAAGCCGGTCGAGAACATCCCCCGGGCCGGGATCCGCGCGATCGCGGAGGCAACGGGCAACTGGCCGGTCCGTGGCTGGTTCACGGCGGAGGGCCTCCCGGAGGAGGTCTCAGAGCAGTGGCCGTGGAACCGGGCGAGCCGGCCGACGAGCCTGGCCGAGAACATCGACGGGATCCCGGAGGACGACGACCTCAACTTCACGATGCTGGGCGTCGCGCTGCTCGAGCGCTGCGGGACGGGCTTCGACGCGCTCGACGTGGCCAAGATCTGGCTCGACTACATGCCGCCGGGGCGGATCTTCACGGCCGAGCGGGTGGCCGTCCGCAACCTGCTCGAGGCGTACCTGCCGCCGGAGACGGCGACGCGGCGGAACCCCTTCCGCGAGTGGATCGGCTCGCGCCTCCGGGTCGATGCGTACGGCTGGGCCGCTCCGGGCGACCCGGTCGCGGCGGCGCGAATGGCGTGGGAGGACGCGCGCGTCAGCCACACCGCGAACGGCGTCTACGCGTCGATGTTCATGGCCGCCGCGCACGCGGCATCGGTCGCCGGCTCGTCGCCGGCCGCGAGCGCCGACGTCGGCCTCTCGGTCGTCCCGGCCCGGAGCCGGCTGGCCGAGGCGCTGCTCGACGCGCGCGACCTCGCCCGCGAGCGCCCGTGGGAGGAGGCCGTGGACGAGCTCTACACGCGCTACGACCGCTACCACTGGGTGCACGCGATCAACAACACCGCCCTCGTCGCGGCGGCGCTGTACGCGTACGACGACGACTTCTCCGGCGCGATCTCCGCCGTCGTCCAGGGCGGCTGGGACACGGACACGAACGGGGCCGCCGTCGGCTCGATCGTCGGCGCCGCCGTCGGAGTCGAGGGAATCGAAGAGCGCTGGTCGTCGCCGCTCGGCGGCCGCTTCACGAGCTCCCTGCCCGGCTTCGACGGGATCACGCTCGACGAGCTCGTGCGGCGGACGGTCGCCGTCTCGGGTGCGCCCGCGCCGGCGTGAGCATTCCGCTGGACAAGCCGCGCGACCCGCTCGTCCCGCGCCCGATCGACCTGCCGACGGAGGTCCCGCTCGCGCCCGACGCGGACCTCGAGCCGCTCGACGCGGCGAAGATCTTCGTCGCCCCTGACGACCCGGCCGAGTGGCCGGCGTGGCGGGAGACGCTGGCGCGCTGGCGCGGGGAGGCCGCGGCTCGGATCGACTATGACGACGGCGCGTACGAGGAGCCCGAGTACGCCTGGACGCGCGGCTGTCACGTCGTCGCGCTGGCGTGGCTCTGGGACGAGTTGCTCTACGACCACGAGGCGCGGCGCTTCACGCCCGAGCGGTTCTGCACCGAGTCGGAGCGGGAGTTCGGCGGCCTCGACGGGATCGTCCTCTGGCACGCCTATCCCGTGATCGGGATCGACGACCGAAACCAGTTCGACTTCTACCGGGAGGTCCCCGGGATCCGCGAGCTCGTCGCGGAGCTGCAGGAACTCGGCCTGCGGGTGTTCGTGAACTACAACCCGTGGGACGTCGGCACCCGGCGGGAGCCCGTCCCCGACGACCTCGCGATCGCTCGGCTGGTCGAGGAGCTCGGCGCCGACGGCGTCTTCCTCGACACGATGAAGGAGGCGCAGCCGGGCCTGCGCGCGGCGCTCGACGCAGTCCGGCCGGGGATCGCGCTCGAGGGCGAGTCGACGCTGCCGCTGGCACGCACCGCCGACCACCATCTCTCCTGGGCGCAGTGGTTCTCGGACAGCGACGTGCCGGGTGTCCTCCGCGCCCGCTGGTTCGAGCAGCGGCACATGCTCCACCACACGCGCCGCTGGAACCGCGACCACACCGAGGAGCTGCACAGCGCGTGGCTGAACGGCGTCGGGATCCTCGTCTGGGAGAACGTCTTCGGCGCGTGGGTCGGCTGGAACGAGCGCGACAAGGCGCTGCTGCGCGCGATGCGGCCGGTGCAGCGCGAGTACGCGGGGCTGCTCGCGACGGGCGAGTGGACGCCGCTCGCCGCCGCGAGCCCTGACACCAGGGTCGTCGCCTCGCGCTGGACGGACGGGACGACGACGCTGTGGACGCTTGCCAACCGCGGCGGGGACTACGCGGGGCCGGTGGGGGAGCTCGAGGTCGAGATCCCGGCCGGCGGGGTCGCTGCGTTTCTCGGCTCCGAGCAGCTGCTGGTCGCAGGCGGTGCGGACGCTCGATTCCCGGCGCGCGAGGCGAGGCGCGTACCGCCGCCGGTCGTCCGCGTCGACGCCGTCCCGGACGGGTTCGCGGCCGTCGAGCCGCGTCCGGTGACCGCGGTCTTCCGCCGTCGCGAGACCGGCACCTACGGCGAGGCGCCCTACGTCGAGGAGTGGAAGCCGCTGCCGCCGCGCCTGCACGACTTCGTCGAGGTCGAGCGGCCGGGGCCGGATCGGCCGCTTCGCGATCGCGGTCCACGAGGTCGCGGACGACGCCGGCGCACCGCTGACCGGGCTCGACCTCGCAGCGGCGCGGGCGTACGCCGCCGCCGCCGGGGCGCGGCTGCCGACCGAGGACGAGTGGCAGCTCGCCGCCGAGGCCGGCCTGCTCGAGCGGCTCGAGCCGCTGGTCTGGAACTGGACGGAGAGCGAGCACTCGGATGGACGCACCCGCTTCGCGATCCTCAAGGGCGGCGCCGCCTGGCGCGCCGAGGGCTCCGACTGGTACGTCGACGGCGGCCCGCAGGAGGCGGCCTACTCGCTCAAGCTGCTGCTGCTCGGGGCCGGCATGGCCGGCTCGCCGTCGATCGGGTTCAGGCTGGCGGTCGACCTGCCGTGAGCGAGGCGACGCCGCAGCCGCCGCTGGAGGGAATCCGGGTCGTCGAGGCGGCGACGCTCTTCGCCGCCCCGCTCGCGGCGATGCTCCTCGGCGACTACGGCGCCGACGTCGTCAAGATCGAGCACCCGCACCGGGTCGATCCCGCCCGCGGCCACGGCCCGAGCAAGAACGGGGCGGGGCTGTGGTTCAAGGCCCTCGCCCGGAACAAGCGGCTCGTCACGCTCGACCTCTCGAAGCCTGCGGGCGCCGACCTCTTCCTCCGGCTGGCCGAGCGCTCCGATGTCGTGCTGGAGAACTTCCGGCCGGGGACGCTCGAGCGCTGGGGTGTGGGCTGGGAGGAGCTGTCCGCCGTGAACCCGCGGCTCGTGCTCGCGCGGGTGAGCGGCTTCGGCCAGACCGGGCCGTACGCGGGCCGGGCGGGGTTCGGGACGCTCGCCGAGGCGATGAGCGGCTTCGCGGTGCTGAACGGGGAGCCGGAAGGCGATCCGCTGCTGCCGCCGCTCGCGCTCGCCGACGGCGTCGCGGCGCTCGCGACCGCGTTCGCGATCATGGTCGCGCTCCGCGCGCGGGAGGAGACGGGCCGCGGCCAGGTCGTCGACACCTCGCTCGTCGAGCCGCTCCTGACCCTGCTCGGGCCGCAGCTGACCGCCTACGACCTGCTCGGGGAGCTGCAGCCGCGCACCGGCAACCGCTCCAGCCACAACGCGCCGCGCAACCTCTACCGGACCGTCGACGGCTCGTGGGTCGCCGTCTCCTCGAGCGCGACCTCGATCGCGGCCAGGGTGATGCAGCTCGTCGGTCGCGAGGACTTGACCGAGCAGCCGTGGTTCGCGACCGGCGCGGGCCGCGCCGAGCACGTCGACGAGATCGACGCAGCCGTCGCCGCCTGGATCGGCGAGCGCCACCGCGACGAGGTGCTGTCCGCGTTCGAGGCCGCCGGCGCCGCGATCGCGCCCGTCTACGACGCCCGAGACGTCCTGGCCGACCCGCAGCTCGAGGCGCTCGGCGCGATCAGCACCGTCGAGGACGTCCAGCTCGGCCCGCTGAAGATGCCGAACGTGATCAGCCGGCTCTCGGAGACGCCCGGCCGGATCCGCCACACCGGCGGCCGTCACGGCTGCGACACGGCTGCGGTCTTCGCCGAGCTCGGCGTCAGGCCGGACGAGCTCGCCCAGCTGCGCGCGGACCGCGTCGTATGAGCGTCCCGCCGCTCACCTGGCTGTACGTCCCGGCCGACCGGCCCGACCGGATCGAGAAGGCGATCGCCTCGGCGGCGCACGCGGTGATCGTCGACCTCGAGGACGGCGTCGCCCCCGAGCGGAAGGCCGACGCTCGCGCCGGGCTGGCGGACGTGCTCTCCGAGCGGAGGCGCAAGCCGGTCTACGTGCGCGTCAACGCCGGCGCGGCCGACGATCTCGAGGCGGTCTCCGTCCTCCAGGTCAACGGCATCGTCGTCCCCAAGGTCGCCCGGCCGGAGGACGTTCCGGCGACGCCGTTCCCGGTCAACTGCCTGATCGAGTCGGCCGCCGGCCTCGAGGCCGCGTACGAGATCGCACGCACGCGCGGGGTCGCCGGGATCTCGCTCGGCGAGGCCGACCTCCGCTCCGAGACCGGTGCGCTCGAGGCGGGGCTCGACTGGGCGCGCGGCCGGATCGTCAACGCCGCGGTGGCGGCGGGGTTGCCGCGCCCGCCGCAGTCGGTCTACCCGCACCTGCGGGACGAGGAGGGGCTCGCCCGCTCCTGTGCCCGCGGCCGCGAGCTCGGCCACCTCGGCCGAGCGGCGATCCATCCCGCCCAGCTGCCCGTGATCGAGCAGGCCTACCTGCCGACCGCCGACGAGGTCGAACGCGCCCGCGAGACGGTCGCCCGCCTCGACGGGGCCGGGGTGGGGACGCTCGACGGCGGCGAGTTCGTCGACGCGGCCATGCTCGGCGCCGCGCGGCAGACCGTGGCGCTTGCAGATTCGTACGGCATCTCGACCCAGGGGAGGAACACATGAGGACCCGGATCACACCGGCGCTCGCCGGCTGCGTAGCACTGCTGCTCGTCCTGCTCGCTCCGTCGGCCGTCGGCTCCAGCGCCGCCGTCGCGGAGGGAAGCCTGACCGAGGGGAGCTTCCATTCGACCACGCTGAACGAGGCGATCTCCTACAACGTGTATCTCCCGGCGGGCTACGCCGGCTCGACCGACCGCTACCCGGTCCTCTACCTCCTCCACGGCCGCGGCGACACGAAGGCGGCGTGGACGCAGATGAAGGGCGCCCTCGACGAGTTGATCGCCGCGGGCGAGATCCAGCCGACGATCGCGATCATGCCCGACGCGCCGTGGAGCAGCAGGGCGAGCTACTACGTCGACTCGGGCTACACGGGCGCCGACCCGGGCCGCCCGGTCGAGACGGCGTTCACGAAGGATCTGCTCGCGCACGTCGACGGCGCCTACAGAACGGTCGCCGACCGCAGCGGCCGCGGCGTGGCCGGCTATTCGATGGGCGGCGCCGGCGCGCTCCGCTACTCGCTCGCGCATCCCGATCTCTTCGGCGCCGCGATCGTGCTCAGCCCGGCGGTGTACGTGCCGTATCCGCCGAGCGACTCCTCGACGCGGGAGTTCGGCGCCTACGGGCTCGGCAAGAGCCTCTTCGTCGACTCGGTCTACCGGAAGCTGAACTACCCGGCCGCGTTCGAGACCTTCAAGGCGAGCGGCGAGGAGCTGCCGATGTTCATCGCCGTCGGCGACGACGAGTTCAAGAACCCCGATCCGAAGGACGCGGCGCACGATCTCGACTTCGAGGCGCACGTGCTCTTCAACCAGGCCGTCCGCGTCCCGAACCTGACCGCCGAGCTTCGCGTCGTCGACGGCGGCCACGACTGGGACGTCTGGGGCCCGACCTTCGTCGAGGGCGCCAAGTTCATCTTCCAGTTCCTCAACCAGGCGCCCGCGACGCCCATGAAGGCGGCGCTGACGGGCACCGCCCAGGAGGAGCGTGCCGGCGGCGTCGCCGTCGACGCGGCCGGGAACGTCTACCAGGCGCTCGCGGCCGGCGGCTCCGTCGACGGCCAGCCGTACGTGGGCGACAAGGACCTCGTGCTCGTGAAGGACTCGCCGACGGGGACGCGGCTCTGGACGCGCGAGCTCGGGTCTCGCCCGGCTCGAGCGGGCGTACGGCGTCGCGCTCGACCCGGCCGGCAACGTCGTCGTCACCGGCTACACGACCGGCGGCCTCGACGACGCCCACGCCGGGAACACCACGGACGACGTCTTCGTCGTCAAGTTCGACCCCGCGGGCAACCTGCATCTGGCTGCGCCAGTTCGGCGTCGCGGCGGTGGCGGACCGCGGCTACGCGATCGCAACGGACTCGGCCGCGAACGTCTACGTCACGGGCTACACCCGCGGCAACCTCGCCGCGACGAACCAGGGCGACAAGGACATCTACATCGCCAAGCTCGACCCGGCCGGGAACCAGCTCTGGCTGCAGCAGTTCGGCAGCACGGGCGAGGACAAGGCCTGGGGGATCTCCGCCACCGGGGACGGGATCAGGCTCGGCGGCATGACCTCCGGCGCGCTCGGCACGGCCGTCGGCGCGCTCGACGGCTGGGTCGCCCGCTACGACGCCGCGGGCAACCGGGCGTGGCTGCAGCAGTTCGGCACCGGCGCCAACGAGGAGGTCTGGGGGCTCACGACCGATGCAGCCGGCAACACCTACGTCGCCGCGTACTCGGCCGGAGCGTTCGACGGCCCGCTCGCCGGCGACAAGGATCTCGTGGCGGCCCGCTTCGACCCCGCCGGCACGCTGACCTGGAAGGACCAGCTCGGCACCGACCTGAACGACAAGAGCGCCGCCGTGGCGCTCGACGGTGCCGGCAACCTCTACGTCGCCGGCTTCAGCGACGGCGAGCTCGAGACGAGCGTCGGCAAGTTCGACGGCGTGCTCGTCAAGTACCGGCCCGACACGACCCAGGAGTGGGTGCGCCAGTTCGGGACGACCGAGGACGACGGAGCCGACATCTTCGCCGAGGCGAATCTCTACCTCGCCACCGGCGGCGGCTCGGTCTACGTCTCCGGGCTCACGCTCGGCGACGTCGACGGCCAGGCCCAGCTCGGGCTCGGGGACGTCTTCCTCGCGAGGTTCGACGCCCTCGGCACGAACGGCTGACAGCGACAGAGCGGGCGGCGGCCTACCGGTCGTCGCCCGCCTCGCGCTCCGGACGTAAGAACGGCGCGCGGTCCGACACCAACAGGGCACCAACCGATCCCAAGGAGGAGAGGACAGTGCCCTACGGCTCATGGATCAACGACCTGCCGACCGGGTTCTTCATGGTCGTCCACATCGCCGCGTTCGCGCTCGGAGCCGGATTCGCCTGGACCGCGTTCAAGCGGGAGCTGACGGTGCTCGGCACGGCCTTCACGCTCTTCGCCGCGGCGGAGGTCACGTACATGACCTACCACCTCGACTGGACCGTGTTCCTGTTCGCGCACACGATCGCCGAGGTGCTCGACCTGACCGCATTCGTGCTCGTCTTCGCGGCCGCCGTTTGGCAGGCGGTCGGCGCCCGGCGGCCCGCGGAGCTGACCCACTGATGAGCAGTCTCGGCGTCGCGCTCGTCGTCTCGCTCGCGGTGATCGCCGCGGGCTGCGGTGAGAGCGAGAGCAGCGAGCCCGTCGCGACGACCGAGGTCGCGATGGCCAAGAGCTACCGCTACGACCCGAAGGTGATCGAGATCGAGGCGGGCGAGACCGTCACCTGGACGAACGAGGACAACTTCACCCACACGGTCCAGGTCGACGGGCAGGAGGACAACAAGGCCGAGCCCGGGGAGAGCGTCTCGATCGCGTTCGACACGCCCGGCACCTTCCACTACGTCTGCACCCTTCACCGCCAGGACATGGACGGGGAGGTGATCGTCAAGTGAATCTCCGGCGCGACGTCGTCATCCTGGCCTGCGCCGTGAGCGCCGGCATCCACGGCGCCCTCGCCCCGGCCCACTTCGCCGAAGGGTCCGCGGCAGGCGCCGGTTTCGTCGCCTCGACGGCTGTGCTCGCCGTGCTCGCGGTCGGTCCTGACGCTGCGACCGGCCGGCGCTCCCCCGCTGGCCGCCGCAGCAATCGTCTTCGCGGGGCTGCTCGCGAGCTACGCGCTTGCGACGACGACCGGGCTCCCGGTCGTCCACCCCGAGCCGGAACCAGTCGACGGCCTCGCCCTCGCGACGAAGGCGTTCGAAGCCGTCGGCCTCCTCACGGCGCTGAGCCTGCTCCGGAAGCCGGCTGCGTCCCTCTCTTTCATCCAGCCGAAAGGAACCCTGACATGAACGACACGAAGGCCTCACGGCCGATTCCGCTCGCCCTGACCCTGCTGGTCGCGTTCTTCGCGGCCCTCACCGCCCTGGCGGTCTCGAACGGTCACGACGCGCACGCGCACGACAACGCACTCGGCCACGCAGAGCCGGTGACCCGCTCGCAGGCGGCCCTCCGCAGCGACATGCGCGTCCTCTGGGAGGACCATGTCACCTGGACGCGCCTCGCCGTCATCAGCCTGACGACGGGATCGCCGGACACGACGGCGACCGTCGGCCGCCTGCTGCGGAATCAGACGGACATCGGCAACGCGGTGAAGCCGTTCTACGGCAAGGCCGCGGGAAACGCGCTCACGGCGAAGCTACGCGAGCACATCCTGATCGCCGCCGACGTGATCGCCGCCGCGAAGGCAGATGACGCGGCAAAGCTCGCGGCCGCGCAGGCGCGCTGGCAGAAGAACGCGGGTGAGATCGCCGCACTGCTCGCGAGCGTCAACCCTCGCTACTGGAAGCTCGCGGGCATGAAGTCGGAGATGAGCAAGCATCTGGCTCTGACCACCAAGGAGGTCGTGGCGCGGCTCCAGGGCCGCTGGGCCGCCGACGTGGCTGCCTACGACGAGGTGCACCGGCACATCCTGCACATGTCCGACGTGCTCGCCGACGGGATCGTGAAGCAGTTTCCGAAGCGGTTCCGCGCGGCCGGCTAGCGATGTCGATCGAGTCGCCCCACGCCGCATGAGCCCGGCTACGCTGACACTCATGCCCTCCTCGCCCGATCTGCTCGCAGAGCCGGCCGCCGCGGGCCTCGACGAGGAGTCGCACGAGTGGCTGAGGTCGCTCCACGCCGAGGGTCCGGTCCGGGAGGAGGCCGTTGCCCGGCTCCATGCGCTGCTCCTCCGGGCCGCCGCGTTCGAGGTCGCCCGCCGCAAGCCGTCCCTGCCCCACCTGCGCGGCGACGATCTCGACGACATCGCCAACCAGGCGGCCGACGATGCGCTCGTCAGCGTCCTCAGGCGACTGGACGACTTTCGCGGCGCCAGCCGCTTCACGACCTGGGCCTACAAGTTCGCCCTGCTCGAGGCGGCGGTGAAGCTACGGAAGCGATCCTGGCAGGGCCGCGAGGTTCCGCTCGAGCCGGAGAGCTGGACGTTCATGTCGAGCGGTGAGCTCCAGCCGGACGAGGAGCTCGAGCAGCGCGAGCTGCTGGCGACCCTGCAGCGGGCGGTCACCGAGCTCCTCTCGCCGCACCAGCGAACCGTGCTCGTCGCCCTGGCGCTGAACGGCGTCCCGATCGACGTGCTGGCGGAGCGGCTCGGAACGACGCGGGGCGCGCTCTACAAGACGCTGCACGACGCCCGCCGCAAGCTGCGGACGACACCTCGAGGAGGGAAACTGATGGAGCGCCCCGACCTGAAGCAGGCACTCGGACGGCTGCTCGGGCCTGCCGGGCCTGAGGTCGGCTGCGACGAGTGCTTCCAGCTGCTCGACCGCTACGTCGAGCTGGAGCTCGCGGGAGCCGACGCGGACGCCGCGATTCCGGGCCTCCGGAGCCCACCTCGAGGGCTGCCCCGCCTGCCGCGAGGAGCACGAGAGCCTGCGCGCGCTCGTCGCCGCCGGCGAGCCTCGCTAGCGGTTCGGGTCGGTGGCGCGCGCGATCTCGCTCGGCAGGCCGGGGTCCTTGCGCACGATCCAGTAGTCGTCCGTCTTGATCACGACGGTCTCCGCCTCCGGCAGGTCGTGACCCGGCCTGATCACGAAGAGCGTCGAGTCCTCCCGTACCTTGGCGTACTCCGCACGGGGGATCTCGAACTGGACCGTGCAGCTGCGCGTGCCGCACTCGCAGACGATCCGCATCGTGGCCTGCACGGTCGACAGCGTCGCGTTGAGGCTCTTGACTTCCTCGTTGACGCTGCGAAAGATCGCCTCGTTCTCGCCGATGCGCCGCTTACGCTCGTTCATCGCTGCGCTCCTCCCGCGGGTCGAGCTCGGCCGCGAGCTCCCCGGCATCGCCGACCTTCTCGACGATCGTGTAGCGGTCGAACTCGTCGACGACGCGCACCCAGCCCTGCGCGTTCGACTCGTGGCCGCGTGCGTTGATGAAGTGGACCGGGCTTCCGCGCACCTGTTCGTACTCGCGGGCCGTCAGCTGGACGACCGTGGTGCAGTGGACGTCGGCGCACTCACAGAGGAAAGGCAGCACCTCGTCCGGCGCGAAGTCGAGCGACTCCGCGGCGGCGAGGATCTTCTCGTTCGCCTCGCGGAAGCGCGCGTCGTTGCGCGCGACGCGCTCGGCGACCGGATCGCGCTGGTGCTCCCCCTGCACGACAGCCGTTCTCACCGGATCGGCGTTGCTGCAAACGCCTCGAAGTGGGCCGTGCTGGGATCGAACCAGCGACCTTGGGATTAAAAGTCCCCTGCTCTACCAACTGAGCTAACGGCCCCTCGCCCGAGTGTAGGGCACACTTCCTCCGTGGATGTCCTCCCGAAACCGCGGCTGCGGGGCGTGTCGCACCAGTACGCGTTCTACGTCGCGCTCGTCGCGGGCGTCGTGCTGGTGGCCGTCTCCGACTCGGGCCGTGAGCTGTTCGCGACCTGGGTGTACGCGGCCGCGCTCGCGGCGATGTTCGGCGTCAGCGCCCTCTACCATCGCGTCGACTGGAAGTCCGCCCGGGGCCGCACGTGGATGCGGCGGCTCGACCACTCCACGATCCTGCTCCTGATCGCCGGGACGTACACGCCCTTCGCTCTGCTCGCCTTCGACGGCCGGGTCGCGCAGGTGATCCTGATCGTGGTCTGGGTGGGGGCCGCGGCCGGGCTCGTGCTCAACCTCGCCTGGGTGGACGCGCCGAAGTGGCTGACCGCGCTCGTCTTCATCGCCCTCGGCTGGGTCGGCGTCGTCGCCGTGCCTGAGATGTTCGACCTCGGCGTCGCGCCGGCAGTGCTCGTCTTCGTCGGCGGCGGGCTCTACACGCTTGGCGCGCTCACGTACGCGCTGCGAAGGCCGAACCCGGTGCCGGCGGTGTTCGGCTACCACGAGATCTTCCACCTGCTCGTGATCGGGGCGGCCGCAGCGCACTTCGTGGCGATCGCGGCCTTCGTGCTCCCGCAGGCTTAATCGGCCTGCAACCGCCGGATCGGTACGGTGACGGCATGGAGATGAAGACACAGAAGACGGACGCCGAGTGGCGCGCCGAGCTCTCCCCGGAGCAGTACGAGGTGCTCCGCCGCAAGAGCACCGAGCGCGCCTTCACCGGTGAGTACGTCGACACGAAGGACCCCGGCGTGTACCGCTGCGCCGGCTGCGGCGCCGAGCTCTTCCGTTCGGACGCGAAGTTCGATTCCGGCTCCGGCTGGCCGAGCTTCGTCGAGCCGACCGCGCTCGAGAGCGTGATCACCGAGACGGACGCGAGCTACGGGATGATCCGGACGGAGGTGATGTGCGCCTCCTGCGGCGGCCACCTCGGGCACGTCTTCCCGGACGGCCCAGGCCCGACGGGCCAGCGCTACTGCATCAACTCCTGCGCACTCGACCTGGAGCGGACATGACCGAGACGGCGACATTCGCGGCCGGTTGCTTCTGGGGCGTCGAGGTCGACTTCCGGAACACGCCCGGCGTCACCGACGTCAAGGTCGGCTACTCGGGCGGGCACGCCGACAGTCCGACCTACGAGCAGGTCTGCAGCGGCACGACCGGCCACGCGGAGGCGGTCGAGGTCACGTTCGACCCGTCCGAGGTCTCCTACGGCGAGCTCGTCGACCGGTTCTGGAGCCTGCACGACCCGACCCAGATGAACCGCCAGGGCTGGGACGTCGGCACCCAGTACCGCTCGGCGATCTTCACCCACTCGCCCGAGCAGGCCGAGGTCGCGGCGGAGTCGAAAGCCCGCGCGCAGGCGCGCTTCCCCAAGCCGATCGCGACCGAGATCACGGTCGCATCCACATTCTGGCCGGCCGAGGAGTACCACCAGCAGTACCTGGTCAAGAACGGCCGCGCAACCTGCCGGATCTAGCGGTCGGCCTGCTCGACGAGGTCGGGCCAGAGGCTCGCCGGGATCCGGCCCCGATAGCGGTAGCCGGTGCCGCCGAGAGGCTCGAAGACGGCGAGCTCGCCCTCCTCGATCGAGCGTCCGGCCGACTCCTCGAGGTTCTTGATGTGCGCGACGAGGATCGTGTTCTCGCCGTCTGGAGGCACCGCGCGCGAGCAGCTCCTTCGTGCGGCGCACGCGCTCCTCATAGGTCGGGTCGCTCTCCTCCGGGAAACCCGTCAGATCGGGCTCGTCCTCGAACGCGCCGAAGGCGAGCTCGGCCGTCTCGCGCGTGCGGCAGTACTCGCTCGCAGCGATGCGGCCGATCGGGATCACGAGCGCGCGGAACCCGTCGCCGATCGCATGCGCCTGCTCGCGGCCCGCCTCGCTCAGGTTCCGCTGCGTCGCGCAGTCGTCGAGGTCGACGGCAGGGTCGTCCTCGCGGGATCGGTCGGTCGCGGCGTGGCGGAGGTAGACGACGTAGCCGCCCTCGCGGAGCGCCTCGACGAGCTCGAGCGGTCCGAGTCGCGTCTGCTCGGCCTCGGGTGCAGCCGAGCCGCCGCAGCCGGAGACGAGCACGGCCAGAAGGACGAGCGCGGCGACGTGCCTCATCGCGTCCCGATCGGCATCCGCAGCAGCCGCGGGATCGCTGCGGCTGCGCGGGCGGCGGCGGAGGGGCGGCGCCCCGCGCCGATCGCATCCTCCGATGTCAGCGTCCCCCAGCGGACGACGCGGCCGCCCACGTAGCGGAACGGTTCCGGCGGCAGCCGGCGCGCGCGGCGGCCGACGAGCGGCAGCGCCGTCCACTCGTCCTGCGAGCCGAGCACGAGCGACGCGAGGATCTGGCCACCGAGCCAGCTCGGCCCGACGCCGTTCCCGGAGTAGCCCGCGCCGTAGTGGATCCGGGTGCCGGGCACGGTGCCGAAGCGGGGCAGCTTGTCGGCCGCGACGTCGATCGGGCCGCTCCAGCGCGCCTCGATCCGTGACGTCCGCCAGCGCCGGCAGGAGAGACCTGAGCCCGGCGTGCGCGCGCGTCTGGGCCGCGACGTCGTCGAGGACGCCCGGCCCGACCCGTGCGCCCGGCTCGAGCCGGCCCGAGCCGCTGCCCATCAGCACGCGCCCGTCGGGCGTCGTCCGGAAGTAGTGGAGGAACATGCGGCCGTCTGTGATCGCCTCGCTGCGTGTCCATCCGATCTGCTCCAGCAGTTCGGGGACGGGCTCGGTCAGGACGACGGCGCTGGCGAACGTCGTCTGGCGGCCCGCGAGCGGCCAGCCGGTCCCCCATGCGTTCAGCGCGAGCACGATCTCGCCGGCACGGACACTCCCGTTCGGCGTCCCGAGCGCACCCGCGCTGACGGTCGTGACAGGCGAGTGCTCGAAGACGTCGGCGCCCGCGTCGCGCACGGCGCGCTTCAGTGCGAGCGCGAGCCGCGCGGGCTGGACGATCGCACCGTCGCGGAAGAAGACGCCGCGGCGGAAGCGCGGGGAGTCGATCCGCTCGCGCAGCTCGATCGGCCCGAGCGCGACCGCTTCCTCCTCGACCCCCAGCTCGCGCGCCGCCCGCAGCGAGTGCTCGACGACCGCGTCCTCATGCTCGGTCGCCGCGATCTTGAGCAGCCCGCCCTCACGCAGCCAGACGTCCTCGCCTCGCTGCTCGACGAAGTCGCGCACCGCGGGCACGATCGCGCTCGAGGCATGCGCGAGCTGGAGCGCGGCGCCGTCGCCGAGCACCGCCCGGAGAGTCGTGAGCGACGACCAGTAGCCGTGGAGGAAGCCGCCGTTGCGGCCGCTCGGCCCGTCCCCGATCTCGCGCGCCTCGAGCACCGCGACGCTCAGCGAGGGATCGCGCTCGCGGAGGGCGAGAGCGGTCCAGAGCCCCGTGTACCCGCCCCCGACGACGGCGACGTCCACGTCGAGCGGGCCGGCGAGGGCCGGTGCGACCGGCTCGGGTCGGTGCGCCCGCGCCTCCTCGAGCCACCACGACGGCCGCGTCGGCAGGGGTGGTGTCAGGCGCCGCGCTCGCATCGACGCGACTCTATCCCGGGTGGTTCCGAACCCACCGCGCCCGTTCGGCGCGCCTCCGGCCGGCGGGGCCCCGACGGGAGATCCGTATCCGGAGGGCTCGCGGCCAAGCCCTCCGGAACGGTGTCGCGGCCGGACCCTCGGCGTCCAGCCTGCCTGGGCGGGGGTCGCCCACTGACTCTTGGCAGATTCAGCTTACTCCTGTAAGCGGCGAGTTACGAGTGGGCGGCGTTCGCGAGATGAGAGCCGGATGACCGGCGCGTGAGCAGCCGGCCCTAGCGTCCGAAGCGAAACGGCAACCAAGGCGAGGGAGGTGCTGTAGATGATCGATGTCTTGCGGGGGTTCGGAGCGATCGTCGCTGTTGCACTGGCGATACCGGCCGCGGCGACGGCGAGTCCCGGCTACGCGATTGATGGCCTCCGGGTCAAGACGCCGGTCGGCGCGTTCGGAGCGACACAGGTCGGGTCGTGCGACCTTCGCACGTACGAGGGCTGCAGGATCAGGATGTTCACGCTCGAGAACGTCGGCTCGGAGGTGATTCTCATCGGCGGGTACGGGATCTTCGATCTCGATCCCCTGACGGCTGCACTCGTTCCTGGGACGCCCGGAAGCGAGTGTTCGTTCTTGCCGCTCATCGATGGGTACTGGGGGCTCGCACCGAAGGAGACGTGCACGATCGGCGTCGCGTTCGACCCCGGCATCCAAGGACGGGTCGAGAACGAGCTGCACGTCTGGCACACGAGCCAGTTCAGCCCGATCGCGGTCGTACCGCTGTTCGGTGTCGGAACGTAGAGGTCGCGGAGGAAGACGGTGCGCGGGCCGCCCGGGGCTAACCAGAGCGGCCCGCTCTTATCTCATGGAGTGTGGAGGCGGAGGAGTCCCCGCCCCCGCCCGGCGTCATCCGCTATCACCGCCCGTTGTGACTACGAGAACGAGCCACACGATCAGCACCACGGTGGCCGCGCATCAACCGACGTAGATGAGAGCCAGCCACTTCACACGTCGGTCTCACCCAAGCTCTTAGCGCCGGAGAAAAATGTTCAGCACGATCGTGCCGATGATCGAAGCCACAACCATCAGCCCGATTGGAACGAAGACGGTCACGTTGTCTGATCGCCATGTGAGTGTCGCCGGGAGCCGATCAACTCCCAGCTTCGAGAGCGCCAGCGCGCCGACGCCGAGGATGGCAAGGATCAACGCCGCACCCAGCAGAACTCTCCCGGCGGTTTCCATGCTGCGAGCCTACCCAGCCAGGTCGCGGCGGAATCGCCGGGATTCGGTCCGACGCGCTCAGCCGTCGAGGCCCTGGCGATCCTTACGACCTCGGCTTTTTGGGGCGAACCGACGTCGCCTGAGGTTCGGGATCGGCCAGTGGACGAAGCTTCGCCCGCCGAGAACACCTACTAGTCCTAGACGCCCTCCCCGCCGTTTCCGAGGCAATACTCGCCCCAGTACCTGCCGCCACCGGGTCCCGCTCTCTGCGAACACCGAACCGGTGCGGCCCTCTCTCGTATGGGCGGTGACGGGATCGAACCGCCGACCCCCTGCGTGTAAAGCAGGTGCTCTACCAGCTGAGCTAACCGCCCATGCCCCCAACGGGATTCGAACCCGTGCAGCCACCTTGAAAGGGTGGTGACCTAGGCCGCTAGTCGATGGGGGCGGCGCAGGGGAGGATAGCGGCGGCCGCGGGCGCTATTCGCGGCCGTAGGTCGCCAGGATCGTCGCGACGAGCTCGTCGAACGCCTCCGACTTCGTCACGAAGGCGGACGCGCCCGCCTCGAGGGCCGCGGCCCTCGAGAGCGAGTCCGTGTGGCCGCTGAGCGCGATCACGCACGGCGCGTGGTCGAGCGCGAGGAGCCGGCGGGTCGCGGCGGGGCCGTCGAGGACCGGCATCGACATGTCCATCAGGACGACCTCCGCCTCCGCCGTCTTCGCGAGCTTGACCGCCTCGCGCCCGGTGGCGGCGGTGCCGACCACCTCGAAGCGGCCGTCCTGTGAGAGGACGGTCGTGAGTGCGTGCGTGAAGATCTGATGGTCGTCGACCACGAGCACGCGGATCGGCTGTCCCCCCTCCATGCGAAGGGGGGACTATGCCACGGTTCAATGCGAGGAGGCTCCGTTGCCGCGGTGGAACTGCGCCTCCTCGGTCGAGCCCTTGAGTGCGAGCGTGGAGCTCGTGCCGCCCGAGACGGCCTGCGCGATCTCGTCGAACCAGCCGGCGCCGACCTCGCGCTGATGCTTGGTCGCCGTGTAGCCGGCCTCCTCGAGCGCGAACTCCCGCTCCTGCAGCCGCACGTACGCGGGCATGCCCTCGGCCGCGTAGCCGCGCGCGAGCTCGAACATCGACTCGTTGAGCGCGTGGAAGCCTGCGAGGGTGATGAACTGGAACCGGTAGCCCATCGCGCCGAGCTCGCGCTGGAAGCGCTCGATCGTGTCGTCGTCGAGGTGGCGGCGCCAGTTGAAGGACGGCGAGCAGTTGTAGGCCAGGAGCTTGCCCGGGAACCGCTCGTGCATCGCCTCGGCGAACTCGCGCGCCTCGCCGAGGTCAGGAGTGGACGTCTCCATCCAGACCAGGTCGGCGTAGGGCGCGTACGCGAGCCCGCGGGCGATGGCCGCCTCGACCCCGTCGCGCACGTAGTAGAAGCCCTCCGGCGAGCGCTCGCCCGTGAGGAACTCGTGGTCACGTTCGTCCGAGTCGCTCGTCAGCAGCTTCGCCGAGTCGGCATCGGTGCGGGCGACGAGCAGCGTCGGCACGCCGAGCACGTCCGCGGCGAGCCGGGCGGCGAGCAGCGTCCGGATGAACTGGCCGGTCGGGACGAGCACCTTGCCGCCGAGGTGGCCGCACTTCTTCTCGGACGAGAGCTGGTCCTCGAAGTGGACGCCTGCGGCGCCCGCCTCGATCATCCCCTTCATCAGCTCGAACGCGTTCAGCGGCCCGCCGAAGCCGGCCTCGGCGTCGGCGACGATCGGAAGCAGGTAGTCGACGGGCTCGGCCACCTCCTCGGCCCACTCGATCCGGTCGGCTCGGAGCAGCGCGTTGTTGAGGCGCTTGACCATCGCCGGGACGCTGTTGGCGGGGTAGAGGCTCTGATCGGGGTAGACGTCGGCGGCGAGGTTGCCGTCCGCGGCCACCTGCCAGCCGGAGAGGTAGATCGCCTTCAGGCCGGCCTTCGCCATCTGGACGGCCTGGCCGCCGGTGAGCGCGCCCAGCGCCGCCACGAAGTCCTCCTCCTCGAGCAGGCGCCAGAGCTTCTCGGCACCGTGCCGGGCGAGCGTGTGCTCGATCCGCAGCGAGCCGCGGAGACGCATGACGTCCTCAGGTGAGTAGTCGCGGTCGATGCCGTTCCAGCGATCGGCCTCGGCCCAGTCGCGGCCGAGATCGATGGCGTTCCTCGCAGCGGTGGCGTTCATCGGGCGTCCCCTCGGGTCGTGGTGCAGGTCTGTCCCTCCAACCTGCCCGGCCTCGGGCTATACGACAAATCGAATCTCTCGATCCATCCGATAAACAGCGTTAATATCTCAGGATGCTGCTCTCCCAGATCGAGGCGTTCCTGACCGTCGCGGAACGCCGCTCGGTCTCGGCGGCGGCGGCCGTGCTCTACGTCACCCAGCCGGCGCTGACGACGCGGATCAAGAAGCTCGAGCAGGAGCTGGGCGTCGACCTGTTCGTCCGCACCGCCCGCGGGATGCGCCTGACCGCCGAGGGCCGTGCGTACCGGCCACACGCCCAGCGCGCGCTCCAGTCGCTCGCGAGCGGACGGGAGCTGCTGCGTGAGCTGCGCGAGGGGCGGGTCGGCGAGCTGCTCGTCGGCGCCGCGCCGGCGATCTCGACCTACGTGCTCCCGCTCGTCCTGCGCCGCTTCCAGGCGAGCTTTCCGAACGTCCACCTGATCGTGCGGACGGGCCACTCGGAGGAGGTGCTCGAGCTCGTGCTCCGCGAGCAGGTGCAGATCGGGCTCGTTCGCGAGCTGCCGCATCCCTCCGTGGTCAGCTCGCCGCTGTACGAGGACGAGATCGTCCTCGTCGTCCACCCGGGCCACCGCTTCGCGGGTGAGCCGTCGATCGTCGTCCACGAGCTCGGCGACGAGCGGCTGATCCTGTTCGACCGGACGTCGAGCTACTTCGTCCTCACGAGCACGTTCTTCCGCGAGGCGGGTGTCGTGCCCCGGGGCGTGATGGAGCTGGACAACGTCGACGCGACCAAGAAGATGGTCGAGCACGGGCTCGGGATCGCGTTTCTGCCGTACACCGCCGTCCGCGAGGAGCTCGCCTCGGGGGCGCTGCAGGAAGTCGCGATCGACGGCTACGAGCCTGTGCGGCGGCCGATCGTCGCGATTCGCCGCCGCGACGCGGTCGTGCCGGAGGACCTCGTCGAGGGCCTGCTGAGCTCGGTGTCGCGCGACGAGCTCGAGCGCTGAGAGGGGCTTGTGTTTCTGAAACACAAGCCCCACCGCGGCCGCATGGTTGAGCGGTCGAGAGGCGCTAGTAGCTCAGAAACACAAAGTTCCCGCGTGCGCTGGCGCTAGCGGGCGGTCCAGCCGAGATCCATCACGACGGGCGCGCCGGTGAAGGCGCGGCCGCCCGGGCCGAGCAGGAACGCCGCCGTCTCGGCCACTTCCTCCGGCTCGAGGATCCGCTTCACTGCCTGCGGCGCCAGCAGGACGTCCTCGACCACGCGCTCGGCCGGGACGCCGGTGGCGCGCGACTGCGCCTCGATCTGCGACTCGACGATCGGCGTGCGGACGTAGCCCGGGCAGATCGCGGAGGCGGAGATCCCGTGCTCGGCGCCCTCGAGCGCGAGCACCTTCACGAGGCCGAGCAGGCCGTGCTTCGCGGCGACGTAGCCCGCCTTGTAGGGCGAGGCCACGAGCCCGTGCACCGACGCGACCGCCAGGAAGCGGCCGTCGCCGGAGGTGCAGAGCGCCTCCCAGGCGTAGCGCGCGAGCAGGAAGGGGCTCGTCAGGAGGACGGCGAGGAGCGCGTCCCAGCGCTCCTCGGGGAACTCGTCGATCGGCGCGACGTGCTGGAAGCCGGCGCTCGCGACGATCGCGTCGAGCCCGCCGAGGCGCTCGAGAGCGGCGTCGACCGCGGCGCGATTGCCTTCAGGCGTCGAGAGATCGGCCTCGAACGGCGCGCCGGGGCCGTTCGGATCGGGACGGAGGTCGACGGCGAGCACGCGACCGCCGTCGCGCTCGATCCGCTCGGCGATGGCGCGGCCGATGCCGCTGCCGGCACCCGAGACGAGCACGCGCCGCTCCATGGCGAGACGCTACCGCGTCAGCTCGACGGCCAGGCGGGCCTCGACCTCGTACGGATTCCGCCGGTAGCGCGTCGTCAGGTAGGTGAGGACGACGTGCAGAGGCCGCTGCTGCATCTGCCAGACGTGGCAGAGCTCGTGCGTGATCAGGTCGTCGGATGCGTCAGCGCGCCGCAGGAGGATCGTGCGGACGAGCGCGTACCCGTGGTAGCGCCGCAGGAGAGGCACTCGAAAGAACCAGGGAGCGACGCGGATCCGGACTCGGTCCGTTCGAACTGGCCGTGGGTAGAGCGAGAGGCCGTCCAGCCGAGCCTTCGCGCGTCGGAGCGACTCGCGCTGCTGCGGCGTCACTCGTTCGGGATCGGCCGGAGCAGCATGACTGCGCCCATGTCCTGCGTGGGCTGGATGTCGAACAGGTACTGACGCTGGCGGGTGAGGCCGTCCACGAGCTGGCCTTTGACCGCGTCGAGCGTCGTGCTCGGGCGGCCGGGGAGGGTCTGCTCCAGCGGGGCCTGGAGCTGACGCCCGAAGTCCTTCCTCTGCAGGAAGAGGACGCTGGCCGTGTCGTCGTCGGGCGTCTCGGGGCTGCCGAGATTGGTCGGCATCAGCGCGATCACCGAGTCGATGTCCTCGACGTACTTGAACGTGTAGAGCGCGAGCTCGAGTGCCTCGCGCCGGAGCAGGCGGGCTCGGTTCGCGGACGGCTGGCCCTCGGAGATCGAGCACCTGGCGCCGGTGCCGCAAAGGCTGTACATGACGCCGTTGCCGACCTCGATCACCTCCAGGTCGTCCTCCTTCGTCGGATTCGATGCGTCGTGCTGGATCATGACCCCCCGCAGCGGCAGCTCCTGAACCTCCGCCGGACCGGCGAGGACGCCCACGAGCTGCTTCCCGCTCGGCAGGCGGTACCGCTGAGCCACGTGCTCCGCGATCGCGGCCGGATATGCGTTCACGCGACCCTCCGGGCGCCAGGTCGACCACGCCGCCTCCTCTTCGGGGGACGGCTGTGACGCGAGGACGATGAAGCTGCCGAGGCCCGCGCCGGCCACGACCGCCAGGAGGATGTAGATGACGCCGAACCGGAGGCGGTACGAGCTCCGGCGTGCTCGCTCGCTCCGGTCGGGCACGAGCGTGGGCTCCTCCGTCGTCGGCCGTTCCTCGAGCCGGCTCACATCTTCGGCCATGCGTCCTCGCTGGAGTAGTCGATCTCCGGCATCTGCAGCTTCGCACCGTCGAGGATCTCGACGAGCTCGTCGCCGAACACCTCGCGCCGCGCCACGAGCTCGTCCGCGATCCGCTCGACCGCGTCCTTGTTGTGGAGGACGAGGTTGTGCGCGGAGACGTACGCCTGACCGAGGATCTGGGCTGCGAGCGCACGCTTGTCGCGATCGTTGAGAACGCCGGCGATCGGATCCTCGCTGAACGGGCCGCCGCCGCTCGTCCGGTTCATGATCTGGAGGCCGATCGACTCGAACCGCTTCAGGACGCGCTCCCGCGCCTGCTCCTCGGTCTCGTCGTCCAGCGGCCTGACCGTGAACGGCACCGGGCCCATCGCGGACGCGCCGACCATCCAGGCGGCCTGCGCGGTCGCCGATTGGACGTCGCCGCCGACGCCGTTCGAGTTCTCGCCGTAGAAGACGCGCTCGGCGGCCATCGCGCCGAGCGCCCAGACGAGCCGGGCCATCTCGTCGCTGCGGAAGCGGCTGAAGCGCTCCTCCTTCTCGAGTGCCTGGTGGTGGCCGAGCGAGCCGCCCCGCATCCGGATCGAGAGCCGCGTCGACTCGGCGCCCTCCATGAAGACGTGGCCTGCGGCGGCGTGGCCGGCCTCGTGGATCGCGACCGCCTTCGTCTCGGAGGCGATGTACTCGATCCCGATCGCGGTGCCCGACTCGATCGTCGTCATCGCCTCGACGAGGTCGCCCCATGCGAACCGGTCGCGCCCGTCGTGGTGGGCGAGCGTCAGCGCCATCGAGCAGACCTGGTCGATCATCGCCGGCGAGTAGCCGTTCGTGATCCGCGCGATCTCGTCGCGCCGCTTCGGCGTGTCGAGGTCGGGCTCGTGGGCCACCTTCGTGATGTAGAGGTCGAAGACGTCGAGCCGATCCTGCTTCGTCGGCGTCCGGAACCAGACGTGCCGGCCCATCCGGCCGGGCCGGATCAGGGCTGGGTCGAGCCGGTCGAGCGGCACGTTCGTGGCGCCGATGAAGTAGATCTGGTCGCCGCGTGGGCCGGGCGGCGCCAATCGCAGCGGGATCTTCCAGAGCCGGCGCGGGATCACGTAGGTCGCGTCGAGGAAGGTGTTGAACCTGCTCGTCGTGACGCGCTTCGTGAAGGGCGGGTTGTCGATCCCGTCCATGACGACGAGGAGCTGGTTGAGGGCGAGACCGCCGCCGCCGCCCATGCCCGGGAAGACGAAGTCGAGTACGCCCGTGAGCCGGGTTTGGAGCCCTGACGGTCCCCGTCGTTCGGGCGCCCGCTGCTCGAACATCCGCTCGCGCCAGCGGCGCGTCTCGAGGATCAGATCGCCGCTCGGGTTGAGCGCTCCGTGCGGGCCGTAGAAGAGGTGGTCGCTGATGTCGGTGGGCGCGAAGCCGCCGATCGGGGCGCCGCCGCCGAGCGCCTGCCGCCGCATCCCGACCGCGTCGATCTCGTCGATGAAGACGATGCACTGGCCGCCCCACTTGCGGGCGAGCCGCTTCGCCTTCCAGGCGAGGAAGCGGACGATGATCGCGTCGATCCCGATGAAGGTCTGCGCGAAGCCGGAGCCCGGGATCGAGACGAAGGGCGAGTTGAAGCCGGTTGCGATCGCCTTCGCGAGCATTGTCTTGCCGGTGCCGGGTGCGCCGAGGAAGAGCAGGCCGCGCTCGCGCTTGCCGCCGGCCCGCTCGAACGCCTCGCCGGACTGCCAGAGGGTCACGACGCGGTGGACTTCCTCCTTCGCCTCGACCTGGCCGCGGACGTCGGCCAGCTTGACGCCCCACTGTGCGTCGCCGGGCTCGAAGCCGCGGATCTGCGAGATCCCCATGATCAGCATCGGGCCCATGAAGATCGCGAAGTTGGCGATGAAGAGGAAGAAGACGAAGACGACCTGGACCCAGAGCGCCGGCGTGGTGATGATCTCGCCGATCCGCTCGAAGATGAAGCCGACCGTGCTCCACCAGGTGCCCTCGCCGCGCATGAGCCAGACGATCGTGATGAGCGTGAAGAGCACGATCCCGAGCCGCAGCTTCTTGCGCCAGTACCAGGCGCGCCGCCGGCCCATCACGTCCTCGTCGCGCAGCTGCTGGCTGTCGGAGCCGAACAGGCTCGGCCACGGGATCAGGCGGCGGAAGAGCAGGTCGGAGAAGCCGCGGAAGACGATGACGACACCGAACGTCGCCAGCAGCGCCCAGTACCAGTCCCAGCCGTTGTACTCCTTGAACCAGACGAAGAGCGCCGGGCTCGTCAGGATCGCGACGATCGTGGCGGCGCGCGTCAGGGTGCGCCACTGGTCTGCGAGCTCGGTCGAGGGTGGCTGGTCGCTCGGCAGCCGGCCGGCACCGATCGTCGGTTCCGCAGTCGCCATGCCTAATTAGACCTGATTGCGCCGCGCCGGTTGGTTGGCGGCGCATTAAGCGGCGCCTGGCCGACGTCAGCCCGGTCTGAGATGCTCCGCTCGTGTTGAGGTGCCAGGAGTGCGGTTGCCACTCGGAGTCCGCCCGGGGCTGGTTCGGCTACATCACGGAGGACCCCGAGGACGGGCAGGGAGCGCAGGTGGCGGTGTATTGCCCGCCGTGTGCGCTGCGCGAGCTGGACGCCCGGCCCCGACAGCGCCACTACGTCTGACTGTTCGGGGAACCGCGGCCGTGAGCCGCGGAGGAGTCGAGCCGGCTCCGGCCGCGGCCGAACCCGAGCTCGCCCGCCGCTACCACGATCCGCGGTACCGCGTGATCCTCGCCGACCTCCTCGTGGGGCTCGCGTTCCTCGCCCTCGTCGCGTTCACGCCCCCCGGTCACGCGCTCGCCGGAGTCGTCGACGGCCTCCCGGAGGCGCTCGGTGCCGCCGTGCTCGGGGCGCTGCTCGTCGTCCTCTCGTCGCTCCTCCGGCTGCCGTTCTCGGTCTGGCTCGGGCTCACGCACGAGCGGGAGTTCGGGTTCTCGCGGCAGAGCGGGAAGGATTTCGCGCTCGACCGCGTCAAGGCGGTCGGGATCGGCGCGCTGCTGACCGGAGCCGGCCTCGCGGGGCTCGTCGGCGCGGCGTCGCTGTTCCCGTCCTGGTGGCCGCTCGTCGTCGCGGTCGGCGCGGCGCTGCTCGTTCTGCTCCTGAGCTTCGTCGCCCCGATCGTGCTCGAGCCCGTGTTCAACAAGTTCCGCCCGCTCGACGACCCGGAGCTGCGCGACGCAGTGATCGAGCTGGCTGCGGCCACGGGCGTCCCCGTGCGCGAGGTGCTCGTCGCCGACGCGAGCAAGCGCACGACGAAGCTGAACGCCTACGTCTCCGGCCTCGGTGCGACGCGCCGCGTCGTCCTCTACGACACGCTGGTCGACACGGCGACGACCCCCGAGGTGCTGACCGTGGTCGCGCACGAGCTCGGCCACCGCCGCTACCGCCATGTCGCGGTCGGGACGGTGCTCGGGATGGCGGGCGCGGCCGTCTACGTGCTCCTGCTCTGGGCGCTGCTCTCCGTCGACGCCGTCCTCGACGCAATCGACGCGAGCGGGGCCGGCGACGCGCGGGTCGTTCCGTTCGTCCTCCTCGTCGGCTCGCTCCTCGGCCTCGTCGTCGCGCCCCTGCAGGCCGCGCTCTCACGCCGATGGGAGTACGCGTCGGACCGCTTCGCCGTCGAGCAGACCGGCGACCTGCCCGCGTTCGAGGCGGCCTTCGGCCGGCTCTCCGAGGCGAACCTCCCCGACCCGACGCCGCCTCGCCTCGTCTACCTCTGGCTGTTCTCCCACCCGACCGTGGAGGAGCGCGTGGCAGCGGCGCGGCGCCTGGCGGGGTCGAGTACGTTCCCTGCATGACCAACGCGACACTCCACACCAGCGAAGGACCGATCGAGATCGAGCTCTATCCGAACGAGGCCCCGAAGACGGTCGAGAACTTCACCAAGCTCGCCGGCGACGGGTTCTACGACGGCCTGATCTTCCACCGCGTCATCCCCGACTTCATGATCCAGGGCGGCTGCCCCGAGGGAACCGGGACGGGCGGGCCGGGCTACCAGTTCGAGGACGAGTTCAACGAGCACAAGGTCGAGCGCGGCGCGCTCGCGATGGCGAACGCGGGACCGAACACGAACGGCAGCCAGTTCTTCATCGTCACGACCGGGTCGGCTCCATGGCTCGACGGCAAGCACACCGTCTTCGGGAAGGTGACGAGCGGACAGGACATCGCCGACCGGATCTCGATGGTCGACAGCGACGGCCGCGACAAGCCGCTCACGCCGGTCACGATCGACCGCGTCGAGTTGAGCTAGCCAACCGTCGCGCTCAAACCCTGAAGGGGCCGCTTCGCGGCCCGGGCTACTCGGCCTCGCCGCCCTCGGGCTCGTCCTCGCCGGACGAGGTCGGCTCGAGGACGGCGCGCTCGTCGGGTGCGTGGCGGAGGACGTCGTCGACGTACGCCTGCACCGCCGGCATCAGGCCGACGTCCTCGTCGGCCTCCTGGGAGAGGAACCAGCGGTGCTCGAGCGCCTCGTGGAAGACCTCGGCGGCGTCGCGCTTGCCCCAGAGCTCGGCGGGGATGGCCGCGACGGCCGGCTCGAACACCTCGGAGAGCCAGCTGTGCACCGCGACCGTCTCGGGGACGGCGCGGCCCTCCTTCCGCTCGAGCTCGGCGCGGTAGCGCGCGAGATCGTTGAGGAGCCGGCGGGCCTGGTTCTCCTGCGCGTTCAGCCCCGTGAGCGCGTGCAGGCGGCGGCGGTGGTGCCCCGGCTCGACGACCCGGGGGTTCAGCTTCAGCCGGTAGCCGTCGTCCCCAGCGACGAGCTCCAGCTCGTCGACGTCGAAGCCGAGCTCGTTCAGCCGGTGCAGCCGGTCGTCGATCCGATAGCGCGTGTCGTCGCCGAAGAGCTCGTCGCGCGTCAGCTCGTCCCAGAGCGACTCGTAGCGCGCGACCAGCTCGGCCGCTGTCTCCTCCGGGCGGAGCTCGCCCTCGCGCCCCAGCTCCGCCTCGACGTCGGCGAGCTCGCCGGCCACGTTCTCCTCGGCGATGATGAGGTCGTGGGCGCGCTGCCCCTCCGAGAGACTGGGGTGGAGCTCCCCGGTCTCGGCATCGACGAGGTAGGCGGCGAGCGCCCCGGCGTCGCGGCGGAAGAGCGTGTTCGAGAGTGAGCAGTCGCCCCAGAAGAAGCCGCCGAGGTGGAGGCGGACGAGCAGCTCCGCGCCCGCGTCGAGCAGCCGGCGGCGCAGGTCCGGCAGGCTGCCGCGCGCGAAGAGCGTCCGGAACGGGAGCGAGTAGTCGAGGTGGCGGGTGATCAGGACGGCGTCGAGATCGGGGCCGCGATCGGAGACGACGCCGACGGCATCGACCACGGGCATCTCTTCCGCTGCGAGCGCGCGCAGGAGCCGGTACTCCTTCCGCGCCAGCTCGACCGGGAGCTCCTTGAGCGCGTAGAGCTTCGGCCCATTCGGCCCCTCGTACTCGACGAAGCGCACGACGTGGCGGTGAATCCCGCGCACGACCTCGACGAGGCGCGCGTGCTCCCATTCCTCGAGCGGCTCGTCCCAGGGCAGGTCGAGGAAGTCGGGGTGGCCGGTGCGCGCGATCAGCTGCAGCCGCGCGGGCACGGTCAGCCGTGGAGCTCGTGGTCGAGGGTGAGGAACATCGCATGCGACCAGAGGAGCGGGCAGGGCGGCAGGCCCCACTTCGCAACCCACTCGTCGTACCTCTCGGGGTGGAGGAGATGGTCCTGCGACTGCTCCGGCAGTCGGCCGTCCGGCGTCGCGTGCGCCGCGATCCACTCGAGCCGCTCCTCGCCGCGGTCCGGCTCGGCGAGGCCGAGCATGGCGGTGAGCAGCAGCCACTCGCCGCCGCCGTAGTAGACGTCGTCGAGGTGCCGGTGGACGCCGCCGCCGGGGCTGACGAGTGGTGTCACGTCGGCCGGCGCGAAGCCGAGCAAGGGGAGAACGAGCAGGCTGCCGTCGAGCCGCTCCTCCGCGCGCGAGAGGTCGAGGTCGTCGCCGAGCCCCGCCGCGAGGCAGGCGAGCGTCGCGGCATGGACGCCCTCGCGCTCCTCCCACCAGTCGAAGCACGGTTCCTCGCGCACGCGCTCGACGTGGGCTGCGGTCGCCGCCGCGGCGTCCCGCCAGCGGGCTGCCGCCTCCGTGCCGCTCAGCGTGCTGCCGCAGCGCCCACAGCCACAGGCCCCAGCCGTCGTGCTGACGGTGCGGCCATTCGGTCTCGTCCCGTTCGCCGTCGAGGGTGTACCGCGCCTCGTAGCCGCGCCCACGTTCGACGATGTGTGCGACCCAGTCGAAGAACCGCTCGGCGCTCTCCACCTCTCCGACGCGGCTCATCGCGTCCGCGATGAACGAGCCGTCGCGGAGCCACGAGTAGGCATACGGCGGGAAGGTCGGCGACGCGACGTAGCCGCCGCTCGGCGCCTGGCCGGCGAGGATCGTCTCCACGCTCGTCCGTCGGAGGTCAGCGAGGCTCGATACGGGCACCGATGAAGGATGCCGGTGGGCGTTCCAGCGTGTTGTCGTCGACCGTCGCGATCGCGCCGTAGTGCGCGACGAGGCCCAGGCCGGCGCGCGTGGGGTTGCCGGAAGGGTCGACCCGCATGCCGGCCACCCGGTTGTCCTCGATCGAGCAGTGGGAGTAGTCGCCGCAGAAGATCCCGACGCCCAGCGCGTCCTCGACGACGTTGTCCTCGACGTGGCCCATCGACATCTCGGTCACTGCGATCCCGCGCAACTCGGTCGAGCGGACGCGGTTGTCGCGGACGAGGACGTTCGCCATGTGCGTGACGATCCCCTCGTAACCGCCGACGACGACGCAGTCCTCGACGACGCTCGCAGGCAGCTGCGAGGCGAACGAGATGTCGATTCCCTGGGTGGAGGCACCGGGCAGGGAGCGGATCTCGCAGTCGTGGATGTCGAGCTGGCTCAGACGCGCGTTGATCCCGTCGAGCTCCGCGGCCTCGACGACGACGCCGTCGATCTCGACGCTCTCGGCCTCCCGGACCTCGATCCCGTACTCGCCGCCGCGGACGGTCAGGTTCCGCAGCGTGACATCGTCCGCCGTGACGACGATGCCGCCGCGGACGACCGTGCCGGGCTCGCCGACGACGGTCTGCGCGTGGTCGAGCAGGAGTGGGCCCTGGTGGACACCCGCTTCGAGGCGGACGGTCGGCGGCTCGACCGCCCACGCGATCCCGAGCACCGCGAGGAGCGCCACCGGCGCCGCGGCCGAGAGGCCCGGGCCGGCGCGGCCGAGCTCGCCGCCGTCCTCGGGCCATGTGAGGTGGAGGAGCGGCAGGCCGGCGTGGACGAGCAGCTGGGCCAGCAGCCAGGAGGCGGCGAAGAAGAGCACCGCCGGCCTGAGCGGCGCGCCGAGCTCGAGCGTCCGCGCCGCGGCCATGGTCAGCCCGAGCTCGAGCAGGCCGAGCGGCACGGCCGCCCAGCCCGGCTGGTACGGGAGGAAGCGGTGGTAGAGGGCGACGTCGAGCGCGAGGCCGATCCCGAGCATCAGCCCGGCGAGCTGGAGCGGCCACCACTTGTGCAGGACGACCGAGAGAGCCGCGGCCACGAGCACGGGCAGCAGCGCGGCCACGAGCCGCGTCTCGACCCTCCCCCTCAGCGTGTAGGACACGACACGACCCGTTGGCGGAAGCGGCGCGCGGCGACCTTCATCCCGACCAGGGTGTCGGCGGCCGGGTACGCCCATTGCCCGGGGACACCGGCGAGCGAGAGCGTGCGCGCCTTGTCGGTCAGGGCCGGGACGGTCGAGTCGTCCGCGAGCACGATCCAGCGGTCTTCGGTTTCGAGCCGGTGCTCCTCCACGAGCCGCGCGAGCAGCGGGTCGTGGCGGAACCCCCGGAGGAAGCCGGTGGCGCAGATCACCTGCTCGGCGCCGTTCACGGCGGTGGCGACGCGGAAGCGGCCCTCGCGCTCCGCTTGCTCGAGCGGAGCGTCCCAGGCCCGGCCGGGCGGGTACGAAGGCTCGCCGAAGCCGCGCAGCAGCTCGGCGCGCCGCCCACGCGCGGCGCGATGGAAGCTTGCGAGGCCCCGTTTGCCGAACAGCGGCCGCGCGACGTTGAGCGGCCTCCGCGCCGGCTCGCGGCGGCGCACGGAGACGACCTCCGCACCCGCGTCGAGCGCGTTCAGCCACTCGGTGGCGGCAGCCATCCCCGCGCCGACGACGGTGACCCGCCCGGCGTACTCGTGCGGCTCGTACGCGTGCACGACGCGCGGATCCCCGGCGAGCGCCTCGGGGAGCGCGAGGCCGGGATGGCCGGTCGCGACGAGGACGTGTCGGAAGTCGCCGCGCCCGCCGACGTCGAAGCCCCCGTCGATCGCCTCCACCCGTTCGATTCGGGCGGGCACGAAGCTCTTGTCCCACCCCGTCCGCTCGCGCAGCTCGGCCACGTGGCGCAGGAACACCTCGACCGTCGGCCGGTACCGGTCGCAGACGCTGAGGAGGAGCGGCGCCAGGTCGCGCCGGCGCGCGGCCTCGTAGCCCGCCAGCCCCGGGAAGGAGGTCGGCGCGCAGTGACCGTCGCTCTCGGAGCGCATCCGACGCTGCCTGATCGCCGCCGCGCGCGGGCGCCAGGCACCCGCGGGATCGGGCTCGTCGCCGAAGACCGCGATCTCGCCAGGCTCGAGCCCCGCGTGGCGCAGGGTCGCGTAGGCGACGAAGCCGCCGAGCCCCGAGCCGACGATTGCGACCCGCTCCGGCATGCGAGCTACTTGACGGAGCCGGCGAGCAGGCCCTGGACGAAGTACCGCTGGAAGAGCGCGAAGATCGTCAGCGGGATGATCGCCGAGAAGAACGAGGCCGGCGCGAGCACGTCGAGGTTCGAGCGAACTGGCGCAGCTGCGCCGCGATCGCGGGAGCGATCGGCTGGTTCTACTGCGCGAGCACGAGTCCCACGAGCAGGTCGTTCCAGACGAAGAGCACCTGGAAGATCGCGAGCGAGGCGATCGCGGGCAGCCCGAGCGGGAGCACGACCTTGAAGAAGAGCCGCCACTCCGAGGCGCCGTCGATCCGGGCCGCCTCCATCAGGTCCCTGGGGATGCCGACGAAGAAGTTGCGCAGCAGGAAGATCCCGAGCGGCAGCGCGAACGCGGAGTGGAAGAGGATCAGCCCCGGGATCGTGTCGAAGAGGTTGAGGTCGTTGTAGAGCCGGAAGATCGGGATCAGCGCCATCTGGATCGGCACGAGCAGCAGGCCGACGATCGACCAGGAAGAGCCAGTCGCGCCCCGGGAAGTCGATCCAGGCGAGCGCGTAGGCGGCGAGCGCGGCGACGAGGATCGGCACGATCGTCGCGCCGATCGTGACGAGCGACGGTGACCCAGAGCGCGTGCGTGATCCCCTCGTTCTCGAACATGTTCGAGTAGTTGTCGAGCGTCCAGGCGCTCGGCTTCGTGACGAAGTTCCACCAGCCGCCCAGAGCCGCGTCGGACGGCGTCAGCAGCGAGGTGATGAAGAGCCCGGTCGTCGGGATCAGCCAGAAGACGCCGAGCAGGACCAGCACGATGTGGATCGGCGCCCTGCTCAGGAAGCGGATGATCCGCGCCGAGGTGCGCGTCTCGGGGTCGACGGGCGTCTCGACCGTGGTGTCGACGGTGGCCATCAGTTCGTGTCCGCCCGGAAGCGCCGGATGTTGGCGATCAGGAAGGGGATGAAGAGGATCAGGATGAAGGTCGCGATCGCTGAGCCGAGCCCGAAGCGGTTCTGACCGCTGAAGGAGACCTGCCACTGCACGTAGGCGAGCGTGGCCGCGTCGTCCTGGCTCGAGCCGGGGGCGATCGAGAGGATCAGGTCGAAGATCTTGAGCACGCCGATGATCTGCGTCACGAAGACGACGGTCAGCACGGGCGCGAGCAGCGGGATCGTGATCCGCCGGAACACCTGCCACTCGCTCGCGCCGTCCGTCCGCGCCGCCTCGAGCGTGTCGCGCGGGATCGAGGCGAGGCCGGCGGCGGTGATCACCATCGCGAAGCCCGGCGTTCACCCAGATGAACGCGAACATGATCGACGGCGTGATCAGGTCCTCCCCGAGCCAGTTGACGCCCTCGAACGGCTCCGCGAACGTCGTGCTGGCGATCGCGACGCGGTACTCGCCGTCCTCGACGTCCTCGAACGCGAACGTCCCGTCCGGCTCCGTCTTCGTGTCGTCGACGGTGTCGCCCGCGCTGTCGCGGAGCTCGACGGTGGCGCCGGGAATTCCGAGCTCCCCGCGCTCGACCTCGCCCGCGGTGCCGCCGCCGGGCCTGAAGTCTCTCCAGACGACGCCGTTGATCCCGCCCTGGAGCGCCTCGGGCCGCACGGCCTGGACGGCGTCCTCGGGGATCTCCGGCACCCGGATCGCGGTCAGGCCGAGCAGGGCCACGTCGCCGGGCCCCACGGGCTGCTCGAGCTCGAAGCCCTGTTGGATCGACCCGACGAGATCGTCGGTCGAGGGGGACGCCTGCGAGAGGACGCCCTCGGAGCCGAACTCCCCCTTGATCGCGGCGATGCCCGCGTTGATCGCGCCTCGGTCCGGATCCTGCTGGTACATGATCCGCCAGATCACGCCGACCGCGAAGAGCGAGATCGCGAGCGGCATGAAGACGGAGATCTTGAACGCGACCGACCAGCGGATCCGCTCGGTCAGCACGGCGAAGACGAGACCGACGGCGGTCACCGCCGCCGGGACGATCAGCACCCAGAGCGCGTTGTTCTTGAGCGCGGTCTGGAGCCGCTCCTCGGTGAAGATCAGCTCGTAGTTGTCGAGCCAGACGAACTCGGTGCCGCGGTCGTTGTACAGGCTCCGCCACATCGTGGCGCCCATCGGGTAGACGACCCAGACGAAGAGCAGAAACAGCGCCGGCCCGAGGAAGCTGAGCGGTAGCAGCGACCGCCGGAACAGACTGGCGCGTGGAGGCGGGGGTGGAGCTTCCCCTGCGGGAAACTCCACCCTCACGCCGGTGCTGCTCATGTCGCCGGCCCCGTCCGGCCTCGACGACTTGAAGGCCTACTCGGCCGCCGACTCCAGCTTCTGGGTGATCCCGTCGATGTCGTCCGGGGTCTTGACGAAGTCCTGCAGCAGCGTGAAGAGCGCGTCGCTGCCGAAGGCGCCCGGCATCAGGTCGGACATGTCGAAGCGGAACACCTCCGCGTTCGCGAGCTCGGTCGCGGTCTGCTGCGTCAGCTCGTCCGGATAGACCTCCGGGTCGACGTTCTTGTTCGGGGACGAGAAGCCGCCCTTCTCGGCCCAGATCTCGGCGGCCTCGGGCGTGGCCAGGTACTCGATCAGCGCCCGCGCGGCCGGGTTGTCCTTGAACATGACCATCACGTCGCCGCCCCCGACCACGACCGGGCCCGAGTCGTTGATCTCCGGGAACGCGTAGACGTTGAAGCCGGTGTCCGCCTCCGCCGTCGTCTCGTCCGCGATCACGCCGCCGACGAAGTCGCCCTCGAGCACCTGCGCGGCCTTCGGCGGGTCGGCGTAGACCTGCGTCACCGAGGTCGGGAAGTCCGTCTGCAGCGCGCTCGAGGTGCCGCCGGCGATGTTGTCGGACGCGACCACCTTGGCCATCTCGGTCAGGGCGTCCTTCACCGACTGGTCGGTCCACGGGATCTCGTGCTTCGTCAGCTGGTCGTACTTCTCCGGCCCCGCGGTGCGGAGGTAGATGTTCTCGAACAGGTCGGTGAGCGTCCAGCCGTCGGCGGCGCCGATCGAGTACGGCGTCACGCCGGAGGCCTTCAGCGTCTCGCCGGCCTCGAGGAAGGCGTCCCAGTCGGCCGGTGCCTCGACGCCGGCGTCCTCGAAAACGGGCACGTTGTACCAGACCGTCGACTTGTTGGCGCCCTTGAAGAAGAGGCCGTAGAGCTCGCCGTCGACCGTGCCGAGCTCGAGCCACGAGTCGGAGTACCCCTCGCGGATCTGCTCCTCGGCGAAGCCGATCGGCTTCAGAGCGCCGCGCTGGGCGAAGTCGGTCATGAACCCCGGCTGCGGGAGCGCGGCGATGTCGGGCGGGTTGCCGCCCTCGACCGCGGTCGAGAGCACCGTCGCCGGCTCCTTGGCCGACTTGTAGCTGACGCTCACGTCCGGGTTCTCCGCGGTGAAGCCGTCGAGGACGGCCTGGAAGGCCTCGCCCTCGGCGCCGGTCCACACGGCGAGCACGCTGATGTTGCCGGAAACCGCCTCGCCGCCCCCTTCCTCGGTCGTGGCGCCGCCGTTCCGCCGGCCTCGTCGTCGTCGCCGCCGCAGCCGGCGGCGAGGAAGGCGAGCGCGGCTACGAGCAGCGCGAGCAGCATGAAGCGTCGCTTCGTCATTCCTGTGCTCCTTCTCTTTCGGTTCCTTCGTAGATACCGAGACCCGTTTCCGGATCGAAGAAATGCAAAGCACGCGTGTCGACCGCGACGCGGATCCGCTGGCTCTTGGTTGCCTTCGAGCGCGCGCCGAAGCGGCCGACCATGATCGTGCGGCCGCCGCCCTCCTCCTGGGACGGCGTGCCGAGGCCGTCCTCGGCGCCCGCGTCCTGCTGGAGCTCGCGCACCTCGTCGGTGATCGCCGGGTTCGCGTCGATCGAGAAGTGCACCATCACCTCCGAGCCGAGCGCCTCGGTGAGCTCGACCTCGCCCTCGAGGGTCTGGTCGGCCCGCTCGGGCTCGAGCTCGGCGTCCTCGAGGTCCTCCGGCCGGATGCCGAGGATCACCTGGCGGCCCTCGTAGCGCTTCAGGCCCGGACGCGCGGAGAGCGTCTCCTCGCCGAGCGTGACCCGCTGGTTGCCCGCGACGGCGGCGAGCCCGCCGTCGGCGCGCTCGAGCTTGGCCTCGACGAGGTTCATCGCCGGGCTGCCGATGAAGCCGCCGACGAAGAGGTTGACCGGCCGGTCGTAGAGCTCCTGCGGCGCGTCGACCTGCTGCAGCTCGCCCTTGCGCATGACGGCGACCCGGTCGCCCATCGTCATCGCCTCGATCTGGTCGTGCGTGACGTAGATCGTCGTCGTGCCGAGGTCGTCCTGGAGCTTCTTGATCTCGGCCCGCGTCTGCACGCGCAGCTTCGCGTCGAGGTTCGAGAGCGGCTCGTCCATCAGGAAGGCGGCCGGCTCGCGCACGATCGCGCGCCCCATCGCGACGCGCTGGCGCTGCCCGCCCGAGAGCGCGCGCGGCTTGCGGTCGAGGTACTGCTCGAGCCCGAGCAGGCGCGCCGCCTCGTGGACGCGCCTGTCGATCTCCTTCTTGTCCATCTTCTTCAGCTTCAGGCTGAAACCGATGTTGTCGTAGACGGAGAGGTGCGGGTAGAGCGCGTAGCTCTGGAAGACCATCGCGATGTCGCGGTCGCGCGACGCGACGTGGTTGACGACCCGGTCGCCGATCTTGAGCTGGCCCTCCGAGATCTCCTCGAGCCCGGCCACCATCCGCAGCGCCGTCGTCTTGCCGCAGCCCGACGGGCCGACCAGGACCAGGAACTCGCCGTCCTGGACGTCGAGGTTCAGATCGTTGACCGCGCGGGTTCCGTCCGGATAGATCTTGGACACTCCCTGGAATGTCACCCCCGCCACGGCGGGGATCATTATCAGGTTCGTAAACGCGGCGCGTTACCGTGCCGGGGTGCACGCACACGGTGGAGAGAGACGCGCACTCGCGATCGCCCTGGCCCTCGTCGCGGGCTTCGCGGGGCTCGAGGCGGTCGTCGGCCTCGTTGCCGATTCGCTCGCTCTCCTCGCCGACGCGGCGCACATGCTCTCCGACTCGCTCGCGCTCGGGCTCGCGCTCTTCGCCGCCTGGCTCGCCCTGCGTCCCGCGACGCCGGAGCGGAGCTTCGGCTGGCGGCGGGCCGAGGTCCTGGCCGCGCTCGTGAACGCGGTCGTGCTCGTCGTCCTCGGCGGCTGGATCGTCTGGACCGCGATCGGGCGGCTCTCCGACCCGCCGGAGGTCGCGGGAGGCTGGGTCCTCGCCGCGGGCGCGGCCGGGCTGGTCGTCAACCTCGCGGCCGCGCGCGTCCTCCACGGTGCCGGCTCGGGCCTGAACGTCCGGGCGGCGATGCTGCACGTCCTCGCCGACCTCGCCTCCTCGGCGGGCGTCGTCGTCGCGGGGCTCGTGGTGCTCGCGACCGGCTGGGCCTACGCCGACCCGATCGCCGCCCTCCTGATCGGCGTCCTCGTCGTCGCGAGCACGTTCGGCGTCCTCCGCGAGACGGTCGGTGTCCTGCTCGAGGGCGCACCGGCCGGGATGGACGCCCGCGAGGTCGGCGCGGCGATCGCGTCCACGGAGGGCGTGGTCGGCGTCCACGACCTCCACCTCTGGACGATCACATCCGGGTTCCCGGCGCTCTCGGCGCACGTGCTCGTCGCGGCCGGCGCCGACTGCCACGCGATCCGCCGCGAGGTCGAGCAGCTGCTGCGCGACCGCTTCGAGCTGAGCCACACGACGCTGCAGGTCGAGCATGCGCCCGGACTGATTAAGCTCGCTCGGTGACGCTCCAGGGCAAGACCGCGATCGTGACCGGGGCCTCGAGCGGCATCGGCGCCGCGATCGCTCGCGCGCTGCGCGCCGAGGGCGCGCGCGTCGCCGGCGGTGCGAGGCGCGTCGACCGCGTCGACGCCGACGTCGCGCTCGAGCTCGACGTCACCGACCCCGCGTCCGCGGAGCGGTTCGTCGCGGCTGCCGTCGAGCAGCTCGGAGGGGTGGACATCCTCGTCAACAACGCGGGCCTCGCGCTCGGCCGCGACCCCTTCGACGACTCGACCGAGGCCGACGAGGAGGTCGTGCTGGAGACGAACGTGCACGGGCTGATCCGGATGACCCGGCTCGTCCTGCCTCACCTCCGCGACGGCGGGCACATCGTCAACATGGGCTCGGTCGCGGGCAGGGCCGCGTACCCGAACGGCTCGCTCTACGTGACGTCGAAGTTCGCCGTGCACGGGTTCACGCAGGCGCTGCGCGAGGACCTGCTCGGCCGGCCGATCCGGATCACCAATGTCGCGCCGGGCCTCGTCGAGACGGACTTCTCGCGCGTCCGCTTCCGCGGCGACGAGGCGAAGGCGAGCGCCGTCTACGCCGACGTCGCGCTCGGCGGGCCGGTCCGGCCCGAGGACGTCGCGGACTGCATCGTCTTCGCGCTCACACGGCCGCCGAACGTGAACGTCGACGAGCTCGTCGTGACCGCCCTCGCGCAGTCGAGCGGCGCGCGAATCCTCCGCGAGGAGTGACAACGGCGTGGCGATGACGATCCTCGAGGGGTCGACGTTCTGCATCTGCGACGAGATCGGCGACCTCGGGCACGAGACGAGCGGCTTCTTCGCCGAGGACACGCGCTTCCTCTCGCGCCTCGAGCTGTCCGTCAACGGCGAGCGGCCGCTGCTGCTCTCGTCGGGCAAGGTCGAGTACTTCTCGGCCGCGTTCTACATGCGCAACCCGGTCGTGGACGGGCTGGTGCAGGACACGCTCTCGATCGTGCGCGAGCGCTTCGTCGGGCGTGGGATGCAGGACCACCTGATCGTCCGCAACGAGAGCAACGAGGAGCTCGCGTTCGAGGTGGCGCTCGAGGTGGGGACGGACTTCGCCGACATCATCTCGGTCAAGGAGCACGACTTCGCGCTCGGCAACCCGCTCCACGCGCGCCCGCTGCCGCCTCCGGCGGCCGTCCGCTACGACGCGGGCGGGAACCAGCTCGTGCTCGAGGAGGCGAGCCCGGGCGGTGCGAAGACGCAGGTGCTCCTCTCCAAGCAGGGGGAGCCCGCGGACTCCGGGATGCGCTTTCGGCTCCAGCTCGGCCCGCGCGAGGAGTGGGACCTGCGCCTGGACGTCGTCGTATCGCTCGACGGCGAGGAGACGGAGCCGCTCGCCGTCGAGCGCCACTTCGGCGAGGAGCGAGCCCACGTGCAGGAGTCGCTCTCGGTCTGGAACCTGCGCGTGCCGCGGCTGCAGACGCGGCGTGACGACCTGCGGCTCTCGTTCTCGCAGTCCGTCGCCGACCTGGCCGCGCTGCGGATGCGCGACGGCGACCTCGTCGTCGAGCACCTCCCGGCGGCCGGCATGCCCTGGTTCATGACCGTCTTCGGCCGCGACACGCTGATCACCGGCCTGCAGACGATGCTGCTCGGACCGGAGCTCGCGATCGCCTCGCTCGGTGCGCTCGCGGCGCTGCAGGCGCAGGAGGACGACCCGTCGATCGATGCCGAGCCCGGGAAGATCGTCCACGAGCTGCGCCGTGGGCGGGCTGCGGAGACGTGGTTCGGGCGCTACTACGGCACCGTCGACGCGACACCGCTCTTCCTCGTCCTGCTCGGCGAGGTCTGGCGCTGGACTGCCGACGCCGAGCTGGCGGAGCGCTACCGCGAGCCCGCACTCGCGGCCCTGCGCTGGATCGACGGGTTCGGCGACCGCGACGGCGACGGCTTCGTCGAGTACGAGCGCCGGAGCTCGCGCGGGCTCGAGAACCAGTCGTGGAAGGACTCCGGCGACTCCCAGCGCTTCCACGACGGCTCGTTCGCGCGCACGCCGATCGCCCCGTGCGAGGTGCAGGGCTACGTCTACGACGCCAAGGTCCGGATGGCGGAGGTCGCCCGCGCCGCCTGGGGCGACGAGGCGCTCGCGGACCGGCTCGAGGCCGAGGCAGCCGACCTGCGCCGCCGCTTCGACGAAGCCTTCTGGGTCGAGGAGCGCGGCGGCTTCTACGCGCTCGCACTCGACGGGGAGAAGCGGCGCGTCGACTCGCTCTGCTCGAACGTCGGGCACCTGCTCTGGAGCGGGATCGTTCCGCCCGAGCGCGTGCAGCAGGTGGCGGACCGGCTGCTGGCGGACGAGCTCTGGTCGGGCTGGGGGATCAGGACGATGTCCCTGCTCGACGCCGCCCACAACCCGCTCAGCTACCACAACGGCACCGTCTGGCCGCACGACACGTCGCTCGGCACCTGGGGCCTCGCCCTCGCCGGCCGCAGCGGCGACGTGCACATGATCGCGGAGTCGCTCCTTGCCGCGGCGCGGTACTTCGGCTGGTCGCTCCCGGAGGTGTTCGCCGGCTTCCGGCGGGACCGGACGCCATTTCCGATCGCCTACCCGACGGCCGCCCGGCCGCAGGCGTGGGCCGCCGGCACGCCGGTGCTGCTGCTCCGGCTCCTGCTCGGGCTCGAGCCCGACGTCCGGACGCAGGAGCTTCGCTCGACCGGGATCACGCCGCCCGACTGGGCGGACGGGCTCGAGCTCGACGGTGTGCGCGCCTTCGGGCGAACCTGGAACGCGCGCGTCACGCGTGGACGGGTGATCGTGCATGGAACCGGGGCAGCCTGGTGAAGACCGACCCATGAGGGTCGCAGTGCTCAGCCCCGTCTGGTTCCCGGTCCCGCCGTCGGGCTACGGCGGCATCGAGTGGATCGTCTCGCTGCTCGCGGACGGTCTAGCCGACGCCGGCCACGACGTCACGCTCTTCGCCTCGGGCGACTCGCGGACGCGCGCAAAGCTCGCGGCCGTCTTCGAGGAGGCGCCGAGCGAGCGGATCGGCCAGACGTTCTGGGAGCTCCAGCACGCGCTCAACTGCTTCGCGCGGCACGACGACTTCGACGTCATCCACGACCACACCGGCCTGCTCGGGCTCGCGCTCGGCTCGCTGCTGCCGACGCCGCTCGTGCACACGGTGCACGGGCCGGTCGACGGTCACCCGGGCGATCTCTACGAGCAGGTCGTGCGGATGGCGCCCCACACGAAGCTGATCTCGCTCTCGCTCAGCCAGCGGGAGCCGCGGCCGCAGCTGCCGTGGATCGCCAACGTGCCGAACGCGCTCGATCTCTCCTTCTACCCGTACCACCCGGAGCAGGGCGACTACCTGCTCTTCCTCGGCCGGATGAGCCCGGACAAGGGCGCCCACCGCGCGGTCACGATCGCGCTCGAAGCCGGGCTGCCGCTGAAGATCGCCGGCAAGTGCGCGGAGCCGGCCGAACAGGCGTACTTCGACGCCCACGTCCGCCCGCACCTGGGCGGCGACCGCGAGTACGTCGGCGAGGTCTCCCACGGGGAGAAGGTCGAGCTGCTGCAGCACGCCCGGGCGACGATCTTCCCGATCTCGTGGCAGGAGCCGTTCGGCCTCGTGATGATCGAGTCGATGGCCTGCGGCACGCCGGTGATCGCGACCCGCTGGGGCGCGGTGCCCGAGGTGATCGACGACGGGGTGACGGGGATCATCGTCGACAACTGGCGCCAGTCGGAGGACGTGCTCGACGACGCGGACGCGCTCGATCCGGCCGCGATGCGGCGTGCGGTCGAGGAGCGTTTCACGCCCGAGCGGATGGTTGCCGACTACGTCGCCGCGTACGAGGCCGCCATCGCGGCGAGGTGAGGCTTCGGTCTCAGTACGACGGCGAGATCCTCCGGCTCGCCGTCCCGGCGCTGGGCGCGCTCGCCGCCGAGCCGCTGTACCTCCTCGTCGACACGGCGATCGTCGGCCATCTCGGCCGGCCGCAGCTGGCGGCGCTCGCGATCGCGGCGACGGTCCTCACCGGGCTCTTCGGCCTCTTCAACTTCCTCCAGTACGGGACGACGGCGCAGGTCGGGCGCGCCTCGGGAGCAGGCGAGGAACGGATCGCGAACCGCCTCGGCGCGCAGGCGCTCTGGCTCTCGCTCGGATTCGGCCTGGCGATCGCGGCCGCTGTCGCCGGCCTCGCGCCGCAGATCGTCGAGCTGATGGGCGGCGACGGCGAGACGGCCGACTACGCCGTCACCTACATGCGGATCGCGGCGTTCGGGCTCCCGTTCGCGTTCCTCGCACTCGGCGGCCAGGGGTACCTGCGCGGTGTCGCCGACCTGCGGACGCCGCTCGTGATCGTGATCGCCGCGAATGCAGTCAACGTCGTGCTCGAAGTGCTGTTCGTCTACGGCTTCGGCTGGGGGATCGAGGGGTCGGCGTGGGGGACGGTGATCGCGCAGGCCGGGATGGGGGCGGCGTTCATCGTCGTCATCCTCCGCGCCGCCGTCGGCGACGCGCGCCCGGTGGCGGCACTGATGCGGCGGCTGCTCGTGATCGGCAGGCACATCTTCGTCCGGACGGCCGCGTTGCTGAGCGCGTTCACGCTCGCCGGCGCCGTGATCGCGCGCTTCGGCGACGCCTCGCTGGCCGCACACCAGATCGCGTTCCAGCTCTGGATCTTCCTCGCCTTCGTCCTCGACGCGATCGCGATCGCCGGCCAGGTGCTCGTCGGCCGCGGCCTCGGCGCAGGCGACACCGAGCGCGCCTACGCAGCGAGCGTCCGGATGATCTGGCTCTCCGTCTACGCCGGGATCCTGTTTGGCGCGGTGATGCTCGCGCTCGGCGACGTGCTCCCGTACGTCTTCACGAGCGACGAGACCGTGATCGAGAAGACGCAGGAGATCTGGATCCTGTTCGCGCTGATGCAGCCGCTGAACGGCGCCGTCTTCGCCCTCGACGGGATCCTGATCGGCGCCGGCGACGGCCGCTATCTGATGTGGTCGATGGTCGGCGGCGTTCGCCGTCTGCGCGATCGGCTGCCTCGCCTCGCTCGCGTTCGACTGGGGCATCGTCGGCGTCTGGGCGTCGCTCGTCGTCCTCATCTGCGTTCGCCTTGGGCTCATGCTGTGGCGCTTCCAGGGTCGCCGGTGGCTGGTGACGGGCTGGGCGTAGTGCGCCGCTCGAGCGTGCGCACGTCCCGGACGAGCAGCACGGCGAGCGTGACGCCGACCGAGATCGCGGCGGCGCCCCAGAGCGTTGCGCGGACGCCGAACGCCTCCGCCGCCGGCCCGGCCAGCGCGTAGCCGAGCGGGACGAGCCCGATCGAGCCGAGCGCGTCGTACGAGTAGACGCGGGAGAGCTTGTCGGGCGGGATCTCCTGCTGCATCGTCGTGTGCCAGAGCAGGCCGAAGATCTCGTTCCCGACCCCGGCCACGAACGCGACCGCGGCGATCGCCGGCACGCTCAGCGGGAACCCGAGCGCGACGAGCGGCAACGGCAGTGCGAGGATCGCGAGCGTCGCGGCGAGCAGCATCCGCCGCGGCCGGAAGCGCAGCCCGATCACGCCGCCGGTGACGAGGCCCGCCGACCACGCGGTCAGGATCGCCCCCCACGCCTTCGCTCCGCCCAGCTCCTCGTCCGCGACGACGGGCCCGAGGACGCTGAACGCTCCCAGGACGACCATCAGCATGAACGAGAACTGGAGCACGATCGCCCAGAGCCACGTCCGCGAGCGGAACTCGCGCCAGCCGACGGCGAGCTCGTGGAGCAGGTTCGCCGTCTGCTCGCGCACCACGGGAGGCAGCCGCATCAGTGCGACACAGCCGGCCGCGAGGAGGTAGGTGCCGGCGTCGACGGCGATCGCCCAGCCGGAGCCGAACCCTGCGACGAGGAAGCCGGCCATCGCGGCCCCGCCGATCATCGCCGTGTTCATCGCCAGCTGCAGCAGCGCGTTCGCCTGCTGCAGGAGCGACGCCGGCACCGTCTGCGGGACGACGCCCGCCGACGCGGGGAAGAAGAAGGCCGACGAGGCGCCGTTGACCGCGGCGAGCGCGGCCAGATGCCACACCTCGGCGTTGCCGGTGATCAGGAGCGCGGCAGTCGCCGCCTGCGCGAACGCGCTGACGACGTTCGCGCTCATCATCACCTTGTTCCGTGGGATCCGGTCGGCCCAGATCCCGCCCACGAGCAGGAAGACGACGAGCGGGATCTCGCGGCAGAAGAGGATGAGGCCGAGGTCCGTCTTCGAGCCGGTCAGGTCGAGGACGGCGAACGCGAGCGCGACCGGCGCGATCGCGTTGCCGACGAGCGAGATCGTCCGGCCGGCGAAGAGGAGGCGAAACTCGCGTTCGCGCAGCGGCGCCGCGCTACGACGCACGCGTCTCCCAGTAGCGCTTCAGGCCCGCGTACGACTGCCAGAACGGCATCGCGCGGTCGTACGCGTCTGCCTCCTCCGGCGGCAGGTCGGCCTTCGCCGCTGCGACGAACTCGGCCTCGGCTATCCCCTGCTCGACCCGGCTCGCCCAGGTGTCGAGCCGCTCGCGCAGCTCGGCCAGGTGGCGGCCGATGTCGTCGGCGAAGCCGAAGTGCGTCAGCGCGAGCCGCTCGGGGGCGCGGCGCTCGATCTGCTCGAGCGTCCGGTACCAGGCCTCGACGTCGACGTCGGGCGGCGGGGTCGGCGGCAGCACCGACCGGCTCGGCTGGATCCTGACCCCGGCCGCGTCGCCCGCATAGAGCGTCGAGCCGTCGAAGTAGCAGACGTGGTGCGACGCGTGGCCGGGCGCCGCGAAGACGTCGAGCCCCGCGGCGCGTTTTCCGGCGATGTTGACGTTCGCCTCGGGAACGGGTGCGAGCTCCCCCCAGAGATCGTCGAAGGCGTCGCCGTAGAGCCGCCGCGCACTGCGCTCGAGCCGGGACGGGTCGACGAGATGCGGCGCCCCGATCTCGGAGACCCAGACCTGCAGCGCAGGCTGCGCGCGGACGAGTGAGCCCGCGGCGCCGGCGTGGTCGAGGTGGATGTGCGAGAGGAGGAGGTGGCGGATCGCTCCGAGCTCGACCCCGCGGTCGGCGAGCCCGGCCTCGAGCGCGGGCAGGCAGCTCGACGGCCCGCAGTCGAACAGGGCCAGCCCGTCGGGGGTCTCCACGAGGTACGACCCGATCGTGCGGGCCGCGCCGCCGTGGACGAGGTCGATCGGCTCGCCTTGCAACAGACTGTTACTTGGCGTGCGCGGCGGCGGGGACGAGCGCGGCGGCGAGGTCGGCGACGAGGTCGTCGACCGACTCGATCCCGACGGAGAGCCGGATCAGGTTCCGCGGTGCCGCGAAGGGCGCGTCCGCCGTCGACGCGTGCGTCATCCGCGCCGGGTGCTCGATCATGCTCTCGACGCCGCCGAGCGACTCGGCGAGCTGGAACAGCTTCGTCCGCGCGACGAGCTCGACCGCGGTCTCCTCGCTGTCGACGAGGAAGGAGATCATCCCGCCGAAGTCGCGCATCTGGCGCTTGGCGATCTCGTGGCCAGGGTGGGTCGGCAGCCCGGGATAGAGCACCTGCTCGACGCCCGGCTGCTCCTGCAGCCAGGCCGCGATCGTCCGCGCGTTCTCGCAGTGCTGCCGCATCCGGACTGCGAGCGTCTTGATTCCGCGCAGGACGAGCCAGGAGTCGAACGGGCCCGGAACGGCGCCCAGCGACTTCTGCAGGAAGTAGAGGCGCTCCGCGATCGTGTGGTCGTTCGTGCCGGCGAAGCCGCCGACGACGTCGGAGTGGCCGCCGAGGTACTTCGTGGTCGAATGGACGACGACGTCGGCGCCGAGGTCGAGCGGGTTCTGCAGGTACGGCGTCGCGAAGGTGTTGTCGACGACGAGGATCGCCCCGACCGCGTGCGCGGCATCGGCGGCGGCCCGGATGTCGACGACGTTCAGCATCGGGTTCGACGGGCTCTCGATCCAGACCATGCGCGTGCTCTCGTCGAGCCGGTCGGCGAGGTTCGCGAACTCCGGCGCCGGCACGTAGTCGAAGACGTAGCCCTTCGGCTCGTAGACCTGCGAGGTCATCCGGTAGACCCCGCCGTAGACGTCGGCGATCAGGACGACGCGCTCGCCGGGGTTGACGAGGTGCATCAGCGTCGTCGTCGCGCCGAGCCCGGACGAGAAGGCGACGCCGTGTTCGGCGTTCTCGAGCGAGGCGAGCGCGGTCTGCAGCGCCGTGCGGGTCGGGTTGGCGACGCGTGCGTAGTCGTAGCCCTTGTGGACGCCGACCGCCTCCTGGACGTACGTCGACGTCTGGTAGATCGGCGTGATGATCGCGCCGGTGGCCGGGTCGGGCTCTTGCCCTGCGTGGATGGCGCGCGTCTCGAAGGCTGTCTCGTCCGGATGCATGAGGCTACCGGCTGATGCTAGCGGCGCCGAGCCAGGCGCCGAGGTCGTCGATGGCCTCGTCCAGCCGGGACGTGTCCCCCCACGCGCCGAGCAGCTCGAGCGTCCCGGTCTTCCGGTCGAAGCGGGGCTCCGCCCGGCCCACGAGCCGGTCGCCGACGAGGAGCGGCAGGACGTAGTAGCCGTACTCCCGCTTGGCCTTCGGCACGAACATCTCCAGCCGGTAGCGGAAGCCCCAGAGCGCCTCGGCCCGGTTGCGGTCGGAGACGAGGCGGTCGAAGGGGGAGAGGAGCACGGCGCGGTCCGGCACCGGCCCGTCGGTCGCATCCGGGTGGGCCTCCCACTCGCCCCTGACGAGCCGCACGCCCTGCGTGCGGAGCTCGCGGTCGTCCCGGATCCGGTCGGCCTCGCGGATCGACATCGTCTCCGTCTCCGGCCACCAGCGCTCCGTCAGGTCCCAGAGGCGCTGGCCGCCGTCCCGGCCCACGACCGTGATCTCGCCGTAGAGGTGGAGCGAGAGCAGCATCAGCCCGACCATCCGCGAGCCCCACCAGCGGTGATCGCGCTTCTCGCCCTTCGAGCGGTCCTCGAGGTCACGGGAGAGCATCGGCCCCTTCCGCTCCAGCTCGCCGAGGACGTAGCGGCGGAAGGCCCGGTTCTCGGTCAGGAACTCGCGCACCCAGCGCTGGTCCTTCGTCCGCCGCTCGCGGCGGAAGCGCCGGATCCGGGCCTGCACGGCCGGCAGGTGCTCGATCGGGTAGATGAACGCGGCCCACTCGAAAAGCGCCCGCTCCTCCCAGAGCAGCCTGTCGAGCTCGGCGCGGTCGTAGCCGGGGCCGAGGCGGCTGTACAGGACGAGGTGCTGGGGGCGCTCGACGGGCTGGACGACGTCGATCTGGAGGAAGCCGAGCCGGCGCACGGTCTCGAGCACGCCGCGCGCGCTGCCGTCGAGTGCCTGCGCGCGCACGGCGATCCGCCGCGCCTCCTCGAGGTCGACCGTCACCGCACCACCTCGGCGAGGCCGATCGTGCGGGCGAGGCGGTCGAGCGCCTTGTCGAGCGCATCGTCGAGCGCGCCCGAGCGCCGGACGCCGTCCTCGCGATGGAACGCGCGAACGACGAGCCGGCCCGCCTGCCGCTCCGACTTCAGGTCGGCGCGGCCGACGATCCGGTCGCCGCGGAGGAACGGCAGCACGTAGTAGCCGTACCGGCGCTGCGGCGCAGGCTTGTAGACCTCGATCAGGTGGTCGAAGCCGAGGATCCGGCGCGCGAACGGCCGGTCCCAGAGGAGGTTGTCGAACGGCGTCAGCAGCACGGCCGCGCGCGGCGCCGGCAGATCGAGCTCGGCATCCGCGGGCACGAGCACGTCGGCGCCGCCGTCGCCGACGCGGAGCCGATCCAGCCGCCCCTCCGCGACGAGCTCGTCGAGCGCCGGCCGGACTCGGGCGACGCCGCCCTTCAGCCGCCAGTGCTCCTTCACCCCGGCCTCGGTGAGGACGCCGCGGGCGCGTATCGCCTGCACCGCGAGCGTGCGGAGCGTCTCCTGCTCGGACGGCACCGGCGCGTCGAGCTGCGCCCGAGGGATCACGCGCTCGGCCAGGTCGTAGACGCGCTGGAATCCCTGGCGGCCGGCGATCACGAGGTCGCCGTGGTTCCAGAGCCGCTCCAGCATCGCCTTCGCCGGCTTCCAGTTCCACATCCCGCCGCCGGCGGCTCCTTCGAAGTGCCGCGACGCGAGCGGGCCGCGCTCGCGGATCTCGGCCACGATCTCCTCTGCGAGGTGCGGATGCGTCTTCCCGACGGCGCCGTACCAGCCGCGGCCGCCGTTCTCCATCGCACGGCGGAAGTGCGGCCACGACTCGATCGGGAGCAGGCAGGCCTCGTGCGCCCAGTACTCGAAGATGCGCCCGCGCGCGAGCAGGCGGCTGACGGCCTCGCGCGGGTAGTCGCCGGCCCGGCTCGCGAGGGCGATCCTGTGGCTCCGCTCGACGGTCGAGATCGAGTCGAGCTGGACGCACGAGAGACGGCGGATCGCAGCCTCGACGTCCGGGCCGGTCGCGCGCCGGTACCTGCCCGCGTACCCCTGCGCAGCGACGGCAAGACGGCGGACGGCCGTCGCGCTCACCGTAGTCTCCGCCATCGTGGCTCAATCTACGTTTCTCGACTTCGCCGGCGCGCACCTGCCCGCGCCGCCGGCGCGCGTGCTCGAGGTCGGCTGCGGCCGCGGCGAGCTGACGACGGCGCTGGCGGCCGCCGGCTACGACGTGCTCGGGATCGACCCGCTCGCGCCGCAGGGCGATCTCTTCCGCCGGATCCGGCTCGAGGACCTCGAGCCGGCGGACGGCCCCTACGACGCCGTCGTCGCCTCCTACTCGCTGCACCACATCCGCGACCTCGACCACGCGCTCGACCTGGCCGTCGAGCTGCTCGAGCCGGACGGTCTTCTCGTGCTCGACGAGTTCGGCTGGGATCTCGCCGACGAGCCGACGCTCGACTGGCTCTACGGCCAGCGCCGCGCGCTTGCCGCTTCCGGTCAGGGCAAGGCACCGGGTTCGCTCGAGGCGCTCCGGGACGAGTGGGAGGCGGAGCACCTCGGCCTGCACGGCTTCGAAGCGCTCCGGACGGCGGTCGCCGCGCGCTTCGAGGAGCGCGAGTTCGCGCACACGCCGTTCTTCCACCGGCAGCTCGGCGGCGTCGCCACGGAGGTGCTCGAGCAGGCGCTGATCGACGCCGGCGCGATCCAGGCGCTCGGGTTCCGCTACGCGGGTGTCGCGCGCCCACGAGCTGACGACGTCGCCGCGGCGGCGTAGCTCGACTACCCTCCGCGCGTGGCCGAGGAGACGCACGAGGAGCGGGTCAACCGCGAGCTGATCGAGCTCCTGAACGAGCTGCGCGTCGCGCTCCCCGGCGTGCAGGTGCTGTTCGCGTTCCTGCTCGCCGTCCCGTTCTCGCAGCGCTTCGCGGAGACGACCGAGCTGCAGCGCGACGCCTACATGACTGCCCTGCTCAGCACCCTCGCGGGCTCTGTCTTCCTGATCGCACCGACCGCGTACCACCGGATCCGCTTCCGCGACCGCGACAAGGAGGCGCTGCTGAGGATCTCCAACGTCTTCGCGATCGTCGGCGTCGTCTGTCTCGCCGTCGGGATGACCGCCGTGGTCTTCCTCGTCACGGACCTGATCTTCAAGGGGGTCACGACGGTGATCGTGACGGCCGCGACCGGCGCGCTGTTCGCGACGGTCTGGTTCGTGCTGCCGCTCTTGCGGAAGGCGAGCTAGGCCGGCGTCTCGCCGCGGAGGATCGTCGCCAGCCGCTCGGCGTCGATGTTCCCGCCCGAGACGATGCAGACGAGCCGCTCGCCCGGAACGCTGCCCGAGAGCGCGGCGGCGACCGCGAGCGCGCCGGCGCCCTCCGCGACGACGTTCGCGCGCTCCGCGAGCAGGCGGACGGCCGCGGCGGTCTCGTCGAGCGAGACCGCGTGTGCGCCGGCGAGGAGCGGGCGCGCCCGCTCCCACATCGCCGGCAGCACGATCTTCGCGCCGGCGCCGTCGACGAACGAGGGCGCAAAGCCGGGCGCCTCGGCGGGTCCGCCCGCGGCCAGGGCCGCGGAGACCGCAGCGCCTGTCTCCGGCTGGACGGCGTGGACCCGCGTCTCCGGGAGGCGCGCGGCGAGTGCGCTCGCGATCCCGGTGAACAGCCCCCCGCCGCCCCAGGGCACGAGGACCGCGTCGACGTCCTCGAGCTCGTCGGCGAGCTCGAGCCCGATCGTGCCGTTGCCGGCCATCACCCGCTCGTCCTGGACGGGGTGGACGAAGAGACCGTCGGCCCCGTCGTAGCGTCCCGCGACCATGATCTCCCACCAACGCTCATAGGGCACGAGCACGACCTCGCCGCCGAGACGCTCGATCGCGGCGAGCTTCGCCTTCGGCGCTCCCTCCGGCGCGACGATCGTTGCGCGGACGCCGAGTTCCCGCGCCGCCCAGGAGACGCCCTGGGCCATGTTGCCGGCGCTGACCGTGACGACACCCTTCGCCGTCTCCGCCGGCTGCGCGCTCCGGATCGCGTTGACGGCGCCGCGGATCTTGAAGGATCCGATCGGCTGCAGGTTCTCGAGCTTGAGCCAGATCTCGGCCGGGGCGTCGACGCCGAGCCGGATGAGCGGCGTCCGGATCGCAGCGCCCGCGATCGTCTCCTGCGCGCGCTCGATCTCGGCGAGCGGGATCAGAACTCGACCTCGGTGCCGGCGCCCTGCTCCTGCGCCTTGCGGACGACGAGCTCGGCGGCGGCGAGATCCTCGACGCCGAGCCCGAGCGACTTGAAGACGGTCAGCTCGGCGACGTCCGTCCGGCCCGGGTGGGAGCCGACCAGCACCTCGCCGAGCTCCGCCGCGATGCGCTCCTCGCCGAAGCCTGCGAGGAGCAGGTCGCCGGCCTCGTTCAGCGCCGACTCGCGCCGGTCGACGACGAGCGTCGCCGCCGCAACTGTCGCTTCGTCGAGCTCGCGTGCGCTCGGGACGCTCGAGCCGACGGCGTTCACGTGCGCTCCAGCTGCGAGCCAGTCGCGCCGGAGGATCGGCTCGCGCGCGCTCGTGCAGGTGCAGACGACGTCGGCTTCCCGCAGCACGTCCTCCGGGGTGCCGCCGTCGCCGCGCGTCCACGTGCGGATCTCCGCCTCGGGCAGAACGGCGCGCATCGCCGCGTCGTGGGAGCGCGCCTGGACGCCGCCGCCGAGGATCGCGACCACGCGGGAGTCCGGCCTCGCGAGCGCCCGCGTCGCGACCGCGGAGACGGCGGCGGTGCGGATCTCGGTGATCGCGGAGGCGTTCAGCAGCGCTCGCAGAACACCGGTCTCGCCGTCGTGGAGGAGCACGGCACCCTGATGCGCGTCGAGCCCGCGGGCGGGGTTGCCGGGCGCGATCACGATCTCCTTCAGCGACCACGCCGACCCCTCGCCGCCGCGGTAGGCGGGCATCAGCCCCATCAGACTGTCCGCACCCTCCGGTCGTGTGACCGGCCGCAGCGGCTGGTGCAGCTCGCCGCGCGCGAGCGAGCGCAGCACTTCGTCCATTGCCTCGATGCACTCGGGCATCGTCAGCAGCGACCGGACGTCGTGCTCGGTGAGGACGAGCACGCTCATCTGAAGAGCGCCGCCAGTTGCTCGTGCTCGGGCGGTGAGAGGTCGAGCTCGAGCGCGTCGAGCGCGGGGCGGAGCTGGTCGGGCCGGCGCGGGCCGATCACGACCGCGGTCACGTGCGGGTGGGCGAGCAGCCAGGCGATCGCGAGCGCGGCAGGTGTCGTCCCACGCTCGCGGGCCAGGCCCTCGAACGTCTCCAGCGCGTCGAACACGCGCTCGTCCTCGAGGTGGCGGTACGGCTCCGGCCGGAGCGTCATCCGCGAGCCGGCGGGCGGTGCCTCGCCCCGCCGGTACTTCCCGGTCAGCCAGCCGCCCGCGAGCGGGCTGAAAGGCGTGTAGCCGAGCCCTTCGCGTGCGACGAGCGGGAGGACAGCGACCTCGTCCTCCCGTTCCAGGAGCGAGTGCGAGTTCTGCACCCAGGCCGGACTGCCCACCCGGAGTGCTTCCTCCAGCCAGGCTGCGTCGACGTTGCTGCCGCCGTAGGCGCGGATCGTCCCGGATGCGAAGAGCTCCTCGAAGGCGCCGATCGTCTCGGCGACCGGCGTCGCGCGGTCCATCGCGTGCACGAGGTAGAGGTCGACGGCATCGACTCCGAGCCGCCCGAGGCTCGATGCGATCTGCCGGTGGATCCGCTCCCGCGCCAGGCCCGAGTCGGCGCCCGCGCGTCATCGGGTTGAAGGTCTTGGTCGTCAGCACGATCCGGTCGCGGACGGCCGGCCCACGTCCGCGGAGCCAGCTGCCGAGGTACGACTCGCTGCGGCCGCCGCCGTAGGCGTCCGCGGTGTCGTAGGTCGTGATCCCCGCCTCCCAGGCGGCATCGAGCAGGGCGTGCGCCTCGGCCTCGGTCTCGCCTTTGCCGAAGAACGCCGGCGACGACCCGATGCCCCCGAAGTTGCCGCAACCGAGGATGATCCGGGACACGTCGACGCCGCTGCGGCCGAGCGCACGGTGCTCCATGCCGCGATGCTACGCGCTGGCTCTGAGATCCTCGGCGTAGTCGAGCAGCGCGAGTGCGTCGCGTGCGTACGTGGCCGCGCGCCTGCCCTCACCCTGCGCCGCAAGCGTCCGTGAGTGCTCCCAGAGCACGCGCGCCCGCTCCGTCGGATCGTCGAGGCCGCCCGGCGGCCTCGGCTCGCCGTCGCGCTCGGGCCGAGCGCCGGAGAGCCTGCTCTCGACTTCTGCCGCCACCAGCTCCGGCGGCGCCTGCTCGATCCGCTCGACACCTGTCGCGAGGTACTGCTCGTCGGCGTTCAGCTTCGTGGCGAGCTTCCGCAGGAGCTGGAGCGAGGGGACGCGATCCCCCGCCTCGAGTCGGGAGATGTACGCGGCGGAGCATCCCGGAAACGAGAGCTGGCGCTGGGAGAGGCCGGCCGCGAGGCGGGCATCCTTGAGTCGTCGACCGACCGCCGCAGGATCGTCGACGTGTGAGTGGTAGTGCGGTGCAGTCATCGCGAGCCGCAAGTCGCGAGTCAAGACAGCCGCAGACGCCTTACCCCGCGGGCGAACGGGATCGGCGCTGGATCATGTCAAGGCTCACCGTGCTTGGTGGCTTCACCTCCTGGGGGGGTCCGCGGCCGCAGCGCCGCACTACCGAGCATAAACAGTTGTCGGGGCTGCCGACAACCGGGGGATCGTCTAGGTCCCCACGATCGTGATCGTGCGCCGCTTGGCCGGAGTCGTGGCGGTGTTCGCGTCGACCTCGGCGCGATACGTCTGCCCCTTCACGACGGTCAGCCCGGTGAGCCGGACGGTGACGGTGCAGTCGATCGCGAGCGTCGTCGACGTCTGTGCGGCCTGCACCTGCACCCCGCCACGGAACGTCCGAGTCGTGACACCCACGGTCGTGCCCGGCACGTTGTTCGTGCACATGTCGCGGAAGTTGACGTTGACGAGCGGATTCGGCGTCCCGCCCTTGACGCTCATCTTGCCGTTGAGCCGGTCGACCGTCCTCGCGGCGGCTGCCCAGCGCGAGGCGGCCGGCTTGGGCGTCCCGTTCTTCCGGTAGACACCGCTCTGCCAGGGGCTGCCGTTCGAGTCGCGGAAGACGAACCAGACGAACATCGGGATCCGCGGGTCCTTCCGCGCGAATGCGATCGCCTGGGGCACGTAGGCGGCCTGCTGCGCCTCGGTGACGCCCTTCGGCTCGCCGGGCTTCGTCTCGTTGCCGTACTCGGTGATCCAGATCGGGATGTTCTTGCGGCCGAACCACTTGTCCAGGTCCTGCTCGAACTGCTTCATCGTGCTGAAGGCGACGTTCGGGTAGCGCACCTTCTGCGCCGGCCCCTGGCTGACCGGCACCGGATACGGATGCTGCGCCCAGGCGTCGAAGCGGAGCTTCTTGTTCGCCTGCGCGACCAGCTTCGCGAACGTGCCGGGGGTGGTCGAGTCGGTCGCGCCCTGCTTCGGCTTGTCCTTGCCGTTGGACGAGGTCTCGCCGATTGCGACCTGCGCCCGCGGGCTGCCCGCCTTGATCCCCGCGTAGCCGGCCGCGGCGAGCTTCGCGTAGGCAGCCGGGCTGACGATCTTGCCGTTCTTGTCGAACTGCGGGGCCAGGAAGTTGCCGAGGTTGGACTCGTTCCAGATCCCGTAGAAGCGCACGAACGGGTAGCCCGGCCGCCGGCCGTTGTAGCGCGTCGCAAGGGCGCGTGCGAAGTTCTGGAAGTCGGCCATCTTGGTCGGGAGGTACGCGGGGCCCTTGCCGCCGTTCGCCCACTTCGGCGTGCCCCAGATCGTCATCAGCACTTCCATCCCGCGCTGCTGCGAATTGCGGACGAACTCGTCCAGGTCGGCGAAGCGGTAGACGGAGTCGAAGGAGTTGGTCGCAGTCCGCGGCCTCTTCGGCGCGATCGTCCGCCACTCGACCAGCGTCCGCACGATCGTCGCGTTCGCGCCGCGTACGGCGTCCATCTCGGCGAGCCGGTCGGGCCCGTAACGCAGCACGGGATCGTCGTGGAAGCCGATCCACATCCGCTCCTCCGCGGACGCGGAGCCGGCGCTGAGGGCGAGGATGGCGACGGCGACGAGCGCTGGAGCGAGCTTGAGCACGGAATCGAGACCTCCGGGAGTCAGGGGCGGAGCGGCGGAGGGTACCGATTCGCCCAGACGACGCCGCGCGTGACTTTCGTGAAATCAGGGATTACCGTGTGTGGCATGAGCGAGCAGGCGACGACGCTCGAAGAAGCTCAGCCGCGAGGGTTCCTGACCGCCGTCCGCCGGTTCTTCGCCGCCCGCTTCGGGGACGTCAGCCCGAGCGAGAAGTGGGGCTACGTCGTCTGGGCTGCGATGGGTGTCGTGATCGCCGTGCCCGAGATCTGGGCGGCGGTCGCCGGCAGCGACTTCGTCTGGCCGACGATCTCGACGACCGTCGGACACCTGCAGGAGCGCTGGCCGGTGGTGGCGTTGATCCCGGTTGGGCTGATCGTCATGTGTGCGTACTCCGTCTTTCGCGTCCCACCGGCGAGCACGGCGCTCCAGGCGGACTTCCAGGCGCTCGGGCGCACGCCGCAGGGACGGCTCGCGAAGCAGGACGTCTCGCTCGAGCAGCTCGCCGGCGGCGGCGTGCCCGCCGTCGAGGGTCGCAGCGAGTTCGGCGTCGTCCGCTACTTCGCGGTCGCGACCGCCGCCGTCGTCGGCGGTGCCCTGCTTGCGGTGCCGAGCGACAACCGCTTCCTGGTCGGCTACGTCCTGTACTCGCTGATCGGCGTCTTCTGGGTCGTCGTCCCGAACACGGCTGCGTACTTCTTGAAGAAGGACATCCCCTTCACGACGATGTTCTTCACCGTGCGGAGCCTCGGCCGGCGGCTGCAGTTCGTCGCCGCGCTCGTGGCCGCGCTGCTCGTGATCCTCCTGCTCCACCTCGCGTTCTATCCCTGGCCGAGCCCGCCGTAGCCCTACCGGCCGAGGCGTGTGCGCCGGCGGATGCCGAGGCGGCGCTGGAGCGCGCGGTCCTCCTCGCCGTCCTTCCGCGCCGCCCAGACGAAGGCGAGGGCGACGACGACCACGCCGGCGAGCGAGACGGCGAGGACGAGGATGCCGGCGGCGGTGTCCATGCCCTTCAGCGTGCCAGATCCGCCGCCGGCCAAGCATCGTGTCGGCGACACGAACGGCGGCGGCTCCCTACCATCCCGGTGCCAACTGCTGGGATCAGAGGAGGTGGGAACGTGACGTTCCGCTTGAAGGTGATCGCGGCCCTGGCTGTGCTCGGCCTCGTCGGCATCGCGACGACCGCGGTCGCCTACGACAAGTGGTCGGGGTTCCGCGCGAGCATCTCGGGCTACGAGGAGGTGCCGACGCTGTCCACGGACGCGAACGGGACCTTCAAGGCGTCGTTCGACCGGGGCGGCGACCGGATCCGGTACACGCTGCGCTATGAGGGCCCGTTCAACGCGAACAACACGCCGACGGGCGGCACGGTGACCCAGGCGCACATCCACCTGGGCGCGCGCGGCGTCAACGGTGGCGTGATCGTGTTCCTCTGCGCCAACCCGCCGCAAGGCCCGCCTGCAGGCGTGCCGACGCCGCCCACGTGCCCCGCGACCGAGGGCACCGTGACCGGCGAGCTGACGAAGGACCACGTCATCGGACCGGCCGGCCAGGGGATCGCGGCCGGCGAGTTCGCGGAGCTGGTGCGCGCGATGCGCGCCGGCGCGACGTACGTCAACCTGCACACGCAGGCGCCGTTCCAGGGCGGCGAGATCCGCGGCCAGATCAAGGGCGGCGAGCGCGGCAAGCGCAGCGGCAAGGACGACTGACCCCGCGGGGCGACTGGGGGTGCCGCGCGGCACCCCCAGCGACCCGTGCCGCATCAGTCGTACTCGTCACCACGGAAAAGCGTTAAGTTCGGGCGGCCGTGAGACGGATCGCCGTTCGGATGACCCTGCTCGTACTGCTCTTCGCGGTTGCGGCCGGCGTCGCCTCGAGCTCCGGTCGTGCTTCGGGGGGCGTCCAGTATGGAATCCAGGACGACGCGTGGCTGGAGTACGGCCCGGGAACCCTCGACCAGCGGCTGAGGACGTTCAAGCGGCTCGGCGTGCCGCTCGTCCGCTTTACGCTGCGCTGGAACCAGGTCGCCTCGCGACGGCCGAAGGACGCGAGCTCGCCGCGCGACCGCGCCTATGACTGGCGCGGGCCGGACCGGGTTCTACGCGGCCTTCGCCGCCACGGTCTGACGCCTGTGCTCACTCTCGTCGGGACGCCCGCCTGGGCGAACGGCGGGCGCGCGCCGAACTTCGCGCCGCCGCGGCCCCGGGACTTCCGCCGTTTCGCGACCGCCGCGGCCCGTCGCTACCCCTGGATTCGCTACTGGGTGATCTGGAACGAGCCGAACAAGCGTCTCTGGCTCAGACCGACGAGGTCGGCGATCTACGTCCGGCATCTGCTCAACCCCGGGTACGAGGGGATTCATGCCGTGCTGCCACACGCCCGCGTCGGCGGCGGCGCGACCGGACCCAAGGGCGCGGCGGGAGGCGTCGCGCCCACCGCTTGGGTGCGCGGCATGTGGGCCGCCGGCGCGAAGTTCAACGCCTACGCGCACCACCCCTACCCCTCGACTCCGTCCGAGACGCCGTCCAGCGGGGGCTGCAAGAACTGCCCCTGGATCACGATGGCGACGATCAGGAAGCTCTTGATCCTCGTCAAGCGCTCCTTCGGGTCGAAGCCGATCTGGCTGACCGAGTACGGCTACCAGACGAACCCGCCCGACACGTTCCTGGGCGTCACCCTCAAGCGGCAGGCGACGAATCTCAGCCTCGCCGCGATGCGGGTGTGGCGGCTGCCGCGGGTCACGATGCTGATCCAGTACCTCTACAAGGACGAGCCTCAGCTCAGCCGCTTCCAGACCGGGCTCGTGTTCACGGACGACCGCTGGAAGCCCTCGCTGCAGGCGTTCAGGCTGCCCTTCGCCCAGATGGGCCGAAGCGGGGAGCGGGCGATCATGTGGGGTCAGATCCGCGACGGCAAGCCCGGACGGAAGCGGTACCGGCTGGAGGTGCTCCGAAAAAACGTCTGGAAGCCGGTCGGGCGCGCCCGACTGACGAACGACCACGGCGTCTTCATGCGAACGATCCGCGTCAAGCGCGGTGCCCTGTTCCGGATCTGGTCTCCGGGCCAGCGCCGCTTGAGCCAGCAGCTGCGGATCAGGTGAGTTGCGCTACGTGCGATAGGGCTGCTGACTAGCTAGTTAGTGGCGGCGCGCGTGGAGATGTCCGTCCGCAGCCTGCCTCGTGCGCCGCGTCATTCGATAACGGCTCTGGCAATGGCGGGTGGCTCGCGGCCGGCGAGGAGCCAGCCTGCCGCGATGGCCGCCAAGGGGACGCCCATGACGATCAGGGCGAGGGGGATTACCGGGACACGACCGAGATAGCCGAGGTTGTCGTGGTATGTCGCTGCGAGCGCGAAGTACGCGCCGGCGACGCCGAGAAGTGCGCCGAGGAAAGCGAGTGCCCCGGCGGTGGCGGCGGTGAGCGTGCGGCGGATCCTGCCCGTGGCTCCGGTCGCGGTCAGCGTGCGAAGATCGCCGACACTCTCGCTGCGGATCAAACCGACCGTCATGGCGAGGATCGCAAGCGCCAGCAAGGCGCCTGCGGCGGTCGCGATCGCGATCGGCGTGGCGAGGGAGGCGCGCTCTCGCTGTGTCTCGATCTCGAGGCCGGCCTCGGCGGCGAGCTCCCGTGCGGTGGCGATCTGTTCGCTCGTCAGAGGGCGGCTCGACTCGATGAGCCAGCCGTTCGGAACCTGCTTCCAGCCGTGGCGGCGCAGACCGTCGAGGGTGACGAACGAGGACGGCACGCGGCCGGTGTCCCCCTCTCCAGCGCCGAGAACCTCCAGGCTGTCGATCCTCTGGACGTTCCTAACCGCCGATTGCTTCCTCGACGGGGGATTCAAGATGACGTACGTGTCGGTGGGAACGGTCGGGTCGGCCAGGAAGTCCGCGCTCGGGTCGACCGTGGCGGGGTCGATTCCGAGGTGCCTGAGCAGCGCGGGCGTGGCGACGTAGACACCCGATCCCCAGGTCCACGACTCGCGGCTGACCTGCTTCGAGAGACCGACTGCAACGAGCGCGCGGTCGCCCTCGAAGGTGACGATCGGCCGGTCGCCGGGTTGGATGACCTTCCGAAGCGGGATCACGGAGGCCTGACCGAGACTCGCGGCGATCTGGCGGACGCGAGCGGCGTCCCGTGCGAGCTGGGCGGGCGTTTGGAGTGGGAGCGAGATGAGCTCCGGTTCTTGCGTCGGACCTGCGTACACCCGGATCTGGCGGTCGGACAGGTTGGGGAGCTCGGCTGCCATCCGGTCGTCATCCTTCTTCTCCTCGGCTGCCGCGGTGACTGTCACCGCTGCTGCGATGCCGAGGGCGAGGGTGACTGCGGCCAGTGCCGCGCCGGACCGGGCCTGGTACCGGGCGAGGTCACGCAGCGCCAGTCGCGGGCCGATCGGGGCGTGCCCTGCGGCTCTGGAGAAGACGCGGATTGCGAGTGGGCCCAGGAGCAGGGTGCCGAGGATCGTCGCGGCGATCCCGGCGATGATGAGCGGCACTCGGTCTCGGTCGGACAATGCGAGACAGCCGACGCCGACCGTGATCAGCGCCACGGCGGCGATCGCCGAGCGGCGTGCAGGCCTCGGCTGAGGCGGACGCCCCGAAAGCGCGAGCAGTGTAGGGAGCCGGGCGACCGTTCGCCCTGGCCACCAGGCGGCTGCGGTAGCTCCGAGGATGGCGAGGAGGACGACGGTCGCGAGCAGCGCCCACGGAAGGCTGAGCCGGTCGATGCGATGGCCCATCGCGGATTCGAGTGTCGGCGCGAAGATGACCCAGAGCGCGCCGCCCGCGATCGTGCCGAGGATGGCGGCGATCAGTCCGACGACGGTGCCGTTGGTCAGCAGCACGAGGCGGACATGCTTCTGAGTAGCCCCGATTGCCGCGAGCATGCCGAGCTGGCGGAGCCGACGCTGCGCGACGACAGCGAACCCCGCGGCGGCAACGAGCGAGGCCAGGAGCAGGAAGACGGTGGCGACCGAGAACATTGCCAACGAGTCCGCGGCCTCGATCTCGCCGCGACTCCCCAGCGCCGTAAGGCCCGAACGGCCGTCTCTGGGCAAGGAGCCTGCGAAGGCGTGAAGCTCCCGTTCGCTCGCGTCGACCAGAACCGTGACGTTCTGGGGCGGCCCGGCTGACGAAGCGGAGACGAGAGCGAACTCGTCACTGAGATCGAGTGGGTTCTCGACGATGCCGACGACGGTTCGACGCCGCCCGTCGAGGTCGAGCGTCGCCCCGAGCTCCACGTCGAGGAGGTCGGCCACAGCGTCGGTGAGGGCGACATGGCGAAGCTCGGTCGGGTAGCTGCCACGGCGGAGCGCGAGGAGATCGCCGCCGTAGAGCTCATCCGGATCCTGCGAGCGGAAGTCCACCGTCTCGACGCCGCCGGGCACGGGCACCTTGCGGTGGCCGATGACGTCCGTCGTCCCGAACAACTCTTCGGCCGACGCCAGGGCTGCTTCGAGCGCCTGCGGATCGGAGCCGTCGAACCTGAGCAGTCCGCTGGCCGAGCCGAACTCGCTGTCGTAAGCAGGGCCCGTGTTGTAGACGAGGGTGATGCTGGCGATCGCGGCCGCGACCGCGACCGTCAGGAGCGCCACGACTAGGATCTGCTGGCGCCACTCGCGGCGGAACATGCGCCACGCCCAGCGGACGAGCGCGCGGCGGGCTGCCATGCCGCCGTTCGCGGGCCCGTGCAGCGCCGAGCTGTGAGTGAGCGTGGTCATCGCCGATCAGCAGCCGCGAGGAGCGACTCAGGGCCGGGCGGTGCGGCGGTCTGGTCGACGACGTGGCCGTCGCGCAGGAAGACGACTCGGTCGGCCCAGGAGGCCAGATGCGCCTCGTGGGTCACGACGACACCGGCGACGCCCCGCTGGGTGGCGGCACGAAGCAGGCGCATGACCGCCTCGCCGTTCACCGAGTCGAGAGCGCCGGTCGGCTCGTCGGCGAGCAGCAATCCCCGCTCTCCGACGATCGCCCGGGCGATCGCAACTCGCTGGCGCTCGCCCCCCGACAGCTCGTCCGGGTAGCGATCCGCGTGCTCGGCGATGTCGAGCTCCCCCATCGCCTCGATGCCCGTCTCGCGTGCGGCTCTGGCGCGCACGCCGTCGAGCTCGAGTGGCAGCGTGACGTTCTCGACAGCAGTCAGCCCGGGGAGCAGGTTGAAGTCCTGGAAGACATAGCCGATCGACCGGCGCCGCATCTTCGCCCGATCCGAGCGTGAGACGGACACGAGGTCGACGCCGTCGACGAGGACCCGCCCGCCGGTCGGCTCCTCGAGGCTGCCGGCGATCGTCAGGAGCGTGCTCTTGCCGGAGCCGCTCGGGCCCATGACGGCCACGAGCTCGCCGCGCTCGACCGTGAGATCGACGTCGCGCAGCGCGCGCACCTCGCTCGGCCCGGAGCCGTAAACCTTCGAAACCTGGTGCAGTTCGAGCGCGCGTGTCATTGCGAAACCTCCATCGTGCGAGTTGGTTCGACAGGCAGGTCGGCCACCGCCGCCACGGCCAGGGACGGCAGCTGCTTCAAGCGGACGTCAGCGGCATCGAGCCAACGGACGATCGCCTCGAGCCGGAACAGCTCGGCATCGGCGACGAGAGCCAGCGGCACATCGTCCTCCGTGGCGGCGGCTTTGATCTTGGTGTAGCCCTGCATGACCTCGAGCACGTGGCGGCGGTGCACCTGCAGAAGCTCGTGGACGTTGATCCCGGGAACCTGGAGGGCGACGAGCACCTTGATCACGAGCTCGTCGCGGGGGGGAGGCACCAGCTCGGGCGGCGTACGAAGCCACTCGGCAAGCTCGCGGTCGCCGGCCGATGTGATCCGGTAGCGCTTCTGCTTCTGCGCCCGTTCGCCCTCGCCGCCGGCCTCGACGAGCCCGTCACGCTCCAGCCGCTGCAGCGTCGTGTACACCTGTCCGACGTTGAGCGGCCAGACCTCGCCCGTCCGCGCCTCGAACTCGTTCTGCAGCCGCAGGCCGTACTTCGGTTTCTCGCTCAGCAGCGCGAGGAGGGCGTGCGGGACGCTCATGAGGGGCTCTCGACGGCGAGCATACTGAGTATGTATACCAGGTATTGAGCGTCGTGGCAAGCACCCCTTTGCCGTGTCATGCTCAACGTCGCCTCCCCAAGCAATGCGGGATGTCGCGCGGCGAAGGAACGACGTTGCTCGAGCTCGACGCCGACGGCACCTAGGACAGCCCGGTGGATCCCGTGAGCCAGGCCTCCGTGATTCGCGCCGGTTCAGCTCCTATTCATGGCATCCCGCCAGAGCATCCACGAACGAACGGGCCGCCCTTTCGGACGGCCCGTTGTGAATGTCGCGGACATTCGAGTGCTCAGGAAAGCGACACCCGAATGCTTGCAACCAGCTAGCTGCAGCCGGTGTTCGTGCCGCAGTCGCGGCACGTGTAGCACGAGCCCGTCCGCACCATCCGGCCGCCGCAGCGGGCGCATTCGACCGCGTCCTCCCAGCTGTTGAAGAGGGCGGTCTGACCGGCCGGCGGCGCCTCGTGCGCGGGCGCCTGCGCCTCGCCGCTGGCATACGCCTGAGCGAGCCGCGCCTTCACTTCCGGGGTCAGGATGCCCGCCTCCTCCTGCTGGTCGGAGGTGAGGAACTTCTTCCCCATCCAGCGGAAGATGTAGTCGACGATCGACTTCGCCATCCGGATGTCGGCGTCGTTGGTGAGCCCGCTCGGCTCGAAGCGCATGTGGCTGAACTTCGAGACGTAGACCTCGAGCGGCACGCCGTACTGGAGGCCGAGGCTGACCGAGATCATGAACGAGTTCATGAGGCCGGCGAGCGTCGTGCCCTCCTTGGCGATGTCGACGAAGATGTCGCCGGGGGTGCCGTCCTCGAAGAGGCCGACGTGGATGTACCCCTCGTAGTCGCCGACCTTGAACTTGCGGCCGACCTCGATCCGATCCTCCGGGACCCGCCGCCGCTTCGGCTGCGCGACCGGGGCGACCGGCGCGAGCACCGGCAGCGTCGCGGCGCTCTTGTCGGCCGAGCCGGAGAGCGGCTGCGCGACCTTGCAGTTGTCGCGGTAGATCGCGATCGCCTTGACGCCGAGCTGCCACGACTCGATCAGGAGCTGTGACACGTCCTCGACCGTCGCCTCCTCGGGCAGGTTGACCGTCTTCGAGATCGCGCCCGAGATGAACGGCTGGACCGCCCCCATCATCTTCACGTGCCCCATGTAGTGGATCGCGCGGTCGCCGATCGCACAGTCGAAGACCGGGTAGTGCTCGCTCTTGACGTACGGGGCGCCGACGATCGTGTTCCGCTCGTCGATGAACGCCACGACCTCCTCGGCCTCGCTCGGTGCGTAGCCGAGTTTGTCGAGCGCCATCGGCACGGTCTTGTTCACGATCGTGATCTCGCCGCCGCCGACGAGCTTCTTCGACTTGACGAGCGAGAAGTCGGGCTCCACCCCGGTGGTGTCGCAATCCATCATGAAGCTGATCGTCCCGGTCGGCGCCAGCACGGTGGCCTGCGCGTTCCGGTAGCCGCTGACCTCACCCTTGTCGAGCGCGTCGTCCCACGCCTGGCGCGCGGCCGAGAGCAGGTCGTCCGGCACCGAGTCGGAGTGCTGGATGTTCCCGACGGCTGCACGGTGCTTCGCGATCACGCCGATCATCGCGGCCGCATTCGGGCGGTAGCCCGAGAACGGGCCCATCCGCGTCGCGATCTCCGCCGACTTGCGGTAGGCGCGGCCCGTCATCAGGGCCGTGATCGCGGCCGCATAGGCGCGGCCGTCGTCCGAGTCGTACGGGAAGCCCCGCGCCATCAGGAGCGCGCCGAGGTTCGCGTAGCCGAGCCCGAGCTGCCGGTAGGCCTTCGCGTTCCTGTCGATCTCCGGCGTCGGGTAGGACGAGTAGCCGACGCAGATCTCCTGGGCGAGGAACATGACGTCGACCGCGTGCTCGAACGCGGTGACGTCGAACTCACCGTCCTCGCGCCGGAACTTCATCAGGTTGAGCGAGGAGAGGTTGCACGCCGAGTCGTCGATCGACATGTACTCCGAGCAGGGGTTGGAGGCGTTGATCCGGCCCGTGTTCGGGAGCGTGTGCCACGCGTTGATCGTGGTGTCGTACTGGACGCCGGGGTCGGCGCACTGCCACGCCGCCTCGGCGATCTGCCGGAGCAGCTCGCGGGCGTCGGCCGACTCGACCACGGCGCCGTCCGTGCGCGCGGTCAGGTTCCACTCCTTGCTCTCCAGCACCGCCTCCATGAAGGCGTCGCTGACGCGGACCGAGTTGTTCGCGTTCTGGTACTGGATCGAGGCCCAGTCCGGCGAGTCGAGCGACATGTCGTAGCCGGCCTGCTCGAGGACGCGCGCCTTCCGCTCCTCCTTGGCCTTGCACCAGATGAACTCCTCGATGTCCGGGTGGTCGACGTCGAGGACGACCATCTTCGCCGCGCGCCGCGTCTTGCCGCCCGACTTGATCGTGCCCGCCGACGCGTCGGCGCCGCGCATGAAGCTGACCGGGCCGGAGGCGTAGCCGCCCTTCGAGAGCTGCTCCTTCGAGCTGCGCAGCTTGGAGAGGTTCAGGCCCGAGCCGGAGCCGCCGCGGAAGATGACGCCCTCGCGCCGGATCCAGTCGAGGATCGACTCCATCGAGTCGTCGATCGAGAGGATGAAGCACGCCGAGCACTGCGGCTTCTCCTCGAAGCCGACGTTGAACCAGACCGGGGAGTTGAAGGAGGCGTACTGGTTGACGAGGATCGCTTTCAGCTCGGCCTCGAACGTGTCGGCCTCTTCGCCCGAGGCGAAGTAGCCGCCGGCGCGGCCCCAGCCGCCGATCGTGTCGACGACGCGGCCGATCATCTGCTTGACGCTGCGCTCGCGCTCCGGGGAGCTGAGCCGCCCGCGGAAGTACTTCTGGGCGACGATGTTCGTCGCCGTCTGCGACCAGAAGCGCGGGAACTCGACGTTCCGCTGCTCGAAGGCCGGCCCGTCCTTGCCCGGGATGATCGCGTCGCGGAGCTCCCACTCGATCTCGTCGAACGGGTCGCGGCCCGGGATGGTGAAGAACCGGCCGGGTGCGACCGACGCCGTCTCCTCGACGACGACGTTCACGACCTCCTCGGGTGCGGCTGCTGCGTCTTGCACTGGTTCCTTGGTCTGCTTTGCGGTGGCCATTCTCGTCCTCTCACCTTCGGCTTGTACGGCGCTCGCAGATCGGCTTTCTGCGGGCAACTGAGCGGATCGGGGACGTTAGACCCAGCACCGGACGGAAGCTGAAAACCGCATGTTGAAGCGGGAAACCGTGCCCACATTCTAGCCGTCCGGGAGAGCCCGGCGTCGGTTCAGCTACGTCGCGGTCGGCGGCAGGCGGCGTGCCTGCAGGCGCCGGATCACGTAGCCGGCAGAGCCGCCGATGACGAGCAGGAGCGCGAGTCCGGCGAGGATCAGGAGCGGAATCGGGACGGAGCTGGCGCTGTCCGAGTCGGCGTCGATCGCGCCGCCCGCCTCGTTGCCCGTCGGCGGGTCACCCGAGCCTTCCGCCGGCGTGCCCGTCGAATCGGTCTCGGTCGGATCGTCGGGATCCTCCGGTGTCGTTGTGCCGCCGCCGGGGGTCGGGTCGGTCGTGGCGGGCGGTGCAGGCTCGCCGCGCCTGGCGTTCGTGAGCGCGCGCTGGATGTCGTCCTTCGCGCTCGAGTAGTCGCGCACGTCGCGCGGCAGGATCTCGATCGCGTCGTCGTAGCAGTGGAGCGCGTAGGTGCCATCCACTCGCCCGTCGTCGTACCAGTCGTCGATCACCGCGCGGCCGCACGACTTCGCAGCCGCCGCCGGCGACGCGACAGCCAACAGGGCCACGAACGCCGCGACGAGAACCAGCGCACGCACCAGCGCGCGATGCGCGGTCTGAACGTGGTCGTGGGCGGCGGGGATCAAGGGCGGGATTCGGGGCGGGTTCCCCGCGGTGTGCGGAGAATGGTGGAGAGTCTTCCGGACGGCATTGAGTTCGGAGTGAGCGGCAGGTAAACGCTTTGTTAGGGCACGTGGATACGGCGCCCGTGGCGTTCCGGTGACCATGCTAGCTTGGCCCGCGATGCGGAGGCCCGAAGTGGCGGTGTCGGTCGCGGCCGCGTTGCTGCTCGGCGCCGTGTTCGCGGGCGACTCGGTCTGGATCGCGCTCGCGGCGCTCCTCGTCGCCGGCGGCTGGGGCGCGCTCGCGTTCGCCGGTCGCGCGCCGCTTCCTGGTGGAGGGCTCTGGCTTGCTGCTGCGCTGCTCGCGATCGCGGTCTGGACCGGGCTCTCGATCGCGTGGTCGGTGGCGCCCGATCTCACCTGGGCGGAGCTCAACCGCACGCTCGTGTACCTCGCCTTTCTCGTCGTGGGTCTCCTGCTCGGCGCGTCGTGGGCCGGTGCCGCGCGCCCGGCGGTTGTCGCGCTGGTGGTGGCGTTCGGCGCCGCCGTCGCGTGGGCTCTCGCCGGGAAGGCGATTCCAGCGCTCTTCGACGACGGTGGGCGCGCCGCCCGGCTTCGAGACCCGATCGGCTACTGGAACGCACTCGCGCTCGTGGCCGACGCGCTGCTCGTGCTCGCCCTCTCGCTCGCGGCCGGCTCGAGATCGCTCCTCGTGCGCATGGGCGGGGCGGTGCTCGGCTACGCGGCCGTCGTCGCCGTCCTTCTGGCGGCCTCCCGGGCGGGCGTCGCAGCGGCAGCCGTCGGGCTCGTGCTCTGGCTCTGGCTCCGCCGCGACCGGGTCGATGCGGCGTTGCTGGCGCTGGCCGCGATCGTGCCCGGAGCCGCCGTCGCGGGCTGGGCGTTCACGCGGCCGGCGCTCGTCGAGGACGGCCGCCCGCATGCAGATCGCGTCGCCGAGGGTGCCTGGTTCGGCCTCCTCCTGCTCGTGGGCGCGGCGCTCGTCGCCGTCGCGGCGCGCGAGCTGGCGCGGCGCCCGCTCGCGCCCGCCGGGCGCCGTCGCGTCGCTCTCCTGCTGCGGGGGTTCGCGGCCGGCGTCGCGCTCGTCGCCGTCGTCGCCCTCGCCGCCAATGCAGGTCGGATCGCGGACGAGTTCCGGGGCGAGGAGGTCCCGAACAACCCTGGTCGCTTCGCGAGCCTCAGCTCGAACAACCGTCTCGCCTGGTGGGGCGAGGCACGGGACATCTTCGAGGCGCATCCGCTCGTCGGCGCAGGGGCGAACACGTTCGAAGTGGCGCGGAAGCGGTACCGGGAGAACGCGTCCTCCGTGACGCAGCCGCACAGTGTCCCGCTCCAGCTCGCGGCCGGGACGGGGATCGTCGGGCTGGCGCTCTTCCTCGCGCTCGTCGCCGCGGCGGCGACGGCCGCCGTGGGCGCGGTCCGTCGGCTCGAGGGCGCCGAGCGGGACGGTGCTGCGGCGCTCGCGGTCGTGCTCGTCCTCTGGCTCGTGCACGCCGTTGTCGACTACGACTGGGACTTCGTCGCCGTCACCGGGCCTGCCCTCTTCGCCGCCGGCGCGCTGGCGGCAGCCGGGCGGCCCACGCGCAGGCTCTCGTCGCGGTTCGCGGCTGCTGCCGCCGCTGTCTGCGCGCTCGCGGCGGCGGTCTCGGTCGCGACGCCGTGGCTGGCACGCCAGGCGGTCCTCGATGTCAGCCCGGCGCTCGAGCGGGGCGACGTCGACGCGGCCCGCGACGCCGCCGTCCGTGCCCGGTCACTCGACCCGCTCTCGCTCGGGCCGTTGCTCGCGCGCGCCCGCGTCGAAGAGGCGGCACGAAACGACGAGGCCGCGCTCGCCGCCTACCGCCGCGCGACGGAGCTCCAGCCGGAGAACCCGGCGCCCTGGTACGAGCTCGGGCTCTACGAGTTCGACCTCGGCGACCGCTGCTCTGCCTACGTCCACCTCAACCGCGCCTACACGCTCGATCCGGCAGGCCTGCAGTGGGCGCCGGGCGGCGAGCTCGACCTGGCCCGCGCGTGGGTGAACGCTGGGAACTGTTGATGGCGTGGGCCGCGCAGCGGCCCCTTCAGGGGTTTGCGCGATGAGCATCCGCTCCTGCGGTTGCTCATCATGCGACGGAATTTTCAGCTGCCGACGATCAGCGCCACATGGGCGCCGAGCATGTCTGCGGTCTTGAGGCCGTCGAGTGGGCCGACGATCTTGATCCGCAGGTCCTTGGCGAGCCGCGCCGCCTCGGCCTGATAGCCCTTGCGGTACATGACGAGCGTCCGCGTGAAGTCGCTCCGGGGAGCGTTGCCGACCGTCCCGATCGTGTAGCCGAAGCGGCGCACCGCCTCTGCGCCGTCCGCCGCCGCGCCGGCGCGACCGTTGCCGTTGAGCACGATCACCGACGTCTCCGCGCGCGTCAGCTTCGGCGCTCCGACCACCTGCTTCACGACGCGCGGCTTCGGTTTCACCGGGGCGAGCACGCGCGCCTCGGCGGCCTGGCGGACCTGGTCGGAGACGGGCTTCGCGAGCAGGACGACGCCGAGGGCGACCAGAACGACCAGCTCGATGGCGGCGACTGCCGAGGCGACGAGGGTCGCCGTCCGCCACGGGCTCCGAACCTGGACGAGGGAGTGCTCCACGGCCGCCTTGATTCGTTCTGGCGGCGGCCGCTCCTGCTTATGCGATCCAGATGCCGCGCGCGAAAGCGGCCGCGGCGACGGCTCCGAGGGCGGCGAAGGCGGCGATGACCCCGTCCCGCGCCCGCGGCCGGTCGAGCGTGACCGCGGCGAGCGCGAGGAAGAGCGGGAAGTCGACGAGCAGGAAGCGTGGGAGGCTGACGAGCGGGAATCCCTCGGCCGGCGCTGAGAGCACGACCGCGAGCGTCGCCGCCGAGTAGGCGCCGAAGGCGGCGCCGAGCCGCGTCCAGGCGACCCAGGTCAGCCAGACCGCGCCGGCGAGCAGCGCCAGGTGCGAGAGGTTCCAGAGCCCGACCCGCTGGTCGTGCCCCGGCCCCGCCGCGGGCAGGTCGAGCAGGTCCCGGAGGCCGGTGCCGGCGGCTTGAACGGCGTCCCTGATCCCCGCAAGGGGGCCGAGCGGCGATGCGTCGCGGTTCCAGTCGGCCTGCGCGCTCGTGAAGGCCCAGGGGTCGTCGATCGCCCAGTCGAGGTAGAGCGCGTAGAGGCCGATCGCGGCCGGCAGGAGGAGCAGCGGCGCCAGCCGTGTGAGCGAGCCGGGGTCGCGGCCGCGCCAGAGCAGAATCGCGAGCGCGGGCAGGAGCGCGAGCCCGATCAGCCTCGTGCCCGTGGCGAAGCCGCCGAGCACACCGGCGAGCAGGGGCCTGCCGCGCATGGCGGCCAGGAACGAGCCGGAGGCGAGCGCGAGGAAGAGCCCCTCCGAGTAGAGCGAGGTGAACACGAAGCCCACTGGGTAGAGCGCGAGGTAGAGGACGGTGTCGCTCGCGCCGCGGGCGCCCAGCAGCGGTCGCGCGATCTGCGCGAGCACCCAGGCAGCGACGGCTCCCGAGGCGAGCGAGACGAGGACGCCGGCGACGAGGAGCGAGCCTGTGAGCCAGGCGACTCCGTGCACCACCGCCGGATAGACGGGGAAGAACGCCGCCGCCTGCGGCACCTCCTCGTAGGCGTGCATCGAGATCTGGAGGAACCAGCGGGCGTCCCACTGGGAGAAGGTGCGGAAGAGGAAGTCGCTGGCCGGGCCGTACGCGTCCCCGATCAGGCGGCGCTCGGGCACGGGCGCCCAGATCAGCGTGGCCGCGGCGCCGAGCCAGAAGGCGACGCGGATGGCGACGAAGGTCGCGGCGGGGCCTAGCCCCACGTCTGACGAAGACCTTCGTCCAGCGGCGTCCGCGGCCGCCAGCCGAGCTCGCGCTCGGTGTGGGAGACATCGAGGACGCTGCGGAGCACCTCGCCCGGCCGGGCCGGTGCGTGCTCGGCCTCGGCGTCGATCCCGGCGACCCGACGGCACGCCTCGAAGAGGTCGTTCACGGACGTCTCCGTGCCCGTGCCGACGTTGAAGACGCCGCCGTCGTGGCCGATCGCAGCGAGCACCGCCTCGACGACGTCGCCGACGTAGACGTAGTCGCGCGTCTGCTCTCCGTCGCCGAAGATCGTCACTCCGTCGCCGGCGCGCAGCCGGTCGGTGAAGATCGCGACGACGCCGCCCTCGAGCTTCGAGAGCTGCCGCGGTCCGTACACGTTCGCGAAGCGGAGCGCCACGTGCCGCCCGCCGTGGAGGCGGTTCCAGGTCGCGAGGTACTCCTCCGCGGCGAGCTTCGCCGTCCCGTACGGAGAGAGCGGGCGGCGCTCGTCGTCCTCCCGAGCCGGCCGCTCGCACTCGCCGTAGATGGCGCCGCCGGTGGAGCTGAAGATCAGCTGCGAGCCGTGCGGGCGGGCCGCCTCGAGGACGTTGAGCGTGCCGAGAACGTTCACCTCGGCGTCGAAGAGCGGCCGTTCGACGGAGGTGCCGACGTCGGCCTGCGCGGCGAGATGGACGACGACCTCTGGCCGAATCTCGTCGAAGAGCGGGCCGAGCGGCTCGCGGATGTCGTGCTCGTGGACGGCCGCGGCGCCGTTCAGGTTCTCCCGGCGGCCGGTGGTGAAGTTGTCGACGACGTGGACCTCGTCGCCGCGGGCGAGGAGCGCGTCGACGACGTGCGAGCCGATGAAGCCCGCTCCTCCGGTGACCGCCGCGCGCACCGCCCTATCCTAGGGGGAGATGGACGACCGGCAATCACCGCACCCGCGGATGACGCCCCAGACGCTGCGCCGGGAGCCACCCTCGGTCTTGCCAAGGCTGCCGGCCTTGGCAGCGCCCGAGTGCGGCCCCCGACTTGGTCTGGAGCGCCCCCGCGGGCACGCCGATCACCGGCCGGCCATCTACATGTTCGTCACCTTCGAGGGAATGGACGGCTCCGGCAAGACGACCCAGGTGGAGCGGCTGCGGGCGGCCCTCGAGGCGGAGGGCCGCGAGGTCGTGACCGCGCGGGAGCCGGGTCAGACGGAGCTCGGCGAGGCGATCCGCGATCTCGTCCTCCACGGTGGCCCGATGACGCCGTGGGCGGAGGCGCTCCTCTACGCCGCCTCGCGCGCCGAGGTCGTGGCCGAGGTCGTGCGCCCGGCGCTCGAGCGCGGCGCCGACGTGCTGCTCGACCGCTACCTCGACAGCTCGATCGTCTACCAGGGGATCGGGCGTGAGCTCGGGGTCGACGAGGTGCTCGAGGTGAACATGCTCGCGACCGGGGGCCTCCTGCCGGACCGGACGTTCGTGCTCGCGATCGAGCCGCGGACGTCCTCAGCGCGCGTCGGCGACAAGCCGGACCGGATCGAGCGCGAGGACGCCGCCTTCCACGACCGGGTTGCCCGCGGGTACGAGGAGCTGGCCGAGCTGTTCCCGGATCGCGTCGTCGTCCTGGACGGGTCGCTCGACCCCGACACGCTGGCGGAGAGGATCCAGGGTGAGCTTCAGCGCGTTGGCTGAGCAGCCGGAGGCGCGGCTCCTGCTCGCCGCCGCGGTGAAGGAGGGACCCGCGCACGCCTATCTCTTCCACGGCCCGGCCGGCGTCGGCAAGCGGGCGGCCGCGCGCTCCTTCGCCGGCGAGCTGCTCGGCGACGAGCGCCGCGTCGAGGCCGGCACGCACCCCGATCTCTTCTCGCTCGAGGCGCTCGGCGAGATGATCCGGATCGACGAGATCCGCGGGCTCCACCGCGACCTGCACATGCGGCCCTACGAGGCGGACGCGCCGGGTCTACGTGATCGCCGACGCCCACCTCCTGAACGAGGACGCCGCCGACGCGCTCCTGAAGGACCTCGAGGAGCCGCCGCCGTACGCGGTGATCGTCCTCGTCGCGGACGAGCTCGGACCGATCCCGCCGACGATCCGCTCCCGCTGCCAGCTCGTGCCCTTCCGGCGGCTCCCCGGCCGCGTCATCCGCGAGCTGCTGGCGGAGCGGGCGCCCGGGCTCTCCGAGAACGAGGCGCGCGCGCTCGCGCGGGTGTCCGGCGGCCGGCTCGACCGCGTCGAGCGGCTGCTCGACCCCGAGTCGAAGTCGCGCCGGGAGGAGCTGCTGCGGGTGGCGCGGGCGCCCTACGCCGAGCCGGAGCTCGACCCGGCCGACGCTGCGGCGATCGTGCTCGAGGCGGCGCGCGCGGCCGGGGAGGCCGCGAAGCAGCGGGCGGAGCGCGAGCTCGAGGGCGTCGACCTGCCGGCTCGGGAGCTCGACCAGCGGCTGCGGCGCGTCCAGCGCGGCGCGGAGCGCGAGGAGCTGCTGGCCTCGCTCGAGGAGCTCCAGTCGTGGTATCGCGATCTCGTGGTCGTCGCCGCGGGGGCGGAGGCCGCGGTCGTGCACGCCGACCGGCTCGACGTGCTGCGCGTGGAGGGCACGCGCGAGCTGTCGCCGGACGCGGAGCGGGCGGCGGAGCTGGTGCGCGAGGCGTGGCGGACGCTCGAGGAGTTCAACCTCAATCCCGGGCTCGCGCTGGAGGCGCTCTTCGTCCAGCTGAAGCGTGCGTTCAGCAGGGCTTTCGCGCTTTCGGGCCCGAAGCCCGAGACGTCGTAAGTATCCCTCAAAAGGGGTTGCGAGCCTTCGGGGCGCGGCTAAGGATGAGCGAGGCGTTCGGGCGGGACGCCGGTTGTGCCGTCTCTCCATCCCTCGGGGGGTTCTCGTCTTGGCAGCAGTCCCGTCCGTCGATCGTGCGTCCTTCGCAGGAGGTCCCGCCCGCGCTCCGCAGGCCGCGGCCACCGAGGGCCTCTACGAGCGCCACTCGGCGAAGATCCTCGGCTACTGCATGCACCAGCTGGGCTCGCGGGAGGAGGCCGAGGACGCAGTCCAGACGACGTTCATGAACGCCTTCCGCGCGCTGGGCCGCGGCGTCGTCCCGGAGGCCGAGACCGCCTGGCTGTTCAAGATCGCCGAGAACGTCTGCCTCTCCCGCCGCCGCTCGTCCTGGCGGCGCGGCAGGATCGAGAGCCCGAGCGACTTCGGCGTGATCGAGGAGATCGTCCCCGGGCCGAGCCGGCAGCGCGACGAGCTGATCGGGATCGAGGACGCGCTCGCCTCGATGCCCGAGCAGCAGCGGCGTGCGATCCTGCTGCGCGAGTGGCAGGGGCTCTCCTACCGGGAGGTCGCCGACGAGCTCGAGCTCTCGCAGTCCGCGGTCGAGACGCTCATCTTCCGCGCCCGCCGGTCGCTCGCCCAGGGCCTGGAGCAGCCCGACCCACAGTCGTCGCGCCGTCGTCGACCTGATCGAGCCGCGCGACTCCGCCGCGCCGGTCGAAACGATCCGATCCCGGGCTACACTGGGGGCTCCCCGCCGACGTAGCTCAGCTGGTAGAGCACTTCACTCGTAATGAAGGGGTCCGCGGTTCGAATCCGCGCGTCGGCTCTCCTTCCGTCCTTTCGTCAGCCGGGAAGGGGTAGACGTGCTGGTCGTGCTGTCCGCCGACATGGAGGGCGTTTCGCAGCTCGTCGGCCCGAACGAGATCATCGCCTGCTGCGACGAGTACTGGGCGACGGGCAAGCCGCGGTTCGAGGCCGACGTCGCCGCTGCGTGCCGCGGGCTGCTCGCCGGAGGCGTCGACGAGGTCATCGTCCTCGACAACCACGCGAGCGGCAACACGTACAACATCCCGCAGGACGCGCTGCCCGCCGGCGCGCGTCTCGAGGAGTGGCACGTCTTCGACCTCCCGGGGCGCGGCGTCGGCGCGATGCTCCAGGTCGGATATCACGCTCGCGGAGGCGTCGAAGGATTCCTCTCGCACACGTACTCGCCCGGGCTGCGGCTTCGCGTCGGGGACGAGCTGATCTCGGAGAGCCATGCCCGCGCATGGGCAGCGGGAGTCCCGCTGCTGGGGATCGTCGGCAACGACGTCCACGCACGGACGCTCGGCTCGCTCGACGGGACGCCGTACCTCGTCGTCCAGGAGACGCGCAGCCGGAGCGAAGCGGCGCCCGTCTTCGGCGAAACCGAGGGACTCGATGCGATCGAGGCGTTCGCGGAGCAATGCATCCTCGAGCGCGACGGGGCAACGGTGCCGATCCCGCCGGCCGGTGTCACGTTCGCCGCGAGCATGCCGAACGGAGCCGAGGTCCGCGAGGAGATGGAGGCGGCGGGCTGGTCGCGCACCGGCGACGTCGAGTACGCCGTCGAGCTCGAGAGCTGGCAGGACGCCCGCGCGCCGCTGGCCGCGGCGATGAACGCCGCGATCGCGCCGTTCGCTCCCGTCTGGCTGACGGGGCTCTCCACCGCGGAGGCGTCTGCTCACGCTGATCGGGAGAAGGCGCGGCAACTCGCCTCCGCGATCGGCTCGTGGGCGTCCGCGTCCGCGCCCGAATGGTTCACGGAGCCGGCCGCGTCTTTCTGACCGGGCGAAACTGACTCCACAAACGCCAAGTCCTGCGAACCCGAGGGCCCACAGGACTTGACGTGCGTACTCTCCCACGGCGGCGGTCGCCGTGTCAAGCGGGAACCGCGATCAGCGGCGGAAGATCTCGTAAATTGCGCCGTTCGTCAGCGAGACGACGAAGAGGTTGCCGTTCGGGCCGGTCTCGACGTCGGTCGCGACGCCGAAGTTCCGACCGACCAGAAGGCTCTCGCTCTCCGTGAGCTCGTGCTTGGCGAGGTTGTCGGCCACACGGTCCTCCAGCCGCGGATCGTCGACACCGACACTGCGGCGATTCCCGGTCAGGTTGAAGCGGAAGAGATAGCCGCCCTCGAGGATCGGCGTCGCTGCGCCGACGAAGAGATCGCCTTCGAACTGCGGCCCGAGGCCGCGGCCCTCGACGAAGCCGATCCCCGCGGGGGCGACCTCCCACTTCCAGCTGAACTCCGGGTCGCTGTAGTGCGCGCCGGGGAGCATGAAGAGCCTCGAGAGCGCCTCCGCCGGGCTGTCGGCGATGTTCGTGGGCGGCCAGCGGAGCTGCTGGAGGTTCTGGCCGGCGAACGTGGTCTCGATCTCCTTGAACTGCGCGATCCGGGAGACCGGGCCCATGATCTGCACCCAGCCGCCGTTCATCCCGGGGTCGACCCGGTTCAGCTCGCTGAAGGTGTCGTCGCCGTTCTCCTGGTTCCAGAGCGCGCCCGACTGCGGGTCGATCGCGATCCCGAAGCTGTTCCGGTGGCCGTACGAGAAGATCTTCTGCAGGCCTGCGCCGACCTCGCCGCCCATCGCGGCTCCGGCGGCGTGGAACGGGTTGTCGGTGGGCGCGGTGCCGTCGTCGTTCAGCCGGAGCACGACCCCGGTGCGGTGCGCGTCATCCGGGGCGGGGCCGCCGAACTGATCGTCCGGAACGGTTGGGCCCGGGCACGTCGGCGTCGGGCCGCAGACGAGGTTCTGCAGCTGGCCGCGCCGGCCGACGTCGCCGACGATCACGTAGAGCTTCCCGTCGGTGCCGAAGGCGATCGGGCCGCCGTCGTGGTTGCCTCGCTCCGGCTGCCCGGCGTCCTGCTGGATCGCCCGGATCCGGACGAGGTTGCGGTCGAAGGTCAGCGTCGACCCGTTCCAGACGTAGCGGTCGACGCGGTTGCCGAGCAGCGGCGTCTGCGAGAGCACGTTGGTGTCGGCGCCGGTCGTGCTCTCCGTCCAGTAGAGGTACACGCCCGGATTGGCCGGGAAGCCCGGATGGAGCGCGATCCCGAGCAGGCCGCGTTCTGAGCCGAAGTTGACCGCGAGGTCGAGCGCGGTCCCCTGCTGCATGCCGTTCACGATCCTCTGAACGCGGCCGGTGTTCTTCTCGATCGCGAGAATGTCGTTCGCGCCGACGAACGCGATGCTGGTCGGCGTGACGAGACCGCCGGCGACCGTCCTGACCCCCAGCCTCGTGTCCACCATCGCCGGCCCCGCCTCCTGAGCCGAAGCCGGCGAGCCCGGCCCGATGACGACAACCGAGCAGAGAGCCGCGAGCACCGCGGCCCGGATGCGATTTCGTGTCACACGCATCGCAGATCCCCCCTTGTTCGGATACGGACGTCTCTCCGTTCGTACGAGGGGGCGGCGGAGCCGGATTGCCGGCTAGCGCTCGAACGCGCCCGCGTGGAAGCGGCCGCCGTGGAAGACGAGTGGCTGCGCGTCGGGGTCCGAGCCGGCCTCGAGCGGGCGCCCGAGCAGGATCGTGTGGTCGCCGCCCTCGAGCTCGCGGTCGAGCTCGCAGGCGAGCCAGGCGACCGCGCCGCCGAGCACGGGCACGCCGTCCACGAGCTCGTGCGGGACCCCGGCCAGCTTCTCCTCCCCGCTCGCCTTCGTGGCGAAGCGACGTGCGATCTCCTCCTGGTCGGCGGCGAGCACGTTGATGCAGAACCGGCCCGCGTTGCGGACGGCGGCGAGCGTGTTGGAGCCGTGCTCGAGCGCGACGAGGACGAGCACTGGATCGAGGGAGAGCGAGGTGAGCGCGTTCGTCGTCGCGCCGCGCGGGCCCGCGTCGTCGCGGCTCGTGACGACCGCGACGCCGGTCGCCCAGGCGCTCATCAGCCGGCGGAGCTCTTGCGCGTCGACGGCGGTGCTCACGCGCGGATGGTCGCACACGGGTGATGTGTCAGACTCGGCCGTGGCCGAAAGCACGTTCGACGTCGTCGTCATCGGGGCAGGCCCGGCAGGCGAGGTCGCGGCCGGGCGGCTCGGCGAGGGGGGCGTCGAGGTCGCGGTCGTCGAGCAGCACCTCGTCGGCGGCGAGTGCTCCTACTACGCGTGCATGCCCTCGAAGGCGTTGCTGCGCCCGGGCGAGCTCTTGGCCGAGCTGCGGCGCGTCCCCGGGATCCGGGCCGACGGCCTCGACGCCGCGTCGGTGCTCGCCCGGCGCGACGAGGTGATCCACGAGCTCGACGACTCCTCGCAGGTGCCGTGGCTCGAGCAGCGCAGCGTGACGCTCGTCCGCGGGCACGGCCGTCTCGACGGCGAGCGGCGGGTCCTCGTCGGCGACGACGTGCTCGTCGCGCGGCAGGCCGTCGTGGTCGCGACCGGCAGCGGCCCGGCGATGCCGCCGATCCCCGGCCTGGCCGACGCGCGTCCGTGGGGGAACCGGGAGGCGACGACGGCGCAGGAGGTGCCGAAGAGCCTCGTCATCCTGGGCGGCGGCGTCGTCGGCGTCGAGCTCGCTCAGGCGTGGTCGTCGCTCGGCACCAAGGTCGTCCTGCTCGAGGGTGCGGGTCGGGTGATCGTGCGCGAGGAGCCGTTCGCGTCGGAGGAGGTCGGCGCCGCCCTCGTCGAGGCCGGTGTCGACGTGCGAACGGGGAGCCGCGCCGTCCGCGTCTCGCGGGATGGCTCCGAGGCGGTCGTCGAGCTCGAGGACGGGACGACCGCGCGCGGCGCAGAGCTGCTCATCGCCGTCGGCCGCGTGCCGCGGACCGGCGACCTCGGCCTCGAGACCGTCGGCCTGGAGGCGGGCAAGCCGGTCGAGGTCGGCTCGAACCTGCGCTCGCCGCGGCACGACTGGCTCTATGCGATCGGCGACGCGAACGGCCGGGCGCTGCTGACCCACATGGGCAAGTACCAGGGGCGGCTCGCCGCGGACGCGATCCTCGGCAAGAACGTCTCCGTCGTCTCCGACGGCCCGCTCTCGCCGCGCGTGATCTTCACCGATCCGCAGGTCGCGGCCGTCGGGCACACGCTCGGGTCGGCTGAGGCGGCCGGCATGGTCGTGCGCGCGGTCGACGTCCCGACGAGCGGCACGGCCGGCGCCAGCTTCGTAGGCCGGAACACGCCGGGGACGTCGCGGCTCGTGATCGACGACGTCCGCGGCGTCGTCGTCGGGGCAACGTTCGTCGGGTTCGAGAGCGGCGAGTTCCTCCATGCAGCGACGATCGCGGTGGTCGGCGAGGTGCCGCTCGAGCGCCTCGCTCATGCGGTGCCGTGCTTCCCCGCCCGAAGCGAGGTCTGGTTGAAACTGTTGGAGGCGGCCGGCCTCTAGCGCGACCACTGGGTCGACGGCCGCTCCTCGGTCGTGCCGTCGACCTCGACGTCGGTGCGCTCGTTGAAGAAGGCAATCAGGCCGCGCACGCGCTCGGCGTCCCAGCGCGGCTCCTCGTAGCTCCAGGCGATGTCGTCCTCGTCCCCGTACGACCAGTACCTGGCCGTGCCCTTGTACGGTCAGCCGGTCTCGGTCTCGCTCGGCGTCAGCACGTCCATGCGCACGTCGGCGCGTTCGAAGTAGTAGCGCGGCGGCAGCCCGGTCTCGAAGAGGATCTTCGGCGTCCCCTCGGCGAGGGTCTCGCCGTCGACGGCGACGCGGATGTGGCTGGTCGTCTCGAGCACGTCGATCCGGCTGTACGGGTCGCGCACGTGGACGAAGACCTGCTCGTCCTCCTCGAACCAGGCGTCGATCTCGTCCCAGGCGAAGCTGACGTAGCCGTCTAGGCCGGGCACGGGCCGGCCTTCGTCCTGGACGTCCTCGACCGGAAAGGCGTACTGGGGCTGCTTCCCGGTCGACCAGAAGAGCATGACGCGCCGGCTGTCTGCCACCGTCCTGCCGTCGCGCTCCGCTCGAACGTGCTTCGCGGTCGGCTCGACGTAGCGGACACGCTCCGGGGCGTCGAAGTCGAAGCGGCCCCAGGGACGCTCGCCGAACGGCCCGGCTCCGGTCGTAAGGCCCATCATGTCGACTATGCCCGACAAGGACACGTTGCTCACGGACCTGTTCGAGGGTCTGTCCCTCGTCCGTGCCGTCGTCTCGAAGCCACGTTCGCGCTCGCTGCCGCCGAAGGTGATCGTGGAACCCGTCGACCTGCGAGGCATGCCGTCCTTCCGGTTCACGACGCACCTCGCCGACCGCGTGACACATGAGAATCTGGAGCCCGCCTCAGCCCGCGACCGGCTCTCGCTCCTCCTCGCGGACTACGGCCAAGGGCTGCTGCAGACGCCCGAGGCGGACTGGCAGGTGCTCGGAGAGAAGGTGTTGCGGCGTCCGCCGACGCGGCGGGCCGGAACGACCGCCCACGACCGACGCAAGCGGTACCTGCTCGAGGAGGGCACACCGGTGCCGTTCCTCGTCGAGCTCGGCGTGATGACGCCGGACGGGAAGGTGCGTGCGAGCCACCACGGCAAGTTCCGCCAGGTCAACCGCTTTCTCGAGCTCGTCGACGACGTCGTCCCGGCACTCCGCCCGGAGGGAACGCTGCGGATTGTCGACTTCGGCTGCGGCAAGTCGTACCTCACCTTCGCGATCCACCACCTGCTGACCGAGCTGCGCGGGCGCGACGTCGAGCTCGTCGGCCTCGACCTGAAGGCGGACGTGATCGCCGCCTGCTCGGCCTTCGCGGAGCGCTCGAACGCCGCCGGGCTGCGGTTCGAGCTCGGCGACATCGAGGGCTTCCACGCAGACGGGCACGTCGACCTGGTCGTCAGCCTCCATGCCTGCGACACAGCGACCGATGCGGCGCTGGCGCAGGCGATCCGCTGGGAGGCAGACGCGATCCTGGCCGTTCCGTGCTGCCAGAAGGAGGCCTACCGGCAGATCGAGAACGACCTGCTCGCGCCGCTCCTCCGCCATGGGCTCGCGAAGGAGCGCTTCGCCTCGCTCGTGACCGACACGCTCCGCGCGCAGCTGCTCGAGCTCCACGGCTACCGTGCTCAGCTCGTCGAGTTCGTCCCGCTCGAGCACACCGCCAAGAACGTGCTGATCCGAGCGGTGAAGGGGAAGCCGGCGGGCGACGAGACGCGGCGCGCCTACGAAGCCCTGCGCGACTCGCTCGGCCTCGACCCGGCGCTCGAGCGGATGCTCACCGCCGTGTGAACACGTAGTCGTTGGCCTTCGCCTGCATGTGGCAGGCGGCGCAGCCGGACTCCGGGAAGCCGACCTTCGCGAAGCGGGCGGTGGATGAGCCCGCGCGTGAACTCCTCCCAGCGCCAGCCGCCGTTCGTGGTCCCCTTGATCCGCCGCATCGTCGCCACGAGCGAGAGCCAGCGCTTCCCGGGCGGTGTCGCCGTCTTGACGACGATCGTCCCGACGGGATAGCGGCGGCCGGTCTTCCGCTTGCTCGCGTAGACGTTCTTCACGCCCTGGTGGGCCGCCGAGCCGCCGCGGATCGGCTTCGCGTTCAGCTTCTGCCACTTGGCGTAGCCGTTGATGTACGCCGGCAGCCCGTTCGCGTCCGGCCGCGCGCCGGCCGAGCCGGCGAGCGCGAGCGCGACGAGGGTCAGGAGCGCCGCGGCGACCCTCACTCGGGCCCTCCGAGGTCGAGAACGACCGTCTTCAGGTCGGTCATGTCGAGCATCGTAAACGGCCGCGATCCGCCTCAGCACCGCCCCGACGGCCCGCGTCGCCAACGAGAAGGCGCTAGTTCAGCTTCGCTGCGAGCGCGGCGTCGACCGTGTCGTGCACGGTCAGGTGCTGGTCGAGCCCGGAGATCGTGAGCGCACGGTGGGTCTCGAGCCCGGGCGCGGCGAGCAGGAACCTCTGGCGGTTCTCGAGCGTGGTGCGTGCCTCGATCAGGACGCCGAGCGCGGTCGAGTCGACGAAGTCCACCGCGCCGAGGTCGACGACGAGCCGCTCCGGCTGTTCCGTGCAGAGCTCCAGCAGCGCCGCGCGCACCTCGGGGGCGTTGTAGAGGTCGAGCTCGCCGACGAGGTGGATCACGACGGCGCCGTTCAGGCGCTCGATCCCGCCGACCGGGTGCTCGTTGAGTTTCGTCTCCTCGGTCATGCCCCGCGCAAGCATAGTCACGAGGCGGAAGACCGATGCCGCGCCAGGGCCACCCGCGCAGACCTACCCGCGTCGAGTTCTCGTAGATGTACTCGACGACTGTCGCGAGATGCCTATCGCCCTCGACGACCCGCGCTTCGAAGCGTCCCTGGAAGAGATGCCCGCTGCGCTCGTAGCGGCGGTTGAACCGGATCGCGTGGACGCCGTTCAGGCGCTGCATCCCCTTCGAGAGCTCCGGCTGCGTCGTCTCGACCAGGAGGTGGAAGTGGTTGTCGAGCAGGTTCCATGCGTGCACTTTCCACCGGTGTCGGCGCTGCACGTCGATGAACAGTGCGAACCAGGCGGCGCGGTCGCGGTCGTCGAGCACGATCGTCCGCTGCTCCACTCCGCGGCAGATCACGTGGTACCAGGCGGGGCTCGGCAGCTGCTTCCGCGGGATCCTCGGCACGGTGCCGACGCTAGCTCGCCGTCGGCTCTGGCGAAACCGTCGTGAAGGGACATCTTTCAGGGACAGTCCCTGGGACACGTCCCGTTGTGGCGGCGTCGTCGTGCAGACTGCCGACCAGATGCGCGCGCTGCTCGACTACCGCTCCGAGTTCCCGATCCTCGAGCACACGACGTACCTGATCAACCACTCGCTCGGGGCGATGCCGCGGCAGGCGGAGGAGCGGATGGCCGACTACGCGCGCACCTGGCGGGAGCGCGGGATCCGCGCCTGGGGCGAGGGCTGGTGGGACATGCCCATGACCGTCGGCGATCAGATCGGCCGGATCATCGGAGCGCCGGCCGGCACGACCGTCATGCACCAGAACGTGGCGATCGCCGAGGCCGTCGTGCTTTCGTGCTTCGAGCCTTCGCCCGCGCGGAACCGGGTCGTCTACGAGCGCGGCAACTTCCCGTCGGTGCGCTACCTCTACCAGGCGCAGCGCGACCTCGAGGTGGTGGTCGTGGAGAACGACGACGCGATCGTCGAGGCGATCGACGAGCGCACGCTCCTCGTCCCGATCAGCCACGTCCTCTTCAAGTCGGGTGAGATCCAGGACGTCGAGCGGATCGTCCGTCGCGCGCACGAGGCGGGCGCACACGTGATCCTCGATGCCTACCAGTCGGCCGGAATCGTGCCGCTCGACGTGACCTCGCTCGGGGTCGACTTCGCCGTCGGCGGGTCGGTCAAGTGGCTCTGCGGCGGGCCGGGCAACGGCTGGCTCTACGTCCGGCCCGACCTCGCCGAGGCCCTGGAGCCCGCCTACACCGGCTGGCAGGCACACGAGGCGCCCTTCGCGTTCGAGGAGGAGATGCGCTATGCGGACGGCGCCGCCCGCTTCCTGACCGGAACACCAAACGTCCCGGCCCTCTACGCAGCCACCCCGGGCTACGACCTGATCGAGGAGATCGGCGTCGAGCGGATCCGGGAGAACTCGCTCCGCCAGACCGACCTCCTGATCGCGCTGGCGGACGAGAGAGGCTTCGGCGTCGCGAGCCCGCGGGATCCCGAGCGCCGGGGCGGCACGGTCACCGTTCACGTGGACGAGTTCCCGGCCGTGCACCGCGAGCTCGCCGAGCGCCAGATCCTGTGTGACTTCCGCCCCGGCGCGGGGATCAGGATCGGGCCGCACTACTTCACCTCGGACGAGGAGCTCCATCACGTGATCGAGCAGATCGCCGAGATCGTCGAGACCGGCGCGTACCAGCCGCACCTCGGTGCCGTCGCACGCCATTAGGGTCTCCCCATGACGACGGCGTTGCCCTCGAGTCTCGAGATCGCGCAGGCAGCAACGCTGCGCCCGATCGAGGAGATCGCGGCGCTCGCCGGCCTCGAGCCCGACGAGGTGGAGCCCTACGGCCGCACCAAGGCGAAGGTCGATCTGGCCGTGCTCGACCGCCTCCGCGACACCGAGGACGGCAAGCTCGTCTGCGTCACCGCGATCACGCCGACGAAGGCGGGCGAGGGCAAGACGACGACGTCGGTGTCGCTCACGCAGGGCCTCGGCCACATCGGCCGCAAGCCGGTTCTCTGCCTCCGCGAGGCGTCGCTCGGGCCGGTCTTCGGGATCAAGGGCGGTGCGGCCGGCGGCGGCTACGCGCAGGTGGTGCCGATGGAGGACCTGAACCTCCACTTCACCGGCGACATCCACGCGATCGGCGCGGCGAACAACCTGCTCGCCGCTCTGCTCGAGGCGCACATCCTGCACGGGAACGCGCTCGGGATCGATCCGCTCTCGGTCGGCTGGCGCCGTTGCGTCGACATCAACGACCGGGCGCTCCGGAACGTCGTCGTCGGCGTCGGCGGCCGCGCCAACGGCTACGTCCGCGAGAGCGGCTTCGACATCACGGCCGCCTCCGAGGTGATGGCGATCGTGGCGGTCGCCCGCGACCTCCACGACCTGCGTGAGCGGCTGGGGGCGATCACCGTCGCGTACACGTTCGAGGGGGAGCCGGTGCACGCGGAGCAGCTCCGGGCCGCAGGCGCGATGACCGTGCTCCTGAAGGACGCGCTGAAGCCGAACCTCGTCCAGACGCTCGAGGGCCAGCCCGCGCTCGTCCACTGCGGCCCCTTCGCCAACATCGCGCACGGCAACAACTCGCTCGTCGCCGACCTCGTCGCACTCAAGCTGGGCGACTACGTCGTCACCGAGTCCGGCTTCGGAGCCGACATGGGGATGGAGAAGTTCCTCAACATCGTCTGCCGCGCCGGCGGCCTCAGCCCGAGCGCAGTCGTCCTCGTCGCGACGGCGAAGGCGCTGAAGCACCACGGCGGTGAGCCCGACGGCGGGCTCGAAGCGATCGAGCGCGGGGCCGAGAACCTGCGCCGCCACCTCGAGATCGTGCGCGAGTTCGGGTTGCGGGCGGTCGTCGCCGTCAACCGCTTCCCCGGCGACACCGACGACGAGATGGCGCTCGTCCGCCGGCTCGCGCTCGAGCACGGCGCGCACGCGGCCGAGCTGAACGAGGCCTTCGAGCGCGGCGGCGCAGGCGCGGCGGAGCTGGCCGAGGCGGTCGTCGACGCGGCCGACCACCCGAACGAGTTCGAGCACACGTACCCGATCGATGCGCCGATCGACGCCAAGATCGAGGCGATCGCGAAGCGCGTCTACGGCGCCGGGAGCGTGCTCTTCCTCCAGACGGCGAAGGACAAGATCAAGCAGTACGCGGCCACGGGGCTCGACCGGCTGCCGATCTGCATGGCGAAGACGCACCTCTCGCTCTCGCACGACCCGGCGCTGACGAACGCGCCCACCGGTTTCGAAGTGACCGTCCGCGACGTGCGCGCCTACACGGGGGCCGGCTGGCTCGTCGCGCTCTGCGGGACGATGCAGACGATGCCGGGGCTGGGCGCCTCGCCCGCCGCGTTCAGCGTCGACATCGACGAGGACGGGCGCACGGTTGGGCTCTTCTAGCTTCCTCGACGCGAGCGTCAAGGAGCTGCTCGACGCCGTCCCGGCGCGCACGCCGGCTCCCGGCGGCGGAGCGGTCGCGTCGATCGCACTCTCGCTGGCCGCGGGGCTGACCGCGATGGCGGCCCGGTTCGCGAGCGACGACTGGGAGCGTCGCGCCGAGGTCGTCGGGCGGGCGGAGGAGCTGCGCGCGAGGACCGAGCCGCTCGCCGACGCGGACGCCCAGGCCTACGGCGACTTCATGGCCCACCGGAGCGCCGCGAGCGTGGAGCGGATCGTCGCGATCCCGTTCGAGCTGGCCGAGATCGCAGCCGAGATCGCGGAGCTCGCCGCACTGGTCGCAGCGGGACGGCAATCCGAATGTGAGCGGCGACGCGGCCGCCGGCGCCGATCTCGCCGCCGCGGTCGCGTCGATCGCGGCGCGGCTCGTGGCGATCAACGCAGACGAGGGCGACGATCGTGTCGCCGCGTCGCGGCGGCACGCGGCGAGCGCAGCGCGTGCGGCAGGCGCCGCGGCCGTTTCGGACCGGTCCTAGGGACTGTCCCCAGGACACGTCCCGAAAGAACGGCCGGACAACGAAAGGATCCCCGTGGGGTGCGCTCTCGCGAGCGCTCCGCCACGGGGATCCGGGTCGTTCGCGTCGCGCCTAGACGGCGACGACGTTGAAGGCCTCGGGGCCCTTCTGGCCCTCGCGTGCCTCGAACTCCACCTTCGCGCCCTCGGAGAGGGACTTGAAGCCCTCGCCGCCGATGCCGCTGTGGTGGACGAAGAGGTCCTTGCCTCCGTCCTCCGGCGCGATGAAGCCGTAGCCCTTCGCGTCGTCGAACCACTTCACGGTTCCTGTTGCCATATCTCTACACCTCCTTACCAATGACTCACGAACGGTAAGAGAGGTGCCTGGCACCGGTCGTACGCGCTCTAAAGAGTTGAACGGTGCGGAGAGTAGCTGCAAACGTCCTAGCCGGGGGTGCCGGTGCTCTTCGCCATCCAGAGCAGGGGGCCGATCAGGCCGGCGAAGGGGACGATCACGGCGAGCGTTGCGAGCATCGGAGTCACGAGTTCACGCTACGACACCGTCTTCCTGCGCGCGTCGGCCTCTCGAGCGATCAGCCGTCGTCCCCGCGGACGAGCGCGAGCAGCCGCGCGGCGTACGTCGGCGCGGTCGGCGCGTCCTCGTGCCGGAAGTAGGCGAACACGTCGACCTCCTCCGCGAGCAGCGGTTGGAGCCGAGCCGCGACCGCCGCGAGCTCGTCATCCGTGTGAGGCGGCTCGCGGAAGCGCAGGTACCGGAAGGGCGCGTCCGCATCCCAGTCGTTCACGCGCACGGCGGGGCGGACGTCGATGCCGTCCCAGCTTTCGTGCCGGAGGTCGAGCGCGACCCGGAGGTCGGTCGAGCCGAGCAGGAGCGCGAGCAGACCGTCGTCGCGGGGCGACGAGACGACGAACCGCACCGGCCCCAGCCGGTCGCCGAGCCGCCGCACGCGCTCCTCGAAGGTGGCGACGTCGCGGAGCGCTCGCGGGGGCGCCTTGACGGCGAACGTGAACCCGTCCGGCACAGCCGATGCCCAGCGCGCGAACTGCTCTTCGGACGGCAGCCGGTAGCCCGTCGAGTTGAGCTCGACCGTCGGCAGGCGAGCGGAGTAGAACGCGAGGAAGTCCTCGTTCGCCGTCCCCTCGGGGTAGAAGCCGGGCCGCCAGCTGGGATATGACCAGCCCGACGTTCCGACCGACAGACGCTCTACATTGGAGGCCATGACGGAAGTCTTGCCCGAGACGGTGGTGTCGGTCCTCGACAAGGGCTTTCTCGCCCTCGACGGGGCGCTCGCATCCGACCTCGCCGTCGTCAACGGCGCCCGCGTCTCGTTCAACCAGGAGTCCGACGAGATGAGCGAGCGCGACGAGGGCCTGATCCGCTTCCTCATCCGCGAGCGGCACGGCAGCCCGTTCGAGCACGGCTACTTCCGCTTCCTCGTCAAGGCGCCGCTCTTCGTCGTGCGCGAGCACCACCGCCACCGCGCCGGGCACAGCTACAACGAGTGGAGCGGCCGCTACGCGAAGATGGACGCCGAGTTCTACGTCCCGGACAACGTCCGCACGCAGGTCGGCAAGCCGGGCAACTACACCTTCGAGCCGGTCGACGACATCGTCCGCGACGAGGCCCGGCGTGAGATCGAGGCGAACGCTCAGCGGGCCTTCGAGGCGTACGAACGGATGCTCGAGCAGGGTGTCGCGAAGGAGGTCGCGCGGGCGGTGCTGCCGCTCTCGACGTATACGAAGTACTACTGGAGCTGCAATCCGCGCAGCCTGATGCACTTCTGCGGGCTGCGGAACCACGACAACGCGCAGTTCGAGATCCAGCAGTACGCGGCCGCCGCGGAGTCGTTCCTCGAGCGCCTGATGCCGGTGACGCACGCGGCCTTCGTCGCGAACGACCGCATCGCGCCGTAGTTGGTTGGCGCAAGATCGGCAGCCGCGAAGCGGATGCCGATCGCGCGAAGACCCCTGAAGGGCCGCCTCCGGCGGCCGACTCAGCGCCGACCGATTGCTGGTGGTTTCACGTCGATCGAGGCAGTGCGACGGTCAGGTCGTGAGCAGGATCTCGTCCGAGCCGGCGCGCGTGACGACCCAGCCGTCGTAGCGCCGGAGCCCGTACGGGACGCTCAGCACGACCGTCGTCAGCCCCTCGCCGACGATGAAGCGGCCGCAGGAGTCGACCGGCTTCCCGTCCTTCGTCAGCCAGAGCTCGTAGAAGTCGGTGCGGCTGCGGCTCGGCTCGAGGCCGCGCACGAGCACGTTCATCGGCCAGTTGCCGGCCGCGTCCTCGGGCAGCAGCTCGATCGAGGCGCTCGCGCCGGGCGACTCGCCGACGCCGTCCATCGCGATCACCCGCACGGGCTCGGCGTCGTCCGACCGGTCGCCGGCGAGCCAGCCGGCGCCGAAGGCAGCGACCGCGAGCGCGGCCGCCAGTAGCGCGAGTGCGCGCCCCCGGCGCCGCGGCAGGAGGGGCTCGGGCCGCGGCGTCGGGGTGGTCGCCAGAGCGGGGGAGAGCTCCGGCGGAGGGTCGACGGAGAGCAGCAGTTCGTGCACACGCCGCAGCCGCTCCCGCTCGGCCGGGTCGGCGACGTCGCCGACGAGCTCGTCGAAGCGTTCGCTCACAGCTCGTCCTCCAGCAGATCGGCGAGCCGCGCGAGCGCGCTCCGCGTCCTGGTCTTGACCGTTCCGAGGGGCACTTGCAGGAACTCGGAGATCTCGCTCTGGGAGAGACCGCCCCAGTAGGCGAGCTCGATCACCGGCCGCTCGTGGTCGGGCAGGTGCGACAGGGCGCTGTGGACGCGCCACGCGAGCCACGACGCCTCGGCCTGCTCGGGCGGTCCCGACTCGCCGGACGGCTCGTCGGGCACCTCCATCGGCGGCTCGGGCCGCCGGCGGGCGCCGTCGACGATCGCGTTGCGGGCGACGGTGTAGAGCCAGGCCCCGCCCTGGCCGCGGGCGGGGTCGTAGCTCGATGCCGAGCGCCAGATCGCCGCGAACGCTTCCTGGAGGGCGTCCTCGGCGCGGCCGCGGTCGCCCAGGCGCCGGAGCGCGAGCCCGAGCACCGGCCTCGTGTAGCGGCGGTAGAGCTCATCGAACGCATCGCGGTCGCCCTCGCCGACGCGCTCGATCAGCTCCCCGTCCTTCAGCTCCCCCTCGTGCACCGCCCTGATGCTTGCGGCTCCACGCGCGCGTGGCAAGGCCGGTCCGGAAAGGCTCAACGCTGCGACTCCCATGCACTCGGTCTACGCACGGCCTGTCGAGCCGGATTGCAGCAGCCGGCCTCCGTCGACGACGATCGTCGCGCCGGTGACGAAGCCGGCGCCTGCGAGGTACAGGATCGCGCCGGCGACGTCGTCGGGCGAGCCGACGCGCCGCAGGGCGGACTCGGCCGCGCGCCGCTCCACGTCCTCCCCGGGCTCGAGCGCGACGGCGCCCGGCGCGACGCCGCAGACGCGGACGTCCGGAGCGAGCGCCTTGGCGAGCGTCCGCGTCAGCATCGCCTGCGCCGCCTTCGCGGCGCAGTGGGCCGCGAACGAGGGCCAGGGCTGGTAGGCGGCCACGTCCTCGATCATGACCACGAGCCCGCGCGACTCCCGCAGGTGCGGCGCCGCTGCCTGGGTGACGAAGAAGCTGCCCTTCACCGTGGCGCCGAGCGCGGCGTCGACGTCCTCCTCCGAGACCTGCTCGAACGACTTCGGCTCGAAGCCCGCCGAGGCGCCGTTGATGACGACGTCGAGGCCGCCGAGCTCGTCGACGGCGCGCGCGACGAGTGCGCGGGCGTCCTTCGCGCGCGAGAGGTCGCCGTCGCGGCTCCCCGCGGCGAGCACCTGCCAGCCCTCCCCGCGCAGACGCTCCGCCAGCGCCGAGCCGAGCTTGCCGGTCCCCCCGGTGACGAGCGTCCGAGTCAGCTCGCCTGCTCGAAGCGCTTCGCCACCTCGTCCCAAGCGACGACGTTCCACCAGGCCGCGAGGTAGTCCGGGCGGCGGTTCTGGTAGTTGAGGTAGTAGGCGTGCTCCCAGACGTCGATCCCGAGGATCGGAGTCTTTCCCTCGGAGATGGGCGAGTCCTGGTTCGCGGTCGACATCACCGCAAGCGTCCCGCCGTCGATGACGACCCAGGTCCAGCCGGAGCCGAAGCGCTTGACGCCGGCGTCGTTGACCTGCTCCTTGAGCGCGTCGAGGCCGCCGAAGGCCTCCCCGATCGCAGCCGCGAGCGCGCCGGAGGGCTCGCCGCCGCCGTCCGGGCCCATGATCGTCCAGAAGAGGGAGTGATTCGCGTGCCCGCCCGCGTTGTTGCGCACCGCCGCCTGCTTGTCGGCCGGCAGCGAGTCGAGCTTCGTCAGCACCTCCTCGACGGGCGCGTCGGCCAGATCCGTGCCCTCGAGCGCCTTGTTCGCATTGTCGACGTAGGCCTGATGATGCTTGCCGTGGTGGATCTCCATCGTGCGCGCGTCGATCGTGGGCTCGAGTGCGTCGTGGGCGTACGGTAGTTCGGGAAGGGTGAAAGGCATCACGGCTCCTTCGTCTCGGCAGGTGGGGTCAAGGATATGCTCCGCGCCGTTCCCGACGAGTCGCCCAAGAGACCCTGGAGGTACGCATGTCGAGCTACGAGGAGATCAGGCCCCGCGAGCTGAAGCCCGCGCTGCTGGAGCTCGACGGCATCTCGCGTGCGTCCGTCGAGGCCCACTACAAGCTCTATCAGGGCTACGTGAACAAGCGGAACGAGATCCTCGGCAAGCTCGGCTCGGCCGACCTCGGCGCGGCGAACCAGATCTCGTCGGACGTGCGTGCACTCAAGGTCGAGCTCTCGTTCGCGATCGGCGGGATCAAGAACCATGAGGTCTACTTCGAGCACCTCGGCGGCCGCGGCGGCGACCCGAAGGGCGCGATCGCCGACCTGATCAAGCGCGACTTCGGCTCGGATCAGGCCTGGCGCGACGACCTCAAGGCGACCGGGATGGCCGGCCGCGGCTGGGCGTGGACGGCGTACGACTGGGACGAGGGCCGTCTCTTCAACTACATCGGCGACGCCCAGAACACGTACCCGATCTGGAACGCGACCCCGCTGGTGGCGCTCGACGTCTACGAGCACGCCTACTTCCTCGACTTCCAGACCGACCGGGGCGCCTACATCGACGCCTTCTTCTCGAACCTGGACTGGGCTGTCGTGAACGACTGGGTCTCGAAGTACCAGATCCCGTTGCGCTGATCCAGTGACCGCTGTCCTCGTCGTCCTCGGCGGCTACCTGCTGGGGTCGATGCCGTTCGGCTACTGGCTCGTGCGGCTGCTGAAGGGCGAGGACATCCGCACCGTCGGGAGCGGCAACATCGGCGCCACGAACGTCTGGCGGACGTACGGCAAGGCGTACGGGATCCCGATCGTCCTGCTCGACGTCGCGAAGGGATTCGTTCCCGCGCTCGTCGGCACGATCCTGGTCGGCGAGCTCGTCGGCGTCTTGGCGGGCGGCGCGGCGATGCTCGGCCACTGGCGACCGCTCTTCCTCGGGTTCCAGAAGGGTGGCAAGACGGTCGCGACGGCCGGTGGGACGTTCTTCGGCGTCGTACCGTTGGTCGGGTTGGTCGGCTTGGCGATCTGGGTCGTGGTCTTTCTCGTCTCGCGCTATGCCTCGCTGGCCTCGATGGTCACCGGCGTGGCGCTCCCGTTCGTCGCGCTCGCGCTCGGGGAGCCGTGGCCGGTGATCGTGTTCGCCGCGATCGCAGCCGTCGCCGTGCTCGTCCTGCACAAGGCCAACATCGCGCGCCTGCGCGCAGGGACGGAGAGCCGGTTCCAGCTGCGGCGCGGACCGAAGCCCGCTGCGCCCTAGGAGGCGAGCCAGTCGGCGAGGCTGGTGTGCCTGCCGGCGGCGGGCGTGCCGCCGAGCTCGGCCCGCAGCTCACCGACCGTGCCCTCGCGCTCGGCGAGCACGTCGTGCGCGTGGATCGTCTCGAAGTTGACCTGCCGCGCGAAGAGGAAGTCGCCGTCGTCCAGGTCGGGCATCGCGTCGAGGGCCCCCTTCAGCGAGAGGCGCACCGAGTCCTCGACGAAACGCGGCTGCAGATGCGCGTGCTCGACGACGAAGAGCTCGTCCGGCCGCTTCAGCAGCTCGTAGATCGGCGCGCTCATCGAGTCCTGCACGACGGCGACGAGGTCGTTCGCGTCGAGCTGCCTCTCGGTGCCGACGTAGAGCGTCCCCCGGCCTCGCTGGTTGTGGGTCGCGAGCGGAACGAGATCGAGGATCCGCTCGACGTCCTCGTACCCTGCCTCCGCCAGCCGCTCGGCGGCCCGTCCGCGCACCAACCCCTGTGCGCACGGACACGCGTTGATCCCGGTCGCCTCGACGCCGACGACCCGGCGGACCCGCTCCGCCGTCGCCGCGGCGATGCCGACCAGCGAGACCATCTCCTGCGTCGAGAGCCTGCTCACGGGCGTCGTCCGGCGGACGGGCCACTGCGCCGTGATCCGCGCCTCGGCGCGGAGCGCGCTCTGGCGGCCGACGATGTGGCGCGCGATGTGCTCGGCCAGCGCCTCCACCTCCAGCGCCTCCGTTCCGACGACCGCCTCGATCGCCTCCTCGAAGAGCTCCGGGAAGCGCGACATATGGACGCCCTTCTGCTCGCGCGAGAGGTCGACCGTGCACTCGATCTGAGCTGCCATCACGGTCTGGTGGCCCTCGTGCCGGACGCGCACGGCCTTCTGCACGCCCGTGACGCCGGCACGCGTCAGCGAGAGCCGGACGTCGGGGGACGAGGCCTGGAGATCGGGCGTCGCGCTTGAGATCTCCGTCACGCGGTTACGCTAGCAGCGCCGTGGCCGACGACTTCTCTCGCCTCGTCTCGCTCGCTTGCCACGACCTGCGGACGCCGCTCGCAACCGTGCAGGGGTTCGCGAAGACGATGCTGCGGATGGACGAGCTGGAGGACGAGAAGCGCGTCCGCTACCTCGGCCTGATCGACACCTCCGGCGAGGAGCTCGCCTTGCTGCTCGACCTCCTCTCGCTCGCCGCCCGGATCGAGGGTGGCCGCTACGAGCCGGTCGTCCGGGAGGTGGACTCGCTCTCGCTGGCACCCGAGGACGCGACCGGCACCGGCTCGACCGTCCGCGTCGACCCGGAGCCGGTCGAGCGGTCGCTGGCGGCCCTCCGCCGCGCCGCGGCCCGCCACGGCGGCGTCGATGTGACCGTCTCGGTCGAAGGTCCGCGCGTCGTGATCGCCCCGGTGGTGGAGGACGCGGCGCCGGTCGTCCTCGGCGTGGAGATGAAAGACCTCGGCGCCGCCGTCGCGGTGCGGCTCGTGCGTGCGCTCGGCGGCGAAGCCGCGCTCGACGGCGAGCGGCTCGTCGTGACCCTGCCTGCTTGACCCCGGCGCCCGTTGAGGGCCGCCGGGTCCGTCGTGCCGCGGCTACGACCCGGCGCCCGGGTCGGTCTGCCAGAGGCCGAAGCCGTTGCCCTGGTTGTCGTCGCAGGTCGCGAACCAGCCCATGCCCGGGACGGGCATGGCGTCGCCCGCCTCGCCGCCGAGCTCCCGCACGCGGGCGACGCCCGCGTTGATGTCGTCGACGTCGAAGTAGACGCGCGGGCCCTTGGTGCTCCCGTCGTCGGCCATGATCGCGCCGCCCTGGGTCTCCGAGAAGCGGGTCGTGTGGTACTCGGTCGGGCTGCCCTCGAACTCCTGGAACTCCCACCCGAAGAGCCCGCCCCAGAACTCGCGCGCCTGCGCCGTATCTCGAGCCGGGAGCTCGAGATGCACCATCTGTCCGGCCATGCCGCTCCTCCTTCGCTCGGTGTCGCAACTATGACGAACGGCAACCGCCGAAGTCGACAGCCCTAGCGCAGCAGACGCGACATCCGGCGGTCCTTCAGGATCCGGCCACCCGTCTGGCAGGGCGCGCAGTAGAAGACGGTGTGCTCCTCGTAGTCGACCTGCCGTAGCGGGTCGCCGCAGCGCGGGCACGGCTCGCCGAGGCGCCGGTGGACGAGGTAGACGTCCTTGTCGCCCTTGCCCGCGAGCCGCAGCTCGAGCGCGCGGGACAGATCCTCCTCGATCGCCTCTGCGAGCCGCTCGATCTCGGCGTCGTCGAGCTTGCTCGAGAGGGCGAAGGGGGAGAGCTGGGCCAGGTGCAGGATCTCGTTCGCGTGCGCCCGGCCGATCCCGGCGACCGCACGCTGGTCGCGCAGGAGGGAGTGGAGCCGGCGGTTGTCGCCCGCGAGGATCTCGCGCAGCGCGTCGGCTCCGAGCCCCAGGGCCTCAGGGCCGAGGTGTGCGAGCTCGGCCGCGGTCTGCTCCGGCGACTCGAGCCAGACGCCCGCACGCTTCTTCGGTCCTGCCTCGGTGAGGACGACCTCGCCGCCGTTCTCGAAGCGGAGCCGGAACGCGGGCGTCTTGGGCCCCTTCGCGCCGGGCGTGAGATGCCGGATCCGGCCGGCGCTCATCAGGTGCACGCGCAGCTGCAGCTCGCCGTCGTCGGTGGGGAAGAGGAGCCACTTGCCACGGCGGCCCGCACCCGCGAAGCGCCGTCCCTCGAGCTCGCGCAGGGGCGGGTCGAACGTCTTCAGCGTCGCGATGTGGGCCGGCCCTGCCTGGAGCACGGGCGAGTCCGACACGAGCGGAGCGAGCTCACGCACCCACGCCTCGACTTCGGGTAGCTCGGGCACGCGACCAACGGTACCGCGCGGGGATCAGTCCGACGGCGCCGCCGGCGCCGCACCCGAGGCCGCCGGGACGAGCCCGCCGGCCGCCTCCGCCTCCGAGGGCAGCGGCTCGTCGACCGGCTCCGGCATCTCGCGCAGCGTCCGCACCGGCGACAGCAGCACAGGCAGCACGGCGAGCGACATCCCGATCGCGCCGACCCAGATCGCGAAGCGAAGCCCGAACCACGACGCGAGCGCACCGCCGAGCAGCGCGCCGAGGGGCATCACGCCCCAGACGATGAAGCGCATGACCGAGTTCATCCGGCCCTGGAGCCGCTCCGGTGTGATCGCCTGCCGGAAGCTGACCTGGGTGATGTTGTAGATCGGGATGCCCATCCCCGAGATCGCCTGGGCTGCGATCAGGAACGGGATCGGGTTCGACGTCGGAGCGGCCGCGAGCAGGAGCAGCGAGATCGAGCCCGAGGCGCCGATGATGATCGCCGGCCCGACTCCGAACCGGCGCGAGAGGCGATTCGCGAGCAGCGCGCCGACGAGGTAGCCGATGTTCGAGACGGCGAAGACGACGCCGATCACGCCCGGCCGCAGCTCGAGCTCGCGGACGGCGAAGACGAGGTAGACCGCGAAGACGATGTTCCCGAAGAAGTTGAAGGTGGCGGTCGAGGCGGCGATCCAGCGCAGGTAGCGGTTGCCGAAGACCCAGCGCAGGCCCTCCTTCACCTCTTCCTTCATCCCCGGTCCCGCCTGTCGCTCGGCCTTCGTCGGCGCGCTCTCCTCGGCCTTGATCCGGAAGAGGAAGACGGCGGACAGGAAGAAGCTGATCGCGTCGAGGAGGACGGCGCCCGGCGCCTTGAACGCCTCGACGAACAGCCCTGCGAGTCCCGGCCCCGAGAGCTGAGCGGCCGATCGGCTGATCTCCAGTTTCGAGTTGCCCTCCACCAGCGCGTCCCGCTTGACGAGCGAGGGGAGGTACGACTGGTAGGAGACGTCGAAGAAGACGGTCAGGATCCCGACGAAGAAGCCGACGACGTAGAGCTGCCAGATCGTCAGCGCATCGAGCCAGTAGGCGACGGGGATCGACGCGAGCAGGAGCCCACGGCCGACGTCGGCAGTGACGAGGATCGGCTTGCGGCGCATCCGGTCGACCCACACGCCGGCGGGGAGGCTGATCAGGATGAAGGGCGCGAACTGGATCACGCCCAGCAGCGCGACCTGGAACGCGCTCGCCTCCAGGGTGATGACGGCGACCAGGGGCAGCGCCAGCTGCGAGATCTGCGTCCCGAAGACGCTGATCGTCTCGGCGGCCCAGAGGTTGCGGAAGTCGCGATGCAGCCACAGGCCTCCGGGTCGTCGCCAGACTCACGTGATGCCTCCGCTCGGGTAGAGGGTCGCGACCAGCTCGTACTCCTCACCGCGCGGCGACGCGGCGGCCTCGAAGTCGCGCAGGAGCTCCTCGACGCGGCGTTGGAACTCCGCGGCGCGTGCGGGCGAGAGGCGGGCCTTCGCCTGCGGTCTGTCCTCCGCGCTCTTGAGCACGAAGAGCCGGGCCACGCGGCCGTAGAAGCTCTCGGTCAGCGCGCGGACACGGCGCGTGCGTACCACCTTCACGAGCCCGGCGGCCTCGAGCACCTTCAGGTGGTGGGCGACGGTGCCCTTCGCGAGCCCGACCTCCTCCGCGAGCTCGGTCGTCGTCGCTGCCCGCTCGCGGAGCACCGCCACGATCCGCAGTCGGACGTCGTCGGAGAGCGCGCGCAGCTGCTCGGTCTTCGAGACGACGAGGATGTCGTCGGCCTCGTAGTCGGGGAGCGGCAGATTGAGGAAACGGTCGATGGCTGTCGGAAGATACGACAGCCATCGACCATTCGTCAAACGAGCCTAGGGGACGAACGTCCCTTCGGGTCCGGCGGGGGCCGGCAGCGCGAGGTTGCCGGGGATGTTCCGCCCCGCGACGCCGTTCACCGACTCCGTCGAGTAGGCGAACGTCAGCATCGCGAACGCGATCAGGTCGCTATTCACTGCGAGCGCATGGTCGTTGTTGTTCGCGAACGTGTCACAGGCGAGGTGGTAGCACGGGTCGAACTGCGCACCCGTGGTCCCGCCCCAGATCGCCTGCTGCTCCGCCGTCTTCACGACCTCGGCGCCGGTGAAGAGGCCGCCGGAGGGAATCCCGGCGACGATGAACGCCTGGTAGTCGCTCCGGCCGGAGAACTGCGTGTCGTCGTACGGCTCACCGACCATCGTGTAGTAGGACTCGTACAGGTCCTCGATCGCGGTCGACCCTGCAGGGATCGGCACCCCTGCGGGCGGCCCGAACGACGACTGATCGGCGTCGTACACCATGAAGATGTAGTTCGGCGACCCGATCATGTCGTAGTTCATGTACAGCGCGATCCGGTCGCGCTCAGCCGCGCTCAGGCCGTTCACGTACGCCGTCGAACCGACCAGACCCGACTCCTCGCCGCCCCACCACGCCAAGCGCAGCGTGTTCTCGGGCTTCAGCTTCGCGATCTGCTGCGCGAGCTCGAGGAGAGCGGCCGAACCGCTCCCGTTGTCGTTGATGCCCGGGCCTGCCGGGACGGAGTCGAGGTGAGCTCCGGCCATGACGACGTTGTCGTCGTTCCGCCCGTCGAGCTCGGCGATCACGTTCTCCTGCGGGTCGTTCACGACGGCGACCGTCGCGGTCGAGCCCGGCCGGGCGAGCAACTCGCCGGCGGCGAAGCTCGTGCCCACCACCGGGACGGTGATCGTCGTGGAGGCCGAGCCCGCCGGCGGAACCGCCGTGATGTTGGTCAGGGTGACGCTTCGTGCGGGCGTGTCGCCCTGGTTGAAGAGGATGACCGCGTCCGCGCCTGCCGCCTGGGCATTCGCGACCTTGAGCGCGAAGCTGCAGCCGCCCCGCTGGATCAGCGCGATCGCCGTGGTCGTCGGGAAGCCCGCAAAGTCGTTCGGGCCTGCCGGATCGGCCGTGAGCGGCGCCCCGACCGCAGCCTCCGTGAACGCACCGTCGCACCCACTGGTGTTGGCGCGCGGCGGCACCAGGTTGATGTCGATCGGGATGACCGGCGCGGTCACCGTCCCCAGTGCGCTTCCGGTCACGCCGCCCACTGCGTGTGTGAGGGGCGGAGCAGGCGTGAGCTGCTGGATCGGCTGCGCGACCGTGAAGTCGAACAGGTCGGTCTCGACGTCCCAGCCTGCCGCCTCGAGCGTTTCGATCACGTAGTCGACGCTCGCGTCGTACCCCGGAGTCCCAGCTGCGCGCGTGCTGCCGTTCGCGGTCGCGATCGCCTGGAGCGCGGCCTGGTGCTCACGGACGCCCTCCAGCGTCACACACCCCAGCAACTTGTCGTAGGTGTTGTTCGTGCGGTTTTCGCAGCCCGCCGCCGGTGCTCCGGCGAGGCTCGGCACGGCCAGCAGCAGAGCGGCCAGCGCCGAGGCGGCTGTCAGGAGGAAGACGCGGGCCGAGCGGTGGCCGACGCTTCCGGTGAGGCGTTCGTGCATCTGAACTCCTTCCCATCGCGGCCTGAGGCCGCAGGTGTCGTTGCCCACGGACTACCCGCCAGGGTCTCATTCCCAACCAGGCCGTCGCATACGCTGCCGCGCGTGGAAGCGATCAACGTGGTCGTTCGTCGAGGCGACGTCGTCGAGTCGACGCACCTCGTCCACGCCGTTGCGGTCCGGGACGGCGCCGTCGTCGCGGAGGCGGGCGAGCCCGACCGGATCGCGTACCTCCGCTCCTCGGCGAAGCCGCTCCAGGCGCTCCCGCTCGTCCGCGCCCGGGCCGACCTGACGACCGAGGAGATCGCGATCGCATCGGCCTCGCACCTCGCGTCACCCGAGCAGCTCGCGGCCGTGCGCAGCCTGCTCGCGAAGGCGCCCGCCGGGGAAGACGAGCTCGAGTGTGGGCCGGAGCCGACGCCGCTGCAGCACAACTGCTCGGGCAAGCACGCGGGGATGCTGGCCCTCTGCCGGGCGCACGGCTGGGCGAGCGGCGGCTATCGCCTGGAGACCCATCCGGTCCAGCACGCCTGCCTGGCCGAGGTCGCCGCCGCGGCCGATGTCGCCGTCGACGACGTCCCGACGGCGGTCGACGGCTGCGGCGTCGTCACCTTCGCGCTCCCGCTCGAGCGGATGGCGCTCGCGTTCTCGCGCTTCGAGTCGCTCGACGGCGGCGACCGGGTGGCCGCCGCGATGCGCGCGCACCCGGACCTGATCCGGGGGCCGATGGCCGCCGACACGCTCCTGATGCGCGAGCTCGAGGGCTGGACGGCCAAGGGTGGAGCCGAGGGCCTGCTCTGCGCCGCGGGCACCGACGGACTCGGGATCGCCCTCAAGGTCGAGGACGGGAGCATGCGCGCGATGCGGCCCGCACTCGCCGAGCTGCTCCGCCGGCTCGGGATCGAGTCCGGCGAGCTGGGGGTCGAGCCGCTGGAGAACTCGCGCGGCGACCTCGTCGGCGAGGTGGTCGCCGAACCGTGAAGGAGTGGTCGAAATTCGGCTACCCGGAATCGCCCGGTCCGGTGTAGGATCGAGCCCTCGATGGTCAGAGCCGGAGCCCCGTGATCCGGCTCTTTTGTTTGCTCGGCAGGTCCTGTCCCCGTCAGCCGCGAGGAAAGAGAGGTCCATGCTCACCGTCGATATCGCCCTTCCAGAGGTCGAGGAGCTCCAGAAGCTCGTCCAGAACGGTCAGGAGAAGGGCTTTCTCACGTACGACGAAATCGTCGCGGGCCTCGAAGAGGTCGACCTGACGAAAGAGCAGATCGAGGACTTCTACACCTATCTGATCGACCACTCGATCGAGCTCGTCGAGGGGGAGCAGTACAAGTCGCCGCCGCACGAGCAGCCGGCGCTCGCCGAGGACGAGAAGTCCGCGCCGAAGCTCGATCTCACAGTCGAGCCCTCGCTCGACTCGCTGCGGCTGTACCTCCGCGAGATCGGCAAGGTGCCGCTGCTGACCGCCGACCAGGAGATCTACCTCGCGAAGCGGATCGAGCGCGGCGACATGGCCGCGAAGACGCAGATGACGGAGGCGAACCTGCGGCTGGTCGTCTCGATCGCCAAGGGCTACCTCGGCCGTGGCCTCTCATTTCTCGACCTGATCCAGGAGGGATCGCTGGGGCTGATCCGTGCGGTCGAGAAGTTCGACTACCGGAAGGGCTTCAAGTTCTCCACCTATGCCACCTGGTGGATCCGGCAGGCCGTCACCCGCGCGATCGCGGACAAGGCGCGCACGATCCGGATCCCGGTGCACATGGTCGAGAAGCTGAACAAGGTCGTGCACATCGAGCGCCAGCTCGTCCAGCGGCTCGGCCGCGAGCCGAAGCCGGAGGAGATCGCGGAGGAGCTCGAGATCACGACCGACGAGGTCAGGGAGATCCTGCGGATGGCGCAGCTCCCGGTCTCGCTGGAGAAGCCGATCGGCGAGGAGGAGGAGAGCTCGCTCGGCGACTTCGTCCCGGACGACTCGGCGGAGTCGCCGTTCGACACCGCGTCGCTCTCGCTCCGGCGGGAGGACGTCGAGCACGCGCTGATGGCGCTGCCCGAGCGCGAGCGGAAGGTGATCGAGCTCCGCTTCGGCCTCTCGGGCGCGCAGCCGTACACCCTCGAGGAGGTCGGCCGCGCGTTCGGAGTCACCCGCGAGCGGATCCGGCAGATCGAGAACAACACGCTGAAGAAGCTGGAAGGCCTGCCGGAAGCTCAGGCCTTGAAGAACTGCATGTAGTCGATCGTCTGTGTGTCGCCGGAGCGAAGCGACACTTCAGGGGTTTTGCGCGCTGGGCATCCGCTCCTGCGGATGTCCAGCCTGCGCATGAAAACGGCTCTCCGGGACGAAGAGCTTGCAGTGCGGGCACTTGAAGCCGCGGTGACGCTCGACGCCGCCGGCGATCAGCTCGGCGGAGAACGGCTTGTGGCAGTGCGGGCAGCTGGCTGTCTGGGCGTTCTCCGATACGGCATCGGCGGCCATGAGCTGACCGTAGCGAACCGCGGCCGGGGCTGCCGTCCGGCGCCGCTCGTAGCCTCGTCGCGTGGAGTACGACGCTCTTCGCCGAGCGGTCGCCGAGCTCGTCGGCACCTTCGCCCTCATCTTCGTCGGCGTCGGCTCGATCGTCTTCACGCAGGGCCAGGACCTGCTGGCCGTCGCCTTCGCCCATGGTCTGACGATCGCGATCATGGCCTCGGCGGTCGGGCACATCTCCGGCGGTCACTTCAACCCGGCGGTCACCCTCGCCTTCGTCGTCACCCGCAGGATCGTGCCGTCGGTCGCCGCGGTGTACTGGCTCGCGCAGCTCTCGGGCGCGGTTCTCGGCGCGCTCGCGCTACGGGCCCTCTTTCCGGGAGAGGCGAACCTCGACGCGGGCGTGCCGGTGCTGAGCTCCACGATCGACTCCGCCGCGGGCATCGGCATCGAGGCGCTGCTCACCTTCTTCCTGGTCTGGGTGATCTTCGCGACCGCGGTCGACCCGGGCGGCGCGTTCAAGTCGATCGCCGGGCTGGCGATCGGGCTCACGATCACGATCGACATCCTCGCGGCCGGCCCGCTCACCGGCGCGGCGATGAATCCCGCCCGCGCCTTCGGCCCCGAGCTCGTGCAGGGGATCTGGGACGACTGGTGGGTCTACTGGATCGGGCCTGCGATCGGCGCAGCCGTCGCGGGGTTCGCGTACGACTGGCTCTACCTCCGCGCAGACCGGCTTCCGGTCGTCGGCACCCCTGCCTCCGGAGTCGACGAGCCGCGGCCGGGCGAGACGGCCGTCTCGTAGCTGGCGCAGCGGCTCGATCATCTGTTAGACCTACAGGTGTGAGACCGATCGCGTCGGCCGCAGTGCTTGCGGTGATCGCGCTCCTCGCTGCGGGCGCGTCGAAGGCGCCTGCCGCTCCTGGCTGTCGGCCGACGCTGGACGACGGCTCCGGCCCGTTCGGCCGCGGCGCGCCGCCGCTCCGCGCGAAGATCGGCACCGGCCACGTGCTCACGGGGATCGTGCTCTCGTCGGTCGACTGCAGCCCGCTCCGCGGCGCGAGAGTCCACCTCTGGCAGGCGAACCGGCGGGGCGAGTACCTGCGCGCGAACAGCGGCACGGTCGTCACGAACAGCGCCGGCCGGTTCCGCTTCGAGGGGCCGCGCCCGGTCTCGTACGAGGGACGACCGCCGCACATCCACCTGCGCGTCGTCGCGCGTGAGCACGAGCTCCTCTTCACCCGCTACGTGCCGAAGCCCGGCGCGCGGAGCGGGTCCGTGCGGCTGGTGCTCCTGCCCCAGCGGCTCTAGAGAGGCGGGGCGCCGCCTCAGCGACGCCCCGCGAGACGTTCGTTACAGCGTGTCGCCGTAGTAACCGCCGAGGCGGTCCCGGTACTCCTCGTCGTCGCGATGGAGATCCGGATCGAACTCCGGAGCGTTCTTGATCTCGTCCTTCGTCAGCGAGACGAACGCAGTCTCGGTGTCCGGGTCGACACGCTCGACGACCCCTGCGGGCAGCAGGACCTTCTTGCCGAAGATCCACGGCCCCGTGTCCACGATCAGCTGGCTCCGGCCCGCTTCGCCGGTTGCCTCGTCGATCTTGCCGATCCCGCCGTCGCGTGCCTCGACCGAGTATCCGATCAGGTTCGTCGCGGCGAGATTCTGCTCGCGGAACGTCCACACATCCGTCGTGGTGGGACGCTGACTGTCCATGTGCCCTCCTCTGTGGGTTGCTCTTCCTCTACCCAGCGGTTCAAGGTCTAACCAGGAGAACCGTCCTCGAGGAGCAGAGCCGCGATCGCGCCGAATGTCACGTGATCCGCGAGCTGCGGCAGCAGCGGCAGGGCTCGAACTTGCGGGAAACGGCGACCGGCCAGACCGAGATCGAGGCCCGCGATCGCGAGCCCTGCGAGGGCCCCGGCGCGGGCGCTGCGGACGCCTGTGCGCTCGAGTACGACAGTCCAGAAGAGCGAGATGCCCAGGTGGACAGGGACGGCCGCAGCGAGGAGCACACCGGCGCGGCGTTCGTCCGGCAGGAGGATCGAGCCGGCCGCTCGCGCGGCTGCGAGGGGATCGCCGCTCGTCGCGAGTGCGTGCGCGGTCGAGGGGATGCTGCTGAGCGCTGCTGCCCAGGCGGCGGCTCGGATCACGCCCATGCCGGAGGATAGGCTTGGTTGGTGACCGTCCAGGCCCGCGGGCAGGAGAGCGCCGAGGAGCGGGTCACCCCGCTCGAGCTCTTCTTCGACCTCATCTTCGTGTTCGCGATCACGCAGGTGACCGGCTTCGTCGTCGAGGATCCGACCTGGGCGGGGCTCGCGAAGGGGTTGCTCGTGCTGGGCGTGCTCTGGTGGGCGTGGGCGGCGTACGCCTGGCTGACGAACACGATCAACCCCGAGGAGGGCGGCGTCCGGCTCGCGATGTTCGGCGCGATGGGCGCGATGCTGATCGCCTCGCTCGCCGTGCCCGACGTCTTCGGCGACGACGCGTTCCTGTTCGCGTGCGCGTACGCGTTCGTGCGGATCGCGCATCTCGTGCTCTACGCGATCGCCGGACGAGGTGACCGCGACCTCCTCGTCGCAGTGGCTCGCCTCGGCGTCGGGACCGTCGTCGGGGTCAGCCTGCTCTTCGTCGCCGCAGGCCTGGACGGGCGACCTCAGGTGACGGTCTGGGCGATCGCGCTCGGCCTCGACCTCCTCGGGCCGTACGTCGGCGGCGGGCGGGGCTGGCACCTGTCGGCGGGACACTTCGCGGAGCGCCACGGTTTGATCGTGATCATCGCGCTCGGGGAATCGATCGTCGCCCTCGGCCTCGGCGCGAGCCACACGCTCGACGCGGGCGTGGTCGCCGGCGCGCTGCTCGGCCTCGCCGTCGCGGCGTCCCTCTGGTGGCTGTACTTCGATGTGGTCTCGATCGTGGCGGAGAGGAAGCTGCGCGAGGCCCGCGGCAATGCCCAGCTCGCGATGGCGCGCGACTCCTACAGCTACCTCCACCTGCCGATGGTCGCCGGGATCATCCTCTTTGCGGTCGGCGTCAAGAAGACCGTTGGCGACGTCGGGGAGCCGCTGAAGCTCGTGCCCGCGGTCGCGCTCTGCGGCGGTGTGGCCATCTACCTGCTGGCGCACATCCTCTTCCGGCTCCGCAACGTCGGCTCGCTCAACCGCCAGCGGCTCGTCGTCGGCGTGGCGCTCCTGGCCCTGATCCCGCTCGGGGTCGAGATCGCGGCGCTCGCCACGCTGGCGCTCGTCGCCGCCCTCTGCGCCGCGCTGATCGCATACGAGGCGATCCGGTTCGCCGACGCGCGCGATCGCGTCCGGCACGCGCCGGAGCCGGCGACATGAGCGATCCAGTGTCGTCCGACGGACCGGTCTCGCGAAGCGCTGGAGCGCTGCTGCCGCTGCCCCTGAACGGCATGGCAAGCTTGCAGCGCGGATCGCAGAGAGCGCGCGCATTCGGGCGGGTGAGATCGTGATGGCCGAGCGCGTCTACGGCGGCGTCGCAGCCGCCTACCCGGATGCATCGCGGAGCGAGATCTCACTCAAGGGAAAGAGCGAGCCGACCGTCGTCTACCGACTCGAACGCGCTCTCATACCCGTGCCGGCCTAGGCCGCGACCTCACGCGCAGCTCGCCGGCGACGGCGTCAGGGACGCGACCGATGATTTCCCGGCCGGCGACCGGTCTACAAGCCAACGAGAGGAAAGGATGGCGTCATGCGGAGAATCACTCCATGCCTGTGGTTCGACACCGACGGCGAGGCGGCGGCGGAGCTCTACACCTCGGTGTTCCCGAACTCGAAGATCGGCCGGGTCACCCGCTACGGCTCTGCCGGACCCCGCTCCGAGGGCACCGTCATGACGGTGGAGTTCGAGCTGGACGGTCACCCGTTCGTCGCGCTCAACGGCGGCCCCGACTTCACGTTCAGCGAGGCGATCTCGTTCCAGGTCGACTGCAAGGACCAGGACGAGGTCGACTACTACTGGAACGCCCTCTCGGAGGGTGGCGAGGAGGGCCCCTGCGGCTGGGTCAAGGATCGCTTCGGACTCTCCTGGCAGGTCGTCCCGACGCGGCTGAACGAGCTCGTGGCCGATCCGGACCCGGAGCGCGCCCAGCGCGCGATGGCGGCGATGCTCCAGATGCGGAAGATCGACATCGCCGAGCTCGAGCGAGCAGCGGACGCGGCGTAGCCCCGCAGAGTAAGCCGCGTCGGCAGAAACCAGCGCTCCCGGAGGTCTATCGTTGACCCGTGGAGCTCCTGGAACGTGAGGGGGCGCTCGCGGCGCTGACCGAGGCCCGCGACGCGGCCGCGCGGGGGGAGGGCCGCGCCGTCGTCGTGGTCGGCGAGGCGGGAATCGGCAAGACCGCGCTCGTGACGAGCTTCGTCGGCGCGCTCGAGCCCGACGCCCGCGTTCTCGTCGGCACGTGCGACGACCTCTCGATCCCGCGGCCCTTGGGCGCCATCCACGACCTCGTCGGCGCGGTGTCGCCCACGCTCGACGAAGCGCTCGCCGCGGACGCTGCGCCACATGAGATTCACCGGCTCCTCCTGGCCGAGCTGGCCCTGCCTCCGCAGCCGACCGTGCTCGTGCTCGAGGACGTCCATTGGGCCGACGAAGCCACACTCGACGTGATCACCCTGCTCGCGCGGCGGATCGGCGCCCTCCCCGTTGTGCTCGTGCTGACCTGCCGCGAGGGCGAGGCGCCTCCCGGGCACCCGGTCCACGGGGCGATCAGCGCAGCCCGGACGAACGAGTCGGACTTCATCGAACTGGCGCCGCTCTCGGCGCGCGCCGTCGCCTCGCTCTCCGGCGAAGGCGGGACGACCTGTACGCGGTCACCGCCGGCAATCCGTTCTACGTGACCGAGCTGCTCGCCTCGCGCACGGCCGACGAGCTGCCCCGGTCCGTCGCCAATGCCGTCCGCGGACGGGTCTCGCGGCTCTCGGACGAGGAGCGGCATCTCGTCGAGCTCGTCTCCGTCGTCCCCAATCGCGTCTCGACCGCCGTCCTCGACGCAGTCGTCCCCGACTGGGCACCGAGGGCCGAGGAACCCGAGCGGCGGCATCTGCTCGAGGTCCATGCGCGCTACGTGCGGTTTCGGCACGAGCTCGCGCGCAACGCGATCAGGTCCGGCATCCCGATCGCGGCGCGGCGCCGTCTCCACGCCGAGATCCTCGCGGCGCTGCTCGACGCCGACGCCGATCCGTCGGACATCGTCCACCACGCCGAGGCGGCGGGAGCCGAACACGTGGTCGCGGACTACGCGCTCGTCGCCGCGCGGCGGGCAGCGGCGATGGACTCGAACCGGGAGGCGTACTCCCACTACCGGCGTGCGTCGATCTTCCTCGACCGGCTTCCGGCGCCGGAGCGCGCGGCCGTGCTCGAGGAGCTGGCCGGTGCCGCGTACGCCGTCTACCGGCTCGACGACGCGTTCGCCGCGATCGGTCGCGCGATCGCCGCCTGGCGCGCGCTCGGCGAGGAGGCGGCGGTCGGTCGCTGCACGCAGATCCAATCGCGGTTTCACTGGCACGCGGGGGACGGTGACGCCGCCCGGTCGAAGGCCCTCGAGGCGATCCAGATCCTGCGGCCGCTCGGCGAGTCCGTCGAGCTCGCCCGCGCCTACAGCGGCCTCGCCCAGCTGAAGAACCTCGCCGAGTACAACGACCAGGCGCTCGACTGGGGCGAGCGGGCGCTCGAGCTCGCGACGAAGCTCGGCGACGAGCGCACCCGTGCCCACGTGCTCGTCAACCTCGGGAGCGTGCAGCTCGACGTCGACCATCGCCAGATCGCGGGGCTGCTGGACGCCCACGCCTTCGCCGACGAGGTCGGCGAGAAGCACGAGGCGGCGCGCGCGCTGGCCAACCTCGGCTACGCGCTGATGTCGTGGGCGCAACCGGAACCGGCCGTCCGTTTCGCGCGACAGGCGCTCGCCTACGCCGAGCAGAACGAGGTGTACAACCTCGCCTCGTACATCGCGATCACGCTTGCGTGGCTGCGGCTGAGGGCGGGGGAGTGGGAGGAGGCCGAGCGGGTCACACGCGAAGAGGTCGAGCACGGCACCGGCGTCTCCCAGCTAGTCGCCAAGACGGTGCTCACGGAGCTGGCCGTACGCCGCGGTGATCCCGACGCGGCGGAGCGGCTGGCCGATCTCGCGGCGCGGGCCGTCCGTGCGAGTGAGCCGCAGCGCCTGGCGCCGCTCGTGGAACTGGAGACGGAGTGGGCACTGACCACCGGCGCGGAGCTGCCGCTCGAGCGATTCGACGCGCTGCTGGACGAGACCTGGCGACCGGGCAGCCTGATCGGCTGGGGCGCGATCCGGGTCGCCGCCTGGGCGGCCGTTGCGGGCATCGAGGTCGAGCTGGCTCCGCCGGCGCACGGCGCCGCACGCGGCGATGCTCCGGCGTGACTGGGCGGCCGCTGCGGACGCGTTCGGCGAGGTCGGCTGGAGCTACGACCGCGCGCTCATGCTCTCGCTGCTGGAGGACGAGGAGCCGCTGCTCGAGGCGATCGAGATCGCGAGGGCACTCGGGGCCGAGCCGCTCACGCATCGGGTCGCCCTCCGGCTGCGCGAGGTCGGAGCACGGGTGCCGCAGGGGCCGCGGGACACGACGCGGGCGAATCCCGCCGGCCTCACCGCGCGCCAGCTCGAGGTGCTGTCGCTGCTCACCGAGGGCCTGACGAACGCGGAGATCGCGGACCGGCTCGTCGTCTCGCCGCGGACGGCCGAGCACCACGTCGCCGCGGTGCTGACGAAGCTCGGCGCGACCACCCGCCGTGACGCAGCCCGGCGCGCCACCGAGCTCGGGCTCGAGGTGCACGGTTGACGTCGCCGCCGCCGACCGCCGCACCCGGCCGGCGCCAGAACCCGAGCTGCGGTTCTGGCGCCGGCAAGTGCGATGGGTCGGGCTCGCGCCCCTAGACGTCCTGGATCAGCCCGCTCAGGTCCGCCCGGGGAAGCGTGCGCTGCTTGCCGCCGACGTCGAGCACGGTCTTGCCGCCGACGATGCGAGCGTGCTTCTTCAGCCACTGCGTGTCGGCGACCGTCGCCGAGGTCACGGTGTCGTCGCCGACGAGCTGGATGATGACGTCGTCGTCGCCACCGCCGTCGAGCGTGTCGATCCCGGGACCGCCGATGAGCACGTCGTCGCCGGGACCACCCAGCAGGACGTCGTTGCCCTCGCCGCCGATGAGGACGTCGCCGCCCGGCGCCACCGTCGAGCGTGAGCTGGATCGCGCCGGCCAGCACGCCCGACGCGTCGACGACGTCGTCGCCCGCGAGCAGGTTGACCGTGAGCCGGTCGTTGGCCGCCTCCGCGCCGGTGATGTTGACCTGACGCGGCCAGACCGAACGCGGTCACGCCGGACGCGTCGCCGACGATGACGCTCACGTCGTCGCCGCCCGAGCCGTTGACGACCACGTTGTCCGGCTGCCCGTCACCGCCGCCGCCGAAGGCGGCCAGGGACGCGTTCACGTCGATCACGTCGGTGCCGCTGAGGTCGTTGACGACCGTCGTGTCCGCACCGCCGAGGGCGTTGAAGTCGATCGACTCGACGTCGTTCAGGTCCATGACCACGTTGGCGATGTCGCGGAAGAACCGGACGCGCTCTCCGTTGGCCGACACGTCGATGTTCTCGGCCACGTTCGCACCGTTGAACAGCATCGTGTCGAAGCCGTCCTGCCCCTCCAGGGTGTCGTTGTCGTCGCCCGGGTTCCAGACGAAGACGTCGTCGGCAGCTCCCAGCAACGCCGTGTCGTCGCCGTCGCCGCCGTTGACGAGGTCGTCGCCCTGCGCTGCCGACGAGGACGTCGGCTGCCGAGGCCGCCGTTCATCGTCAGCTGGATGCCGTCGGCTTCGAGCGAGGCCGCGTTGACGGCGTCGTCGCCGCCGAGCGCGTTGAGCGTCAGCCGGTCGTTGGCCTGCTCCTGGAAGAGGATGCCCACGCCCGCCTGGAGGCCGAGCACGTTGACGCCACCGGCGTTGCCCGCCGCGCCGAAAGCGTCGGCTCCCTGGGTGCCGTTGACCGTCACCGTGTCGGCGGCGCCGTCGCCGCCGCCGTCGGACCCGCGCAGGTCGAGACCGGCGTGCGTCATGTCCGTTCCGCTCAAGTCGCCGACGACGATGTTGTCCGCACCGCCCAGTGCCCTGAAGTTGACGTTCTCGACGTCGTTCAGGTCCATGGTCACGTTGGCGATGTTGCGGAGGAAGAGGACGCGTCCGCCGTTCGCGACGACGTTGATCTCCTCGGCGACGTTGGCGCCGAAGAAGAGCATCGTGTCCGAGCCGTCCTGGCCCTCGAGCGTGTCGTTGTCGTCGCCCGGGTCCCACTGGAAGGCGTCGTCGCCGTCGCCCATCAGGGCGAGGTCGTTGCCGTTGTCGCCGAAGACGAAGTCGTCGTCGCCGCCGCCGAGGAACACGTCGGCTCCCTGCGAGCCGAGGAGCTGATCCTCGCCCGGCGCCGCCGTCGATCGTCAGCTTGATCACGCCGGCCGGCAACGTCGTCGCGGTGACGTCGTCGTTGCCACCCAGTGCGTTGACGGTGAGGGCGTCGTTCGCGCCCTCGGCGTTGGTGATGTTCACCCGCGCCGTCAGCCCGATGACCGACACGGAGGTTCCGGCGCCGACGACGTCGATGAGGTCGGCACCGTTCGTGCCGTTCACGACGACGGTGTCCGCCTGGCCGTCGCCGGCCGTCCCGCCCGAGCGCCCCCGCCTGGTCGATGTCGATCGTGGCGACGTCCGTCCCGGACAGGTCGTTGACGATCGTCGTGTCGGTGTTGCCCAGGGCGTTGAGGTCGATCGCCTCGAGGCCGTCGAGGTCCATGACGATCGTGCCGAGGTTGCGCGTGAAGCGCGTGCGCGCCGCCGTTCGCGGAGGCCTCGAAGATCTCGGCGCCGCCGGAGCCGTTGAAGAGCATCGTGTCGGTGCCGTCCTGGCCCTCGACCGTGTCGCTGCCGTCGCCGGGATCCCACTGGAAGACGTCCTCGCCGCGCGCCCAGGAAGGCGGTGTCGTTGCCCTGCTGGCCGTCGACGAAGTCGTTCTCGTCGCCGCCGAGCAGGGTGTCGACGCCGTTGCTGCCGAGGATCGTGTCGTTGCCTGCACCGCCGTCGACCGTGATTCCGATCAGGGCGGCGAGGTCTCCCGTGGCCGAGAAGCTGTCGTTGCCGCCGTTGGCGTTCACGACCAGCTTCTCCGACGTTCCGATGTCGATCGAGAACGGTGCCGGGTCGAGGCGGTCGAAGCGGACGCGAGCGCCGTTGGCCGTCGCCGTGAAGACCTCGGCAGCCGCCGCCTCCGTTGACCTCGACCGTGTCGGTCGCGTTGCCGCCCTCGTTCAGGTCGGTGTCGTCGCCGGGGTTCCAGACCATCCGGTCGTTGCCGCCCTGGCCGAAGACCTGATCGTCGGCGTCGCCGCCGGTGAGGATGTCGTTCTCCTCGCCGCCGGTGAGGATGTCGAAGCCGCCGCGGCCGAGGAGCGTGTCGTTGCCTCCCTGCCCGAAGAGCTGGTCGGAGCCCGAGCCACCCGTGAGCGTGTCGTTGTGGGCGCCACCGGAGAGATTGGCCCTCGGCAGCGCGCCGTTGGCCTCGTTCAGGCCGATCGTGTCGTTGCCGGCCTGGCCGAAGACCTGGATCAGCGAGGTGTTGGCGACCGTCGGCGTGCCGCCGGTCACGGCGACGGCGCCGCCGTTCACGAGGATCTTGCCGGCAGCGTCGCGGCTGATCGTGATCGTGTTGCTGGCGCCGTCGCCGAAGACGGTCAGGACGCCGCCGCTGAACGACGCGGTCGTCGCTGCGCGGGCAGGCCCGCTCGCCGCGAGTGACACAGCGGCGGCGAGCACGACGCCCGCGAGCAGCCTCTGCGCCACGCGGCGCCGGTTCGTGCGTCTTGGGGTCATCGTGTGCTCCTTGAGTGTTCGAACGAGATGGACGAGTCCGTTTGTGTGATTGAGGTTTCGGGCCAGCCGCGATCGCGTACGGCGCGGCAGCCGGCGATGAGCGGCAGCCTCGTCCCGCAGCCGCTGCTGCCGGTCGAGGGCGTACTGGTGATGTGCGTCGGTGTTCAGGTGCATGTGCTGTCTCCTTGTCGTGTGGCGGCGATGCTGACGCTCTCGACGCCGTAGGTTTGGCAGGCGTCGAGCGCCCGGTCGGTGAGGAAGCGGTAGTCGTTCGGGCGCGTCGCGGTGATCGCGAAACCGGCGGCAGCGAGCTCGCCCAGGTAGGCCGTCACCGGGATCGCGCCGGCGATGCACGCCGCCCAGAGCTCGGTGTTACGGCGCGTCGTCTCCTTCAGGGGCGTCGCGCTGACGATGTCCGCGACGGCGAGCCGGCCTCCCGGCCGCAGCACGCGTGCTGCCTCGGCGAACACGCGGTGCTTCACCGGGGAGAGGTTGATCACCCCGTTCGAGATCACGGCGTCGAAGCTGGCGTCGTCGAACGGAAGCCGGTCGATGCTCGCCTCGACGAAGCGGACGTTGCGGATGCCGTGCTCGCGCGCGAGCCCGGTCGCGACGGCGAGCTGGGCGTCCGTGAAGTCCACACCGACGACCCAGCCGCCGGCGCCCACGGCCACCGCCGCGGCGAACGCGTCCGTGCCGGACCCCGAGCCGAGGTCGAGCACGCTGTCGCCTGGCCTGAGGTCGGCGAGGTCGAGGTGGTAGCCGACACCGGCGAACGACGCGAGCGCGGCTGTCGGGACGGCATCGAGCAGCGCGGCGGGGTAGCCCAGCCGGAGCGCGAGGCTCCGGCCGGTCTCGAAGTGCCGCGCAGCCGACGGATCCCGTGCGACGGCCCGGTACATGTCCTGCACCTGCCGCTCCAGCTCGGCGCGGTCGACGAGCGTCGATGCGTCTGCCTGCGGGAGCGTCATCGGACCACCGCCACGGCCTCGATGTAGCTCGCCGGGATCGCGATCGCTCCAGCGTCGCCCCCGAGCCGGTCCGACCGGCGTGCAAGCGCAAGGAGGTCCGCTTCGAGCGCGTCGCGGGCATCGCTCTCGAGTGCCGCGAAGGCCTTGAGCGTCGGCCCGTACCAGGTGCGGAAGAAGTCGACGAACTCCTGTGCCGACTCGAACCGGAACGTGAACGTCCGCTCCTCCGTCTCGAGCGAGGCGATCGAGTCGCCGAACAGCTCGCGGAGATGGGCTTCGGTGCCCCAGAGCATCGGCGACTGCACTCCTGCAGGCGGCGGCACGTGGGCGCCGACCGTGCGGAAGAGCTCGCCGATGAAGCCGTCGGGCGTCCAGCTCGCCAGGGCGATAGTCCCGCCGGGCCGGCAGACGCGGATCAGCTCGGCCGCCGCCTTGGCGTGGTCGGGCGCGAACATCGCACCGAAGACCGACGTGACGGCGTCGAACGAGTCGTCCGGGAAGGGCAGCGCCTCTGCGTCCCCCTCCAGCAGCTCGACCGCGAGGCCCTCGGCGTCCGCACGGCGGCGGCCCACGTCGAGCAGAGACGGGACGTAGTCGACACCCACGGCCGAGCAGCCGTGGCGCGCCGCCGCGATCGCGGCGTTCCCGCTGCCGGTCGCGACGTCGAGGACGCGCCAGCCTGCGTGCAGGTCGGCGGTGTCGCACAGGTGCTCGGCGACGAGGACGATCCGGGCGGCCACGACGGCGAAGTCGCCGCTCGCCCAGGCCTGCTGCTGGCGCTGCTTGACTGCGCCGAGGTCGGGGGCAGGTGCTTCGAGCATGTCGGTCATCGATCTCTCCTGGTGTCGGTGGTCGCACGGGCATTCGTGCGACGAGATCGACCGTAGGGCGGCCCCGGGTCGGCGTCATCGGGGCCGGCTACCCATCTTCGAAGCCGCCCTACCTAGGTGCCGGCCGGGGCGTAGCCTTGGCCGTATGGTCACGCTCGAGGACGTGCGCGCGCTCGCCGCGGAGCTGCCACGGAGCAGCGAGGCGTTCGTCCGCGGCCGTGTGAAGTTCCGCGTCGGGCGCATCGTCTACCTCGCGTTCGCGCGCGACGAGACGATGATGGGCTTCGCATTCCCGAAGGAGTGGCGCGAGGCGCTCGTCCAGTCCGAGCCGGAGAAGTTCCTGCTGCCCCGCCCCTCCGACCTCCGCTACAACTGGGCGGTCGTCCGCCTTGCCGCGATCGACGCCGACGAGTTGCGCGAGCTCGTGCTCGACGCCTGGGCGTTCGTCGTGCCGAAACGCGTGGCCGAGGAGTATGCGGCGACGTTGCAATTACCGCAGAGCGATGTCTCCATCAATTCCACGCCGCCTGCACATTGAAGTCGTTAGATATTCGTTTGGAACCCTTGCGCATTGCGAAGCGTTCCTCTATGCTCCGGCTCGGCAACAACCATCGGACCATGCTGAGAGATCCCAACACCCACTTGTACATCGTCGAGACGGCGTCGATCGCCGTGCTCGAGCCGTGCCGGCACAGCTTCGACGCGAAGCTCCGGCCCGGAGACGTCCTTGCCCTCGCTGGGAGGCAGCTGCGCTAGATCCCTAGCCGCAGAACGAGCCAGTCGAGGGCGACCCAACGGGTCGCCTTTTTCGTTCCGGGAGGCGATTCGACACGAACGGAACCACGAGGTGATGCTCAGCTTGAAGAAGCGCTAGATCGAATCGAGGCCCCGCCTGAGAGAGAAAGACCCTCAGCATCGCGTGAAAAGACACGCTCGCATTGGCATCTGCTTTTGCCTGCTCTTTTCGACGTAGAGCGCCGAGGCTCGGGCTCCAAAGCCCCTCCACGTAGGACGTCGAGTGCCGGCCGCGCAGCCGTCGCACGACGATCCAGGGTCGAAGGGTTGGCGAGTGGCACAGAAAACATCGTTCGCTTTCGGTGGACGAGACAGAGGACGCGACCACGACCCGACGGTCCGGCGTTTGCCTGCTGCGTCGATCTCCCTGAACGGGGGATGGACGGAGAGGCACGCGTTCCGGGATCGTCTAACCGGCAGGACACCACGCTCTGAACGTGGAGGTCGAGGTTCGATTCCTTGTCCCGGAGTTTCCGGCGCAGGATGTCGGATCCGCCGAGCGGATCCGACATCGCGCAAGACCCCTGAAGTCGGCCGCTTCGCGGCCGAAGCACCACCGCATCGCACAGGCGAGTAGCTCAACGGGGAGAGCGCCTCTCTTACAAAGAGGAGGCCGCTGGTTCGAGCCCAGCCTCGCCTATTCCTCCCGTCGCATGACTCGGGATCCGAGGCGGATCCCGAGTCGCGCAGATCCCTGAAGTCGGCCGCTTCGCGGCCGAGCCGGCTCTTCGGAGCCAATCTCACGTGGTCGTAGCTCAGCCCGGTAGAGCGCCCGCCTGAAACGCGGGGCGTCGCAGGTTCGACCCCTGCCGGCCACATCATGGCTCCGTAGCTCAAGACGGCAGAGCTCCCGGCTCTTACCCGGGGACGTGCAGGTTCGACCCCTGCCGGAGTCACTCGCGGAAGGACTGCCACGGGCGCGGTATCCCGTCTCGAAAACGGGTGGGTCTCACGGCCTTGGGGGTTCGACTCCCTCTCCTTCCGCCTGGAGGCATGGCCGAGCTGGAAAGGCAGCGCGTTGCTAACGCGCAGGCGGCGCCGCCGCTCGCAGGTTCGAGTCCTGCTGCCTCCGTCGTCGTTGCGACGTCGTTCAAACGGCAGGACCCCCGGCTGTTACCCGGTGGATGCTGGTTCGAGCCCAGCCGTCGCAGCTCTCTCGCCCCGGTCTTCTAGCGGATCGAGGATGCCGGTCTCTCACACCGGCGACGCGGGTTCGAATCCCGCTCGGGGCCTCCTTTGCCCGCAGCTCCGGGATCCGCGGGAGCGGATCCCGGAGCGCGCAAACCCCTGAAGCCGGCCGCTTCGCGGCCGGGGGTGGGCGATTTCCACCCTCAGCGTTTCTTGCTCTCGGACGCGTCTGGGGATGCGGCCCGGCTGTCTCCCGGGTGAGGCGGGTTCGATCCCCGTCGAGAGCGTCATCTCGCCGTCGCTCAGTGGACGAGCACCACGCTCCTACCGTGGCCCACGGGGGTTCGACTCCTCCCGGCGAGACTGCGCCGCAAGGCTAGTAGCGAGCCCGCGGGCCGTGAACCCGTGGAGCAGGGTGCGACTCCCTGGCGGCGCCTGATTCCTGTTCGCCTCGGGATCCGCGGATCCCGAGACCCACGACGACGGGCCGGCTGGGCAGGCGCCGCTCTGATGAGGCGGACATGCGTGGTTCGATTCCACGGTCGTCGACTGCATCTGGCTGTAGGGAAGCTGGACATCCCGCCGGTTTCGGGAACCGGAGACCGCTGGTTCGACTCCAGCCGGCCAGATCTGTTCTCACGCGCGCAGAGCGCGCGACGCGCGGTAGGGGAGAGGCTGTCCCCGCGAGCCTCATGAGCTCGAGATCGTGGGTTCGAATCCCACCCGCGCCACTCCTTGCGGACGCTGAGCAACGGCGAGCTCAGCGGGCTGTAACCCCGTCGCCCACGGCTGTGGTGGTTCGACTCCACCCGTCCGCATCCGATCCGCCCGCACATCTGCACGACCCGGCCGCGAAGCGGCCGGCTTCAGGGATTCTCGCGGTTCGGAGTCCGAACCTGCGGATGACGCGCACGACCCGGCCGCGAAGCGGCCGGCTTCAGGGATTCTCGCGGCTCGGATCCGCTCCTGCGGATTTCGAACCTGCGGACAAACCCGGGGATGAGGTTCTTCTGGAAGAACGCCTCGCTTGCACCGAGGAGGAGCGGGTTCGACTCCCGCCGTCTCCATCCATGCCTCCGTAGTGTCAACGGCAGCACACGCCCTTTGTACGGCCGGGGTGCGGGTTCGAATCCTGCCGGAGGCTCTCTTCACACGCCCGTAGCTCAGAGGACAGAGCGCTGCCCTGCGACGGCGGCGGACGCTGGTTCGAATCCAGCCGGGCGTTTCACGCGGACGTAGCTCAGCGGGAAGAGCACCGGGTCGCCAGCCCGGGGAGGCCCGTTCGATCCGGGTCGTCCGCTTCTACGTAGGCCTGTGGTGTAACCGGCAGCACGGCGAGCTCCAACCTCGCTGGTCCGGGTTCGAACCCTGGCAGGCCTGTCCCACACGATCGTCGCGGGCCGACGTGGTCCGGTTACCTGGCAAAGGCGGAGACCCCGCCGAGCGGGCTCGACCCCCGCACCGCACGGAGACGTGCGGCTCCGGTCTGCACTTCACGACCGCGACGACACCACTGCTGCGGGCCGACACGGTCCGGTTATCGAATACGAATCGACAGGTCGCGGGTTCGAGTCCCGCCCGGAGCTCTCCGTGCTCCGGTAGCTCAGTTGGCAGAGCAGTTCCGGGTCGTACCCACACGACCGCAGCAGATTCCATCGAGTGCCACACCGGCTGCGGGCCGGAGCGGAACGGTTATCGGGAGAGCACCCGGCGAGAGCCGGGAGGTCGGCGGGTTCGAGTCCCGCCCGGAGCAATCCGTAGCTCAGCCACACAACGCCGTCCCGTCACGCACGACCGCAGCCTCGTTCGCAGAGAGGAGGGGCGCCATGTCCTACCTGACGCAGTACGCAGTCCGGCCCGACGCGGTGCTCCGACCGGCTCGACGCGGCGCCCGCGTGAACATCGACATCCTGCTCAACCGCCCGGAGTTCGACGGCGGCGCGTCGGTTCGCGCCTACGTGCAGGACACGTCGCGGCACCCGTTCGGCCGCCGACGCCTGCCGAAGCCGCAGCTCGAGCTCCGGATCTCGGACTGCATCAACGGGATCAACCTCGAGTTCTCGGTCTCCTCGTACGAGCTGCGCGAGAACTCGCTCCACAAGATCGACACGCTGATCGACGCGCTCGCGCAGTTCCGGGCCGGCCTCGCGGCCGAGGCGGAGCTGCGGGCACGCCGGGAGCGTCGCTAGGCCGACAACGTCAACCAGCAGAAGGGAGGTGCGGCATGTCCTACCTCGAGCGATTCCGTACCCGCCGGCCGCCGCAGAGCGCGCCGATCCCGGGTCAGATCCCGAACAGCGCAGGCGGCTTCGCCTGGGCGGTCGACGACTGGACGCGGCTGCGCCGCTTCCTGATCCTCGGCTCCGAGGGCGGTAGCTACTACGCGTCCGAGACGAAGCTGACACGCGAGAACGCGCAGGCCGTCGAGCGCTGCCTGGCCGAGGACGGCCCGCGGACAGTGGCCGAGATCGTCCGTGTCAGCGAGGAGGGCCGGGCGCCGAAGAACGACCCGGCGATCTTCGCGCTCGCGATGGCCGCCGGCGCATCGGACGAGGCGACGCGAAAGGCCGCGCTCGAGGCGCTGCCGCAGGTCTGCCGCACCGGCACGCATCTGTTCCGCTTCGCGACGTTCGTCGAGGGCTTCCGCGGCTGGGGCCGCTCGCTCCGGCGCGCGGTCGGCCGCTGGTACGCGGCACAGCCGGCGGACGCGGTCGCCTACCAGGCGGTCAAGTACCGTCAGCGTGAGGGCGTCACCCACCGCGACCTCCTGCGGCTGGCGCACCCGGCGGGCCGAGTGTCGGCCGGCAACCCGCAGCAGGACGTCTCGGACGAGCACGCTCGGCTGTTCGAGTGGATCGTCCGGGGCGGCGAGACGGACGGCGTCCCGCGCGTGGTCGAGGGCTTCGCCCGCGTCCAGGCCGCCCGCACCGCGAAGGAGGCCGCAGTGCTCGTCCGCGAGTACGGCCTCCCGCGCGAGGCGGTCAAGCCGGAGCACCTGAGCTCGACGGAGGTCTGGCAGGCGCTCCTGGTCGACATGCCGATGACGGCGATGATCCGCAACCTCGCGACGATGACGCGGATCGGAGTGCTGAAGCCGCGCTCGGACGCGACCGCGAAGGTGCTCGCCCAGCTGGGCGACGCCGAGCGGCTCCGCCGGGCACGGGTTCACCCGATCGCCGTGCTCGCGGCGCTCCGGACCTACGCGTCCGGCCGCGGTGTCCGCGGTGGCGGCGAGTGGAAGCCGCTCGCCAAGATCGTGGACGCGCTCGATGCCGCGTTCTACGCGTCGTTCGGCAACGTCGAGCCGGCAGGCACACGACTGCTGCTCGCGCTCGACGTGTCCGGCTCGATGGAGAGCGGTTACGTCGCCGGCGTGCCGGGCCTGAGCCCGCGCGACGCGTCGGCGGCGCTCGCGCTCGTGACGGCCGCGACCGAGCCGGACCACGAGGTGGTCGGCTTCTTCGCCGGCTCGCGTGGCTTCCCGAAGCCGGGACGCGCGCTGCATCCCGGCTACAAGGACGGCCTGACGCCGCTGGCAATCAGCCCGCGGCAGCGGCTGGACGACGCCGTGCGGACGGTCTCCGACCTGCCGTTCGGCGGCACCGACTGTGCCCTGCCGATGCTGTACGCGCAGGCCACGGAACGTGAGGTCGACACGTTCGTGATCTACACCGACTCGGAGACGTGGGCGGGTGACATCCATCCGGTCGACGCTCTCCGTGACTACCGCCGGGCATCGGGCATCGACGCGCGGCTGGTCGTGGTCGGCATGGTCTCGAACGGCTTCTCGATCGCCGATCCGGCCGATCCGGGGATGCTCGACGTCGTGGGCTTCGACACCGCGACGCCGCAGCTGATCTCCGACTTCGCCCGCGGCGCCCTCTGACCGGAGGGCGCCGCGCGGCGCCCTTACCGACGAGAGGAGAACGAGATGCACCTGCACCTCGTCCGGGTCGTGGCACGCCCCAAGCAGGCGCCGCGCCCGGCCAAGGTCGTCGTGCTCGCCACGCGCCGGCAGGCCCGGCTCGAGCAGGCGCGACGCGAGCGGCAGACGCCTAGGCCTGCCGCCTGAGAGGAGTTGGGCGAGCCGCCCGCCTGCAGCACGGCCTGCGGCTCGCCCGTTCTCTCGACCCATGCGGATGTGGCGGAACCGGCAGACGCACCGGCCTCAGAAGCCGGCGGGCTCAGCCCATGAGGGTTCGACTCCCTCCGTCCGCATCAGATGACCCGATAACGAGAGGAGAGTCCGATGAGTGCGAAGCACGTCGCGACGGCGTGTGCCGGCGCGCTTCGCGCCCCGGGTCCTGCGTCGCCGTGACAGACGAGTCGTCGACCATCGCCGCCCGTTGCGGCGGCACCAACAGGGAAAGGAGCAGGTGTGGGCGTGCCCTACCGCGCTCGTGTGAACGAGCGCACGCTGCTCAACCTGCCCGGCTTCCACGGCGGCGCCTTCGTGTACGTGTACGTCGAGGACACGAGCGATCGTGAGCTTCTCCGCGATCCGTTCTGCGAGCCCGAGTGCACGTGCTGCCCGCAGAACTTCGAGCCGCGGATGTCGTTCGAGATCGCCGACTGCAGCGATACGGTCGCGATCCAGTTCGACGTCGACTCGGCCGAGGCCTGCGCCAACTCGCTCCACAAGCTCGACACGCTCGCCGCGGCGCTGCAGGTCTTCCGCGCCGCGCTCGAGCTCGAGTTCGAGCCGTACGAGGCGCGGGAGCGGCAGCTGGACGCGCTCCGCGAGTGAGACGGGTGCCGGGGCGGGCGCCGAGCCCGCCCCGGCCAACACGCAACCCAACACAGCACGCCTCCGTAGCTCAGGGAGAAGAGCAGCGGGCTTCGAACCCGCGCGCAGAGGTTCGAATCCTCTCGGGGGCTCTCCAGGCTCGACACGGGTCCGCAGCAGGAGCTCAGCGAGTGCAGCCGCTGTCGGTGTGGTAGCGCCGGCGCCAGGAGCGGAGACATCGTGGGTGCAACTCCCACCGGATCCATCTTCAACATCACGACACCGTGGCCGAGCGGCGAGGCACGCGCCTGCAAAGCGTGGCACGGCGGTTCGAGTCCGCCCGGTGTCTCTCACGAGCGATCAGGATAGGAGGGGTTGGCGATGAGCACGATCAAGACGTTCGGCCCGGTCGACGAGCGCAGCCTCGCCCAGCTCGAGCGCTGCATGGAGGCGGGCGATGCCGAGTTCGGCGTTCTTTGCGCCGACCACCACCCGGGCTACAGCCAGCCGATCGGCGGCGGCATCGCCTACGAGGGCTACGTCTCGCCGTCGGGCGTGGGCTACGACATCGGCTGTGGCAACAAGGCTGCCCGCACGAAGCTCGCCGTGGACGACCTCGACGCTCTCGGCGGCGTCGAGGCGATCATGGGCGAGATCACGCGTCGGATCTCGTTCGGCATGGGCGTGCCGGCGCAGGAGCGCACCGACCACCCGGTGCTCGACGCGATCCGCGCCGCGGACTTCGCGCCGCAGCGGAAGCTGAGCCAGCTGGCGGAGTCGCAGCTGGGCACTGTCGGCTCGGGCAACCACTACGTCAACCTGATGGCGGACGAGGACGACCGCGTCTGGGTCGGCGTCCACTTCGGCTCGCGCGGCTTCGGCCACAAGACCGCGTCGGGCTTCCTCGCGCTCGCGCAGGGCCTGCAGTTCGACGGCCGGGCGAGCGAAGGCGAGATGGACTCGCCGCCGGTCCTGTTCGAGGTCGGCTCGGAGCTCGGCGAGTCGTACGTGGCGGCGATGCAGCTCGCCGGCGACTACGCGTACGCCGGCCGCGACATCGTGGTCGGCAAGGTGCTCGAGATCCTCGGCGCAGAGTCGACGCACGAGGTGCACAACCACCACAACTTCGCGTGGCGCGAGGAGCACTTCGGTCGCACGTACTGGGTGATCCGGAAGGGCTGCACGCCGGCCCGCCCGGGCCAGGAGGGCTTCGTCGGCGGCTCGATGGGCGACGAGTCGGTGATCCTCGAGGGGGTCGAGTCGGCCGAGAACGAGCAGGCGCTCTACTCGACCGTCCACGGTGCCGGCCGGGTGATGAGCCGGACGCAGGCCGCCGGCCGCTCGCGGGTCGCGCGTGTGTGGGCGTGCACGATGCGGGACTGCGACTACTGGCTCGACGCGCGTGACGCCGAAGGCGGCACGTGCCCGGTCCACGGCCGCCCGTTGAGGAAGGTGCGCAGGCACGTCCAGCTGAAGCCGGGCGTGGTCGACTGGCCGGCGGTGCAGGCGCGGCTGCGCGCGCAGGGCATCGTGCTCGTCGGCGGCGGCGCGGACGAGGCGCCGGAGGTGTACAAGCGCCTGCCGGAGGTCCTGGCCGCGCACGGCGACTCGATCCGCGTCAAGCACACGCTCCGGCCGCTGGGCGTCGCGATGGCCGGTCGCGACGTGCACGACCCGTACAAGGACTGAGGGCCGCGCGAGCGGCCCTCAGTCGTTCCTGCACCTCAAGCGCTCGTTCGGTCGAGCAGCTGCAGGAGGTCGTGCGCGGCGACCTCGACCTCCTTGTGGCGCCACTCGGCCGCGCGGTACACGCAGGCGATCAGACCGTCGCGGTGGATCCGCCGGAAGTCGCCGTAGACGAACGCGTAGCGCGCCTTCGTCTCGTCGGCGGCCCCTTCCGTCAGGCCCAGATGCCACTCGGCATAGTCCTCCCAGGAGTGCGACTCGAGGAACGCGTTCTCGTCCGCAGCGCTCGGTTGTACGTCGCCCCAGTCGCTGTCGAGGACGTACTGGCGGCTCTCGATCAGCTTGCGAGCCTTGGCGACGGCGCGATCGTTGAGGGCGTAGGACGCGATGCGCCATTCTTGCGTGCCCGGCCGTAGGATCGTCGTACGGACCGCCTCGCTCACGTCGATCACGGAGACGGCCCGGCCGTCGTCCTTCTGCACGGGCTGACCTGCCATCTCGGCTACTGGTTCCGCGTCGTGCCGCTGCTCGCCGGCGTCCGCGTCGTCGCGCTCGACCTGCGAGGACATGGCTTCAGCGAGCACCGCGACAGTTACGAGTACGCCGACTACGACCGCGACCTCGCGATGTTGCTCGACTCGCTCGGTCTCGAGACGGTCACGGTCGCAGGCCACTCCCTCGGCGGGTACGTCGGCCTCGCCGCCGCCACCCGCGACGACCGCATCCGCGGAGTTGTGGCGATCGACGTCAAGAGCGACTGGACGGAGGAGGACGCCGCGTTCGCCGAGCGCTCGCGTTCCGGCTCGCAGCGCGTCGAGGAGCGCGCCGGGCTGGAAGCTCGGCTGGCCCGGAGCGTCGAGCCTGCCGAGCTGGACGCAGCCGAGCTGGAAGCGATCGCGGAGCGCTCGCTGGAGCCGGTTGACGGCAGTTGGCGCTTCCGCTGGGACCGGCGCGTGCTCGCGACGGAGCCGGTCGAGCCGTTCTCGTTCCTCGGGCGGGTCCCGTGCCCGGTACGCGTCCTGGCGGGAACCGAGAGTTCGGTGATGCCGCCGGACCGAGCGCGCGCGTTCACGGACGCGATCCCGGGGGCGACGCTGGAGCTCGCCGACGGCGCCGGCCACCACGTCGAGCTGGAGGCGCCGGAGCTCGTGGCAGCGACGATCCTCGACCTTGTCCGGTTGCCGTGATCAGTCCGTTGTGTCGAAGAGGCCGGTCTCGTAGGCGAGCACGACGGCCTGCACCCGGTCGCGGAGGTCGAGCTTCTGGAGCAGGTGCGTGATGTGCGTCTTCACCGTCGTCTCGCTGATGTAGAGCTCCTGGCCGATCTCGGCGTTCGAGAGCCCACGGGCGATCAGACGGAAGACGTCGAGCTCGCGCTCCGTCAGCTCGGCGAGCTGCTCCGGTGGCTCGCGGTGGGGCAGGTGCATGAACCGCGTGATCACGCGCTTGGTCACGGCGGGCGAGAGCAGCGCGTCGCCGTCGGCGACGACACGGATCGCGGCGAGCAGCTGCTCGGGCGGCTCGTCCTTGAGCACGAAGCCGCTCGCGCCGGCCCGGAGGGCCTCGTAGACGTACTCGTCCAGGTCGAAGGTCGTGAGGATCAGGATCCGAGCCGTGTCATCCGCCGCGAGGATCCGCCGGGTCGCCTCGAGCCCGTCCAGCTCGGGCATGCGGATGTCCATCAACACGACCGTGGGGTGAAAGCGGGCCACCTTGTCGACGGCCTCGATCCCGTTGCTCGCCTCGGCCACGATCTCCATGTCCGCCTCGCCGTCGAGCAGCATCCGGAAGCCGGAGCGCACGAGCGCCTGGTCGTCGGCGACGAGGACGCGGATCGTCACCGCCGCACCGCCACCGGCAGCCGCGCGCTGAGGAGGAATCCGCCGCCGGGCGCCGCGCCGGCGGTCATCTCGCCGCCGTAGATCTTGACGCGCTCGCGGACGCCGACGAGGCCGTGGCCGAGACCGTCGGTCTTCGTGGTCCCGACGCCGTCGTCGCGGATCTCGAGCTGGACGCCGTCGGTGCCGTAACGGACGGTCACGTCGGCACGCGTGGCGCGGGCGTGCTTGAGCGAGTTGGTCAGCCCTTCCTGGACGATCCGGTACGCGGAGAGGTCGACCGCGCGGGGGAGCGGCACCGCGTCCCCCTCGACCTCGAGGTGCACCGGGAGCCCCGCCCGGCCCACTCGCTCGACGAGCGCCTCGAGGCTCTCGAGCCCGGGCTGGGGGGCGAGGTCGGCGTCCTCGCCGTCGTGCATCGCGCCCAGCAGGCGGCGCATCTCCGCGAGCGCGGCGCGACCGGCCTGCTCGACGTCCTTGAGCGCCTCCGTGTCCTCGGCCAGCTCGTGCGGCAGCTTGTGGCGGACGGCGCCGACCTGCAGCACCATCACGCTGACGGCGTGCGCGACGACGTCGTGGAGCTCGCGCGCGATCCGTGCCCGCTCCTCGGCGACGGCGATCCGGGCTGCGGTCTCGCGCTCGCGCTCGGCGCGGCGCGCTCGCTCCTTCGCGTCCTCGGCCTCGGCGGCGCGCTGGCGCAGCGCGAAGCCCGCCAGCCAGCCGATCCCGAACAGGACCGGGGTGAAGACGAGCTCCCCCGTCGCAGCCGTCGGATTGTTGTAGGTGATCACAGCCGACCCGCCGAGCACGATCGCGAGCCCGACGCGCGTGAGCGTCTCGTCGCGCAGGTTGCCGAGCAGGAACGCCGCGACCATGCCGCAGATCGACGCCGTCAGCGACGACGGCACCAGCCGGCCGTCGACGAACGACCCCGCCACGGCGAGCAGCCAGACCGAGGCGGGGGCGGCGAACGGGAAGCGGTGGCGCGCGAGCAGCGGCAGCATCACGAGCGCGATCGCCGGCACCGTGAACCAGCGGGTCGTGCTCGGGCCGTTGCCGCCGTCGTCGGCGAGCGCGAGCTGGAGCGACCCTGCGAGGGCCGCGGTCGCGATCAGCGCGTCGAATCCGTACCTGCGCCAGCGGGGGCCGGGCTGCTGCATGTGTCGAACGTACTCCACGCACCCACGGCCCCGCCTCCTACCCAGGTAGGAGACGAGATCGTCGCCTGGTCGGAGCGCGAACGCGGCCTTCGGACGAGGTCGCCGGGGCGGCGCCGCCCTAGCGTCGAGAGCAGAAGTTCTCGACCGCGAAGGAGGAAGGAAATGCCCAGCACGACCCCCAAGCAGAACCTGGCGGCACGCATGGGCCGCTGGAGCGCCGACCACTGGAAGACCGCCACGTTCGGCTGGCTGGCGTTCGTCGTCGCCGCCTTCGCCCTCGGCATGGCCGGGACGAAGTCGATCGACCCGAACACGGCCGGCCCGCGCGAGTCCGGGCGCATGGACCGGATCCTCGATGCCGGCTTCGAGCGGCCCGCCGGCGAGAGCGTGCTCGTCCAGAGCCGCTCGCTCTCGACGACCGATCCGGCCTTCACGGCGGCGGTCGGCGACGTCGTCGCCCGCATCTCCAAGCTCGACGTCGTCCAGAACGTCCGCACGGGCCAGGTCTCGAAGGACGGCCACGCCGCGCTCGTCGAGTTCGAGATCCGCGGCCCGGCCGACGAGGCGGCGTTGAAGATCGACCCGGTTCTCGCCCAGGTCGACGCCGCGCAGAAGGCGCACCCGCAGCTCTACATCGGCGAGTTCGGCATGGCCAGTGCGGTCGACGCGCTCGCCAAGACCGTCGAGAAGGACCTCGGCAAGGCCGGGATGCTTTCTCTGCCGATCACGCTCGCCATCCTCGTGATCGCGTTCGGCGCGCTCGTCGCCGCGGGCATCCCGCTGCTGCTCGCCCTGACGGCCGTCTTCGCGACCTTCGGCGTCGTCGCCGGGACGAGCCACATCTTCCCGATGGCGAACGAGGCCGGCGCGCTCGTGCTCCTGATCGGGCTCGCCGTCGGTGTCGACTACTCGCTCTTCTACCTGAAGCGCGAACGCGAGGAACGGGCCGCGGGACGGAGCCAGCGGGCTGCGCTCGAGGCCGCGGCCGCGACGTCTGGCCGCTCGGTGCTCGTCTCCGGCCTGACCGTGATGACGGCCATGGCCGGCATGTTCCTGACCGGCGACCCCGTCTTCGAGTCGTTCGCGATCGCCACGATCGCCGTGGTCGCGATCGCGATGATCGGGTCGCTCACCGTGCTGCCGGCGCTGCTGTCGCGGCTCGGCGACCGCGTCGACCGGGGCCGCATCCCGCTCGTCCGCCGGCTTCGCCGCGACGACGGCGAGGGCCGCATCTGGGGCGCGATCGTCAACGGCGTCCTGCGCCGGCCGCTGCTGTCGGCCGTCCTGGCCGGTGGACTCCTGGTGGCGCTCGCGCTGCCCGCACTCCAGCTCCGCATGGTCAAGCCCGGCCCCGACACCTTCCCGCAGTCGCTTCCGGCCGTGCAGACGTACGAGCGGATGCAGCACGCGTTCCCCGGCTCCGCCCTGCCGGCCAACGTGGTCGTCAAGGCCGACAACGTCAACTCACCCACGATGAAGGCCGCGATCGAGCGGCTGCAGGACCGGGCACTGGCGACCGGGCGCATGCACGAGCCGATCACCGTCGAGGTCAACGACGACGCGACGGTCGCGAACATCGCGATTCCGATCGAGGGTAAGGGCACCGACGCCGTCTCGAACGCGTCGCTCACGCAGCTGCGGAACGAGATCGTGCCGGCGACGGTCGGCGCCGTGCCGGGCGCCGAGGCAGGCGTCACCGGCGCAGCCGCCCAGTGGAAGGACAGCACGGACGAGATGACGGCGAACCTCCCCATCGTCGTCGGGTTCGTGCTCCTGCTCGCCTTCGCGCTGATGCTCGTCGCGTTCCGCTCCCCCGTGATCGCGGCGAAGGCGATCGTGCTCAACCTGCTCTCGGTCGCGGCCGCCTACGGCGTGCTGGTGCTCGTCTTCCAGCACGGCTACGGCAGCGGCCTCCTCGGCTTCACCCCGATCGGTGGGATCGATCCGGTCGTCCCGCTGCTGCTGTTCGTGATCCTGTTCGGGCTCTCGATGGACTACCACGTCTTCCTGCTCAGCAGGATCCGTGAGTCGGTTCAGCGCGGCCTGACCACGGACGAAGCCGTCGCGCACGGGATCAAGTCGACCGCGGGCGTCGTCACGAGCGCCGCGATCGTCATGGTCGGCGTCTTCGCGGTCTTCACGACGCTGTCGATGCTGATGTTCAAGCAGTTCGGCGTCGGGCTCGCGACCGCGATCCTGCTCGACGCCACGATCGTCCGCGGCGTGCTGCTGCCCGCCACGATGAAGCTGCTCGGGGACCGGAACTGGTACCTGCCGCGGTGGCTCGAGTGGCTGCCCCGGTTCGACCTGTCCGAGTCCGAGGTCGGCGAGACCCCGCCTGCCCCCGTCGCCGCCTTGGCGGCCGAGGCCACGGCTGCTCCGGCCCGCCGGAGGCGGGGGTCGCTCTTCGGGCCCGGCATCGGCGCGCTCCTGGCGACGGCCGGGATCCTCGGGATCCTCGATGCGACCGGCACCTACGACGTCTCCGTGACGATGGCGCTCGCGACCGGTCTCGGCGTCGTCGGCGGGATGATCGCGCTCGGCGCCGTCAGCAAGCGGCGCAGCCGCGGCCTCGTCCCGTTCGGGCTCGTGTTCCTCGCGGCCTTCGCGGCGGCGGCCGTATCGCCGGTGAGCCCTTCCGCCGGCGTCGGCGACAAGGACGAGCGGCCGCTTCACGCGACGCAGCTCGAGCGGAGCTACGAGTTCGGGATCGGCCACTACACGGTCGATCTCACCGATGTCGCGTTGCCTCCGGGAACGACGAGGATCGACGTCGAGCTCGGCATGGGCGACCTGCTGGTCAAAGTCCCGGAGCACGCCGCGCTCGAGGTCAGGGCACGCGCCGACGGCGGGCAGGTGACCGTTCTCGGCCGCACCGACGAGGGCACGCGCCCCGACGAGCACGCCGTCGTGCGCGGCTCGACCTCCTCGGCGCCCACCCTCGAGCTGGACGCAGAGGTCGGCTTCGGCCACCTGGCGGTGCGCCGGGGCTGAGCTCGAGCGTCGACCCAAAGGGCGACGGCCGGAGCGCCGTCGCCGGGCTACCGGCCGGGCGCTACGCGCTCGGCCGGTAGTTCAGGTAGACGACGCCGTTCTCATACGACTCGCAGGCCTCGAGCGAGAAGGTCTTCGGCGGCGCGCCGTCCGGGAAGAGCCGCGGCCCGGACCCGCGCGTGAGCGGGTAGACGAACAGATGCAGCCCGTCGATCAGTCCGTCCTCGAGCATTGCGTGCACGAGCATGATGCTGCCGCTGACGTAGATGTCGCCGTCGACGCTGGCCTTGAGGCGGCGGATCGCCTCGGGGTCGTAGGGCCCGATCACCTCCGAGTTCCGCCACGTCCCGTCGGTCAGCGTGCTCGAGACGACGTACTTCGTCGTGTCGTTGAAGAAGGGCGCGCCGGGGTCCTCCTCGACCGTCCGCGTCGACCAGGCCGGCTCGAACATCTCGTAGGTCGTCCGCCCGAGCAGGATGCCCTTGCTGCGGCCGGTGACCGCGCCGATCGCCTCTCCCATCCGGGGGTGGAACCCGTAGTCGAACGTCCACGTCGGCGCATCGATCACACCGTCGAGGCTCATGAACTCGTGTACGTGTATCTCTCCCACGTCTGCACCTCCTGTCGCTGTCGCGGTGTAGACGTCAGCGTCGCGGCGAACTCATCGCGGGGGAGCGGAATCGGGGAGTCGGCGTCGCGTGGACTACGAGGCCGCGCGTCTGCGGCGGGCAGCCTCGCGCCGGTCCCACACGTAGGCGAAGACGATCAGGATCACGCTGAAGAAGAGCAGCATCCCGAAGAGTCCCCACGCGTACCACGCGTAGCCGATCAGGGCGAAGATCAGGTACGCGGCGACCGCGATGCCGACCGCCAGCCCCACGATGCCGAACCAGAACCGCGTTCCGAGCTCCATCGTGCTCCTTTCGACTACGACGCTCCGGTATCTCTCGCCGGCCGGCTGCCGGAATCGTCCCTCCAAGCGTCGAACGGCACGTCATCCGGATGGGATGAACGGCCGTGCCGCCGTTCCCAGAGCGCCGCGTTCAAGAAGGCTGCACCCACAAGAAGCCGCGCGAGCAGGTAGAGCCAGAGCAGCACGACGGTCGCGGCGCCGAGCGTCCCGTAGAGGGCCGACGAGCGGCCGAGCTTGGGAGCCAGGTAGAGGACGGCGACCAGGTGGATGGCCTGCGCCCCGAGCGCAGCGAGGACTGCGCCGGGAACGAAGTCGCGCCAATGCGTGGCGCGGCTCGGCAGGAGTGTGGAGCCCCAGATGTGCACGCCTGCGAAGAGAACGAGCAGCCCGAGCGTGAGCCCGAGGCCTGGCCCTGCCGCCCACTCGCGCACGAATGCGGTGCCGGAGGAGACGAGGACCAGGGCGACCATCGTGCCGGTGAAGACCCAGCCGGCCCGATACGGGCGTCGCACCTTCGGCGGCACGAGCCGCCACGCGACGGCATGGGCGACGGAGAGCGCCCGGACGGCCCCCGCGCCGAACCAGGCGAGCAGGACCACCCCGGCGGCGAGGAAGTACCAGCGGGAGTGAGCGTCCTGCTCGATCGCCTCGGTGGCTGCATCGGCCGCAGCTCCGCTGAGGCCAAAGTCCTCCGCCGCGTGCTCGAGCCCCGCCGGGTCCGCTTCGACCCAGAAGCTGAGCAGGGCGGCGGCGACGAGGCCGAAGGGCACGAGCCAGAAGAAGAGGCGGTACGCCAGCCCGCCGGCGAGCAGGCCGGCCGCAGCGAAGCGCTCGCGCTCGAGCGCGCGGACGATCACGTCCTTCCAGGGCACGTGCTGCGACACGCGGGCAACCGCGTGCTCGGCGCGGGCCCGTGCGCCGGCGACACGGCCCGAGCTGTTGGCGGTCACGCCGGCCTGATGCCGTCGCCGCCGGCGGCCGGCGTCTCCCCGAGCTCCACCGGCTCGAGCGCGGCCGGCGGCCGGTGCCGCCGCCACGTCGCCGCCGCCACGAGGCCATAGGCGATCGACGGGACCATCGTCAGGACGCGGAAGACGAGCACCGCCGCGACGACGCCCGCGTTGTTCCCCCCGAACGCGACGAGCGCGGTGGTCAGCCCGACCTCCACCACGCCCAGCCCGCCGGGCGTGATCGGCACCGAGGCGAGCAGGCGCATCAGCGCCCAGGCCGCGAACGCCTCGGTCGCCGTGACCTCGGACGCAGGAACGCCGAGTGCGCGCAGTGCCACGAGCAGGACGACGAAGACGCTCAGGCTCCCGATGAGCGACACGAGCGTCAGGACGTGCCAACGGCGTTTGAGCAGGTCGCCGGCACTGAGGCGGAAGCGCTCGAAGCTCGGGCCGCCCCATGTGACCGGGCCTTTGTTGAGCTTTCCACGCGCCCAGTTCGCGACCCGCGCGGCCTGTTCGCCGACCTCGTGGGCGAGCCGCTCGTTCACGAGCGCAAGCGCGAACCCGGTGAGGACGACGACGAGGATCACGATCCCCACGAACGCCGACGTCGTCAGCAGCGCGGTGTCCTCGCCGACCGCCGTCAGCAGAGCCAGCGCGACGACGGGGTAGAAGAGGTTGAGGAACTGGTTCCAGAGGCTGACGAGCGCGATCGCGCGCGTGATCTCGCGCCGCGGAAAGGCCCAGCCGCGCAGCATCGCCCACGCGACGCCTGCCCCGGCGGCTGCGCCTCCAGGGACGACGATCGAGAGGGCGGTGGACGCCTGCGTCACCTCGAGCGCCCGCCAGAAGCGCAGGCCGGGCAGCGCCACCTGCCAGGGCGGCGCGAACGTGACGAGATTGACGGCGCTCGCGGCGAGGAGGGCGAGCGCCCACGGCCACGTCAGCTCCTGCAGGACGGCCCAGACGTCGCGGTAGTCGGCGACCTTGGGCAGGAACCAGAAAAACGTCGCGGCGACGACCGCGAGCCCGACGGCTGGGAGCAGGTACCGGCGCATGGTCAGGCCGCGGGCAGGCGCTCTTCGCGCATCACGACAGTCCGTGCGGCGAGGTCCTGGAGAGCCCGCCTGCGCCGGTCGAAGAGCACCGGCACGAGTCCGACGCCGAACGGGGCCAGCGCGACCACCGTGGCGGCGAAGCGCAGCAGCGAGCGCCCGACCCGCGGCGGGCGGCCGTCGGGCCCTTCGAGTCGCAGCCGGGTCACGCGCATCCCGGGAGTCTGCCCGGCCGTCGACCAGAAGAGCACGGCGTACCCTGCCAGGAAGATCAGCCAGCCCGCTCCGGCGAGCACTGCGACGACGAGGCCCGGCAGCGACACTCCGAGGAGCCACCCCAGTGCGCCGGCGAGCGCGCCGAGCCCGAGCACGATTCCGTTCGCGAGCGCCAGATCCAGGAGGCCGGCCACGCCCCTCGAAGCGAGCCCTCCGAAACGCGGCGCACCCGCCTCGGCCGCGCGCGGCCGTCGCCCCAGCGCGCCGCGAACGCCGCGCTCGAGCGTGTCGTCCGCCCGCGCGACACCGTCGGCGAGGCGCCCCGCGACCTCGCTCCAGAGCGTCTTCGTCTGGTGCGCGAGCGCCCCGCGCACCGGCCCGGAGATCGCCTGCTCGAGCGCCCGCTGCAGCTCGGGGCTTCGGATCGCGTCGTCGACGAGCTCCCGCGCGAGCGCGCTCCCGGCCGCGTCACGGATGACGCGCTCGAACGCGGGGCTGTCGAGTAGCCGCCGCGCGAGGGCGTCGATCGCGTCGTCGGACATCGCCTCCGTGAGCGCGCGGTCGAGCGTCCTCGACATCTCCGGCGCGGCGGCGATCTCGACCGCGGCGTCCTCCAGCCGCTGCCGGCCGCGCAGACCGACGTCTCGGCCCGCGGCCGCGAGCACTTCCGCCCGCCCCCGCATGACCGGCCGGACGAGCGGCGAGCGGACAAGCACGCGCCCGGGCAGGAGCACGATCCGCCCGACGCCTGCCCCCAGTCGGAGCGCCGTCACGGCGACGCCGGCCGCGACCTCGCCGGCCGGCGGCGTCTCCGAGCCCTGCGCGGGCTCAGCGGACGTGACGCAGACCGTGACGGACGAGGTACCGGGCGAGCCACAGCGCGCTCATTCGGTGCGCAGCCGCTTCCCGCCGTACATCGCGAGGGCGTAGATGATCACGATGTCGACCGCGAGCATCGTCACCGCCCAGAGCGGATAGGCCGTCAGGAAGAACATCTGGCCGAGCGCGTTCAGGAACGCCACGGCGATCCCGAACCAGCGCCCAAGCTCGCTGCCCGCAAGGAGGGCGAACGAGGCGAGGAGCTGGCCGGTGCCGAGCAGCAGCATGATCCAGCCCCACGTGTTCAGGTCGCTGAAGACGAAGGTCGTGTCCGCCACGTAGACCCTGGAGTCGCCGATCGCGAGCATGCCCTCGATCACGTTCCAGGCACCCGCGAGGGCGAGCATCAGCGCGGCGAAGCCGACGAGACCCGTCCCGGGGATGTCGCTGTAGCCGGTGGCGCCTGTGTGACCCGCGCGGTCGGCGTCGGCCCGCATGTCCTGCGACGTCATGCCGTTCCTCCCAGCTCGGTGACGCCGTCCACTCAACCAGCCGCGCCTCCGACCGCCATCGTCCCGTTGGGATGAACACGTGGGTTGCCGGAGGGGTGTCCGCGGTTGCGGCGAACATCCTCTGCGGCATGTACGAGAAGCTCGAACGGCGCGTGACCGAGGCGCTCGTCTCGCTGACGCTGCGCAAGGCCGTGGCCTTGATCGTGAGCGTGGCGACCATCCTCGCGCTCTCGGCAGCGGTTCTCGTCCACGCCATCGACCCGGCGATCGGCTCGTTCGGCGACGCGCTCTGGTGGGCGGTCGTCACCGTGTCGACGGTCGGGTATGGCGATGTCGTGCCGGAGACCGGCCCGGGGCGGGTCGTCGGGGCGATCCTGATGCTGACGGGCCTCAGCCTGATCCCGCTGATCACGAGCGTCGTCGTCTCGATCCTGGTTGCGCAGGGCACGCGGAAGTCGCGCGAGGCCGAGCTGGAGCATCTCGAGCGGATCTTCGAGCGCCTCGATGCGCTCGAGCGTCGCTTCGCCGACCGTCCCCGCTAGTCCGGCGCCGGCGTCGGCTTCATCGCTTCGACCGCGGCGCGCACGGTGGGATACGACGCCGTCCCACCGTCCAGGAACCCGCTCTCGGCGAGGCGTTCGACCAGGGGCGTCTTCGCTCGGGCGAGCGCGAAGGTGACGTCGGAACGGTGCAGGCTGTCCCGGAGGTCGACGAGCGCTGCGAGGCCGGTCGCGTCGACGTGGGTCACCGCTTCGGCATCGAAGACGACGGACCGGACGGGGCCGGCCGCGCCGCGGACTGCCTCCAGCACTCGCCCCTTCACGTAGCTCGCATTGGCGAAGAAGAGCCGGTCGTCGAGCCGGTAGACGACGACGCCGGGAGTCACGCGCGCCGAAGGATGCACGGCGACGTCGCCGTAGCGCCCGAGCGAGTCGACCCAGCCGAGGACGGCGTCGTGCGGCGTCGCGCTGCGCCGGACGACGTCGACGATCGAGAGGCCGACTGCGAACACGAGCGCCTCGAGGACCCCGACGACGACGACGCCCCCCACGGTGACGGCGGCGATCGTCACCTCGACCCGGTCCGTGCTCCAGAGGGTTCGCCAGGCGCGTCGGTCGACCAGCCCGATCGCGGCCGAGACGATCACGGCGCCGAGCACGGCCGAGGGCAGGTACGAGATCGGATCCGTCAGGAAGAGCAGGATCAGGACGATCGAGCCGACGGCGGCGAGCCCGGCCAGCTGCGTCCGCGCGCCCATCGAGTCGTTGACCGCCGTCCTCGAGCCGCTCGCGCCGACGACCATCCCCTGGCTGATCCCGGCGGCGGCATTGGCCGCCCCCACGGCCAGGAGCTCCTGCGGTGCCCGCACGTGCTGGTGATGCTTCCCGGCGAACGAACGGGCGGTGAGGATCTCGTCCGCGAACGCGACCAGGAAGATGCCGACTGCCGCGGGGAGCAGCGTGATCACGTCGCCCAACGGCGGGGTCGGGACGTCGATACTCGGGAGCCCCGCGGGTACGGAGCCGACGACCGCGACGCCGTGCTCCTGCAGGTCGAGCAGCCACGAAGCCGCGATCGCACCGGCGACGACGAACAGCGCGGCCGGGAGGCGCGGCGCCACGAAGCGCAGCGGCAGCAGGACGGCGAGTGCGAGAGCGCCGACGAGGAGCGTCGTGCCCTGGATCTCGCCGAGCTCCGCGACGACCTCGGCGAGCTGCCCCAGCGGCCTGCGCGCGTCCACGTCGACGCCGAGCAGCTTGCCGAGCTGGGAGACCACGAGCACGATCGCGACGCCGTGCAGGTAGCCGATCAGGACCGGCCGGGAGAAGTAGTCCGCGATCCAGCCGAGGCGGAGCACGCGCGCGGCGACGAAGCAGGCTGCCACGAGCAGCGCCAGTGCGCCGGCGAGCTCGACGGCCTCACCGCTTCCGGCCGCGGCGAGCGGGATGACCGCCGCGCCGACGAGGGCGGCCAGCGAACCCTCCGGCCCGATCACGAGCTGCCGTGAGCTGCCGAGCAGCACGTAGACGATCGTGGGCAGGAGGAGCGCATACAGCCCGTTCACGGGAGAGAGCCCCGCGAGCTCGCCGTAGGCCATGGCAGCCGGGAGCGCCAGCGCTGCGACGGTGACGCCGGCCAGCAGATCGCGACGGCCGGAGCCGGGTCCGTAGTCGGGCAGGTCGCGCGACACGGGGACAGTGCGCTCGAGGAGCGGCGGCTGCTGCGCCGGCCGGAACGGCGACTCGCCCGGGTAGGCGGTCTCGTCGCTCACTCAGCCGGCGAATCCGCGGAGCGCGTCGCCGATCAGCTTCGCCGCGATGACGAGGCAGAGCACCGCCATGATCGCGGCGTTGTGCTCGGCGAGCCACGCCTTCAGCCGGCCGAGCAGCACCGGCGACCGGTCGCCGAGCGCGAAGAAGAGCACGACCGGCGCGGCGACGCCGAGGGTGCCGATGAGGGCAAAAACGCCGTAGGCGACCGCCTGCTCTCCTCCCGGGATCCCGGTCTGCGCGATCGCGGCGGCGGCGGCGACAGCGAGCAGGAGGTTCTTCGGGTTCGCGGCGGCGAGGACAGCGCCGGCTCCGAGTGCCTTCGGCGCCGTGAAGCGGTCGACGGCACCGAGCCAGGACGGCATGGCAGCCTCCTCTCCCTCGTGCGGTCGGCCTCGCCACCCGCGCAGCGCGACGAGGAGGAGCAACATGCCGAGCGCGACCTTCAGCCAGTCGACCCAGGCGTCGGGCTCCCCGCCCTCGTTGGCGTCGACCGGCGCCGCGACCAGGACGACGGTTCCGACGACCGCGAGCCCGAGTAGCCACCCGACCACGAAGACGGGGCCGTTCCGCGACGCCTGCGGAGTGACGAGCATCAGCGTCACAGCGATGATCGGCAGCGGGCTGATCGCGACGCCGACCGCGAGCGGCAGGATCTCGCCGATCGCCGCGCCCATCAGGCGGCCCGGTGCAGGATGCAGCGAAACCCCAGATGCGCCATCCCGGTATCGATCATCTGCGCCTGTCGCGCCGCGGGCCGGTAGCGGAGGCAGTAGTTCGGGGCGCACAGGTGGGAGCCGCCCTTGATCACACGGCGCGGGATCCGCTCGCCGGGCTGCCCGGACAGGTGGCTCTGCTCGGACGAGCTGACGCGAGGGTTGTGGGGCGTGCAGCACGGGCTCGCGACCTCGTCCGGATGCCCGGGCGCGTACCAGTCGGACGTCCACTCCCAGACGTTTCCGGTCATGTCGTAGAGGCCGTAGCCGTTCGGGGGGAAGCTCCCGACCGGGGACGTGCCCTCGTAGCCGTCGAGCTTCAGGTTCTGCCAGGGAAACTCGCCCTGCCACGTGTTCGCGCGAGCCTCGCCGCCGGGGAAGTGCTCGTCGCCCCACGCGAAGACGGCGCCGTCGAGGCCGCCGCGGGCTGCGAACTCCCACTCCGCCTCGGAGGGCAGTTCCTTGCCGACCCAGGTCGCGTACGCCTCCGCGTCCTCGTAGGCGACGTGGACGACCGGATGCCGGTCGCGGCCGTTGACGGACGTCCCCTTCCCGCCCGGCCGCTTCCAGGACGCCCCCGGGAGGTACTCCCACCAGTTGCGGTAGTCGCCGAGGTCGACGGGTCCTGTCGCCTTCCTGAACACGAGCGAGCCGGGCACGAGCAGCTCGGGATCGGCGTCCGGGTACTCGTCCGGGTCGAGCGGCCGCTCGGCCACCGTGACGTAGCCCGTCGCGCGCACGAAGCGGCGATAGTCGGCGGCCGTCACGGGATGCTCGTCGATCCAGAAGCCGTCCAGCGAGACGTGGTGTACCGGGCGCTCCTCCGGATAGAAGTCCTCCGAGCCCATCGCGAAGGTCCCACCGTCGATCCAGCGCATGGCATCCCGGTCGAGGTGGTCGTCACCCCGGCTCGCGAGCGTGTTCGGCTTGGCGTTCGACGGCATGCGGAAGGCCCTTCCCGGTCCTGGTGAGTCACGGAGACGCTCGCTGAGCGGGCCCCTCAGCGTCATCACACGATCCGGATGATTTTGGGCGCTACGAAGCCGAAAGTGGTGGGGCTCGGGATATCACCCGATGCGTATGATGCAACGGTTCGCGCCGCTCGCGAGGCTAGTGACATTCGTTCCGCGTAACGAGGAGATCGCATGCTTCTTGCAGCTGACTATCCGTTTCTCGACGTCCTCTGGACAATGCTCGTCTTCTTCCTATGGGTGAGCTGGTTCATGATCCTGTTCCACGTCGTCGCCGACATCTTCCGTCGGCGCGACGCAAGTGGGGCCAAGAAGACGCTCTGGCTCATCTTCGTGCTCTTTCTGCCGTTCGTCGGCGTCTTCGCCTACCTGATCGCCAACTCGGACGACATGGCTGCGCGGAATCTGGAGCGAGCGCGTGCGCAGCAGTCGCAGATGGACGAGTACGTCCGCTCCGCTGCCGGATCCGGAGGCGGGGCCGCAGCGGAGATCGATCGTGCCAAGGCGCTGCTCGACAGCGGCACCATCACCGAGCCGGAGTTCGAGGCCATCAAGGCCAAGGCACTTGCGGCGACGTAACGAGAGGAGAGCGACATGAAGGAGCTAGGCCCGGTCGACTATCTGATCGTCGCGTTCCCGGGAAACCAGTTCAAGGGCGAGATCGTCCCCGCTCTGGCCGACCTGGTGGAGAACGGGACGATCCGCATCATCGACCTCGCGTTCGTGGGCAAGAACGCCGCGGGGGAGGTCGTCGCTTTCGAGCTCCTCGACCTCGACCCCGAGGTGAAGAAGGCATTCGAGGACATGGGCGTCGAGGTCAACGGCCTCCTCAACGAGGACGACCTGATGAGCACGGGCGAGAAGCTCGACCCCGACACGTCGGCGGCGCTGCTCGTCTGGGAGAACGTCTGGGCGCGCAACGTCGCGGACGCGCTCCGCAACGCAGGCGGCATCCTGGTCGACTTCCAGCGGATCCCGCACGAGGTCGTCCAGGCGGCGCGCGACGCCGTCCTCGCCGAGGCATAGAGAGAGGAGACCGACGATGATGATGCGACGGAGAGGCCCAGGCCTCGTCAGAGCGGCGGCGACGACCGCTGTCGTGGCGGGCACAGCGGGAGCCGTGCGGCACCGCCAGCAGCAGAAATACGACGCGCAGGACGCTCAGGCGTACAACGACCAGCAGGCGCAGTACGAGGCCGCCGCCGCGGCGGCCCAGCCGGCCGAGCCGGAGTACATGGCGGAGCTGACGCGGCTCGCCCAGCTTCGCGACCAGGGCATCCTCACGCCCGAGGAGTTCGAGGCGAAGAAGAAGCAGATCCTCGGGGTCTGAGGGTGTTCACGAGGCCACACGGCGGACGGAGCGGTGCAGCCGTCCGGCGTGTGGCCGCCGTCCTCGCGGTCGCGGTGCTCGCGGCAGGCTGCGGCGGCGACGACGAGAGCACGACCGAGGACTGGGCGAACGGCGTCTGCAGCGCCTTCACCGACTGGCGCGACGCTGTCACCGCGACCGGGGAGTCGCTCCGGTCCGGCGCCACCACGAGAGAGGATCTCGAGGGCGCCGCCGACGACCTCGAGGAGGCTACGGAGACGTTCGTCGACGACCTCCGCGATCTCGAGCCGCTCGAGACCGAGGGCGGCCAGGAGGCGCAGGAGACGCTCGACCAGCTCGCAGAGGACATGGACCAGAACAGGGAGGACATCCGTTCCGCTGCGGGAGGGGCCGAAGGCGTGGAGGGCGCGATCGAGGCCGCGTCGTCGATTGCGAGCACGGTGGCGCTGATGGGCCAGCAGCTCGAGGACACGTTCCGGGAGCTCCAGCAGGTCGAGCCCGGCGGAGAGCTGGCGGACGCCTTCGAGACCTCGGACGACTGCGAGTCCGTCTCCGAGTGATCCTCGTCAGATGGCGATGCTGACGGGCGAGGTCGCGATCCAAGCGACCGCCACCACGAACACGAGCCAGCCGAGGCCGACCATCCCCAGCCGGAGTCTGGGCGAGGCGAGCTTCGTGCTGATGCCGGCGAAGAAGAGCGCGACGGCACAGAGGACGACGCCGAGCACGTAGTTCGACGAGCGCTGGATGTAGCTTCGGACCTGAGCCGCGAGCACCTCGGCCTCGGCGTCGAGGCGCGCGGCGTCGGCGGCCGCCTCGAGGCGGTACTCGGGCATCGCGAACGGCGTCGGCGGAGCGCCCGGCGTCCGCAGCGGCCGAGTGGCGATCCACGCGTCGAACGCGGGCTTGAACTCCGCCCGGAAGCGCTCCCGGTAGAAGCTCGCCAGGTCTGCCTCCTGCTGCGCGTAGGCGTCCACCCACTGGATGAACGTGGCGATGTCGACCTGGGTCTGGCTGCTGGCCAGGTCGGCGGCGCGCGCTGCGGCGATCCGCGTCTTGTTCACCGAGGCCGCGGTCTTGGCCTGCTCGCCGTTCCAGCGGCTCGCCTGATAGCTGCTCCATGCGGTCGTGACCGCGGCCACGGCGAGCAGGACGGCGGCGGCGAGCTCGATCCGGTCAGTGCGGGCCATTGCTCAAACCCGCCGGCCGAGCGTGTTGCAGGGTGCCTCGACCTCGCGGTCGGCGTCGGCCAGCGCCTCGTCGATCACCTCCAGCGCACGCTCCATCGCCACCGGCTTGACTCCGCCGACCCCGGCTGTGAGCGGGTTGTCGAGGAAGTTGATCAACAGCAGCAGGGACGCGACCACGGTCGCCACCGAGCCCATCAGGAGCGCCTGCGTCCTGGCCCGCTCGGCAGAGTCGGCGAAGAAGAGCATGAAGACGAAGATCACACTGGAGAGGAGGATCAGGACGATCCAGAGTGGCGTCGGGATGACGCCGACGGCGCCGTGCATGCGGTCGATCCTGGCGCTCTCGCGTTCGGAGGTCTGGTCGAGCCACTTGCCGTACGCGGCTTCGTCCTTCGCCGTTTCCGGCTGGAACGAGACCACGGTCCGGAAGAGCTCGACGCCCCACGGGTTGACCTCGTCGGCCGCTGTCCCCGACTCCGCCAGCGGCCACTCGTCGTGCACGACCGAGCGCCCGTAGCAGATCAGCTTGCCGGTCAGCTCCTGGGCCATCGTCGCCGGGAAGAACTGCGCCGTCTCGACCTGTTGCTGGAGGACGAGCGCCTCCTGCTCCGCGCCCAGGCGCGACTCGTCGTAGCTCGTGAAGGCCAGAAAGACGATGAAGCCGAGCAGCACGGAGAAGCCGGTCGCCAGGACGCCGAAGACGCCCGAGGCGCGGTCGCCGTCCGAGAAGTAACTGCCCTCGGGCGCTCGGCGCCGCACGAACAGCATCGCGGCGATCCCCGCACCTGCCGTCGCGGCGACGATCAGAGCTCCCCAAGCGAGGTTCACGTCCCGGTCGTGCTCGTAGTCGCCACCGATCCAGCTTCGCCCTGCCGTGGCGGCACGGACATCATCCGATCGGTGTGATTCCCGCGTCGGTTCAGCCGCTGCCGAGCAGCGAGACGCAGAAGCCGACTGCCGTTGCGGCGCCGGCGAGCGCGCCGCCGCGCTCGAACGCGAACGGCATCAGCGAGTTCGTCAGCATCGCGAGCAGGCCGCCCGCTGCGAGCGCCGCCATCCTGCCGCCCTGGGCGGCCGAGCTGGCGTCGGTCAGCAGGAACCCCACCACGGCCGCCACACCGCAGGCCAGGACGACCCAGAACCAGAGCATCCCGACGCGCCGCGCGCTCCAGCCCGCCGCGCTCAGGTCGGCGGACGGCGCGATGCTCTGCGGGATGTTCGAGACGAAGACCGCCGCGAGGAAGCTGAGGCTGATCGGGAAGGCGGTGCCGATCTGGATCCCGAAGATCACGGACTCGGGCACGCCGTCGACGACCGAGCCGACGACGATGCCCATCGCGCCACCCACCCCGGCGCTGCCGAAGCGGCTCTCGACGAAGCGGTCGGCGACGAGGAAGACCGCGACGCCGATCAGCATCCAGAGGCCGAACTGCCAGAACTCGAGTGCGTCTTCGGCTTCGACGACGAGGTCGAAGGAGATCGCCGCGATCAGCGCACCGGCGCCGAAGCCGGCGAGGATCCCGACGAGCCGCTTGGGCACGTCGACCCAGCAGGCGACGAGCCCGGCGAGCAGGAGCGACGACGCTCCGAGCAGACCGAGTGCGAAGGCCTCGAGCATGGGTCATCCATCCTGCGGCGCGCCCTGAGCCGCCACATCATCCGCTTCGCACGATGCCCCCGCGGCGCGCTGTGCAGAGAGTGGCCGGGAGACCCTGACGAGGAGGAACGATGGCCGTCCAGCGCGCGAACCTGCCGATCCCCGACGTCACGCCGCCCGGCCTGACGACGTACGACGCCAAGGACCCCGCCACCTCGTTCTCACCGATCGAGCCGCTGCGTCCGCCGGAGGGCGCCCCCAACGTCCTCGTCGTGCTCCTCGACGACGTCGGCTTCGCCGCGTCGAGCGCCTTCGGCGGGCCGATCAACACACCGAACGCCGAACGACTCGCGGCCAACGGCCTCAAGTACAACCGCTTCCACACGACCGCGCTCTGCTCGCCGACGCGCCAGGCTCTGCTCACGGGGCGGAACCACCACTCGGTCGGGATGGGCGGGATCACCGAGATCGCGACCTCGGCGCCCGGCTACAACTCGATCCGGCCGAACACCTGCGCGCCGCTGGCCGAGACGCTCAAGCTGAACGGCTACTCGACGGCGCAGTTCGGCAAGTGCCACGAGGTGCCGGTCTGGGAGACGAGCCCGATGGGGCCGTTCACCGCCTGGCCGACCGGCTCCGGCTTCGAGCACTTCTACGGCTTCGTCGGCGGCGAGACGAACCAGTACGCGCCGGCGATCTATCAGGACACTGTGCCCATCGAGCCGGACCGGACGCCCGAGGAGGGCTACCACTTCACCGAGGACATGACCGACCGCGCAATCGACTGGATCTCCCAGCAGAAGGCCTTGATGCCCGACAAGCCCTTCTTCGTCTATTACGCGCCGGGCGCCACCCACGCCCCGCACCACGTGCGGCCGGAGTGGTCGGACAAGTACAAGGGCACGTTCGACGACGGCTGGGACGCGCTGCGCGAGCGGACGTTCGCGAAGCAGAAGCAGCTCGGCGTGATCCCGCCCGAGGCGGAGCTCACCGAGCGCCCTGACGAGATCCCGGCATGGGACGACATGCCCGACGACCTGAAGCCGGTGCTCGCGCGCCAGATGGAGGTCTACGCGGGATTCCTCGAGCACACCGACCACCACGTCGGCCGGCTGCTCGACGCGCTCGGCGAGCTCGCGATCCTCGAGAACACGCTCGTCTACTACATCATCGGCGACAACGGCGCCTCCGCCGAGGGCACGCCGACCGGCTGCTTCAACGAGCTCGTCGTGCTCAACGGCGCGTTCGGCCTCGAGACGACGGAGTTCATGGTCTCGAAGATCGACGAGTTCGGCACGCCCGAGGCCTACAACCACTACGCGGTCGGCTGGGCGCATGCGATGGACACGCCCTATCAGTGGACGAAGCAGGTCGCGTCGCACTGGGGCGGGACGCGCAACGGCACGATCGTGCACTGGCCGAACGGGATCAAGGCGAAGGGCGAGATCCGCTCGCAGTTCCACCACGTGATCGACGTCGCGCCGACCGTGCTCGAGGCAGCCGGTCTGCCGGCGCCGCTCAGCGTCAACGGGGTGCAGCAGCGGCCGCTCGAAGGCGTCTCGATGGCGTACACGTTCGACGACGTCACGGCGGCAGATCGCCACACGACGCAGTACTTCGAGATGTTCTGCAACCGCGGCATCTACCACGAAGGCTGGACCGCAGTGACGCGGCACAGCATCCCGTGGGTGGGGACCGAGATGCCGGCGTTCGACGACGACGTCTGGGAGCTCTACGGGCCGGACGACTGGACGCAGGCGTACGACCTGGCTGCCGACAACCCGGACAAGCTCCGCGAGCTCCAGCGCCTGTTCCTCATCGAGGCGGGCAAGTACAACGTGCTGCCGCTCGACGACCGGAGGTACGAGCGCTTCAACGCCGACATGGCGGGCCGGCCTCAGCTCGTGCGCGGCAACTCGCAGCTGCTGTTCGGTTCCATGGGGCGGTTGTCCGAGAACTCCGTCGTCGTGAACAAGAACAAGTCCTTCTCAATCACGGCCGAGATCGACGTGCCCGAGGGTGGCGCGGAGGGAGTGCTCATCGCCCAGGGCGGTGCCTTCGGCGGCTTCTCGCTCTACGTCAAGGACGGCAAGCCGGCGTACTGCTACAACCTCTTCGGCCTGCAGCGGTTCAAGGTCTACGGGGACGGCGAGATCCCCGCCGGCGAGCACCAGGTGCGGATGGAGTTCACCTACGACGGCGGCGGCCTCGGGAAGGGCGGCGGCATAGCGCTCTTCCTCGACGGCGAGCAGGTCGGCAGCGGCCGGGTCGACGGAACCGTGCCGATGCTCTTCTCCGCCGACGAGACGACCGACGTCGGCTCCGACAGCGCGACGCCGGTGAGCGATGACTACGGCTCCAAGGACAGCGAGTTCACGGGCAAGGTGCGCTGGGTGCAGATCGACACCGACGCCGCGGCCGAGGACGCGGATCATCTGATCACGGCCGAGGAGCGGATGCGCGTCGCGATGGCCCGGCAGTAGCGGGCGTGCTCTCCAGCGAATCCGCTACGAGCCGTTGACCTCGAGCGCCTCGGCCACGTCGTAGCCGAGTGCGAGCCCGAGGTTCGGGGCGGCGGCCACGACGCGTGCGACGCCGACGAGCGGCAGGACGGCGATCAGCGTGCCGACGATCTCCTCGTGAGAGGCGCCCGCGTGCAGCCCCGCGTTGACCGCGCTCATGTATGACGGCGGCGCCGCGTCCATCGCGATCAGCGCCGCGACCCGCACGAGCGCGTGCGAACGGGCGTCGATGCCGGCGAGAGTTACGTTGGCGTGCTCCTCGCTCAGCAGCGCGTCGATGTAGCGGTCGTCGCGCACTGCCAGGCGGCGGAGCGTGAGCTTGTACTCGTCCACGGGTTGCCTAGCTGCATTCGACGCTCCCGAGCGTTTCGGAACATCATCCTGAGCGGGTGAAATCCCCGGAGCGCGACGCCGGAGCGGCGTCGACGAGTCCCAGGACGACCGCTCGCTCGATCGCCTCGCTGCGGCTGGAGGCGTCGAGCTTGCGGTAGATCGAGATCGCCTGCGTCTTCACCGTGTTCCGCGAGACGAACAGCCGCTCGGCGATCTCGCGGAACGAGAGGTGCGTCGTCAGGAGTGGCAACAGCCTGAGCTCGGCTGCTGTCAGGGTCGCCGCCCAGCCGGACGACGCGTCCGCCGTGGCGGGAATGTGGTCGCGGACCGCGTCCGCACGCGCGGCGAGCATGCCGAGCCGCGGCCGGCGCCTGAGGATCGCCGTCGCCTCGTGGCACAGCGTCGTGGCCCCGCGGGGATCACCAAGCTCCAGATGGGCCGCGGACAGCTCGAGCAGCACCTGGACCGAGAACCACGGGAGGGCGTGCGTGAGCATGGGCCGTAGCCGATGTGCGGCGGCGAGCGCCTGCCGGGCTCGTGCGCCCTTGCCCTGCGCGATCGCGAGCCGCGCCGTTACGGCGTGGTCGATCGCGGTCATCACGTAGTCGGTCGAGCCTGACTCCTCGAGGAACTCGCGTGCCAGCGTCGACTCGGCGGCGGCAGTCGTGAAGTCGCCGCGGTGCAGAGCCAGGAGGGCGAGCTCGGAGCGGGCCACGAGACCCGCCCAGACCGAGCCCTCGGCCGTCGCGGCATCCGCCGCCTGCTCGAAGACCCTCTCCGCGCCCTCTTCCTCGAGGAGCAAGGTCGCGATGCCGGCGAGCAGCAGCGATGCAGGTCGAAGTGGGCTCGTCGCCGAAAGGCCGTCGACGGCGGTGACGGCATCCCGCTGCATCTGCTCGATCCCGTCGCGGCAGAGCAGGGCGCGGACCGTCGCGGCCCACGCTTCGGCGCTGCTCCCGTCGACCATCGTGCGCGTGCGATCGCCCTCGTCGAGCGACAGGGCCCAGCGCTCGGCGGGCGCCGGGCGGCCGCGCAGAGCGTGCAGCCACGCCCCCAGCACTGCGATCTCCGGGTTCTCGGCCAGCAGCTTCCGGTCGTCGAAGGGCGCCAGCCAGCGCTCGACGGTCGTGACGCGGCCGGCGCGGAAGAAGTCGAAGGCGCTCGCCGTGACGAGGCGGGCATAGGTGGTCGTGTCCTCCGCGGCAGACGCGTACTCGATCGCGTCCTCGAACATTCCGCGCTCCTCGCACCAGGCAGCCGCCCGCTGCCGCAGTCCGGCGACGTCGCCAGGGTGCTGCCGCTCGAGCTCGGACAGGAGCATCTCGCGGAAGAGGTAGTGGTACCGGAACCACGTCCTGCTGTTGTCGAGTGAGACAACGAACAGGTTCTCGCTCTCGAGCTGCTCGAGCATCACCGTCGAGCCTGTCCGCCCCAGCGCGGCGTCGCAGAGCGGCCCGGACATCGTTTCGAGCGCGGCGCTGCGGAGGAGGAAGTCGACCCTCTCCTGATCCACCTGGCAGAGCTCCTCCGCGCGCAGGTAGTCCGTCACGAACCGGTCGCTGCCGTCGAACGTGGCGACCGAGGAGCCTTTCGCGATCGAGAGCGCCGCGAGATACAGGCCGGCAGCCCATCCCTCCGCATGCCGGTTGAGCTCGGAAGCCTCTGTCCGCGTCAGGTCGGCACCGGCGGCGCCGAGCAGCGCCTCGGCCTCGTCGTCGTTGAGCGCGAGCGCCGGCGCGTCGACCTCGTGGAGGTCGCGGTCGACGCGCATCCGCGCCAGGCCGAAACGGGGCTCGGAGCGGCCCGAGAAGACGATCTGCGAGCCCGGCGGCACATGCCTCGCGAGCTCCGCCAGCGCGTCGAGGCTCTGGGTGTCCTGGAGCACGTGGACGTCGTCGAGGACGAGGACGATCGGCTCCTCGCGGGCGGCCAGCGTTGCGCCGAGCTGCGGCAGCCCGTTCGTCCAGAGTGACCCGCCTGGGGCTCGCAATGCCCTGAACACCTGGGCGTCGATCGAGCCGTCCTCGTTCAGCGCCTCCGCGACGTACGAGAGGAGGACGACGGGATCGTTGTCGCGGCTGTCGAGCGACAGCCAGGCGAAGCGGCGGGAGTCTGTGCTCGCCCACTGGGCGAGGGCCGTGGTCTTTCCGTATCCGGGCGGGGCGATCACGGTGACAAAACGGTTCTTGCCGGCTCGGGCGAGGCGGTCGACGATGCGCGGGCGCGGCACGAGGCCCGGCCGTTCGCCGGGTGGGTCCAGCTTTGCCCGCATCGGCTCGAAGGCCGACTGCTGCTGATGCTCTGCGGAGCGTTTGTCCTTCGCCCGCCTGACGGCACGTTCCGGCAAGGCGTATCCCCCTCTTCCGACCCCCGTGGCTGACCTCAGGCTAGGTGTCGTACGTGGCCAGCGCAACTTCCCACGGTCTCCCGGCGCCCTCCCGGCTCTAGAAGTCGAGCGACGCGCCTGGCTCCAGGATGCGGACGTCCACCAGCGGCGCGAGTTCGGCCGTGAGCCGGCGGAACTCGAGCGGCGGCTCGGGCGACGGGCGCGCGCGAAGCGTCGAGAGCGTCCCCCAGTGGATCGGAACCGCAATCCGCGGCTCGAGCAGCCGCACTGCGCGCGCCGCGCGGGCGGGGTCGAGGTGGCCCGGACCGACCTTCGGCCCCCAGCCTGCAACAGGCACGAGCGCGACATCGAGGTCGTCCGCGATGTCCGCCATTCCGGCGAACAGATCCGTGTCGCCGGCGAAGTAGACGGAACGGGAGCCCGAAACCACGTATCCGAGTGCCAGCGAGGGCTGGAAGGGAAGCCGCGCGCTCTCGTGCACAGCCGGCACGGCACGCACGGTGACGTCGCCGAGCCGGGTCTCCTCGCCGACGCGTAGCTCTCGGACGTCGCGAAAGCGGCGAAACGCCCGGCGCGTGCCCCACGGGGCGACCACCGGTACTTCGATGCTCAGCGACTTCAGCGAGGGCATGTCGAGGTGGTCGTAGTGGACGTGTGAGATCAGGATCGCGCCCAGATCGCCCAGCGGCTCGGGCGGGGGCACGCGCCGGCGCAGGTGGAGGACCCGGTTGCGGAGCACGGGGTCCGTGAGGATGCGGACGCCGTCCAGCTCGACGAGAACGGTGGCGTGTCCGACGTAGACGAGCCGGCCCCGCGCTGGCGTCGTCGCGCCCATCACCTCGATCCTCGCGCGGGGCGGCCGCGGACACTTCATCCCAATGGTGTGATTCCACCGGGCGGCGGTGCTGCGATAAACCGCCTTGTGCGAATGGTCGTTGCACGCGTGCTGGTCGTCCTGGCGGTCATCCTCGCCGTGCTCAGCCTGCTCGCGGGCTACATCCGCTTCCAGGCCCTCGACACCGAGACCGCATCGGACACGGCGAGCGCGCTGATCGCGGACGACGAGATCCGTGAGCAGGTGGCGCTGTCGCTCGTCGAGCAGCTCTACGCGAACGTCGACGTGACCGAGGCGCTGGAGGAGCGCCTTCCGCCCGACCAGCAAGGGCTCGCGGGCCCGATCGCGGGCGCGGTGCGCGAGGTCAGCGACCGAGCGGCCGTTCGCATGCTCGAGCGGCCGCGCGTCCAGGAGCTCTGGGTCGGCGCGTTCACGCGCGCTCACGCGCAGCTGATCGAAGTACTGGAGAACGAGACGGAGGTCGCGCGGGTGGAGGGCGGCGTGATCGTCCTCGACCTCCAGCCGCTCATGATCGAGCTGGGTGAGCGCGTAGCGATCATCGGCCAGGTCGCGAACCGCTTCGGCCCCGATGCCGGGGTGATCGAGGTGATGGACGCGGGGCAGCTCGAGACTGCGCAGGACCTGACGCAGTTCCTGAAGGTGCTCGGCAACTGGCTCTGGGTCCTTCCGGTGCTGCTCTTCGCGATCGCGCTCTGGATCGTCCCGGGCCGCCGGCAGTCGATCCTGCGCATGATCGCCGTCGGCTCGATCATCGGCGGGCTGCTCGTGCTCGTCCTCCGCCGGGTCGCGGGCTCGTACGTGGTAGACGAGCTCGTCGCATCGCACTCGGTGCGGCCGGCCGTCGGGGACGCGTGGGAGATCCTGACCGCCCAGCTGCGGGACGGCGGGTTGACCCTGCTCGGGCTCGGCGTGATCGTGCTGCTGGGCTCCTGGCTGGGCGGGGCGTCCACGAGGTCGGTCGGCGCGCGGCGCGCGCTCGCCCCGTACCTCGCCCGCGCCGATGTCGCCTACGGAATCGCCGCTGCGCTCTTCCTCTTGCTGCTCTGGTGGCAGCCGACCGTCCAGACCTCGCGCGTGCCGCTGATGCTCGCCGCGGCCGCCATACTCGTGCTCGCGGTCGAGCTGCTCCGCCGGCAGACGGCGCGTGAGGTGCCCGAGCCCGGGGAGATCGACATCGCCGGCGCCTGGCGGCGCCGCCGGGGGAGCCAGCCCGGCTCCTGACGCATCAGTGCGTGATCGAGGCCTCCAGCACGACGATCACGAGTCCGAGCAGGACGTTCAGGGAGATGGAGACAGCCGTTCCCAGCCGTCCGAGGTGCTCCACCGACGCGTAGCGCGCGCCCTGAACGGCGAGCGTTGCGACCCCGAGGCCGAGCGCGAGCCAAATGGCCGTCTGCGCGGCGAGCACGCCGACCTGTGCCAGCCCGAGGACCGCCACCGGCGCGACCGCCGCCAGCGCGATCGAGCGCTCGTTTCTCGCAACTGAGGCGATCTCGTGTGCCTTCAGCTGCCTTCCCTGGCGGAGCCCTTCGGCCAGGGCGTGCGCGTAGACGTGGGCCACCCAGAGCACGAGCACGGTGACCGCGACGACCGTCGCGAGCTTCCATGCCTGCGTCTCCGCGCCGTGCGACCCCGCGGCGAGCGTCGCCATCACGATGATCGTCCCGTACACCGTGCCCGCGACGCCTTCCCGTCGGCCGAGCGTGATGCGTCGCAGGGTCTGGTGCAGCGCCACGCGGAAGGTGTTCGCGCCGGGGGCGGCCGGCCCTGCGCCCGCCGTCGGAGCCGCCCTCGTTCGGGCGGCTCCGACGGCAGCAATTCAGACCGGCGTGCCCTGCATCGTCTCCCGGAACCCCTGCCAGCGCGCCGTCAGTGCGTAGAGCACGACGAAGTTGAGCGTGACGATCAGGATGTTCCAGAGGGGATAGGCCTGCGGGTAGTTCGCCAGGAACGCGACCTGCTGGATCGCGTTGACGCCGACGCCGATGATGGCGAGCCAGCGTGCCCAGCCTGCGCCGCCGAGCAGGCCCAGACCGGCGAGGATGAGGATGCCTCCCCAGATCAGGGTGGTCCAACCCCATGCGGTCACGTCCATGATCGCCAAGCCCTTCGTCGTCGCGACCACGTACTCGTCCTCGAGGATCGCGACGAACCCCTGGATCATGTCCATTGCGCCAACGATGATGATCACGAAGCTGGCGAAGACGATCCAGCCGGCCCACGACTCTCGTGCTGCCATGCCTGCTCCCTTCGATGGATTGAATTGCGCGGCGGGATCCAACCCTGCCGGGTGTGTGCCTTCGTCATCCGATCGGCTAACCCTGCCGGGCGGCTGCCTACGTCATGCGGTTTGCCAGCAGTCCGCGCGGTTCGGATACCGTCGTGCCGGGGGCGTCAGCCGGGCTGGGCCGGCGCGTCGAGCGCCGCGCGGGCGGCTGCCACCTTCGCCCGGCGGGCGGCCGTCAGCTCCGTGATGAAGATCTGGATCGTCGCCGCGAGCGGGACCGCGGTCAGCGCCCCGAGGACGCCCAGAAGCGCGCCGAAGAGCGTGACGGCGACGATGATGAAGAACCCCGAGAGGTTGACGGCCTTCCCCTGGATCTTGGGGGTCAGGATGTTGTTCTCGACCTGCTGGTACACGAGCAGGACGACGAGCATGATGATCGCGGCGCCGAGCCCTTCCTCGGCCAGGAGCGCCGGGACGAGGATGACGCCGGCGATGGTGGCGCCGATGTTCGGGATCATGTCGAGCAGGCCTGCAATCACGCCGAGCGCAATTGCGTAGCTCGAGCCGAGCAGCCAGGCCGTCACCCCCTGTGTCGTGCCGGCGATCACCGCGATCACGACGACGCCGATCGCCCAGCGTGAGATCGAGGTCGTCACCTTCTCCCAGACGCCGAGCCAGCGCTCGTCCTCGCCCGGCATCAGCACGCTTCCGAGCGACCGTTTCAGATTCGCGATGTCGCTGAGCAGGAAGAGGCAGATGAAGATGATCGTGAAGCAGATGAGGAAGCCGGTGAAGAAGCTGCCCGCGAATCCGAGCACGGCGGAAATCGCGTCGGGCACCGATGCCGAGATCTTCTCTGACCCGGCCTGCACGTTCTCGGCCGCACCACTGTCGCCGAGCCAGGACAGCTCGTCGGACTCGCGCAGCTGCTCCACGGTCGTGGGCAGCTCCTGGAGGAAGTCCCGAACGCCGCCGACGAGCGGCACGAGGAACAACAGCGCGATCACCAGCACCGCCACGGCCGTGCCGAGCACGGTCAGCGTGGCCGCCAGCCCGCGCGACATGCCCGTCTTCGCCATCACGAAGCGAACGGGGTACTCGAAGACGAGCCCGAGAAAGATCCCGACGAACACGATCAGGAAGGTCTCCCCGATCGTCGCGAGGGCCGCGAGGACGACTGCAGCCGCGGCGACCAGCAGCACGGTTCGCATCGGCAGGATCAGCTCGATGCGGCGACGATCCCGCGCCGCCGCCTCGCGCGTGTCGTGATCCGGTTCGGTCGAGACGACGGGGGGATCGGCGGTCATGGGGCCTGCAAGGACATTGACGGCTCCCGGTTGCGAAGGTCAAGGGCCAACTCGTCTGCTGCCGAGACAATGGGCACGGCCGGGCCGTCTTTCCTCATGCCGATGGCATGAATCGACGCCAGGCGACGGAGGACGCGGGAACTCACTGGAGCGTGTGGATCGCGAAGGCGACCGCGAATCCGAGCACCGTCACGATCCCGACCAGCTTGCCGCCGTGCTCGTATGCCTCGGGCATCATCGTGTCCGCGAGCATGGTCAGAATCGCACCGGCGGCGAACGCGAGCACGAAGGCGACCGTGTCCGGCGACGAGTCCTGGAACAGTCCGTAGCCGGCGAGCGAGGCGAGCGCCGAAACCGTCGCGATCGCGATCCACATCCAGAGGATTCGGGCTCTTGGCCAGCCGCCGTCGACGAGGCCGGAGGTCGAGGAGATCGACTCGGGCAGGTTCGAGATGAAGACCGCCGCCAGAAAGGCGGCGCCCACCGCGCCGCCCTCGAAGATCGTCAGGCCGATCACCATCGACTCCGGGATCCCGTCGAGCACGGTTCCGAGGACGATCGCGAGCGGGGAGCCGCTTTCCTGCCCGCCGGCCGCACTCTTCCGCGAGCTCCCGCCGAGCCGGTCGATCAGCCAGTCGCCGCCGAAGAAGACCGCGCAGCCCGCGAAGAGCCCGACGACGATCGCCCCCTGACCCGTCGACGACTCGGCCGCCTCGCCGACGAGGTCGAAGGCGACCGCGCTGATGAGCACGCCCGCGCCGAAGCCCATGATCAGCCCGATCGCCCGCAGGCCGATCCGAAAGCGGAGCGCAACCAGGGCGCCGATCACGAGCGACGACGCTGATAGGAGTCCCCAGAGAAACGCTTCTCCCATCTGTCACCGCCTCCTGTCTGGCTCGACCGGCGCGAGTCGGGGGACGACCTTGGTGCAGCCGCCGCACGTTACGTCGGGCGGCCGCTGGCCTGGTCACCCGATCGGGATGATTCCGGGCGCCAGGCCCCAGAACTAGGCTCGTGCGCGTTGGGCGGCTCCGGCCTCGTCACGATCGCTGTGCTCGTGCTCGCGTACGCGGCGGTCTCGCGACGGCTTTCCGGATCGATGGTCACGCCGGCGATCGTGTTCGTCGCCGGCGGCATCCTGGCGAGCGACGAGGTCCTCGGCTGGCTCGATCCGACGATCAGCAGCGAGTCCGTCCGCTGGATCGCCGAGGCGACGCTGACCCTCGTGCTCTTCTCGGACGCGTCGACGATCGACGTCGACGCGCTGCGCCGGGAGTACATCGTGCCGCTGCGCCTGCTCGCGATCGGCCTGCCGCTGACGATCGTGGCCGGCGCGCTCGCGGGCGTCACGGTGCTCGGGGAGCTGTCGGTCATCGAGGCCGTCCTGCTCGCGATCGTGCTCGCGCCGACGGACGCCGCGCTCGGGCAGGCGGTCGTCACCGATCGGCGTGTTCCCTCGCGCGTGCGACAGGGACTCAACGTCGAGAGCGGGCTCAACGACGGCATCTGCGTCCCGCTGCTCCTGATCGCGATCGCGGTCGCCGAGGCCGAAGAGGGTGCGATCGGGAACGGCGCCGCTGTTCGCCTCGTGCTGGAGGAGATCGGCTACGGCAGTGTCGGCGGCGTCGTCGCGGGTCTCGCAGCGGCGCTCGTGCTGCGGTTCTGCGTCCCGCGCCGCCTGGTCGAGTCGAGCTGGCTCCAGGTCATCCCGGTCGCCGCCGCTCTGCTCGCTTACGGGCTGGCCGTGTGGATGGGTGGCAGCGGGTTCATCGCCGCGTTCGTCGGCGGCGCGGTGTTCGGAGCCGTGCGGCGCGAGGTCGGGGGCGAAGTGACGTTCTTCCTCGAGGAGACGGGAAGCCTCTTCGGCGCCGCCACGTTCGTCCTCTTCGGGGCCGTCATGCTCGTACCGGTGCTGGGCGATCTCACCGCGAACGTGATCCTCTACTCGTTGCTCAGCCTGACGGTCGTCCGGATGGTTCCCGTTGCTCTGGCGCTGCTCGGATCCGATGCCAGAAGACCGACCGTCGCATTCCTCGGCTGGTTCGGGCCGCGTGGGCTGGCCTCGATCGTCTTTGCGGTGATCCTGGCCGGCGAGGCCGACCTCGTGCACGAGTCGGTCCTGCTCGACACGATCTTCTTCACGATCGCCCTCTCCGTCCTGCTCCACGGCCTGACTGCGAGCCCGCTGGCGACGCGGTACGCAGCGTGGTTCGCGGCCCACCCGGCCGACGCGGCGCCGTCGTTCGAGAGCGTTCCCGCTCCCGAGCAGCGCCCGCCCGGCTGGGCCGCCGGGTCGGGGCACCGGCATGAGGACAACCCGAGCGAGATCTCCTAACCGAGGTTCATGCGATCCGGGTGAAGCCAGCCGGACGGCCGGGCGCGATTCTTGCGTGACCCGGCCCGACGGCGCGGGACGTGCGAGGCAGGAGACGACCCGATGGACCTCCGACTGAGGCGAGCGCGAGGAGTGGGATGCAATGAGTGAGGCGGTCGCCCAGCCGTCGCCCGTAGTCCCGTTCCACGACCCTTCCCGCCGCCGGCGCCTGGTCAAGATCGCCGGCTGGCTCGTCGGCACGCTGCTCGTCATCGTCGTCCTCGACCTGATCGGAGTCGACGTCATCGGCTGGCTGCGGGACCTCTGGGCGCAGATCAAGGCTGTTCCCGTCGGCTACATCGTCGCGGGTCTCACCTTCCAGACCGGGCAGACCATCCTCGCGGGGCTGTCGTACTACGGCATCCTGCGAGCCGCCTATCCGGGCCAGGTCGAGTTCTGGCCGATCGTGACCGCATACGCCGTCGGCGTGGCGATGAACAACTTCCTGCCCGCGAACCTCGGCACGTTCGTGACGCTCGTCATGTTCGTCGCGCTGATCCCGTCGGCCACGTTCGCCGGCTCGCTCGCCGCATACCTCGTGCAGAAGATCTTCTTCACGATCGCAGGCACCTTCGTCTACCTGTACCTGTTCCTCTCGGTGCCGGGGTCGTTCAACGAGAACCTCGGCAACATCTCCGAGAACCCGGTCACGGCGGCCCTGATCGCCGTAGGAGCCGTGGTCCTGCTCGTGATGGTCGGCCGCGTCTTCTGGCGCCAGGTCAAGAAGCTCTGGGTTCAGGCCAAGCAGGGCGGCGTCATCCTCTCCCGCCCGAAGGACTACTTCCTGCACGTGTTCCTACCGTCGCTCCTCTCCTGGATCTGCAAGCTGACGGTGATCGGGATCTTCCTGGCCGCGTTCACGATCCCGGTCACGTTCGAGTCGATCATGTGGGTGACAGGCTCCGGATCCCTCGCGAACACCGTCTCCTTCACACCTGGCGCGGTCGGGATCACGCAGGCGACGAACGCGCTCGCGCTCGACACCTGCTGCGACGTGCCCTCGAGCGTCGCAGTCGACTACTCGACCGCGCAGCAGCTGATCACGACGGCCTGGAACATCCTGTTCGCACTCGTCCTCGTCGTCGTCGTCTTCGGCTGGACCGGCGGGAAGCAGCTCGTCGGCGAGTCTTACACGGACGCGAAGGGCAGGGTCGCCGAGCAGAAGGCGCAGCGCGCCGAGAAGAAAGCCGAGAAGAAGGCGGAGCGCGAGGCGTCCGGACAGGGCCGGTTCCGCCGCCGCGGCGCGAAGGACGAGGAGGGAGTGGGTGACGGCTAGCGCACCGCAGCCGGCCTACGGCCAGTCGACCGCGTGGCGGCCCGAGCGGCCACGCTTCCGGCTGTTCCCGCTGCTCGTCTCGTGGCTCGGCACCGGCATCGCGCTGATGGTGGCGGCGGGGCTCCTTCCCGGCGTCGACATCAAGAGCTTTTGGGGTGCACTCGTCGTCGCGGTGATCGTCGCCGCGCTGAACGCCGTGATTCCGCCCCTGCTCGCCGCACTGCGCTTGCCGCTCACGCTCGTGCTCGGCTTCCTGCTCGTCCTGATCGCCGACGCGCTCATTCTCCTGATCGCCGCCGACGTGACGGAAGGCGTGCTCGAGGTCGACAACTTCGGCTGGGCGCTGCTCGCCGCGCTCGTGGTCGCCGCCGTGAGCGTCGTGCTCGCGGTGTTCCTCGGCTCCGACGACACGTCCTCGATTCGGATCGCGCAGCGGATCGCGCGCCGGCAGGGGATCATCGCCAGCACGGACGTCCCCGGGATCGTCTACCTCGAGATCGACGGGCTCGCGCTGCCCGTGCTGCGCCGCGCGATGCGCGACGGCAACGCGCCGACCATGGCCCGCTGGCTGGCCGAGACGCACCGGCTGGCCGAGTGGGAGACCGACCTCTCGTCGCAGACCGGCGCCAGCCAGGCAGGCATCCTCCTCGGCTCGAACGAGGACATCTCCGCCTTCCGCTGGGTCGAGAAGGAGACGGCGACGCTGATGACCTGCTCGGCGCCGGCGGACTGCGCCGAGATCGAGCGGCGGCTCGGGACGGGAATCGGCCTGCTCACCGACGGCGGTGCGAGCCGCGGGAACCTGCTCTCGGGCGAGGCCGAGGCGGTGATCCTCACCGTCAGCCGGATGGAGGAGGAGAAGAAGTCCAATCCGGGCTATCGGGCGTTTTTCGCAAACGGCGACAATGCGACGCGCACGCTCGTCCTCTTCGTCTGGGAGGTGATCCTCGAATGGACGGCCGCGCTGCGGGCGATTCGCCGCGACGTCAGGCCGCGCGGCCACCGGGGCGGCGTCTACCCGCTGATGCGTGGAGCGCTCTGCGTCTTCGTCCGCGACCTGATCGTGTCCGGCGTTCTCACCGACATGATGCGCGGGCGGCCCGCCGTCTACGCGACCTTCTCGAGCTACGACGAGGTCGCACACCACTCCGGGCTCGAGCGCGCCGACACGCTCGAGGCTCTGCGCAAGCTCGACGATCACTTCGCCCACATCGAGCACGCCCGGCGCTACGCGCCGCGGCCGTACGAGCTGGTCGTCCTCTCCGACCATGGCCAGACGCAGGGCGCGACGTTCAAGCAGCGCAACGGGTACGGCCTCGACGACCTCGTCCAGCGCGCGCTCGCGCAGGGCAACGTCGAGGGGATCGCCGGCGGCGACGAGCAGCACGCGATGGTCGGCAATGCGGTCAGTGACGCGACGGGGGGGAAGACGAAGCGGCCGAAGAACGACGTCTCCGACCGCGACGTGGTCGTGCTCGGCTCGGGCAACCTCGGGCTCGTCTACCTGATGGAGGAGCGCCGTCGGTTGACGCTCGAGGAGATCGACGAGCGGCATCCGGAGCTCGTGCCGGCCCTGCGCTCGCATCCCCACGTCGGCTGGCTGCTCGTCCGCTCCTCCGAGCACGGCGCGCTCGCGCTCGGAGCGCGCGGGACCCGCTTTCTCGCGGACGGCCGCGTCGAGGGCGAGGATCCGCTCGCGCACTTCTCGCCGACCGCGCCGCAGCACCTGCTGCGCACCGACGGCTTCGAGCATGTCGCCGACATCATGGTCGGGAGCTTCTACGACCCCGAGCTCGACGAGGGCTGCGCCTTCGAGGAGCTGATCTCGTTCCACGGCGGCATCGGCGGGCTGCAGACGCGTCCGTTCATCCTCCATCCGACGCACCTCCAGGTGCCGCCGGGGCCGATCATCGGCGCCGCGAGTGTCCACGGCATCCTTTCGGGCTGGCGGCACCTGCTCCAGACCGGGAGCCCGGGCGCGGGACGAGCCGAGGTGGGGGGACCGGCGACCCGTGAGGCCGCGCCGGCCGGACAGATCGAGTAGCTCGGTGCACGATGGACGCCGTCCGGAGGCGGCGTTACAGTGGCCGCAGCGTGTCGGTGATCACGATCCTCTTGATTCGCGTCGCCATCATCATGGCCGCCTTCGGGATCACGGCGTGGCTGCTGGACGGGATGGACATGTCCGGCGGCTTCTTCGGCTACCTCTGGGTGGCGATCCTGTTCGGGCTCGTGAACGCGATCCTGGGGACGATCCTGCGGCTCCTCACGCTGCCGTTCATCATCCTCACGCTGGGCCTGCTGGCGATCCTCATCAACGCGCTGATGCTGGAGATCACGGACGCGCTCACGGACAACCTGACCATCGACGAGTTCTGGTGGACGACGATCTGGGCCTCGATCATCCTCGCGATCGTCACCGTGGTGCTCGACTACCTGGTCGCCTCGGTGTTCGTGCGGCGGGCCGAGAACGCGCGGCCGGTGGTCTCTGACTGAACGCGTTTCACCCCATCGGAATGACGCGAGGCGCGTGCGGGCGTTCGGATAATCGTTCCGACATGAGCCCGCCGCTGTATTCCATCGAGGCCTCCGTCGCTCGCCGAGGCCAGGCTCACTTCGACAGCAGGAGGGACCGATGCTCTTAGCCGACTACACGTTTCTCGACTTCTTCTGGTCGATGCTCGTCTTCTTCCTCTGGATCATGTGGTTCTGGCTCCTGTTCACGATCTGGACCGACATCTTCCGCCGCCACGACATCTCCGGCGGGATGAAGGCCGTCTGGCTCATCTTCACGATCGTGGTTCCCTTCCTGGGCGTGTTCGTCTACCTGATCACCCAGGACGACGGGATGAAGGAGCGGGGCATCGCGCGTGCTCGCCAAGACCGAGAGCAGTTCGACTCCTACGTCCGTGAGACGGCCGGGACCGGGGGCGGCGGCGCAGCCGCCGAGATCGAGCGCGGAAAGGATCTGCTCGACCGTGGTGTGATCACGCAGCAGGAGTTCGACGTGCTGAAGTCCAACGCCCTGAGCTCGGCCTGAGGGAAGCACGGAGCCACGACCATGGCGACCGAGACATCCGTCCTCACAGGTCTCGAGCCCCGGACGTTCTGGGGGCATTTCGAGACGCTGACGAGGATCCCGCGACCGTCGCGGCACGAGGAGCCGGTGATCGAGCACGTGCGTTCGTGGGCCGAGCAGCACGGCTTCGAGCTCCAGCAGGACGCCGGGCGGAACCTCGTCATCCGCGTCCCGGCCACGCCGGGCCGCGAGGCTGCTCCAGTCGTGACGCTCCAAGGGCATCTCGACATCGTCTGCGAGCGCGATCCGGCGAGCCCGAACGACCCGGCGGAGGGGCGGATCGCGCTCCTCCGGGACGGCGAGTGGCTGACCGCGGACGGCACCACGCTCGGCGCCGATGACGGTGTCGCGATCGCCGCGATGATGGCGCTCGTCGAGGACGAGTCGCTGCCGCACGGGCCGCTCGAGCTGCTGATGACCGTGGCCGAGGAAGTGGGGCTCGAGGGCGCGAACGCGCTCGATCCGGCGCTCGTGACGGGCTCCATCCTGGTCAACCTCGACAGCGAGGAGGACGGACGGCTGACCGTCGGCTGCGCCGGCAGCACCGACACGTGGATCCGCATCCGTGCGCCGCGCGAGGAGGCGGAGGGCGACCAGGTCACGCTCGGCGTCACCGTGAGCGGCGGCAGCGGCGGCCACTCCGGCACCGGGATCGCGCTGGGCCGGTCGAACGCCGTCAAGGTGCTCGGGCGGGCGCTGCGCGAGGCGCACGAAACCGTGCCGTTCCGGCTCGTCTCGCTCGCGGGCGGCAAGAGCCGCAATGCGATCCCGCGCGACGCGATCGCGATCTGCTCCGTCCCGGCCGACCAGGAACGCGCCTTTCGCGACGCGGTCGCCGCCGCGGCTGCGACGATCCGCGATGCGTACGTCAAGACCGACGCCGGGGTCACCGTCGGCGTCGAGCCCGCCGACGCACCGGAGCTCCCCTGGACGGACGAGGCGACGAAGACGCTGCTCGACGCCATCGCGCTCGTGCCGACGGGCCCGCTCGCCCTGAGTCCCGACTTCGACGACCTCGTCGAGACGAGCACGTCCCTCGGCGAGGCGATCACGGAAGGCGACGAGCTGACGTTGCACAGTCTCACGCGCTCGTCGAACGATTCGGCGCTGCCCGAGGTGATCGCGACGCTCGACGCCGCGGCGCGGCTCGGCGGCGGCGAGCTCGAGGTCAAGCGCAACTACGGTGGCTGGCGGCCGGATCTCGACTCGCCGGCACTCGCGGCCGCCAAGGTCGTCTACGAGCGCGAGTTCGGCGAGCCGCCGATCGTCACGGCCGTCCACGCCGGCCTCGAGACGGCTGTGATAGGAACGAAGGTTCCCGGTCTCGACATGCTCTCCTTCGGCCCCCAGATCGAGTTCCCGCACTCACCCGACGAACGGGTGAGCGTTCCGACCGTCGAGCGCTTCTGGACGCTGCTCGTCGCCTTCGTCGACGAAGTGTCGGAGCCCGGGAAGTAGCGTGCGGGGGCCGCTCGCCTGGATCCTCGCGACGGTCGGCGTGCTCGCCGTGATCGTCGTCGGTGTCGCGGTCGGCGGCAACGACGAGAGCGGCGAGACGGTTCCCGATCGGCGAGTGGGCGCAGAGCGTCTGTGGAGCCGTCGGCGTCTGGCGGGGCGAGGTCGAGTCGATCGTCGACGACGTCCGGACGCCGAACGCCGAGGCCACCGCGGCCGAGGAGCCGCAGTCCGAGACGCCGCAGGGACGAACCGGATACATCCGCAAGGGCCTCGAGCAGACGGTGCAGGCAGCGGAGACGCTGGTCGAGGGGATCGAGAACGCGGGCATCCCCGACTCGCCGCAGGGCGAGGAGGCGGCAGAACGAATGTCCGAATGGGCCGACGATGCTCAGGCGGAGCTCGACGAGACCGAAGAGGGGCTCGACGAGGAGGCGGAGACGCTCGAGGAGTCGATCGAGCAGCTCACCGACGCGGCGCGAACGGTGGGCGCCGTGCTCGCCAGCGGCTGGCAGACGATCATCGAGATCGGCCAGCTCGACCCGGAGCTCGCGGCGGCCCTCGCCACCTCCAGCACCTGCCGCGAGCTGCGCGAGGAGGTCGGCGAGTGAGCACGTCCGACTGGGTCCTGATCGCGCTCCAGGGGCTGGTCGTGATCGGCTTCATTGCGCTCGGCGTGCGGACCGGCGGGATCGGCCTCGGGCTCTGGGGCGGCGTCGGCACGCTCGTCCTCGTCTTCGGCTTCGGCCTCGCCCCAGGCGAGCCGCCGGTGAGCGCGATGCTGATCATCATCGCCGTGATCTCCGCGTCCGCGGCCATGCAGGCCGCCGGCGGCATCGACTACATGGTCCTGATCGCGAGCAAGGCGCTGCGCGCGCGCCCGAAGGCGCTCAACTTCGCCGCGCCGTACGTCTCCTGGCTGCTCACGATCCTGACCGGGACCGGGCAACACGTTCTTCTCCCTGATCCCGGTGATCAACGAGCTCGCGTACGCGAACAAGATCAGGCCGGAGCGGGCGCTGGCGGGCTCGGCCGTCGCGTCGACGTTCGGGATCACTGCCAGCCCGGTCGCCGCCGCGATGGCGACGATGCTCCCGCTCGTCGAGATCTACGGCTACGACATCGTCGACGTGATGCTGATCACGATCCCGGCGAGCATCGTCGGGATCGCCGTGATGGCGATCGTGATGAACGGCTACGGCAAGGACCTGGACGACGATCAGGAGTACCAGCGCCGGCTCGCCGCGAACGAGATCGCGCCGCCGGCACCGGCCGGGCAGATCACGCTGATGCCCTTCGCGAAGCGGAGCGTCGCCATCTTCCTCACGGCCGTCGCCGCGATCTGCATCTTCGGCGTCTTCGAGGACCTCCGGCCGACGATCCCGGCCGAGGGCGGCGGCGTCGAGCCGCTGTCGGTGACGCCGATCATCCAGATGTTCATGCTCACCGCCGCGGCGCTGATCCTGATCCTCGGGCGTGTCAGTGCGGGTGACGTCGCGAGCGCGCCGATCTTCAAGTCCGGGATGATCGCGATGATCGCGCTCTTCGGGATTGCCTGGATGGCGGACACCTTCATCGCCAACAACGAGGACGCGATCGTCGCCGCGCTCGGCAGTCTCGCCGAGAAGTGGCCGTTCATGATCGCCGTCGCGATCTTCCTCGTCGCCGCGTTAACAACGAGCCAATCCGCGGCCACCCGTACGATGATCCCGCTGGGGCTCGCGCTCGGGATCGGAGCGGGCTACATGATCGCGTTCTGGACCGCCGTCGCCGGCGTGCTCTTCTTCCCCGCCAACGGGACGCAGATCGCCGCGGCCGAGGCCGACCAGACCGGCTCGACGACGCTCGGCAAGCGCGTTGTCGACCACTCGTTCCAGCTGCCGCTGCAGGTGGCGTGGGTCACCACGGCGCTCGTCGGCTGCCTGATCGTCTACCTCTTCTTCGGCGACCAGACACCGGCTCCGCCGGTGCCCACCACGACGACCACCCCGTAACGTGAGCGTCCGCGGCGCCGCCTTCCTCGGCATCGGCGCCATGGTCGGCGCCGGCATCTTCGCGCTGCTCGGCGAGGCCGGCGCGGTCGCGGGCTCCGCCGTCTGGCTCTCCTTCCTCCTCGCCGGGATCGTCTCGGCGCTGCTCGGCTACACCGTCGTGAAGATGGGCGTGCGGTTCCCGTCCTCGGGCGGGATCATCGCGTACCTGATGGAGGGGTTCGGCAACGGACGCCTCGTCGGGGTCGCCTCCTGGCTGGGCTACTTCGCCGCGATCGTGATCGTCTGCTCGATGGTCGCCGTCTCGTTCGGGAGCTACGCGACGTCCCTGTTCATCGGCGACGACGCGGCGGCCGGCTGGGACAACGTGTTCACGACCCTGGTCGTGCTGGCGATGGCGGGCATCAACATCGTCGGCTCGAAGATCGTCGACCGCGCCCAGTCGCTGATCGTCGTCCTCCTCCTCGCCGTTTTCGCCGTCTTCATCGCGGTCACGCTGGTCGACATCGACTGGGACCTGCTTGCGTTCAGCGGCTACCCGGCATGGAACGACATCATCGCGAGCGTCGCCCTCACCTTCTTCGCGTACCTCGGCTTCAGCGTCATCACCTTCGCCGCCGGCGACCTGCGCGACCCGGCGCGCGAGCTGCCGCGGGCGATGTACGTCGCGCTCGGCGTGACGACGGTGCTGTACGTCCTGATCTCGCTCGGTGTCTTCGGCACGCTGACGGTGTCGGAGGTGGTCGGGTACGGCGAGACGGCGATCGCGGAAGCGGCACGGCCGACGCTCGGCGACGCCGGGTTCACGATGATGGCGATCGCCGCCTTGCTCGCGACCTCGTCCTCCGTGAACGCGACCCTCTACGCCGCCGGGGGGCTGACGGGGATGCTCGCGAGCGTCGGTCAGTTCCCGCCGATCTTCGGACGGGCATCGCGGCTCGGCGCGCACGCGGGCATGCTGATCACGGCCGGGATCGTGCTCGTGGTCAGCAACCTCGTCAACCTCTCCGCGATCGCGTCGGTGGGGAGCGCGTGCTCGCTCGTGATCTTCCTTCTCGTCGGCGTCGCGGCGTACCGCCGGCGCGCGGACACGGGCGCGAACGCCGTGATCGTGCTCACGGCGATCGCCGCGACGGCCGTCGTCCTCGCCTTCTTCGCGGTCGACACGCTCCGCAACGCACCCCAGACGTTCATCGCGATCGTGGCTATCACCCTGCTGGCCGTCGTGCTCGACTTGGTTTGGAAGCGGAGCCGCGGGGCGCCGCCGGTGGCCGATCCCGACGCCACGGCGGTCTAGTGCCGGACGACTCGCGTGCGCTGGAGTCGGCGCCCGGGAAGGAGCTCCTGCTGTTCCTCGCCGACCTCGGCGCGGCGCTGAGCGCGATCGGCGAGACGGTGGACGCCGTCGAGGAGCGCCTCGCCGTGATCGCCCGCGCCTACGGGCTGCAGGAGGCCCGGTTCAGCGTCTTCCCGACCTCGCTCTTCCTGACGCTCGGCCGCGGCGAGGCGGCGACGATCGAGCCGACGAAGCGGTTGTCGGCGACCCCGCGCCTCGACCAGATCGCCTCGGTCCACCGGCTCGCCGAGGAGGCGGAGCGCGGTGCGGTCTCGCCTGCGGCCGGCATTGCCCGGCTCGAGGAGATCCGGGCGACCGGCAGCCGCTTCGGGCCGCTCGCGAGCGTGCTCGGCTACACGACGCTGACGATCGGGATCGCCTTGATCCTGCGTCCCGCTCCGCGCGACGTCGCCGCCGCCGCCGTGCTCGGCACCATCGTCGGCGTGCTGCGGCTGCTCGCGCACGGTCGCCGCTCGCTCGAGGTGCTGATGCCCTTCGTCGCCGCGTTCGTCGTCGCCCTGCTCGCCGCGCTCGCCGTGAAGCACGAGATCACGGATCCCGGCCTGCGGGCGATGATCGCCTCGCTCGTTATCTTCATCCCCGGGGTCGCGTTGACCACCGCCGTCCTCGAGCTGACCGAAGGTCAGATGATCTCCGGCTCGAGCCGGCTCGTCTGGGCCGCCACGCAGCTCGGGCTGATCGCATTCGGCATCGTCGCGGGCGTCAGCGCCGCCGGGGTGCCCGCGGAGCGTGCGTTCTCCAGCTCCGACCCCCTCCTCGGCGGCTGGGCGCCCTGGCTCGGCGTGCTCGTCTACGCAGTCGGCGTCACGATCGCCAACTCGACGCCGCCGGGCGCGCTGCTGTCGCTCCTCGTGGTGCTCTACGCCGCGTGGACCGGGCAGGTCGTCGGCGACGCGCTGTTCGGCGCCTACTCGAGCGGCTTCGTCGGTGCGATCGTGATGACGTTCGTCGCGTACCAGCTCGCCCGGCTTCGGACGACGATGCCGGTGTACGCGATGTTTCTCCCGGGGTTCTGGCTGCTCGTTCCCGGCTCGCTCGGACTGATCGGGCTCACGACCTTCCTCGCCTTCCCGGAGTCCGCCACCGGGGCCGACGTCTTCGCCATCATCGGGGCGATCGCGGCGGTCGCGCTCGGCGTCCTCTGCGGCGTCGAGCTGCACCGCTGGATCGCGGGCGCCGAGCGGCGCGCCAGGTCGGTCACACGACGCGTCAGGCAGCCCGGTGTCTGAGCACGCCCTTGCCGAGGTCGTACGCCCGCACGAGGGCTGCGGCCGTCAGGACGACGCTCCCCGCGAGCACGAGCACCAGCCCGAGCCCGATCGACGCGCCGATCGTGGCGCGGGCGTCCAGCCAGTTCTCGAGCGCCGTCCAGCCGATCACGACCCCCGCGCCCAGAACCCCGACGACGCCCACCCACGAACCGCGCTCGAGCATCCGGAGCCACGGCAGCGCGAGCACGGCCAGGATCAGGGCGAGCCAGCCGTTGTTCGGCCCCTGCGTCCCGTCGAGCCGGATCGAGCCCGTCGGCGAGCCAGGTCACGAAGACGCCGAACAGCACGGCGACGACCGCAAGCCGGGTCGCCGTTCGCCACGCAGCAGCGGCGCCACTCCGCGCGGTAGGGTCGCTCATGGGTGACGACGCTACCACCGGCGCGCGCCGCTCCCGGGGACGCCGCGGCGTCGCGATCGCGGGGCTCGCGCTGGCGGCGCTCTTCGTCGTCGTCTACCGGCAGGTGCTCGGGATCACCCAGCGGCCGAGCTGGCCGCCGCCGGCCGATGCCGTCACCTCCGCGGGTGCGCAGGCGAGCGACCGAGGCGTTCGTCGCCCGCGACGGCGTACGACCGCACGACGCGGCGCTGCCGTTCGCGTGGTCGACCGCCGCCACGATCGAGCCGCTCGTGGAGGGCGTCGAGTTCTTCCCACGGATCTTCGCGGACGTCGAGGCGGCCGAGTCGTCCGTGCACATCCTCATGTTCGGCTGGCGTGAGGGCGAGGTCGGCATGGAGATGGCCGCGCTGCTGCGGCGCAAGCTGGACGAGGGCGTCGAGGTGCGCGTGATCATCGACGGCTTCGGCTCGCGGCCGTACGAGGAGGCGCGCGAGATGTTCACCGGCCTCGCCGACGCGGGCGCGCAGATCGTCGTCAACGACGTCTTCCCGCTCGACCGCGACGGCCTCTTCCCGGACGGCCAGTCGATCGACTGGCGCCAGGACGAGGTCGGCCGCGCCGACCACCGCAAGCTCTACGTGATCGACGGCGCCGTCGCGTGGACCGGCGGGGCGGGGATCGAGGACCACTTCCGGAACGGCGGCTTCCACGACGTGATGGTGCGGGTGACCGGCGCCGTCGTCCGGCAGGCGCAGGCTGCGTTCCTGACGAGCTTCCGCGGCCACGGCGGCCCGCTCGAGGCCGACCTCTCCGCGTACTTCCCCGAGCCCGCCGACGAGGGCTCGACGGAGATCGCGCTCGCGCAGGTCATCCCGGGCGGGCACGTCGCGGCCTCCCAGGCCCTCCGCGAGCAGATCGACGGTGCGCAGCGGCGGCTCGACCTGATGAACCCGTACGTCACGGACGCCGACATGCTCGGCCGGATCCTCGCGGCGGCGCGGCGCGGTGTCGCGGTGCGCCTCGTCGTCTCGCAGGAGTCGAACAACGCGCAGGCGACGGCCGCGCTCAAGCACTACTACCGGGACCTGGAGGAGGCGGGCGTCGAGCTCTGGGAGCTTCCCGGGACGGTCGTCCACGCCAAGGTGGTCGTCGCCGACGACGTCGTCAGCTTCGGCACGGTCAACCTCGATGCGTGGGCCCTCTACCGCAACTCCGAGATCATGCTGCTCGCGCGGAGCCCGGAGGCGGCCGAGCTGCTCGAGGAGCGGCTGTTCGAGCCGGACATCGCGCGCTCGCAACGCGGCCGGCCGCCGGAAGGCGGCCGGGAGCGCTTCGAGAGCTGGCTCTGGAACATGCTGGGGTCGTTCCTGTGAGCACGTCGCAGGGCCGCGCCGCCCCGGCCATGCTCGTCCTCCTCACGCTCGCCACCGGGCAGTTCCTGATGACGCTGGACAGCTCGGTGATGAACGTCTCGATCGCGACGGTCGCGAAGGACGTCGGCACGACGGTGACGGGGATCCAGGGCGCGATCACGGCCTACACGCTCGTGATGGCCGCGCTGATGATCACGGGCGCCAAGATCGGGGCGATCATCGGCCGCAAGCGCGCCTTCGCGATCGGCTGCGTCATCTACGGCTGCGGCTCCTTCACCACCTCGATCGCGCAAAGCCTCCCGGTCCTGCTGTTCGGCTGGTCGCTGCTCGAGGGAATCGGGGCGGCGCTGATCCTGCCCGCGATCGTCGCGCTCGTGGCCGAGCAACTTCCCGGCCGAGAAGCGGCCGGCGGCGTACGGGCTCGTGGCGGCCGCCGGCGCGGTGGCGGTCGCGATCGGCCCGCTCATCGGCGGCTTCTGCACGACCTACTTCTCGTGGCGCTGGGTCTTCGCCGGCGAGGTCCTGCTCGTGATCGTGATCCTGATCTTCGCCCGGCGGATCGCGGATGCCCCGGTCGAGGAGCGGCCGCAGCTCGACATCGTGGGCGCAGTGCTGTCGGCGCTCGGGCTCGGCCTGCTCGTCTTCGGCGTGCTGCGCACGAGCGAATGGGGCTGGGTGCAGCCGAAGCCCGACGGTCCCTCCTGGGCCGGCATCTCGCCCTCGTTCTGGCTCGTGCTCGCCGGCTTCTTCGTGATCTGGGTCTTCTTCCGCTGGCAGGCGCGCCGGGAGTCGCACGGGCAGGAGCCGCTCGTGCGCACGGCGATGCTGCGCAACAGGCAGCTGACCGGCGGCCTGACGATGTTCTTCTTCCAGTACCTCGTGCAGGCCGGGTTCTTCTTCGTCGTGCCGCTCTACCTCTCGGTCGCGCTCGGCCTGTCTGCCATCGACACCGGCGTCCGGCTCCTGCCGCTCTCGGTGACGCTGCTCGCCGCAGCGATCGGGATCCCGCGCTTCCTGCCGCACCTGTCGCCGCGCCTGGTCGTCCGCGTCGGTCTCCTGTCGCTGCTCGCCGGCACGGTCGTGCTCCTCGCGGCGCTCGACGCCGACGCAGGGCCGGAGGTCGTGTTCGTGCCGATGCTGCTCGTCGGCCTCGGCATCGGCGCGCTCGCCTCGCAGCTCGGCGCCGTCGCCGTCTCGGCGGTGCCGGACGACGAGAGCCCGGAGGTGGGCGGCGTCCAGAACACGATGACGAACCTCGGCGCCTCGCTCGGGACCGCGCTGGCCGGCTCGTTGATGATCGCGTCGTTGACCTCGGCGTTCCTGACGAACGTCGCGCAGAGCTCCGCGATCCCCGACAGCGCGAAGCAGCAGGCGCAGGTCGAGCTCGCCGGAGGCGTCCAGTTCGTCTCCGACGCCGATCTCGAGGCCGCGCTGGAAGACGCCGGGGCGACGGATGCCACGACGGAGGCGACGCTCGACGCCTATGCCGACGCCCGCCTCGACGGCCTGCGCGCGGCGCTCGCGATCCTCGCCGTCCTCGCCGTCGTCGCGCTGTTCATGGCGCAGTCCATTCCCACGAGGCCGATCGGCGTCGACGAACGGAAGGAGTAGCGATGTGCCGCTGGCTTGCCTATTCGGGATCGCCGATCCGGCTCGAGGAGCTGCTGGTCAAGCGCGACCGCTCGCTGATCGACCAGAGCCTGCACTCGCGTCTCGGTGCGACCACGACGAACGGCGACGGCTTCGGCGTCGGCTGGTACGACGACGGAGGCACGCCGAGGCTCTACCGCAGCACGCATCCCGCCTGGAACGACCGCAATCTCAAGGAGCTCGCCGCCGGCGTCTCCTCGCCGCTCTTCTTCGCGCACATCCGCGCCTCGACGGGGACGGCGATCCAGGAGACGAACACGCACCCGTTTCGCCACGGACAGTGGCTGTGGATGCACAACGGGCTGATCCGCGAGTTCACACGCCTGCGCCGCGAGCTCCTCCTCGCGGTCGACGACTCGCTCTTCACCTCGATCGAGGGCACGACCGACTCGGAGGCGATGTTCTTCCTGGCGCTCACGTTCGGGCTCGAGGACGATCCGATCTCGGCGGTCGAGAAGATGGTCGGGTTCGTGGAGGAGACTGGACGGAACCAGGGCGTCGCCGATCCGCTGCAGATGACGATCGCGACCACCGACGGGCGGTCTGTCTGGGCGTTCCGCTACTCGAGCGAGGGCGCGTCCCGGTCCCTGTACTTCAGCACGCGTCTCGACGCGCTCAAGGCGGCGTATCCGGAGCTCGAGGAGCTTGCCGGACTCTCCGACGAGACCAGGGTCGTCGTCTCAGAACCGCTCGGAGATCTCGAGGGAGCGTGGAACGAGGTGCCGGAGTCGCACGTCGGGATCGTGCAGCCGGGCGAGGATGAGCTGCGGCCCTTCGCCCCACGCCGCTAGCTGGGCCATACTTCCGTGATGGCTACCGGCATGGGAGTCGGCGGCGACGTCGAGCAAGCTCTGCAAGACGTCGGCGTCCCGAGCTACGTCCTCGACACGACGGGAATCGTGCGGTGGATCAATCCGGCCGCCGAGCGGCTCGTCGGCGACGTGCGCGGCCGCCACTTCACCTCTGTCGTCGCGCCCGAAGACAGCCGGCGCGCGCGTGAGGTGTTCACCCGAAAGGTGCTCGGAACCACAGCGGCCACGGACGAGCCCGCCGTCTTGCTTTCGACAGCCGGGGAGCGGGTGTCCGTGGAGATCAGTGCGGTGCCGCTCCTGGACGGTGGGACGGTGGTCGGTGTCTTCGGACTGTTGGAGGAACGTCCCGACGACAGTGTCAGGGCGCCGCACCCGCATCTCACTCCCCGCCAGGTCGAGGTGCTTCGCCTTCTCGAGCAGGGCCGCTCGACCAAGCAGATCGCAGCCGAGCTGCACCTCAGCACCGAAACGGTCAGGAACCACGTCCGCCGTCTCTTCCAGGCTCTCGGCGTCAATTCCCGGCTCGAAGCCGTCGCCGCCGCCCGGGTCGCGTCACCCCACTGATCGACCAGCCGGTCTCCGGCGTCGCGGCGCTAGGCGGGTTCGACCATGCAGAGCACGTCGGCGACGCGGGCGACGTTGTCCGCGTCGAGGGGGACCCTGCCTTCGAGGTTGAAGAGGTCGATCAGACTGACCACGCGCCAGATCGAACCATCCGCGAGCGCGAGCACGTCGCCGAGCTCGACCGGTGCCGGCGCATGAGCAAACCCGACGTCCTCGCCGTCGGTGCCGGTCAATCTGACGTTGACTCCCATCTCCATGCGGCCAGAGTGCCGTCTGCGCCGGCCGAACGGTATGACCCGATCGTGTCCTATCGGCGCCGAACCGGGAGCCCTACTTTTGTCGCATGAACCTCGCGCTCGCGAGCCTGGCATCCGACGGGCTCGACTTCCTGCTGGTGGCCGGTCTCACGGCGGTGGTCCTCTTCGTCGCGTCTGGCCTCGTGCTCTGGCTGACGGCCTGGGCTCGGAAGCGCCGCCACGCCGCCGAGGCGTTGTCCGCCGACGCCGATCGCGACGACCAGGCGCCGACCGACGTCGAAGTTCCCGGGCGCCACGGTCTCCAGGGATAATCGTCTGGGCTGTCGCAGCCCATCGCCAGCCGACGCCGACGCCACACCGCCCGTCCCTGCACCGTGAAGCTCCGTTGCTGAACGAGTCGTTCGAATTCTTGGCCGGCGACGGTACGCGGCTTGTCGGCACGTTGGCTCGGCCTCGTCGGAGTGGGCCGGCACCGGCAACGCTTCTGATCAACGGGTCGGGCCCGCTCGACCGCGACTCGAACATGTCTGGCCAGGCGCTGAACGTCGCCGGCGCGCTTGCTTCCGCTCTCGCCGCTCGCGGGGTTGCATCGCTCCGATACGACAAGCGGGGGATCGGCGAGTCCGGTGGCGACCACCTCACCGCCGGCTTCGACGAGGAAACAGACGATGCAGGTGCCGCGCTCGAGGCGCTTCGAGCCAGCCCGGCGACCGATGTCGGACGGGTCACGGTCATCGGCCACTCCGTGGGTGCGACGATCGCGATCAGGCTCGCGAACGGAGGGCATGAGCTTGCAGGCGTGGTGCTGCTGGCCGCCTCGATGCAGCCCGGGGCGGAGGTCATGCGGCGTCAGTCCGAGCGGATCGTGGGGACGATGCGGGGGCCGTCGCGGCTGCTCTCGAGCTGGTTTCTCCGCAGGCAGACACGCGCGAGAGAGCGCTTGCTCGCCTCCACCGGCGACGTCACGCGGATCGGCCGAGCCGATCTTCCAGGGCGCTGGTTTCGCGAGTTCATGACGTACGACCCCGCTCCTGATCTCCGGTCGATTCGCTGCCCGGTTCTGGCAATCACCGGCGCGAACGACATCCAGGTCGAGCCGGACGACGTCGCGGCAATGGGCCGGATCGTCGAGGCTCCGTTCACCGGCCGCGTGCCGGAGGGGCTCACGCATGTCCTCCGCAAGCACCCCGGGCCGCCCGGCCTCCAGAGCTACGGAGCGCAGCTCGAGGAGCCGGTCGACCCGGAGCTGCTCGACGAAGTCGCGGCGTGGGTCGCGTCGGTTGGCGGATCCAACAGCTGATCCACCCGCTCCGGGGAAACTCATCGCGTAGCGCGAGCGCCATGTCCGTCATCATGAATCGGTGAACAAGCCGCGTATCTTCCTCGGGTCGTCGGGCAAGCAGGCCAAGCTGCTCCAGGCGATCACGCGCGGCCTCGTGGACGTGGCCGACGTCGAGCCCTGGACGACCACGTTCAACCCGGGGCGGTCGACCCTCGATCGGCTCGTCGAGCTCTCGCAGGAGGTCGATTTCGCCGCTTTCGTGTTCGCCCAGGACGACTGGACGACGACGGATGCGTCCCAGTCCGGCCAGGCGTCGCCGCGCGACAACGTGGTGTTCGAGGCCGGGCTGTTCGGCGGCGCACTCGGCATCCGGCGCACCTTCATCCTCCACGCGCATGGTTCGAAGCTGCCGAGCGATCTGCTCGGGTTGACCTCCGTCCGCTACGACCCGGCCGCCGGCCCTACGGAGGTTCGCGCGATCAACCAGAAGCTCCGCAAGGCGATCGAGACCGAGGGTCGCCGCGGCCCGGTCGAGGGGCTGTGGTGGCAGCTCTCGCTGACCGTACGGACCGAGGGCGAACCCTCGGCCGTGAGCCTCCTCGGCATCTCGCGCGACCGCGACGGTGGCCTGAACGTGACAGGCCGCGCCTGGCAGGAGGACGGCACGCTGTCGGCCCGGTACTGGAGCGAGGCCGCGAAGGAGCGCAGGGATCCGGCCGGCATCCTCTACTTCTGGAAGGGCGAGCGCCCTCGGCACCCGAATGCCCCGCAGCTCGAGGGCACCGGCGAGATCACGCTGGAGACGGCCGATCGCGCCACCGGTTACTGGACGACACGGTCGGATCGCGACCCCGGGCTGAATGCCCGAACCGCCGGCGTCTACCTCCGGGCCGACCCCGCAGACCTCCAGGTGCTGGAGGACGGGAGCGAGGAGGAGCGGGCCCAGCTCATCGCGCAGCGCCTCCGGGAGTGGAAGTCGGCCGCAAACGCATTCTGAGCGCCGACCGCGTGTCGTGATCACGCCCTGGCCGGGAGGCAGACACATTCGCCTCATCAAGACACGCAGTTGCACCGATCTGGTGAACGGCATTGACTGGGCAGGGACCCTCTGCGAGGGTCCTCGTTGGATCGTTCGCCGCGTCGCCGTAATGCGACGGCCTTGACGATGTTGCCGTGTCGCCGTAGAGCGACGGCCCTCGACGATTGAGGGGTCGACCCAGCACGCGACCCAAGGGAGGGTCTCATGAAGCCAACGATCGTTCTCGTCCACGGCGCATTCGCCGAGTCCGCCAGCTGGGACGGCGTCATCGACCCGCTGCTCGAAGCCGGCCATCCCGTGATCGCCGCGGCGAACCCGCTGCGGGACCTGGCCGGCGATGCTGCGAGCGTCGGCGACGTCGTCCGCTCGATCCAGGGACCCGTCGTGCTCGTCGCCCACTCCTACGGCGGCGCCGTGATCTCAAACGTGCCGGCGGACGCCGGCGACATCACCGCACTCGTCTACGTGGCGGGCTTCGCACCCGACGCCGGCGAGAGCTGCTTCCAGCTCGCCGGGATGTTCCCCGGCAGCACGCTCGGAGACGCAGTGCGGCCCGTTCCGCGCAGTGACGGCACGACGGACCTGTACATCGTTCAGGACCGCTTCCACGACCAGTTCTGCGCCGACGTGCCGGCGACTCAGGCAGCGCGGATGGCGGCGACGCAGCGTCCGGCCACGCAGGAGGCGCTCACCGCCTCGTCCGGCGATCGGCCCCTGTGGCGTGAGCTGCCGTCGTCGTTCGTGATCGCCGAGGAGGACCGCAACATCCCGGCGGAGCTGCAGCGCTTCATGGCGGAGCGCGCCGGCGCAGAGCGGACGCTCGAGATCCCGGGCGCGTCCCATGCGGTCGCCGTCTCGCAGGCCCAGGCGACGGCCGATCTGATCCTCGAGGCGGCGCTGCAGCCGGCGGCCGCCTGACCCACCCCAGGTAGGGGCGTACCCCGCGCCGCGCCTCAGCCCGAGGCGCGGTGCGGTGCGCTAGTCCGCGGCTGCTTCGGCTACCGACCGCGGTGCGGGAACGTCCTCGAAGCGGATGTTGCCCGCGGGAACCATCCAGGTCATCACCTGTACGGCGAGGCGGCCGGCGCGGACGGCCGGGTCCGCGCTGCACAGCGTGCGGGCGGTCGCCGGGTCGACCGCCATCACCGAGATGCCGCGCAAGCGCTCGTCGTCCTGGCCGAGCAGCGGCCCGCCTGCGATGAGATAGCCCTGGTCGCGCAGGTCTGCGCGGAAGGCGAGGTGCGCGTCCTGAAGCGCGTCGGCCTCCTGCTCGCTCAGCTCGGGCGCGTCTGGTGGCCTCACCAGCAGAACGAGGGTGTGCTGGTCGAACTTCATGGTGCGAGTCTAGGTACGCGCGCGACAGCGATCACCGAAGGCCGGCGGCGTATGCCGTCAGTCGCTGAGCGAGCTCTCGCGGGCGGCTGAGCGTGACGTAGTGGCCGCCGTCCATCTCGTCGGCCTCGAGGTCGAGTCGCTCGCGGGCGTGGCGGCGCGCCCAGGCGGCGGGGAACATGCGGTCGTCCCGGCAGAGGAGGTATCTGGTCGGCACGTCCGGCCAGGCCTCGAGCGGCCAGGGCTCCTGGAGCGCCTTCGAGTCCTCGCCCCGTTCTCTGCCTCTCGCCTCGGCGGCGAGCGCGCGTGGGACGTCGTGGTAGAAGACGTCCTCGTAGCCGCTCTTCTGGTAGCCGGCGTTCGTCCACCAGTCTGCAAAGAGCTCGCCGGGCGAGGGGACCATCGCCGCCACGAGGACGAGCAGCTGGGCGCGGATGCGCTCGCAGACGAGCGGCGCCGTGAAGCCGCCGAGCGAGTGCCCCACGACGACGAGGTCGCGGCGATCGCCGACCGCCTGGACGACCGTGTCGGCGTAGTCCCACCAGCCGGCCGACTCGTCCTCGCTGGGGAGATCGACGGCGACCGGGTCGTGCCCGCGCTCGCGCAGCTCGGACGAGACCAGGTGCCAGTCCCACGAGGTTCCGCCGCCTCCGTGGATGAGCGCGAACGTCGACACTGAACCGACCCGGCGGTTACGGCCAGCCGACGCCGGGCGCTGGCGCCTCGACGACGAGCACCTGTCCGGTTCTGGACTTGACGACGTTCTCGACTCCCTCGGTGCCGCCCCAGTCCGCCGTGAGCATGAACAGCGTCCGACGGTCGGGGCCGCCGAGCATGGTGGCGAAGCACGGGCGGCCGAGGTCGATCCGTTCGAGTACTTCACCGCCCTCTCGGATGCGGGCGCAGTCGTTCGCCATGGTCGCGCTCGAGGCCCAGATGCAGCCGTCCGCGTCGAGGCAGATGCCGTCCGGGCCGATGCCGTCGGCCCAGACGCGACGGTTCGACAGGGTGCCGTCGCCGGCGATGTCGAAGGCGGTGAGTCGGGCGGCGAAGGACTCGGCGACGACGAGCGTCTTGTTGTCGGGCGTGATCACCATGCCGTTCGGGAACGCGAGCTCGTCCGCCACCTCGCGGGCCTCGCCGTCCGGGGTGATGAGCGCGATCTTGCCGGGCGCTTTTCCGCTCGTGAGCACCTCGTTGAACTCGGCGAAGTCGAAGTTGATCGTGTTCACGTAGACGTTGCCGCGCCCGTCGACGGTGATCTCACTCCACCCGAGCGGCGAGATGTGGCTGAGGTCGGCGTGTCGGACGCGCGCCCCGTCGGGCTCGACCCGGATCAGCTCCGGGCCGGTGATGAGCAGACGTCCGTCCGGGAGCCAGTTCGTCGCCCACCCGAGCCCGTCCGGGCCTTCTCCGACCACCTCGCTCTTGCCGTCCAGGTCGACGGCGACGATCTGTCTCGTTCCCCAGTTCGAGAACCACAGCCGGCCGTCGTGCCAGCGAGGCGACTCGGGCATGGCCAAACCATCGAGCAGCATGCGAGTCTGCATGCGCCTCCTTCGTCGCGGTTACCGATTTAGACGCGAAGGATGGCGAAGGCTCATCGGTCGGCGCTCATCCAGGAAGCGTCGAGGAGCCGGGGCCGGCGTCCTCGGTCTCGCGCGCGCGCGAGCGAAGGACGTCGCGCTCGCGCTTCGGCAGGCCGTCCACGACGAGCTCGTAGCTGTCCTCGAGGAGCCCGAAGACCAGCTCGTCGGGGAGCGAGTCGTCGAGCGTGGCGGTGATCCAGTGACGCTTGTTCAGGTGGTAGCCGGGACGGACGGCGGAGTGCTCGGCGCGGAGCGCTTCAGCCACGGACGGCTCGCACTTGAGACTCACGGTCAGCGGCCGCGCGTCGAGGGCGGTCAGTGCGAACATCTTCCCGCCGACCTTGAAGACGGAGGTCTCCGGGCCGAACGGGAACTCCTCGACCGCAGACGGCCTTGCCAGGCACCACCGTCGCAGCGAATCGGCGGTCACGTCCCTCCGAGGCTATACCGGCCTGGGGCCGGCCAGGTCGCCAGACCCAGGGACATGGTGGAGTTGAGGCGCCCGGGTAGGTTGGCGGCGACGCGGCTCACGTCACCACCCGGTACTTGAGGTGGGTGACGCCGGGCGCCTCGACGGCTCGGACCTGCTCGAGCCGCACCTCCGCGTCCCCGAGATTGTCGAAGAGGCGAGCACCGTCGCCGAGCAACAACGGAACGACGTGGAGCTCGAGCTCGTCCAGCAGTCCCGCTGCCAGGTACTGCCCGGCAACGTCGCCGCCGCCCCAGAGCATGACGTCCTTGCCCCCGGCGGCCTCCCGTGCCTGTTCGAGCGCGGACTCGATTCCGTCGGTGACGAAGTGGAACGTGGTTCCTCCCTCCATCTCCACGGGATCACGTCGGTGATGGGTGACGACGAAGACGGGGTAGTGGTAGGGCGGGTTGTCGCCCCACCAGCCCGTCCACTGCTCGTCGCCCCAGGCACCACCCCCGACAGGGCCGAACATGTTCCTGCCCATCACCGCAGCGCCGACGTTCTCGCGCGATTCCTCGAGTATCCGCGCGCTCTCGTTCACCTCGCCCCCTTGCTTGCCGTGGGCTTCGCGCCAGGCGGCCAGCGGGACCACCCAGTCGTGGAGCCGCTCGCCGCCCTCGCCGAGCGGGTTCTCCTCGCTCTGGTTCGGGCCGGCGACGAAACCGTCCAGCGAGATCGAGATATGACACCTGAGCTTGGTCATCGTGCCTCCTCAGTAGGCGGCCGCGGCGGCCGCGGGACGTTGAGACATCGAGAGGATGGACCAGCCGACGACAGCATCGCGAACCATCGCCACTCCGCCTGGATCGGCGGTTGCGAGCGGTGCCGGGTCGAGCTGATCACGGTGTGTCGCCAAGAAGGATTCATCCCATGCATCGCATCCGCCAGCGACGACATGGTCGTCGTGCAAGCTCTCGTCGCCCGCCGGCGTAGGCGTTACGACCCTGCCCGGACTTGCGCTGCAGGCCGGGTAGATCAGCGAGCCAAAGTTTCGTCGAAGCCGCCTCCGCCCTGCTGCCGGCCGGCAGAGGTGAATGGACCGTATGTGGCCTTGCG
>CAVSRW010000013.1:0-101317 GCA_963730405.1 uncultured Gaiellaceae bacterium | reverse complement strand
CGGCTGCGGCGCCGTCGGCTCGCTCTTCGCCGCCAATCTCGCTTCGCTCGACGACGTCGAGGTGTGGGCCTACGACCTCGCCCGGGAGCACGTCGACGCGATCAACGAGCGCGGCCTGCGGCTGACCGGGGCGGGGGAGGTGCACTCGACCGGGATCCGGGCAACCGCCGTCGCCGCCGAGCTGCCGCCCTGCGAGTACGGGATCGTGGCTACGAAGGCGATGCACACCGAGGCAGCGATCGCGGCGACCGCGCACGCGTTCGCAGACGGCGCCGTCGCCTCCGTCCAGAACGGTGTCGGCAACGAGGAGGCGATCGCGCCCCACGTCGCCCGCGTGATCCGGGGCACGACCTTCCCCGCGGGAAAGATCCTCGAGCCGGGGGTGGTGCAGTGGGACGTCAAGGGCGACACGACGTTCGGGCCGTTCGAGGCCAGCCCCGCCTCACGGGAGGAGATCGAGCGGCTCGCTGAGGCCTGCACGCGCGGCGGCATGCCGACGACGGCGGTCGAGGACGCGCGCGGCGCCCAGTGGCGGAAGGTGATCTTCAACGCTTCGACGAATCCGATCGGCGCCCTGACCGGGCTCACGCACGGCCGCGTCTGCGAGCGTCCCGACCTCCGCCGGCTCGTCAGCGGCCTCGTCGACGAAGGGAAGGCGGTCGCCGACGCCCAGGGGATCGTGCTCGACGCCGACCCGGAGGAGCTGATCGACCACGCCGCGAAGCCGGAGGTGGCCTACGGGCACAAGGCGTCGATGCTCCAGGACGTCGAGGCGCGGCGACTCACGGAAGTGGACTGGCTCAACGGCGGCATCGTCCGCTTCGGGCGCGAGCACGACGTCCCGACCCCGCTCAACGAGGCCGTCGTGGCCCTGATCAAAGGAGTTGAAGCCTCGTGGACGCAGAGCTAGAACGCCGTTACGCGAACGTCCGGGCCGCCATGGCCGACGGCGACCTCGACGCGTTGATCGTCTCCGGCAGCGAGTACTCGGGCTTCGAGGGCTCGGTGACCTACCTCTCGGGCTTCCAGATCGTGCACCGCTATGCGTATGTCGTCGTGCCGGCCGACGGCGAGCCGCAGATCGTCTTCCCGACAGAGGCGCGCTACGTCGGCGAACATGGGACGGCGCAGCTCGAGCAGGTCTTCCACGACCGGCCGGGCGAGCACATCGCGCAGACGGCGCGCGACCGGGGCTGGAGGCGGATCGGCGTCTACGGGCTCGACTACATCATGACCGTGCGCGACTTCCGCGCCCTCGACGGCCTCGACCTCGTCCCGTTCGACGCCGAGTTCGACCTGGCGCGCGCGGTCAAGAGCGAGGCCGAGCTCGAGTCCGTCCGCGAGAGCGTCCGGATCAACGAGGACGGCTTCGAGGCGTTCCTCGCGGCGTACGAGCCGGGGAGGACGGCGGCCGAGGTGATGGCGCCGGCCGAGGAGCTCTTCGTCGAGCGCGGCTGCGGCCGCCTGACGATGAACATGGTCCTGATCGGGCCGGAGTTCGGGATCGCCAAGCAGGAGACCACGCTCGGCGACTTCGTGCTCCCGTCGCTCGAGGTCGCCGGGCCGGGCATGCACTGGGTCGAGGTCTCGCGTGCGATCGGCAACGTGCCCGCCGACGTCGAGCCGATGGTCGAGGCGTACGGCGAGTACCACGCCGCCGCGCGGGACGCGATGCGGGACGGCGCCACCGCGCACGACGTCCACCGCGCCGTCTCGAAGGGCTTCACCGACCGCGGCTACCACCTCGGCCACGTCACCGGCCACTCGATCGGGATGACGATGATCGAGCACCCGCGCGTCGGCGAGGGGATGGAGACCGTGCTGCGCTCCGGGATGGTGCTCTCGATGCACCCGCACGCGATCGCGGCCGACGGGAAGGCGTGCCTCTACATGCAGGACACGTGGCTCGTCACGGACGAGGGCGGCGAGCCGCTCTCACGGCTGCCGATGAAGGTGTTCTAGCCGCGGCTGCAGGAGCAGATCGTGCCGCCGAGCTCGCGCCGCTCGAAGAGACGGCCGCAGCGCGGGCACTCGGCCGGGATCAGTCGGGCACGGGTGAAGAGCGCCTTGATCAGCACGACCCAGACGACGGCGTAGCCGACGATCATCTGCGCGTTCATGCTCATACTTGGCATATCGGCACCGAGACTGGACACTGATGACGCAGACGGGTGATTTGCGGCGCCGGCTGGCGGTGGCGCGGGGTGACGAGCCGGCCGACCTCGTCGTGCGCGGCGGCCGCGTCCTCAGCGTCTTCACGCGCGAGTGGCTCGATGTCGACGTCGCCGTCTGCGACGGGGTCGTCGCCGGCCTCGGCTCCTACGACGGCCAGGAGACGCTCGACGCCGACGGCGCCTACGTCGTCCCAGGGTTCATCGACGCCCACATGCATCTCGAGACGACGAAGCTGCTGCCCTCCGAGTTCGCGCGGCTCGTGCTGCCGCTCGGCACGACCGCCGTCGTCGCCGACCCGCACGAGATCGCGAACGTGCTCGGCACGGACGGTGTCCACTGGCTCGTCGACGTGTGCGAGCACCTCCCGCTCGACGTCTTCTTCACCGCCTCCTCCTGCGTGCCGGCCTCGCAGTTCGAGTCGCCGCGCCGACCCTTCACCCCCGGCGATCTCGAGAGCCTGCTCCGCCGGCGGCTCGTGATCGGGCTGGCCGAGATGATGAACTTCCCCGGCGTCGTCGCCGGCAGCGAGAGCGAGCTGGCGAAGCTCGCCGTCGCGGGCGAGCATCACGTGGACGGGCATGCGCCGGGCGTCCTCGGCCACGCGCTCCAGGCGTACGCGGCCGCCGGGATCCGCTCCGATCACGAGGCGTTCACCGCCGAGGAGGGCCGGGAGCGGCTGCGTGCAGGCATGTGGCTGCTGATCCGGGAGGCGTCCGCTGCCCGCAACCTGCGCGCGCTGGCCCCGCTCGTCGCCGAGTTCGGCCCGTCGCGGATGGCCTTCTGCACGGACGACCGCGAGCCGGAGCACATCGCCGAGGACGGCCACGTGAACGCGATCGTCCGCGACGCCGTCTCTCTCGGCGTCGCGCCCGAGGACGCGCTCGTGATGGCGTCGCACCACCCGGCGCTGTGGCATCGGCTGGAGACGCTGGGCGCGATCGCGCCCGGGTACCAGGCCGATCTGCTGCTGCTCCCCGACCTCGAGCGCTTCGTCCCTGGGGTCGTGCTCAAGCGCGGCCGTGCCGTCGAGCAGATCCCGCCCACACCCGTGCCGGAGTGGGTGACCCAGAGCGTGCGCATCCGGCCGGTCGAGCCCGAGGACTTCGCGGTCGAGTGGGAGGGAGGGCAGGTGCGGGTGATCGGCCTCGTCCCTGGACAGATCGTGACCGAGCAGCTCGTCGAGGAGCTCACGGACGGGAGTGCCGACCCGGAGCGCGACCTCGCCAAGATCGCCGTGATCGAGCGGCATCTCGGCACCGGCCGGATCGGGCGCGGGTTCGTCAAGGGATTCGGACTCCGGCGCGGGGCGTTCGGCTCGACCTTCTCGCACGACGCGCACAACATCATCGTCGTCGGGACGAGCGATGAGGAGATGGCGCGGGTCGTCGGCCGGCTCGTCGAGATCGGCGGCGGGCTGGTCGTCGTCGACGGCGGCGAGGTCGCGGCCGAGCTGCCGCTCCCCGTTGCGGGGCTCGTCTCCGACCGGCCGCTCCAGGACGTGATCGACGCGAGTGAGGCGACCGTGGCGGCCGTGCACGCACTCGGCTCCGAGGTCGAGTCTCCCTTCCAGTCGCTCGCCTTCCTCGCGCTCTCGGTGATCCCGAGCCTCAAGATCACGGACCACGGGCTCGTCGACGTCGACCGCTTCGAGCTCGTGCCGCTCAGTGCGGAGTCGGTCGCGCTGCAGCATCTGGAGGAGTCGAGCCGCTAGGCGGGGTCCTGCGCTGCCGCCGGCGCTGCAGGAGCACAGCGCCGAGCGGGACGAGCAGGGCCGTCCAGAGCCATTGCCAGTTGTCCTCGACGAAGGTCTCGAGCCGCTCGCGGAACGCGACCCGCACCTCGAGCGTCTGCTCGAACGTCTTCACGGTGTACGTCCGCTCCTTTCCGCCGAGGTCGATCAGCGCGGAGAGGGCCAGGTGGAGGCGCCGCTCCCCGGTCTTCGTCGGCTCGACCTCCCACTTCCACTCCGTCACCCCGTCGGTCGCCACGAGCTGCGTGGTCGGCGTGACCTCCTCGATCGCGAAGCCGGCGCCCGTCAGATGGGCCTCCATCGTGTCGGAGACTCGGATCTGCTCGCCCTCCTCCTCGCCGATCGCGGTCAGCTCCTTCTGCAGCTCCGCGATCGTCCGCCCGCCGGAGAGGAGCAGCTGGATCACGACCGGCTCGTGCAGGCGCATCGTCCGCGGCGAGTTGAAGGCGATGTTGGCAAGGTCGAGCTCGGCCAGCGCCTTGTCGATCGCGGACAAGCGGTCGCCGGTGCCCACTCCGGGCTGGGTCTGCGTCCCGACCGTCGGGGTCGGCATCGTCGTCGGCCTCGTTCCCGTCGGCTCCGCACCGGGTGCGAGCTCGTCGCCGGAGCTCAAGCCGTACAGGAGCGCGGCAGCCGCGAGCCCGCTAGCGGCCACGGCTGTGAGGCCGACGATGCGCCGCAGCAACGTGGGTCGGAGAGAGCGCATGACACCTCTGCTCGGAGTCCCCTGTGACGTTAGCGCCGGTGCGGCGCGGGGTCTAGCTAGCGGACGGTGATCTGCTGCACCATCTTGGCCGGGTGCAGCGAGCAGAAGAGCCGGTAGGTGCCGGCCTTCGTGAACCGGTGCCGGAAGACGCCGGACTGCGTCCACGGCGCCGAGAACCCGACCGGCCCACCGACGACCGTGACGTCGTGCTGGACGGAGCCGCGGAAGCTCCACGTGAACGTCGCCCCGCGCTGGAGCACGATCCGCTCGACGCCGTAGCGGTAGTCGCCGACCCACGTCGATTTCGCGGTCGAGACGGGCCCCTGCGGCGATCGCGGCAGCGGCATGAAGAACGGAGGGGGCATCGACGGGCGCCCCAGGTCGACGTCGAGGCGGGGCGTGGCGCCGCAGCCGTCGACGGCGCCCGGCGCGAGGAAGAGCAGCATGATCCCCATTGCCCGCGTGTGCAGCGCCGAGTTCTCGTAGACGGCCGCGAGTCGCAGCCGGTCGCCCTTCGCGACCGGGATCCCGGCGGTCGTGCGGAAGGAGGACATCTTCGTCGGGCCCGGCTCGTGCAGGAGCGGTCGCGGCTTCGGGCCGCCCCAGGTCGGGCGCGACGCGAAGGGCATCGTCCCGCAGGAGGCGTTCCGCAGCTCGAGCCGGATCCCGCCGCCGTGCAGGTGGCCGCCTCCCGAGATCAGCCGGCCGCTCTCGGGCATCGTGAAGCTTGCGCTCTTCGTGAACGTCGAGAACGCCCTGCCGCCGCCCGGAACGTCGAAGACCGGGTCGGGGCCGCTGCAGTTGCGCACGTCGAGCCAGATCGGCTTCACAGGCGTGAGCGTCTCGCCGGTGACGTACCGCACCGTGTAGCGGATGAAGCCTGTCAGCCGCTGAGGCTTGTGGTTCATCAGCATGTAGAGCAGCCCCCAGCGGTCGGTCGCCTTGTTCGGGTAGCCGTAGCCGCGCGGGAGCGAGAGCGCGAGCCGCTCCTCGCCCTCGGCGAAGAAACGCTGCGCCGGGCCGCCGCAGGTGTAGTCGGGGACGCCGATCTTGGCGAAGACGATGTGATGCAGCATCACCTTGTCGCGGCCCTGGACGCGGCCTTGCGCGTCCACGACCTCCGCTTCCATGCCGACGACGTAGCCGTTGACCTTCGGTGACTCCGCGAACATCGGCTGCTGGGCGACGCCGTAGCCCTCGACCGAGATCGAGGGGGTCGTGAAGGTCAGCGTGCGCTCTTCGGCGTGCGCGAGAGCGGGTACTGCGAGTGCGGAGAGGCTCGCCGCGAGGACGAGCCGGGCGAGCAAGACCATGCGGCAACTGTAGCTCTGGGATGGGCGGGGTACACTTTCCGTGTGAGCTGGCCCTGGATCGTTCTGCTGGTTCTCGCTGCGGCCGTCGTCATCGGCGCAGAGTGGTCGCGTCTGGGCAAGCTCGTCGGAGCTGACGCGCGCCGGCAGCGCGAGCGGAGCCGGCGCAAGGCGACCTTCAAGGTGATCCGCTCCGAGGAGGAGGAGTTCGCCGAGAGCGTCCAGCGCGACCTGGCCGAGCTGCCGACGATCGAAGAGAAGGACCGCCGCCGCTAGCCCCTGGCCGGCCACGCCTCCCGGCCGGCGAAGCCGGCCTCCGGCGTGGCCTCGCGCCGCTCGCGGCGCTTCGCCCGGCGGGCCGTACCGCCGTACTGTCCCACCGGTCTACGCACCGCGAGCGGCGCGCCGGGAGCTAGCGGATCCGCTCAGCGAATCGGGATCCGCCTAGCGTACGGCGAAGGTCGTCTGCAGGATCCTTGTGTTGGGCAGGATCCGGCCCACGTTCTCCATGTTCCGCGACTCCTGGTAGTCGGAGATCTGCAGGCGGAGCGTGTGGCGACCCTTGCGAAGGCCCGCCGTCGGGATTCGGACCTCGCCCGCGGCGAACGACGCGCGGCGCTCGTCGCCGTCGATCCGGACGACCAGCGACGCCGGGTCGACGCCCGAGCCGGCATCGGAGGCCCGCACGAGGAGGCGGCCGCCGGCCCGCACGCTGCGCGTTCGCAGCGTCGCACTGGGCGGGGCGACGTCGTTGAGCCAGTAGCGGAACGTGAAGGCGCCTGCACGCGAGGCGGAGGGGCTGTCGAAGACGACGTCGTAGGCGCCGGCCGCGGGCAGGATCGTGCCGGCGGCGAGCACGAGGTCGCCGAACGTGCGCAGGTACGGGTTGAGGTTGAACGGAAGCGCGGCGTACCCGGTCAGGCGGCGCTCGTCGCCGGCATGGACGATCCTCGGCTCGACACGCACGCCGCCGGCGCGGCTCGTGACGACGACGCCGAAGTTCGCTGCCGGCCGTGCGAGCGTCACACGGAAGACCCGCTCCGGCCCCGGCAGGACCGCCGAGAAGCCGAAGCCGACCGGGCTCTCCGGGTAGCGGTAGCGAGCGACGCGGCTCGAGCCGCCCTTCGTGGTCGACTTGTACGTGCCCGCCCGCCGGAGTGCGGCCGCTCTGGTGCCGGCGAGCGTCGGGGTGCCGGTGCCGAACCAGTACGGAATGCGGAGCCGCTCGGTCCCACGGCTGAGCACGACATATCCGGTCGCCTCGCCGTCGGCGGGCTGCGTCGTCCGCACGGTCAGATCGAGCTTGCCGGGAACGGTGACCGACGCCGGAGCGAGCACGGATGCACCCTGCGGCCTGGTCTGCTGCTCGAGAGAGACCGTCCAGACCCCGCCTCCGCCGAGGCCGGAGTCAGTCAGCTCGACCGACCTCGTCGTGCTCGTGTTCCCGCGCACGAGGCCGAACGAGAACGCGACCGGGGCCGTGAAGAGCGGCGTCGTGTCGGCGCGCGGCAGGTCGACGACGCCGCCGCCGCCGCGCAGCGTCGGGGTCTCCTCCGCCTTCAGGTCGGTCGCGAACGCCGGCGTGCCTGTCAACGTCAGCGCGGACTTCACCTGTGCGGGCGTCCAGGTCGAGTGGCGCTGGAGCAGGAGCGCGGCTGCCCCGGCCACGTGCGGCGCGGCCATGCTCGTCCCGGACAGGGTCGTGTAGGCGCCGCGCGGCGCGGCCGAGAAGATCCCGGCGCCGGGTGCGGACACGTCCGGCTTCAGCTGCAGCGAGAGCGGGGTCGGCCCGCTCGAGGAGAAGCTGGCAACGACGTCGTCGGGGCCGCCGCGGGCGGTCGTGACCGCACCGACGGTGATCGCCTCGGGGGTCGCGCCGGGCGAGCCGACCGAGCCCCGCCCGAACTCCTCGAAGTCGTTGCCCGCGGACACGACCGGCACGACGCCTGCACGCGCGGCCGCGCCGAGCGCCTTCACGACGATGTCGCGTGACGGCTCGATCTCGGGCTCGCCGAGCGACATGTTGATCACGTCCATCCCGTCCGCTACCGCCGCCTCGATCGCGGCGACGAGCTCGGGCGAGTTGCCGTCGAGGCCGACGTCCGCGTCGGTCGGGATCGTCAGCGCCTTGTAGTTGCCGAGGTAGGCGCGCGGCGCGACGCCGGAGATCCGACTGCCTTCGGCGAGCGTGTTCGCGTTCCCGGCGGCGATCCCGGCGACGTGCGTCCCGTGCGAGGAGAACTCGGGGTCGAACGGCTTCGAGGCATGCTTCCAGACGGGACGCGCCGGGGGGAATGCCCGCGCGACGATCACCTTCGCGGTCGTGTACGCGGTCTGGCCCTTCGGAAAGCCCGGCGGCATCGTGTAGCCGGCCGGCGAGAAGAACGGATGCGTCTGGTCGATCCCCTCGTCGATGATCGCGATCTTCATCCCCTGCCCGGCGGAGGCGAGGCCGGGCGTCCAGAGCGTCGGCGCGCCGATCTGCTGCGGGCTCCGGTCGAGCTGCGTCCGGTAGCGGACGCTGGGATAGACGGTCTCGACGCCGGGAAGCGACGTCAGCCGCGCGAGCTGGGAGCGCGGAACCACAACTGCCATCCCGTTGGCGACGAGCCGGTAGCGCCAGCGGATCTGGGCTTCCGGCACGGAGGTCTCGATCCGGCTCGCGACGCCCGCCTGCGCGGTCGCGAGCGTGCGCGACTGCAGCTGCCGTCCGGCGCGCCACGTCGTCGTCGCGAGCGGCTTCTGCGCGAGCGTGACGACGACCTCGACGAGGTCCGGGTCCGTCGGCGGCCGGTCGGCCTGGGCAGAGGCGACGGGCAATGCGGGCAGGCACAGAAGAACGAGAAGGAGGCCCCGGCGCACGGCGGTCATGGTAGGTGAGACGTCTTAAGACGGTGTTACGGCAGCGGCCGGAGGCTGGCTACACTGACGCTCCGCGCGGATGTGGCGGAATTGGTAGACGCGCACGGTTCAGGTCCGTGTGCCCTTCGGGGCGTGGAGGTTCAAGTCCTCTCATCCGCACCTTCGGCCACTGGCCGGCGCCGCCTCCCGGGCGGCGGAGCCGCCCTCCGGCGTCACCTCGCCCCGCTCGCGACGCTCCAGCCAAAGGCCCGTACCTCCGTACTGTTCCTCCGGCCTCCGCGTCGCGACCGGGGCGCCAGAGGCCGAAGTGGGCAGCACGTCCACCGGTACGCTCGCCCGGCCGTGCTCGATCCCGCGATACCGCTTCCGGCGCAGGGGCGGACGTTCTCGGCGCGGCGGCGCATCCGGCTCGCGGACGTCGACCCGCGCGGACGTGTCCGGCTCGACGCGATCGCGCGGCTGCTGCAGGACGTCGCGATCGACGACGTCCAGGAGACAGGGTGGGGGACGCCCTCGCATCTCTGGTTCGTGCGGCGGATCCGCATCGACGTGCACGAGCCGTTCCGCGGCGACGAGGAAGTCGGGCTCGTCACCTGGTCGAGCGGGCTGGCCGCGATCGCGGCCGGGCGGCGCTGGACGGTGGAGGGCGATCGGGGCGGGCGGGCGGAGGTCGACAGCGTCTGGATCCACCTCGGGGCCGACCAGCGGCCGGCGCGGATCGAGGGCTTCGGCGTCTACGAGGAGGCGGGCGGCGGCCGGCACGTGTCGACGAAGCTCGAGCTGCCCGAGCCGGCGGCGGGCGCCTCCGGCCGGCCTTGGCCCGTGCGGGCGAGCGACTTCGACCGCCACGGCCACGTCAACAATGCGATCCACTGGCAGGCGGTCGAGCACGCGCTCGCCGGGAGCGGGCTCGATCCGGCCGCGCCGCTCGTCGCGGAGCTCGACTACCGCGAGCCGATCGATCCCGGCGACGAGATCGAGCTCGTCTCCGCCCTCGACGGCGAGGTGTTGCTCGCCGCCCTCCGGACGTCCGAAGCAGTCAAGGCCGTGGCCCGCGTCCGAGCTCGATAGCGTCGCCCCACGCCGCGTCCCGTGCAGACGCGGTAGAGCGCTCCATCCTTCCGGCTCACCGTACGCGCGTGGACGCCGTCGGCTTCGCACGTGACGAGGTTGACGTGGCCCGACCGCGCTTGCGGCCGGCGGATGACCCGTGCCCTGGCCGGCGGCATCGGCTCCCGTGAGAGGACGACGTACGAGAGCTTCTCGTCCTCGTAGCCGAGCTCGGCGCCTTTCGCACGGCGGTGGAGCTTCGAGCGGGGCAGGCGCACGGCGAAGTGGCACCAGTCGTCGGCCGGCAGCGGGCACGGGAGGTCGTGCGGGCACGGCGCGACCGTGTGGCCGCCGGCGGCGAGCACGGCCGACCGCGCGTCGAGGACGCGGCGGTAGCCGGCGGGCGTCCCCGGCTCGATCAGGACGAGCGTGTCGGTGCACTGTCGCCAGAGCCGGTCCGCTGCGGCGGTGGCGTCGGGCAACTCGCCGAGGACGTAGGAGGCGACGACCAGATCGGCCGCCCCGCGGGTGTCGGCAACGTCGCCTGCGATCCACGTCGCGTCCGCGAGCAGCTCTCGTCCCGCTGCGATCATCGACGGCTCGACCTCGACCAGCGTCAGCTCGTCCAGCGACGGCCAGATCTCGAGCGCCGCCCACGCCGCCAGGCCTGGCCCGGCGCCGGCGTCGAGCAGCGAACGCGGCTCCCAGTTCGGCCGCTGCCGGCGCACGTGGTCGAAGACGAACGTCGCGGCGGCGAAGGTCGCAGGCGCCCGGTAGGCGAGGTACGCGGCAACCTCGGCCTCCGTCCTGGCGGCTCGTGCGGGGCGGTCGCTGCGGTAGGCCGCCGAGAGCCGCTCGACCTCGGCCGAGACACCGCCGCCCGCCCGCGCGACGAGCCGCTCGATCGCGTCCGCGAGCTCCGGCGGGAGCGCGCTCAGGAGGAGAGGGCCGCCAGCACGTCGTCGGCGTGGGTGTCCGGCTTCACCTGGCGCATCTCCTTGACGACGTTGCCGTCCGCGTCGATCACGAACGTGGAGCGCTCGACGCCCATGTACGTCTTGCCGGCGAACTTCTTCTCCTTCCAGACGCCGTAGTCGTCGGCCGTCGCATGATCGGTGTCGGCGAGCAGCGTGAACGGCAGCCCGTACTTCTCCTTGAACTTCACGTGAGAGCGCTCGTCGTCGGGGCTGACGCCGAGCACGACCGCGCCGGCACGCTCGAACTCGCCCCAGGCGTCCCGGATCCCGCAGGCCTGTGTCGTGCAGCCGGGCGTGTCGTCCTTGGGATAGAAGTAGAGAACGACCGGCTTGCCGCGGAGCTGGGAGAGCTTGACCGTCTCGCCCTCGTCGCTCGTCAGCTCGAAATCGGGCGCCGCCTGACCTTCCTCGACCACGTTCGCTCCTTTCGACTCGTTGCCGCGAGCCTAACCGTGCGGGGAGTGTGAATCGCGCCGATCGCCGTTCTACGATCGTCGCTCTGCGGTCTTTCGAGGAAGGGGTCCTCCACTGCGCGTCTCACTGCTCCGGTTCACAGTCGCGGCTGCGGCCGGGTCCAGCTCCTCGTGGCGTGGAGCGGCGACGGCGTCGGGCTGGGCAGCACCGTTCTGAGCCCGAGCCAGCTCGGCGATCTCCGCTGCCGATCGATGCTGCGACCGTGTGAGGCGACGGCCCGCTGGGTCCGGCTCGGCCGCACGTTCGCGACGGGAGGCGGCTGGTAGCGGGCAGCTAGGGTGGCGCCCGATGCTGAGCGCCCACGAGATTCTGGCCTTCCTCGTGGTCGCGGTGCCGGCCGCGGGCGCGCTGATCGGCGGTCTCGCCTACTGGCGCCGGCGCGGCGCCGGGCGGATCGTCGCGCACCTGCTGGCGCTCGCGCAGACGCTGCTCGTCGCCCAGGTCGCGCTCGGCCTGCTGCTCCTCTCCGACGACCGGCGAGCCGCAGACGAGCTCCACTACGCCTACGGGTCGCTCTCGCTCGCCGCCATTCTCGCCCCCTGGATGTATGCCCCTGCGGCGGGGCCGAAGCGGCTCCTCTGGTTCGCCGGCACTTCGCTCCTCGCGGCGGCGCTCGCCGTGCGAGCATTCATGACCGGATCGTGAAGCGCTTCTTCACCGATATGAACGCCACCCTGCGCGGGTTCCTGATCATCGCGCTGATCACGGCCGTGGTCGTGGTGCTCTCGCTGCAGTCGGTGCTGGCGACGGTCGGCGGCCTGCTCTCGATCGCGTTCTTCCTCGCGATCGCCTTCTTCCTCTTCCTGCTCTGGCGCGAGAAGCGCGGCGACATCGAGTCCTGGCAGGACCGCAGCCGCAACGTCTTCTACGCCGCGATCGTGCTCGCCGTCGTCGACATCGGCGCCTTCATCGGGCTGCGCCCGAATGGCCGCGACGCGCTCGCGTTCTTCCTCGTCCTCGGCGCCTGCGCCTACGCGATCTTCCGCGTCTGGCGCCAAGAACACACCTACTCGTAGCGCAGGATCAGCATCCTGTCGTGGCCGCAAGGGCTACAGCTGAGCCTGCAGCGCCGCGAGCAGCTGCGCGCCCTCGGAGACCACCGGGCCGCCGGAGCCGGCCAGCGGGGCGGGCTCCTCGGTCCAGGCCGCCTCGGGGCCGAAGACGTAGTAGACGTCGTAGACGAAGCCCGAGTAGCCGAGCCCGCCGAGGTCGGTCTCGGCGAAGTGCGTTCCCGTGATCCCCTCGGCGTCCCAGTACTGGGTCACGCGCGGGTCGTCCAGGAGTCGACGGCGTCGATCTCGCCCCGCTCGTCGGTCACGCGCTGGTTCAGCCAGACGGCGTAGACCCGCAGCTCGTCGGACGTCTCCGCGTCGAGCACGTTCTCCCGCACCCAACGGGCGCCGGCGAGGCAGGTGCCTCAGGTGGGCGACAAGAGGAGCAGGACCCGCGTCTTGCCCGCGTCCGCCTCGAAGTCGGAGCGGAGCTGGAGCACGTTCGCGAGCTCACGGACGTCGTCCTTCGGTGCCGCTGCCTGCTGCTCGGGCTCGTCGCCGCCGCCGCAGCCGGCGAGCATCGCGACGAGCAGGAGGAGCAGCGCCCTACGCACGGACTCGAGCGGAGGCACCGTCGAGCGCGTCGAGGGCGGCGCGGATCGTCATCCCCTCGCCGACGAAGATCGGCGTGTCGCGCTCGGTGTAGGCGGAGGCCTCGCTCTCGCGCAGCGTCAGCATCAGGTGCATGAAGTCGGACGGCTCGTCGCACTCGAACGCGGTCATGAACTCCTGGTCGTCGATCCCGAACGAGTACGTCGTGTGGTTGTGGATCGTCTCGAACTCGCGGCCGATGCGGATGTGCTCGTCCATGGCGCGCTGCCGCTCCTCGAGCGGGAGTGCGTACCACGGGCGGATCTTGACGAACGGGTAGACGACGAGGTACGGCGAGCCCTTCGGGACGACCTTCCGGGGCCGCCGCGCCTGCGTGTACGGCGAGGCCTTCGTCGTCGCGAGGTAGTTGAACGGCGTCTCGAGCCAGCCCGCGAGAGCTGTCCCGTTCAGCGCCGCACCGAGCTCGCCCAGGTCGGCATAGCGCTCGGTGATCTTCCAGAGGAAGAAGTCGACGTCGGGGCGCACGCCCGCGGTCGAGTACGCGCGCAGGTGCTCGAACCGGTCGGCGAAGCCCTCGACGACCTCCCCGAACGCGTCCTTCATGGCGGCTCGTTCCTCGACCGGCAGGCGCCGCCAGGCGGGGTCGGCCCTGAAGAACGTGTAGGCGACGTACTGACCGCTCTCGGGCTGCGCGCTCACGGGCACATCGTACTTTCGATGCTCTCCCGGACCGGGTCCCGGCTGGACTTCGCCGTCCCGTCGACGTAGTGGACGCCGGACTGGAAGCCGACGAGCGACGGCTCGTCGTGGGAGTGGAAGAGGAGGAGCCCCTCGACGCCGTCCTGGCAGGCGGCGAGCTCGATCGCACGGCGGTAGAAGTCGGCCTGCGTCGGCTCGTCGACCGGATCGGCGACCTCCTCCGCTTCGTAGAGGGGGCGCTTCGAGGGCGGGATCACGGTCTCGACCCCGAGCTCGCTGTACAGCACGGGGAGGCCGGGGCCGAATGCCTCGTCCAGGAGCGGGCGCAGTTTCTCCTCGTAGTCGGCCATCAGGATCGACGTCGACGCGGGGTCGGTGGGCCGGTCGGGCGGAACGCTCGAGCTGACCGGGTAGGGGTGGTAGGCGAAGCCGTCCAAGGGCGGCTCCATGCGCCCGGACGCGTCGTAGGCCGCGCCGAGGTCGCGGATGAAGGTCGTCGGGGAGTGGGTGTCGCGGCCCGTTCCTGGCCGGTCGATCCCTCTCGGCGCGAGCGCGCCGCCCCAGACGGTCACTTCCGGGTCCGCCTGCTTGACCGCGTCGTACACGTCGGTCAGGAGCGCGAGATAGGCGGGTGCGGCGACGTTGCCGCCCTCGGCGTCGAACTGGGGCATCCAGAAGCGGTTCAGGTTCGGCTCGTTGCCGACGATCACGTCCCGGATCTCGGGAACGTCGCGCATGATCGCCGTCACGTAGCCGGCGAACTCGGCGCGCCACGCCGGGGTCAGCGGCGTCGTCGCAGAGCCGGGCTGGTAGACGGCGAGGAAGATCCTCGTCTCCTCGGCCCGCTCGACAACGCTGCGTAGGACGGCGATCTCCTGCTCGGACGGCGCCTCGAGCCCGGGGTGCCAGATGCTCGTGATCCCGACCGCGCGGAAGCCCGCTTCCTGCAGCTGGTCGAGCGCCGGCCCCTCGTGGCGGACGGCGTCGTCGACCGCGCCGACGAGGAAACCGCTCTCCTCGTCGTTGCCGCCGCAGCCCGCCGCCAGCGTCAGCGCCGCGACGCAGAGCGCGAGCGCACGGCGAACGGCGCGCTGGCGCGCGCGACGACCGGACCGGGCCGGCTCGCGTGGACGAACGTGACCGAGAGCTTGTACTCGCCGGGAGCGACCTTCGCTCCCAGAGCGAACGACTGGCGGGCGCCGGCGGTCACGCGGCCGTTCTTCCACGCCGTCACCGACTCCGTCGGAAGGCGGAGCAGGCGGGCGCGGAAGACGCAGTCGCGGTCGCATCGGAGCGAGATCCTACGGTCGCGCGGCGAGAAGGCGACGACCGGCTTGATCGCGACGGCGCACTTGCCGAGTGTGTTGCCGGCGATCGCGTCCATCGTGTCGCGGACGACCGCGAGCGACGACTTCGGCGTCCCGTCCGGGTAGTAGAGCCCCGACTGCCAGCCCAAGAGGCCGGGCTCGTCCTGGGCGTGGAAGAGGAGGACGCCGGCGACGTTCGACTGGCAGTACGCGAGCTTGAGCGCCTGCGCGTACGCGGACGCCTGCGCCAGTTCACCGACGGGGCGGGTGGTGGTCGGCTCGCGGCCGACGTAGTTCCCCGCCTTCTCCTGCGGGACGATCGACTCGATCCCGTACTCGTCGTAGAGGATCGGCAGCCCGGAACCGAGCTGCGCCGTGCCGTCGAACGCGCGTCCGAGCAGCCGCACGAGCTTGTTCTGGTCGATCAGGCCGAGATGGTCGGAGTCCGTGGGCGGCAGGTCGACCGCCGAGCTCGAGTTGATCCCGTAGGGATGGAACGCGAAGCCGTCCATGATCGGCGTCGTCCGGTTGCTGCGCCGGTAGGCCTCGCCCCACTCGCGGATGAAGCGGGTGGGCGAGATGGTGTCGCGGCCGGTGAAGGGCTTGTCGACGCCGCGGGGCGCGAGCGCGCCGCCCCAGACGGTCGTCTCGGGCGCGGCCAACTTGATCGCGTCGTAGACGATGCCGAGCAGCGCGAGGTAGGCGGGTGCGGACGCGCCGGTTCCGTTGAGCTCGAACTGGGGCATCCAGAAGCGGTTCAGGTTCGGCTCGTTGCCGACGATCAGGTCGCGGAAGGTCGGGTTCGCCTTGACGATCTCGGCCGTGTAGGCAGCGAACTCGGCTCGCTGCGCGGACGTCAGCGGTGTCGTCCGCGAGCCGGCGTGGTAGACGGAGACGTAGACCCGGACACCGTGGAGCGAGGCCGCCGCAGCGACGTTCGCGAGCACCGCGGCCTCGTGCTCGGTCGGGGCGGAGAGACCGGGCTCCCACGTGCTCGTGATCCGGACGGCGCGGAACCCGGCCAGCCGGAGCAGGCCCATCGAGCTCTCCGACTCGACGAGCGTCACCGACCGGACCGCGTCCTCGGCGGCGCCGAGCGCGATCGAGGAACCGCCCGCAAACGCGGGCGGAGCGACGACCAGTGCGGCCGCGACAGCTGCCAGGAGACCCTTCACGCCGGGGCTAAGGTAGCCGCCATGGCAGACGTCAGGGACAAATTGAAGGGTCTGCCCGCCAAACCGGGCGTCTATCTCTTCCGCGACGAGCGCGGCGACGTGCTCTACGTGGGCAAGGCGAAATCGCTGCGTCCGCGCGTCCGCTCCTACTTCCAGGAGGGGCGCGGCGACAACCGCGCCTCGATCCCGCGCCTGGTGCCGCGCATCGCCGACCTCGAGGTGATCGTGACCGGCAGCGAGGTCGAGGCGCTCCACCTGGAGCAGAACCTCGTCAAGCGGCACCGGCCGCCGTTCAACGTGCGGCTGCGCGACGACAAGTCGTTCCCGTACATCGCGGTCACGATCGAGGACGAGTACCCGCGCGTCATGTTCACCCGGGAGCGGCACCGCCGCGGCGTCCTCTACTTCGGCCCGTACGCGAACGCGAAGAAGGTCAGGGAGACCCTCGACGTGCTCAACCGCGTCTTCCAGTTCCGGCCGTGCGAGGGACCGAAGCCGGGCCGGCACTCCGGGATCCCGTGCCTCGACTTCCACATCGAGCGTTGCCATGCGCCGTGTGTCGACTACATCTCGAAGCAGGGCTACCGGGAGATCATCGAGGGCGTGATCAACTTCCTCTCCGGCGACACGAAGACGATCGTGCGCGAGCTGCAGCGGCAGATGCGGGACGCCGCGGCGGAGGAGCGGTTCGAGGACGCAGCCCGCTACCGGAACCGGCTCTTCGCGATCGAGAACCTGGCCGAGCGGCAGGGCGCCGACCGGCGCGAGATCGGCTCGATCGACGTGCTCGGCGTCGCCGCCGCGGGCGACAAGGCGGCGGTCCAGGTCTTCCCGCTCCGCGGCGGCAAGATGATCGACCGGCACGGCTTCCACCTCGAGAACGTCGAGGGGCAGGACGTGACCACGGTGCTCGAGGCCTTCGCGCTCGAGTACTACGGCAACGCCCCCTCGATCCCGCCGCAGATCGTCGTTCCGCCGGATGCGACGGGGCTCGACGCGCTGCAGGAGTTCCTCTCACAGCTGCGCGGGTCGAAGGTCGAGGTGCGCGCGCCGGCGCGGGGCGAGAAACGGCGGTTGGCCGAGCTGGCGGCCCAGAACGCGCGACTCGCCCTCGACTCCGAGACACTCGTCTCGGAGCAGAAGCAGCTGCGGCGGGTGCACGCGCTCGAGGAGCTGCGCGAGGCGCTCAACCTGGAGAGCTTGCCGCTGCGGATCGAGTGCTTCGACATCTCGAACCTCCAGGGCCAGGAGATCGTCGGCTCGATGGTCGTGTTCCAGGATGGGATCGCGAAGAAGGCGCACTACCGCAAGTTCGGCGTCCGCGGGCTCGAGGGCCAGGACGACTTCGCGGCGATGGCGGAGGTCGTCTCGCGCCGCTTCGCCCGGCTGCGCACGGGCACCGAGGACGAGTACGACGAGGGCTTCGCCACGGCGCCGAACCTCGTCGTCATCGACGGCGGCAAGGGCCAGCTCTCGGCGGCGCTCGCAGCGATGCAGGCGTACGAGCTGCCGCGCGTCGCGGTGATCGCGCTCGCGAAGCGGGTCGAGGAGGTCTTCCTGCCGCAGCAGTCCGACCCGATCCTGCTCGACCCCCACAGTCCGGGCTTGCAGCTGCTCCAACGTGTTCGGGATGAGGCGCATCGGTTCGCGCTCGGCTTCCACCGCCAGCGGCGCTCGGCCCGGGCGCGCGAGTCGCTCTTCGACACGCTCGAAGGGGTGGGCCCGGCGCGCCGGCGCGCGCTGCTCCAGCACTTCGGCTCGACCGAGGCGGTGGTCGCAGCGAGCATGGAGGAGCTCGAGGGCGTTGCCGGGCTGCCGGCGAAGACCGCCCGCTCGATCTACGCCCAGCTCCACAAGACCGGCCGCGGATGAGCCGCGGCGGCGGTTCGACGGAGCCGCCCGAGAGTGGCGGGGGCGGCCTCGCCGAGCCGGGAACGGACGAACGTGCCGTCGGCCCCCGCGCTGCGTGGCGGGTGCTGCGGCGGCGAGACTTCGGGCTGTACTTCGTCGGCAACTCGGCGTCCGCGACCGGAGGGTGGTTCCACAATCTCGCGGCCGCGATCCTCATCTACCGGCTCACGGGCTCCGAGCTCCTGCTCGGGGTGCTCAGCTTCTCCCAGTTCGCGTGGGTGCTCGTGCTCGCGCCCTGGGCGGGCGCGCTCGCCGACCGCTTCGACCGCAGGATCGTGCTGCTCTGGGCGGAGCTGGGCGCAACGGCTCTGTCGTTCCTGATCGCGGGCCTCGCCTTTGCGGACCGCTTGGACGAGTGGTCCGTGATCTGGATCACGCTTGCGCTCGGTCTCACCGCGGCGATCGCCGCGCCGGCACAGCAGGCGATCGTGGTCGCCCTCGTGCCCGAGCGCGACCTCCCGACCGCAGTGGCGCTCAACTCGATGACCTTCAACCTCGCCCGCGCGCTCGGTCCTGCACTCGCAGCGCTCGCGATCGGGACGATCGGGATCGCGGCCGCGTTCGCCGTCAACGCGTTCTCCTACCTCGTGCTGGTCGCCGCACTGCTGATCGTGCGGACGAGGCCGCAGGAGCGCCCCGTCGGCCAGGTGCGGTTGCGGGACAGCCTCCCCCTCCTCCGCAAGGATCCGCGGCTGCTCGCCTACCTGCTCATCGTCGCGGCGGTCGGGTGGGCTTCGGATCCCGTGAACACGCTCGCGCCGGCCTTCGCGGAGGCCTACGGCTACCAGGACACGGTCGGCGGCGTGATCCTCGGCGCGTTCGGAGCAGGCGCCGTCTGCGCCGCGGTCGTGCTCGCCGGCCGCACTGCGGGGAACGCCAGGCGGATGGCATTCACGCTCACCCTGCTCGGCGGCGGCCTCGTGCTCTTCTCACTCGTGCGGTGGCTTCCGCTCGGGCTCGTCTTCGTTGCCATCTGTGGCGCCGGCTACCTCGCGTCGAACACGTCGGCGACGACGCGTCTGCAGCTCGGCGTCGTGGAGAGCCAGCGTGGCCGGATCATGGCCCTCTGGGGCGTCGCCTTTCTCGGGGTGAGGCCGTTCGCGAGTCTCCTCGACGGCGCAATCGCCCACTTCGCGGGCGTGCGGGTCGCCGGCGTCGTCCTCGCGCTGCCCGCGCTCGCGGGTGCGGCCGTCATCCTCGCCTGGCCGCGCCTGGAGCCCGTCAGGGCTCGGGCTGCGGCTTTCCACGGCCGACGATCGAGCGCCAGTCGGTATGGCCGAGGGTGAGGAAGAGCGCGCTGAAACCGAGGATGACGTTGGCGACGATCAGCGTCAGCTTCATCCCGACGCTGAACGCGAGCAGCGTCGCCCGGCCGATGCCCGTGTCCTTGAAGACGTAGACGATGAAGGCCTGCTCGGTGCCGATGCCGCCGGGCGAGATCGGCACGAGCGTCGCGAGGCTCTGCGTCACCTGCACGAGCAGGACGTTCCGGATCGACTGCTCGATTCCGAACGCGTCGAGGAAGAACCAGATCGCGACGAAGCGGAGCAGCCAGTCCCCCGCCTGCCAGAGCGCCACCTCACGCAGGTAGCGGCTCCGGTCGGAGAGGACGACGACGCCCTGGCGGACCCGCTGCTTGAACTCGGCGACGTGGAGGCGCAGCCAGAGGAAGCCGATCACGCCGAAGATCACGAGCGCGACGAAGAGGACGACCGAGAACTCGGGATTGGCGGCGAAGAAGTTGAAGTCGAAGCCGGGCAGCCTGCCGAGCGAGCCGACGCCGGGGAGGACGCCGAGCGTGAGGGCGTAGACGAAGATCAGGACCGCCATGGCCGTGTCGAAGATCGCGAGGACGACCATGGTGGAGGCCAGCGTCGTATAAGTGCTCTCCGGCACCGCGCGGTGAGTGAGGTAGAGCCGCACCGCGTCGCCGGCGCGGGCCGGGACGATCGCGTTGACGCCGACGCCCGCGAGATAGGCGGCGTAGACCTTCGGCCACGGGACGTTTTCGTCCGGATACGACGCCGCGATCGTGTTCCGCCACGCGCGGCTCGTGCACATCGTCTTCAGGATGTGCGTCAGGATCGCGAGCCCGAGGGCGCTGAACTTCACCCCCGCCAGTTGCTCGAAGAAAACCCCGATCGCATGGAAGACTTCTCCCACGCGTTCAGGCTACAGCGGCGCCGCGTGAGCGACTGGGCCGCGAAACGGCCCCTTCAGGGGTCTTCGCGCGACGAGCGTCCGCGAATGCGGATGCTCATCCTGCGCAGCCAGCTAGGGCCGATCCGCCCCGTCCGAGCCCATGAACGGGTAGCGGTAGTCGGTCGGCGGCACGAAGGTCTCCTTGACCGTCCGCGGGCTGACCCAGCGGATCAGATTCCACATCGAGCCCGCCTTGTCGTTCGTGCCCGAGGCGCGCGAGCCGCCGAAGGGCTGCTGGCCGACGACGGCGCCGGTCGGCTTGTCGTTGACGTAGAAGTTCCCGGCCGCGTAGCGGAGCTTTCGGTGCGCCTCCTCGACGGCGAAGCGGTCGTCGGCGAAGACGGCGCCGGTGAGCCCGTAGGGCGCTCCCTGATCGACGAGGTCGAGCGTGTCGCTCCAGCGCTTGTCGTCGTAGACGTAGGTCGTCACGACGGGGCCGAAGAGCTCCTCGTTCATCGTCCGGTAGCCGGGATCCTCGGTCTGGATCACGGTCGGGGCGACGAAGTAGCCCTCGCTGTCGTCGTAGTCGCCGCCGGCGACGATCTCGGCCTTGCTTGAGGCGCGCGCCTCGTCGATCGCCTCCTTCTGCGTGGCGAAGGAGCCCTTGTCGATCACCGCACCCATGAAGTTGGAGAAGTCGGAGACGTCGCCCATCCGCAGCTCGGCGACCTGCGTCTCGAGCCGCTCGCGCAGCTCCGGCCACATGCTCTTCGGCGCGTAGACGCGCGACGCGGCCGAGCACTTCTGGCCCTGGTACTCGAACGAGCCGCGCACGATCGCCGTGGCCACCTCGTCCACGTCGGCGCTCGGGTGCGCGACGATGAAGTCCTTGCCGCCGGTCTCGCCGACGATGCGCGGATAATTGCGGTACGACGCGATGTTGTCGCCGACCGTCTTCCACATCGACTGGAAGACGGGCGTCGAGCCGGTGAAGTGGATCCCGGCGAGCTCGGGGCTCGCGAGCGCGGCGTCGCCGATCGTGGCCCCGGAGCCGTAGACGATGTTGATCACGCCGTCCGGCAGGCCGGCCTCGCGCAACAGCTGCAGCGTGTAGTGCGCCGAGAGCGCGGCGGTCGAGGCGGGCTTCCAGACGACGGTGTTGCCCATCAGCGCGGGGGAGCCGCTCAGGTTGCCGCCGATGGCGGTGAAGTTGAACGGACTGACCGCGAAGACGAAGCCCTCGAGCGGCCGGTACTCCATCCGGTTCCAGACACCGGGCGACGACACCGGCTGCTCCGAGTAGATCCGGAGCATGAACTCGACGTTGTAGCGCCAGAAGTCGATCAGCTCGGCGGCGGCGTCGATCTCCGCCTGGTGTGCGGTCTTGGACTGGTTCAGCATCGTCGCGGCGACGACCGTGGAGCGCCACGGGCCGGCGAGCAGCTCGGCGGCGCGGAGGAAGACCGATGCGCGCTCCTCCCAGGGCAGCCGCGACCACTCGACGTGTGCCTCGCGGGCGGCGTCGATCGCCTGCTGCACGTGCTCGGGGCCGCCCTTCGCGACGTCGGCGAGCACGTGCTCCTTGCGGTGCGGCATCACGGCCTGCGTCGTCTCCTTCGTCTCGACCTCCTTGCCGCCGATCACGATCGGGATCGAGAGCCGCTCATGCTCCATCTGCGCGAGCCGGATGCGGAGCTCTTCGCGCTCTGGCGTGCCCGGCGCATAGCTGCGGACGGGCTCGTTGACCGGCGCGGGCGGACGGAAGATGCCGGGAGCGCTCATCGGGGGCGATTGTAGAGTCGAGGTCGATGCGCGTGACGCGGCATCCCTACGAGGTCGCCGGCTGGGGGGTGGGGGAGCTCTGGGTCGGCGACGGCGAGATCGTCGTCGCCCACGATCCGCCGGTGCCCGGCGTCAGCCTCGAGGGCGCCGTTCGCGCCACGCCCAGCTCGGGCACCCCAACCTCCCCCAGGGGCACCCCCGGTGCCCCTACCGAAACGCTAGCGAGCGATCCGTCACGGAACGGCGGCGGCTTCGTGCCGGAACTGCTCCAACGTCTCCAGAGCTACTTCGCCGGCGAGCGCGTGTCGTTCGAGGACGTGCCGCTCGACGAGGACTGGAGCACGCCCTTCCAGGCCGCGCTCGCGGACGCTCTGCGCGGCGTCCCGTGGGGCGAGGTCGTCAGCTACGGCGAGCTCTCCGCGCTCGCCGGCCGCGCCCGCGCCGCCCGCGCGGCGGGCACGTTCTGCGCCGAGAACCGCTTTTCGCTCTTCGTCCCGTGCCACCGGGTCGTCTCGGTCGGAGGGATCGGCGGCTACGGCTCGCTCGGGGTCGAGTACAAGCGGCGCCTGCTGCGGCTCGAGGGCTATGGCGCTCTCTGACGAGCTCCGCTCGGAGCTCGCGGCGATCGCGCCGGAGCGCGGCTGCTGTCGCCTCGCCGAGATCTCGGCGCTCTTCCACTCGGCCGGCAGCGTTCATCTGCGCGGCCGCGGTGAGGTCGCGCTCCATCTCGATCTCGCCACCTCCGGGGTCGCGCGGCGCGCGTTCTCGCTCCTGCGCCAGCTCGGGATCCGCTCCGAGATCCGGACGTACAGCCGCCGCTCGTTCGACCGGGCAACGCGCTACCAGCTCCACGTGTCCGGCGACGCCGCCGCGTTGGCCTCGCTCGTCGAGGCGGGAGTCCTCGATGCGCGCCACGCGCCGCTCGAGCGGCCGCCGAAGCGCGTCGTCGGCCGCGCCTGCTGCCGGGGTGCGTATCTGCGCGGTGCGCTCCTCGGCGGCGGCTCGCTCTCCGGGCCGCGCTCGCCCCACCTGGAGCTGCGCACGACCTCGCTCGACGGGGCCGAGTTCCTGCGCGGCGTCGCGGCGGCCGACGACGTGCGGCTCGGCGTGCTCGACCGCGGCCGTCACGCCGTCGCCTACGCCAAGGGTCTCGACGCGATCGAGTCGGTGCTGACGCTCGCCGGCGCGAGTGACGTCGTGCTGGCGTTCGAGGAGCGGTCGATCGTCGCCGCGGCTCGGAGCGAGGCGAACCGGCTCGCGAACGCGGACCACGCGAACCTCGTCCGGACGAGCCGCGCGGCGCAGGAGCAGCTCGAGGCGGTGCGGGCGCTGCAGCGCGAAGGCGGGCTCGAGCGGCTGCCGGAGCGGCTGCACGAGGTCGCGCGGCTCCGGCTCCGCTACCCGCAGCTCCCGCTTCGCGAGCTGGCCGCGAAGTGCGAGCCGCCGACGACGAAGGCCTCGGTCCACCGCCGCCTGAGAAGACTGCAGGACCTCGCGGCTCGACACTGAGCCCGGGAGGCGAAGCCGACCCTTCAGGGGTCTTGGCGCGGATCGGAATCTGCTCCCGCAGATTCCGTCCTGCTTGCGCCCAAGCAAGCGGAGCGAAGCGACCCTTCAGGGATCTTGGCGCGAACCGGGATTCCCTCCCGGGAATCCCGGTTCTGCTTGCGCCCCGAAAGAACAGGCGGGCTGGAGGGGGAGCTCCGAGGACGACCTCCCCCTCCACGTGTCGTGCTCCGGGCCGGCGCCGAACGGGGTCTGAATTCGACGACGGACGAGCGCGAACCCGCCATGTCAAGAGTACGCCATTGGTGCTCGTGCGTCACTCCGCGCTCGTTATCACGAAAGGCAACGATGCGACGCCCAGGGCGCCGCTCAGGATAGGTTTGCAGGCGATGGAGACGGCGCTCGCGAACCTCAGGGAGCGGATCGGCGAGATCCACGATCTCGACCGGACCTCGGCGCTGCTCGGCTGGGACCAGCAGGTGAAGATGCCACCGGGCGGTGCCGGCGTTCGCGCCGAGCAGCTGGCGACGGTCGGCCGGCTCTCGCACCAGGCGCTCACCTCCGACGAGATGGGTCGCCTGCTCGACGAGCTCGGGCCGATCGAGGACGGGCTCGACCCCGACTCCGACGAGGCCAGCCTGATCCGGCTCGTTCGCCGTGACTGGGAGAAGGCAAGCCGCGTCCCCGCCGAGCTGCGAGCGGAGATGACGCGCGCGGCCTCGCTTGCGATGCCGGTGTGGGTGAAGGCGCGGCAGGAGTCCGACTTCTCGCAGTTCCTGCCCGCGCTGCGCGAGAACTTCGAGCTGCGGCGGCGCTACGTCGACTGCTTCGACGACTACGACGAGCCGTACGACGTCCTCCTCGACGACTTCGAGCCGGGGATGAAGACGGCGGAGGTACGGGCCGTCTTCGACCGGTTGAAGCAGGAGCAGGTCCCGTTCGTCGCCGCCGTGCGCCAGAGCGGGAAGCGCCCGCTCCGCGGCGCCACCTTCCCGATCGAGAGCCAGAAGGAGTTCGAGCTGAAGGTGATCGAGCGCTTCGGCTTCGACCCGGCCGAGTGGCGGCTCGACACGGCGGTGCACCCGTTCGCGTCCTCGATCGCGATCAGCGACATCCGGTTGACGACGCGGTACTTCGAGGACAACCTCGACGGGCTCTTCGGGACGATGCACGAGACCGGACACGGCCTCTACGAGCACGGCGTCTCGCGCGACCTCGAGCGCACGCCGCTCGCGCACGGCGCCTCGCTCGGCTTCCACGAGTCCCAGAGCCGGATGTGGGAGAACATGGTCGGCCGCAGCCTCCCGTTCTGGCGCCACTTCTATCCCCAGCTGCAGGCGACCTTCCCGCAGGCGCTCGGCGACGCGAGCGTCGAGGACTGGTACCGCTCGGTCAACTGGGTCGAGCCGTCGCTGATCCGCGTCGAGGCGGACGAGACGACCTACAACCTCCACATCATCCTCCGCTTCGAGCTCGAGCAGGAGTTGCTCGCCGACTCGATCGACCTCGAGGAGCTGCCGGAGATCTGGAACCAGCGGATGAAGGACTACCTCGGCGTGGAGCCGCCGAACGATGCGCTCGGCGTGCTCCAGGACATGCACTGGGCCGTGGGCGCGATCGGGTACTTCTCCACGTACGCGCTCGGCAACGTCATCTCCGGGCAGCTGTGGGAGAAGGTGACCGCCGAGATCCCGGACCTGCACGACCAGTTCGAGCAGGGCGAGTTCGGCGCGCTCGCGGCATGGCTCCAGGAGAATCTCTGGCGGCATGGGCGCAAGTTCATGCCGCGGGAGCTGATCGAGCGGATCACGGGCGGCGGGCTCGACCCCGAGCCCTACCTGCGCTATCTGCGCGGCAAGTACCCGCTGGCTGCTTAGACTCCGCCGCGGAAACCGACAGGGGAGTCAGGCATGGCGATTCGCGTAGGGATCAACGGCTTCGGCCGGATCGGGCGGAACTTCTTCCGGGCGCAGCTCGAGCGCAAGGCCGACATCGAGATCGTCGCCGCGAACGACCTCGGCGACGAGAAGACGATGGCGCACCTGCTCAAGTACGACTCGACGCTCGGGCCGCTCGAGGGCGACGTCGAGGTGCAGGGCGGCGTCATCCGCGCGGGCGGCGAGGAGATCAAGCTGCTCTCCGAGCGCGATCCCGGTGCGATCCCGTGGGGCGATCTCGGCGTCGACGTCGTGCTCGAGTCGACAGGCTTCTTCACCAAGCGTGACGGTGCCCAGAAGCATCTCGACGCCGGCGCGAAGAAGGTCGTGATCTCGGCGCCGGCCACCGATCCCGACATCACGATCGTGCTCGGCGTCAACGACGACGCCTACGACAAGGACTCGCACCACATCGTCTCCAACGCGTCCTGCACCACGAACTGCATCGCGCCGATGGCGAAGGTGCTGAACGACGCGTTCGGGATCGAGCAGGGGTTCATGACCACGATCCACGCGTACACGAACGACCAGAACATCCTCGATCTCCCGCACGAGGACCTGCGCCGCGCGCGCGCCGCCGCGATCAACCTGATCCCGACCTCGACCGGGGCCGCGCGAGCGATCGGGCTCGTTCTGCCGGAGCTGAAGGGGAAGATCGACGGCGTCGCCGTCCGCGCACCCGTGCCGACCGGGTCCCTGACGGACTTCGTCGTCACGCTCGGAGGTGACGTCACCGCCGAGCAGGTCAACGCCGCGTTCGAACAGGCCGCCGCCGGCACGCTCGACGGGCTCCTGCAGTACTCGGTCGACCCGATCGTCTCCACCGACATCATCCACTCGCCGTACTCGTGCATCTTCGACAGCCCGCTGACGATGGCGAGTGGCCGCAACGCCAAGGTATTCGGCTGGTACGACAACGAGTGGGGCTACTCGTGCCGGCTCGTCGACCTGATGGGCAAGCTGCTCTGAGGCTGCCGCGCTCGGTCCGCGACGCGCCCGTCGAGGGGAAGTCGGTCCTCGTCCGGGCCGATCTGAACGTACCCCTCGAGGACGGGCGGATCGCCGACGACACACGTATTCGCGCCGCGCTGCCGACGCTGGAGCTGCTGCTCGAGCGAGACGCGACGCGCATCCGCGTCTGTTCGCACCTCGGCCGGCCCAAGGGCGATGACCCCGCATTCTCGATCGCGCCCGTGCGCGAGCGGCTGCTCTCGCTCCTGCCCGACCAGCGGATCGAGGTGCTCGAGAACACGCGCTTCCATCCTGGCGAGACGGACAACGACCCAGAGTTCGCGCGCGAGCTGGCGGACGCGTCCGACCTCTTCGTCAACGACGCGTTCGGCTCGGCGCACCGCGCGCATGCATCGACTGTCGGGGTGGCGCAGATCCTGCCGGCCTACGCCGGGCTGCTGCTCCTGGCAGAGCTCGAGCATCTCGGCAGGCTGCTCGGCGAGGTCGAGCGGCCCTTCGTGCTCGTCACGGGCGGCGCCAAGGTCGAGGACAAGCTCGGCGTGCTCCGGAACCTGGGCGGCCGCGCGGACGAGGTGATCGTGGGCGGCAAGATGGCCGAGGAGCTTCGCGCGGAGAACCCGCTGCCCTTCCCGGTCGTGCTGCCCGCCGACGTTGTCGCGGCGAGCGGGTTCGAAGAGGACGCGGAGACGCGGGTGGCGCCGTTCGACGCGCTCCCCGAGGGCTGGCTCGGGCTCGACATCGGGCCCGAGACGCGGGAGGACTTCGCGCGGCGGATCCGCGCCGCAAAGGCCGTCTTCTGGAATGGGCCGATGGGCGTCTTCGAGTGGAAGCCGTTCGCCGCGGGCACGAAGGCGGTGGCCGAGGCCGTCGCCGCGGTCGACGGCTACACCGTCGTCGGCGGCGGAGACTCCGTTCGGGCCGTCAACGAGCTCGGGCTCGACGACCGCATCTCGTGGGTCTCGACGGGCGGCGGCGCGTCGCTCGAGCTGCTCGAGGGCAAGGAGCTCCCCGGTGTTGCGGTGATCCCGGAGAATCCGGACTGATGCTGATCGCCGGCAACTGGAAGATGTTCAAGGGGCCGGCCGAGGCGCGCGCGTTCCTCGACGCCTTCGAGCCGCCAGGGGGCGTCGACGTCGTCTTCTGCCCGCCGTTCGTCTCGCTCCCGGCCGCGGTCGAGAGCGGCCGGCGCGTGTACGCGCAGAACGTGCACTGGGAGTCCCAGGGCGCGTACACGGGCGAGGTCTCGCCGGAGATGCTCGTCGAGCTCGGCGTCGCGGGCGCACTCGTCGGCCACTCCGAGCGGCGGCAGCTCTTCGGTGAGACGGACGAGATGGTCGCGCGCCGGGCGCGCACGGCGCTCGACGCCGGCCTCGGTGTGATCGCGTGCGTCGGCGAGACGCTCGAGCAGCGCGAGTCCGGCGACACGGAGCTCGTACTGAAGATCCAGGTCGAGGCGATCGCTTTCGCCGCGGGCGAGCACGAGGACCTCGTGCTCGCCTACGAGCCGGTCTGGGCGATCGGCACCGGCCGGACAGCGACGCCCGAGCAGGCCGAGGAGGCGCATCGCTTCATCAAGGAGCTGCTCGACCGGCCCGTTCTCTACGGCGGCTCGGTCAAGCCCGACAACGCCGGCGAGCTCCTCTCACAGCACTCGATCGACGGTGCGCTGGTCGGCGGCGCCTCGCTCGAGCCCGACTCCTTCGCAGCGATTTGCCGGGCCGCGTCGACCTCGTAACGCTCGTCATCCTCGACGGCTGGGGCTGCGCGCCGCCCGGTCCCGGCAACGCGGTCGAGCGTGCCCGGACACCCGTCTTCGACCGGCTCTGGCAGCAGTACCCGCACACGACGCTCGCGGCCTCGGGCGAGGCGGTCGGGCTGCCTCCGGGGCAGATGGGCAACTCCGAGGTCGGGCACCTGACGATCGGCTCCGGCCGGATCCTCTTCCAGGACCTCCAGCGCGTGAACGCGGCCATCCGGGACGGCTCGTTCTTCGAGAACGCGGCCCTCGTGGGTGCGTTCGAGCGTGCGCGGGAGCGCGGGGGAGACGTCCACCTGCTCGGCCTCGTCTCGAAGGGAGGCGTCCACTCGCACCTCGACCACCTCCAGGCGCTGCTCGAGCTGGCCCGCCGGAAGGGTATGGAGGACCGGACCTGGATCCACGCGTTCACCGACGGCCGCGACGTGTCACCGACGTCGGCCGTGTCCGACCTGGCCGAGCTGCCGGCCGAGCGGCTCGCGACCGTCGTCGGCCGCTACTACGCGATGGACCGCGACCGGCGCTGGGAGCGGACGCAGAAGGCGCTCGACGCGATCATGCGCGGCGTCGGCACCTCTAGCCATAACGTGTTGGAAGACGTGCAACGAAGCTATGCGGCCGGGGTGACGGACGAGTTCCTCTTGCCGATCGTCCTCGACGGAGCGCCGCGCCTCGGCCGCGACGACGCCGCGATCCTCTTCAACTTCCGCCCCGACCGCGGCCGCCAGCTGGCCCAGAAGCTCGTCGAAGGCGGATACGACCTGACGACGATGACCCGCTACTCGGACGAGCTCGACGTGCCCGTCGCGCTCGGCGAGCAGGTCGTCGAGCAGACGCTCGCCGAGGTGCTTGCGAACGCAGGCGCACGACAGCTGCACACCGCCGAGACCGAGAAGTACGCGCACGTGACCTACTTCTTCAACGGTGGCGTCGAGCAGCCGTGGCCCGGGGAGGAGCGGATTCTCGTCCCGAGCCCGCGCGACGTCCCGAGCTACGACCACAGGCCGGAGATGTCGGCGCGCGAGCTAGCGGCGCGCTTCGCAGAGGAGATCGGCAGCGGCTACCGCTTCGCGGTGATCAACTTCGCCAACCCGGACATGGTCGGGCACACCGGCTCGATCCCGGCCGTGACGACGGCCGTCGAAGTCACCGACGAGTGCCTTGGCATCGTCGTCGAGGCGACGCACGCGGCCGGCGGCGTCTGCCTCGTCACCGCCGACCACGGCAACGCCGAGCAGATGCTCGAGGCGGACGGCGTCAGCCCGCACACCGCCCACACGACGAACCCCGTTCCACTCGTACTCACATCGAGTGAAGTAGAGCTAAAGGAGAGCGGACAACTCTCCGATCTAGCCCCCACGACCCTGCGGCTCCTGGGTCTGGACGTCCCGTCCGAGTTGACCGGTGAGGTGTTGTGCCGTTCGGCATAAACCCGAACTTCATTCTTACATTCCTGGCGCTATACTCCCGCCCACTTGTCGCTGCCCCAGCCTGATCTCGGCGTCCTGCGGAAGGCCCAGCGAGGAGATGAGCGAGCCTTCTCGCTCATCGTCCGTGCGTACGAGCTTCCCGTCTTCAACTACGTGCTTCGGCTCGTGGGGGACCGCTCGCTCGCCGAGGATCTGACGCAGGAAGTCTTCATCCGCGTCTATCAGGGCCTGCCGAACTTCTCGCTTCGCTGCCGTTTCACGACCTGGCTCTTCCAGGTGACGAAGAACCGGGTGCTCGACGAGCTGCGTGCGCTCGAGCGTCGGCCCCGCGCGGTCGTCAACCTCGAGGACATCCCGCCGCTCGAGGTCGTCGACGCCCCCTTCGAGCGCGTCGAGGCGATCGACGCCGTCTGGCGCGCTGTCGAGAACCTCAGCGTCGACCTGAAGATGGCGCTCCTCCTCCGAGACGTCGTCGGGCTCTCGTACACCGAGATCGCCGACTCGCTCGAGGTCACGCTCGCCACGGTCAAGTGGCGGATCTACAAGGCGCGCGAGGAAGTGCAGATCGCGCTCGCCCGCGAAGGCATCACCTTCGGCACGACCAGCGAGCAGCCGGCCGAGCCGGCGCTCGTCTAGCCGCGGCCGCTGAGGCCGGGCTCCCCGCCGCCCGGCGGCGAGGAGCGCACAGCCCCGAGCGACCGCGCTACGCCGGCGCGTTCGCGTCCTCCTTCGCGGCCAGCTGAAGGCTCGTCGCCATCACGTCCTTCAGGTGACGCCGCTGGATCGGCAGCTGGACCTTGATCAGGTCGCGCACGCCGGGATGCCTCGCCTGCTTGTTCAGCTCCTGGAGGACGCCCCAGTGCCCGACCTCGCCGGCCTCGGCCATGGTCAGGAACTCGTAGCCGTCCAGCTCGTCCGAGCCGCGCTCGAGGTACGTCTTCATCATGTTCGCGCCCTTGGTCTTCACCGAGCGTGCCTCGGCGAGGATCTTGCCCTTCTTGCCGTTCATGCTCGCGGCGACGGCGGTGCCGTCCTTCTCCGCCTTCGCGGCCTCCTGGCGCATCGTCTTCAGCTGCTTCTTCAGCTTCGAGTCCTTCGTCAGCTTCTCCACCCGCTCGGTCGCCGCCTGCGCGGCCATCGCGAGGCCGATCACCTCGCCGAGCTTCGTCTCGAGATTCGTCAGTTCCGCCATTCCGCTCCTCGGGTCGGGGCCGGGCTAGATGCCGTAGGCGAGCCGCGCCGCGAGCGCTTCCGGAAGACCCCGCTCGCGCATCTCGTCCTGCGTCTGCCCGACCGGATAGTCGGTACGGCGGAAGGTTGCCCCGCCTGCCGCAATGTCAATCTCGAGCCAGGCCGCGCGCGGATCGCCGTCGCGCGGCTGGCCGACCGAGCCGGGGTTGAGGAGCCGCCGCAGCCGGCCGAGCTCGAGCTGTGTGCCCGCCGGCGCCGGCTCGCCGCGCAGGTCGTCGCCGTCCGAGAGCTCGAGCGCGACGTGGCTGTGGCCGACGAGCACGAGCGGCGCCTCGGTGAGCGCGAACGCCGCGGCCGCGGCGTCGTCGGAGAGCACGTACTCCCAGACCGGATCGCGCGGGCTGGCGTGGAAGAGCTCCACGCCGGGCGCGACGGCCTGCGGCTCCAGCACGTCCAGAAACCTCCGGACCTCGTCGTCGAGCACGGTCTGCGTCCAGCGGGCGGCGGCGGCCGCGTCGCCCGCGAACGCCGCGATCGAGATCTTGCCGAGCACGACCAGGTCGTGGTTGCCGGCGAGGCAGACGGCCGCGCGCTCCTGCAGCAGCGCGGCGCACTCGTTCGGGCGCGGGCCGTAGCCGACCAGGTCGCCGAGAAACCAGAGCGCGTCGAAGCCGCCCGCGTCGACCTCGGCCAGCACGGCCTCCAACGCATGCAGGTTCGCGTGGACGTCGGAGAGGACGGCGATCCGCAACGAGCGCTACGAGTTGCGCGGCGGTGCTTCCGGCAAGTCCTGGATCCCGCGCACGGTCGCGTACTTCGACCACGAGTCCTGAAGCGCGTCGAGCAGCTCCTTGGCGAACTTCGTCGACATGTTCACCCGCGAGACGACGATGCCGGGCACGTCGCCCTCCGACACCTCGTGGTCGATCCGCGCGAACGTGATCGTGAACTCGTACTCGGAGAAGGAGATGTTCGCGAAGTTCGCGTAGGTGCCGGCGAGGTGCTTCTCGTCGATCTGGATGTTGAGCTGGCGCTCCTGGCCGGAGTCGTCCTCGTCCACGCCCGTACAGTAACGGCGTGACGGTGCTGGAGACATTGGAGGCCGCGCTCGGCGAGGTCGCGGGGACGGAGATCGCGCTGGAGCGACCGAATGACGCGGCCCACGGCGACTACGCGACGAACGCCGCGATGCGGCTTGCGGGCGCGCGGCGCCGGCCGCCCCGCGAGATCGCGGAGGAGCTCGCCGAGCAAGCGACCGCGTTGCCGCAGATCGAGCGCGCCGAGATCGCCGGCCCCGGCTTCGTCAACCTCTGGCTTGCGCGCGACTGGTACGGCGACGCGCTCGCCGAGCTGCTCGCCGCCGGCGATGGGTACGGCGGCGGCTCGGGCGCGGTCAAGGAGCGTGTGCAGGTGGAGCTGGTGTCGGCGAACCCGACCGGCCCGATCGTCGTCTCTGCGGCGCGCAACGGCGCCTACGGCGACTCGGTTGCGCGCCTGCTCGAGTTCGCGGGCCATGAGGTCGAGCGGGAGTACTACTACAACGACGCCGGCGCGCAGATGGAACGCTTCCGCGCCTCTGTCGAGGCACGCCGGCGAGGGGAGGAGCCGCCCGAGGACGGCTACCACGGTGCGTACATCGCCGACCTGGCGGCGCTGCGCGGCGACCCGGTCCCGCTGATGCTGACGCAGATCGAGCACACGCTCGAGCGCTTCCGGATCCACTACGACAGCTGGGCGTTGCAGAGTGAGCTGGAGCAGCGGCTGCCCGAGTTTCTCCCACGCCTCGACACCTACGAGAAGGACGGCGCCGTCTGGGCGCGCTCGTCCGCGTACGGCGACGATGACGACCGCGTCCTGATCCGCTCCGAGAACGGCACGCCGACCTATCGCGCCGCCGACGTCGTCTATCTGGCCGACAAGCTCGACCGCGGCCACGACCGCGCGATCTACGTCCTCGGCGCCGACCACCACGGCACGCGTAACTGGTACGGCGCGGTGGCACGGATGCTCGGCTACGACCCGGAGCGCGTCGAGGTGCTGCTCTACCAGCTCGTCCACCTGAGCAGGGGTGGCGAGGCGGCGAAGATGTCCAAGCGTCGCGGTGACGTCGTGATGCTCGACGAGTTCCTCGACGAAGTCGGGGTCGACGCGGCGCGCTGGTACCTCGTCTCGCGGGGGCCCGACCAGACGATCGAGATCGACGTCGATCTCGCCGCCGAGAAGACGGCGAAGAACCCCGTCTTCTACGTCCAGTACGCCCACGCCAGGATCGCGGGGATCCTCCGCAACGCCGAGGAAGCCGTTCCGTCGCACGAGCCTCCCGCCGACCTTGCCGCAGAGGAGCGCGACCTCGTCAAGCGGCTCGCCGAGTTCCCCGCTGTCGTCGCCGAGGCGACCGCGCGGCGCGGCCCGCACGCGATCCCGACCTACGCGATCCGGGTCGCGGACGACTTCCACCGCTTCTACCACGAGCACAAGGTGCTCGGCTCGGACTCCCAGGCGTTCCGGCTCGGCCTGATCACGGCGACGAGGTCGGTGATCGCCCGCTCGCTCGACCTGATCGGGGTCGAGGCACCCGACCGGATGTAGCGACCTCAGCCTGGGAAGCGGTTCGACTCCTGCAGCACCCAGGTGTTGCCGTCGGGGTCGCTGAAGTCGGCGTACGACCAGTAGTCGCGGTGCTCAGGGTCGACTCCGGGCTGCCAGCCGTCCTGTCCCATATGCCGGATCTCGGCCACCTCGACACCGCGTCCGACGAGCTCGGCGCGCGCCGCCTCGATGTCGGTGACGACGAGGTGCGTGCCGCGGTAGGACCCAGGAGCGGCCTCCGTGATCCCGATCCCGAACGTGAACGAGCACGCTGAGCCCGGCGGGGTGACCTGGACGACACGGAAGTCGTCGTTCGGCTGATGGTCGACGTCGAGCGTGAAGCCGCACGTCTCGACGTAGAACCGCTTGGCGCGGTCGACGTCCGTGACCGGGAGCAGCACGAGCTCGAGCTTGAAGTCCATCCGGGCCTCCTTGTCGCGTCGGGCGTGGCCCTCCGAGCATAGGATTCGCGCGCGTGAACGCCGAAGCACCCGACCGCAACCTCGCCCTCGAGCTCGTTCGCGTGACCGAGGCCGCCGCGCTCGCGGCGTCCGGCTGGGTCGGTCGCGGCGAGAAGGAGAAGGCGGACGGCGCTGCGGTCGACGCGATGCGGCTCGTGCTCGACACCGTCCGGATGAACGGCACCGTCGTCATCGGCGAAGGGGAGAAGGACGAAGCGCCCATGCTCTACAACGGCGAGGAGGTCGGCGACGGCAGCGGCCCGGCGGTCGACGTCGCGGTCGACCCGCTCGAGGGGACGCGCCTGACGGCGCTGGGCCAGCCGAATGCGATCGCAGTGATCGCGGTCGCCGAGCGGGGGACGATGTTCGACCCGGGCGCCGCCTTCTACATGGACAAGATCGCGGTCGGGCCGGAGGCAGCCGGTGCGATCGACATCACCGCGACGCCGACCGAGAACGTCCGCGCGGTCGCGAAGGCGAAGGGGCTCGACGTCAGCGAGGTCACGGTCGTCGTGCTCGAGCGCGACCGCCACGACGACCTGATCCGGGAGCTCCGAGAGTCGGGCGCGCGGGTCAACCTGATCCGCGACGGCGATGTCGCGCCGTCGATCGCGGCCTCGCAGGCTTTCACCGGCGTCGACTTGCTGATGGGTGTCGGGGGCACGCCCGAGGGCGTCATCTCCGCCGCCGCGATCAAGTGCATGGGCGGTGCGATCCAGGGCCGCCTCTGGCCCCGCAACGACGAGGAGCGGCAGAAGCTGATCGACACCGGCTACGACATCGACCGCGTGCTGACGACCGACGACCTCGTCTCGGGCGACGACGTCTTCGTCGCCGCGACCGGCGTCACCGGCGGCGCGCTCCTCCGCGGCGTGCGGGTCAGCGGCTCCGGCGTCGAGACGGAGTCGATCGTGATGCGCTCCCGCTCCGGCACCGTCCGGCGGATCGCCGCCTACCACCCTTCCGACAAGGTCCGCAGACTGATGAAAGGAGAACGCGATGGGCGCCAATGAGCTCCATGAGACCGCGAAGGCCCTCGTGGCCGACAACAAGGGGATCCTCGCCGCCGACGAGAGCTCGGGGACGATCGAGAAGCGCTTCGACTCGATCTCGCTCGAGTCGACGGAGGAAAACCGGCGCGCCTACCGCGACATGCTCTTCACGACGCCGGGCCTCGAGGACTCGGTCAGCGGCGTCATCCTCTACGACGAGACGCTGCGGCAGAGCTCGGCCGACGGGACACCCTTCGCGCAGCTGCTCGCCGACAAGGGGATCATCCCCGGGATCAAGGTCGACACGGGCGCCAAGGACCTTGCGTTCGCGCCCGGCGAGAAGGTGACCGAGGGTCTCGACGGCCTGCGCGAGCGGCTCGAGGAGTACCGGGGTCTCGGGGCGCGCTTCGCGAAGTGGCGCGCCGTGATCACGATCGGGGAGGGGATCCCGACCGCGTACTGCATCCAGGTGAACGCGCACGCGCTCGGACGCTATGCGGCGCTCTGCCAGGAGCAGGGTCTCGTTCCGATCGTCGAGCCCGAGGTGCTGATGGATGCCGACAACGACATCGAGACGTGCTACCGCGCGACCAAGCGGACGCTGCACAAGACCTTCGACGAGCTCTACCACCAGCGCGTCGACCTGGAGGGGATCCTGCTCAAGCCGAACATGGTCATCTCCGGCAAGGGCTGCCCGACGCAGGCGAGCGCCGAAGAGGTGGCGGAGTGGACGATCCGCTGCTTCCGCGAGACCGTGCCGGCGGCCGTGCCCGGGATCGTCTTCCTCTCCGGCGGGCAGTCCGACGAGCAGGCCAGTCAGAACCTGAACGCGATCAACTCACTATCTGGACCGAACGGCGGCCCGCAGCCGTGGGTGCTGTCCTTCTCCTACGGCCGCGCGCTGCAGGCGCCTGCGCTGAAGGCGTGGGGAGGGTCGGCGGACAACGTCGAGGCGGGCCAGTCGTTCCTCGCGCTCCGCGCTCGGTGTAACAGCGCCGCGGTCGCGGGCCGCTACACCGCCGACATGGAGGAGCTCGCGCGCTCGAGCTGAGGGGGCTTACCGGTCGAGGAGCGAGCGGTCGAAGAAGTCGACGACGCGGCGCTCGTACTCGGCCGGCTGCGCCTTCAGGCCGCCCGTGTGGTCGGCTGCGGGCACCTTCCAGATCTGCTTCGGCTGCCCCGCCGCGGCGTAGTACTTCGGCTGCCTGACGTCCTCGCCGCCCATGCCCGGGTCGGCCCAGATCAGGAAGACGGAGCGCGGCGCGATCTCGCCGATCCGGTCGACGATCTTCGGCGGCGGCCCCTGGTTGGAGAAGACGCCGACGGCCAGTCCCACCATCGTGAGCGACGGCCTCAGCAGGTGGCCCTCGCCCGTCAGGTCGGCCTCGCCGGCCGGGAAGCCGGCGCCCTCCGACACGATCGCCTTGAAGTCGGTCGACTGCGCGGCGGCCTCGATCAGGATCTCGCCGCCGACGGAGAAGCCGAACCCGCCGATGCGGTCGTCGTCGACGTCGGGGCGCGTCTTCAGGTACTCGGCGCCGGCGAGCAGGTCGCGGTCGCCCGCCCAGCGGACGGTGTCGCCCTCGCTCGTGCCCTGGCCGCGCGGGTTGAGGAGCAGGACGCCGTAGCCGTGCCGGATCAGCATGCGTGCTTCGGCGGAGCGGGTCGCGCCGGGGAAGAGGATCACCGCGGCGCGGTTCTTGGAGGGGACGTACGAGCCCGTCAGCTCGAGCGAGTCGCTCGTCGTGACCGAGACCTGCTCGTAAGGGACGCGGAGGTCGGGCTCGACGACGCCGCGGCCGGTGTGCGTGTAGGTGTACGCGAAGCCGACGGGGAAGACGACGAGCATGAAGATCGCAAACGCCAGCGGCACCGACAGCGCGGTCGCGGCGGTGCGGCGCACGATTGTCCGCGTGCGCGAGCCGTAGCTCCGGCGCGACCGCCAGAGGATCACCGGGCCGGCGACGAGCAGCACGGCACCCGCGACGATCGAGAGCCAGCCGGTCGTGTAGTGGTCGCCGGAGGCCTCGCCCTCGAGCAGCCAGTAGGCGCTCGGGACGCCGAACCCGATTGCGAGGGCGCCGAAGGTCATGACGACAGCGGCGCGAACACCCGCTCGCAGGCGTGGGTAGAGCGCGGCGACCGCGGCGAGCAGGCCGATCGGGATCAGGCCGCTGGCGAGGTGGTCGAACGGGGACGTGCCGGGCTCGGGCTGGAGGTAGTTGTCGTCGGCGACGTGGAGCGCGACGGCTCCGAGAGCGAGCGTGACCAAGCCGCGCTCGGTGCGCGCGAAGCGGAGGGCGCGCGCGGCGAGCGCGGCTCGGTCGGCGGGGGCGGGGGCGGGGGAGGGCGTGTTCGCTCATGAGTCGAGGATCGCAGCGCCCACGTGCCGCGGGTAGGGGAGCCAGCAGGCCGATCGGGGTGCGGCTGGCCGTATGCCGTCGTGCTAGACGAGCGACGCGAGCCGCTCGATCCCGTCCTCGATCTGAGCCTCGTCGACGAGGCTGAACGAGAGCCGGACGGTGTCGCGGCCCCGGCCGTCGGCGAAGAACAGCGTCCCCGGGACGATGCCGACGCCGTGCTCCGCCGCCCGCGCCGCCAGGTCGACCGCGTCCGTGCCGGGCGGAAGCGTCAGCCAGGAGAAGAAGCCGCCCTCCGGCCGCGTCCAGGACGTCCCGTCGGGCAGCGAGCGCTCGAGCGCGGCCAGCAGCCGTTCGCCCTTCCGCCGGTACAGCGCCCGCGATCGGGTCAGCTGCTCGTCGATCCAGCCGCGCCGGGCCGACTCCTCGAAGAGCCGCTGCCCGAGCGCGCCCGCGCACTGATCGGTGAGCTGCTTGGCAGAGACGAGCCGCGCGGCGATCTCCGCCGGGGCGGCTGCCCACCCGAGCCGCACACCGGGGCAGAACGTCTTCGAGGTGGTTCCCGTCTGGACGACGACGTCCGGCCCCAGGCTCCACAGGCTCGGGAGCGCGTCGTCGCTGAAGCCGAGCTCGCGGTAGGCGACGTCCTCGACGATCAGGAACCCGTAGTGGCGTGCCAGCTCGACCAGGGGCGTGCGCCGTTCGGCCGCGAGGCTGACCCCGGCGGGGTTCTGGTGGTCGGGGATCGTGTAGACGAGCTTGGGGCGCACACCGCCCGCGAGCTTCCGCTGGAGCGCGTCGACGTCGAGCCCGTGCCCGTCGAGCGGGACCGAGACGAGTGTGGCCTCGAAGCTGCGGAACGCCTGGATCGCGCCCAGATAGGTGGGCGCCTCGACGACCACGACGTCGCCGGTGTCGAGGAAGGACTTCCCGATCAGCTCGAGCGCCTCGATCGCGCCGCTCGTGATCACGAGCTCGTCGTCGGCGGGCCTGCGGCCCTGCAGCCGCTCCAGCCGGTCTGCGAACGCATCGAGCGGGCCGGCCAGACCGCGCGTCGGCGCGTATTGGAACGCGCTCAGCTCACCTGCGGCCGCGAATTCCTGCAGCAGCGCGGAGATCCGCTCGCGCGGGAACGTCTCCGGATCGGGGAAGCCGCCGGCGAAGGAGATCACGTCGGGCCGGCCGAGGAGGGCCAGGACGGAGGCGATCCCGTCGCCCACGTCGCCCCGCGTGCGCGCCGCGGCGAGCGCCTCCCAGCGGCCCGAGTCGGACGTCGTCGTCACGCCGACGATCGTACGCCCGAGGGCGGTGATTTGACATGTGACTGTTTGGTCACGTATTATTCGCAGCGTGACCGACGACGACCGTGTGTTCAAGGCGCTCGCCGACCCGACGCGGCGCTTCCTGCTCGACCGGCTCTTCGAGCGTGACGGCCGCACGCTGACCGAGCTCGAGTCGGAGCTGGAGATGACCCGCTTCGGCGTCATGAAGCACCTCCGCGTCCTCGAAGACGCAGGTCTCGTCGTCGCGCGGCGGTCGGGCCGGGAGAAGCTGCACTTCCTGAACCCCGTCCCGATCCGGTTGATCCACGATCGGTGGATCGACAAGTACACCGAGCGTCAGGTGTCGGCGCTCGCGAACCTCAAGACGGAACTGGAGGAAACGGCATGAGCACGATGGCCGAGACCGCGGTGACCACGCAGGTCTTCCGCGTCTACATCAAGGCGACCCCGGAGGCGATCTGGGACGCGATCACCAAGCCCGAATGGAACGAGCAGTACGGCTATCCCGGGCGCGGCGTGTACGACCTGCGCCCCGGAGGCGAGTACCGCGCCACGGCCGGCGAGGCCGCGCAGGCGATGGGGATGCCGGAGCTCCTCGTCGAGGGAGAGGTGATCGAGGCCGATCCGCCGCGCAGGCTCGTCCAGACGTGGCGGGCGGCGTGGGATCCCGACCTCGTCGCCGAGGGCTTCACCCGCGTGACGTGGGAGATCTCCGACGAGCTTCCCGGGATCGCCCAGCTGACGGTGACCCACGAGCTCGAGGGCGCACCGAAGCACGCGGCCCAGGTCGCGAGCGTCGCTCCGCTCGAGCAGGGCGGCGGCGGCTGGTTCTGGATCCTCAGCGACCTGAAGACGCTGCTCGAATCCGGCAGCTCGATGTCGAGCTGAGCAGAGCCTGCCTCGCGCGGCTCAGCAGAGCCGCGCGAGGCGGCCGGTGTCGACGTCGTAGAGGAAGCCACCGACGCGCAGCCGGGTCAGGTAGGGCCACGAGCGGACGCGCTGCACGTCCTCGCGGACGGTCTGCTCCTGGTCGGCGGCGACGAGGAAAGCGAGACTGCGGGTGTCGGGGCCGCCGGCGCCGGCGACAGCGGCATGGACGTCGTCCTCGTCGCCCGCGGCCATCCGGCACTTCGTGTGGGCGACGATCATCGCTCGGTCGACGCCGAGCAGGTACGACGCGAGCACGAGCGTGCGAAGGACGTCGTCGGTCACCCGGGCGCCGGCGTTGCGGAGGATCTTCGCGTCGCCTGGCTCGAGCCCGAGCATCGTGAGCGGCTCTATCCGCGAGTCCATGCAGGTGAGGACGGCGAGACCCTTGGCCGCACTTGGCTCGAGGCCCGCCAGCCGGAAGCCGTGCGCGTACGCCTCGTTCGCGGCGAGCACGTCGTCGAACGTCTCGTCGCCCGCCACGCGCGCATCGTAAGCGACGGCCGGGCAGCGGGCTCTACCTAGGTAGGCGGCACGAGAAGACTGGTAGCCGGCACCGATGACGCCGGGAACGCGCCGTCCTAGCCTCCTCCGCGACCACTCGTAACCGAACGGAGGACCACCGATGCACACTGCTCGTCTCATTCGCCTCATCGTCGCCTGCGTGGCCGTGGTGGCCGCGCTGAGCGCCACAGCCCACGGCGCCCAGATGCCCGTGCCGCAGACGCAGCCGGGCGACGCGCTCGACCCGCGGACATATGCCCCGGAGAGCTTCCCCTTCCTCGAGGTCCATGCGACCGGCAGCCAGAACTACACCTGCCAGGCGAACGGCACCTGGCTGTTCTCGGATCCGGTCGCCGACCTCTACGAGCCGGCCAAGGTGCCGAAGGCGAGTGGGACCCACTACCTCAACTTCGCCAGCGGCCGCCCCGTCTGGGAGTTCAAGGACGGCAGCACGGTCGAGGCCGCGCGCAAGGTGACGGTGCCTGGTGGACCCGGGAACATCGCCTCGCTCCTGCTCCAGGCGGCTGTGACGACCGCTGGTCCCGACGGCGATCGGCTGGCCAGGACGACATGGGTGCAGCGGCTGAACTCGTCCGGCGGCGTTGCTCCGGAAGGAGCCTGCACGCCGGGCAACACGATCGCGGTCGCCTACAGCACCGACTACGTCTTCTGGACCGCGCCCGGCGAGTGACCGCGGCGCGTGAGGGGTAAGCGAGCGCCGTCGGCGGGCCGCACGCCGCGGCGCGTCGCTCCCCGCACCGGTTCTTCCCGGCCGGGCCGGGCGGAGAAACTGACCGAACGGGCGGTTTGAACGACGGCCGACGCGTTATCGTCGGTCGCCGTGACCGACTTCGACGACCTCGCCTCGATCCCGCCGCAGCAGCTGTGGCCGGGCTACCGGGCGCGGGCGGTGCACGGAGAGCGGCTGACGCTGGCGGTGGTCGAGATCGAGCCGGGCGCCGAGCTCCCGGAGCATCGCCATGTCAACGAGCAGTTCGGGATGGTGCTCCAGGGGGAGCTCAATTTCCGCGTCGGCGAGGAGGAGCGGAGGTCGGTCCGGGCGGGATCTGGCGGATCGCCTCCGAGTCGCCGCACTCGGCGACCGCCGGCCCGGAGGGCGCAGTGGTCGTGGACGTCTTCTCGCCGCCGCGGGACGATTGGAGCGGGATCGAGGCTGAGGCGCCGCGCCCGCCCGCCTGGCCCTGACTCAGCGCTCGCGGTCGCCGAAGACCCTGCGCGCGCAGTCCGGGCAGTAGAACGCGAGCCCGGGCCGGTCGCCGGCGAACGGATCGTCGATCCGGTGCGCCTCCCAGCCCCGGGCGGTGACGCTGCTCACGCGCGGGCATTCCGTGCACGCGAGCACGTGCACGTCGTCGCTCGTGGCCCGATCGTGTTCCATGGCATGCATCATCGCGCCGCGCAACCCGGAGCGGTACTGCCCAAAGGCGTGGATCGTGGTTCGGAAGGTGAGGGAGTGGGCGCCGCGGGCTGCCGCCAACCCTTGTTGCGGCGCTCCAACTCCCCCTCCTGAGAGACTGGGGCACGACAGGGGATCGAGCGCCCCGCGAAAGGGTGGGGTGGTCCGCCCGTTCGGCTCGCGCTCGCTCAGGCGGGCGACGGCTGCGCGGCGTGCAGATCGTGGGCGAGCGCGGCCTGCAGCAGCGTGAGCTCCTGCGGCATCGGCTCGCCGCCGTTGCTGTCGAGCGCCCAGTCACCGAGGACGGTGAGAAGCGTCGCCCGCTGCCCGGTCTGGAGCACTGCGGCACGGGTGCTGCCGGCCGCCTGGAAGCTGTCGCGGAGGCGCGCTCTGGTGCCCACGTGCAGCAGCCGGGCCATCAGATGCTGGCGCGCGGGCCAGGTGACGGTGAGGTCACCGCGGCTCAGCGAGATGCTGAGGTGGCTGTCCGCCATCGCGACGAGCGTACGTGACGGCGCCCGATCGGTCACCTCTGCGCTGCTTTCGATCACCCGCACGGGATGAGGACGTGATCGCCGGGCTCTGAGAGCTTGTCGTCGAAAACGTGACGGGGGCCGGCGCAACCTCGGCCTGACGAGAGGAGAGATCGTGGCCGAGAGCGACAAGCCGAACATCCTCGTGATCTGGGGCGACGACATCGGGATCACGAACCTGAGCTGCTACAGCGACGGGCTGATGGGCTACCGGACGCCGAACATCGACCGGATCGCGGACGAGGGAATGCGCTTCACCGACTCGTACGGCGAGCAGAGCTGCACCGCGGGGCGCGCGTCGTTCATCACCGGCCAGAGCGTCTACCGCACCGGCCTCAGCAAGGTCGGCTTCCCCGGCCTGGACATCGGTCTCCAGGCGGAGGACGTGACGATCGCCGAGCTGCTGAAGCCGCTCGGCTACGCGACCGGGCAGTTCGGAAAGAACCACCTGGGCGACCTGAACAAGTACCTGCCCACCGTGCACGGCTTCGACGAGTTCTTCGGCAACCTCTACCACCTGAACGCCGAGGAGGAGCCGGAGCTGCCGAACTGGCCGCCGGACGAGGACTTCCCGCACTTCAGGGAGCGCTTCGGCCCTCGCGGCGTCATCCACTCCTGGGCGAGCGACGATGACGACGACACGGAGGACGACCGCTTCGGTCGTGTCGGCAGGCAGCGGATCGAGGACACCGGCCCGCTGACGAAGAAGCGGATGGAGACGATCGACGACGAGGTGCTCGAGCACGGGCTCGACTTCATCGAGCGCCAGCACGCAGCGGGCACGCCGTTCTTCGTCTGGCTCAACACGACGCACATGCACCTGCGGACGCACACGAAGCCCGAGAGCCTCGGGCAGGCCGGGCGCTGGCAGTCGCCCTACCACGACACGATGATCGACCACGACAAGCTGGTCGGCGCGGCGCTGGACAAGCTCGACGAGCTCGGGATCGCCGAGAACACGATCGTGATCTACTCGACCGACAACGGGCCGCACATGAACACGTGGCCGGACGGCGGCATGACGCCGTTCCGGAGCGAGAAGAACACGAACTGGGAAGGCGCCTTCCGCGTTCCGGAGCTGATCCGCTGGCCCGGGAAGATCCCGGCCGGCGTGGTCTCGAACGAGATCGTCCAGCACCACGACTGGCTGCCGACGTTCCTCGCCGCCGCCGGCGAGCCGGACATCGTCGAGAAGCTGAAGGCGGGCCACCAGATCGGCGACACGACCTACAAGGTCCACATCGACGGCTACAACCTGGTGCCGTACCTGACCGGCGACGCGGACAAGAGCCCGAGGCAGGGGCTCGTCTACTACTCCGACGACGGCGACGTGCTCGCACTCCGGTTCGACAACTGGAAGGTCGTCTTCATGGAGCAGCGGGAGCAGGGAACGCTGGGGATCTGGGCGGAGCCGTTCGTCGCGCTGCGCGTCCCGAAGCTCTTCAACCTGCGTACCGATCCCGTACGAGCGCGCCGACGTGACCTCGAACACGTACTACGACTGGTTCCTCGACAACGACTTCATCGCGCTGGCCGCAACGGCGATCGTGACCCAGTTCCTCGAGACGTTCAAGGAGTTCCCGCCGCGGCAGGAGGCCGCGAGCTTCACGATCGACCAGGTGGTCAAGAAGCTCGAGACGGCGCTCGCGTCCGGACGCTGACGAGAACCGGCACAAGCGGGTAGCGGCGGCGACAGACGGCCTTGAGCTCCGACTGCTCGCCGGTCCATCATGGTCCGATGCGCCCGTTCGTAGCGATTGCCGTCGTTCTCGGACTCTTGCTTGCACTCGGCCGCCCAGCGGACGCGGTCACGTCAAGGTCGGCGGCAGTCCCCGCGAAGATCATCTTTGTCAACGTCGGCCAGGGCGATGCGGTCGTGATGCGGATCGGCGGCAAGATCATCGTGTCCGACACCGGAGAGTTCCGCTACGACGTGCTCGACGAGGCGCTGCGACAAGGGCTCAAGGCGAAGCGGATCGACGTGCTCATCCTCGGCCACGCCCACGACGACCACGCCAAGAACGCCGCCCAGCTGCTCAGCAACTGGGACGTGCGCACCGTCGTTCGGAACCGGTCGCTGTGGTGGGAGGGGACAAAACGCAACCGCGCCGTGATGCGGGCGATCGAGGCCGAGCCCGATCTCGAGGAGACGTTCCCGAACATCGGGGACCGGTTCGACTGGGGCGGAGCCGAGTGGGTCTTCGCCAATCCGCCGGCGGGCGACTTCCTCGGCGGATCCTCACGGATCGCCGGGAACTCGTCGCTCGCGTACCTGCTCACCGTGAACGGGATCACAGGTCTGTTCACCGGTGACATCGAGCGCCGGGTCGCAAAGCGTGTAGCCGGTGCCTTGGACCCGGTCGTCGACAAGCCGGTCGACATCTTCCTCGCGACGCATCACGGCTCGAAGGAGGGCTCGATCGACGAGCTGCTCGAGGTGGTCCGGCCCGCGGTGGGCCGTGCTCTCCGCCGGGAAGAACTCGCACGAGCATCCGTCGCTCGAGGCGATCGGTCGACTCCGATCGGCCGGCGCGTCCATCTGGTGTACGGACACCAACGGCAGTGTCACGGCCCGGATCTCCGCCAGGGGCAAGCTGACCTGGCGTGCCAGCCTGCAGGTAGCGCCGTGGTGGTCGGCGAAGTCGAAGAAGCAGACCGGCACGTGCGTGAACCGCTAGGTCCGCGGCCGCGGCACCGCCGATCGAGTGATCCGATGTTCAAGCGGTCCGAACGGATGGTCGATGGAGGTCGGGCGTTTCGGAACACCCCGATCCCGCGAACCCACAAGGGAGAATCACATGGCGCAGGTCTTCGTCTCGATCCAGAGCCGGCTCACGTTCATGCGCGACCAGCAGGGACAGACGATGGCGGAGTACGGCGTCGTTCTCGCAGTCATCACGCTCGCGGTCGTCGCGGGTCTCGTGCTCCTCGCGGGAGGCATCAACAGCGCGCTCGAAGAGGTCACTGGCATCTTCTAGCCCGACAGGGTTGTGACGGCCCGAGTCCCGACCTGGCGTGGCACAGGTCGGGACTGAGCAGACAGCTAGACCTGTTCCGGCGGAGCGGTCGGTTCAACCGGCTCGACAGCCTGCAACGGCTCCCTCGCGCGGTCCTTGAACGTCATGACCCAGACCAGACCGGAGATCGCGAGGCTGATCGACGCGAGTATCGCCAGGTTCAACCCCCAGCCGATCTGCCAGAACTCGACGTCTCGACGTCGTCCAGGATCCTTCGGTTTTCGATCGCGGTATACGCCCCGAGCGCTCCTCCCGCAATCGCGGGGATCGCCGCGAGCTGTGACCGCCGCATCAAAAGGAACGCCGCCCCGGCGAGGACGGCGAGCACGACCACAATCCAGCCGTCGCTGCCGTTGTCTGTGCCTCTGACGGCGTTCCCGAACAGCTTCAGCCAGGGGCCGAACGCACCAACCACCATCAGGGCGGCGCTGCCTGCGACCCAACAGAAGAACACCAGTTGCCGTGTGGATCCTCCGTGCGTTGAGGTCCTGGCGCGACTCGAGCCCAGCCGCTGTTGCTGGTTACTGCCCATCGGCTGAGTGGATCATCGTCCTTGTCGATCCCGGCCGCCACTGGTCAGGGGCATCGTTTTAGGGAGGCGTGCCCGTCCTTCTCCTCCTGCAACGCCTGCTCGAGCAGCACCCAGCAGGGCGCCAGTCCTGAGAGAGCCGAAAGCCCCGGTTAGCGGGGCTTTCGTGCCAAGCGGGCGATGGGGCTCGAACCCACGACCCTCAGCTTGGGAAGCTGATGCTCTACCAACTGAGCTACGCCCGCGTGGTGGGGCAGTCTAGCGGCTGTCCGCGCGGGGATTCGTGTGCCCGGCGACCTTCGCGCAGTGCCATGTGGTTCGCGATCACGACCCCGCCGTCGCACGTCCGGCTGACGTCCTCGATGGATGCGTCAGCTGGGCCAGGCCGCCCGGAGCCGGTCGCGCGTCGCGAGCAGGTGCTCCGGGACGACCTTCACGTCACCGAGCACCGGCATGAAGCTCGTATCGCCGGCCCACCGCGGGACGATGTGCAGATGCACGTGCTCGGGGATGCCGGCACCGGCTGCGCGGCCGATGTTCCAGCCGAGGTTGAAGCCCGCGGGGCGGTAGAGCGAGCGCAGGGCCGCGAGCGCGTCGATCCCCACGCGGTGGATCTCGAGCACCGTTGCGTCCTGGAGCACCTCCAGCTCGCCGACGTGCGCGTAGGGCGCAACGATCAGATGGCCGGAGGAGTAGGGGTACTTGTTCAGGAGCGCGAAGGCCGTCTCGCCGCGATGGACGACGAGGCTCTCCTCGACCTCGCCGGCGGCCTCGGCGCAGAGCGGGCAGCCGCGGGAGCTCGTCGGCCTGCGAGACGTACTCGAGGCGCCACGGCGCCCATAGCGGCTTCGGCACCGGCCGATTCTCGCAGCTTCGCAGCTGCGGGAAGAACTCGTCGCCCAGCGCCGTCTTGACAGCACGATCGGCAGGTTCGGTCCTCGCGTCTCACCATCGAGCTGCGGCAGAGAGGGAGTGCGCAAATGACGACTGTCGCAGCGACATACGTCGGGAGACGGGAGGGTTGGCGCACCACGCACACGGTGGCGCTGTTCGCGATCGTGGCGGGAATCGGCGTGATCGGGGTCGCGCTGCCGCGCACGAGCGGGCAGCTCGGCTTCCTCGGGGGTCGCACGGTCCTCGCGTGGCTGCTGATCGCGGCGCTAATGGCGGCCTTCGCGGCGGTCGCCGGCCACGGCGTCAGCGGGCTCAAGCGCGGCGTCCTGATCGACGAGCGCCACCGGATCACGCTCGGCCGCCTGCAGATGCTGCTCTGGACGATCCTCGTCCTCTCCGCCTACCTTGCGGCTGCGCTGGCGAACATCGGGCGTGACGCCGGTTCCCCGCTCAACGTCGACATCCCGAACGAGCTCTGGCTGACGATGGGGATCTCGACGGCGTCCCTGATCGCCGCGCCGTCGGCGCTCCAGTACAAGGAGCGGCGCCACGGCGGCGAGTTGCACTCCTGGGAGACCGAGGCCCAGTCGCGCCTCTCCGACCTCTTCCGCGGCGAGGAAGCAGCAGACCACGACCACCTCGACCTGGGCAAGGTGCAGATGTTCCTGTTCACGGTCGTGCTGATCCTCGGCTACGGCCTCGCGGTTCGGAGACATGCTCGACGAGTCGACGGCGCCGTTCACGGCCCTGCCGGCCGTGGACGAGGGCGTGGTGACGCTTGCTCGCGATCTCGCACGCGGGCTACTTGACCCGGAAGGTCCTGCCGGCGGCCCCGAGCCTGGGGAAGACGGGCGAGGCGGGCTAATCCGCCGCGGACATCTCGCTCGCGACCGCCTGCCGGCGCGAGTGCTCCTTGCCGCTCCGGAACTCGGCCACATAGGCGTCGAAGTCCCAGTCCTTCAGGAACTTCTCCGCCGCCCAGCGGCCCGAGTCGTAGAGCGCGAGCGCGCGCTCGGGCGACAGGTCGAACTCGGTCGTACCGACGCCGAGCGTCGGGATCGCGATCGTGCGCGCGAAGTTCGCCTGCTCGACGTAGAGGCGATCGTGCGCCTCCATCATCGTCTGGGCGAGCGCCTTCACGTAGTCGATGACCGCGCCGGGGCCGCGGCCCGTCATCTTCGCCTTCGGCAGGCGGGCGCCGATCGGGAGCTCGGGCTTCGGCTCGACGAGCAGGAGCCCGAAGGTCGGCCACTCGGGCACGTCGCCGTCCTCGCAGTCGAAGAGCCAGACGGGGAAGTTCGAGAGCATCCCGCCGTCGACGATCACGTGCGTCCGGCCGGTCTCCGCGTTCTCGATCCGGACGGGCTCGAAGAAGACCGGGATGCTCATGCTCATCCGGACAGCGAGCGCGACGTCGAGGTCGTCCGGCTCGATCCCGAGCTTGCGCGCGTCGCGCGGGAGCACGAGCAGCTCGTGCGTCGTCACGTCCGAGGCGATCACCTGCAGCTTCGAGCGATAGCGCGGGTCGTCGGCGAACTCGTCGTGGACGAGGTCGGCGAACGTGCGGACGCCCTTCGCCTCGAGCCGCTCGCGCATCCACTCGAGGAAGCGGCTGCCCTCGTAGAGGCCGAGGTCGAGCAGCATGCTGAGCGAACGCTCGACGAGCGGGACCTTGTCCTCCCAGGCGCGATCCTGGAACTGGCGGTAGTCGAGCGTGATGATGATCTCGCGCAGCTCGTCCGCGCTGTAGCCCGCGGACAGCAGGGCGGCGGTGATCGCGCCGGCCGAGGTGCCCGCGATGTTCTGCGGCTTGTACTCGCGCTCCTCCAGCGTCGCGAGCGCGCCCGCGAGGCCGATCCCCTTGACGCCGCCACCCTCGAAGACGAGGTCGGCGTGGCTGTCGATGACGTTCATGCGGCACCCCCTCTGTCGTTCACCTCTGTTGGAGGCGGGCCGCACCGCCGAGATCGTTGTTGCATTCTGCGCCGCCGCGACGGGGCACGCAACCGGAGTTACGGCAGCCCGGTCTCGACCTGGCGCTCCGGGCGCAGGCGGGCGCGGGGGCACGCGCTCCAGAGGCCGCGTCGCGCCCTCTGCGCGTCCTGCGCGACGGCGACGAGTTCGCCCGCGTAGCGCCCGCGCTCGCCGCGATAGAAGTACGGCGCGGCTGTGCCTGCCCGGACGATCTCGACGTTCAGGTTCGTCGTGCCCGCGAACGCGTAGCGGAGGAGGCGGCCGTGGCGGTCGACGTCGTCGAGCCGCGGGTCGCGCTCGAGCCGCAGCTCGGCGCCGGGCGGTGCGAGCCGGGCGAGCGCCGCCGCGGCCTCGTCGCCGTGGCACTCGCGGCCGAGCTCGGGCGCGTCGACCTGGACGAGCCGGACGCGGCGGCCGTCCTCGAGCAGGATCGTGTCGCCGTCGCGTACCGAGTCGACCTCGACGCGTCCGGCCGACGGAGACTCGCCGCCGCAACCGGCGCAGGCGAGCACGGTGAGCAGGAGAGCGCGCTTCAGGCCGTCGGAACCCAGACGAGCGTGGTCTCGACGACGCGGACGTCGCCCGCCTCGAGCCGGATCGGGACCTCCTCGATCGCCTCCGCCTTCGCGGCCCACTTCTCGTCGATCTCCGCCACCTCGTCGAGGATCTCCTGCTCCAGCTCCTCGAGGTCGACCTCCGTGAGCTCGACCTTCTCCTCGGCGGTCTGCTTGCGCTCCGCCGCCCGCGTCGTCATCCCGCGGCGGTTCGCGGCGCCGCCGAGCGCGCGGCCGGCGCGCGCGATCGTGCGTGTGTCCGCCTTGCCGCCGAGCAGGACGCCGACGACGCTCCCGAGACCGGAGAGGAGCTCGGTGCTCCGGCGCGAGGACTGGTCGGCGGATGCCTCCTCGACCTTGCGCCGTGCGGTCTCGAGTGCCCGCTCGAGCCGGTCGCGCTTCGCCTCGAGGCGGTCGCGGATCTTCGCCGTCTCCGCGTCCGCCTTCGCCTTCGCGGCTTCGTCGGCGCGCGCTTCGAACTGCTCCCTGGTCTCGCCGGGCCGCGAGTAGAGGTCGAGCTCGGCGTTGCGCAGTAGCTCGAGCGCCTGCGTGTCGGCCAGGCGTCGCTGGATCTCCCTGGCGGCGTCCCGGAAGAAGGACGACTCGTCGAGCGGGACGCTCGGGAGGACGTAGGCGGCGCCGTTGGGCGCCTCCGGACGCAGGTCGCGGTCGTCGTAGTCGACCGTTGTCTCGCGGTCGAGGTCGAGGCCGCCGTCGAGCGGCCCGTAGACCGCCTCCCACTCCTGGGTCGTGTCGAGACCGGCCTTGGTGTCGTCGAAGCGGAGGCTGACCCGCGCGGCGAGGAACGCCTGTAGCCGCGTGCCGGCCGCGTCGGCGCCGATCTCGCCCGCCCAGGGCGCCGCCGGGTCGAGCCAGCGCACCGGGACGCCGTCCGCGACCGGCGGAGCGACGGCGCTCTCGTCGTCCGCGAGCGGACTTTGTGTGACTGTCACACGTTCTTCAGCCGGCCGAGCGGCCTCGGGCGTCAGCTGCTCGATCTGCTCCTTCGTCAGCGGGCCGCGTAGGAACGACATCGCCCAACGGGTCGAGAAGAGGTCGGGCTTGTCGCGGTGGGCGCTCTGGAGGAGGAACTGGCGCTGCTCGAGCCCTCCGATCGCCGTGTCGAGCGCGCCGACGTCGACGCCGCCGGCGGCCGAGCGAAGGCCCTCGAGCACGCGCTCCTTGTCGCGCTCGGTCTGGAGGCGGCCGACGAACCAGCTGCCCGCATTCGCCATTGCCTTGTAGTCGAGGTCGACCGGGTTCTGCGTCGCGATCACCATGCCGATCCCGAACGCACGGGCCTGCTTCATCAGCGTGAGGATGGGCTTCTTCGAGGGCGGCATCGCCGTCGGCGGGGCGAAGCCCATCACCTCGTCGAGGTAGACGAGCCCGCGCAGCTCGCTGGTCCCGGACTGGCCGTGCATCCAGGTGATCAGGCGCGAGAGGACGAGCGTGACGACGAGCTGGCGCTCCTGCTCCGAGAGGTGCGCGAGGTAGATCACGGCGGCGCGCGGCCGCCCGTCCTCCGTGCGGAGCAGCACGGCAGGGTCGAGTCCGGGGCCGCGGCCCCAGGCGGCGAACGAGGGCGAGGCGACGAGCGAGTTCAGGCGGACGGCGAGCTCGTTCCGGTCGGCGGGGGGCAGGAAGGCGTCGACCTCGAACACGCCGAGCTTGCGCAGCGGCGGCTGCTGGATCTGCCCGATCAGCGCGCCGAGGTCGAGATCGGTGCCGGCGCGCCAGTTGTGCTCGAGCAGATTCGAGAGGAGGACGTGCTCGCGGCTGCCGAGCGGGTCTGCCTCGATCCCGACGAGGCCCAGCAGGCTCGAGACGGTGCCCTCGATCTCGTCGCGAATCGTCTCCTCGTCCGTGTCCCACGAGAGCTTCGGCGCCTTCAGCGAGCCGATCACGTTCAGCGGCACACCCGCCTCCGAGCCGGGGGTGTACAGCGTCACCTCGGCCGCCTCGCGCAGGGCGGTGAGCTGCTCCGGTCCGATCCCGTGATCGGCGAGACCGCGCTGCCAGAGCTCGGCGGTCTTCTGCGCGTACTCGTCCGGTGTCTGGCCCGCGTCGCGCGCCGCCGCCTCGTCGATCCACGGCCTGAAGCTCGCGGGAGAGAGATCGGGGAAGGTGAGGGCGAGGTTGCCCATGTCGCCCTTCGGGTCGAGGATCAGCGCCGGAATGCCTCTCGAGAGCGCCTCCTCGAGCAGCACGATCCCGAGGCCCGTCTTGCCGGAGCCGGTCATCCCGACGATGACCGCATGCGTCGTCAGGTCGTCGGGGTCGAGCACGAGCTCGCCGCCGTCCACGAGCCTGCCGAGCTGGAAACCCTGACCCGCCACGGCGCGAGCCTACCGCCGGAACCCCCGATCGGGGGAGTCAGGAGACGCCGGACCGGGGACTGCGGCGAGGCCGGGAATGCGCGAAGCTGCCCCGCGATGCCGCAGCCTCCCGAGAACCACCAACTCGTCGCGACGCTCGTCTGCCTCGAGTGCGGCGACGAGTCCGACCGGGCGAGCGGTTGGCGTGCCTACCTCGCCGACGAGGACGAGCTGCTTGTCTACTGCGGCGACTGCGCCGCCCGCGAGTTCGACGCCTAGCGCGCCGGGCTCAGTCCGGGATGACGACGTAGCGGACGGGCACGCCGTCGAACGAGCCCTGTGGCGCCGACGCCGTGGCGGCCGACTCGACCCTTCCTTCCTGCTCCGGCGGCCGAACTGCGACCAGGATCTCGTCCGCCGGGAAGGTCGCGAGGGCGTCGCGGATCGCGAGCTCGACGTTCGGCTCGCCGGCACCGGCCTCGGCGGTCTCGCCGGGGAGCCGCTCGGCGGTTCTCTCGGCGGCGTCGTCGGCCCGGCGGATCGCCTTCTCGTCGTTCGCGAGCCAGTCGAGCACGCCCTGACGGACGGCGGGAACGACCACCTTCACGACGTCGGCGTCGCCGATCTCGTCGCGCAGGACGTCGTCGGCGTTCTCGACCGTGCTCACCACGAGGACACTCCGGCTCACGCCGGCAATGTACTCGGAGTTGCGCGCGCGGGCGGCGACCGACTAGGGCGCCCGTGCCGCGGGCGGCACATCCATCGAGGCTCGAAGGGCCACGAGCGGTGTGTCGGGAACGGTCACGAGGCCGCGCGTCGGCCGGTCGAGATCGAACGTGATCAGGAGCAGGACGGAGACGAACGCAGCCGCGAGCACGACGGTGGCGACACCGCGGGCGAGGATCGCCAGGTAGAGCGCGAGCAGGCCGAGGCCAACAGCTGCACCGATGATCTCGATCACGAGCACGGCCGTGGGCACGCGGTTGTTCAAGGCGGAGACGCGCACGGTCTGCTGGTCGATCATCTCGTTCAACGTCTCGACGTAAAGCCGCGGCGCATTGTCCCGAGGCGAGCCCGCGAGCGCCTCGCCGGCGAGGCGCCAGAGCGAGCGCTGCAGCCGCGCACCTTCGTCGATCTCCGCCCGGGCCTCCGCACTCCCCGGGACCGTGTTCGAGAGCGCGATGCTCGTGTCCGTGTAGCGCCTGAGCAGGTCGAGTGACCGCGTCCGGATCGGCTCCCGCAGCGTCTGCGCCCGCAGGTACGTCGTGCCGATCGCGTTCGCGTCGGCGACGACCGCGGCGCGTCGCGAGTCGTAGCGGCCGACCGCCATCGTCAGGCCGAACGCGAGGATCAGCGCCACGAGCCCGAGGAGCGCCGCCTGGACGACCCCGACCGGCTCCCGCAGGATGTCGGCCTTGTCGCGCAGCCGGCGGCCGGCGACGACGCCGAGCACCGTCATCCCCAGCACGACTCCGAAGATGAGCAACCCCAGCTCGAAGCTGCTCAGGCGGAAGAACATCAGCCGCAGCGCTTCCCGAGTCGCCGATCGGTCAGAGCGCGGGCCGCGTGACTCCGTGGTGCTCGGTGCCCTGACATCAGGTCACGTTATGCGAGACGGGCCGGCGTAGCGAATCGGTCGAGCTCACCGACCGACGCGCGAGCATCGAGCGGACCGGGAGCGACGGCCGCGCCGCGAGCTCGGCTCCGGCGCGGCCGTTCCAAGAACCCGGCGTTAGCTCCCGAAGGGGACCGCGACGAGACGCCGTGTCGAGACGCCGGCGAGCTTGTCCTCGCCCGGCTTCGTCGCGCGGATGAAGAGCGTCAGCTGCTGCTGCTGATCACTCGCGGGGAAGTTCGCGTCGCGGCGGAAGACCAGAGTCGCGGTGCCGTCGTCCCCGGTGAGCTCTTCCACCGGGATGCTGAACTGGTTGTACGGCACTGCGGTCACGTAGACGCTGGCACCCTTGATGTTGACGCTGCAGGTGCTCCCGACGCGCACCTTCAGCGTGTAGGTCTCCGTCTGCTCGTTGACCGGTCCGGACAGCACCTCGAAATCGACGATCTGGAGCCGCGCGGGCGGTGCCAGGTCACCGATCGGCGCCGTCTTCAGGCTCTTGTTGGTCGGACAGCCGTTCGGGCCGGGCGCCAGCGGCGCGGCGCCGTTCTCCGTCACGTTCGTCGCGGCCACGCCCCCCGCGGTCAGGACCGCCAGCGCAATCGCGGTGACGGCGGCGATCACCAGAGGTCTTGCGGTCGCGGCGTGCCGGACCCTCTGAGGCCAAGGGAACCGTTCCATGTCTACCTCCGTTCACTTCCGTTACTGGGCTACTTGCTCTTCGCCGCTCGGCAGACGACGCCTCCCGACATCGAAGGGATGCATTGATCGACTCTTCCTCGAGGCGGTCGCTTCGTGTGCCGCAGAGATGATCACTTGACGCTTGCAGTCTCGGATTCAGGAACGCTGCCCGTTGCGCGTCAACTAGCCTGGCAACATGAAGCTCGTTCGTGCTGTGAGTGTCGCCGCGATGCTCGGAGTGGGATTCGGAGCGGCCAACTCTGTCATCAACGACGTGTCGTCCCCGTACGGGGAACTCGGGGGCCGACTGGTGCGGGCAGGGTGGACCGGGGTCGTGGACGCAGCAGAAGTCGGGAGCCTGCTGGTCGACGTTGGTTGGGCATGGGCTGCCGTGGCGGTGGCCGCCGGGTGGCTCGCAGGTTCCGTCGGCCGAGGTGCGGCCGCCGGGGCCGTGTCACTGATAGCTGCAACGGCGGCCTACTACGTCACGGATTCCCTTCTCCGCGACGAATCCCTGGGCGGGTACGTCGGAGAGGCGCGCTACTGGATGCTCGCGAGCCTGTTGTTTGGACCGCTTCTTGGCGCCGTGGGCGCGAGCCTCGTCCGCTCTGGAGTGACCGGTCTTCTCGCATGCCTGATCGTCCCCGTTGGCGCGCTCGTTCAGACGTTCTTCCTCCGGCCCGGACTGGCCTCGAGCGGCCGCCCAGCGGCGGTTTGGGCGCTTGCGATCGTGTTCGCCGCCGCAGTAGCGAGCATCTCCCTGGCCGTCACCCGCTTCGTCACAGAACGAAGCCGGACGCCCGCCGGCGAACGGTCACTGCTCGCCAGGCGTTGACAAGGTCTGCGTGCGGTGGCGCGTAGATGAGGACTCGACTGACCGATTGACCCATTTGCGTCCTAGCTGTCGGCGATCGGTCCGCCTACCGTCGCCACCGTGCCTGTGCGTCTCAACATCGCCGCCGTCACGCCCAATCGGCCCGTGTTCCTCAGCCGGACGGCGCGCCAAGCTTTGATGCGGCGACTCCAACATGTCCAGGAGACGGCGCACCTCAGAGCCAGTTTCAGCGACGTCTATCCCGCGCGGCCGGTCGTGCTCAGCCCTGGCAAACGCAACGCGCTGCTGCGCGTCCTCGAGGCCTGGGCGCTCGAATTCGACGGATACGAACCGATCCCGCAAGAGCTCCTCGATCTGCGCAACGCGCTGTTCGCGGACTTGCACGGCAGCGAGTAGCAGCGACGCCGTCCGCGTACGCTCCTGCTTCGAGAAGCTGCACGACCGGTTCGGCTGGAAGGCGCAAGCCCCGTAGCTCGGCGGGACCCAGGGATCGCTTGACGCCGCGTGTCGCGCGCGGAGCCTGCGCAGGTGCGTTTTCGTCGCCGGCACGAGGATCCGACGACTCGTGTGAACCTATCCCGTTGACCGGTTGTTGGGCGACGCCGGATCGGAGATGGTCGGTCGCGAATGCCGGCTGACCGCTTCGCTCGGTTCCAACCGCTCGCGGGGATGCTCGCCGCGCTGCTGTTCCTCACCGGCCTACTCGTGTTCCGTAACGACCCACCGAGCGAGACCGATGTGGCAGCGACGTTCTCGTACTGGCAGGACGACCGAGGGCGCCACCAGATCGTCGCCCTGCTCTTGACGCCCCTGATGGGGCTCCTCCTGATCTTCTTCGGTGCCGGGCTCAGGCGGCGGCTGTCCTTCGGGAGCGAGGACTCCGGGCACGGCCTGGTCGCCTTCGGCGGTGCGTTGCTCGCGGCCGGAACGTTCCTCCTGGTCGGGATGCTCGAGGCGGCGATGACGAACGCCGCGAAGGACGGCAACCGGCAGGCGGTCTACGCACTGAACCAGTTGCATTCCTACGACTGGCTCGCGTGGAACGCCGCGTTCGCCGCCCTCCTTCTCGCCACCGGGCTCGGCGCGCTCCGGAACGCGATGCTGCCCAAGTGGCTCGCGTGGGCGAGCGTCGTCATCGGAGCGAGCCTGCTTACCCCAGTGGGCTTCTTCGGCTTCATCCTGCTGCCCGTGTGGCTCTTCGTCACCGGGTTCTGGCTGACCTTCCGCGACAGCGCTGCCCGCGGGACGGGAGGGGTAGCCGAGAAACCTCTCCCCAGCCGCACGGCCGAGGTTGTGTTCAGGGAACAACCGCCGCCGGCGCCCGACACGCCGTAGCCGTCGGCCTCGAGACGATCGCCGCGCGCTACAACCAGTGCTTCCAGCGGAAGAAGCCGAGCAGCCCGGCGGCTGCCGCGAGCATCGCTGCGACGATGATCCAGAACGCGCCCGCGGTGTCGTGGCCCGGGAACGCCACGTTCATCCCGAAGACGCTCGCGAGCAGCGTCAGCGGCAGCAGGGTCGCGCTGAAGACGGTCAGGATGCGGAGGACGTCGTTCTGGCGGTGCGAGATCACCGACTCGTTCGTCGACTCGAGCCCCTCGACGACCTCCTTGTAGTTGTCGAGCAGGTCCCAGATCCGCTCGGCGGCGTCGACGATGTCGTCGAAGTAGAGGTCGAGCTCCTCGGGGAGGAAGCGCTCCACGCGGCGCTCGAGCACGCGGAGGGTCGACCGCTCAGGCTTGATGATCTTCCGGTAGCTGATGATCTCCTGCTTGACGTTCGAGAGGTCACGGACGACGTCTTCCGCCCGCTTCTCGAACATGTCGTCCTCGATCGAGTCGAGCTTGTGCCCGATCTTGTCGAGGATCGGGAAGCAGTAGTCGAAGAGGTCGTCGAGCACCTCGTACAGCAGCCGGCCGGACCCCTTGGCGAAGAGCTCCTCCCGCAGTTGCTCGTCCTCCTCCAGCCGGTGGAAGAGGCGTGTGACCGGCAGCAACTCGACGTTCGGCAGGGTAACGAGGTAGTCGGGGCCGAGGAAGACGTCGAGCTCGGCCGCGTTCAGGCGCTGGATCGCCTTGTCGTAGACCGGGAAGTGGAGGACGCCGAAGAGGTACTCCGGGTACTCGTCGACCTTGGGCCGCTGGCGCTTGGAGAGCACGTCCTCGACGTCGAGCGCGTGCCAGCCGAAGCGTTCCGCGAGCGAGTGCACGGCGGCGGCGTCGGGCCGGTCGAGCTGGACCCAGGTCAGGCCGGGTGCGGTGAGCTCGAGCGCGCGGCGCTCAGCGCCCGCGCCGGCCGGGACCGCGCCGGGGCCTTGCCGCGTCCGCCGGATGCGGGGCAGGTTGGGCATGGGTACTGAGCGGGTCCTCGAGCGTCGGCATCGCGCGGGATTCTACCCGGCCGCCTGGGCGGGCTCGGGCTCGTTGGCCGGAACGGCGAGGGGCACGGGCTCCTGCGCCTCGACGCCCCGCGGGACGCGGCGGAGCGCCTGCGGCAGCGCGCGCTCGAGCGGCAGCGTCGCGAGGCCCGTCAGAAGCAGCACCGACGCCATCACGATCCAGAGACCGGTAGGTGAGGTGGCAAGCAGCGCGCCTCCCACTGCCGGGCCGACCATGAAACCGACCTGCCACGAGAGCGCCGAGATCGCCATGTACCGGCCGATCAGCTTCGCGTCGGCGAGATCGACGACGAGCGCAGGCTGAACCGCGCCGTGGAGGCACTCGCCGAGTGCGAACACCGACACCGCGATCGCGAGCAGTAGGAAGGCGGCCGAGCCGGAGAGCCACAGTCCGCTGGCCGGGACCAGCAGCCAGGCGGCCGCGGAGACTGCGCCGAGCAGCGCCAGCAGCGGCACGCGCCGCCTACCTTCCGCGAGCCGGGTCGTCGGCAGCTGGAGGAGCACGATCACGATCGTGTTGATGAAGAAGAGCCAGCCGATCCCGCGCTCGGAGACGCCGGCCTCGTTCTTCGCGAACGCAGGCAGGATCTCGAGCTGCGCGATCCCGGCCCCGATGTAGAGCGAGTTGGCGACCATCAGCGCCATGAAGACCCTGTGCCGGAAAACCGTCCGGTAGCTGCCGGTGCGCTCAGCCCGCTCCTCGTGGTGCGCCGGCTCGGGGACGAAGATCGTCAGCACACCGGCGTACGCGACGAACGTGAGCGCGTCGAGCACGAAGAGGGCCTGGAAGCTCTCGGAGGCGATGAAGCCGCCGGCGACGCCGCCGAGGCCGATCCCGAGGTTCATCACGACGCGCTGCATCGCGAACGTCGCCGACCGTTGCGCGCGCGTCGTCAGACCGGCGAGCAGCGTCGACTGCGCCGGCCAGAAGAGGCCGTTGCCGATGCCGGTCACGGCGCTCGCGAGGAAGCCCTGCCAGGGGTTCTCGACGAACGCGTAGGCGACGAAGCCGGCCGCGAGGAAGCCGAGCGCCGCAGTCAGCATCGTCTTTCCCCCGACGCGGTCGACCAGGATCCCGCCGATCGGACCGGAGATCAGGCTGACGGCCGCGTTCGTCGCCAGAATCAGCCCTGCGACGCCGAGGCCGATTCCGCGCTCGTTGTGCAGGTAGATGAGCAGGAACGGGATCACGAGCCCGTTGCCGAACGCGTTCATCAGCCCGCCCAGCTGGAGCAGCTGCACCGCTCGCGGCAGGCGTGGGTTCAGGCTGCGGAGGAAGCCGAGCATCGTGAGACAGTAGCGACTTGGATTTCCTGCTCGACCCGGGGGTCACGTTCCTCAACCACGGCAGCTACGGCGCCTGTCCCGCGCCCGTTTTCGCGCGCTACCAGGAGCTGCAGCGCGAGCTGGAGCGGAACCCGGTCGAGTTCCTCGGACGCCGTTTCGACGAGCTGATCGCCGAGGCGCGCACCGCGCTGGCCGCCTGCGTCGGCGCGCGCCCCGATGATCTGGTTTTCGTCCCGAACGCCACCGCCGGATTGAATGCGGTCATCCGCTCGCTGCCCCTGGAGCCGGGCGACGAGGTCCTGACCACCCGACACGAGTACGGGGCGGTGACACGGACCTGGGAGTTCGTGGGTGCGAATCTCGTCTACGCCGAGCCGGACGAGCTCGCCGACGCGATCGGGCCGCGGACGAAGGCCGTCTCGGTCAGCCACATCACCTCGCCCACCGCGCTCGTCCTCCCGGTCGAGCGGATCTGCGCGGCGGCGCGCGCGGCGGGGGCGCTCGCGATCGTCGACGGCGCCCACGCACCGGGGCAGGTCCCGCTCGACCTCGAGGCGCTCGGCGCCGACGTCTACGCGGGCAACTGCCACAAGTGGCTCTCGGCGCCGAAGGGGGCCGGGTTCCTCTGGGCGCGGCCGGAGCACCAGCGTTGGATCGCGCCGCTCGTGATCTCCTGGGGCTACGGCGACGACCGGACGTTTTCCGACCGCCACGGCTGGCAGGGCACGCGCGACCCGGCGGCCGTGCTCGCGATCCCGGCTGCGATCGAAGCGCACGCGACGTTCGACCTCGAGCGCTGCCGCCGCATCGCCGCCTCCTTCCATGACCGCCTGCCCCCGGTGGAGGGGACGCCGGCGCCGCAGATGTGGGCGAGCGAGGTGGCGACCGACGAGCCGGACGAGCTCCAGCGCCGCCTGTTCGACGAGCACGCGATCGAGGTCGTCGTGCGGGAGTGGGAGGGGAGGAGCCTGCTCCGGGTCTCGATCGGCCCCTACAACGAGGAGGCGGACGTCGAGCGGCTGCTCGAGGCCCTGGACGAGCTGTCCTGACTAGGTCGGCTTCGCGGTCATCGCCCAGACGGCGACGAGGAAGGCGGCGAGGAGAAGAACGCTGATCCCGGCGACGATCCGCGCCAGCCGAACGCCTCTGCTCGCGTCGTCCCGTGAGCGGCGGAGCCCGATCGCGGCGAGGACGACCGAGATCAGCAGGAGGAGCGCCCCGATGTCGGAGACGATGTAGCCGATGTCGATCCAGCTCGCCTCGAAGTCGTCCGGGTAGTCCTGCTCGGCCTCGGTCCACTGGGCGCCGACCCGCATCACGACATAGGACGGGAGGGCGCCGAGCAGGAGCGTCTTCAGGCCGAAGCGCGCGAGGCCGGGCGCGCCGTCGGGCGACCGCCGGCCGAGCACCGTCGCGAGGCCGACGGCGAAGAGCGAGCCGACGAGCGCCATCGCGCCGAGCACGTGGAGGAAGAGCGGCAGGTTGACCGAGTCGGGTCGGATCGCGGCGAGCACGTCAGGCACCCGGCTTCCAGAGCATGAGGACGAGGATGACGAGCACGGCGGCGCTGTTGATCGCATGGAAGCGGATCCCCTTGGCCCTGTTCGCAACCGGGTCGCTCTCGAACGCCCTGCCCGCCTGCCCGCCCGCCCAGCCGCCGATCGCCCAGAGCACGAGCGAGGCGAGGATCCAGCCGTCCCAGAGCTGATAGGCCTCGACGTCGATCGCGAGCCAGATCCCGAACACGAGCGCGACCATCATTCCGACGCCGACGAGGATCCCGGAGATGCGGCCGAACTGCATCGCCGAGGGCGGGTCGAAGAGCGGCGCCGCCCCGCGCGTGCCGAGGATCAGGCCCCAGAGTGCGGTCAGCGCGCCGACGGCGACGAAGGCCCCGAGCACGTGCAGGAAGAGCAGCCAGTCATAGAGTTCCACCGCCGCCGGAACCTACAAGGGTTCGGCGCGCGCTGCAAAAGCAGCTGATCACAGCCCGGGGGAGGGCTAGGCGACGACCCGGTCGCTTCCCGTGAGCGCAACCTGCAAGGTGCTCAGGCGGTTTGGCGGTTCTTTGGCCCGGCTTTGGAGCGGGCGCGCATCGTGGCACTCGTCATCGACACAAGAGAGAAGGAGGAACGATGACCTGCACGATGAGGAACCTGCGGAGAGCGGTCGCAGTACTCGGCCTGGTGGGGGCAGTTGCGTTTGTGCTGCCGCTCGCTGCGACGGCCGCGCCGGAGCCCGTCATGACGGGGCTCGACAATCCACGGGGGCTCGCATGGGGCCCCGAGGGAGCGTTGTACGTGGCCGAAGCGGGCAAGGGTGGCCCGGGAGTCTGCGTACCGCCCCCCGATGGGCCAGGCGTGCGCTGCTACGGCACGACCGGAGCGATCTCGCGCCTGTGGCAGGGGCAGCAGGAGCGCGTCGTGACGGGCCTGCCGTCCCTTGCCGGGCAGCCCGCCGGCGACACGGCCACCGGGCCGCAGCACATCTCGTTCCAGGGCCGCGGCGGCCTCTACGTCACGATCGGCTGTGGCTGTAACAAGACGACCGCAACAGGACAGCTGCTCGACGGACTGGGGTTCGGCTACCTCCTTCACGTGCCGGCATCGGGCAACCCCAACGCACTGACCGACATCGCCGGGTACGAGGTCTCGGCCAATCCGGACGGCGCCCAGATCGACAGCAACCCGTACGGGCTGCTCGCCCTGCCCGGCCACCGGCTCGTGGCGGACGCGGGTGGCAACTCGCTGCTCGACGTCGCGGCGAACGGCGACGTGTCGACGATCGCGACGTTCCCGAGGGTGGCCCCGCCGGGGCCGTTCGGACTGCGTGACGCCGTGCCAACCGACGTCGTCGTCGGCCCCGACGGCGCGTACTACGTGTCGACGCTGACCGGCTTCCCGTTCACGGCCGGCTCGGCGACCGTCTACCGCGTCGTGCCGGGTCAGGCGCCGACGGCGTACGCGTGGAATCTGACCATGCTGACCGACCTCGCCTTCGGCGCGGACGGCTCGCTGTACGTGCTCCAGCACGCGTCGGGGATCCCCGGCGTGCCGTTCCCGTTTGCCGGCCCCGGCGCGGTGCGGAAGGTGCAGCCGGGCGGTGGCGGAGCCTCGACGTTGGTGGCGGACGGACTGCCTCGAGCGACGGGCCTCGTCATCGGCGATGACGGGGCGCTCTACGTCTCGGTCAACGGCGCGGCGGCGGGCAACGGCGCCGTCTGGCGCATCGTTCCCTGAAGGACTGGCCGTCGGCGGAGCCCTTTCGCGGGGCTCCGCCGACGGCCCTTGTCGTCGATCCGATAGCTCGCGGTCTGCGCTGCACGCTCGAGCTCGCTCGCACAGAGCCCGAGCGGCGACATCGCCGCGGTGATGGACGTGGCGAGACGGCTGCGAAAGCCTGGGCCGCGAAGCGGCCCCTTCAGGGGTCTGCGCGCTTCGGCATCTGCTCGGCAGATGACGAAGCATGCGACGGAAAAGCATGCGCCCGGCACGATTCGAACGTGCGACCTTTCGCTCCGGAGGCGAACGCTCTATCCCCTGAGCTACGGGCGCGGGGAAGGCAAGAGTGTAGCGGGGGCGGCGCCGGCCGCCCCCGCTGACTCCAGCGGCCTAGTAGCGGCCGGTGCGGTAGTGGAGGTACTGGGCCTGCGCGCGCGTCGCCTGGCCCGGAGTGAACTGGTTGTAGCAGGGGTCGTCCGAGTAGTCCATGTAGTTGTGGATCGGGTCGAGCCCCGCCTCCTTCACGCACGTGTCCTTCCCCTCGGGGCAGCCGCTCGTCGGCACGAGCATCGCCGGCGTGTCGTCGACGCGGTCGCCGTCGCCGTTGCAGCCCTGGTCGAAGGTGTGCGCGAGGCCGAACCAGTGCCCCACCTCATGCGTGGCCGTGAAGCCGAGGTTGAAGCGGTCGATGAAGCCGCCGGGCAGCGAGCCGTAGTGGATCACGGCCCCGTCGAGCATCGCGTACCTGCCGCCCTGGTAGCCCAGGATCGACGGGTAGTAGGCGAAGCCGAGGTTCCCCGCCGCCGTGCCCGTGTAGATGTTGAGCGCGTTCGGCCCTCCCTGGCGCAGCGCCGACTTCGCGGCGACCTCGTCGGCGAAGTCGTTCATCGTGAACCAGTCGGCGTTGTCGGTGCGGGTGACGCCTGCGAGCTCGAAGGAGACGCCCGTGTTCGCGCCGCCGTAGAAGCCGGCGAACGAGAGGTTCAGCACGTCCATCTGGCGCCTGATCTGCGAGTTCGTGACGCGACCGAGCGATCCGTCCGTGATCACGTGGATGTACGTCGGGATCGTGACCTGGAAGCCGGCCGGGACGTTGGGCGCGAGGCCCGAGTCGTAGTCCGAGTCGCCGACGTTCAGGCGGGCCGGGGCATCACGGTTCCAGCCCTTCGCCGTCGACGACGACGCCGTGAGCGCGCTGAGGCTGCTGAACGCGCTCGACTCGACGCAGACGTCCGCTGACGCCGCGTGGCCGTGGCCGCCGGCGCCGACGGGCGCGGCGGTGGCTGCGAGCAGCGCGAGCGCGCCGGTCGCGAGCAGGATGAGTCGTCTCATGCTCCCCCTAGGAGACCCGGTGGAAGAGCCACGCGTCCTGTGCGCGCGCGACCTGGCCGGGCGTGAACTGGTTGTAACAAGCGTCGTACGAGTAGTCCATGTAGTTGTGGATCGGGTCGAGCCCGGGCTCGGCGCAGGTGTCCTTGCCGATCGGGCAGCCGTTCGTCGGCACCTTCATCGCCGGCGTGTCGTCGACGAAATCGCCCTTGGCGTTGCAGCCGCCGTAGAAGGTGTGCTCGAGGTTGACCCAGTGGCCTGCCTCGTGGACGAGCGTCATCCCGAGGTCGTAGGCGCCTTCGTACTTGTCGGACGTCCGGACCATCGACTCCCAGTCGAAGACGATCCCGTCCAGGTAGAGGTTCGAGTCCGGCAGGCCCGGCAGGTAGGCCCAGCCGAGATACGGGCCGGCAGTGGTCGAGTACACGTTGAGCGTCTCGAAGCCGCCCCGGTGGAGCGCGCGCTTCATCGGCCGCTCGGACGAGCCGTCGATGGCGCCGTAGAACCAGTCGGCGTTGTCGGTGCGCGTGACGCCGGCGAGCTCGAACTTGAAGCCCGACTTCGCGCCGCCGTAGAAGCCCGCGAACGCGAGGTTGAGCACGGTCATCTGCTCGTCGATCTGCGCCTGAGTGACGTTGCCGATCGCGCCGTCGGTGACGACGTGGAACCAGACCGGCACGGTCGCCCGGAACTTCGCGCCGCCCTTGCCCTTGGCCGAGGCGGGCATCGCCTCGTAGGTCGCGTTGACGGACGGCTCGCGAATGACGTTGCCGGCGGCACGGGCCGTGCCGGCCGACGCGGTCAACGACGAGAGACCGTCGAACGTGCCGGTTCCGTCAGCCTCCCAGCCGGCGCAGAGCGCCGGATGGCCGACGGCGCCGACGGGAGCCGCTGTGACCGCCAGCGCAGCCAACGCGCCGACGGCGAGAACGAACAGCTTCCTCATCTTCCCCCCTTGTGTCGTGCAGCGCGGTGCAGGTTAGGCGGTGCAAACCGGTTCTGCAAGATCGATCGTTAGGGTGGCGCCGGTGGAGCTGACCGCCCGGATCGTCACCCTGCGCCTGGCCGAGACGTTCGTGATCGCGCGCGAGTCGAGTGACGAGGCAGAGGTCGTCCAGGTCGAGCTCCGCCATGACGGCGCGACCGGATTCGGGGAGGCGGCGCCGATCGAGCGCTACGACGAGACCGCCGCCTCGGCGCTCGCGTACGTCGAGGCGCACGCCGGCCTACTCGGAGACGACCCGTTCGCGCTCGAGCAGATCGAGGCGCGCCTGCCGGCGGGCGAGAACGCCGCCAGGGCTGCGCTCGACGCCGCCCTCCATGACTTGCAGGGAAAGCTCCTCGGCGTCCCGGTTCGGAAGCTGCTGGGGCTCCCGCGGACAGGTCCCCGACCTCCTGGACCGTCTGGCTCGGCGACCCCGACGACATGGCGCGACGCGCCGAGAAGGCGGCGCCGCGGTTCTCGCGGCTGAAGCTGAAGCTCGGCGGCGGCGACGGCCTGGACGTCGAGCGCGTCCGGGCGGTTCGCGGCGTCACGGAGCTGCCGCTCCAGGTCGACGTGAACGAGTGGTGGTCGCTCGAGGAGGCGCTCGACGCGCTGCCACAGCTGCACGAGCTCGGCGTCGAGTACTGCGAACAGCCGCTCCGCGCCGGCGACGAGAGCGGCCGGATCCTGAAGGAGCGCTCACCGATCCCGATCTACGTCGACGAGGACTGCCATCGCCTCGGCAGCGTCGCGGCGTGCGCGGCCATCGGGCACGGGATCAACATCAAGCTGGCCAAGTCGGGCGGGATCCGGGAGGCGATCCGGATGGCGCACGCTGCACGTGCGCTGGGGCTCGGGGTCATGCTCGGCTGCATGATCGAGTCGGGCCTCGGCATTGCGGCCGGCTGCGCCGTGGCGCCGCTCTGCGACCACGTCGACCTCGACGGCAATCTCCTGATCGCCGAGGACCCGTGGCCGGGTGTCTCGTTCACCGACGGCATGCAGGTGCCGTCCGACGGCCCGGGGCTCGGTGTCCGGCCGGCCTGAGCGGCTCCTGATCTTGGCCGAGGGCTTCTCCGGCGACCCGCACTACGGGAAGACGGCGCGCGGTGTGCTCGCATACGGCGAGCGGCCAGTCGTCGCGATCGTCGACTCGACGCGGGCGGGGGAGACGCAGTCCGGCGTTCCGATCGTCGCATCCGTCGAGGACGCGCTCGCGTTCGAGCCGGAGACGGCGCTCGTCGGCGTCGCAACCGCCGGCGGCCGCTTTCCGCCCGCGTGGCGCGAGCTGCTGAAGAGCGCGATCGGAAACGGCCTCAACCTCGAGAACGGGCTGCACCAGTTCCTGGCGGACGACGAGGAGCTCGCGGAGCTCGCCGCCGCGCGCAGCGTCGAGCTTCGCGACCTGCGCCGGCCGCCTGCAGGCCTGAACGTCCCGACCGGCGCGAACCTGTCGCAGCCGACGAGAAACGTCCTCACGGTCGGCTCCGACTGCGCGATCGGGAAGATGACGGTCTCGCTCGAGCTCGACCGCGCCGCGAGGGCGCGCGGAATCGAGTCGCGCTTCGTCCCGACCGGCCAGACCGGGATCGCGATCGCCGGCTGGGGGATCGCGGTCGACGCGGTCGTCTCGGACTTCATCGCCGGCGCGGCCGAGCAGCTCGTCGTCGAGGGGCACGAGCGCGGGGGAGAGCTGCTCTTCGTCGAGGGGCAGGGCGCGATCACGCATCCCGCCTATTCGGGCGTCACGCTCGGGCTCGTCCACGGCTCGGCGCCGCACGCCTTCGTGCTCTGCCACCAGGCCGGCTCGACCGAGGTCGACGGCTATCCGGGCCACCCGCTGCTGCCGCTGCCGGAGCTCGTCGAGCTGCACGAGCGGATCTCGCTGCGGGCGCGGCCGGCGCGGGTCGCGGCGATCGCGCTCAACACCCGCGCCCTGCCCGGCGACGACGCCGCTCGGGCTGCGATCGCGCGCGCGGAGGCGGAGACGGGCCTGCCGGGGGACGATCCGGTGCGCTTCGGCCCCGACCGCATCCTCGACGCCGTGCTCGCGGCGATCGGCCCTTGACAGCGAACAGGTGTTCGTGCATCATGGCGAACACATGTTCGGACGAATCCTCGTGCTCGCGGCGATCGGCATCCTCCTCTGGGCGGCGTTCGCACGCTCCTCGGACGCATCGGGGCCGGAGCGACGGTACGTCGTGCAGCCGTACGACACGCTCTGGTCGATCGCGTCGAACGGCTACTCGGACCCGCGCCAGGGCATCTGGGAGATCAAGGAGCGGAACGGGCTCCGGGGCGCGACGATCGTGCCCGGCCAGGTCCTCGTCCTCCCGTAGTCCCGGCGCGCCCTCCTAGACTGGCGGCGTGGATCTCGACGTCGTCTTCCTCGGCACCGCCGGCTCGATGCCGACGGCGCGACGCGCCCCCTCGGCGACCCTGATCCGGCGCGGCGGCGAGCGCCTCCTGGTCGACTGCGGCGAGGGGACGCAGCGGCAGCTGCTCCGGTCCGACCTCGGGCTCGTCGACCTGCAGGAGATCTTCCTGACCCACTTCCACGCGGACCACTTCCTCGGCCTTCCGGGAATGCTGAAGACGTTCGCGCTGCGCGGGCGGGAGCTGCCGCTGACGCTCTACGGCCCGCGCGGGCTCGAGGAGCTGCTGCAGCAGCTGCGGCGGATCTTCGGCCGCCTGACGTTCGAGGTCGACGTCGTCGAGCTGAGCCAGGACGCCGTTCTCGCCCGCGACGGCTACGAGCTCCGGACCTTTCCCGCGCGGCACGGCCGCGACGCGATCGGCTACGCGCTCGTCGAGGAGGCGCGTCCGGGCCGCTTCGACGTCGAGACCGCCGACGCGCTCGGCGTGCCTGCCGGGCGCGAACGTGGTGCGCTCCAGAGCGGTGAGCCGGTCACGCTCGCCGACGGCCGCGTGATCACGCCCGAGCAGGTGCTCGGAGACTCGCGTCCTGGTCGCAAGGTCGTGCTCACCGGCGACACGGCCCCGTCCGACCTCGTCGTCGACGCCGCCTACGGCGCCGACCTGCTCGTCCACGAGGCGACGTTCTGCGAGGACGAGGCCGACCGGGCACAGGAGACCGAGCACTCGACCGCCCTCGAAGCGGCTCGGGTCGCGAAGGACGCGGAGGTGCGCCTGCTCGCGCTGACGCACAGCTCCAGCCGCTACAGCGGCGGAGACGTCGAGCGCGAGGCGCGGACGGTCTTCCCCGACACCGTCGTCCCGCGCGACTTCGACCTGATCGAGGTGCCGTTCGCGGAGCGGGGCGGCCCTGAGCTCGTGAAGCGCGGCGCACGGCTGCCTCGGGCTGAAGTACCCTCCGCCCCATGAGCGAGAAGGTGCAGGTCGCCCTCGCGGACGACGCGACCGAGGCGGAGGAGATCCAGGCGCTGCTCGGGGACGCCGGGATCGAGTCGGAGGTCGCGCCCGACGACGACTCCGACTCGCTGAAGATCCTCGTGCCCGAGGACGCGGTCGAGACCGCGCAGGACGTGATCGAGCTCGCGCCCACGGACGAGGAAGCGACCCCCGAGATCTAGCGCATTTCGCTTCGTCCGCCGGTCGCGCTAGGATCGCGTCCGACCCTTTAACCCGGTCCAGCGAGGCCGGAAAGGATGGGCATGAACGGAAGCACGCACGTCCCGGACCGCGCCGCGGTCAAGACACTCCTCGACGCAGAAGGCCTCGAGCGCACGCTCTCGCGGATCGCGCACGAGATCATCGAGCGCAACGACGACCTCGGCCGGCTGGCCCTCGTCGGCATCCACACGCGCGGCGTCCCGCTCGCCGAGCGGCTGGCGGCGCTGATCGAGGAGCGGAGCGGGGAGGAGATCGAGCTGGGCGCCGTCGACATCACCCACCATCGCGACGACGCCGTCGCCGGCCGCGAGCAGCCCGTCGTCCACGCCACGGCGCTCGACTTCGACCTGCGGGGGATGACGGTCGTCCTCGTCGACGACGTCCTCTACACGGGCCGCACGATTCGGGCGGCGATCGAGACGCTGCTCGAGCACGGGCGGGCGGCACGCGTCCAGCTCGCGGTGATCGTCGACCGCGGGCACCGCGAGCTGCCGATCCGCCCCGATTACGTCGGCAAGAACCTGCCCACGGCGCGGAGCGAGCGGATCCAGGTCGAGCTGACCGAGACGGACGGCGCCGACCGGATCCTGCTCGTCGGCGCCCCCGAGGAGCGCTCGTCATGAGGCACCTGCTCTCGATCGCCGACCTGACGCGGGACGACGTCGAGCGGATCCTCGAGACCGCCGGCGCGCTCCAGGGCGTCGAGGAGAAGCTGCCCGCACTCAAGGGCAAGCTCGTCCTGAGCCTCTTCTTCGAGTCCTCGACCCGCACGTCGTCCAGCTTCGAGCTGGCGGCGAAGAGGCTCTCCGCCGACGTGATGTCGCTGAAGGCGGCGGGCTCGTCGGTCGACAAGGGGGAGTCGCTGAAGGACACCGTGCTGACCCTCGCGCAGTACGAGCCGGACGCGATCGTCGTCCGCCACCCGCGCATCGGCGCGCCGCAGCTCGTTGCCCGCTGGTCGGGCGCGGCGGTCGTGAACGCCGGCGACGGCAAGCACCAGCACCCGACGCAGGCGCTGCTCGATCTCTTCACGATCCGTGAGGCGCTCGGCCGGCTCGACGGAGTCCACGTCGCGATCGTCGGCGACGTCCTCCACAGCCGCGTCGCGCGGTCGCTGATCCAGGCGCTCGGACTCGTCGGCGCGCGGACGACCCTCGTCGGGCCGCCGACGCTGATCCCGCGCGGGATCGAGGCGATGGGCTGCTCGACGGCGACCGAGATCGGCGCGATCGCCGACGCCGACGTCGTCTACGTGCTCCGCATGCAGCGCGAGCGGATGCAGTCGGCGTTCGTGCCCAGCCTGCGGGAGTACGCGGCGCGCTGGGGCGTCACCGCCGAGCGGGTGCGGCCGGGGCAGAAGGTGATGCACCCCGGGCCGATCAACCGCGGGGTCGAGCTCGACGGCCGCGTCGCCGACGGGACGGACTCGCTGATCCTCGCGCAGGTTGCTGCCGGCCTGACGATGCGGATGGCGGTGCTGCACGACCTGCTGGCGACGGGAGTCGCCGCGCGCGAGACGGCGGCGGTTGCATGACGACGCTCTTCTGCCGCAACGGGCGCTCGGACAACCTCGTCCTCGAGGGTCGGCTCGCAGGCGGCGAGTGCGTCGCGGTCACCGTCACGGACGGCGTGATCACGGCGATCGAGCCTGCGGCCGCCACGTCGCGCGTGCTCGCGCCCGCCTTCGTCGACCCGCACGTCCACCTGCGCTCGCCCGGCCGTGAGGACGAGGAGACGATCGCGAGCGGCACGGCGGCCGCCGCGGCCGGCGGCTACTGCGCGATCCTCGCGATGCCCAACACCGACCCGGTCGTCGACTCGGCCGCCGTGCTCGGATCGCTCGTCGCGACGGCGAAGCGGGACGCGGTCGTGCCGACGGGGTTCATGGCCGCGATCTCGAAAGGGCTCGGCGGCGAGGAGCTGACCGAGATGGGCGAGCTCGCGGACGCGGGCGCCGCGGCCTTCACCGACGACGGCCGCCCGGTCACCTCTGCGGGGCTGATGCGCCGGGCGCTCCAGTACGGGGCCGTCACCGGCCGCCCGCTGGCGCTGCACTGCGAGGAGCCGACGCTCTCCCGCGACGGCCAGGTGCACGAGGGCGCGGTCTGCGCCGAGCTCGGCTTCGCGCCCTACCCGTCGCTGGCCGAGAGCGCGATGGTCGAGCGGGACCTCTCGCTCGCCGGCGCCGAGGACCGGCCGGTCCACCTGATGCACCTCTCCGCCGAGGAGTCGGTCGAGGCGCTCCGCGGCGCCCAGGATCGCGGCATCCGGGCGACGGCCGAGGTGACGCCGCATCACCTCGTCCTGACCGACGAGGCCGTCCGTTCGTTCGACCCGAACGTGAAGATGAACCCGCCGCTGCGCGCGGAGGCCGACAGGCGGGCGCTGATCGAGGCGCTCCGCGACGGGACGATCGCCTGCGTCGCCACCGACCACGCGCCGCACGCGCGCGAGGAGAAAGAGGAGCCCTTCGAGGACGCACCGTTCGGCGTCACCGGGCTCGAGACGGCCTTCGCCGCCCTCCACACCCATCTTGTCGTGCCGGGTCTCCTCCCGCTGGCGACGCTCCTCGACCGCATGTCGTCCGGCCCGGCTCGGGCGCTCGGCCTCCCGGAGCCGCGGGTCGAGGTCGGCGCGCGGGCGAACCTCGTCCTGCTCGACCTCGAGGCGGAATGGACGGTCGAGGAGGCGGGTTTCCGCTCGCGCTCCGCCAACTCGTGGCTGCTCGGCCGGCGCCTGCGCGGGACCGTGTCTGACCACCGTCGCCGACGGCCGGGTCGTGCACGGATGAGCCAGGACTGTTACTCGCGCTCGAGGACGGCACCGTCTTCCGCGGCCAGTCGGTCGGCGCAGAGGGAGTCGCGTTCGGTGAGGCGGTCTTCACGACGGCGATGACCGGCTACCAGGAGACCGTCACCGACCCGAGCTTCGCGGAGCAGCTCGTCTGCTTCACCGCGCCGATGGTCGGCAACTACGGCGTCGCGACCGGCCGTTCCGAGTCGACCGCGACGCACGCCAGGGCGGTGCTGATGCGGGAGGCGCGTGGCCCCGAGTGGACAGCGTGGCTCGAAGAGCAGGGCGTCGTTGCGCTGACGGGGATCGACACACGCTCGCTCGTCCTTCGCCTCCGGGAGGGCGGCGCGATGCGGGCGGTCGCGTCGGTCGGGATGCTCGACGAGGCAGAGGCGCTCGACGCCGTGCGCGCGAGGCCCTCCATGGCCGGCGCCGCGCTCGTCGCGCAGGTCTCGACACCCGAGCCCTACGTCTACTGCGACGCCGGCTCGCTCCGGGTCGCCGTCGTCGACTACGGCTGCAAGCGCTCGATCCTGCGCCGGCTTGCCGGTGCGGGCGCGCACGTGACGGTGTACCCGCACACCGTCGACGCGGACGAGCTTGCCGGCCACGACGCGGTCCTGCTCTCGAACGGGCCCGGCGATCCTGAGCCGCTCCGGGACGAGGTGGCGACGGTGCGCGAGCTGCTCGGCCGGGTGCCGGTGCTGGGGATCTGCCTCGGGCACCAGCTGCTCGGTCTCGCCACCGGCCACGAGACGTACAAGCTCCCCTTCGGCCACCGCGGCGCGAACCATCCCGTGCTGCAGCGCAGGACCGGCCGCGTGCTCGTGACGAGCCAGAACCACGGCTTCGCGGTCGCGCCCAGCGACGGCGCCGAAGCGACGCACGTCTCCCTCTACGACGGCACCGTCGAGGGCCTCGACGTCCCCGAGCTGCGGGCGCGCTCGGTGCAGTTCCACCCCGAGGCCGGCCCTGGGCCGCACGACGCCTGGCCGATCCTCGAGCAGTGGGTCGAGGAGGTGCGGAGTGCCGCGTAGGCAGGACCTCAGGTCGATCTGCCTGATCGGCTCCGGGCCGATCGTGATCGGACAGGCGTGCGAGTTCGACTACGCCGGCTGCCAGGCGCTCAAGGTGCTGCGCGAGGACGGCTTCCGCACGATCGTCGTCAACTCGAACCCGGCGACGATCATGACCGATCCCGGCTTCGCCGATGCCACCTACCTCGAGCCGCTCGACCTCGAGGGCGTCGCTGACGTGCTCGGCCGCGAGCGGCCCGACGCGCTGCTGCCGACGCTCGGCGGCCAGACCGCGCTCAACCTCGCGATCGAGCTCTCCGACGCGGGGATCCTGCGCGACCTCGGCGTCGAGCTGCTCGGCGCGCCGGTGGACGTGATTCGCCGCGCCGAGGACCGCGAGCTCTTCCGCGAAGCCGTCCAGAGCTGCGGCCTCGCCGTCCCCAACTCGCGGATCGTGACGAGCCTCGACGACCTCGGCGGCGTCGCGGTGCCTGCGGTCGTGCGCCCCGCCTTCACGCTCGGCGGACACGGCGGCGGCTTCGTCTCCACCTCGGCGGAACTGCGGGCCCAGGTCGAGCGCGGTCTGCGCGAGAGCCCGATCGGCCAGGTCCTCGTCGAGGAGTCGGTCAAGGGCTGGGACGAGTTCGAGCTCGAGGTGATCCGCGACCGCCGCGACAACGTGGTCATCGTCTGCTCGATCGAGAACCTCGACCCGATGGGGGTCCACACCGGCGACTCGGTCACCGTCGCACCGCAGCTGACCCTCTCCGACGAGGCCTACCAGGAGCTGCGCGACGCCGCGATCGCGGTCATCCGTGCGGTCGGCGTCGAGACGGGCGGCTCGAACATCCAGTTCGCGCGCGACCGCGTCTCCGGCGAGATCCGCGTGATCGAGATGAACCCGCGCGTCTCACGCTCGTCCGCGCTCGCGTCGAAGGCGACCGGGTACCCGATCGCGAAGGTCGCGGCGAAGCTGGCGGTCGGCTACACGCTCGACGAGATCCCGAACGACCTGACGAAGACGACGCCCGCGAGCTTCGAGCCGACGCTCGACTACGTCGTGGTCAAGTTCCCGCGCTTCGCGTTCGAGAAGTTCCCCGGCGCGGACACGACGCTCGGCACGCAGATGAAGTCGGTCGGCGAGGCGATGGGGATCGGCCGCACCTTTCAGGAGGCGTTCTGGAAGGCGTGGTCGAGCCGCGAGCTCGACGCGGGGGCAGTGACGCCGTGGGCGACGCTCGCCGACCTGCCGGACGACCTGCACCCCTGGTTCCGGCGCGAGCTCGAGCAGCTGCGCGCCGACGGGCCGCCGGCCGGTGAGCGCGTCTACCGCCGCGTCGATTCCTGCGCCGGCGAGGTCGCCGCCGACTCGAACTACTACTACTCGACGCGCGGCGAGGCGGACGAGCCGGTGCCGGTGAGCGGCAAGCCGCGCGTCGTCATCCTCGGCTCGGGCCCGAACCGGATCGGGCAGGGGATCGAATTCGACTACTGCTGCGTTCACGCCGCGCAGAGCTTCCGGGCGCTCGGCTACGAGGCGATCATGGTCAACTGCAACCCGGAGACGGTGTCGACCGACTACGACACCTCCGACCGGCTCTACTTCGAGCCGCTCGACGTCGAGCACGTGCTCGCGGTCTGCGAGCGAGAGCGGCCGGAGGGTGTCGTGATCCAGTTCGGCGGCCAGACGCCGCTGAAGCTCGCACGGGCGATCGAGGCGGCGGGGTTCAAGGTGCTCGGGACGCCCTACGAGGCCGTCGACCTCGCGGAGGACCGTGAGCGCTTCGGGCAGCTCCTGGCCGAGCTCGGCGTCGCATGCCCGGAGTGGGGGATCGCGGAGACGGCCGAGGCGGCCGTCGAGATCGCGGCGCGGGTCGGCTACCCGGTGCTCGTCCGGCCCTCCTACGTGCTCGGCGGGCGCGCGATGCGGGTCTGCTACGACGACGAACAGGTGCGCGCGGCGATGGGCGGCGTGTCCGGCCCCGTCCTCGTCGACCGCTTCCTCGAGGGCGCGCTCGAGATCGACGTGGACGCCCTCTGCGACGGCGTCTCCGTGCACGTCGGCGCTGTGATGGAGCACGTCGAGGAGGCGGGGATCCACTCCGGCGACTCGTCCTGCGTGCTCCCCGCGCCGTCGCTGGACGACGAGGCGTACGCCGAGGTCTGCCGGGTCGTGCGCAGGCTCGGCCCCGCGCTCGGCGTCGTCGGGCTGCTCAACGTCCAGCTCGCCCTGATCGGCGGCGAGGTCAGCGTGATCGAGGTGAATCCGCGCGCGTCGCGGACCGTGCCGTTCGCGAGCAAGGCGACGGGTGTCAACCTCGTCGACGCGGCCGTCCGGCTCGCGGCGGGCGCACGGCTGCACGAGCTGGAGCTACCGGAGGAACGCCGGCCGGAGCTCGTCAGCGTCAAGGCCGCCGTGCTGCCGTTCTCGCGCTTCCCCGGCTCCGACCCGGTGCTCGGGCCAGAGATGCGCTCGACAGGGGAGGTGATGGCGAGCGCCGCGGACCTGCCGACCGCCTTTGCGAAGGCCGAGCGCGCCGCCGGGCGCCCGCTGCCGACCAGGGGGACCGCCTTCCTGTCCGTCCGGGACGCCGACAAGCCGGTGATCGGCCCGGTCGCCGCCGGGCTCGCCGACCTCGGCTTCCACCTACTCGCGACGGCGGGCACCGCCGCGGTGCTCGCTGCCGCCGGGCTCGACGTGGCCGTCGTCGAGAAGGGGGACGCCGTCGTCGACGCGATCCGCGCCGGCCATTGCGATCTCGTCGTCAACACGCCGCAGGGATCGGGTGCGCGGCAGGACGGCGCGCGGATCAGGCAGGCGGCACTCTCGGGCCGCGTCCCCTGCATCACGACGCTCTCCGGCGCGCGCCTCGCCGTCCACGCGATCGCGGACGCGCGCGAGGAGATCGCGCACTCCCTCCAGGAGCGGATCGAGCGTGAGACGCGAGCGGCGTAAGGTCGTCGCGGCGGAGCCGGTGGGCCCGTACACGCTGCTCCGGGTGGAGCGGGGCGGGCTCGAGGCCGGGATCCCGGGCCAGTTCTTCATGCTGGAGGCGCCCGGCCGCGTGCTGCCGCGGCCGATGAGCGTCTGCCTCGCCGACGGCGGCGAGCTCGCCTTTCTGATCGACCCGATCGGCCCCGGCACACGCGCGCTGTGTGAGCTGAACCACCGCGACGAACTGCACGTGCTCGGGCCGCTCGGGAACGGCTTCGATCTCGACGTCGAGCGGCCGCTCCTGGTGGGCGGCGGGATCGGGATCGCGCCGCTGCCCTACCTCGCGCAGTGTCTCGGCGGCCCGCCCGCGATCCTCGGCTTCCGGAGCGAGCGCCACGCCGAGGCGGCGACCCTGCTCCCCGGAGCCGAGGTCTGCATCGAGCCGACCTACGTCACGTCGCTCCTGCCCGAGGAGCCATACGACGTGCTCGCGTGCGGCCCCGAGCCGATGCTCGCCGCGCTGCGCGCGCGCGTGCCGGATGCCCAGCTCGCCTGGGAGGCGCCGATGGCGTGCGGCTACGGCGCCTGCTACGGGTGCGCGGTCGAGCTCGACGGCGAGCTGAAGCGGCTCTGCGTCGAAGGACCGGTGCTCCGTGCTGCTTAACGCGTCCGGCTGCCTCGATGCGCTGACCGCCTCCGAGGTGGCGCGCTCACTCGACGCCTTCGTGACGAAGACGATCACGCCCGAGCCGCGCGAGGGCAACCCGGCCGTCCGGATCGCGGAGACCGACGCAGGGATGCTGAACTCGATCGGCCTCGCAAACCCTGGGCGCGAGCGCTTCCTCACCGAGACGCTGCCGCGCCTACGGGGGTTGGGGATCCCGCTCTGGATCTCGGTCGGCGGCTTCTCGGCCGCCGAGTACGCGGAGACCTGTGCCGCCCTCGACGACGTCGCCGCGATCGAGCTCAACCTCTCCTGCCCCAACGTCGACGAGGCACCCGAGAGCGCCGCCGCGATCGTCGCCGCCTGCCGCGCCGCTACGCGCCTGCCGCTGTACGCCAAGCTCTCGCCGTCCGCCTGGGACATCGCCGAGGGAGCGCGGGCCGTCGAGGCCGCCGGCGCCGACGGGCTCTCGCTCGTGAACACGCTCCGCGGCCTCGCGCTCGACCCGCAGACGCTCCGGCCTGTGCTCGCGCGCGGAGCCGGCGGCTACTCGGGCCCGGCGCTGAAACCGGTCGCGCTCGCGGCCGTCCACGCCTGTGCGGCGGCGGTCGAGATCCCGATCGTCGGCATGGGCGGGGTCCGCTCGGGGCTCGACGCGCTCGAGCTGATCGCGGCCGGCGCAAGCGCGGTCGCGCTCGGCACGATCCTCTTCTCCGACCCCGATTCGCCCGCCCGGATTCGCGAGGAGCTCGCCGCCGAAGCGGCCGCGCGGGACCTCGGACATCCCTTGGACGCTCGCGGTCTCGCCCATTCGTCCCTGCAAATGAGCGTATCCAAGTCAGGCAACGAGATGCAAAAAGTGCCTGGAAACAGGCCAAAAGTGACTGCTTGACCGAGGTCGCAAGGATGCTAGTATCCCGCGCTCATGGTGTCGTCGAAGACGCAAGCCCAGGCCCCGCTGCGGTCGCTGGATCAAAGAATGGAGGCGCTCAAGCGGGCCAACGACATCCGGGTTCGGCGCGCTCAGCTGAAGAAGGACCTCAAGGACGGACGGGTCCAGATCGAGGGGATCCTGCTCGATCCGCCGGAGTACGTGTCGACCGCGAAGGTGTTCGACATGCTGATGGCGGTGCCGAAATTCGGGCGCGTCAAGGCGGCGCGGTTGCTGAACCAGTGCCGGATCAGCCAGTCGAAAACCGTGGGCGGCCTCTCCGAGCGGCAGCGCGCGGAGCTCATTGGCCTCTTCAACAGATAGACCTCTGCCGGTCTTCGTCATCACCGGCCCGAGCGGCGCCGGCAAGGGGACGCTGATCAAGCGGCTCGTCGAGCGGCGCAGTGATCTCGAGGTGGCCGTCTCGGCCACGACGCGGCCGCAGCGGCCGGGCGAGCAGAACGGACGCGAGTACTGGTTCCTGAGCGAGGACGAGTTCGTGGCCCGGATCGAGGGGGGCGAGTTCCTCGAGCACGTGGAGTTCGTCGGCGGCCGCTACGGCACGCTCGCCTCCGAGATGGACCGGATCGGCGCCGAAGGGCGCGTCTGTGTCCTCGAGCTCGAGATCAAGGGTGCGCTGCGGGTGCAGGAGGAGGTCGACCGGGCAGTGACCCTGTTCATCGCCGCCGACGTGCCCGAGCTGGAGCGCCGCCTGCGCGCCCGAGACACGGAGAGCTCGGGCGAGATCGGCGAGCGGATCGCACTCGCCCGGCACCAGCTCGAGCAGGCCTACCACTTCCGCTACATGGTCCGCAACGACGATGTCGACCGCGCTACCGACGCACTCGCGGCTCTCGTCGAGCAGGAGCTCTCTGCTGCCGGTACCATGGCCGGCCATGATCCATCCTCGCATCGATGAACTGCTGAACACGGACGCCGGTGGGGTCGACTCGCGCTACGCGCTGGTCATCGTCGCGGCCAAGCGCGCGCGGCAGATCAACAACTACCACCATCAGCTCGGCGAGGGCATGGGCTTCGAAGAGGCCCCGCCACCGCTCGTCGAGTCGCGCTCGAAGAACTACTTGACCATGGCCCTGGAGGAGATCGCCCAGGGCAAGATCAAGTACGACTACGGAAAACGGTAGTCAGTCCCAGAGCCGGGAGCGAAGCGACCCTTTACGGGTCTTCGCGCACCCGGGTATCTGCTCCCGCAGATTCCGGGTCTGCGCAGCAAAATCGGCACAATGTGGCGATGGCGCGCATCCTGCTCGGGATCACCGGCGGCATCGCCGCCTACAAGGCGTGCGAGCTCGTCCGGCTCCTCGTCACGGGCGGGCACGACGTTCTGCCGCTGCCGACGCGGGGCGCCGAGCGGTTCGTCCGCGCCGAGACGTTCTTCGCGCTCGCGCGGAAGCCCCGCTCGACCGATCCCTACCCGCACCTCGAGCGCGCCGACCTGCTCGTGATCGCGCCGCTGACGGCGAACACGATGGCGAAGCTGGCGCACGGGCTCGCGGACGACGTCCTCACGGAGGCCGCCCTCGCCCATCGCGGCCCCGTTCTCGTGGCACCGGCGATGAACACGCGCATGTGGGAGCACCCCGCCACGCAGGCGAACGCCGCCACGCTGCGCGAGCGCGGGGTCGAGTTGATCGGCCCGGAGTCGGGCGAGCTTGCGGAGGGCGAGGTGGGAGCCGGCCGGATGGCGGAGCCGGAGGCGATCGCAGCGCGGATCGAGGCGCTCCTCGGAGAACGTGTGACAGTCACACAAGATCCTTCCGCGACGTCCTTCACGCCGAGTCCGCTCGCGGGGGCACACGTGCTCGTCAGCGCCGGCGGGACGCGCGAGCCCGTCGACTCCGTTCGTTTTCTCGGCAACCGCTCGTCGGGCCGGATGGGCGTCGCGCTCGCGTCGGAGGCCAAGCGCCGCGGCGCGAGGGTGACGCTGCTCGCATCGAACCTCGCCGTGCCCGCCCCCGAGGGCGTCGAGGTCGTGGAGGCGCCGACGGCCGCCGATCTCGAGCGCGAGGCGACGAGCCGCTCCGGCGATGCCGACGTGGTCGTGATGGCCGCGGCGGTCGCTGACTACCGGCCCGCCGAGCCGTTGCAGGAGAAGCGCCCGAAGACAGGGGAGGCGTGGATGCTCGAGCTCGAGCCGACCGCCGACGTCCTCGCCCAGCTCGGTCAAGGCGAGCGGAACGGCCGGGTGCTCGTCGGCTTCGGCGCCGAGGCCGGTGACGCGGGTCTCGAGCGAAAGCGGCGGATGCTCACAGACAAGAAGCTCGATCTCGTCGTCTACAACGACGTGTCCGTTCCCGGCATCGGCTTCGACGCCTTCGACAACGAGGTCACGCTCGTGACCCACGCCGGCGAGCGCCGCCTGCCCCGCGCGTCGAAGGACGAGATCGCGGTGGGGATCGTCGACGAGCTCGAGCGGCTGCTGGAGGAGCGGCGTGGAAGCTAGGAGGGACCCGGCCGCCGTCGCGTCCTCGGCCGAGACCGTCGAGCGGCTCGTCGACAACCTCGCGCGCGTCGTCCACGCCCCGGCCGACACGCTTCGGCTCGTCGTCCTCTCGCTGGTCGCCGAGGGCCACGTGATCGTCGAGGACTTCCCCGGCGTCGGCAAGACGATGCTCGCGAAGTCGCTCGCGCGCTCGCTCGACCTCGATTTCTCGCGGATCCAGTTCACGCCCGACCTGCTTCCGTCCGACGTGACGGGCGTCAACGTCTTCAACCAGCGCGCGAACGAGTTCGAGTTCCGGCCCGGGCCGGTGTTCGCGAACGTCCTCCTCGTCGACGAGATCAACCGCGCCTCGCCGAAGACGCAGGCGGCGCTGCTCGAGGCGATGCAGGAGAGCCAGGTCACGATCGACGGCGAGACGTACGTGCTCGACCGGCCGTTCATCGTGATCGCGACCCAGAACCCGATCGAGTACGAGGGCACCTATCCGCTGCCCGAAGCGCAGCTCGACCGGTTCTCGATGCGCCTCGCGCTCGGCTACCCGCCGCTCGCGGACGAGGCGCGGATGCTGAGCGAGCAGACGACCGACCCGCCGCTCGAGTCGCTCACGCCCGTGGCGACGCTGGCCGAGGTGACGGCTGCGATCGACGAGGCGCGGTCGCTGTTCGTCGAGGAGAGCCTCAACCGCTACGTCGTCGCGGTGCTCCGGCACACGCGGGGCAGCTCACGGCTCGCGCTGGGGGCGAGCCCGCGGTCTGGGATCGCGCTCCTGCGGGTGGCGAAGGCGCGCGCGCTCTCCGAGGGCCGCGACTACGTGCTCCCGGACGACGTCAAGGCGATTGCGGCGCCCGTGCTCGCGCACCGGCTGATCCTCGCGCCGGAGGCGCGCTCGGCGGGTCTCACCGCCGAGGAGATCGTCGGCGAGGCGATCGAGCAGACGCCCGTCCCGGTCTAGGACGTTGACGCGGCGCGGCTGGTCGACGCTGCTGCTCGGAGTGGCGACGTACGTCGTCGCCTGGCTCTTCGGCGTGAAGGCGCTCTACCCGGTCGCGACCGGGCTCGCGCTCGCCCCGCTCGCGGCGCGCGCGTGGGTCGGCCTCGCAGCCGGACCGATCCGGCTCACCCGCCGCGCCGGCAAGGGGGCGCTGCTCGAAGGTGAGGACGTCTGGGTCAGCCTCTCCGCGCAGCCCGAGTCGCGCGTCCCGGCGCCGGGACTGACGGTGCTGGAGCGGATTGCCCGCTTCGGCGACCAGGTGACGACCCTCAGCCGCGCAGGCGGGTTCTATCGCGGCACGTATGTGCTCGAGCGCGTGCCGCGTGGGCGCTACGTCGTCGAGGTCGCGCGGGCGACGATCGACGATCCCTTCGGACTCGCGCAGGCGGAGGTCGACCTCGACGCCCGCGGGTCGCTGCTCGTCTACCCCCGGCTCGTCACGCTCGATCGTCTCTTCTCCGAGAGCGGGGCACACGCCCAGGACGGCCGGCGGCTCCTCCTGCGGCGGCCCTCCGGATTCGACCTCCACTCGGTGCGCGAGTACGAGCAAGGTGAGTCGCTCCGCAAGGTGCACTGGAAGACGACCGCCCGCCGCGGGCAGCTGATGGTGAAGGAGCTCGAGGACGCGCCGCGGGACGAGATCGCGGTCATCCTCGACGCGGACGGGAGTGCCGTCGTCGCGGACAGCTTCGACGTCCAGGTGCGTGCGGCCGGGTCGATCCTCCGCGCCCACGCGTCGCACGCGCGCCGCGCGGTCCTGGCCGTCAACTCGGCTCAGCGCCCGAACGTGCACGTCGCTTCGCTCGACGGGGACTGGCTCGCCGCCCTCGGCGTGCTCGCCGAGGCGGAGCCGAACGGCACCCGGCCGGTCGTCGAGCTGCTCGCGCGCGAGGGCGGGCCTGCGTCGCGCGCGGTCGAGACCGTCGTCGTCACCGGCAGGCTCTCGGGCGCGCTCGCCACGAAGCTCGTCCAGCGTGTGCTCGCAGGCCAGGGCGTGAGCGTCGTCTGGGTCGACACGGCGAGCTTCGCCGGTCGCCCCGCGCAGGTGCAGCCGGAGTTGCTGCGCCTCCAGGCGGCGGGAGTCCGCGTCGCGGTCGTACGCCGCGGCGACTCGCTGGCCGCCGTCCTCGGCGCCGAGCACGCGCCCCGGAGCGCGCATGGCTAGGACGATCGCCGTCTACCTCTTCCCGGCCTTCCTGATCGCCGTCGCGTGGCTCCGCCTCGAGGAGCCTCGCGCGCAGGGCGCCGACTGGCTCTGGCTCCTTCTGCTCGCGCTCGCGACCGCGCTCGCCCCGCGGCTCTGGACGCGGCTCGCGCTCGTCGTGCCGGCGACGTTGATCGCCGGCTGGATCGCGCTCGACACGCCCGCGATCGACGATCGGCCCGGCTTCTTCTGGCCCGTGCTCGACCGTTTCGGAAACGGCGTCGGCGGCTTCTACCAGGTGGAAGTCCCGTTCGTCGCGGCCGACCACCGGCGGATGCACGGCGTCTTGCTGCTCGCGATCTTCGGCTTCTGTGTCGTCCTCGCGCAGTCGATCGCGGCGCGCCGTCCGCTGCCGGCGCTCCTCGCCGTGATCGCGGGGGCAGGTTGGCCGGCAGCCCTCTATCCATCCGCAGGAGTCACCTACGGCGCGATCGTGCTCGCGGCGGCGCTCTGGGTCCTCGCCGGCCTGAGGACGACGCGGCCGGTGCCCGCGCTCGTCGCCGGCGCGGCGATCGTCCTCGTCGCTGCGAGCGTGTCGAGCTCGGCGGCGTTGGCCAAGGACGGTGTGCTCTCGTGGGAGCGCTGGAACCTCAACAGCGGCGGGAGCGGGCCGCTCTCGGTGCGGTACGTCTGGGACGCGGACTACGGCGGGATCGAGTTCGCGAAGAAGAAGACGACGCTGCTCCGGGTCACGGGACCGGAGCGCGGCCTCTACTGGCGGGCGACCACCCTCGATCAATTCGACGCGGAGCGCTGGCTCGAGAACCCGACGCCGCTCTCGACGGGCCCGGCGCGCGGGACGCTCCCGAGCGATCCGCTCCTGCCCGCGCGGGCGGCGAACCCGAGCACCTGGGTGCGCCAGGACGTCGAGGTGATCGCGCTCGACGACATTCATGTCGTCGGCGCGGCCCAGCCGGTGGCTCTCGACGGGCCGCAGCTCGGCAACGTCTTCCGGCTCTCGGACGGAATCGTCACCGTCCAGAACGGCCTGAAACAGGGCCAGGGCTACACGGTCTACAGCTTCGCGCCCAGACCAGGCCCCGCCGAGCTCGCCGAGCTGCCGGCCGAGTACCCGGCGGCGCTCGAGCGCTTCCTCGACGTCGACCGTACGCGTGTCGACCCCTTCGGGACGCCCGGCCGCGACGGGCGGGTCGACGCGCTCTTCGACGACGACCGCTACCTCGCGCTCTGGCCGTACGAGGCGATGTGGGAGCAGGCGCAGCGGCTGCGGGCCGACGCCCGGACGCCGTACGGCGCCGTCGTCGCGATCGAGACGTGGCTCCGCTCGACGGGCGATTTCACCTACGACGAGTCACCGCCGTCCCCCGGGGGCGTGGCCCCGCTCGCGCACTTCATCGCGGACGGGAAGCGGGGCTACTGCCAGCACTTCGCCGGCGCGATGGCGCTGATGCTGCGGATGCTCGGGATTCCCGCACGAGTGGCCGCCGGGTTCACGAGCGGGACGCACGAGGACGGCGGCTGGACCGTCACCGACCACAACGCCCACACCTGGGTCGAGGTCTGGTTCCCGAGCTTCGGCTGGCTGCCGTTCGACCCGACGCCGGGCCGCGGCTCACTGGCGGCGAGCTACAGCGCGTCGTCGACCGGCTTCAACGCCGGCGACGCCGCCGAGGCGTTCGGCGGCGGCGCGGCTGCCGGCGACGGTGGCGGCGTCGACCAGCTCCGCCTGTTCGAGCAGCGCGAGCGGCTGGCCGAGCAGCGGGCTGCCGCACAGCGCGCCGACGACGGCTCGCCGAGCGCGCTCTGGCTTCTGATCCTCCTCGTCGTGGCGGTAGGCGCCTCGGTTGCGGCCGCCAAGCTGATCCGGCGCCGGCTGCGCTATCTGACGCGCGATCCGCGCCGCCTCGCCGGCGCGGCCCGGCGCGAGCTCGCGGACTTCCTCGCCGACCAGGGGATCGCGGTCGGCCCGAGCACGACCCCCGAGGAGCTGCACGAGCTCGTGCGGATGGAGTTCGGCGCGGACGGGCGCGACTTCACGGACGCGCTGGCAGAAGCCCGGTTCGGGCCTACGGCCGGAAGCGCCGAGGCCGCCGCGCGCGCGCGCCGCGAGCTGCGGCGGCTCCTGCACGTCTTGCGCCGACGGCTCGGGCGCACGGCGCGCCTGCGTGGGCTCGTGACGCTCACCTCGCTGCGGACGTGATCCCGGCGGTCGTGATCGCGGCCGGCCTCGGCACGAGGCTGCGGCCGCTGACCGAGCGCTACGCGAAGCCGGTGCTGCCGGTCGACGGGCAGCCGGTGATCGCGCGCCTGCTGCGCGAGCTCGCAGCTGCCGGATGCGAGCGCGTCACTGTGGTCACAGGGCACCTTGCGGAGCAGGTCGAGTCGGTGATCGGCGACGGCAGCGGCTTCGGCCTCCGGGTGCGCTACGTGCGCCAGCCCGAGCCGGCCGGCTCGGCCGACGCGGTGCAGCGGGCCGATGAGGAGCCGCCGTACGTCGTCGCGGCCGCGGACACGGTCTTCCCCCCTGGGAGCATCGGGCACGTCGTGCGAGAAGCGCTACCCGCCGGAGCGATCGCCGTCCGGCGGATGGAGGACCGCGTTCCGGTGCGCGTGCGGGGCGGGCTCGTCGAGCGCGTGCGCGACCCCGACGGGCCTGGGCCGCTCTCCGGTGCCCCGCTCTGGGTGGTCGGGCCGCCGGTGCACGAGCGGCTCTGCCTCGATGCGCGGCCGTGGGAGCTCGGGAACGCGTTTCAGGCGGCGATCGACGCGGGGAAGCAGATCTCGGGGGTCGAGATCGGCCGGACGCGCGACCTGACGACGCCGTTCGATCTGCTGGAGGAGAACTTCCCCTACCTTGGAGCACTGTGACCGACGCGTACGACCAGTTCCAGAAGGGCAAGGCCCACCTCGCAGACGGGATGGCGGCCCAGGCGACCGTCGCGCTCGAGAAGGCGAAGAAGCTCGAGCCGGACAAGGCATCGATCCGGGAGGCGCTCGGGATCGCCTACTTCCGGATCCAGCGCTGGAAGGAGGCCGAGGCGGAGTTCCGCGCCGTGCTCGAGCTCTCGCCGACCGACGACTACGCCCACTACGCGCTCGGGCGGGCGCTCGAGAAGCAGGGCCGCGACGCCGAGGCCAACGGGCACTACAAGCTCGCCAGCTCGCTCTCGCCGAAGAGTGAGACCTATGCCGAGCGGATCATGCAGCTGGACGACCCGCCGACGAGCGCCTAGGCGCAGCGCGGCTCGGGCTACATCAGGCGGTCGCCGGTGACCCGGTGGACTTCCTCGAGCGAGGTGACACCCGCACGGCAGAGGCGGATCCCGTCCTCGCGCAGCGTCGTCATCCCGGCGCCGACCGCGGCGGCGAAGATCTCCTCCGTCGAGGCCTCGATCAGGTGGCGGATCTTGCCGCTGATCGGCATCACCTCGTAGAGAGCGACGCGGCCGGTGTAGCCCATCTCCGCGCACTCGGCGCAGCCCTTGGCGCGGTAGAGGAACTCGCCCTCCTCGAGGACGCCGTTGAGGCCGTCCGCGATCTGCTCGGCCTGGGTCGGGTAGTAGGGCTCGCGGCAGTGGACGCAGAGCCGGCGCGCAAGCCGCTGGGCGACGATGCAGTTGACCGAGGTCGCGATCAGCGACTGATCGACGCCCATGTCGCGCAGCCGCGCGATCGAGCTGGCCGCGTTGTGCGTGTGCAGGGTCGTCAGCACGAGGTGACCGGTCATCGCCGCCTGGATCGCGATCCGCGCCGTCTCCTCGTCACGCACCTCGCCGATCAGGACGACGTCCGGGTCCGAGCGCAGCATCGTGCGGAGGCCGCTCGCGAAGGTCAGGCCGGCGCGGACGTTCACCTCGACCTGGGTGATCCCGGGGATCTGGTTCTCGACCGGGTCCTCGATCGTCGCGAGCGATCGCGCAGGAGCAAGGCGCCGAGCTGGAGCCGGCCCTGGGGCGACGCGTCGCGGTCCGCAGCCGCAGATGGAATCGACGCAGCTTCCACGCCGTGTCTATCGGCCATAGTGCCGATCGACATGAGAGCCGTGATCCAGCGCGTCTCCCGTGCGTCGGTCCGGGCCGACGGCCGCGTCGTGGGCGAGATCGCGGATGGTCTGCTCGTGCTGCTCGGCGTCGCTGCCGGGGACGAGGCGGCCGCCGCCGACGGGCTCGCCGGCAAGGTCGCGCGGCTGCGGATCTTCGAGAACGACGAGGGTCGCTTCGATCGCTCCGTGCTCGACACCGGCGGAGGAGCACTCGTCGTGAGTCAATTCACGCTGATCGCGGACACGGCGAAGGGCAACAGGCCGAGCTTCACCGGCGCGGCCGCTCCGGCAGAGGCGGAGTGGCTCTACGAGCGTTTCTGCGCTGCGCTGCGCGAGCTCGGCCTTCCCGTCGAGCAGGGGGTCTTCGGCGCCAGGATGGAGGTCGAGCTCGTCAACGACGGGCCGGTCACGATCGTGCTCGGATGAGCAGCGCCGCCCTCGGGCTCGCGCTCGGCGCGGCCGTCCTGCACGCGCTCTGGAATCTCCTCCTGGCCGGCTCGCGGGACGTCCTCGCGGCGACGGCGGTCGCGCTCGGCTCGAGCCTCGTCGTCGCGCTCCCGTTCGCGCTCGCGACGTGGGGGATCGAGCGCGAGGCGATTCCGTGGCTCGTGGCGTCGGGTGCGCTCGAGCTCGTCTACTTCTTCACGCTCGCGGCCGCGTACCAGCGCGCGGAGCTGTCGCTCGTGTACCCGCTGGCCCGGGGCGGCGCGCCCGTGCTCGTCCTGCTCGGTGCGGTCGCGACGGGCTACGACCCCAATGCGATCGAGGTTCTGGGCGTGCTCGCCGTGGCCGCGGGCGTCGTGCTCGTCCGGGGGCTACGGGGCGGTGACCGGCTCGGCGTCGTGCTCGGGCTCGTGATCGCCGCTCAGATCGCCGCGTACACCCTCGTCGACGCCGAGGGGATCGAGCACGCAAACCCGGTTCCATATCTGCTGCTCGCGCTGGTGCCGACGGCGCTGGCCGCAGCGGTCGTCAGTGGCCGCGCCCGCCTGCGCGCGGAGTGGAGCACGCGGGCCGTGCTGGCCGGCTGTGGCGGCTTCCTCGCCTACGTGCTCGTGCTCGCGGCGCTCCGGCTCGCACCGGCGGCGCCGGTCGCCGCGGTGCGCGAGACGAGCGTCCTCTTCGCCGTCGCGCTCGCCGCACCGATCCTCGGGGAGCGGGTCACGCGGGCGCGGATCGTCGGCGCCATGCTCGTCGTCGCGGGGGTCGTCGCGCTGGGCTCCGCATAGGCCGAACGGCCTATTGGTTGCTACACTTCGGTCACCACATTTCAGGCAGGTCGAAATGGGCGCGCTGCGCCCATTTTTGTTGAAGGAGCAGGTGTTGAGCGCGACCCACGAGAAGGAGCGGACACTGACGAAGCAGATCGGACGCGAGGTCGAAACGGCCCTGCCGGGCGTCGAGGTGCTCGCCGTCGAGCTGCAGAGCCCGGAGCGGTTCACCGTCTTCGTCGACCACGCCGAGGGCGTCGACCACGCGCTGTGCGCGCGCGTCACCGACGTGCTGCGCGAGTACCTGCGCGAGTACGCGATCGACGTCTCCTCGCCGGGGATCGAGCGCCCCGTCCGCACGCCCGAGCACTTCCGCAACGCGATCGGGCGGCAGGTCACGCTCCGGACGCCTGAGCGCAAGCGGCTGAAGGGCGAGATCGTCAACGCCGGTCAGAAGTCCGTCGTCGTCCGCTCGGGCGAGGACACCATCGAGATCCCGTACGACCAGGTCGTCCGGGGAAACCTGGTCTACGAGCAGTAGGAGAAGAGGCACATGTCGCAGGAGATCATCGAGCACATCCGCGGGCTCGAGCGCGAGAAGGGCATCGAGGAGAACACCGTCATCCACGCCCTCGAGGACGCGCTCCTCGCGGCGTACAAGAAGACGCCCGGCGCCTCCAGGCACGCTGTGGTCGAGCTCGACGACGAGGGCGAGTTTCGCGTCTTCGCGATCGAGATCCCCGGCGATCTCGAGGCCCGCCTGCTCGACGAGGCGATGGAGGCCAAGATCGAGGAGCTCGAGCGGCTCGAGGAGGAGACGGGGGAGAAGCAGCACACCCTGATCAACCAGGACGAGCTCGAGCTCGACTGGGACCAGGTCCCCGAGGAGCTGATCAAGCGCGAGGACGTCACCCCGCACGACTTCGGCCGTATCGCCGCGATGACGGCCAAGCAGGTGATCCAGCAGCGGATCCGCGAGGCCGAGCGCGCGATGATGTACGAGGAGTACATCGACCGCCAGGGCGAGGTCGTCACCGGCATCGTCCAGCAGGCCGGCGACCGCAACAACGTGCTCGTCGACCTCGGCAAGGTCGAGGCGCTGCTGCCGCGCTCCGAGCAGGTCGACGGCGAGCGGTACGAGCAGGGCTCCCGGATCAAGGCCGTGATCACCGAGGTCCGCTCCGGCACGAAGGGCCCGCAGGTGATCCTCTCGCGCCGCGATCCCGAGCTGATCAAGACGCTCTTCGAGCTCGAGGTCCCGGAGATCGCCGACGGCCTCGTCGAGATCCGCGGCGTCGCCCGCGAGCCCGGCTACCGCGCCAAGATCGCGGTCGAGTCGCACGCCCAGGGCGTCGACCCGGTCGGCGCCTGCGTCGGCCCGCGCGGCTCGCGCGTGCGCATGGTCGTCTCGGAGCTCCGCGGCGAGAAGATCGACATCATCCCGTGGAACACGGAGCCCGCCCGCTTCGTCGCGAAGGCGCTCTCGCCCGCACGCGTGCGCGAGGTCTACATCGACGACGAGACCAAGGAGGCGACCGTCGTCGTCCCGAACGACCAGCTGGCGCTGGCGATCGGCAAGGAGGGCCTGAACGCCCGCCTCGCCGCGCGGCTGACCGGCTGGAAGGTCGACATCCAGTCCGACGAGGAGTTCGCCCAGGCCGAGGCCGAGGCGGCGTTCGCCGGCGCGGGCGAGGGCGAAGGCGAGGGCGGCGACTACTCCGGCCGCTGCGCCGCGATCCTCTCGAACGGCAAGCGCTGCCCGAACGCGTCCATTCCCGGCACCCGCTACTGCGGCGTGCCCGCACACCAGGAGCTCGCCGGCCGGGAGCCCGAGGAGGTTCCCGTCGAGGCCGCTCAGGAGACCGCGACGGCGGAGGAGGTCGAGCAGCTCGAGCCGGTCGCCGAGGTCGAGGAGAGCGAGGCGGCGGAGGCAGACGTCGACGAGACCGGCGCGGCCGCCGACGAGCCGCTCGCGGCCGACCGCCAGGAGGACGAGACTCCTGCGTGAGCCCGGAGCGAACCTGTGCCGGCTGTGGCCGCAAGGCGCCGCAGGCGGAGCTCGTCCGCTTTACGGCGCGGGACGGAGCACTCGTTCCCGGCACCGGTCAGCCCGGCCGGGGTGTCTACACCTGCCGTCGGCTCGCGTGCTTCGAGCGCGCGACCTCGCGTCGTGCGTTCAGCCGCGTTCTCAGGGAGAACGTCACCGTCGACCCCGCGCTGTCGCTGCTCGTCGCACAGCCTCTAGACTTGGACGCTGATGGCTGACGGACCCAACAAGCCCAACCGCCCGATCCGCCCGCGCCAGGGCGCGCCCGGCCGCAAGCGCCGTGTCGTGATCGAGGGCGGCTCGAACCGCCCGAACCCGCGCCAGGCGCGCAATCGCGGCGAGGCGCCGCCGAAGCGCGAGAAGCAGGAGGTCGCTCCGCCGACCGGGCCCGCGACCGTGCCCTCGGGCGTGACCGTGCGCGACCTCTCGCAGGCGCTCGGCGTCCCGGCGGCGCAGATCATCAAGATCATGATGGGCCTCGGCCAGATGGTCCAGATCACGCAGTCGCTCTCCGACGACGAGGTGGAGCTGATCGGCACCGAGCTCGCCCGCGAGATCACGATCAAGCACGCGGCCGACGAGGAGGAGCTGCCGGAGGTCTTCGAGGACGCCGAGGAGGATCTCGCGCCGCGGCCGCCGGTGGTCACGATCATGGGCCACGTCGATCACGGGAAGACGACCCTGCTCGACGCGATCCGGGAAGCCGCGGTCGTCGAGACCGAGGCCGGCGGGATCACGCAGCACATCGGCGCCTACCAGGCCGACGTCGGCGGCCGGAAGATCACGTTCCTCGACACGCCGGGCCACGAGGCGTTCACCGCCATGCGCGCCCGCGGCGCGAAGGTGACGGACATCGCCGTCCTCGTCGTCGCCGCCGACGACAGCGTCATGCCGCAGACGAAGGAGTCGATCTCGCACGCGCGCGCCGCAGACGTGCCGATCGTCGTCGCCGTGAACAAGATGGACATGCCCGACGCGAACCCCGACCGGGTCAAGGCCGATCTCGCCGCCGAGGGACTCCAGCCCGAGGACTGGGGCGGAACCGTCCAGTTCTCGAACGTCTCCGCCAAGCAGAAGACGAACCTCGACGACCTGCTCGAGAAGGTGCTGCTGGTCGCGGACGCCGAGCTCGAACTGACCGCGAACCCGAACGCCGAGGCGTCCGGCCCGATCATCGAGTCGCGGCTCGACGTCGGCCGTGGCCCCGTTGCGACGATGCTCGTCCACCGCGGCACGCTGCGCGTCGGCGACGCGATCGTCGCCGGGGACGCCCACGGCAAGGTGCGCGCCCTCCACGACTACCGCGGCGAGAAGGTCCAGGAGGCCAGGCCAGGCACGCCGGTCGAGATCCTCGGCTTCAACGCGCCGCCGCCCGCCGGCGAGTTCGCGCGTGTCGTCGAGGACGAGCGCGAGGCCCGCACGCTCGCGCAGCGGCGCGGCCAGCGGCTGCGCACGGAGCAGCTCGCCCAGCGCTCGAAGGGCGGCGTCTCGCTCGAAACGCTCTTCTCGCAGCTGGGGGAGGGCGCCGTCCAGGACCTGAACCTGATCCTCAAGGGCGACGTCGGCGGGTCGGTCGAAGCGGCGGTCTCCGAGCTCGCCAAGATCGACCACCCCGAGGTCCGCGTCAACGTGATCCACCAGGGCGTCGGCCCGATCACCGAGGGCGACATCATGCTCGCCTCGACCTCGAACGCGCTCGTCGTCGGCTTCAACGTGCGGCCGAACGCCGAGGCGCGTGCGCTGGCCGAACGCGAGGGCGTCGACATCCGCACCTACCGCGTCATCTACCAGCTGACCGAGGACATCGAGCAGGCGCTCGTTGGCATGCTCTCCGCCGTCCAGACCGAGGAGATCACCGGCGAGGCCGAGGTGCGTGCGCTCTTCAAGGTCTCGCGGCTCGGCACGATCGCGGGCTGCATGGTCACCTCGGGCGTCGTCCGCCGCAACTCACAGGTCCGCGTCGTCCGCGACGGCACCGTGATCTACGACACGACGATCTCGCAGCTGAAGCGGTTCAAGGAGGACGCCCGCGAGGTGGCCGAGGGCTTCGAGTGCGGGATCCTGCTCGACGGCTTCAACGACGTCAAGGAAGGCGACGTGCTCGAGGCCTACGAGACGCGTGAGGTCGAGCGGACGTCGCTCGACGAGCCGGCCGGGTCGACCCCGGCCGCGGCCGGCTAGACCGCCGGCGGCTCCACCAGCAGCTCGGCCGAGGTGACCACGCAGTTTCGCCCGAGCGCCTTGGCGGCGTAGAGCGCGCGGTCGGCCATCCGCACGAGCATGTCGCCATCGGGCGTGTCGCTGGGGAAGGAGGCGACGCCGAAGCTCGCGGTGATCGCGCGGTCGACGCCGGGCACGCTGACGAGCGCGACCTCGTCACGCAGCTTCTCGGCGAGCACGACCGCGCCGTCGAGCGGCGTGTCCGGCAGGAGGATCAAGAACTCCTCGCCGCCGTAGCGGCCGGCGAGGTCGCTCTCGCGCAGAGCAGAGCGGAGCGCTGCACTCGCCGCGGCCAGCGCCTGGTCGCCCTTCTCGTGCCCGTAGACGTCGTTGATCTGCTTGAAGTGGTCGAGGTCGCAGAGGACAGCCGAGAGCGGGAGGTTCGAGCGCGCGGACTGCGCGACCATCCGGACGAGGTTCTCGCGCAGGCTGCGGGCGTTCGGGAGGCCCGTGAGGACATCCGTCGCGGCCCTCACCTCGGCCACGGCGAGATTGCGGAGATTCGCGAGCACGGGCGCAGCCTGGCTGACCGACTGGTCGATCCGGCCGCGCTCGGAGGTGGACAGCGGCCGCTCGTGGGCGACGAGCACAGAGCCGATCACCTCGCCGCCGACGAGCGACGGCACGCACGTCGTCCGCTGGTGCCCGCCGCAGAGGTCACACGCCAGCAGGGGCTCGGCGTCGACGGCCTGTGCGTGCGTGCGGCCGAGGCGGACGGCCAGGCACGAGTTGGGGGAGGAGTCGACGAGCTTCTCGGCGATGGGGCTCGAGGGCGCGACGGGCGTCGCAGGCTCGAGCCGGTTCTGGCTGTTGTTGCGCGTGATGACGACGATCTCGCTCGCAGCCAAGGAGCGCTCGAGATGCCGCTTCACCAGCGCGTGCGCCTCACCCTCGCTCTCGGTCACCTGCAGTGTCTCCGCAAACTCCCGTTGCGAGGCGTGGTAGTCGGCGTCGGCGACCCGGCGCTCGTGCTCGCGCTTGCGCATCCGGCGCAGCAGCAGGCCGCCGACGGCTGCGAAGGCCAGGCTGAGCAGCACGATCATCAGGACGGCGCGCTTGACCGCGTCCGCGTGGCGGTCGGCGCTCTCCGACTCGATCAGGCCGATGAGCTCGTCGTTGGCGTTCTCGAACCGGTGGATCAGGTCGGTGCGAGCTGCCGTGGCGACCGCGGAGACGGGCCGGCCGTTCCGGATCCGGATCACGATGTCGTTCGCGACCCCGCTCCAGCGCTCGGCGAGCCGCTCCTGCTCGGCGATCGCGGCGAGCTTCTCGTCGTTCCCGCGGGCGCCCGAGCTCAAGCGGTCGGCGGCGGCCGCCAGGGCCGCAGTCGACTCGTCGTACTGCTGCAGGAAGCCCTCGCCCTTCGACTCGGCGTAGCCACGCAGCGCGCTCTCCCGCGCCAGCAGTGCGTCGAGCATCGCGCCGGCCGCTTCGCGCTCGGCGAATTCGCGCGTGCCGATCGAACGCTCGGCGGAGGCCGTCGTCCATGTGATCCCGGCCACGCTGGCCACGAACGCCGCCAGGACCGCAGAAAAGCGCAGCAAGTGCGTCATCAGGGCCTCTGATCGGCATGCAGGCCGCTTGTGTTGAGGCTTGAATGACGACATGGCCAGCGGCTGGATCGGAATCCTCTCGGCGGAGCTCCACTTTCCGGAGTCGCATTCGCTGAAGGAAAAGCGCATGTCCGTGCGCTCGGCGCGCGAGCAGCTGCGCAACCGCTTCGGCGCAGCCGTGGCGGAGGTCGACCACCACGACGTCTGGCAGCGGACGCGCCTGACCGTGGCCGTCGTCACGCGCGAGGCAGGTGAGGCGGAGCGGCTGCTGGCGGACGCGGAGCGGTATCTCGCCTCGCGGGAATGGGAGCTCGGGCTCCTGCGGCGCGAGCTCGTGACGCTCGACGACGAGTAGCTCACCTCTGCTCGCTACGCTCGTCGCATGTCCGATCGGATGCGCAGGGTCAACGAGTCGCTCCGCCAGGTCCTGTCCGAGGCGCTTCCCGAGCTGAAGGATCCGCGGATCGGCTTCGTCACGGTGACCGGTGTCGACACGTCGCCCGACCTCCGCCAGGCGGTGGTCTTCGTCAGCGTGCTCGGGAGCGAGAAGAAGCGGAACGCGAGCATGACCGGCCTCGGTGCGGCCCACGGCGTGCTGCAGGCGAGGATCTCGCGCGAGCTGCGGCTGAAGCGGACCCCGACGCTGACGTTCGAATACGATCACGCGGTCGAGCACGGCGTGCGGATGTCACAACTGATCGATGAGCTCGCCCCCGAACCAGACGACGACAGCGGCTGACCTCGGGGCGGTCGTCGAGGCGATCCGCGGGGGTGACCGCTTCCTCGTCACCACGCACGAGAACCCCGACGGCGACGCCCTCGGCTCCCTGCTCGCGACGCAGCTCACGCTGACCTCGCTCGGCAAGGACAGCCTGATGTTCCTGCCCGGACCCGCGCCGCTCCCTGGCGAGTACCGCTTCCTGCCGCTCGACGAGCTCCGGCGCGAGCTCCCCGACGATGCGGCGCAGCGGACGCTCGTCGCCGTCGACGCGGCGAACGAGAGCCGGCTCGGCGCCGACGCGGCGGCGCTTCACGCGGCGCCGTTCACCGTCAACATCGACCACCACCACGACAACTCCCGCTTCGGCGACGTCAACCTCGTCGATGCCGCCGCGTCGTCGACGGGGGAGGTGCTTCGGGACGTGATCGCCGCGCTCGGCGTCGAGCTGACGCCCGGGCTCGCCGAACCGCTCTACGTCGCGCTCGTCACCGACACGGGCCGCTTCCAGTACGCGAACACGACTCCGAAGGCGCTACGCCTCGCCGCTGAGCTCGTCGACGCGGGCGCGGACGTGCACAAGGTCTTCCAGGGCGTCTACGAGAGCGTCCAGTTCGCGAAGCTGAAGCTGCTGGCGCGCGCGCTCGAGCGGGCCCAGGTCTACGAGGGCGGCGGCCTCGTCGTCTCCTACCTGCTCCGCGACGACTTCGGCGAGGTGGGGGCGGTCGAGCCGTACTCCGAGGGGATCATCGACTTCCTCCGAGCCGTCGAGGGCGCCGACATGGCGGCGCTGATCCGGGAACCACCGCGCGGCGGCTCGCCCGCGCGCCGGATCTCGCTCCGAGCCTCGCACGACGAGCTCGACGTGTCCGCGATCGCCCGCGAGTCGGGTGGCGGCGGGCACCGGCAGGCCGCCGGCTTCTCCAGCGACGCCTCGATCGAGGAGATCACGGAGTTCCTCCGGCGCGAGTTCCTGTCCGCCTCGGCCGCGTCGCGCTGATGCCGCCGAAGGGCCTCGAGCCGAGCGGGATCATCCTGGTCGACAAGCCGGCGGGCCCGTCCTCGTTCGCCGTCCTCGCCCGCGTCCGCTCGCGCCTGGGGACGAAGATGGGGCATGCGGGAACTCTCGACCCTTTCGCGACGGGATTGTTGCTCTTGCTCTCCGGCCGCTCGACAAAATTGGCGGGATCGTTCGTCGGCCTGGACAAGCGCTACCTCACGGACGTCGACCTGACGGCCCGGACGTCGACGGGCGATCCCGAGGGCGAGGTGACGGAGCGCCTCGACGCGCCCTCTCGGGCCGAGCTCGAGCAGCGGCTCGAGGGCCTCCGCGGCGAGATCGAGCTGCCGATCCCGGCCGCATCCGCGGTCAAGATCGGCGGTGAGCGCGCCTACAAGCTGCATCGCCGCGGTGTCGAGGTCGAGATGCCGCTGCGACGCTCGCGCGTCGACGCGCTCGACGTCATCGCGTATACGGACGGAATCGCCACGCTCGACCTCCGCGTCAGCTCGGGGACGTACGTGCGGGCGATCGCCGAGGCGCTCGGCGGTCACTGCGCGTCGTTGCGCCGGCTCGAGGTCGGTCCTTTCAGCGTCGAGGACGCCGACGAAGAGCGCGTGATCCCGGCTGAGCAGGCGCTGGCGCTGCTGCCGTGAGCGCCGGGACGGAGACGAGCGGCGATCGGTTCGCGGTCGCGGTCGGGACGTTCGACGGCGTCCACCTCGGGCACCGCCGCGTGATCGAGACGGCGCTCGGAACCGGGCTGCCGGTCCGGGTGGTCACGTTCGAGCCGCACCCGCGGGTCGTGCTCGGCAACTTCGTCGAGGCGCTCGCGACGCTGGAGCGCCGGCTCGAGCTGCTGGCCGAGCTCGGCGTCGCCGAGACGACCGTCGTCGACTTCACGCTGGAGGTGGCGCAGCTCGAGCCCGAGGAGTTCGCCGAGCAGCAGCTCGGCGAGGCGGCGGTGGTCGTGGCGGGCGCCGACTTCCGCTTCGGACGGAAGCGGCGTGGCGATCTCGAGCTGCTGGAACGGCTCGGGCACGAGGTGCTGCCGGTGCCGCTGCTCGAGGGCGTCTCCTCGACGGAGATCCGAAGGCGCCTGCACGCGGGCGAGGTGAAGGAGGCCGCGCGGCTGCTCGGCAGGCCGCCCGAGCTCGACGGGATCGTCGTCAGCGGCGACCAGCGCGGCGGCACGCTCGGCTATCCGACGGCGAACCTCGCCGTCGACGCCGGCCTGCTCGTGCCCGCGTACGGGATCTACGCCGGTGCGGCGCTCGATCACCGGGCCGCGATCTCGATCGGCACGAACCCGCATTACGGCGGCGAGGAGCGGCGGATCGAGCCGCACCTGCTCGACTTCGACGGCGACCTGTACGGCCGGCGGCTCGTGGTCGAGCTGTGGGAGCGGTTGCGCGACGAGCAGGTCTTCGACGACGAGCAGGGACTGGTCGACCAGATCGCACGGGATGTCGAGGCGACGCGAAAGGCGGTCCGACCCGGGTAGGTAGGTTCAGGCCGTGAGCGACAACGGCTCGATGATCCATGCCCGCGGTCTCGTCAAGCGCTTCGGCGACCTCGTCGCCGTCGACGGGATCGACCTCGACGTCCGGCCGGGCGAGGCGTTCGGATTCCTCGGCCCGAACGGCGCGGGAAAGAGCTCGACGATGCGGATGATCGGCTGCGTCTCGCCGGTCAGCGGTGGCACGCTGCGCATCCTCGGCCAGGACCCGGGCGAGCGCGGGCCGCAGATCCGCGCGCGGCTCGGCGTCGTCCCGCAGCAGGACACGCTCGACTTCGAGCTGACGGTGCGCGAGAACGTGCTCATCTACGGTCGCTACTTCGGGCTGTCGCGGCGCGAGCTGAAACCGCGGATCGACGAGCTGCTCGACTTCGTCCAGCTGACCGAACGCGCGGGCGACAAGGTCGAGCCGCTCTCGGGCGGGATGAAGCGGCGCCTCACGATCGCCCGGTCACTCGTGAACGATCCCGACCTGCTCCTGCTGGACGAGCCGACGACGGGCCTCGACCCGCAGGCGCGGCACGTCGTGTGGGATCGGCTCTTCCGGCTGAAGCAGCGCGGCAAGACGTTCGTCGTGACGACGCACTACATGGACGAGGCCGAGCAGCTGTGCGACCGCCTCGTCGTCATGGATCACGGCAGGATCGTGGCGGAGGGCTCGCCGTGGGAGCTGATCGAGCGGTACTCGACGCGTGAAGTCGTCGAGGTCCGCTTCGAGAGCGAGCGACCGCAGAGCGGCGTGTTCGAGAGCGCGGCCGACCGGATCGAGGAGCTGCCGGACCGCGTCCTCCTCTACACACGCGACGGCGACGCGACCGCGACGGCGATCGCGGACCGCGGCCTGCCGCCGCACTCGACCCTGATCCGCCGCAGCACCCTCGAGGACGTCTTTCTCCACCTGACCGGCCGCACGCTCGTCGACTGACGTGGAGAGCGTTCTCCAGCCGCTCCGCGCGTACGAGCACTGGCTTGCGCAGTACAAGCGCGTCTGGCGGGGGACGATCGGGACGAGCCTCGTCAACCCCGTCCTCTACGTGACGGCGCTCGGGGTCGGGCTGGGCACGATCGTCGACCAGACCCAGAACCCGCCGGGCGGCGTCCCGTACCTCGACTACGTCGCTCCCGGGCTGCTGGCAGCCGCAGCGATGCAGACGGCGACGATCGAGTCGACCTGGCCGGTGATCGCCGCGATCAAGTGGTCTCGCGTCTACCACGCGATGATCGCGACGCCGCTGACGGAGCGCGACGCGTTCGTGGGCCACCAGCTCTTCGTGATCACGCGTGTCTTCACCTCGGCCGCGGCCTACCTGGTGATCATCGCCGCGTTCGGTGCGGTCGACTCCTGGTGGGGAATCCTCGTCGTCCCGGCTGCCGTCCTGATCGGCACCGCCTTCTCGATGCCGATGGCCGCGCTCGCAGCCACCGTGGAGGATGACCGTACGTTCGTGACGGTCTTCCGCTTCCTGATCGTGCCGATGTTCCTCTTCTCCGGCACGTTCTTCCCGGTCTCGCAGCTGCCGCTCGCCTTCGAGCTCGTCGCGTACGTGACGCCCATCTGGCATGGAGTCGAGCTCTGCCGCATGCTCACGCTCGGCACCGTCGAGCCGGCGCCGGCGCTCGGCCACGTCGCGTATCTGCTCGCCTGGACGCTGGTCGGGTTCGAGCTGGCGCGCCGCTCCTATCGCCGGAGGCTGCTCGGATGACCTCCCTCGTCCTGCGCGCACTCGACCTCCCCGGCGGCCGCGGCATCCATCTCTTCGAGCGGAACGTGCTGAGCCACCGGCGGACCTGGCCGATCATCGTCTCCGGCTTCTTCGAGCCGCTCTTCTACCTGCTCGCGCTCGGCTACGGGCTCGGCGGCTATGTCGGCGACGTCGTCATCGATGGGCGCGAGGTCGAGTACGCGGCCTTCGTCGCACCGGCGCTCCTGGCTGCGTCCGCCTTCAACGGCGCCTTCTACGACGCGACGAACATCTTCTGGAAGCTGCGCTACCAGAAGACCTACGACGCCGTCCTCGCGACGCCGCTCGGGCCGAAGGACATCGCGACGGGCGAGGCGGCCTTCGCGCTCTTCCGCGGCCTCATCTACGCGGTCGGGTTCTTCACGGTGATAGCGGCGCTCGGCCTGATCGAGTCGTGGTGGGCGCTGCTGGCGCTGCCTGCGACGATGTTCATCGGCTTCGCGTTCGCCGGGGCCGGGATCGCCGCCGTCACCTACATGCGCAGCTGGCAGGACTTCGACATCCTCAACCTCGCGATCCTGCCGATGTTCCTCTTCTCGGCCACCTTCTTCCCGCTCTCGACCTACCCGGACTGGCTGCAGTGGGTGATCCAGGCGACGCCGCTCTACCACGGCGTCGAGCTGCTGCGCTCGCTCACGACCGGCAGTGTCGGCTGGTACCAGCTCTTCGACGTCGCCTACCTTGCCGCGCTCGGGCTCGTCGGCACCTGGGTCGCGAGCAGGCGCGTCGAGAAGCTCCTGCTCACGTAAACGCAAGTTTCCGCGCCGGGGACCGTCTTCGTGGGCATGGAGGCTGCCGCCACGCTGAGGCCCGTCGAAGCGGTGCGCTGCCTCGAGTGCGGGAAGGACTACGCCAAGCCGTGCGGCCGCGGCACGCTCACGACGAATCCCGGCTGCCCCGACTGCGGCTATCTCGGCTGGCTGCCGAGCCCCGCCCGGATCACGCCAGCGTCGCCGCGTGCCCGCTTCGGCGGGGATCGCCGGCTGCTCCGCTCGTACCGATCAGGCTGACGCCGCCGAAGTAGTGGTGCCGGCCGGGCCAGCGGCGGACCTGCAGCCCCGATGCGGCCAGCTCGTCCAGCGCCGTCTCGTCCACGCCGGGCTCGGCGTTGACGACGCCGCCGGACCGGTGGAACCGCGGGCGCGCAACCGCGTCGGTCGGATCGAGACCCTCGTCGAGGATCCCCGCCGCCACGCCCACCAGCGCTGTGCGCAGCCGGGTTCCGCCCGCCGAGCCGATCGCGAGCTCGAGCCGGCCCCCGTCGAGGACGAGCGTCGGAGCCATCATGCTGGCCATCCGCGCACCCGGACGGAGCGGCGCGCGGACGAGGTCGACCTCGCCGAGCATGCTGTTCAGCTGCAGGTCGAGGCCGGGGAGGAAGTCGCCCGTACCCAGGCCGAGACTCGACGTGAGCACACAGGCGTTCCGTTCCTCGTCGACCGTCACGAGGTTCGTCGTGTGCCCGTCCGTCTCGGGGCCTGCGAGCGCGGCGAGCAGCACGTGCACCCGCTCCGTCCCGTCCAGCCCGCGCAGCCGCGGTAGGCGAGCGAGCGCGTCCGCCACCCCGGCGAGCCCGCCCCGTGTGAGCACGCGACGGTCGAGCCAGCGGAGCCCGACCGGCTCCTCCCAGTGCGACTCGTACCGGGCGAGGTCGGCCGCGGTGACCGGCACGCCCTCGAAGGCGGCCAGCCGCGCGGCGATCGAGCCGGCGTAGACGCTGTCGGCGCCCTCGTCCGCGAGCAGCTCCAGCGCAGTCGCGAGTCCCGGTTGCTCGAGCGCGTCGCCTGCCTCGAGCAGACGGCCCCCACGGGCATAGATTCGCTCACCGTCCGGCTGCATCGTGAAGACCGGGCCGAGCATCGCCAGGCACGCCGCATGGGCAGGCGGCATCACAACGCCCTCGCGCGCCAGCCGGAGGGCGGGCTCGACGAGCCGCTGCCACGGCAGGCGGCCGAATCGCGCGTGCAGCGCGCCGAGACCGCGGGCCAGCCCCGGCACGGCGCACGTTCCGGCCCCGACCGCGTAGTGGACGAGCTCCTCGCCGAACGGCACCTGCAGCTCGACGGGGTCGGCGCCCCGGCCGGTGGGGACGTCGACGAAGCAGTCGAGGTTCCAGGCGTCGGCGCCGTCCCAGTAGACGGCGTGTCCGCCGCCGAGGAGGCCGGTCATCACGGTCTCGGCGACGCAGGAGGCGAGGGAGGCGGCGACCGCGGCGTCGGCAGCTGTTCCGCCCGCCTCCAGGATCTCGATCCCGGCCGCCGCCGTCGCTGGGTGACCGGCTGCAACACCGCTCGGCACAGCACCGCTTGCCACCATGGGTTGCTACCCTACGCGCGACCGAGATCTCGGCCGGCCGTGTCTTCCTTCACGCCGCGCGGGGACTCCGGAGACATCGACAGAAGGAGGCCGCATGGCCCTCACCAAGGAAGTCAAGCAGGAGCTGATCGGGAAGCACGGCCGCAACGAGGCGGACACGGGTTCCCCGGAGGTCCAGATCGCGATGCTGACGCAGCGGATCAACGACCTCACCGAGCACCTGCGCACGCACGCCAAGGATCACTACTCCCGGCGCGGGCTGCTGAAGCTCGTCGGCCGGCGGCGGCGGTTCTTGACCTACATGCAGAAGCACGACCTCGAGGGCTATCGCGCCCTCATCAAGGAGCTAGGCCTGAGGCGCTAGCTCTGACCCGGGAGGGTGGAAGCTTGGACGAGTCCCGCTGCGATTCGGGGCTGATCCAAACTTCCACTCTCCACAAAGCAGAGTGGAGGACATGGAATGAGCACGGTAATGGGGCAGGTTGCCTCGACGTCCGTCGAGATCGGTGGCAAGGAGCTCACCTTCGAGACGGGCAAGTTCGCCAAGCAGGCGGACGGCGCGGTCGCCGTTCGCTCCGGCGACACAATGGTTCTGGCGACGGCCGTCGGCCGTCCCGAGGCGCGCGAGGGGGCGGACTTCTTCCCGCTCACCGTCGACGTCGAAGAGCGCGCGTACGCCGCGGGGAAGATCCCCGGCGGCTTCTTCAAGCGGGAAGGGCGCGCCACCGAGCGCGCGACGCTGACCGCACGCATGATCGACCGCCCGATCCGGCCGCTCTGGCCGAAGGGCTTCCGCAACGAGGTGCAGGTGATCTGCACGGTCCTGTCGGCCGACCTGATCACGCCGCACGACATCCTCTGCATCAACGGCGCGTCCGCGGCCCTGATGCTCTCGCCGCTGCCGTTCTTCGGCCCGGTGGGTGCCGTCCGGATCGGCCGGATCGACGGAGAGTTCGTCGTCAACCCGACGCACGAGCAGAACTTCGAGGAGTCGGCGCTCGACCTGATCGTCGTCGGCACCAAGGACGGCCTGACGATGATCGAGGCCGGAGCGTCCGAGGTCTCCGAGGACATCCTGCTCGACGCGTTCGAGCTGGCGCACCAGGAGATCCGCAAGCTCTGCGAGGCGCAGGAGGACCTGCGCCGCCAGGCGGGCAAGGCGAAGTGGCTCGACATGGAGCTGACCGCCGAGCTCGAGAGCTCGCACGGCCACACGGTCTGGGAGCGGATCCAGCAGGTCGGCCTCCGCGAGGCCGGCGCCGTCGTCGAGGAGCTCGTCTCCGATCTCGCCCCCGAGCTCTCGATGGACTCGGGCGACGAGGACATCCAGCGCCAGCTGCAGACCCGCGCGAGCCTCGCGATGATCCTCGAGAAGCAGCGGCTCGCCGCCGTCGAGGGCCCCGTGCGGGAGCAGTTCGAGTCCGACCTGCGCGCCCTCACGGACGCGGAGCAGGACTCGAAGGAGCTGAAGTCGGCGAAGCGGCATCTGCTCTTCGACCGGATCGTCGAGACCGTCGAGCTGCCGTTCGCGGTCGGCCCGGCCACGGTCGAGGGCGACGGCCCGGCAGTGAAGGACTCGCTCACGAAGAGCTACGTCAAGAAAGCCGCCGAGGCGATCTACAAGGACCTCGTCCGCAAGAAGATCGCGATCGAGAAGCGCCGGCCCGACGGCCGCGCCACCGACGAGATCCGGCCGATCGAGTGCGAGGTGACGGTCAGTCCCCGCGCGCACGGCACCGGTCTCTTCCAGCGCGGCCAGACGCAGGTGCTCTCGCTCCTGACGCTCGGCACCGCCAAGGAGGGTCAGCGGATCGACGACCTCTCGCTCGAGACCGACCGCCGCTTCATGCACCACTACAACTTCCCGCCCTACTCGGTCGGGGAGACGGGCTTCATGCGGGGCCCGAAGCGGCGCGACATCGGCCACGGCGCCCTGGCGCAGCGGGCCCTCGAGGCGGTCATCCCGCCCGCCGAGGAGTTCCCGTACACGATCCGGATCGTCTCGGAGACGCTGGAGTCGAACGGCTCCTCGTCGATGGGCTCGGTCTGCGGCTCGACGCTCGCCCTGATGGACGCGGGCGTCCCGATCACGGCGCCGGTCTCCGGCATCGCGATGGGCCTCGTCAAGGAGGGCGACGACTACGTCATCCTCACCGACATCCAGGGCGCGGAGGACCACCTGGGCGACATGGACTTCAAGGTCGCCGGCACCAGGGACGGGATCACCGCGCTCCAGATGGACATCAAGATCACCGGCGTCACGCAGGAGATCATGCGCGGCGCCCTCGACCAGGCCCGGGAGGCCCGCAACTTCATCCTCGACCGGATGCTGGAGGCGCTGCCCGAGGCCCGGACGGAGCTCGCGGCCCACGCGCCGCGGATCTCCTCGGTCCAGATCAACCCGGACTTCATCGGGATGGTGATCGGCAAGGGCGGCGAGACGATCCGCTCGCTCGAGTCGGAGTACGACGTCCAGATCGACATCGAGGAGGACGGCACGATCCTCGTCTACGCGACCGAGGGCACCAAGGCCGACGCGGCGATCGCCGCGATCACGGCCCTGACGAAGGAGCCCGAGGTGGGGGACACCTTCACCGGCAAGGTCGTGAAGACGACGCAGTTCGGCGCCTTCGTCGAGCTGAAGAAGGGCACCGACGGCCTGCTCCACGTCTCGAACGTGGGCCCGGGCCGCGTCGCGCACATCGAGGACGTGATGTCGCGCGGCGACGTCGTCGACGTCGTCGTCCAGGAGGTGGACAAGGCGCGCGGCCGGATCGGCCTCAAGCTCGTCCACAAGCACGAGGACGGCCGGCTGGTCGAGCCGGAGGAGCTGATCGAGCGGGCGAAGAACGCTCCGCCGCGGCCCCCGGAGGAGGACCGCCCGCGCCGGGACGGCGATCGCGGCCGCGGCGGCCGCGACCGCGGCCCGCGCCGCGACTAGGAAGTGACCCGAGGGGGCGGCGAGAGCCGCCCCCTC
>CAVSRW010000012.1:0-190258 GCA_963730405.1 uncultured Gaiellaceae bacterium | reverse complement strand
CCTCGTCCACCTGGGGCAGTTCGTCCGTGCGGGGCAGCTTGCTCACCTCTTTGAAGTATGCCGCGGGCTCGGAGAAGCCTGCTCGAACCGGTTTCCCGCGGACGCCGGGCGCAATCTCCGCGTCCCCGGAGCGGCCGCGGCTTACTCGTCGCCGCCGGGGCGGTTCATCTCGCCGAGGGCCTGCTGCGCCTTCTCGTGGATCGCACGCCGCGCTCGTCGAGCGAGAGCGGCCGCTCCGGCCTCGTCGATCGAGCGGCTGGCCCTCCGCAGCGTCGAATTCGTCCCGGTCGTCGGCGGCCTCGCGCGCTTGTTCGAGCTTCGCGCGCAGCTCCGCGGCCGGGTCGGGCTGCTCGACGCGCTGGTCTTCCTGCTCGCGGCGCGAGGAGAGCGCCAGAGCCACGCGAGCCCGAGGGCGCCGCCGAGCCCGGTAGCAGCCGTCCGATGTGCTCGATGCTACTGTGTCGGCGCTTCCCGCCTCGTCTCGCGTGCGCCGTTCCCGCTCCGCCCGCCGACGAGGCCGCCTGAGACCAGGGGAAGCCCGACGGAAGGAGACCGGGAACGTGACCGACTACGAGATTCTGCTCATGCTGGACCCCGACCTGCCCGAGGAGCGGCAGGAGGCGATCGTCAAGCGTACGCGCGACCTCGTCGAGAAGGGCGGCGGCACGTGGGAGGCCCAGGACGCCTGGGGCCGCCGCAAGCTCGCCTACGAGATCGACAAGAAGAGCGACGGCGTCTACCACCTGCTCTCGTTCAGCGCCGACGGCGACACCCTGGACGAGATCTCACGGGTGCTCAAGATCGACGACGACGTCATGCGCCATCTGGCGACGCGGCGCTACAGGCCAGGTTCGACTCAGCCAGTAGCGGTGGGCGGCCCGGCACGCGAGGATGTCGCCGAACCGATCGACAGCTCGCTGGAGGAGGAGTAATGGCCCAGAACATCAACAGCGTCGTGCTCGTCGGCAACCTGACGCGCGACCCAGAGCTGCGGCACACGCCGTCCGGCACCGCCGTGACGACGCTGCGCATCGCCGTCAACGACCGCGTCAAGCGCGGCGAGGAGTGGCAGGACGCCGCGTACTACTTCGACGTCACGGTCTGGGGCCGCACGGCCGAGAACTGCGCCCAGTACCTCGCGAAGGGTCGCCCGATCGCGGTCCAGGGCAAGCTGACCTGGCGCGAGTGGGACGCGCAGGACGGGACGAAGCGCCAGTCCGTCGAGGTCGTCGCCGACAACGTCCAGTTCCTCGGCGGCCGGGGCGACGAGGGCGGCGGCCAGCAGTTCGTGCCGGCCGGCGCCTCGCAGAGCCCGTCCGCCGACTTCCCCACGGCCGCGGCCGACGACGACATCCCCTTCTAGGAGACACGCATGGCTCAGCCGAAAACCCAGCAGACGCGCAAGCGTCCCGGCTCCTCGCTCGCCCCCGGGCGGCGGAAGAGCTGCCTCTTCTGCAAGGACAAGATCGAAGAGGTCGACTACAAGAACCTGAACCAGCTCCGGCGCTACATCTCGGAGAAGGGGAAGATCCGCAACCGCCGCATCACCGGTGCGTGCCGCCGCCACCAGCGGCAGGTCGCCGTCGCGGTCAAGCGGGCGCGCGAGATGGCGCTCCTGCCCTACGTGGAGCCGCGCTGATGGAGGTCATCCTGCTCAGCGACGTCGACAAGGTCGGGCTCCGCGGCGAGGTCGTCAACGTCGCCCGCGGCTACGCCCGCAACTTCCTGCTCCCGCGCAAGCTGGCCGAGCCGGCCACGGCCGGCCGCGTCGCCGAGCTGAAGCGGCTCGACGAGCAGCGCGCGCGGCACGAGGCCCGCTCGGTCGAGCAGGCGCAGGAGATCGCCGACGTGCTCCGCAAGACGGTGCTCAGCTTCGACGTCAAGGCCGGCTCCACCGGCGCCCTCTTCGGCTCGGTGACGACGACCGACATCGCCGACGAGCTCTGGCGCACGCGCAAGATCCGGGTCGACCGGAGAAAGATCGAGACGGACTCGATCCGCCGGATCGGGCGCTACGCGATCCCGATCCAGATCTTCGAGGACGTCACGGTCGAGGTGAAGACGCTCGTCGTGCCCGAAGGCGGCGAGCTGCCGCCCGAGGAGGAGCTCGCCGCGATGGAGGCGGCGGAGGCCGAGGAGCAGGCGGCGCGCGAGGCCGAGGCGGAGGCGCACCGCGCCGAGGCCGAGGAGATCCTCGAGGCCGAGCTCGCGGCCGAGGAGGAGGCCGCCGAGCCGGAGGCCGCCGCTGAGGCGGAGGCCGCCGCCGAGCCGGCTACAGGGAGGCCGCCGAGCCCGCGGCCGACGCAGAGCCCGAGACCGAGCAACGGTAGCCCGTCCACAGCGCGTTCCACAGGCCTGTGGAACGCGCTGTGAACTTCCCGCTCTAAGCGGACACGGCTGTTGTGGACAGTGGCGACAGCGGCCGCGGATTTCGGTGGAGAACCACGCGAACGCGGGTTCTCATTTCCCTGCACGGCGGCAGCTTCCGGATCCACAGGCTTCTGTGAATCCCCAAGGATTGAGGACGTCCGCCGCGGCCGCTCTAATGGCCTCTCATGGCCCAGGTCGCCCCCATGCCTCCGGCGGACGCCGCGTCCCCACACGTCCCGTCGCACGACCTCGACGCGGAGATGTCGGTCCTGAGCGCGATGCTGCTCGCGCCGACCGCGATCGCCGCCGTCAGCGAGCACCTGAAGGCCTCCGACTTCTACCGGCGGACACACGGGGTCATCTTCGACATCGCGCGCGGCCTCTTCGAGCGCGGCGAGCCCGTCGACGCGATCACGGTCACGGCCAAGCTCGAGGAGGAAGGCCAGCTCGAGCTCGTCGGCGGGCGCGGCAAGATCCACGAGATCGCCGCCTGGGCCTCGGCGGCCGGCAACGCCGCGCACTACGCGCTGATCGTCCGCGACCACTCCCTGATCCGGCGCCTCTCGGACGCGGGCCGCGAGATCACGAGGCTCGCGGTCGACCGCGGCCACGAGACGGCGCACCTGATCTCGAAGGCGGAGCAGGTCCTGTTCGAGGTCAGCCAGGAGGGCACGCAGGGCGAGCTCCGCTCACTGAAGGAGGCGCTCGTCGAGACGTTCGAGCGCGTCAGCCACCTCTACGAGCAGGGCGCATCGGTGACGGGGGTCTCGAGCGGCTTCTCCGAGCTCGACGCGGTCACCGCCGGCTTCCAGCCCGGGAACCTGATCATCCTGGCCGCCCGGCCCTCGATGGGCAAGAGCGCGCTCGGGATCAGCATGGCCGCCAACGTCGTCCGCACGGGGACGCCCTGCGCCTTCTTCACACTCGAGATGTCGAAGCAGGAGGTGACGCAGCGGCTGATCTGCCTCGAGGGGAAGATCGACTCCCACAAGATCCGGACGGGGAAGCTGGCCGAGGAGGACTGGTCGCGGCTCTCGAAGGCGTGCGCGACCCTCGAGCAGGCGCCGCTGTACCTCGACGACACCCCCGGTCTGACCCTGTTCGAGCTGCGCTCGCGCGCGCAGACGCTGAAGCGGCGCCACCCCGAGCTGGGGCTGATCGTCGTCGACTACCTGCAGCTGATGGCGATGGGCGGCAACGTCGAGAGCCGCCTGCAGGAGGTCTCGTCGCTCTCCCGCGGCCTGAAGGCGCTCGCGAAGGACCTCGACGTCCCGATCATCGCGCTCTCGCAGCTCTCGCGGGCGGTGGAGCAGCGCACGGACAAGCGGCCCGTCCTCTCCGACCTGCGCGAGAGCGGCAGCATCGAGCAGGACGCCGACCTCGTCATGTTCATCTACCGCGACGAGTACTACAACGGCGAGGAGTCGGAGCAGCAGGGCCTCGCCGAGGTGCACGTCGCCAAGCACCGCAACGGGCCGACCGAGACGATCAAGCTCAACTTCGTCAAGCGCTACGCGAAGTTCTCCGACCACCGCGCCGCATGAACGCCACCTGCCTCACCTGCGGGCGCGCGTTCGACACGGTCGAGGTCAAGGTCCTCCACTTCACCTTCCCGGGCAGCCGCTACTGCGAGGTCTGCCGCCAGGCCGAAGAGGTCGAGCAGGCGCAGAGCCAGGCCGCCGCGCGGTTCGCCCGCACCGGCGTGCCGCTCGCCTACCGCGACTGCTCGTTCGCGACTTTCCGCCGCGTCCCCGGCACCGGCGACGCGCTCGCGCAGGCAATGGCGTTGTCGAAGGAGGTGCGGCAGGGCAGGCGGCCGAGCCGCGGCCTGCTCCTGCACGGGCCGCCGGGCGCCGGCAAGACGCACCTGGCGATCGCGATCCTCCGCGAGGCCGCATACATGCAGGAGTCGGCGAGCCTCTTCATCAACGTGCCGACGTGGCTGCAGCGGCTCCGCGACCTGCGCAGCCAGCAGCTCGACGGCGAGGAGCTGCACTGGAGCTTCCCGCGCGGCTTCAAGATCGTCGTCCTCGACGACCTCGGCAACGAGAAGCCGGACGACTGGTCGCGCGGCCGCCTGTACAGCCTCGTCAACGAGCGTGAGTCGTCCCGCTCACTGACGATCGTGACCACGAACCTGACGCTGGGCGAGCTCGACGACCGGGTCGGCAAGCCGATCGCCAGCAGGCTTCGGCGTCTCTGTCAGGAGGTGAGGCTGACTCCGACGAACGACTTCCGGGCACTGGGGGCAGCGTAAGAAAGGAGCAAGGGCATGATCGACCAGACGGTCTGGCTGGCAGCGCGGGCGACGTCGTACACGGTCGTCTGCGAGGAGTGCGCAGCCGAGCACGGGTATCTCGGGGCACGGGTGGAAGGACGGCTGGAGCTCGAGCGCGAGCACACAGCGACCTGCTGCTCCCGGGGGCATCCGATCAGCATCATCCGCGCGCTCGGCGAGCCGGTCGGCGTGCGATTCAGCTGAGTCGGGCATGATCGCTCCGTGCCCGCCACCGTAATCGTCGGCGCGCAGTGGGGCGACGAAGGCAAGGGGAAGATCGTCGACCTGCTCGCGCAGGACTGCGACGTCGTCTGCCGCTACCAGGGCGGCCCGAACGCGGGCCACACCGTGATCGTGGACGGCGAGACGTTCAAGTTCCGCCACCTGCCCTCCGGGATCCTCTCGGGCAAGGTCAGCGTCCTCGGCGCCGGCTGCGTCGTCGACCCCGAGGTCCTGCTCGACGAGATCGACGGGCTCGAGGAGCGCGGGATCTCCGCCGAGCCGCTCCGTATCTCGGGCAACGCGCACCTGATCATGCCCTGGCACATCGCGATCGACGGCGCGGGCGAGAAGCGCCTCGGCAAGCTCCAGATCGGGACGACGCGGCGCGGGATCGGCCCGGCGTACGCGGACAAGGCGGCCAGGCTCGGGATCCGCGTCCAGGACCTGCTCGACGCGAAGATCCTGCGCCAGAAGATCGAGACCGCCCTCGCGGAGAAGAACATCTGGCTCGAGCGGGTCTACGAGCACGAGCCGTTCGAGCTCGAGGAGGTCGCCTCTCGCTACGAGGGCTTCGCGCAGCGGCTGCGGCCGTTCGTCGCCGACACGTCGCTGCTCGTCGACGAGGCCCTCCGCGACGACCGCAGCGTCCTGCTCGAAGGGGCGCAGGGGACGCTGCTCGACCTCGACCACGGCACGTATCCGTTCGTGACCTCGTCGAACCCGATTGCCGGCGCGGCCGCGACGGGGATCGGGATCGGGCCGACCAGAATCGACCGTGTGATCGGCGTCTCGAAGGCATACGTCACGCGCGTCGGCGCCGGGCCGTTCCCGAGCGAGATGGAGCCGGAGCTGGCCGCCCAGGTGCGCGAGCTCGGCCAGGAGTACGGCACCGTCACCGGCCGCGACCGGCGGCCCGGCTGGCTCGACCTCGTTGCGCTCCGGTACGCGGTGCGCCTGAACGGGATCACCTCGCTCGCACTGACGAAGCTCGACGTCCTCTCCGCATTCGACGAGCTGCGCGTCTGCGTCCGCTACCGCCTCCCGGACGGGACCGAGACGGACGAATTCCCCGCCCACCAGAGCGACTTCCACCGAGCCGAGCCCGTGTTCGAGACGCTGCCAGGCTGGGCCGAGCCGCTCGACGACTGCTCGAGCCTCGACGACCTGCCCGACCCCGCCCGCAGCTACGTCGAGCGCGTCGAGCGCGAGCTCGGCGTGCCCGTCGAGCTGGTCGGCACCGGCGCCGCGCGCGAGCAGGTGCTCGCGCGCACCTGAGGCGAACCGGCAGCGCTCCCGCCCGTCGAGGCCTGGCTCGGTTGCGGGTCATGGGACCCTCCCGCGCCGCGGCAGACGGGGCGAAACCCTGGGAGTAGACTCGGCCACCGTGAAGGTGCTCCTCGTCGGGTCGGGCGGCCGCGAGCATGCGCTCGCGTGGAAGCTCGTCCAGGGTTCGGGCGTGACGGGGTTGCACGCTGCGCCGGGCAACCCGGGGATCGCGGCGCTCGGCGACTGCCATCCGGTTCGGGCCGACGACGCCGAGGCGCTGCTCGGGCTGGCGCGCAGCCTCGACGTCGATCTCGCCGTGATCGGGCCCGAGGGGCCGCTCGTAGCCGGCGTGGCCGATGCGCTGCGTCGGAACGGGATCGCCGTCTTCGGCCCTGGCCGCGCTGCAGCCCGGATTGAGGGCTCGAAGACGTTCGCGAAGCAGGTGATGGCGTCGACGGGCGTGCCGACCGCGGAGACGCTGGCGGTGGCGCGCCCGCCCTGCGTCGTCAAGGTCGACGGGCTCGCGGCGGGCAAGGGCGTCTTCGTCTGCGCGACGGCGCAGGAGCTCGACGAGGCACTGCGGGCGGCCTCGGCGTTCGACGGGCCGCTCGTGATCGAGGAATTGCTGGAGGGGGAGGAGATCTCGATCTTCGCGCTCTCCGACGGGCAGCGGGTCGTGCCGCTCGCGGCGGCCCAGGACTTCAAGCGGATCGGCGACGGCGATACCGGCCCGAACACCGGCGGCATGGGCACGTTCTCGCCGGTGCCGGGCTACGGGGCCGAGGAGGTGGCCGAGCTCGTCGACCAGGTGCACGCGCCCGTCGTCGAGGAGCTCGCGCGGCGTGGCGCGCCGTTCGTGGGGGTGCTCTACGCCGGCCTGATGCTGACTGCCTCGGGGCCGAAGGTGCTCGAGTTCAACGCCCGCTTCGGCGATCCGGAGACACAGTCGATCCTGCCCCGTCTCGACGGCGACCTGCTGCCCGCGCTCGCGGCGGCCGCGGGCGGCGACCTGGAGGGAGTCGAGGTCTTCGCGACCGAAGACGCGGCCGTGACCGTCGTGCTGGCAGCCGGCGGCTACCCCGAGCGCTCCGACGCCGGCACGCCGATCGAAGGGATCGAGGACGCCGAGGCGACCGGCGCGCTCGTCTTTCACGCGGGCACTGCGCGACACGGAGATCGAATCGTGACGAACGGCGGCCGCATCCTCGCCGTCACCGGCGTCGGGCCGACGCTGGCGGACGCTCGCGAGCGCGCCTACACCGCGTCTGAGCGGATCCACTTCGACGGCATGCAGTACCGGCGCGACATCGCCGCGGCGGCGGCCGGTCGGCCGGAGCGGGCGCTAGACTCGCACGAGTGATCTCCCGCTACTCGCGCCCGGCCATGTCGGCGATCTGGTCGGACGAGGCGAAGCTGCGGCGCTGGCTCGACGTCGAGCTGGCCGCGCTCGAGGGTTGGGCCGAAACAGGCGTCGTCCCGCGCGAGACGGTCGACGCGATCCGCGAGCGCGCCGTCCCTCCGAGCCCCGAGCGGGTCGCAGAGATCGAGGCGCGCACGCATCACGACGTGGCCGCGTTCGTCGACGCGGTCGCAGAGCAACTCGGCGAGGACGGGCGCTGGTTCCACTACGGCCTCACGTCCTCCGACGTCCTCGACACGGCGCTCTCGCTCCAGATCCGGGACGCCGGCGCGCTCGTGCTGGAGGGGATCGAGCGCGCTCTGGTGGCGGTGAGCGCGCGGGCCGAGGAACATCGCGACACGCTCACGATCGGGCGCACGCACGGCGTCCATGCAGAGCCCACGACCTTCGGGCTCAAGCTGGCGGGCTGGGCGTTCGCGCTCGAGCGCGACCGGGAACGGGTGACACGCGCGCTCGAGGGCATCCGCGTCGGGAAGTTCTCCGGTGCGGTCGGGACGTACTCGGCAGCCGACCCGGAGATCGAGCGCGTCGCCTGCGAGCGGCTCGGTCTGGAGCCGGCGCCGAGCTCGACCCAGATCCTCCAGCGCGACCGGCACGCCGAGGTGCTGAACACGCTGGCGCTCGTCGCCGCCTCGCTCGAGCGGTTCGCGCTCGAGCTCAGGCATCTCGCCCGCACGGAGGTGCGCGAGGTGGAGGAGCCGTTCGGCAGCGGCCAGAAGGGCTCGTCGGCGATGCCGCACAAGCGCAATCCGATCGTCTCGGAGCGGATCTGCGGGCTCGCCCGGGTCGTCCGCGGAGCCGCGTTGACCGGGCTCGAGAACGTCGCCCTCTGGCACGAGCGCGACATCTCCCACTCGTCCGCCGAGCGAATCGTCCTCCCCGACGCGTTTCTCGCGGTCGACTACATGCTCGACCGCTTCGCCTGGCTGATGGAAGGGCTTGTCGTCCGCGCCGAGCGGATGCGCGAGAACCTCGACGCCAGCCACCGCCTCTACTTCAGCCAGCGGCTTCTGCTCGCCCTCGTCGAGTCGGGCCTCTCGCGCGACGACGCCTACCGGCTCGTACAACGGCACGCGATGAGGGCCTGGGACGAGGGCCTCGACTTCCCGGAGCTCGTGACCGCGGACGCGGAGATCGCAGGCCGCGTCGACCTCGAGGCCGTCTTCGACGTCGGCGCGTACACGAGGAACGTCGGCGTCGTCTTCGACCGGCTCCGCGCGCTGCGGGAGGAGCACGTCCATGCCTGAGGCCGCGGTCCACCTCGGGAGCGGGAAGGTGCGCGAGCTCTACGCACTCGACGACGAGCGCCTGCTCCTCGTCGCCTCCGACCGGATCTCGACCTTCGACGTGATCCTGCCGACCGAGATTCGCGACAAGGGCCGCGTGCTCACCGGCCTCTCCGCCTTCTGGTTTGCGCGGACCGGGCACATCGTCCCGAACCACCTGCTGGCGCTGCGGGAGGACGGCCGCTCGATCGAGTGCCGTCGCCTCGAGATGCTGCCCGTCGAGGTGGTCGTGCGCGGCTATCTCTCCGGCTCGGGCTGGAAGGACTACCGCGCGACCGGCGCCGTGTGCGGGCACGCGCTCCCGGCCGGCCTCGTCGAGTCGGACCGGCTGCCGGAGCCGATCGTCACACCAGCCACCAAAGCAGCCTCCGGCCATGACGAGAACATCGACGCAGCGACAGCGGCCGCGCTCGTCGGGGTCGAACGCTGGGCCGAGGTCGAGTCGGTGGCCCTGGCCCTCTACGCGTTCGCCTCGGCGCACGCGGAAGCGCGCGGGATCATCCTCGCCGATACGAAGTTCGAGCTCGGCCTCGACGGCGCGGGGAAGCTCGTCCTCGGCGACGAGGCGCTGACGCCCGACTCCTCCCGGTTCTGGCCCGCCGAGGGCTACCGGCCGGGAGGGCCACAGCCGTCGTACGACAAGCAGTATGTCCGCGACTACTGCGAGAGCCTCGGCTGGGACAAGTCGTACCCCGGGCCGGAGGTGCCCGCCGACGTCGCAGCCGGGACGCGCGCCCGCTACGTGGAGGCGTTCGAGCTGCTGACCGGGCTCGCGTTCGACGACTACCTCGCCGACCCGCAGGTGGTGCTCCGGTGAGGGTGACCGTCCTCGTACGGCCGAAGGACGGCATCCTCGACCCGCAGGGCGAGGCGGTGCAGGGATCGCTGCGCAAGCTCGGCTTCGTCGTCGGCGGCGCTCGCGTGGGCCGGCTCGTCGATCTCGACGTCGAGGCGGCCGACGCCGCCGAGGCCAAGGCCCAGGTGGAGCGGATGTGCCAGGAGTTGCTCGCCAACCCGCTGATCGAGAGCTTCGAGGTCGAGGTGGAGGTGGAGGGCGCATGAGCCTGCCCCCGAAGATCGCCGTGCTGGTCTTCCCGGGCTCGAACGACGACCGGGACGCGGCGTGGGCGCTCGGCGCGCTCGGAGCCGAGGCAGAGCTCGTCTGGCACGCCGAGCACGAGCTGCCGCGCGGCACGGGCGCCGTCGTGCTGCCTGGCGGGTTCTCCTACGGCGACTACCTTCGCTGTGGCGCGATCGCCCGCTTCGCGCCGGTGCTGGACGCCGTACGCGCATTCGCGGCCGACGGCGGCCCGGTGTTGGGGATCTGCAACGGCTTCCAGATCCTCTGCGAGGCGGGGCTCCTGCCGGGGGTGCTCCGACGGAACCGTGACCTCGAATTCGTCTGCCGGGACGTGCGCCTGCGCGTCGAACGGACGGACACGCCTTTCACCGCGCGCTGCGAGCCGGCGCAGGAGCTGACGATCCCGGTCAAGCACGGCGAGGGCTGCTGGTACGCGGACGAGGAACTGTACGGCGAGTTGGAGGCGGCGGGGCAGCTCGTGCTGCGCTACGCGGAGGACTGCAACGGCTCGGTGGGCGACGTCGCGGGCGTGTGCAACGAGGCACGAAACGTCTTCGGGCTGATGCCGCATCCAGAGCACGCGGTCGATCCGCTGCTCGGTTCCGGCGACGGCGCGCTCCTGCTGGCGGCGCTCGTCGACGTCGCGCGCGAGCGCACCTTCGCCGCCGCCTGACCGACGGGGCGCGGTCAGAGCCGCAACACCTCCGCCAGGCCCGGGTGCTTCTCGAGCCCGACGCGCAGCTTCTCCAGGTCGCTGAGCCGCAGCGTCACAGGGCCGCGCCGCGCAACTCCGTCGGTGGCGTAGGCGAAGCGTACGAGCCGCTCGCCCTTCCCGTTCTCGAGCAGCTGCACGATCGAGGCGAAGCGCTTCCCGCCCGACTGCTGGGGAAGCCGCAGCTCCTCGACCAGCGTCGCCGGCCCCCACGGTGTCGCGGCTTTCGTCTCTCCGGCCATGGTCGCCACGCTACGGGGCGGGCCGAAACGGGAGTGAAACGCGTTCGCCCCGAATCTCCAACGATCGCTCCACCGTTGTCTCCATATGCCGCGAGCGATCTGGACCGGCACGATCTCGTTCGGTCTCGTCAACGTCCCCGTGCGGATGTACAGCGCGATCGACGAGACCGACCTCCACTTCCACCTCGTCCACGAGCCCGACGGCGGCCGGATCGGCTACCAGAAGGTGTGCAAGGCCGAGAACGAGCCGGTCGCCGACGACGAGATCGTGAAGGCGTTCGAGATCAAGAAGGACGAGCTCGTCATCCTCACCGACGAGGACTTCGCCGCCGTGAAGGCCGACGGCGTCAAGACGATCGAGATCTCAGACTTCGTCCCCTACGAGGAGATCGACCCGATCTACTTCGAGCGCACGTACTACCTCGGCCCGCAGGACGGCGGCGAGAAGATCTACTCGCTCCTGCGCCAGGCGATGGAGCAGACGGGCCTCGCCGCGATCGGCAAGTACGTCATGCGCGAGAAGCAGCACCTCGGCTGCCTGCGCATCCGCGAGGGCGTGATCACGCTCGAGAAGCTCTTCTTCCACGACGAGATCCGGCCGGCGAAGGAGATCGCGCCGAGGAAGACGAAGGTGCCGAAGGCCGAGCTCGAGATGGCGACGGCGCTGATCGGCCAGTTCAAGGGCAGCTTCGAGCCCGAGCGGTACGACGACGACTACCGCAAGGCGCTGATGAAGGTGATCAAGGCGAAGCAGAAGGGCGAGACGGTCACCGCCGTGCCCGCCGCCGAGGACGAGGAGCCCGCCGACCTCCTCGCAGCGCTGAAGGCATCGGTCGAAGCCGCGAAGAAGGGCCGCGGCTCCGTCCGGGCGAAGCCCGGCGCCCGCAGGAAGCCGGCCCCGCGGAAGCGGAAGACCACCAAGCGCTAGCGGCCCGCGAAGCTCACCACTGCTTGCGCCGCGCCTTGATCGGCGGCGTGCTCGTGATGTGGAAGGCGCGGCAGCGGCCACAACGGTAGGGCCGCTTGAAGGTGAAGCTGCCGAACCGCGTCGCCATGCCCGCGATCGCCTGCTGCGCGTCGCGGACGCTTACGTAGCGCGTCTTCGTGCATGGCTTTCGCTTCACGGCCACGCTCCTTCGATCGACACCAGCGCGCCGTGGCATTAGTCGCGCGTGAGTGCGACGTGAGCGGGCGGGCGCATCGTCGGTCTCACCCCGACGAGAGGAGCAGGTGATGAGGACGACAACGAGAGCGCTTGCGTGGTTGATCTGCGTCGCCGCCGCCGTCGCCGCCGGCGGAGGCATGGCGACCGCAGCGGAGAGCAAGGACGTGCTCGAGCTGAGGGCGCTGACCTGGCACAAGGGCGGCGACGTCCGGATCACGGTCCCGGCCGCGGCGGGCGGCGCCGCGATCACACGGTTCGAGCACGTGCAGGTCCGGTTGATCCCGCCCGGCGAGACCGAGGTGGCGCGCGTCGTGAACCGCAGGGACGTCGAGGCAAAGGAGGGCGTCGCCGGCATCGCGCTGGGCACGGTCGAGCCGGGAACGAAGCTCGACGTGCAGGCGCACGTCCGGACGGACGACGCCGCGGGAACGACGATCCTTCGCGGCGACGCGATCGCCAGGCTCCGGCCCGACCTGGTCGTGGCGGCGGTGCACGCGCCCGAGCAGACCCTCTCGACGCGGCCGGTCGACGTCGTCGCCGACGTCGAGGAGCTGAACGGCCAGACGGGGGCGACGGCGACGCTGACGCTGGTGCTCGGGCCGACGCCGCTCTCCGAGCCGAAGACGGTGACGATCGTCGCCGGGGCGACGAAGACGGTGACCTTCGAGGGCGTGAAGCTCGAGACGGCCACGACCGCGGAGCTGACCGTCCGGGTCGAGGACGCTGCGCCGTTCGAGACCGACACGACGAACAACGCGCGCACGCGGCCTTCTCGCTGACGAACGTCCCCATCTCGTGACGCAGGCAGTGGGGCGCGGGCGACCGCGCCCCACACTCGTCACTCCTGGCTGTCGAGCCCGCTCACGCCCCAGGTGTCCGCGAGCAAGTAGCCCTCCGGGAAACGGGTCGTCCGGGTCGACGTAGAGCTGCGAGACGCCGGTGATCCAGGCGCTGCCGCGGATCGCCGGCACGATTGCGTTCCGGTCGCCGACGCGGGTCTCGGCGACGATCCGCCCGTCGAACGTCGAGCCGAGCGCGGACGCGTGGGTCATCGCGTCGCCTACTCCCATCAGCCCGCGCGCGTGGAGGGCAGCCATCCGCGCGGAGAGGCCGGTGCCCGTCGCGGAGCGGTCGAGCCGGCCGGGCGCGACCACGACGGCGTTCCGGCTCACCTTCCCGACGCCCTGCCACGGCTCTGCCAGCTGGACGATGCTGACGCCGGCGATCGCAGGATTCTCCGGATGGACGCACGGCAGCTGCTCGCGGGCGGCCGCCCGGATCCGCTCGCCGGCGAGCGAGAGGTCGCGCGCCTCGTGCGGCTCGATCGCGAACCCCAGGGCCTGCGCGTCGGCGATCGCGTACCACATGCCGCCGTAGGCGACGTCGACCGCGATCGTGCCCAGGCCATCGACCTCGAGCGGCGCGTCGAGCCGTTCGGCGAAGCAGGGCACGTTCGTGAGCTCGACGCTCTCGCAGCGGCCGTCGCGGCAGATCGCCCGCACCTCGACGACCCCGCCCGGAGCCTCGAGCCGGACGACCGTCTCCGGCTCCGTCATCTCGACCATCCCCGTCTCGAGCAGGACGGTGGTCGTGCAGATCGTGTTCGAGCCGGACATGGCGGGATACTCGGTCGGCTCCATGATGATGAAGCCGGCGTCACAGTCCGGCCGCGTGGCGGGCACGAGGAGGTTGGCGTGGCAGGCGACGCTACCGCGCGGCTCGCGCAGGAGCAGCTTCCGCAGCCAGTCGCCGTCGCGCTCGAGCGCCTGCCGCTGCTCGAAGACGGTCGCGCCCGGCGGAGGCAGGACGCCGCCGACGACGACGTTGCCGATCTCGCCGCCCGCGTGGCAGCCGACGACCGTGATCATCCGGCGCGCGCGCATGGCGCGACCCTAGTGGTCGAGCAGCTGGAGCAGCTTCGTGACCGTGTTCCAGTTGCGAGCCGTCGAGACGACGCCGAGGCGCCTGTCGTCGAGGAGCTTTGCGAGCGGGGAGCGCTGGACGCCGTCCGGGTGCCAGGCGTAGAGCTCGCGTCCGTCGACGACCACGTCGGCAGCCTCGAGCTCGCGAGCGACCTTCGACGGCAGCTTCCTGGAGAGAAAGACGACGAGGTAGCGGGACGGATTCGTCGCGACCTTTCCGAGCGGATCGAGGGCGACGACTCTCGCCAGCTCCGCGCGCGTCCGCACGAGCACCCGAACCTCCATCCCGAGACCCGCGGCGAGCTGTCGCTCGAGCTGCGCTTCCAGCTTCCGCGGCGCCAGCGGGCTCGACAGGACGACGTTCCCGCTCTGCAGATGCGTGCCGACGTCCTCGTAGCCGTGGCCCTCGAGCAAGTCGCGCAGCTCGCCCATCGAGACCCGCCGCCGTTTGGCCAGGTTGATTCCGCGGAGGAGGGCGACGTACCGCGTCAGAGCTTGCGGATCGTGTCGCCGCTCGAGACCGTGCCCGGCTCGATCACCTTCGCGTTCAGCCCGCGCAGCCGCAGGTGGCGCAGTGGCTTCGTGTTCACGAAGCGGTGCGCGTCGTTGCCGAAGCGGGAGGCGAACTTGACACAGCCGGTGTGCGGCTCAGCCGACACCTCGATCACCGCCGAGCCGAGCGCGAGCCGCGTGCCGGCCGGCAGGTTCGCCTCCGAGATGTCGAGGTCGACGTAGATCTGATCGCCGGCGAGAGCCCAGCGCTCCCGGTCGCCCGCGGCGACGAGATCGACGACGCGTGCGTTCATCAGCGTGAGCTGCGTCTCGACGTTCGGCGACCCGTCAGGCGTCCGCGAGCTGCGGTGGGCGCTCCACCTGTCCCCGACGAGCCCTTCGCTGAGGTCGAGCACGCCCTCCTGAAGCACCTCACGCTCCCCTTCGACGGGGCGCCGCACGATCAGCGCGACCGTCCCGACGTCGCCGGGCGCGCGCCGGATCTCGTCGAGCCCGGCCTCGAGCTCCTCGGTCGTCAGCTGTCGTGCAACGTTCGTGGCCATGACGCGGTTCTATCAGGACCGATGATTCCCACGGCCGCCCGCGGTCTGACGTAGCGACGTCGACGAAGGAGGACGAGATGTCCGCACTGGATCAGCGTTTCACGGCCGTCCTGCAGAAGAGCCCGGCCAAGGGAGGCTGGACCTATGTCGTCTGGCCCGAGTCGGTCGAGTTCTTCGGCACCCGCGGGCTCGTGAAGGTGCGCGGCTCGATCGACGGGCACCCGTTCCGCAGCTCGTTCATGGCCATGGGCGACGGCACGCACAAGCTGCCCGTGAAAGCGGAGATCCGGCGGGCGATCGGCAAGGAGGCCGGCGACACGGTCACGGTGCGGCTGGAGGACCGGCTCGACAATGGCCGCTGAGCCCCAACGCCGGCTCGCCGGCAAATGCGAGTGCGGCGCCGTCCGCTACACCGTCGCGGACGCGTTCCTCTACGCCTCCAACTGCCACTGCTCGAACTGCCGCGCCTCCACCGGTGCCGCGTTCAAGCCGTTCGCCGGGATCGAGCGCGAGCGGCTCGAGCTCACCGACGGCGCCGACCGGCTGCTCGTCTTCGGCGAGGAAGATCTCAACCACACGCGCTGCGGCGTGTGCGGCTCGCTCCTCTACTCGGTCGTGCGCGATGGCGCCTACGTCCACGTCGCGCTGGGCTCGCTCCTCGACGAGCCGAGCATCCGACCGACGAAGCACATCTTCGTCGGCTCGAAGGCGCCGTGGTTCGCGATCACGGACGACCTGCCGCAGTTCGACGAGCACGCCGTCTGACGGCCGTTGGGACGGAGAAGCCTGTCGGTAGCCTGGCACTGTGATCGACCGCTCGCTCTTCGGCCAGGAGCACGTGCGCCGGTACCAGGAGACCGACGGCGAGGTCGGCTACATCTGGAACGGCGCGCCGACGCTGCTGCTGACGACGACCGGCCGCCGTACCGGCGAGCCGACGACGACGCCGCTGATCTTCGGCCGCGACGGCGACGACTACGTCCTCGTCGCCTCGCAGGGCGGCGCCCCCGAGCATCCGGGCTGGTACCGCAACCTGTCGAAGCAGCCCGAGGTCGAGCTGCAGGTGAAGGGCGACCGCTTCCGCGGCCGCGCGCGCGTCGCCGAGGGCGAGGAGCGCGGGCGGCTGTGGCGGCGGATGGCCGAGATCTGGCCGCACTACGACACGTACGCGACGCGAACCGACCGCGAGATCCCAGTGGTGGTCGTCGAGCGGCTCTAGGACGCTCAGGCCGGCTCGGCCGCCGAGCGCCGCCGGCGCAGCCACACGACGATCCCGCCGATCACGACCGCCGCGGCAAGCACGCCGAACGCGACCCAGCCCCACTCCGAGCTCGTCAGCCCATCGTCGTCGGAGCCGGCGGCTGCGCCGGCCGCGGCGGCTGCAGCCGGGCTGACGCCCTCCGTCGTCGTGACCGTGACGGTCTCGATCACGGTCACCGCCGGCGCGGTCGTCGTCTCAGCCGGCGCAGTCTCGGTCACCGTCTCCGTCACGGTCTCGGTGACGGCCGGCGCGGTCTCCGTCAGCGTCACGGTCTCCGTGGCCGCAGGCCCCGCCTCGGTCAGCGTCTCCTCCTCCTCCGTCTCCGTGAGCACCGGCGCGGCCTCGGCAGTCTCGGTGGCCGTCTCCGCCTCGGTGACCGCCGGCGCGGTCCGCACGGGAGTCGAGACCCCTGCCGGCAGGGTGCGCGCCACCGTGCCGGTGCCGAGCGCCTCGCCGTTGCCGCCGCACGCCCCGAGCGCAACGGCGCAGAGCAGCCCCACCAGTGCGACGCCTGCGAACTTCGCTCCAGGCTCGAGCCTTCCCGAGTTGGCCACACCGCCATGTTGTCCGGCGTCTCCGCCTGCGGCATCACCCGCATCGGACGACTCGCTTGACAGCATCGATCTTATTTAGCATAATTGCTAATTAGCGATATGGCTAAGTCCACATCCGATCCGCTCAGCGTCACCTTCGCCGCCCTCGCCGACCCGACGCGCCGCGCGATCCTTGCCCGGCTCGCCGAGGGCGAGGCGACGGTGAACGAGCTGGCGGCGCCGCACGCGATCAGCCTTCCCTCTGTCTCACGGCACCTGAAGGTGCTCGAGCGGGCGGGGCTCGTCGTGAAGGGGCGGTCGGCGCAGTGGCGCCCGTGCCGCCTCGACACTGCGCCGCTCGCCGAGGCAGACCAGTGGATGGCGCCGTACCGCGACTTCTTCGAGGCCCGGATCGGCCGCCTCGAGCAGCAACTGGCGACCCGAAAGCGACAGGAGGACTCGATGACGAGCGACTTCACCCTCACCTGGACACTCGACGCACCGCCCGCGGACGTCTTCCGCGCCTGGACCGACCCGGAGCAGCTCGGGTGGTACTACAACCCCGAGTACCCCGTGCCCGCCGAGCCGATCGAGCTCGAGCTGGAGGTCGGCGGCGTCTGGCGGCAGTACATGGTGGTCGACGACGACACGGCCTACTTCACGGGCGGCGTCTACCGCGAGATCGTGCCGGACGAGAAGCTCGTCTTCGCCTGGGGCGCGACGGGCGGCTGGCCCGAGCTCGACCCGGCGCGGCTCGACGACAGCCCGCTCGTCACCGTCACGCTCGCGCAGTCGAACGGCGGTACGGCGCTGACCGTGCACGTCGAGCTCCCAGCCGCCTTCGCGAACGCCGACATGCCGGAGGGGTTCTTCGGCCACATCCAGGCCGGCTGGCGCGACACCGTCGAACGCCTGGCGGCGGCCTATCGTCGCGAGCGCTCGATCAGCTCGACCCCGTAGCCGTCCGTCAACCGCACGTCAGCAGGTCAACGGGCGCCTCACGAATCAGCGAGCTCGCGATCGGCTGACGCCGATCTGCCACGACACGCCGTAACGATCCGTCGCCCAGCCGAAGCACGAGCTGAATCCATAGTCGTCCACGGGCATCTTCACGTCGCCATCGGAGGCGATCTGGTCGAAGAGGAGACGAACCTGCTCCTCGTCGTCGCACCGCACGAAGATGGACATCGACGGGGTGAAGTCGAACGCATGCCGGATCGGGCTGTCGAAGGCGATGAAGTCCCGGCCCGCCAGCGTGAAGTACACGGTCGCGCCCGCTGCACCGTTGTCGATCACCCGCTCGGTGCTCGAGCCGGGGACGAGCGAGACGTACCACTCGGCCGCCTCGCGCGCCCGACCGTCTTGAAACATGAGATGCGTGAGTACGTTCATGCCGGCGATGCGCGCTCGATCAGCTCGACCCGGTAGCCGTCCGGATCGCGGACGAACGCGATGAACGAGCCGCCCTCGCGGACCTGGTACTTGGGCCGCTCGGGCTCGATCCCCTGCTCCGCGAGCGCTGCGAGCGTCGCATCCATGTCGTCGACGGTGACTGCGACGTGGCCGTAGCCGGTCCCGACCTCGTACGAGTCGACGCCGAAGTTGTAGGTCAGCTCGAGCCGGTCGCCGTCGCCGGGCAGGCCCATGAAGACGTTGATCGCCTCCTCGCGGATCGGCATCCGCGCGCGCTCCTCGAAGCCGAGCGCCTCGTAGAAGGCGACCGACCGATCGATGTCGGTGATCCGGTAGCAGGTGTGGATGAGCTCCATGCGTGACGTCCCTCCGTTTTGACAGCGGCTGTCCGGACGTTCTATAAGACCGCACCCGCCCAACGCTTGGAGGAACCCCATGGTGCGCCGCGTCAGCTTCTCGTCCCTCCTTCTCCTGGCGCTGCTCGCCGCGCTCGTCGGTTTCGCGCGTCCGGCCGCCGCCGAGATCGGTCCGCCCTGGTGCGGAACACCCGAACCGGACGCCGCGGAGGCGCTGCCGTCGACCGGCACGAGCTTCCCGCACATCCCGGTCTACGCGATCGGCTGCACGCTCGCGGACATCCAGTCGCGCAGCCTCGACGGCCGCATGAGCCTCGAGGTACACGGCACGTCCGCGACCGGCCGCCCGCTCTACAAGGTCGTGATCAACCAGCTGCAGACGGACGCGCAGCAGTCGTCGTTCGACCACTGGACGACGCTGCGCACGCAGGCGCTGTCGAACCCCGCCGCCGCGCAACGCCAGCTCCGCGGCTGGCGCGACCGCGTCAAGGTGCCGCTCTTCATCCAGGGCAGCATCCACGGGAACGAGTTCGAGGGCGTCGACTCGAACATGCGGATCATCGAGCGGCTCGCGACAACGCCGTACGGCGCCGACCCCGAGGTGGACGCGATCCTCGACGGCGCGATCGTGATCTTCAACGTGATCCAGAACCCGGACGGCCGCGTCGCGGGCGCACGCCCGAATGGCAACGGCTTCGACCTCAACCGCGACTACCTGACGCAGTCGCAGTCGGAGACGAAGGCGTCGGTCCGGATCATGCAGGAGTGGCTGCCGCCCGAGACGATCGACCTGCATCTGAGCTTCACGCCGACGCTCGTCGAGGCGACGACGAAGCCGCACAACCCCGGCATCGACTACGACCTCTGGCTGAAGTGGAACCAGTCGCGCATCGACGCGAACGAGGCGGCGCTCGCAGCGGCGAACCTGGGGCTGACGCGGCCGATCAACGACTGGTGCGCGAACGGTAACCCGGCCCCGCAGAGCGGCGTCTGCCCCGACGGCAGCCCGCCCGGCCCCGCGGTCGCCGAGGGCTGGGACGACTGGGGCCCCTTCTACACGCCGATGTACTCGCAGCTGGTCGGCCTGAACGGCTCCACCGTCGAGGCGTGCTTCACCACGTCGACCTCGACCAACCCGGGCAGCCGCTGCTACCTGAACGCGGATCCCGACCCGGCCAAGAACCCGATCGGCCGCAACGCAGCGCTGCTCGCGCACATGACGGTGACCTGGTCGACGCTCGTCTACGACACGGCGAACCGGAACGACCTGCTCTACGACGAGCTCGAGATCTACCGGCGGGGCGTCGCCGGCGAGGCGCGCCCGGCGTGCTGCCCGGCGCCGTTCGACGTCGACAACAACTGGATGCACGAGTTCCCGACCGCATACGTGATCCCGGTCGGCGAGGGCCAGCGCAGCAACCCCGAGGCGAACCGCCTCGTCGACTGGCTGCTCTTCAACGGCATCCAGGTGCGGCAACTCCGCTCCGACTCCGTGATCCTCGGCCAGGAGGTCGAGGAGGGCTCGTACGTCGTCGACATGGCGCAGGCCCACCGGGGCCTCGCGGAGACGGCGCTCGGGATCGGCGTCGACATCTCCAGCGAGATCGGCATCCTCTACGCGCCACCCGCGGCGTGGAGCCACGGCTACCTCTGGGGTGCAGACGTGCTGCAGGTGCCGAACGGCGTGCCGCTCACGGCCAAGACGACGCAGCCGATCGCGAAGCCCGTCGTCCTCGGCGGCGGCCTCGAGAGCGGCGCGGCCGACTACTACGCGCTCGAGATCGACTCGGCGACCGCGGTGCGGACGCTGAACACGCTGCTGACGGGCGGTCTGACCGCGAAGCTCGCGACGGCCCCGTTCACGTCGGGCGGCGCCAGCTTCGCGGCGGGCACGGTGCTCTTCGACGACACGACGGCCGCGGTGATCGGACCGGCCGCACAGGCCGCCGGCCTGACGCTCCGTCGGGTCGCGACGGCGCCGGCTCAGCTCGAGGACATCGACCGCTCGCCGCGGATCGCGGTGTTCACGAACGCCGTCGACCAGAGTGTCTGGTCGCTGCGGAACCTCGGCTTCACCGCCGATCCGGTCGGCACGACGGCGCTGAACGGCGCATCCGACCCGCTCGTGAACTACGACGTCGTCTTCAGCACCGCCAACTACCCGTCGGCGGCCAACCCAGTCGCGCAGGCGCGGCTGGCGGCGTTCTTCGCCGCCGGCGGTGGGTATATCGGCGGCGGTGCGGCCGGCGCACAGTTCATCGTGAGCGGCGGCCTCGCGACGGGGCTGACCACCGGCACCCGCTCCGGAAGCGGCCGCAGCGGCATCGTCTTCTGGGACAACACCGGCGGCGCCGCGAGCCCGATCACAGGGGCGTACCCGTCCAGGGACACGGCCATCGTCGATCCGCCGACCTGGTTCACCGGCGTTCCGTCCGGCTGGTCGATCGACGCCAACCTGCCGATCGCGGGCTTCTTCGCCGCAGGGCTCTGGCTGATCGATGCCCTGTCGGCGTCGGCGCCCGGTGCGCCGATGGTCGCACACGGCACGAGCACGACGGCCGGGTCTCCCCGGCTGACCGCGTTCGCGTTCAACCCGCTCTACCGCGCCGACCCCGAGCGCGAGTGGCCCGCCCTCGGCTCGGCCGCGTACTGGGTGGACGCCGGATAGGCATCGACACGAACGAGTACACGCGACGGCGCGAGCGGCTCGGCGAGCTGCTCGGCCGTCGCGGCCTCGACGCGCTCTTCGTGCCGCCGTCGGCCGACCTGGAGTACCTGACCGGGATCGAGCGCGACCTGCCGACGTTCGGGAACATCTCCTACGCCCACGGCTGGGTCACGGGCGCCTTCCTCGTTCCCGGCCGGGAGCCGGTCTACGTCCTGCCGCGCATGTTCGTCCGCTTCCACCTCGACGGCGAGGCGCCGCCGGGGACACTCGTGGTCGAGGACGACGGCGACGGGCGGGCAGCGTTCGCGGAGGCCGTCCGCGAGATCGGGTCACCGGACCGGATCGCGATCGGCCAGCGGGCGTGGGCCGAGACGGCGATCGAGCTGCTCGGAATCGTGCCGGGCGCCGAGCTGGTCGAGGGCTCGTCGCTCGTGAACGAGCTCCGCCGCGTCAAGTCCGAAACGGAGCTCGAGCTGATGGCGCGGGCCTGTGTCATCGCCGGCGAGACGATGGACGCGGTCGCCCCGCTGGTCGTCCCCGGAACGTCGATGGTCGACCTCGTCGAGGCCGTCGAGCACGAGCTCCGGGCGCGCGGCTCCCGCAGCCCGTCCTTCCCGACGCACATCTTCACGTGGGGCGAGCGCCGGCTCGACTCCGGCGACCCGGGCGCGCTCGAGCCGCTGCACGACGGCGAGGTCGTCCTGTTCGACTTCGGCGCCGTACACGACGGCTACTGCTCGGACTTCGGCCGGACGGTTGCCTGCGGCGAGCCGCCCAAGGAGTACGAGCACGTGACGCGGGTGCTGCTCGACGCGCAGGAAGCGGGGCGAGCGGCGGCGCTTCCGGGTGCGCTCGCGCGCGACGTGAACGCCGCCTGCCGCGCACCGATCGAGGCGGCCGGGCTAAGCGACGGCTTCCGCCACAGGATGGGCCACGGGATCGGGCTCGACGTCCACGAGCGCCCGTTCCTGTCGGTCGAGGACGAGACGCCGCTCGAGGCCGGGATGACCTTCACGGACGAGCCCTCGATCCTCCTCGACGGCCGCTTCGGCGTGCGGGTCGAGGACGTGATCGTGGTCACCGAGAACGGCGGCCGGATGCTGTGAGCGCCGACTCCGCCCACTCGAGCCTCGCGCGCGCCGCATGGAGGCCGAGCTCGAGCGCGACGCGGTAGGCGCGCGTCTTCGGGTTGTCCGGATCCTCCTGCGCCGCGATGCGCTCGAACTCGGCCAGTGTCGCCCGTGCCCGCTCTGCCTCGGTGCGGAGATACGCCTCGGCCTCGGCCGGCTCGAGCAGCCAGAGGAAGAACAGCCGCAGCGCCGCCTCGTCGCGGACGGTCCGCGACGGCTCCGTCTCGCGCAGCCAGCGGTGGACCTCGTCCAGGCCGGCGTCGGTCAGCTCGTAGACACGTCCGCCGCGCGGCGCGGCGCCGCTCTCACGGATCAGCCCCGCCTCTCTCAGCTTCGCGAGCTCGGGATAGACCTGGCTGTGGCTCGCGGGCCACGTGTACCCGATCGACTGGGCGAGATGCCGGACGAGCGCGTATCCCGTCCGGGGCCCCTCTGCGAGGACACCGAGCAAGGCATGGCCCAAGGTTCCAGTCAAGACTGCGTACCTGTCAAAGTTGACATGTCATAGCAGCCCTGGTAGACGTTGGACCGTGAGACGCCTCCTGCTCCTCGCCGCGCTGCTCGCCGTCGCCGCCTCGACGGCCGGCGCGGCGCCGCAGCGGGCCCAGCACGACTGCGTCCGGGGCGGCGAGCTCTGGTTCCACGCCGCCGACGGGACGAAGCTCGTCGGCCATCGGTTCGGCAAGGGCACCACCGCAGTGATCCTGACGCACCAGTCAGAGGGCGACCTCTGCGACTGGCTGCCGTACGCGAAGCGGCTCGCGGCGCGAGGCTACTTCGTCTTCCCGATCGACTTCCGCGGCTACGGCTTCTCCGACACGCCCGTCGTCGGGCCAGTACCGGTATGTCCAGGACATCGCGGCGGCCGCGAAGGCGCTGCGGCAGCTGGGCAAGCGGAAGATCTTCGTCGTCGGCGCCTCGATGGGCGGGATCGCCGCCGTCGTTGCCGGCGCGAACGTGACGCCGCCGCTCGCAGGCGTCGTCAGCGTCTCCTCACCGGCCCGCTATCGCGGCATGGACGGCGTCAAGGCCGGCCCGAAGCTGCGCGTGCCGGTGCTCTACCTCGCGGCGACCGACGACGACAACGGCGGCTACGACTTCTCCGAGGACGCGACGGCGCTCCACCGCGCCGCCGCCGCGAAGGACAAGCGGCTCGAGCTCCTGCCCGGGGCCGCGCACGGCATCGGCCTGGTCGAAGGCTCCGCTCGCGCGAAAGCCCTCGTCGAGGGCTTCCTCAAAGCCCACTAGCGGCGTAGGATCGCCGCGTGATCCCGGCGCCGCAGCCTCGCGAGCGCGGTCTCGCGGCGAGCGCGGACGGGACGCGCATCGCCTGGAGCCGATACGGAGACGCGGGTCCGAGCATCGTCTTCGTCCCCACCTGGAACCTCGTCGACGCCCGCGTCGTCGGCCACCAGGTCGAGGCACTCGAGCAACATGCCACCGTCATCACCTTCGACCCGCGCGGCGCGGGAGCGAGCGACCGGCCGGCGCACGGCTACGACTTTCCGCTCCACGCGGCCGATGCGCTGGCGGCAATGGACGCCGCGGGCGTGCCGCACGCGGCAATCGTGACGGCGTCCCGCGGGCTCAACGCCGCAGTGCTGCTCGCGACGGACCACCCGCAGCGCGTGACGCGCATCACCGCGATCGCCCCTTACATGCGGCTCGAGCCGGCCCCGTCCCCGCCCGACCCGAACCGGCTGCAGCGCTGGCGGGACGACTGGCCCGGCTTCATCGTGCCGTTCATGCACGCGGTCTTCACCGAACCGGGCTCCGACTCGGTGATCGAGGAGATGATCGCGATCGGCCTCGACGCGACGCCGGACGTCGTCGCCGACCAGGAGCTCGAGCTCGACTGGATCACGCCGGCCCGCCTGCTCGGCCGCGTCGCGTGCCCGACCCTCATCGTCCACGGCGAGGACGACGTCCCGGTACCGGTCTCGATCGCCCGCGCGATCGCAGGCGAACTGCCGGATGCGCGGTTCGAGCTGATCCCCGGCGGAGGGCACAGACCCGACATCCGGAGCCCCGAGCTCGTCAACCCGATCCTGCTCGAGTTCCTGCTCGAGGCCCAGGGGCACTGAGCCCCGGCGGCGGCTCTAGCAGCCGCCGCCGGGGATCGCGCTTCGCACCGGAGTCGTCACGGCTGTGGCCGTGTCGAGCCGGTCCGCCGCGCGCCGGAGGGTGCGCGCGATCCTGACGCGGGCCGGGCTCGCGGAGACGAGCCGGTGCACGGCAGCAGCGGCAAGCCGGTCCTGCTGCCGGTCGTGGGTGACGTGGGAGACAAAGTCGGCGGGGTACATGTGGCTCCTAACGCGTTCGACGTACTTGATCTGTTCGAAAGTTATCGAACGACATCTCCCTTGTCAAGCGCTTTGAATGCGAGTACGCTGCGTGCGTTCCATGGCTGTCGAACAGAACAAGCGCTCCCCCGTGCTCGATCTCAACCGTCGGGCGGCGATCGCGGTCGAGATCGACGTCGCCGAAGCGGCGGAGGTGCTGATGAGCATCTGCGCCGTCGCCGACCGCGCCGACCACGACACCTTCGACCTCGGTGGCGAGTGGCTTCGGGCGCGGCTCGAGACGATTCCCGCCGCCCTGCGCGAGGAGGTGGAGACGCTGCGGCTCGGCGACATGAAGCTCGCCGCCCACCTGCTCGGGATCGTCTACGAGCTTCCGGCACCGCGCACGTTCGCGGCGTTCATGGCCCGCCTCGAGCAGCTCGACCCCGTCGAGTTGAAGCTCCATCTCTTCGGGCACTTCGACACGAGCTCGAATTACGTCGCGCCTGCGATCGCCGAGGCAGCCGCACAGGGCGACGCGGCGGCGATCGACCAGATCCTGGAGGCGATCGCCGAGTGGTCGGACAAGCACGAGCTCTACCGGGCGATGCTGCAGATGGACGGGCTCGAGCTGAAGCGGCGGATCAACGGCCTGCTCCCGCGCTGGTACGAGCACGTGTTCCGGCCGCACGAGGCCGAGTGGCGCGAGGCCGCCGAGCGCGACGCAGAGGCCAAGCGCGCGCTTGCAAAGCGGCACTCGCCCGAGCAGCTGGTCGAGCTCGCGACCCGCGGCTACCAGTACACGCCGCCGCCCGCGATCCGCACGCTCGTCTTCTTCCCGAGCTGGTTCATGCGACCCTGGGTGATCCTCTGGGAGCACAAGAGCACGAAGATCTTCTGCTACCCGATCGCGCCGGCGGCCGACGACGTCACGTCGCCGGCAGAGGTTGCGCGCGTCTACAAGGCGCTCGGCGACGAGGGCCGGCTCAAGCTCCTGCGACGGCTGAGCGACGGGCCGATGACGCTCAGCGAGGCGGCCGGCGAGCTCGGCCTCGCGAAGTCGACCGCGCACCACCACCTCGCGATCCTCCGGCAAGCGGGCTTCGTCACGATCCGCGACGAGGACGAGAAGGTGTACAGCCTCCGCAGCGACCTGCCGCAGACGGGCGACTTGCTGGCCGGCTACCTCGGCGGCTCGAGATCCTCGGCGACGAGCGCGTAGAGGACGCCGTCGACCCAGCCGTCGTCGCGGCGGTACGCCTTCCGCTTCACGCCCTCGCGCACGAATCCCGACCGCTCCGCATGCCGCTGCGCCCGTTCGTTGAAGCCGTAGATCTCGAGCTCGATCCGGTGGAAGCCCCGCTCGTGGAGGAGGTGGTGCTGGAAGAGCCGCGCCGCGTCGTCGGCGAGCCGCCGCCCGCGGAAGCCGGGATGGATCGCCAGGCCGCTGACGTGGACGATCGCGCTGCGGCGGTTCGTCAGCTCCCAGGCCATCGCCCCGGCCCGCTCGCCGTCGAGCTCGACGATCATCACACCGCCGGCGTCCTGCCCCTGCGCGACCTTGGCCGCGATCCCGTCGCGGTCGTACGAGCCGGCCGCGGCGAGGAACGGCCGCACGTCCTCGTCGGAGTAGAGCTCGACCAGGAAGTCGACGTCGCGGGCATCCGCCGGACGGATCGAGACGCTCACGGGCGGGCGGCGGCGGCCTCCCGGCGCCGCGGGAGCCGGACCGCCCCCGACGCGAGGGCGACGCCGGCGAGGATCAGCGCCAGCCCGGCGAGTATCGACACCGTGATCTGCTCGTCGAGGATCAGCGCGCCGTACACGAGCGCGAAGCCGGGCATCAGGTACGTGACGAGCGACAGGCGCGCGGAGCCGTGCAGCGCGAGCATCCGGAAGAGGACGAGCTGGGCGAACGCGGTGCCGAGCAGCGAGAGCGCCAGCACGGAGGCGGTCGCCTCGAGGGAGGGGACGTCCTGCGGCAGCTGGAAGAGCGCGAACGGCGTCAGGATGAGGGCGCCGACGAGCATCGAGCCCGCCGCGAGCACCGGCCCGGCCGTTCCCGAGACGGCCCGCTGCCCGTAGACACCCGCGGAGGCGTAGGAGAGCGAGGAGAGGACGACGGCGAGTGCGCCGACGATCGCCAGGCTGCCGCCGTCCGGGTGGATCCCGGTCACGATCGCCACGCCGGCGAGCCCGATCGCGAGCCCGATCGCCTGGACGCGGTTGAGCCGCTCGTGCGGGAGGAAGCGCAGGACGAGGAGCGCGTTGAAGATCGGCACCGACGCCTGCACGACGGCGGCGAGGCCGGAGTCGATGTGCTGCTCGCCCCACGCGATCAGCCAGAACGGCAGCGCAGCGTTCAGCACCCCGAGGACGAGGCAGTGGCGCCACGCCGCCCACAGCTCCTGCACCGCGCGAGCCCGGCCGAACCGCCAGACGACGTAGCCGAGCAGGACGGCGGCGGCGATGAGCGTCCGCACGGCCATCATCGGCGCGGGCGCGATCTCGTCGACGGCGACCTTGATGAAGAGATACGACGCGCCCCACACCGCGGCGAGCGTCAGCAGCATCGTCCAGTAGCGGTTCACCGAGTCAGGCTAGCGGCGCTCGCCCGGCGCGCCAGACGGCTTCTCCCGACCACACCGGTGCCGAGCGCGACCCCGGCGAGAACGAGCGCGAGCCCGGCGAGCGCGACCGCTGTCACCTCCTCGTCGAGGAAGACCGCGCCGTAGACGAGCGCGAGCGCGGGCACGAGGAACGTGACGAGGACGGCCTTCGAGGCGCCCGCTCCGGCGATCAGACCGAAGTAGAGGAGGTACCCGAGACCGGTGGCGGCGCCGCCGAGGTAGAGGACCGAGAGCAGGGAGTCCCAGCCCGGCGCGCTCGCCTGGGCCAGCCCGACCGGGGCCACGAAGATCGTCGACCACACGAGCCCGCCCAGTGCGAGGAGAGACGGAGGCAGACCGTCGAACCGGCGTCCCGCGTAGAGGCCGCCGATCGCGTAGCAGGCGGACGCAGCGACGACCGCGAGCCCGCCCACCACCGCCCGCTCCCCGCCCGTGAGCTCGAAGCCGACGAGCAGAACGACACCGGCGAACCCGATCAGGACTCCCGCGAGCCGCATACCCGTCGCCCGCTGGCTCCGGTCGTACCCGAGCGCGAAGAGCGCCGTGAACAGCGGCGCCGAGGCGTTGAAGATCGAAGCCAGGCCCGAGTCGATGTACTGCTGGCCCCAGGCGATCAGGAAGAACGGCACGGCCGTGTTGACCGCCCCGAGCAGGGCGAGCGGCCACACGTACGGCCGGAGGGCGCGGACCGGCTTACGCGTGAGCACCACGTAGACCGCGAGCGCGAGCGCGCCGAAGACCATCCGCAGCAGGATCAACGTCGAGGGCGCGAGGTCGCGGAGCGAGATCTCGATGAACATGAAGGACGAGCCCCAGATCGCTGCCAGCGCCGCGAGCATGATCAGGTGACGGCGGCTCACGACACGTTCCAACGAGACGGCTGCCGTCGTGCTTCCCGGCTAGACTGACTCACCTGTCGCAGGCCGCCCAACAGCCCCTCCACCGCGCACCAATCCATCGAGAGCTGGGACTGACCGACGGGGAACTGCAGCGCATCATCGAGCTGCTGGAACGCGAGCCGAACCACTTCGAGCTGGCGGTCTTCTCCTTGCTCTGGTCGGAGCACTGCGGCTACAAGCATTCGGCCCTCCTGCTGAAACGGCTTCCCTCAGAGGGGAAACGCGTCTTGCAGGGCCCCGGTGAGAACGCCGGCGTGATCGACCTCGGCGACGGCGAGGCGGTCTGCTTCAAGGTCGAGAGCCACAACCATCCGTCCGCGGTCGAGCCGTTCCAGGGAGCTGCCACGGGCGTCGGTGGGATCCTGCGCGACATCATCGCGATGGGCGCGCGGCCGATCGCGCTGCTCGACGGGCTCCGCTTCGCGCCCGGCGACCCGCGTTTCGACCGCGCGGTCGCCGGAATCGGCGCCTACGGGAACTCGGTCGGAGTGCCGACCGTCGGCGGCGAAGCCGTCTTCGACGAGGCCTACCGCGACAACGTCCTCGTGAACGCGATGTGTGTCGGCCTCCTGCCCGCCGACCGGATCGCCCGCGCCGGCGCGACCGGGCCCGGGAACCTCGTCGTCGTCTACGGCGCCACCACCGGACGCGACGGGATCGGCGGCGCCTCCGTGCTGGCGAGCCAGGAGCTCGGCGAGGACGACTCGGACAAGCGCCCGACAGTCCAGGTCGGGGATCCCTTCACGGGCAAGAAGCTGATCGAGGTCTCGGTCGAGCTCGTCGAGTCGGGCCTGGTCGAGTCGCTGCAGGACTGCGGCGCCGCCGGTCTCGCCTCGTCGCTCTCGGAGATGGCCCGCGAGTGCGGGATCGACCTGCAGCTCGACGCCGTGCCGCTGCGGGAGGAGGGGATGGAGCCGTGGGAGGTGATGATCTCCGAGAGCCAGGAACGGATGGTCGCGGTCGTGCGGCCGCAGATGCTCGACGCCGTCCTCGCAGTCTGCGAGCGCTGGGAGCTGCACCACGCCGTGGTCGGCGAGGTGACCGACACGGGCCTCCTGCGCGCGCTCTGGGAGGACGAGGTCGTCGGCGAGATCCCGGCCCGCTTCCTCACCGACGAGTGCCCGCGCTACCGCGTCGAGCCCAAGCCGCGCGGGGAGGAAAGCAACAGTCTGTTGCAAAGTCCGCTCGACGCGCCGCCGCACGCGCAGGCGCTCGTGGAGCTGCTCGCGGGCGAGAACGTCCGCAGCCGCGCGTCGATCTACAGGCGCTACGACCACCTCGTCGGCTCGCGCACCGTACGGCGGCCCGGGCTCGACGCCGCCGTCCTACGACTCCGCCCCGGCTACCGCGGCCTCGCGGTCTCGCTCGACGGCACCGGACGGATGGGCCGGCTCGACCCGCGCACCGGCGGCAGGCTCGCCGTGCTCGAGGCGGCACGGAACGTCGCCTGCACGGGTGCCGAGCCGCTGGGCCTCACCGACTGCCTCAACTTCGGCAACCCCGAGAAGGGCGCGATCGCCTGGGAGCTCGTCGAGTCGATCGAGGGGATGGCCGAGGCGTGCGAGGCGCTCGGGGTCCCGATCGTCTCCGGCAACGTCTCGCTCTACAACGAGACCGACGGGCGCGCGATCGACCCGACACCCGTCGTCGGCTGCGTGGGGCTGCTCGAGGACGTGCGCACCGTGCCCGGGGCGTGGCGCGAGGGCGACGTCGTCCTGCTCGCCGGAGCCTCGCCGGTCGCGCTGGCCGGATCCGAGTACCAGGCCCGCTTCGGCGAGGTCGGCGGCCGCCCGGCTCGGCTCGACCTCGAGGCGGAGGCCGCGCTCGTCGAGTTCCTCTGGCGCGCGGCGCCGCACTGCTCCCTCGTCCACGACGTCTCGCTGGGTGGGCTCGCCGTCGCGCTCGCGAAGGCCGCGCTCCACTCGAGGGTCGGCGCCGACGTGAAGCTGCCCGACGATCCACGCGCCTGGTTCGGCGAGGGCGGCGGCCAGGCGATCCTCGCCTGCGCGCCGGAGCAGGCCGACCGGCTCGGCGGCGTCCCGATCCGCAGGCTGGGCTTCGTCGGCGGCGATTCGCTACTCGGCGTCCCGCTCCACGACCTTCAGGAGGCGCACAACTGATGTGCGGCGTCTTCGGGATCCGCTCGGCCGACCGCGACGTGGCGCGGCTCTCGTACTTCGGCCTCTTCGCGCTCCAGCACCGCGGGCAGGAGGCGGCCGGGATCGCGGTCTCGGACCGCGGCCGGCTGACCGTGCTCCGCGACATGGGCCTCGTCGCGCAGGTCTTCGACGAGGAGAAGCTGCAGGCGCTGCCCGGCGACGTCGCGATCGGGCACACGCGCTACTCGACCACGGGCGCGAACGCCTGGGCGAACGCGCAGCCCCTCGTCCATCACGGCCGCGCCCGCACGATCGCGCTCGGTCACAACGGGAACCTGACGAACACGACCGAGCTTCGCGCTGCGCTCACCACGGAGGCGATCTCGCTCGGCGCGACCTCGGATACGGAGGCGATCGCGGCCCTGATCGCGAACGACCCGGCGCCGCTCGCTGAAGCCGTCGCCCGCGCGATGGGCCGGCTCGAAGGCGCCTACTCGGTCGTCGCGCTCTCGGACGGCAAGCTGCTCGCCTTCCGCGACCCGCAGGGAATCCGGCCGCTCGCGCTGGGCCGGCTCGGTGAGGACTGGGTCGTGGCCTCGGAGACGTGCGCCTTCGACCTGATCGGGGCGACCCACGAGCGCGACGTCCGTCCGGGTGAGGTGCTCGTGATCGACGAGGACGGCGTCCATGCCGTCCAAGCGCTGCCCGAGGGACGGCAGGCGCTCTGCATCTTCGAGCATGTCTACTTCGCCCGCCCCGACTCGACACTCGCCGGCGCCGAGGTGCACGGCGTGCGCGTGCGGATGGGCGAGCGCCTCGCCGCCGAGTCGCCGGTCGAGGCCGACCTCGTGATGCCGATTCCCGACTCCGGCACGCCGGCGGCGGTCGGTTTCACACGCGCGTCCGGGATTCCCTACAGCGAGGGGCTGATCAAGAACCGCTACGTCGGCCGGACGTTCATCCAGCCGGACGAGCACCTGCGCCGCCAGGGGATCCGGATGAAGTTCAACCCGCTCGCCGAGGTCGCCGGCAAGCGGCTCGTGATCGTCGACGACTCGATCGTGCGCGGCTCGACCATGCAGCAGCTTGTCGGGATGCTCTTCGAGGCGGGCGCGGCGGAGGTGCATGTCCGGATCTCGTCGCCCCCGATCGTGGCACCCTGCTTCTACGGGATCGACATGGCCGACGAGGAGCAGCTCGCAGCCGCGCACCGCTCGGTCGAGCAGATGCGCGAGCTGATCGGCGCAACGTCGCTCCACTACCTCTCGCTCGACGGGATGCAGGCCGCGACGCGGCTGCCGGAGCGCTCGGTCTGCCGCGCCTGCTTCACGCGTGACTATCCAACGCGTGTCCCGGAAGAGCGCAGCCTGGCGAAACTGCGGTTCGAACCGGCGACGCGTTGAGGCTCATCTCCGTCAACGCCGGCCGTTCGGAGCTGATGCGGATCGGCGCCCGAACCGTCGAGACCGGGATCCGGAAGGCTCCCGTCGAGCGCGGGCACGTCGGCGCGCTCGGGCTGGCCGGCGACGTCGTCGCCGACGAGGAGAACCACGGTGGGCTCGACCAGGCGCTCTACCTCTACAGCTCCGAGGACTACGCCTTCTGGGCGGACCTTCTCGGCGCGACGCCCGTGCCGGGCACGTTCGGCGAGAACCTGACGCTGTCGACCTTCGGTCCGGAGCCGGTCCGGATCGGCGACCGCTTCCGCATCGGCGCGGCGCTCGTCGAGGTGACTGCGCCGCGGATCCCGTGCTCGGTCTTCGCAACCCGCATGGGCGAGCCGAACTGGGTCAAGCGATTCGCCGACGCCCGCCGGCCCGGTGTCTACGTCCGCGTGCTCGAGCCGGGCCAGGTCGCAGCGGGGGACCCGGTCGAACGGCTCGCGCACGGCAACGGCCATCCGACCGTGATCGACCTGATGGATGCCTGGTACGACAGCGAGCCCGACCCTGAGCTCCTCGACCGGCTGCTCGCGTCCCCGCTGGCCGAGCGGGCGCGCGCGAACATCGAGCGCAAGCTCGCTCGTGTGGCCGGCTAGAGATCCAGCTCGAACCAGACGCAACTCTCGTCGCTGCGGACAACCCCCCACCGGCTCGCGAGCGCGTCGAGGAACGCGAGCCCGCGACCCGACTCGGCGTCGGGGTGGGGCATCTCGACGACGCCCGGGACGAAACCGCGGCCGCGATCGCCGACCTCGACGCGGACGCGGGACTCGCGGACGTCGACGACGAAGCGGACACGGGCGTCCCCGCGCCTGGTGCCGTACTTGACCGCGTTCGTGAACAGCTCGCTCACGAGCAGGCGGACGGCGAAGCGGGCGTCGGGGTGGCGGTCGAGCGCCTCCAGCCGGTCGACGGTCGCGCGCGCCTGCGCGATCGCCAGCTCGGCGGCCGGAAAGTACAGCTCCAGCCTCGTCCGATCGAGTCCGGCTGCCATGCACCCCGCCATACCCCGCGCGGTGGAATCTCTATCGGCATAGAGTCGCGCGCGTGCAGGCCCGCGAGCGCCGGCTGGCAGAGAACGAGGTCCGCTTCCGCAGCCTCAACGAGCGACTGCGGGCGGCCAGCGGCACCTGGGAGCCGGGCGAGGGTCGGCTCGAGCTCGTCTGCGAGTGCGGCAACGAGGACTGCGCGCTCGCGATCCGTCCGAGCCCGGCGGAGTACGAGCGCGTCCGCGGCGACGAGGCGCAGTTCATGGTCGTGCCCGGCCACGAGCGGCCGGAGATCGAGGACGTCGTCCTCGACCGGGGCGAATGGCTCGTCGTCCGCAAGCGAGGCGAGGCGGCGGAGATCGCGGCCGACGCCGACCCGCGTGGCTAGCCGGCGGGGACGTGCACGAGCTCGAGCTTGATCCCGTCCGGGTCGAAGAAGAACACGGCGTAGTAGCCCGGGATGTAGTCGTACTCGCGCGGATCGGACTCGATCGACGCGCCCGACTCGAGCAGCCAGCGGTGGCACTCGTCGACGACGTCGCGCGACGCCGCGTTGAACGCGAGGTGGTGGAGCCCGACGCGGTAGCGGTCCGTCGCGGCGCCGTCGCTCTGCGCCTCGCGGAGCCCGACAGGGCAGCCCGTGCCGGCGAGGTACCAGATCGTCTCGCCGCGCTCGCCCTCGACCTCGCCGACCCGGGTGTAGCCGAGCGGGCCGAGCAGATCCCGGTAGAAGGGCAGGCTGCGCTCGATCGAGGAGACGACGAGGTCGACGTGGTGGACGCCGGACGAGGGCATCCGCTTCTCTTCAGCGGCGCCCGGCGAGCTCCTCTCCCCGCCCGTAGCGGACGGCGCGGCGGACCGTGTGCGGGTCGAGACCGCGCTCGAGCAGCTCCTGGCGCAGCTCGCCCTCCTGGGCCATGCGGAGGAAGAGCCACGCGAGCGCCGTGATCGTCACGATCGAGCCCTCGATCATCATCACCGCCCCGGCGAGCCCCTGGTCCTGGAGCGGCGAGACGCCCCACAGCTCCTCGCCCGCGTCGTAGACGCCGTAGAAGACGGCTCCCGACCAGACGAAGACGTTCCCCAACAGCGTCTCGACGAGCCGGACGACGGCGATGTAGGCCAGCTTCGGCCCCGTCCCGAACCACTCCGGCGCCGGAAGCGTCTCGAGCACCGGCAGCCAGACCGCGATCCCGGCCGCGAAGAAGGAGACGTGCTCGAGCGCGTGCACGACCGAGTGCTCGACCGCCGCCTCGTAGAGGAAGGGGACGTGCCAGAGGTAGAGGTTCGCGGCCCAGACCGGGAGCGCGACCAGCGGGTTCGCCAGCACGCGAAGCCGCTCCACGGGGCGCAGGGCCAGGAGCGGTCGCAGCATCGGGCCGTTCAGGCCGGCGAGCAGGCAGAGCGGCGCGAGGTCGCCGATCAGCACGTGCTGGAGCATGTGGAAGCTGAACAGCTCCTCCTCCCCGATCGCGGCGATCGGCGACGCGAACGCGAGCAGGAGCAGGCCGAGCCCGGTCGCGAACAGCGCGACGCGCCAGCCCGGCATCGGCGTCCCCCGCCGCCGCAGCGTCCGCGCTCGCATCGCGTAGGCGACGGCCAGGAGCGCGACGGGGGCGAGCTGGAGCGGGTCGAGCGTCCAGTCGGTCAGCACGCACCCACTCTAGAATCCGGCGCTCGTGAAGCTCTTCCACTACCACCTCGTCACCTCGCGCGTCCGGCAGGTCGAGCAGCGGTACCTCGGCAAGCTCGCGTTCAACCTCGTCGCCCGGCACGGCCGGATCGGCGAGGAGTACCAGTCCTTCGAGCCCGGGATGTCGTGGGAGGAGCTCGACCAGATGGGCTTCAAGCTCCGGCTGACCGAGCTCGAGCGCGGCGCGGTGAACGTCGTCGTCCAGCCCGGCCAGTGGGACCTGCCGCGGGTCGACCACCTCGGCCTGGCGCTCGACGAGGACGAGTTCTCGGAGGTCGTCGATCGAGCCGTCGACCAGGAGCTGCGCGTGCAGGCGCACGGGGGGCGGCGGACGTTCATCGCCACGAACGCCGGCTACCGACTGGAGATCCACCCACCGCGGGAGTGGCTCGACGAGCTGCTGGAGGCGAGCGAGGTCCTTCAGCTGACCGAGCTCCAGCTGCTCGCGGACGACCCCGAGGTGAAGGCGAGGGTGCTCGCGGAGCTGCTCGACGCCGAGCGCGACGGCACCAGCGTCATGGTCGGCGACTCCGTCGTCAGCTTCATCCCGGGCGGCCCGCAGGGGCGGCCCCAGCTGCACGGCGAGCTGCTGACCTGACGCCCGATCCACGCCGTAGAGTGACGGCGTGAGCGACAACCGGACGTACGCCGCCGCCGGGGTCTCGCTCGCGACGGCGGAGGGGATCGTCGGGCGGCTGCAGGCCGCCGTCGAGTCGACGGGCGCCGGTGGCTTCGGCGCGTTCGCCGGGCTGCACCCGCTGGACGAGCGCCGGCTGCTCGCCGCCTCGACCGACTCGATCGGGACGAAGCCGATGGTCGCGCGCCACCGAGGCGCCCTGCGCGCCTGCGGCGCGGACATGGCCGCGCACTGCATCAACGACGTGATCACCTGCGGCGCCGACCCGCTGATCCTGCTCGACTACGTGGCGGCGAACCGCGTCGAGCTCGAGCAGGTGGCCGAGCTCGTCGAGGGCGCCGCGGAGGTCTGCAGGGCTGCAGGCGTGGCGCTGATCGGCGGCGAGACCGCCGAGCTGCCCGGCGTCTACCGCGACGGCGAGCTCGACTTCGCTGCCACCTGCGTCGGGATCGTGGAGCGAGACCGTGTCATCGACGGGGCAGCGGTCGAGGAAGGCGACTACGTGCTCGGGCTGCCGTCCGCCGGCGTGCACGCGAACGGGTTCACGCTCGTCCGCTCGGTGCTCGAGGTCGAGGACTACGACGGGCCCGACCTGCTCGCGCCGACACGGCTCTACCTCGACGACGTGCGCCGGCTTCGCGACGCGGCGCACGCGTTTGCGCACGTGACCGGCGGCGGGATCGAGGGCAATCTCGGCCGCGTCGTCCCCGACGGGCTTCACGCCGAGATCGACTGGGGGGCGTGGGAACGGCCGCCCGTGTTCGAGTGGCTCGGCCGGCACGTCGCAGAGGAGGAGGCACGCCGCGTCTTCAACCTCGGGATCGGCTACTGCGCCGTCGCCTCGGATCCGGGCGACGACCTCGTGATCGGAAGGATCGTGGCAGCGTGACGCGAGGCGACGCCGGCCGGGGGCGCGCGTGATCGGCGTGCTCGTCAGCGGCGAGGGCTCGAATCTGCAGGCGCTGCTGGACGCAGGGCTGCCGGTGGCGGCCGTCGCGTCGAGCCGCTCGGGCGTGCGCGCTCTCGACCGGGCCAAGGAGGCCGGCGTTCCGTCCGCCTCGTTCGAGCTCGGCGAGTACGCCGACCGCCCCCAGCGCGACACGACGATGGCGAACTGGCTCCAGGAACAGGGCGTGCGGCTCGTCGTCTGCGCCGGCTATATGCACCTGCTCACGTCCCCGTTCCTCGAGCGCTTCCCCGGCCGGATCGTCAACGTCCATCCCTCGCTGCTGCCCGAGTTCCCCGGCGCCCGTCCCATCGACGACGCCCTGGCGGCGGGCGTCGAGACGACCGGCGTGACGGTGCATCTCGTCGACGAGGGGCTCGACACCGGCCCCGTGATCCGGCAGGAGCCCGTCCCCGTCGATCCGCCCGAGACGCTTCTCGAGCGGATCCACGCCGTCGAGCACCGACTGCTACCGGAGGTGGTTGGCGACATGGTCGGTACCCGAGCATGAGGCTCCTCTCGTCCCTGGGGCGCCGTCTCGCGGAGCCCGGCTCCGCCGGGCGGGAGCGAAAGGCGGCCAGGGACGTGAGGCGTGCGCTGATCTCGGTCTTCGACAAGGGGGGCCTGGACACGCTCGCCAAGGGGCTCGCGTCGCTCGACTGGGAGCTCGTCGCGAGCGGCGGCACCGCGGCCTCGATCGCCGACCTCGGCCTGAACGTGACGCCGGTCGAGAGCCTGACCCAGTTCCCGGAGATGCTCGGCGGCCGGGTCAAGACGCTCCACCCGCGCATCCACGCCGGGATCCTCGCGCGCCGCGAGGTCGCGACCGACCTGGCTGCCCTGGCCGAGCACGGGATCGAGACGTTCGACCTCGTCTGCATCAACCTGTACCCGTTCGAGCAGGTCGCGCGCGAGCACGGCGTCCGCGAGGAGGAGGCCGTCGAGATGATCGACATCGGCGGGCCCTCGATGCTCCGCGGCGCCGCGAAGAACTTCGCCCACGTCGCTCCGCTCTGCCGGCCCGAGGACTACGAGCCCGTGCTTGCCGAGCTGCGGGCGTCGGGCGAGCTCTCGCACGAGACGCGGCGGCGCCTCGCCGCGACTGCGTTCGCGACCTCGGCTGCGTACGAGGCCGTGATCGCGTCCTGGTTCGCCGGCCGCGAGTCGTTCCCGCCCGTTTTCACGCCCGTCTTCGAGAAGGAGCGCGACCTCGCCTACGGAGAGAACCCGCACCAGAGCGCCGCCTACTACGCGGAGCGCGGGGCCCGCACGCACCTGCTGGCGCGGGTCGAGCAGCTCCACGGCCGCGAGCTCTCGTTCAACAACCTCAACGACCTGAACGCCGCGCGCATGCTCGTACGCGAGTTCACGCTCCCGGCCTGCGTGATCGTCAAGCACGCGAACCCGTGCGGCGTCGCGGTCGGCGCCTCGATCGAGGAGGCCTACGAGGTCGCGCTGGCCGCCGACCCGCTCTCCGCCTACGGCGGCGTCGTCGTCCTCAACCGCGCCGTCAGCGCCACGCTCGGCGAGCGGCTGGCCGAGCAGTTCGTCGAGGTCCTCTTCGCCCCCGGCTACGACGAGGTGGCACTCGAGGCGCTGATCCGGAAGCAGTCGATCCGGATCCTCAACGACACCGAGCGCCGCAAGCCCGAGTCCTGGGAGCGCGACTACAAGCGCGTCCTCGGCGGCCTACTCGTCCAGGACCGCGACTGGGACGTCGAGGACCGCGAGGGGATGGAGGTTGCGACCGGCGAGCCGACGGAGGCGCAGTGGGGCGACCTCCTCTTCGCCGCCCGGGTCTGCAAGCACGTCGCCTCGAATGCGATCGTGATCGCCAAGGATCTGCAGACGATCGGGATCGGCGCCGGCCAGATGAGCCGCGTCGACGCGGTCCGGATCGCGATCGAGAAGGCGCACGAGCACGGGCACTCGCTCGAAGGCGCCTCACTCGCCTCGGACGCGTTCTTCCCCTTCCCGGACGGCCCGCGGCTGGCGCTCGACGCGGGCGTGGACGCCTTCATCCAGCCCGGCGGCTCCAAGCGCGACGTCGACGTGATCGACGCGGTCGAGAGCGCCGGCGCCGCGATGGTCTTCACCGGGCGCCGGCACTTTTCTCACTAGCGCAGGTTGCCGGATCCGCGGGAGCGGATCCGGCAACGCGCGGAAACCCCTGAAGGGGGCCGCTTCGCGGCCCCGACTTTGCGACTACGTGTTGGGGCTGTTGTCTTTGGTGCCGAAGGTGCGGTCGGCGTAGCCGAGCGCGTCGCTCAGGAACGCACCCGCGAAGGCGGCGAGGCCGAGGAAGAGCATCTCGTCGAAGTTGGTTGCGTCCATGAAGATGCCGAGCACGAACAGGACGACTGCGATGAGCAACAGGATCGTGCGTACTCCGAAAGTCATTGCCTCTCCTTGAAAGGGATACTCGCTCGGGTGGGCGAGCTCGACCTGGGTATTCGGAACGAGATCTATTCATCCTTCGTCGCGACGGGGCAGGCGCCCGCTCCCGCCGACGTGGCCGACGCGCTCGGTCTCGCCGAGGACGAGGTCGCCGGCGCATACCGGCGCCTGCACGACGCTCATGCGCTCGTGCTCGAGCCGGACACGACCGGGATCCGCATGCTCAATCCGTTCTCGGCGGTCCCGACGCCCCACCGCGTCGAGGCCGGCGGCCGCCGCTGGTTCGCGAACTGCGCCTGGGACGCGCTCGGGATCCCGGCGGCGCTGCACGCCGACGGCGCCGTCCTGTCGGAATGCCCCGACTGCGGCGAGCCGCTCGAGCTCGAGGTTCGCGGCGGCGAGCTCGTTCGCGGCGCCGACCTCCTCGTCCACTTCGTCGTTCCCGCCCGCCGGTGGTGGAACGACATCGGCTTCACCTGAAGCACCATGGTCTTCCTCCGGTCGGAGGAGCACCTCGAACGATGGCTCGACGCGACCGGCTGGCAGGCGGGCGCGAGCATGAGCGCGACGACGCTGAACGAGCTGGCGCGCCGCTGGTGGTGGACGCGGCTCGAAAGTGACTGGCGGCCGCGGCCCGCCTTCGAGTCACAGGCGATCCTGGACGAGTTGGGGCTGACCGGAGACTTCTGGCGCCTGACGTGACCGCTCGCGGTGGACGGCGACGCCGCCGACCACGAGCGCGATCCCGACGACCTCCGCCGCAGTCGGCACCTGCCCGAGGACGAGGACACCGATCGCGGTCGCCGTCGCCGGCAGCAGCGACACGAGCAGCGCGTACGTTGCCCGCTCCAGGCGCGCCATCGCGAGCTGGTCGCAGACATACGGGATGACCGAGGACGCGACGCCGACGCCGATCCCGGCGACGAGCGCAACCGGATCCAGCAGCGCCGGCAGCGCCGCCCAGCCGGCGATCGGCGTGATCACGACGAGAGCGACCAGCATCGACGCCGCCAGGCCGTCGATCCCGATCGCGTGCTCGCCTTGCGCGACTCTGTGGCCGAGGACGATGTACGCGGCGAAGAGCACGGCGTTCACGAGCGCGAGCGCGACGCCGAGCGGCTCGCCCTCGAGGCGAACGTCGGTGAGCAGGTAGACGCCGCCGACCGCCAGCGCGAGGGCGGCCGCGTTCCGCGCCGTCCGCGTCCCGAGGGCGGCGAGCGCGATCACGGGCAGGAACTCGATCGCCGCGACCGTTCCGAGCGGCAGGCGGTCGATCGCCAGGTAGAAGCACGCGTTCATCACCGCCAGCACGGCACCCCAGGCGATGAGCGTCCATAGACTCTGCCGGTCGAGTCCCGCGAGGAGCCGCCACGGCCGGCGCCAGACCGCGAAGACGGCCGCGGCAGCGGCGATCCGGAGCCACGCGACCCCGAGCACGTCGACGCGCGCGAAGAGCAGCACCGCGAACGCGGGCCCGAGGTAGTGGAAGACCGCGCTGCCGACGAAGTAGGCGTGCGGGGGTAGGCGGACCGACTGCATGCAGATAGGATCTCCGGCAGAAGCCGCGATCGGCCCACGGAAGCGAAGGGGTACAGCAGCAGATGTCGACGAAGCAACGGCGCTACGAGTCGTCAGCCTTCGATACCACGGACGCGCGGCTGCTGGCCGAGCTGCAGGATGACGCACGGCTCACGCACGCAGAGCTCGGCCGCCGGGTCAGCCTCTCCGCCCCCGCCGTCGCCGAGCGGCTGCGCCGTCTCGAGCGCACCGGGGTCATCACCGGCTACCGCGCCGAGGTCGAGCCGAAGGCGCTCGGGTACGGGCTGGGCGTGATCATGCGGATCCGACCCTCTGCACGGCAGCTGCCGAAGGTGGCCGAGCTCGCCCGCGAGACGCCCGAGGTGGTCGAGTGCCACCGGATCACGGGCGAGGACTGCTTCTTCATGAAGCTCCACGTCCGCGACGTCGAGCAGCTCGAGGAGGTGCTCGACCGCTTCATCCTCTACGGCCAGACGACGACGTCGATCATCCAGTCGTCGCCGGTCCCCCGGCGCGGGCTCGGCCCTACTCGCGGTTGAGGTTCAGCAGCTCGGCGAAGCGGCGGTGCGCGTCACGCCGCTCGACCTCCGTCCGCACGGCTTCGAGCTGGAGACGGAGGTCGAGCAGGTGGCGCGCGAGGTCGCGCTGGCGCTGGGCCGGGACGCCGAGCCGCTCGATTGCGCAGCCGGGCTCGACAACGGCTCCACCGGCCTCCCAGAAGGCACAACTGGAGCCCGGGCAGCGTTCGTGCTCGCCGACCGCATCGCGGAGGCTGCACGGCTTGGGGGTGATGCGCGAGGTCATGACGACAGGATGCGAGTGGCGCAGCGGACGGCCATCGGCGCCCTCGCGGATCGCAACTGCGGCCGACTACGGATTGCGTAGGCTTAGCCGCCGGTGGCCCGCGAGTACCCAACGCTGCTCGACCTCGTCGGCGAGACGCCGATCGTCCGCCTCGACCGGATCGCCCGGGACGTCGAGCCGATGCTCCTCGCCAAGCTCGAGTACTTGAATCCCGGCGGCTCGAACAAGGACCGGATCGGGATGGCGATGATCGAGGCGGCCGAGCGCGAGGGGAAGCTGCGGCCGGGCGGGACGATCGTCGAGCCCACGTCGGGCAACACGGGCGTCGGCCTCGCGATCGCCGCAGCCGCGCGGGGCTACCGCTGCATCTTCGTCATGCCCGACAAGATGAGCCAGGAGAAGATCTCGATGCTGCGCGCCTACGGCGCCGAGGTCGTGATCACCCCGACCGCGGTCGAGCACGACTCGCCCGAGAGCTACTACTCGGTCTCCGACCGGCTCGCGGAGGAGATCCCGGGCGGCTTCAAGCCCGACCAGTACTCGAACATGGCCAACCCCGAGGCGCACTACGAGACGACCGGGCCGGAGATCTGGGAGCAGACGGGCGGCGAGATCGACGCGCTCGTGATCTCGGTCGGCACCGGCGGCACGATCTCGGGCGCCGGCCGCTACCTGAAGGAGCGCAACCCGGCCATCCTGATCGTCGGCGCCGACCCGGAGGGCTCGGTCTACACCTCCGAGGAGACGCACCCGTACCTCGTGGAGGGGATCGGCAAGGACACCTGGCCCGAGACGATGTCCCGCGACGTCGTCGACCGCTGGGTGCGCGTCTCCGACCGCGACTCGTTCGTGACCGCGCGGCGGCTCGCGCGGGAGGAGGGGATCCTGGCCGGCGGCTCCGCGGGAACGACGATCTGGGCCGCCCTCGAGGTGGCGAAGGGCCACGGGCCGGAAGCGAGGATCCTGACGATCCTCCCCGACTCGGGCCGCTCGTACCTCTCGAAGTTCTACGACGACAACTGGATGCTCCAGTACGGCTTCCTCGAGCGGAAGGCGCCGGCGCCGACGATCGACCAGGTGCTCCGCTTCAAGCGCGGCGAGGAGCACGAGGTGCCTGACCTCGTCACGATCGAGTCGCACGCCAAGGTCGGCGCGGCGATCGACCTGATGCAGCGCTACTCGATCTCGCAGCTGCCCGTGGTGCGGCACGAGCCGGCGGAGTCGCTCGCGGACGTCGTCGGCTCGCTGCAGGAGCGCGGCGTGCTCGACCGTGTCTTCAAGAACCCCGACGCGCTCAACGAGGACGTGGCGGCGCTGATGCAGCCCCCGCTCGCCGCCGTCGACGTCGCCGACTCACTCGATCAGGTCTTCGCCGACCTCTCCGGCCCGAGCGCCGCCGTCGTCGTCGCCGCGGCCGGACGACCGGCCGCGATCCTCACACGGTCCGATCTGCTGGAGTACCTCGCGCATCAGCGATCGCAGGTGAACGGAGCCTCCTAGCCGCCGCGTTCTCGGAGCGGACGGCGACGAAGACCGAGCCGACGATCAGCGCCGCGCCGAAGCCGGCCGCGAGCGTGATCTCCTCGCCGAGGAAGAGCGCGCCGAGCGCGATCGCGACGATGGGGTTCACGTACTGGTGCGTGACCACCTTGGAGATGGGCGCGTTCCCCAGCAGCCACGTGTATGCGGTGAAGGCCACGAGCGTGCCGAAGATCCCGAGGTAGAGCCACGCGAGCACGGACTCGAGGCTGTAGGCGTAGGGATCGGTCGTGCTCAGCTCACCGCGCGCAGCGCCCATGACCAGCAGGACGGCCCCGGCGCTCAGCATCTCCCACGTGGTGGCGACGAAGCCGTCCGTCGGCAGCGGCAGCCGGTGCCCGAAGAACGAGCCGAGCGACCAGGAGACGCTGGCGCCGAGCATCAGCGCAAGTCCGATCGCGCTGGACGAGCCCTCGCCGCCCGGGATGACGACGAGCGCGAGGCCCGCGAGGCCGGAGAGCACCGAGAGGCGTGTGGCCCGGGCGACCTGCTCGCGCGCGAGCGTTCGCAGGAGGATCACCTGCAGCGGCACTGAGCCGGCGATCATCGCCGCGGTGCTCGAGTCGATCCGCGTCTCGGCGAGCGTGACCACGCCGACGCCGAGCGCGAGCAGCGCGGTGCCGACGACCGCGGCGGCGCCGAGCTCGCGGCCCGAGATGCGGATGCTGCGGCCGAGCACGACGAGGATCAGCGCGAGCAGGGCGCCCGCGAGGAGGAAGCGCGCGCCCGCGGAGAGGAACGGCGGCAGTGTTCGCACGCTGATCTTGATCGCGAAGTAGGTCGAGCCCCAGACCAGATAGACGATCCAGAGGGCGGTCAGCATCTTCCAGCGGGCGGGGGCTGCCATGTCTACTGGAACGGAACGCCCGCTCGGCGCGTGAGATTCCTGTCCACGCACGGAACGCGGCGCGCGTGACCGGTGTAGCGCGTGCAAACGCCGATCGGGAGGAGTCACCGATGCGCCACGCCCTGGCAGCCGCCGTACTCGCCGCCGTCTCAGCCGCCTGCGTCGCCGGAGCGGCGACGCCGATGGTCCGGCTCACGGGCGTTCCCGCAGAACCGACGGCGCAACGTCCCTGGACGGCGACGCTCGTCGTCACCGCGTCGACCGCGCGCCCGACGCTGGTGGCGCGCGGCTCCCGCGTCCGCACCTTCCCGACCTCTCGGGTGCGAGCCGGGCGCTGGAGCGCGCGTGTCGCGCTGCCGGCCGGCCGGTGGCGCCTGGAGGTACGGCTCGCAGGGCGGACGCATCGTCTCCGCACTCTCGTCGTCAGCCCTCGACCGCCGGACCTCCTCGCGCGCCCGTACGCGCTGGCGGTGCGGGGCGGCACGCTGTTCGTCGCCGACCGCGACGCCGGCCGCGTCGTGCGCATCGACACCCGCACGTCGCGCCGCCACGACGGTCGGCACCGCCCGCGAGCCTGTCGGGGTGGGGGTCGATCCGCGCGGCCGCGTGCACGCCGTCTCCGGGTGGGACATCGTCCGTTTCGACGGCGGCACCGCGGTGCGGGTGGCCGGGAACGGAACACGCGGTCTCGGCGGAAACGGCGGCGCGGCGACCTCAGCCCAGCTCGGAGGCGCCGGCGGGCTCGGCTTCGATGCCGCGGGTCGGCTGTACGTCGCCGAGTACGACGACGGCGTCCGCGTCGTCGAGCCCGCCGGGACGATCCGGACTCTGGCGCGCGACCTCGGCGCTCCGCACGACGTCGCCGTGGCTCCCGACGGCACCGTCTATGTCGTCGAGACCCATCGAAATCGAGTTGCACGCGTCACGCGCGAGGGAACGGTGACACGGATCGGCGACGTGCGCGCGCCGACCGCCATCGAGCTGGCGCCGGACGGGTCGGTACTCGTCGCCGGCGCGGACGCGATCGTCCGACTCCGGCCGGGACAGCCGCCGCGGACGTTGGTCGCCGGGCTCGGCACGATCACCGGCCTGGCGCTCGCTCGAGACGGTGTGCTCTACGCAGCCGGCTTCGACCGGCGGGAGGTGCTGCGAATCGGTCCAAACGGGCGCGTCACGACGTTCGTGAGATGAAGCTCGCCTCGTGGCCGCGGCGGTTCGCCGCCACCAGCTCCTCCTCGGTCAGCGCGCCGATCCGCTCCAGCAGCTCGAGCTCGTCGCGGAGGTGCGTCCGCATCATCTCCGGGCCGTCGGTGGCGATCGTGAAGGCGACGCCGTTCTCCTTGAAGGCCGCGAACGTCTCGCGGATCGCGTCCTCGTCCGGCAGCGCCTTGGTGAGCAGGTTCGAGGTCGGGCAGATCTCGAGCACGGTGCCGGCCTCTCGGAGGAGCCGCATCAGCTCGGGATCCTGCGCTGCGAGGATGCCGTGCCCGATCCGGTCCGGACGCAGGTGCTCGACGACCTCGCCGAGCTCCTCGCCGCCCGTCTCCCCCTCCTCGCCGACATGGATCGTGACCCCGAGGCCGGCGGCGCGGGCAGTCTCGACCATCGGCGCGATCGAGGTGTAGTCGTAGCGGCCGCCGCCCGGGCGGGGACCCGCGATGTCGACTCCGACCACGCCCCGCGAGGCCCAGCGGATCGCCTTCTCGACCACGACCTCGTTCTGCCGCGGCGCAAAAGTGCGGTCCATCATCAGGATCAGACCGGCGCGGACCTGCGGGTACTCGATCGAGGCGCGGTCGAGGCCGCGGATCGCGGCGAGGATGATGTGGTCGAGGTCGCGCTCGCCGCCGCGGTTCCGCTTCATCGGGTTGAAGCGGAGCTCGAGCGTGGTGATCCCCTGGCTGCGGTATGCGCCGCCGATGGCTCCGTGCACCGAGCGCTCGACGGCGATCGGCGAGCTCTGGATCAGCTCCGTCCAGTGATAGATCCGGTCGAGCGCGTCGAGGTTCTCCACCCCGCGCGGGTCGGAGACGGTGACGAGCGCGTCGAACTCCCAGTAGTCCTTGACCGGGAGCGCGATGCCCTGCTCGTGTGCCAGCGACCAGAGGATGTCGGAGGCCACCGAGCCGCCGAGGTGGGTATGCAGCTCGGCGAGACCCTCGTCGAACATCGGGCCGACTCTATCCTTCGCGGCCGTGCTCGCCGGGATCGACCACGTCCAGCTCGCGGCGCCTCCGGGGTGCGAGGACGAGGCTCGCCGCTTCTTCGGCGAGCTGCTCGGCCTCGAGGAGGTCGAGAAGCCGGAGCCGCTGCGCGCCCGCGGCGGCGTCTGGTTTCGCGTCGGCCCGCAGCAGCTCCACGTCGGGCTCGACCCCGACTTCGCTCCCGCGCGCAAGGCGCATCCCGCGTTCGCGGTGACCGGCTACGACGCCGTGGTCGCGCGGCTCCGCGCCGCCGGGATCGCCGTCGCCGACGACGACCTGATTCCGGGCGTTCGCCGGTGCTACGTCGCCGATCCGTGGGGGAACAGAATCGAGCTCGTCGCTGTTGAGAACGACGGCTAGCTGCCGATAACACCTGTAATGAGCGCGCCCTCTCCCGGCGAACGGATCCTGATCGTCGACGACGAGGACCAGATCCGCGCCCTCCTCGTCCGCATCCTGGACACGCACGGCTACGAGTGCCTCACGGCCGAGTCGGCCGCCGCAGCGCGCCGCCTGCTGAAGGAGACGGACGTCGCGCTCGTGCTCAGCGACGTGAACATGCCCGGCGAGTCGGGGATCGACTTCACCCGCGAGGTACTCGCCCGGTATCCGGACACGGCCGTCGTCATGGTCACCGGCATGGACGACCGCCGCTACGCCGATGTCGCGATCGAGCTCGGCGCCTACGGCTACGTGCTCAAGCCCTTCAAGCCGAACGAGCTGATCATCAACGTCGGCAACGCGCTCCGGCGCCGCACGCTCGAGATCGAGAACCGCAGCCACCGCGAGCGGCTCGAGCAGACGGTCCTCGACCGGACGGCGGCGTTGCGCGACACGATCGCGCAACTCGAGAGCTCCGACTCCGAGCTACGGCGGCTGCGCGAGGAGACGATCCGCCGCCTCTCCTGGGCGGCCGAGTTCCGCAACCAGGAGACCGGCGAGCACATCGTCCGCATGAGCCTCTACTGCGCCCTGCTCGCGCGGCTCGCCGGGCTCGAGGCCGATCGCGCGGAGCTGATCCGGATCGCGAGCCCGATGCACGATGTCGGCAAGATCGGGATCCCGGACCGGATCCTGCTCAAGCCCGGCCGGCTCACAGAGGACGAGCGCAGGGTGATGGAGGCGCACACGGAGATGGGCCACCGGATCCTCGCCGGCTCGGGGGTCGAGCTGCTCGATCTCGCAGCGCGAATGGCGCTGACCCACCACGAGCGAATCGACGGCACGGGCTACCCCGGGCGCGCCGCCGGCGACGAGATCCCGATCGAAGGCCGGATCTGCGCGATCGCCGACGTGTTCGACGCCCTCACATCGGACCGCGTCTACCGGCAGGCCTTCCAGCCCGACGAGGCGCGCGCGATGATGCTCGAAGGGCGCGGGACGCAATTCGACGCCGAGTTGCTCGACCTCTTCCTCGGCTCGTTCGAGGACGTGCTCGCGATGAGGCGGGCCGCCGGCGCCGGCGCGACCGAGCAGACGCTCGCGGTCGCGCTCGCGCACGGTTCCGGCTCGCGGGCCGCGTAGCGCGTTACGCTTCGCCCCCGTGGCGTCGGTCGACACAGAGGTGGTGGTCGTCGGCGCGGGCGTGATGGGCCTCGCCACCGCACGGGAGCTGCGGCGGGCCGGCCGCGACGTCGTCGTCTGCGAGCAATTCGAGCTCGGCCACGACCGCGGCTCCAGCCACGGCGGCTCGCGGATCGTCCGCCTGTCCTATCCGGAGGAGCGCTGGGTCCGGCTGGCGCAGGAGAGCTTCCCGCTCTGGCGTGAGCTCGAGGCCGAGTCCGGGCGGTCGCTGCTCGATCTCAACGGCACGCTCGACCTCGGCGACTGGGCACCGAACCGCGACGCGCTCACCGTGTGCGGGGTGCCGTTCGAGGTGCTCGACGCGGGACAGATCGAGCATCGGTTCGGGATCCGCGCCGACCCCGGCGACCGCGGCCTCTTCCAGGCCGACGGCGGGATCATCCGCGCGGATACGGCGCTGGAAGCGCTTGCAGAAGCGGTCGAGCTCCGCGAGCACGTCCGGGTGCGATCCGTCGACGAGGGCGGTGACGGCGTGGTCGCCGGGGAAGTGCGGGCGCGTGTCGCGGTGGTGACGGCCGGGGCGTGGGCACCGGGGCTCGTGGGCGTCGACGCGACGCCGACAGCCGAGACCGTCTCCTACTTCGAGCTCGACCGGCCCGTGCCGTCCGTGATCGACACGACGACCGGAGCCCACTCGGGCTACGCGCTCACGGCTCCGGGCGGCGTGCTGAAGGCCGGGCTCCACCAGACGGGCCGTCCGACCGACCCCGGCGCCGCAGCCGTCCCCGACCGGGAGCTCGCAGCGCGAACCGCGGCCTGGATCGAGCGCCGCTTTCCCGAGGCGGGCCCGCCGGGCCAGACGGAGACCTGCCTCTACACGATCCGCGCGAACGACGAGTTCCTGCTCGAGCGTCGCGGCCGGATCGTCGTCGGCTCGGCCTGCAGCGGCCACGGCTTCAAGTTCGCGCCGGTCGTCGGCCGGCGGCTCGCGGCGCTCGCGCCCGAAGTCCTGCCGCGAGCGGCCCCTTTAGGGGTTGTCGCGGCGGAGATTCCGCTTCCGCGGATTCTCCGTCTGCGGGAGACTCAGCGGAAGAGGTCGCGCTCCTCGGGGATCGGAATGTCGGCGCCGGTGCCGTCGCCCCGGAGGTCGAGGCCGCGTACCACTGCGGCCGGCACGCCGTTCACCTTCCCCATCACGAGCTCGGCCGCGCCCGCGAGCTCGTCGGCGACGGCGATCTGCGTCGCGTGCAGCTCGTAGCCGGCCCGGTCGCGGACACCGCGGAGGTCGAGCAGCGGGGTCAGGCCCGCGACGCCGAGCGCGACATCGGTCGTCCCCTGCCGGAACGCGCGGCCGAAGGAGTCGCTGACGATCACGCCCACGTCGCGGCCGGCCCGCTCGCGAATCGCGTCGCGCAGCCGTGCCGCCGACGCGTCGGGATCGAGCGGCAGCAGGACGAGTGTGCCGTCGCCCCTGGCGTTCGAGGCATCGACGCCGGCCGAGGCGCAGACGAAACCGTGGCGCGTCTCGGCGATGATCAGCGGCGGTCGCACGCGGACGACGTGGGCGCTCTCTTGCAGGATCCACTCGACGTGGCGCGGGTCGCGGTCGTCGGCGAGCTCGAGCGCCCGCGCCGACGGCTCGACGTCGTCCAGCCGCACGACGCGGCCCTCGGCCTTCGAGACCGCCTTCTGTGCAACGACGAGGACGTCCGCGTCCTCGAAGCCGCCCGCGCCCTCCGCGGCGGCGAGGAGGAGCCCCGCGAGATCGTCGCCGTCCTCGATCTCGGGGATCCCGGCAAGCGGGATCACCCGAATGCCTCGTTCCCGCTCCGACGCCGGCACAGCCGGCAGCTCCGCTCCCGGCGGCTCCGTCGAGCCTACGCCGCCGGTCACGGGATGCCGGTGAGCCGCAGGCCCGCGTGGGCCTTGTAGCGCTTGTTCACGTTCACGATCACCGCCGTCATCCCCTCGAGCGCACGGGCGCTCGCGAGCGGACCGCAGTCGACCGCCCTGCCCGAGACGAGCCGTCCGGCGAGCTCGAGCGCGAGCTCCTTCGCCGAGGCGTCGTCGCCGCAGACGAGGGCGTCCTCGTCGGGCGGGGCGTCGGCGAGGTTGGCGGCGGCGAGCGAGTGCAGGCCCGCGACGACGGGTGCGTCGAGCTCGTCCTCGATCCGCTTCGCGATCGAGGTCGCGTCCTTCGTCGGCTTGACGCCGCCGGGGCCGAATTCGAGCTCCGCGCAGACCGAGAGCACGGGCGTCGAGCCGATCGACTGACGCAGGTCGCGCGCGGTCTCGACCGCCGCGTCGGCCTTGACCGCGAAGACGACGAGGTCGACGCCGCGGACGGCGTCGTCGTTGTTCGCCCCGGCCGCGCCCAGCGCCGCGCCCGTCTCCCGCGCGCGCTCGGCGTCTCTCGATCCGATCACCACCTCGACGCCGGCGCCCACCAGCCGCTTCGCCACCGCCTGCCCGAAGCTGCCCGTGCCGCCGACGACCGCGACCTTCATGCCGCCTCCCTCGCCTTCGGCTCGGTCGCGTGGGGGAAACCCGGTTTCCCCCACGAGCCCCCTGCGCGCTGACGCCGCTGCTGCGCATCGGCGCGTCTCTTCGGGGGAACCACTGGTTCCCCCGAACCCCCTCATGGCCGCGTGACTGCGTCACGCGGCCGCCCCGAGCGCGGTCTCCGCGAGCCGGCGCGCGGCCGCGAGGTCGGTCATCAGCGTGCTCGTGACCACCCGCCGCACGTCCGCGGGGCCGGAGGGATCGGACTCGTCGACGACGAGCGCGTCGATCAGCCCGGCATAGCAGCCCGCCACGTGCTCCGGAGTCGTGCCGCCCGCCATCCGCGCGAGCATACGGTCTGCCGGCCCCTTCACGGCCCGGCCGCCGACGAGCGGGCTGACGGCGACCGATGGGACGCGCCGCGCCTCCACGGCCGCACGGATCTCGGGGACGGCGAGGATCGGCCAGATGCTCACGTACGGGTTCGAGGGGGCGATCAGGATCGCGTCGGCGGCCCCGAGCGCCTCGAGCACGCCGGGAGCGGGACGCGCGTCGCCCTCGAAGCGGACGCCGTCGACCTCGTCGCGGTGGCCCCGCGCGACGAACCACTCCTGGAAGGCGAAGCTGCCGGCCGGCGTCTCGATCCACGTGCGCAGCCGGTCGTCGGTCGCGGGCAGGATCGCGGGCTCGACCCCGAGCGCGCGGGCGATCCGCGCGGTCACGGCGGACAACGGCTCCCCGCCCCGCAGGGCCTGCGTCCGCACGAGGTGGAGGCCGAGATCCCGGTCGCCGAGCCGGAACCAGTCCTCCCCGCCGAGCGCGGAGACGGTGCCGAGCGCCTCCCACGTCTCGCCGGCGCGGCCCCAGCCCCGCTCCTCGTCGTTCAGCCCGGCGAGCGCATAGAGGATGCTGTCGAGGTCGGGCGAGACGGACATGCCGAGCACCTCCAGGTCGTCGCCGACGTTCCCGACGATCGTCAGGCCCGCACCGTCTGCGGCCTCGACGAGGCCGCGCGCGAACCGGGCGCCGCCGACGCCGCCGGAGAGGAGCACGACCTTCACCGTGGTGTGCTGCCGAGCGCCGCCTGGGTGCGCGGGCCGGCGCGCAGGCCGATGCGGCGGAGATCGTCGAGCGTGTCGACGTCGTCGCTGAGATTCGGGATCGCACAGGAGATGGCGGTGACGCCGATGCTGTCGGCGTGGTCGCGGAAGCGAGCCGCGCTGCCGCCGCCGTAGAGCGGCGCGAAGAGGTCGGCACTCGGGAGCGCGAGCGCGTTGGTCGTGCCGTCCTGCGCCTCGACGTAGCCGATCGCTCCGAGCTCGGCCGTTCCGGCGAGCGTCCGGAGGTCGTGCGGGACGACGCAGGGCAGGTCCGCGTTGACGACGAGCACCGGCCCGTCGTCGAGCTGCTCGAGTGCGGCGGCGACGGCCGCGCCCTGGCCGCCGCCGGGCTCCGCGACCACCTCCGCACCGAGCTCCTCCGCAAGCGCGCGGCCGTCGGCGTTGCCGGTGACGACGAGCGTCCGCCCCGTCACGGTCGCCGCTGCGAGGACGTCGCCGAGCATCGCGAGCGAGAGCCGCGCTCGCGTCTGCTCGGGGGCGTCGAACCGCCGTTTGCCGTTCTCGCCGCGGAAGGGGACCACGATCTGCGTCATCCGGCAAGACTCTAGTCGTGGACAACGCAGCCCTTGCCGAGCGCCTCGACGCCTTCGCGGCTCTCCTCGACCTGAACGGGTCCGGCCACTACACCGTGCGCGCATACCGCCGCGCGGCCGATCTGATCCGCTCGACCCCCGCCGACGTAGCCGCGCTAGTGCAGGCGGGGCGGGCGCGGGAGCTGGCCGGGATCGGGCCTGGGATCGAGACCCGCCTCCGCGAGCTCGTCGAGACCGGCCGCATCGCCGAGCTGGACGAGCTCGAGGCGCAGGCGCTGCCCGAGCTCGTCGGCGTCGCGGCGCTGCTCGGCGTCTCGGCGAAGCGGATGCGCGAGCTCGGCCATGCACTCGGGATCAGGACGCTGCCGCAGCTGCGCGAGGCCGCAGCCGAGGGCAGGCTCGGAAGCGTTCCCGGGATCGGGCCGAAAACTGCAGCGCGGATCGAGCAGGGACTGGCGGAGCTGGCCACGGCGAGGCCGAGACGCGGGATGACACTGAACCGCGCGCTCGCTCTGGTGGGCGAGGTGGCGACGGCCCTCGGCGGCGAGGCGGCCGGCGACCCGCGGCGCGCCTGCGAGCTCTCGTCCCGCTTCGCCGTCGTCGTCCCGCTGGACCGCCTCGCCGACGCGGAAGCGCTGCCGCAGCTCGTCGCCGTGCTGGAGCGGGACGAGCGGCGCGTCGTCGGCGTCACCGCCGACGGCTATCCGATCGAGGTCGTCGGGGCGACGCCGGAGACGTGGGAGCGGGAGCTCGTCCGGGCGACCGGCCCGCCGGAGTGGCTGGCCGCACACCCCGAGCTCCCCGACCCGCTGCCGCCGCCGGAATTGCGAGAGCTCGACGCACCGCCGCCGCCGCCGGACCTGTTGGAGCTCGGCGACATCCGCGGCGACCTGCACGTCCACACAACGGCCTCGGACGGGAAGGCGACCGTGCTCGAGATGGGGCGTGCGGCGCAGGCGCTCGGCTACGAGTACCTCGCGATCTGCGACCACACGCGCAACGTCCGCGTCGTCCCCGGGCTCGACGCCGACGACCTCCGCCGCCAGGCCGAGGAGATCGCCGCCGCGAACGAGGTGCTGGCGCCGTTCCGGATCCTCCGCGGCAGCGAGTGCGACATCCTCCCGGACGGCTCGCTCGACCTCCCCGACGACGTCCTCTCCGAGCTCGACTGGGTTCAGATCAGCCTCCACGCGGGCCAGCGGGCCCCTCGCGGTGCGATCACGGCGCGCGTGCTCCAGGCCATGCGGCACGCAGGGACACTCAGAGGCGCGGCGTCCTGCCTCTCGCACCCGAAGGGGCGGATCCTCAACCACCGGCCCGAGAACGCGCTCGACCTCGACCAGGTCTTCGCCGTCGCGCTGGAAAGCGGAGTCGCGGTCGAGGTGAACGGGCTGCCCGACCGGCTCGACCTCTCCGGCACACACGTCCGCGAGGCGGTCGACGCCGGGGTCAGGATCGTCTGCTCGACCGACGCGCACTCCGTGCGTGGCCTCGGGAACATGGCGCTCTCCGTCGCGACCGCTCGTCGCGGCGGAGCGCCGCGCAGCGGCATCCTGAACACGCTGCCGCTGGCGGAGGTGCTACGCCGCTGACGCGCCCGGGCCGCGCTGGGCGTACTCGTGCACCTCGTACCAGTGCGTCCCGCGCAGGGCCTCGGCGACCTCGGGGTCGGTGTGGCCGGCGTAGAAGACGTGGTGCTCGAGATCGCAGCAGATCGCGACGTCGCCGAGCGATACGTGCGTGATCGCCGTCAGCGCCTCGACCGGCAGCTGCGCCTCGGCGACCGTGTAGTGCATGAACTGGAGGTCGGGAGCGAGCTCCATCAGGTCCGGCCACTCGGGGCAGCTGCGAGAGCTCATCGCTCGACGGAGTTCGGCTCCGCCGCCCAGCTCCCTTCCAGCCTGACGACGCCGCGCTCGTCGCCGTCGGGGTAGACGAGGAAGGTGAGGGCGTCGTCGAGCCAGTGCAGGACGCGCTCCCCGCTCGCGTCCGCGAGCCCGAGCCGCAGGTGGAAGCGACCGTCGGCAAGCGGCAGGACCGGGACGTCGTAGCGCAGCTCGCGCGTGCCGCCGGCCCAGCCGACGCCGGTCGGTGTCGAGCACGTCGGAGGCGACGAGCAGGCCGGCTTCGTCGCGCAGCTCGAGCTGGAGCTGCGGCGGCGGGATCCCGTTCTCCGCCTCGATCCGGAGCCGGAGCGAGAACGGCTCGCCGGCGAGGAACTGCTGCCGTTCCTGCCCCTCGCGGCCCACCAGCCGCGCGGCCGCGATCGTCGCCTCGCCCGTTCCCCACTCGCGCAGGCCGGCCGCCCGCTCCGCCGGGTCGGCCTCGGCGGCGAGCACGCGCCGGTAGCGCACGATCGCCTCGTGCGTCGGGCCGTCGAACTCGAGCCGGCCCTCCCGGAGCAGGACGGCGCGCTCGCACAGCCGCTCCACCTGCGACGCGTCGTGCGAGACGAAGACGATCGTGCCGCCGCGCTGCTTGAACTCGAAGACCTTGCCGAAGCACTTGCGCTGGAAAGCCTCGTCCCCGACGGCGAAGACCTCGTCCAGGAGCAGGATGTCGGCGTCGAGGTGCGCGGCGATCGAGAACCCGAGCCGCATGTACATCCCCGACGAGTAGGTGCGCACCGGCCTGTCGATCGCGCCCTCGAGCTCGGCGAACGCGACGATCTCGTCGAAGCGCTCGCGGATCTGGGCCCGCTTGAGCCCGTAGATGGCGCCGTTCAGGTAGACGTTCTCGCGGCCGGAGAAGTCCGGATGGAACCCCGCGCCGAGCTCGAGCAGCGAGCCGATGCGCCCGTCGACGGCAACCGTCCCGGACGTGGGCTTGATGATCCCGGCGATCAGGCGCAGCAGCGTCGACTTGCCCGAGCCGTTGCGGCCGACGAGCCCGACGGCCTCGCCCGGCTCGACCGCGAGCGAGACCTCCGTGAGCGCCTGGACGTCCTGCGGTTCGGTTCGCCCGCGCCGGACGAAGAGCTCCTTCAAGCTCCGCGCCTCGTTCGCGTGGACGCGGAAGCGGCGCGAGACCGAGTCGACCCGGATCTGGCCCGTCTTCACCCGCTCAACGGTACCGCGGCGTGACGCCGAACGAGCCCGGCGAGCACCTGGACGAACGCGGGGTCGGCGTTCGGGAGCTCGATCCGCTCCAGGCGGATCCCGAGCTCGCGCGCGCGGTCGGCCGCCTCGACGTCGAGGTCCCAGCGGATCTCGAGGTGGTCGGCGACGAAGCCGATCGGGCAGAGGAGGACGTCGCGGACGTCGTTGGCGGCCAGCTCGTTCAGGTGCGGGAGGATGTCCGGCCCGAGCCAGGGCTCGCCGGTCGGCGACTCGCTCTGGAACGCGAACGTCCACTCGCCGACACCCGCCCGCTCGGCGACGAGGCGCGAGCTCTCGAGCAGCTCGTCCCGGTAGGGGTCGCCTTCCTCGAGGATGCGCATCGGCAGCGAGTGGGCCGTGAAGACGACGTGCAGGTGCCTCCGGTCCGCCAGCCGGTCCGCGAGCAGCTCCACGAAGCCGGGCTCGCTGCCCCAGCGCTCGACGAAGCGGATCTCGGCCCGGTCGCCGACGGCCTCGACGAGCTGGGCGCGGTACTTGCCGATCGACATCGCCGGAGTAGTGCGGCGCCAGCACGAGCCCGACGATCGTGTCCGCGCCGCCCGCGAGCGCGCGCTCGACGGCGGCGGCGATCCGCGGCTGCCAGTGGCGCATGCCGGTGAAGACCGGAATCCCGAGCTCCGCCTCGAGCGCCGCGCGGGTGGCCTCGGTGATCTCGTTCAGCGGGTTCGAGTCCTCGATCCCGAGCCGCCGGTAGCGCGCGACGAGGTCTTCGAGGCGCTCGGGCTTGATCGGCCTGCCGCCGCGGATGTCGGCGTAGTACGCCGGCACGTCATCGAGCCGGTCCGGCGACCCGTAGGCCATCAGCACGACGGCGCGCTTCCCCGCTCCGGCGGCGGCGAAGCCGCCACCTCCGCTCCTGGGCGGCTCCGTCGAGCCTACGCCGCTCACGCCGGGACGCGCGCGGTCTGCTCGTGCACGAACGCCCGCAGGCGGCCGAGCACGTCGGGGTCGGTGTCGGGCATGACGCCGTGACCGAGGTTGAAGATGTGGCCCGGGCGACCGGCGGCGCGCGCAAGCACGTCCAGCGTCGCCGCCTCGATCCGCTCCCACGGGCCGAAGAGCACGGCGCCGTCGAGATTGCCCTGCACGCCGCGATCGTCGCCGACCTGCTCCCAGCCCCAGTCGAGCGGGATCCGCCAGTCGAGCCCGATCACGTCGCCGCCGGCGTCGCGCATCCGCTCGAGCAGCGTCGCGGTGCCGGTGCCGAAGTGGATCGTCGGGCAGTCGACGGCGGCAAGGATCCGCGCCGAGTACGGCTGGACGAACTCCTCGTAGTCCTGCGGCGAGAGCGCGCCGACCCACGAGTCGAAGAGCTGGATCACGTCGGCGCCGGCGCGCACCTTCGCCGCGACGTAGAGCGAGAACGCCTCGGCGAGCTTCTCCATCAGCGCGTGCCAGGTCTCGGGCTCCGCGTACATCATCCGCTTCACGTTCAGGAAGTCGCGGCTCGGCTTGCCCTCGATCAGGTAGCCGGCGACGGTGAATGGGCCTCCGCAGAAGCCGATCACAGCCTGGTCGGGGCGGAGCTCGCGGCGCACGATCGAGACCGCTTCGAGGATGAACGGGACGGACTCCTCCGGCTCGGGGACGGTGAGCCGGTCGACGTCGGCGCGCGAGCGGATCGGCTGCTCGATCACCGGGCCGACGTTCTCGACGAGCTCGACGTTCACGCCCATGCCGAGCAGCGGCAGCATGATGTCGGCGAACATCACCGCCGCGTCGACGTCGTGGCGCCGCACCGGCTGCAGCGTCACCTCGGCGCAGAGCTCGGGCTCGTAGCAGACGTCGAAGAGCGTATGCGTCTTCCGGATCTCGCGGTACTCGGGCAGCGACCGCCCGGCCTGCCGCATGAACCAGACCGGCGTGCGCTCGGTCGGCTCCAGTCGCGCCGCGCGGACGAGAAGGGGCTCGCTCATCGCCGGAGTAGGCTAGCGATCAATGCAACCCGCGTACCGGGACGTCGGGCCGCGGAGCGGCCCCTTCAGGGATCTTCGCTAGTGCAGCGAGTCGGCGAGCACCCCGTCCCCGTCGGCCCGCTCGCGGTCCGGTGGCTGGCGTACCGCCTGCAGCCCTTCCGTGCGGGGGCGGAGTCGACGGTCGAGGTGCTGCTGCGGAACGCCGGCACCGCGACCTGGCGCTCCCGCGGCGAGCTCGGTGTCAAGCTCTCCTACCACTGGCTCGACGACCGCGGCAACGCGATCGTCTGGGACGGGCCGCGGGTCGACTTCGGCGGCCCCGTCGCGCCCGGAGACGAGGTCGAGGTCGCGCTCAGCGTCCGGGCGCCGCAGCCGCCGGGCCGCTACCGGCTCGCGTTCGACCTCGATCGAGGAGTTCCGCTTCTGGTTCGCCGAGGTCGGCTCGTCGCCGCTCGAGCTGGACGCGGACGTGCGGCCGCGGATCGACGAGCGCCGCCTCGCCGTCGCCGTCCGCGGCGGCCCGGACGAGGAGACGGCCGCGGCGCTGGCCGCCCAGGAGGAGCCGCTCGTCGAGACGGACGCCGTCGCAACTGCGTACCTCGTGGCCGGCGCGATCCCCGCCCCCGACTGGTCGCGGCGGATCCTCGACGCGCATGCCGAGGGATACGCGGCGGTCGGCGGCTCGATCGACAGCGCGCGACCGCGCCCTTCGTCCGTGGGCGCCGGGCGGCGGCCGCAACCCCGCCTTCTCGCACCCGCTGCTGCTGCCGTCGCTGCTCGCGGGCCTCGAGCCGAGCGAGCACGAAGGGCTGCCGGCCTACGTCTCGGACGGGGAGCCTCGATCTTCGACGGCCTGATCAGACTTCGACTGCCACGCGGTCGTCGACGCGGTTGAAGACGAGCGCGCCGAGCGCGAGCGAGACGACGGTCGCGACGGCCAGGTAGAGCAGGTCGCCCGGCCGCCGGCAGCTCGCCGAAGAAGATCGGGTCGCGGAACGACTCGATCGCGGGCGTGACCGGGTTGCCCCAGTGGACGAGGTCGACGAGCCACGGATACGCGTCCGCCGCCCGGGATCTCGTCCAGCGAGTAGAGCACCGGCGTCAGGAAGAACCACGGCAGGAGCAGCGCGGCGACGATGTGCTCGACGTCGCGATAGAGCGCGTTCAGCGACGCAACCGCGAGCGAGAGCCCGGCGACGAAGCCGACGATCAGCACGCCGACCGGAAGCGCGAGCCAGACCGTCGCGCGCGAGTCCGGCAGATAGACGAGGCTGAGCACGACCACGATCGCGACCATCACCGCGAAGCCGACGAGCTGCGTCGCCACCATCGAGAGCGGCACCAGCTGGCGCGGGAAGCGCACCTTCCGGATCAGGTTCGCGTTCTCGAGCAGGCTGCGCGAGGACGACTGCAGCGAGGTCGCGAAGAAGACCCACACCGGCAGCCCGGCGAGCAGGAAGAGCCAGTAGTGCTCGTAGTTCGCCGCCTGGATCTCGAGCAGGACGCTGAAGACGAGCAGGTAGACGAGCATCAGCACGACCGGGTGCGCGAGCGACCAGGCGAGGCCGAGCACGGAGCCCTTGTACTTCGCGCGCAGGTCGCGGCGGAACAGGCTGCCGAAGAGCTCGCGGTAGCGGATGAGATAGTCGGCGTCATCGCTCAGTCCGTCATGCGCGCCGCTGGTCGGCATAGATCGTCGAGCGCGCAGGCCGGTGCGCCGGCTCGCCGGCCGACATCGACCGTCACTATAGGCCGCTGCCGCTCATCTCGCACAGACCTGCTCTACCCTGTCGTCTCGTGAACGCGATCGCAGCGGTCGCCGCATTCTCGGTCGCGGCCCTCACGCTCTTCGCACTGCTGCGCGTGGGCGTCGGCGGGCGGCTCGTCGCCGACCCCTCCGGCGAGCGCTGGCACGCGCGCTCGACACCGGTCTTCGGCGGCGTCGGGATCTTCCTCGGCCTCGTCGCAGGTGTCGGGGCCGCGGTCGCGGTCGGCGCCGTCGACGCGAGCAGCGAGCTGCTGGGAATCATCGGCGGCTGCGCCATCCTCTTCGTGGCCGGTTTCGTCGACGACGTCTACACGCTGAAGCCGATCGCGAAGCTGGCGGCCCAGTTCGCCGCCGCCGCCGTCGTGCTCGCGTCGGGCCTGACGGTCGAGATCGTCGGCAACGACGTGCTGGCGACCGCGCTCGGGCTCGTCTGGCTCGTCGGGATCACGAACGCCTTCAACCTGCTCGACAACATGGACGGGCTCGCCGCCTCGCTCGCGGCGGTCTCGTGCGGCGTCTTCGCGCTCGCGGCGCTCGCGCAGGACTCGGGCGAGCTCGCGCTCGTCGTCGCGCTCGCACTCGGCGGCGCCTGCCTCGGCTTCCTTCCCTTCAACCTGCGCCCCGGCCGCAGCGCAACGCGTCTTCATGGGCGACTCGGGCAGCCAGGTGATCGGCTTCGGCCTCGCCGCGCTCGCACTGGCGTCGAGCTGGACGACCGCCGGCGCAACGCTGACGAGCCTCGCGCTGCCGCTGCTCGTGCTCGCGATCCCGATCCTCGACACGACTCTCGTGACCGTGCGCCGCACGCTCGAGCGGCGGCCGGTGACGCAGGGCGGCACCGACCACTCTTCGCACCGGCTCGTCTACTACGGACTCTCGGAGCAGCAGGCAGTGGCCGCGCTGACCCTGCTCGCAGCGCTGCTCGGCGCGACTGCGCTCGCGTACATCGTGCTCGCGAACGCGCGCGTGACCGCCGTCGGACTGCTGGTCTCGTTCGTCGTCCTCGTTCAGTTCGCGAGCTTCCTCGGCGACCTCCAGGAGCGCTCGCGTCGCGACGATCCCGGGCCGCCGCCGGCGCTCTGGCGCGCGTTCCTCTCCAATCCGCGGCGGCTCGTCGAGGTGCTCGTGGACTTCGCGATCATCTGCGTCTCGTTCCTCGCCGCCTACCTGCTCTTCGTCGACGGGCGCGGCACCTACACCCAACGTGGGCTCTTCCTCGCGATGCTGCCGATCCTGCTCGGCGTGCGCTACGTCCTCTTCGTCCTCTTCGGGATCTACCGGCGGATCTGGCGCTTCGCGTCCGCCCGCGACCTGTTCGCAGTCGGCGCGGCTGTGATCCTGTCGGTGCCGCTCGCAATCGGGATCTTCCGCGCGATCCGTCCGTTCGAGGACTTCCCGCTCGAGGTCTTCGTCGTCGACGCGCTGCTGTGCATGACGCTCGTCGGCGCCTCACGCCTGGCGTTGCGGCTGCTGCCGGGGCTGGGCAGCGTCCGCAGCGCGCAGAAGCGCGTCCTCGTCGTCGGCGCCGGCCGCTCCGGCCGAGCACTCGCGCGGGAACTGGGCGAGACGCCGGACACGCGGGTCGTTGGCTTCGTCGACGACAATCCGGCGCTTCGGCGCCGTCGAATCCACGGCGTCACCGTGCACGGCGGCCTCGACGACGTCGAGCGGCTGCTCGGCGACCTCCAGGTCGACGAGGTGCTCGTGACGATCCCGGGGGCCGCGTCCGGGCGCCTGGAGGCGCTCGTCGCGTCGTGCACGGACGCCGGCGTCGGCTGCCGCTTCGTCGTCCGCGAGATCGCACCGCCGCCGTTCCTCACTCAGGTCCCCGCCGAGTGACCTCGCAATCAGTGACCGAACCGGAGCGGATCGGCCCCGGCGTCGCCCGATGGCTGCTCGGCATCGCCTACCTCTGTCTCTCGTCGCTCTTCGCCTGGCAGGCGTCCCAGCGCGTGTCGCCGTCGATCTTCTCGGACGAGATCGAGTTCACGCAGATCTCGCGCGGGATCGCCGAAACGGGAACGCCTTCGCGGCTCGGCGAACCGAGCGGCTTCGGCTCGCTCTACACCTATCTCGTCGCGCCCGCCTGGTGGCTCGACCCGACGTCCGCCTGGGAGGCGGCCAAGCTGATCGGCGTCCTCGTCATGACCGCCGCGATCTTCCCCGCCTACGGGCTCGCTCGACTCGTCGTCTCGCGGGGTTGGGCCGTCGCAGCAGCGATCGGCGCGGTCGCTGCACCGCCGCTCGCCTACGCGCCGTACCTGCTCGAGGAGCCGCTCGCCTACCCGTTCTCGACGACTGCACTCTGGGCGATCGCAGCGGCCATCGCTCGGCCCTCCCGCGGCCGGCTCGCCCTTGCAGGAGCCTTTGCCTGGTCGCGCCGTTCGTTCGCGGCGAGCTCGCCGTCCTGCTGGCCGTCTTCGGCGCCGGCCTCTTCGTGCTCCTGTGGCAAGGCGAGCGCTTCACGCGCTGGCGCTCGAGCTGGAGCACCTGGGACTGGGTGGGCGCAGCCCTCCTCGCCGTCGGCGTGGTCGTCGCCGTCAGCGCCGCGATGGGCCATCGCTCGGATGCCTGGTACGTGGCGACGGGGTTCGAGAAGCACCGCACCATCGACTTCGGCGTGTGGGCACTCGGAGCGATGACCATTGGGCTCGCGGTGCTGCCGGTGATCGCGACGGTCGCCGCGTTCACCTCCCGGCGGATCCGGGCGACGCGGGAGGGCGTCGCGTTCGTGACCGTCGGGGTCGCGGCATGCGTCGCCTTCACGATGTACGCCGCGGTCAAGGCCGCTTTCCTCTCGACGCGGTTCGCAGACCTGATCGTCGAACGGAACGTGATCTATCTCGTTCCGATCGTGCTGGCCGCGACGGCTGCTGTGCTTGCGCGGCCCCTGGCAAGCGCGCCGGCGCTCGTAGCCGGCTTCCTGGTGGCGCTCTTCCTCGTCGTCAGCGCGGAGCTGAGGCTCGACCAGTACCCGTACTTCGAGGCTCCCGGCCTGGCGTTGGGCCGCCTCGCGAACCGGAACCTCTCCTGGGACGCGGCCGACATCGAGCGCGCCCTCATCGTGACGGCACTCGTCTCGGTCTCGCTCCTGGTGGCCCGCTCCCTCGTCCGATCGCGCACGGCAGGGCTCGCGATCGCCGTCGCCGCCGCCTGCGGCGTATCGGCCTGGGCACTGACGACCGAGATCTATGCGGCGCGCGGCCTCAACCTCTTCGCCGAGCGGCTGCATCAGTCGACGCCGAAGCCGGTCGACTGGATCGACCAGGCCACCGGTGACGAGCCGACGCTCTTCCTCGGCCAGCAGCTCGGCAAGGACACGAACCCGATCTGGTTGCTCGAGTTCTGGAACCACTCGATCGACAGGATCTGGAGCCTGGACGGCACGGCGCCGCTGCCTACGCTGTCCCCGAACCTCGGCGCGCCCGACGGGCGCCTCGACCCCGACCCCGGCGTGAACTGGGTCGTCGTCGGCAACGGCGTCGAGGTGGTCGGCGAGCAGGTCGGGGAACCGCGTAACGGGATGACACTCCTGAAGGCGCGCAGCCGGTGCGGCTCCGCTCCGCGCAGAACGGCGTCTTCCCCGACAGCTGGATGGGCGAGCACGCGTCGTTCTCGCAGTACGCGCCGGAGGACGGCACCGCGCGAGGCTTCGCCAAGATCGTGCTCTCGCGGCAGGGCGCGTGCGGAGGCGGCATCCCGACTGCCGATGTCACCGTCCGCATCGGCCCCGTCGCCGTCGTCGACAAGCAGCCCGGGTTCGAGCGCGTCGACGAGGTCTTCCACCGCAAGCTCGAGCCGTGCGGTCTCCGCAGATCGTCACGCGGGCGACCGTCCCCTACCACGTCGAGGTGGACGTCTCGCCGACGTTCGTCCCGGATCAGGTCAGCGGGGGCGGAGACGTGCGCGAGCTCGGCGCGCAGGTCGGCTTCGACTTCCTCCCGCTCAAGGGCTAGCGCAGGGCGAGCAGACGCTCGGGATGCTTGCGCAGGAAGCGCAGCATCCCGCGCAGGTGCCAGAGCGTGTGGCGGTGGAGGAAGCGCTTGTCGACGACCGCCGCGTAGTCGTGCCGCGCGACCGCGGCCGGCACAAGCCAGCGCTCCCAGCCCGCCTTGGCGGCGCGGTAGGCGACGTCGATGTCCTCGACGTAGTGGCGGAAGCCCCCGTCCCAGCCGCCGATCTCGGCGAGCATCGAGCGGCGCATCAGCAGGCAGGCGCCGCCGAGCAGCCAGTCCCCCTGCACGGGTTCCCTCGGGGCGGGTGCCGTAGTGGGAGACCTGGTGGCGGTACGGGTCGCGGAGCAGCCGGAGCGGCGTGCGGCGCCAGATCGTGCCGAGCACGGTCGGGAAGCGGCGGAGGCTCGGCTGCCACGTCCCGTCCGGCCAGAGCACGAGCGGGCCGACGAGGCCCGCGCGTGGATGCTCGTCGGCGAAGCGGACGAGCTCTGCGATCGCACCGGGCTCGGGCGACGCGTCCGGGTTCGAGAGCAGGACGTACTCGCCGTCGGTCGCGTCGACGCCCAGGTTGACGTTCGCCGCGAACGAGAGTGGCCGCTCGTTCGCGAGCAGCCGCGCGCCGGCGAGGTCGAGGCCGACGCTGCCGGGGACGTTCGCGATCACGACGAGCTCGTCGACCTGCGGCGCCAGCGCCGGCAGCGACTGCCCGAGCTCGCGCGCGTGACCGTGCGACACGACGAGGCCGGAGACCTTCACCGTCCGAGCGCCTCACGGTACACCGCCAGTGTCCGCCTGGCCGTCTCGGCCCAGGAGAAGAGGCGGGCGCGCTCGAGCCCGGCCGCGACGAGCCGCTCGCGCTCGCGCGACTGCCCGGCGGATCCCCTCCCCGAGCTCGCTCTCCTCCGCCCAGATGGCCGCGTCGCCCGCGACCTCCCGCAGCGCCGGCTCCGGCACGGCGACGACCGGCGTACCGGCGGCCATCGCCTCGAGCACCGGGAGGCCGAAGCCCTCGAAACGAGAGGGCTGCACGAGGCAGGCGGCGCCGCGGTAGAGGCGGACCAGCTCGTCCTGCTCGACGTAGCCGGTGACGCGGGCGCCGCGCCGCTCCAGCTCGCGCGCGAGCGCCTCGTCCTTCGCCGGCCCGGCGACGACGAGCGGCAGGCCGGCCGACTCGGCCGCGACGAGGGCCGCGAGCGGGTTCTTGCGCTCCTGGACTGCCCCGACGAGAAGGACGTAGTCGCGCGGGCCGTCTCCGGGCGCGAAGGCGGGATCGACGCCGTTCGGGGTCACGACCACCTTCGCCTCGGGGACGTCGTAGAGCTCGCGGAGGTCGCGACGCGTCCGCTCGGAGACCGTGAGCACGCGGACGGCCTGACGCGCGGCCCGCGGCACGACCCGACGGAAGACGAGCCGGTCCCTGCGGCTCATCAGCGACGGGTCGCGCTCGAACGAGAGGTCGTGGATCGTGACGACGGCAGGGCACGAGAGCCCCAGCGGCAGCGCGTACTGGAAGTGCCCCAGCGCAGCGCCGAGTCGGCGGAGGAGGCGCGGCAGCGTCAGCGCCATCCGCAGCTCCTGCAACGGGGTCGAGAGCTCGACGGGCTCGATCCCGGCCGGCACGAGCTCCGGGTGCCGGGTGACCGCGGCGATCCGCAGGCCCGCGTCGGGCGCCAGCGGCCCCAGCTCCCGGAGCAGATTGAGCACGTAGGTCTCGTCGCCCGTGCGGCGGCGGCCGAGGACGTCTGCGTCGACGACCACGAGCGGCATGCTCACGCGAGCTCCCGCCAGACCCGCTCGACCGCGTCGGCGACCGCGTCCCAGGAGTAGGCGCCCGCCCGCTGGAGGCCGAGCGTCCGCAGCTCGTCGCGCCGCGCAGCCGCCTCGTCGATCCCGGCCGCGATCGCCTCGACGTCGAGCGGATCGACGAGCACGGCCGCGCCCCCGGCCACCTCCTCGGTGGCGCCGCCGCGGCTCGTGACCACCGGTGCCCCGCTGGCCATCGCCTCGAGCACCGGGATCCCGAATCCCTCGTAGAGCGAGGGGAACACGAACGCACGGGCGCCGCGATAGAGCGCAGCGAGCTCCTCGTCCGTGACCTCCCCGACCCAGCCCGGCGATTCGACGCCGCCCCAGCCGGACGCACCGACGACCCGGAGCTCCGCGCCGAGCCGCGCCGCCGCGTCGGCGACCCGGCGGAAGTTCTTGCGCGGCTCGAGCGTGCCGACGGCGAGAACGTAGTCGCCCTCGGCCGCGGGCCCGTCGGGCGTGAACACCGGCTCGACCGCGTTGCCGACGACGGTCACGCGCTCGGCCCGGATTCCGAGCAGCTCGACGGCCTCGTGCCTGGTGAACTCCGAGACAGCGAAGACGTGGTCGGCGGCGCGCGCGACGGGGCCGATCCCGACCCGGCCCGACAGACGGTGCCAGCGCGGGAACAGCTCCGGGTGGCGGACGAGCGCGAGGTCATGGAGCGTGACCCCGAACGGCACCGCCGACCGGAGCGGCCCGCGGAACGTCGTGCAGTGGAGCAGGTCGAGCGTCCGCGCCGAGCGCGGCAGCCCGGCGTAGTACCACCACGTGTCGCGCGCGAGCGACGACGCCCTGCCGTCGCCGCCGAACGAGCGCGGCTCGACCTCGAGCCCCTCCCGGCCGGCGAGCGCACCGAGCAGCCCGCGCACGTGCCGCGCCGTCCCGGCGCGGGTCTGGGCGAGCGGCGAGACGTCGACGGCAGCCCTGATCACGCCGCCGCCTCCTCGTAGCCGGCCAGCAGCGCCGCGCCGCGCGGCCTGCCAGGTGAAGCGGCTCGCATGCTCGAGCCCGCGCGGGACGAGCTCCTCGCTGCGCGCGATCGCCTCGTGGATCGCCGCGGCGATCGCCTCCGGGTCGTCGGGGTCGGCTCGGACGGCCGCGCCGCCCGCTGCCTCGTCCATCGACTCGTGCCCGGACGCGACGACCGGCGCGCCGCACGCCATCGCCTCCGTGATCGGCATCCCGAAGCCCTCGAAGCGGGACGGGTAGACCGCCGCCGCGGCGCCGCGGTAGAGCCGCGCGAGCTCGTCGTCGGAGACGAAGCCGAGCCGGACGACATTCGGGCCGCGGAGCTCCGGCTGGTCGCCCCAGCCGGAGCCGCCGGCGACGGCGAGCAGCAGCTCGTCGCCGACCAGCCGGTGTGCGGCGACGAGCGTCTGCAGGTTCTTCCTGGGCTCGAGCGTTGCCACCGTGAGCACGTACGGCCGGCCCAGGTCGGCCCGCTCGCCGTCCGGCGTGAACGTGTCCTTCACCCCCGGATACGCGACCTTGACCCGTTCGGAGGCCACGCCCAGCCGCTCGACGACGTCCCGGCCGGTGAACTCGGAGTTGACGAAGACGAGGTCGGCCGTCCGCGCGGCGTTCTCGTACTTGGCGCCGTGCATGGCTGCCGTCTTCGGGGTGACCCACTCCGGGAAGCGAAGCGGCACGAGGTCGTGCACCGTCGTCGCACGGACGCCGCCCGCCTGGGGCGGGTACATCCAGTCGGAGAAGTGGAAGACGTCGAAGTCGCCGAGCACGCGCTCGAGCGGCGGCCGGCCGAGCCGGCTCCAGGTGTCGCGCCAGCGCTGCGAGAACGGGAGCGGCACGAGCCGTACCTCGACATCGAGTCCGTCGAGCGCCTGTGGGATCGCGCGGCGTCCCGCCGGGCTCGTGGGCGCGAAGGCGACGATCTCGTGCCGGCCGCCCGCCGCCTCGACCAGCCCTGCGAGCGAGCCGCGGACGTAGTTGCCGACTCCGGTCAGCGGGTGCGACAACGGCGAGACGTCGTAGACGATCCTCATCTGCGGCTCACGGTGCGACGTACTCGAAGGCCCGGAAGTGGGTGCCGAGCTCGCGCATGTCCTGCGGGCCCGGGACCTTCGTCGGCGAGACGGGGAAGCGCACGCGGCAGACGCCGTCGCGCGCTTCGAGTGGGACCGAACATCGTGGCCAGCTCGCGCGCAGGCACTTTCGCGACGACGCGCCGGCCCCGCCGCGTCGCGACCACCGTCTGCGGCTTCTCCGTCAGCCCAGGATCGCCCTCGACCGTCACGTCCAACGTGCCGCCGCGGCAGCGCATCCGCTCGTACCTGACCTCCGGGCCCGACCACTGGTCGGGGTAGACGACCGCTGACCCGCGTGGTCGAGACGAGGGGCCCGTTCGTGCGGTAGACGGTGAGGCCGAGCCGCCGATCCTCGGCCACCGGGTCGCCGTCGAGCGAGACGGAGCCGTCGGTGAGGACGTAGCGCTCGCGCACGACGGTGCCGTCCTCGCGGCGGAGCACGCCTGTCTCCTCGTCCACCGTCACCGGCGTCTCGGGCAGGCCGCCGTCCATCGGCCCGCTGCTCGTGTAGACGCGGCCGACGGACGAGTTGAAGAACTCGTTCTGGAGGACGGTGAAGCGGTGCGGCAGGCCCGTGTAGAGGACGGCGACGTCCTCGTCCCTCACGGCCCGGTCGATCCAGTCCCGATCCCGGCTGATCCCCTCGAAGAGCGCCCCGGCCGCCGCCTGCTCCATCCCGTGCGGGCCGGCGTGGATCGGGTGGATCGCGAGTGCGAAGTAGGCCAGCACGAGGGCGGGGAGTGCCAGCGCGTAGCGGCGGGGGACGAGCAGGAACGCCGCCGCGGCGGCGATGCCGACGAGGAGCACGACGTCGTCCAGGCGCGGGAGCCCGACCTCGTCCTGCAGGTTCCAGAGCGGGACGATCATCAGGGTGTCGGAGCGGACCTTCAGCTGGAGGAAGCGTTCGAACGGGATCAGCGCCGGCAGCACGGCCGCGACGCCGGCCGCGGCGACCGCGAGCGCGAGCGGCCGCGGTACGCCGAGCTGGATCCAGAGCAGCAGCCCGATCAGCAGGAGCGGGGCGACGACGAACATGTTGCGCTCCACGATCGCCCCCGCGAACCGCGAGGCGAACGCGGCCACGACCACGAGTGTCCACGCCGTCAGCGTCGCCGTCGCGACCACGAACGCCTGCTCCTGCGGCTCGAGCGAGCGGATCCGCGCGCCGAGCAGGAGGAAGGCGGCAAGGGGGATGATGCCGACGTAGAGATCGAGCTCGGCCAGGTGCCAGAAGAGAAACTTCAGCACCTCGACCGCGTCGTAGCTCTCCTCGCCGACGACCTCGTAGGCGCCGAAGAGGCTCGAGATCGACGCGCCGCGCGCGAGCTGGGCGAGCAGGACGAGGAAGGCACCGGCGGCGACGGCGCCGTACAGCGGCCACCACTGCCGGAGCGGGCGGCGGGCGACGAGCCGGAGCAGAACCGGCGCCGAGAGGGCGGCGAGCAGCACGGCCAGGCCCTGCACCCGGACGAGCGTGACGATTCCGCAGGTCGCGAGCAGCACCGCCTGCCGCACCAGCGTCGGCTCCTCCAGCGCACGGAGCAGCGCCCACGCCGCCAGCAGGAACGCCGGATAGAACGCGTTCTCGGACATCAGCGTGCCCGTGTAGGCGAGCGACGGGAGTGCGACCGCGAGGAGCGCAGCGAGCAGCGACCACCGGGTCGGGAGGACGCGGCGCGCGATCAGGTAGGCCGGGATCGCCGCGAGCGACATCACGACCGCGTTGATCGTCCGCGCGGCTGCGTAGGCATCCGGAAGCGAGTCGAAGAGCAGGTAGGCGGGAGCGAGCACGAGCGGATAGAGCACGCTCACGATCCCGTACGGCTCGTCGCGCACCCGGATTCCCTCGCCCGCGGCGAGGCTGCGCGCGTTCTCCTGGTAGGTGGAGCTCGTCGGTGAAGATGAACGGCGCCGGCATCCGGCTGCCGAGCCACGCGCGGAGGGCGACCGAGCCGGCGACGATCACTGCGAGCCACACCCACGCCGGGACGCGGCCCAATCTATCGACCAAGCTCGACCTCGGCGAGGCGCCGCGCGAGCTCGGCCGCCTCGGGCGAGCCGGGCTCGATCCCGACGTCCGTCGCCGCCGCGGCGACGTCGCCGAGGACTGCGTCGGCGACCGCCTCGCCGCCGGCAGCCTGCTCGAGCGCGGCGACGTACAGATCCGCAGCTCGCCCGAGGTCGTGCTCGCGGCGGACGAGCGCCAGCCCGGCGGCGGCCATCCTCGCCCGTGCTCCCTCGTCGCGCGCGAGCAGCTCGAGCGCGGCGTACAGCGTCTCCGTCTCGCCCGCGTCGGCCGGAACCTTCAGCGCGACATCGTCCGGCAGCTCCGCGAACCAGCCGACATCGCTGACGACGACGGGCTTGCCGAGCGAGAGCTGGCGGACGACGCTGCCGGACGTCTCCCCCATCGTCGGCGAGCGCAGGTTGACGCAGACGTCGCACGCGGCCATCAGCGACCAGAGCCTGTCTTCCTCGACGTACGCCTCCCGCAGCAGCCCGGCTCCGGACAGGCCGAGTCGCTGCAGCCGGCGGTCGAGGTCGAAGCCGGGGGAGACCGCGCCGACGAGCAGCAGGCGCGCGTCCGGGCGGTCGCGGCGGAGCCGCGCGAACGCCTCCAGAAGCTGCGGGATGCGCTTGCTCGCGTTCACGTTCCCGAACGAGCCGATCAGCGGGGCGCCCTCGATGGCCGCCGGCCGCACCGGGGCGTGCTCCCACGCGGGGTGCGGGATCCGCCAGATCGGCCCCTCGTAGCCCGCGGCACGGGCGCGGTCCTCGACGTAGTGGGAGTGCACGATCAGGCCGGTCGCGAGGGCGAGCACCTCGCCGGCGAGGTGGTACTCCTCGGGCCGGCTCTCCCAGAGCGGCGGAATCCGCTTGTCGAGGACGCCGTGCGCGAGCAGACGTGCGACGACGCCGCCCTCGCGCTCCATTGCGTCGAGGTAGCCGTGGCCGTCGCGGCGGCCGATCGTGAGCCCGGCGATCAGGTGGTGGAGGACGAAGTCGTGCAGGACGACGACGCCCGGCCTCTTTCGCAGCGCGTCGACGATCCAGCCGTGGGCGTCGGGGTTGTTGCCGACGTGGTAGAGCGCGAGGTCGGCCCTCGGCGCCCGCCGGCGCCGCTGCGCGACGACGACCTCGATCCGCTCGCGCAGCGCGGGCAGGAGATGGGCGCTGTAGTCGGCGATCCCGGAGCGCTCCGGCGGCAGCGGCGAGTAGTAGGCGACCTTCATGCGAGCAGCCTGTCGATGCAGCTGCCCCAGGTGACGCGGGCGGCGAGCTCGCGGCCGGCCTGCCCGTACGCCTGCGCCTCGTCGGGACGCTCCCGCAGGCGCGAGGCGGCGCGCGCGAGCTCGGCCGGCTCGGGCGCGGTCACGTAGCCGGTGCGCCCGTCCGTGACCACCTCGAGCGGCCCGCCCGCGTCGGTCGTCGTCAGCACGGGCTTCTCGGACAGGAACGCCTCGTACGGGACCATCCCGAAGTCCTCGTCGACGGGCGCGTAGTAGACGGCGAGGCAGCGGGCGTAGAGCGAGGCGAGCTCCGCCTCGTCGACGCGGCCCGGGAACTCGGCGCGGCCGTTCAGCCCGCGCTCCGCAGCCAGCGACTCGAGCCGCTCGCGGTCGGGGCCCTCCCCGGCGATCACGACGCGCAGGGCGGGGTCGAGTGCCGCCGCTTCGAGCAGGAGGTCGTTCCGCTTCGCCCGGTCGAGCCGGCCGACGGAGAGGACGAAGTCGCCGTAGCCGTCGTTGCGGTACGGCAGCTCCTGTGGCGGGTGGGGCAGCACCTCGGCCGCGAGCCCGGTCGAGCGCTCGATCCGATCGGCGACGTTGCGCGAGGTCGCGAACAGCCGCTTGGCCTCCCCGAGCGCGATCCGGTCCAGGCGTTGGACCGAGCGCCGCAACGCCCGGTCCCGAGGTTCTTCGTCGAACTGGCCCAGATCGGTTCTGTCGAGCTCGTACGCCTGCCGGAACTGGTGCAGCACCCACACGCGCTTGTTCGGGTGCCGGACGACGTAGGAGGGGAACTTCGTCGCGATCACGAGGTCGATCGCACGCCCGTCCGACTCGGTCAGATCGAGCAGCCGCCAGAGGAAGGCCTGGTCGAGCACCCGGGTGCCCGGATACCACTTGAACGGCACCGTCACGAGCTCCGCTTCGTGGTCGCGCGCGCGCAGCTCGTCCACGAGCGTCTCCGCCATGATCTCCGCCCCGCCCCTGACGAACGGAACCTGCGGCGCGCAGACGGCGATTCTCACGACTTCTGCTTCAGCTCGGCCTCGAGCGCCGCGACGCGCGCCTCGAGGTCGTCGATCAGCCGCAGGGCGGCCGCGTTGAAGGAGCGCTGGTCGTACGCGACCGGCTCGACGTACCAGCGCATCAGCTTCCGGAGCACCGCCTTCGCGGGCGTTGCGAGCCCGCCGCGCACCCCCGGCCGGAGCCGGAGGTTGCGGTCGGCGGACACCGGCCAGAGGCGCTCGGCCTCGGCCCGCGCAGCGCTCCGCTCCTCGGCGCCACCGCCCGACTCGCCGGGAGCCGCCCCGGAGCGGCGCACCTCCTGCTTCAGCTGCTCGAAGAGTGCCGTGAGGTCGGTGTCCTCGCCGGAAGAAATCCCTGCAAGCTCGCCGTTTTCGGAGGCGCGGTCAGGCATCGGACGATTGTACCGGGAGGGCGGGATACGCTCCCCTGCGATGCGGGTCGGGCTCAGCCTCCTCACGCTCGTCCCCGGCGAGGTCGGCGGCGCGGAGACGTCCGCCCGCGGGCTCGCGCGAGGCCTGGCGGAGATCGGGGCGCTCGACTACGTCGCCTTCACGCCGCCGGCGGCACCCGGTGCCGGCGAGGGCCTGCCGGAGGTCGCCGTGCCGGAGTACCGGAACGCACGCAGCATTCCGGAACGGCTGATCGCGATGGTGCAGGCGACGCTGCGACCGGAGAGGCTGCGGGCTCGGTTCGCGGGGCTCGACGCCGTGCACTACCCGCTCACGATCGCGCTGCCGACGCTCGAGCTTCCGACCGCCGTGACCGTGCACGACCTCCAGCATCTCGACCACCCGGAGCTGTTCTCCCGCGCCGAGCGGCTGTGGCGGGCGCGTACGCACGAGCGCTCGGCGCGGAACGCCGACGCCGTGATCGTCCCGAGCCAGTTCGTGCGCCGCCGCGCGATCGAGTTGCTCGGCCTGGCGCCCGAGCGGGTGCACGCGATCCCGTGGGGCGTCGACCATGCGCGTTTCCGGCCCGGCGAGGAGGAGCGCGAGCCGTTCCTGCTCTACCCGGCCAGGCCGTGGCCGCACAAGAACCACGATCGCCTCTTCGAGGCGTTCGCACTGCTCCGGGAGGAGCGGCCGGAGTTGCGGCTGGTGCTGACGGGCGGCGGTCACGAAGGGCGCCCCGTCCCCGCCGGCGTGGACGTGGGCGGGCTCGTCCCGGCCGACGAGCTCGCCTCGCTCTACCGGCGTGCCTCCTGTGTCGTCTTTCCCAGCCTCTACGAAGGCTTCGGCCAGCCGCCGCTCGAGGCGATGGCCTCCGCGACACCGGTCGCCGCGTCGAACATCCCCGCGATCGCGGAGGTGGCGGGCGACGCCGCCGCGCTCTTCGAGCCGACGGAGCCGGACGACATCGCCGCGGTCGTGTCCGGCGTGCTCGACGCTCCGGCCCGCTTCGCAGCCGCAGGCCCGGCCCAGGCGCAGAAGTTCACGTGGGCCGAGACGGCCCGCCGCCACGAGTCGGTCTACGCAGGGCTGGCGTAGTACCGCAGCGAGCTGACCGGCCCCTCGTCGATCGGCTCCGTCTCGAGCACCGTCGCGCCGACGCGGCCGAGCAGGGCGCGCACGTCGGCCTCGGGCACCTGCGTCATCCGCATCGGCGTCAGCGGCGTCCGCCGCAGCATCCAGCTCTCCGAGACGCCGAGCCGCCGCAGCGCCGCATACGCGCGCCGGCGCGGTTGCAGCGACCACGGGAACGGGATGTGCGTCGGCAGCCCGAAGACGACGAGCCCATCGGGGCGGGCGACGCGGACCAGCTCCGTGATGTAGCGCTCGACCTCGGGCGGGGTCGGGACGTGCTGCAGCGCGACGCTCGAGTAGGCGAGGTCGAACGAGTCGCTGTCGAGCTGGACGAGGTCGGAGGCCGCGTTGAGCCGGAACTCACAGGCGGGAAACCCCTCGTTCAGGCGCTGGGCCTGCTCGACCATCCCAGCCGAGATGTCGATCCCGATCGCCCGGTCGAAGCGCGTCCCGAGCGCGCGTGTGAGCCGGCCGACGCCGCAGCCGAAGTCGAGCGCGCGTTCGTGCCCGCTGGGCCGGCCGAGCCGCTCGGCGACCTCGAGCACGTGAGCGATCTCGGCCTCGCCGGTGGCGAAGAACTCGTCCACGTCCCAGCCACCGCCCTTGCGACCGGGCGCGGTCAGCACGGCCCAGAGCGGGTCGACCTCGGCCAGGCGCTCCCAGTCCTGCCGGTGGCGCTCCAGGCTCACTCGCCGTTTCCGTAGCGGCGCCCGACGACGTCCGGATCGGGCCTCAGCTCGTCGTCCTCGATCCGCATCCACGGCTGCAGGTCGGCAGGCAGGCGCGGCTTCTCGATCGCGAACGCGAACAGGTTCGCCTGTCGCGGCAGCACGCGCGTGATCGCGGTCACCACCGGCCGCGCGAGCCGAAGGACGCTCGCACGCGCGCCGCGGTCTGCCTCGACGAGCGCCTCGGGCAGCTCGAACTCACGGAAGAAGCGGATCCGGTGCCGTGCGTGCGGCGCGAACGAGGCGACGGTCTTCTCGACCTCCCGCTCCGACCAGCGGTAGACGTAGTTCGGCGTGCTCGTGTTCGCAACCCCACCGGAGCGGAGCCCGTGGGCGGCGACGGCGGCGAGCTCGTACTCGTCGACTGCGCCGAGCCGGATCGCGAGCCGCATCAGGGAGCTGTCGCGGCTCTCGAGCGCGAGCGCGGCGACACGTGCGACCCGATAGAGCTCGAGCAGCGCGCGGTGCGGAGAGCGGCAGTGATGCAGTCCCGCCGAGACGATCGTCACGTCGAAGCTCCCGTCCGCGTACTCGAGGTTCTCCGCATCCTGGTAGCTCCACTCGTACGGCTCCAGCGCCTCGACCGCGACGGCCTCGTCGACATTGGAGATCGTCACCTGTTCGAAGCCGAGCGCGTGCAGCACGTCCCGGTCGGCCGGCCCGCCGGCGACCACGAGGACGCTCATGTCGCGTCGCACGACGCCCTCGTCGAGCAGCTGCTCGAGGACGCGGCGATAGAAGCTGCTGCGCTCGTTCGCCACCGCGGCAGGCTAACCCCGGCGGCCCATGCGCCCGCGCCGGTAGTCGCGCCAGCCGCGGAGCGCGGCCCAGGCCGAGGCGGGGCGCGGCAGGGCGAGCAGCACGCGTGGCGCGACGACGAGCGCCCGCCGCGCGCCGGTGAGCCCGCGAGGCAGCGGCCGGAACCGCTCGACCACCGAGAGCATGTTCCGGGTCTCGTAGTAGGCCGCCGTCGGCGAGCCCGCCCCACCGGTCGCCGCCGAGACTCGGTGCCGCACCCTCGCCTCCGGTACGTAGACCACCGCGAAGCCCGCCTCGCGGACCCGCAGGCACCACTCGAGATCCTCGACGTAGAGGAAGAGCTCCTCGTCGAGCAGGCCGGCCCGCTCGATCGCGGCGCGCGACACCGCCATCCCAGCGCCGGTCGCGCGGACGGTGTCCCGAAGCTCGCCCGGCGTATCCGGCCCACCGAAGCCGTCGTGGCGGCTGCGCCCGAGATACGGGTCGAAGCCGGCGCCGGCGTACCAGAGCCGGTCGGCGTCGGCGAACAGGACCTTGCAGGCGAGCACGCCGGCGTCCGGCCTCACCGCGGCGGCGGCGGCGAGCGCATCGAGGATCCCCGGCTCGACGGCGGCATCGTTGTTGACGAGCAGCACCCAGTCGGCGCCGCGGTCGAGCGCGCGGCGGATGCCGACGTTGTTGCCGCCGGCGAAGCCGAGGTTGACGCCCGCGCGGACGAGCTCCACCTCCGGGAACCGCTCCTCGACCGCGTCCGCCGAGCCGTCCGTCGAGCCGTTGTCGACGACGACAGTCTCGATCCCGCGCAGCGACTCCAGCGCCGCCAGCGTGTCCTCGCGCCCGTTGTACGACAGGACGACGGCGACCACGCTCACGCGCGACGCGTGAAGTGCGCGATCGAGCCGGCGTCCGGCTGCCGCTCGAGGTTCTGGTCGTCCCGCTCGATCTCGGCCACCAGCCGGGCGATGCCGGGATAGTGGTTGCCGTAGCCGCCGGCGTCGACGGCGTCGTGGAAGAGCAGGTGCCCGGCGGGCGCGACGAGCTCGCGCCAGCGCTCGTAGTCCGCGCGGGCGCCCTCGTAGGTGTGGTCGCCGTCGACGAAGACGACCGCGCACGCGCGCGGCGGGGGCTCGGCCGTGCGGGAGTCGCCGACGACGAGGTGCACGCGGTCGGTGAGCCCGTAGCGCTCGAGCGCCGTCCGCAGCTCCGCGTCGAGCCGCGGCCCGCTCATGTCGGCGCGGAGTGCGACGTGGAGGTCGTACGACCAGAGCTCGGCGCCAGGCGGCAGCGCGCTCGCGAGCATCAGCGTCGTGCCGCCCTTGAAGCGGCCGATCTCGGCCACCGCGGCGCCCGGTTCGACCCGCCGCGCAAGCCCGTAGAGGAGCGCGGCCTCGTCGAGCTGGAGCGACGCGATGCCATGGCTGAGCTGGTTCGACGAGAAGAGAAACGCGAGATCCTCGAAGCCCTCCAGTCGGTCCGGCCAGCGCTCCACGCTCGTGTACCGCTTCAGCCCCGGATCGGCCTTGACCGCGGCGTTGACGAGGTTCTTGCCGACCCCCGTCCGCCCCGCGGCGCCGAGCGCCCGCTTCACGAGGTCGCGCAGCACGGGCGGCAGTCTAGTCGAGCGTCCGGAGGTAGCCCCAGGCCTGCCGCAGACCCCGATCCCTGAGGCCGACGAGCAGCGCGCCGAAAGCGGCGACGCCGATCAGGGCTGCCGCCGTGTCGGGCAGGAGCCACGCCGGGGCGCCGAACGCGAGCAGGGCGAGGGCGCCGATCGCAGCGGCACCGAGCGCGAGGCGACGGCCGCTCTCCGCCAGGACGTGCGGCGAGAGCAGCGCGAGGAGCGCGGCCAGGACGACGAGGGTCGAGACGGTCAGGGCGAGCGCGACACCGTCGAGCTCGAACGCCTCCGCGGCCGCCCACGTGAGGGCGACGTGCAGGAGGAGCGCCGCGATCGCGAGCAGCGGCAGCCGCCGCTCTCTGCCGGCCACGAAGAGGAGCGGGAACGTGATCGTGACGCCGATCGAGGCGGCCATCCAGGGTCCGAGCAGGACGATCAGCCTGCCGATCTCGCCGCCGGCGTCCCCCGCATATGCAGGCCCGAGCGCGGCGCGGATGATCGGCTCGCCGACGAGCGCGAAGACGCCTGCCGCGGCGGCGACCGCCGCAAAGGAGACGAGCGCGGTGCTGACGACGTGGCGAGATGCACGCTCGTCCGAGAGCGCCGAGCGGCTGAGCGGAACGCTCGAGACGAGCCCGAGCGAGGAGGCCGTGACTGCCACGAGGGCGGAGGCGACGAAGTAGGCGTAGGTGAAGCTCGTGATCGCCCCGGTGCCGAGACCGCTGGCGAAGCGGAGGCAGACGACGAAGAAGGCCTGGAGCACGATCGGCAGCGTCGCTGCCCGCGCGAGGTCGGCGAAGCGGGAGCGGACCTGCAGCGGGGCGCGTCGGCCCCAGTCCGCGCGCAGCGCGACCGCTGTCAGCGGGATCCCCAGCGCGACGACGCTGTTCGCGAGCGGCCCCCAGGCGCAGGCGACGATGCCGTCCTCGTCGACCCTCCAGAGGATCACGGCGAGGCCGAGGACGCTGCCGAGCGCGTAGGCCGCGGCCGCCGTCGCGTAGCTGTCGTAGGCGGCGAGCGCGCTCGCGCAGAGCGCTGCGAAGAGCTGTGCGACGGCCGCAGGGACGAGGTAGACGAGCGCCTCCGCGGCCGTCTCCTGTGCGCTCTCGGGGAGGCCGGCCGCCAGTTGTGCGGCCGTCCAGTCGCTCGCGAGAACACCGAGCGCGAGCACCGGGAGCGCAACGATGCCGAGCGCGAGCGCGTAGGAGCCGAGGACGCTGCCGAACGTGCCCTCCTCGCGGGCTCGCGCGAGCGCGGGCAGCACGGCGACCCGGACGGCGCTCGCAGCGAGCACGAGGACGAGGAAGACCGCGTAAGCCGAGAAGAAGCCGTCCGTGACGGCACCGCGCCCGAACTCGCGCGCGATGACGATGCCGACGGCCGCCGAGAGTCCGGTGACGACCGCCAGCGAGAGCGCGGTGAGGAGACCGCTGGAGAGGGTGCTCCGGGGGGCCCGGGCGCTAGGCTTGGCCACGCGCGCAAGCGTATTCCGTATGAGCACCGACCCGATCTGGACCGAGAACGACCTCGCCGACCTGCGGCGCGAGTTCGGTGACGCCTATGCCGGCCGGACGGTGCTCGTCACGGGTGCGGATGGGTTCATGGGCTCGCATCTGACGGACGCGCTCGTGGAGATCGGTGCGGATGTGACCGCGTTCGTGCGTGCGACGTCGAGCGGCGCGTTGAACAACATCTCGCACCTGCGCAATCGGCTGAAGGTGAAGTTCGCCGATCTGACCGACAAGACGTCGGTCGACTACCTGGTCAAGGAGCTGCGCGACACCGCGCCGGACAAGCCGTACGTCTTCCATCTGGGTGCGCAGGCGCACGTGGGCGAGTCGTGGCACCGGCCGTACGAGACGGTGATGGCGAACACGGTCGGGACGCTCAACCTGCTCCAGTCGGTCGTCGACTGGGGGCTCGAGCTGGAGAAGTTCGACACCGCCGGCACCTCGGAGGAGTACGGCAACGTGCGTGAGTCGGTCGCGCACCATCACGATTTCGACGACGCGGGCGGCTTGATCCTGCACGAGCGCTCGCCGATCAACCCGAAGTCGATCTACGCGACGGCGAAGGTCGCGGCCGACTTCCTGACGATGAACTACCACGACGCGTTCGGCGTCCCCGGCGTCGTGACGCGGATGTTCAACAACTACGGCCCGCGCCAGAACCCGCGCTACGTCACCGGCACGATCATCACGCAGGCGCTGACCCGGCCGGAGATCGAGCTGGGCGCGCTCGAGCCGCTGCGCGACTTCTGCTTCTGCAGCGACGGCGTGCGCGGGCATCTCACCGTCGCCGCGAAGGGTGTGCCGGGCGACGTCTACGTCTACGGCCAGGGCGAGAACATCTCGATGGCGGACTGGGCCGACCTGATCCTGCGCACGGGCGTCGAGCATGGCTTCTGGCCCGACGACCGCCGGATCGTGATCGACGAGGGACGGCTCCGCCCCGGCGTCACCGACGTGATCGCCCTCCGCGTCGGCTACGAGAAGCTGCACCGCGAAACCGGCTGGGAGCCGAAGGTGTCGTGGGAGGAGGGCGTGCTGCGCACGATCCAGTGGTACGCCCAGCATCGCGATCGCTGGATCGGCCGGATCGACTGGCTCGCCCCGGTCGACGTCACCAGCGTCCGATGAGCGTCGCCCAGATCCTGCGCCGGAGCGAGCTCGTCCAGCGGGGCGGCATCTACTACCGCACCGACGAGGGCGCCCCGTCCACCTATCGGCGGCGGTGGGAGACCGAGGCGGCCGAAGACCCTGTTCGCTCCGCGATCGCAGCCGACGACACCGAACGCGTCGACTTCGAGACGCTGACGGCCAAGACCGGCCCGGTGTGGCAGCGCTTCCCGAGCGAGCGCCATTTCGAGACCGTGCTCGAAATCGGCGCCGGGTACGGACGGATTCCCCTCTATCTCGCACGCGAGCGTCGTGTGAGCTGGTCGACGTACCTCGCCGTCGACATCTCGGGAACGATGCTCGAGCGCTTCGTCGAGTACCGCGACCGGTTTGCGCCGTCGCCGACGGCCGAGCTCTATCCGATCTGCGCGTCCGCCGATTCGCTGCCGCTCGATGACGACAGCGTCGACCTCGCGATCACGAGCGCGGTGTTCCTGCATATGGGCAAGCGGTTCGTGCGCGACGCGGTGGCGGAGATCGCGCGCACGCTGAAGCCGGGCGGCGACTTCGTCTTCGACGTCTCCTTCCCGAACGCACGGAACCCGACGAATCTGCTGCTGCAGCTGAAACCCAAGCGCCTTCGCCCGCCGCACTTCATGAAGTTCTGGACGCGAGGGGAGGTCGAGGCACTGCTCGCCGAGTCGGGCCTCGCGGCGAAGGCGGGCGGGGTCACGATCGAGCCCGGCGCGTACGCGATCCTGCCCAAGCGTGTCGGCCCTGTGCGGGTTCCGCTCGCGCGGCGGGCGAACCGTGCCCTCCACAGGCCGCCGGAGCGTCTCGACGGCATCCTCGCGGAGTCGTTCCTCGTCACCAGCCCCGGTCTGGCCGCGTGAGGGCGCTCGTCACCGGCGGCGGCGGCTTCCTCGGCTCGCGCCTCGCCGAGCGGCTCGAGGCCGACGGCCACGAGGTCTTCGTCGCCCGGCGCCGCGACTACGACCTGACCTCGATGGACGCCGCGGCGCGGCTGTTCGCGGACTCGCGCCCGGAGCTCGTCTTCCACCTCGCCGCCGAGGTCGGCGGGATCGGGGCGAACCGCGCGAATCCCGGCCGCTACTGGTACGCGAACCTGATGATGGGCGCGCACGTGCTCGAGCAAGCGCGCCTGCACGAGCTCGGGAAGCTCGTGATCGCGGGGACCGTCTGCTCCTATCCGAAGTTCACGCCGGTCCCGTTCAGCGAGGACGAGCTCTGGAACGGCTTCCCGGAGGAGACGAACGCGCCCTACGGGGTCGCGAAGAAGGCGGTGCTCGTCGGCGCGCAGGCGTACCGCGACCAGTACGGGCTGAAAACGGCCTACCTGCTGCCGGCGAACCTCTACGGGCCAGGCGACAACTTCGACCTCGAGACCTCGCACGTGATCCCGGCCCTGATCCGGAAGATGGTCGACTCGAAGGGCGAGGTCGTGCTCTGGGGCGACGGCTCGCCGAGCCGCGAGTTCCTCTACGTCGACGACTGCGTCGACGGGCTCGTGCTGGCCGCGGAGCGTTACGACGGCGCGGAGCCGGTCAACCTCGGCACCGGTGTCGAGACGACGATCCGGGACCTGGCGGAGACGGTCGCCGACCTGACCGGGTTCGACGGTGAGATCGTCTGGGACACATCGATGCCGAACGGCCAGCCGCGGCGCTCACTCGACGCCTCGAGAGCCGAGGAGCTGTTCGGGTTCCGGGCGCGGACAGCCCTGCGCGACGGCCTCGAGCGCACGGTCGCCTGGTACCGCGCGCAGGCGCCCGCACATGCTTCGACCTGACCTGCCGCGGCTGCTCGAGCGGCCGTGGCAGCTCCTGGCGACGGCGGTCGTTCTCTACTGGCTGACGGCGCTGGTGATCGGCATCCGCGCCGACATCGAGGTCGGCGCCCGCGAGCTCGTGAACGTCGTCCTGCTCGGCCCGCTCTCGCTGCTGCTGGCGTTCCGGATCGGCGAGCGCGTCGCCGGCGCCGCGCTCGGCGCCTGGACGCTCCTGGTCTGGGTCGCGCTGCCCTGGCTCGCACCGCTCTTCACGCTCGCGTCCTACGACGCGACGCTGCGCGACCGCGTGCTGCCGCTCGCGGTCGGCCTGACGCCGGACGCCGGCTACGTCGAGGGAGTCGCGCTCCTTGCGGCCCTCGCGCTCCTGCTCGAGCGTCGTCGCCCCACGATTGCCGCCGGCGGTCTCGTCCTCGCCGCGCTCGCCGTCGTCTGGCTCTCGCGCCTACCCGTTCCGGACCTGTCCGTCGACACGTTCAAGGCCAACATGGCCGGGCTGCGGGAGTACTTCTGGAGCCACCGAGTCCTGCAGTGGATCCCGATCGCCGGCGTCGTCGCCGTCGCCCGCCGGTCGCCGCCGGCCGCCCTCGCGCTCGGCTGCTGGCTCGGCGCGTACGTCCTGTTCCGGGCGGCCCAGGCCGGGATCGAGGTCGAGAACGGCGACTTCTTCCGCGCCCTCCTCCCCGCCTTCCCCGCCTATGTGCTCCTTGCCGCAGCGCTGCCGCTGCTCGTGCCGACGCTGGCCGCGCGGCTCGGGCCCCTCGCGCCAGCGACCCTCGGCCTAGCCGCGCGTCTGCTTGAGCCGCTCCTCGAGCAGGGCGAGCCGCTGCGCGAGGATCACGTTCTGATCGGCCAGCTTCGAGATCACGGTCGAGTAGTGGAGCAGCACCGCGAGGATGAACAGGGTCGCGACCGCGAAGAGCACGGCCGGCGGGTAGCCGGTGACGCCGACCCAGCCGGCGATCGTGTTCAGGCCACCTCGCCACGCGGACAGGACGAGCAGGACGACGCCGGTTGCGAGCCACAAGAGCGCGTAGCGCTCGCGCAGCCGGCGGCTGCGGATCAGCTCGAGCACCACGAGGATCAGCAGGATCGACGCCACGGTGGCGGCGATCGAGACATAGAGGGGCGTCACGGGGTCCATGTGTCCCTCGACTTTTCGGGAGCGAAGCGACCCTTCAGGGGTCTTGGCGCGCTGCGCGTCCGCTTCCGCGGATGCGCAGCCTGCGCAGAAGAAACAGGTGTCACGCCTCCTCCAGTGGGACGACGCGGCGGCGGAAGATGCCCACGAACAGCGCGAGCGTCACCTTGACCGCGTAGTAGAGCGAGCGCACCATCGTGATCGAGGAGCGACCGGTCTCGCGTCCCCGCATCTGCGCGGGCACCTCGTGGATCCGGAGCCGGTGGCGTACGACCATCACCGCCGCCTCCACCTCGGGGTAGTCGTGCGGGTAGTCGGCCGCGAAGAGGCGGATCGCGCGCGCGTTGACCGCCTGGAAGCCGGATGTCGTGTCGGTCAGCTTCTGGCGCGTCAGCAGCGAGACGAGCTGGGCGAACCAGCGGATCCCCGCCCGACGGGCGAACGGCGCCTTGTAGTCGCCGCCTCCTTCGGCGAACCGCGAGCCGACGACGACGTCCGCCTCGTCGCGCTCGAGCGGCCCGAGCAGGTTCGGAATCTGGTGCGGGTCGTGCTGGCCGTCCCCGTCGAGCCTGATCACGGTGTCGTACCCGTGCTCGAGGGCGTACTTGAACCCCGTCTGGACGGCGCCGCCGATGCCGAGGTTGAAGGGCAGGCTGACGACCGCGGCTCCGGCCGCGGCCGCCCGCTGCGCCGTCTGGTCCTCGGAGCCGTCGTCGATGACCACGACATCGAGCTCGGAGTCGAACGCCCGCAGCTCCTCGACGACGCGGCCGACCGCGTCCTCCTCGTTCCGTGCGGGGACGACCGCGACGCGGCGCCTAGGCACGCGAGCCCGCCTGGACGCCGAGGCCAATCAGCGCGAGCAGCTGCCGCGCACGGTGAGCGTACGTGTGCTCGTCGAGCACGCGCTCGCGCGCCCGGGCGCCCATCGCCTCGGCCTGCGCGGGGTCGTCGAGCAGGCCCGCGGTAGGCGGCGAGCGCCTCGTCGGCGCCCGAGACGACGAGCAGCTCCTCGCCCGGCTCGAACCAGCGCTCGATCCCCTGGTACGGGTTCGAGACGATCGCCGCACCGGCGCTCGCAAGCTCGAACGGCCGGCAGGACGACGACGCCTCGACGCTCGCGTGGGAGCGGCGCGTGATGTTCAGGTTGATCCGCGAGGCCGAGATCGCGTGGTTGAACGCGTTGAACGGGACGTCTCCGACGAGCCAGGCCCGGCCCGTGTCCCCCTGGAAGTCGCGGCCGCCGAGCGCGAACTCGAGCTCCGGCGCGGCCCGGCTCGGCTCGCCCACCATCGCGGCCATCCACTCGCGCCGGAACTTGTCCCCGTAGCCGTAGAAGAAGACGTCGTGCAGCTTCTCGACCGGCCTCGGCGCGAAGAACTCCGGGTCGGCGCCCCAGAAGACGGTCTCGGCGCGCCTGGCACCGAGCTCGAGCAGGCTCGGCAGCCCGCCCTCGGAGTTCGAGACGACGAGGTCGTATTCGGACGGGTCGGCCCCGTGGTAGTAGTTGAAGCCCGTGTCCATGCCGCCGAACTCGGGCAGGCTCATCGGCACGTCGCCGTCGTAGAAGACGACCGGCACGCCGAAGCGCTCACGCAGGAACGTGGGGATGCCGCGGAAGTGCGCCATCGGCACGGTGAAGACGATCACCGCGTCGATGTCGCGCTCGCGCTCGAGCACCTTCGTCAGATGCCGCTTCCAGCGGGGCGTCACCCAGCGCCAGATCGTCTCCCGCGTCGCCTTGTCGAAGACGGTCTCGTCGGGCGAGTCCTCGGCGCGGCGGAGGTACTTGTCGCCCTTCAGCCGCGCGAGCCCACCCCGCAGCGCCGCGAAGCTCTCCCCCTCGACCCAGGTCGGGTTTGCGGCCGTCCGCCACCATGGCGACTCGACCGGCCGGCCCCGGTAGGGCGTCACGATCAGGTCGGCGCCCACCTCGTAGAGCCCCTTCCAGAGCTGCCACCACGCCGGGGTGCACCCGTAGCGGAAGTCGAGATCGATCGCAGACGCGACGGCGAGGATCTTCGGCGCTTTCACGCCCGACAGCATAGGGAGAGGGGATGAAGGAACCGTTAGCCAGGGTTGGCCGCGAGCTGGTCGGGGCCGCGAAGCGGCCCCCTTCAGGGGTTTCGCGCGATCCGGCATCCGCTCCTGCGGATGCCGGATCTTGCGCCAACTCAGTACGCGCCGCGTCGGCTCAGGATCGCGTTCGGCGTCTTGATCAGGATCGAGATGTCGAGCCAGATCGACCAGTTCTCGATGTAGTAGAAGTCGAGCCGGACGAGGTCGTCGAACGTGAGGTTCGACCGCCCCGAGATCTGCCAGAGCCCGGTGATCCCCGGCAGGACGAGGTACCGCTTGCGGTGCCAGGCGTCGAGCAGGCCGTAGTCGCGCAGGGGAAGCGGGCGCGGGCCGACGAGGCTCATCTCGCCCCGAAGCACGTTCAACAGCTGCGGCAGCTCGTCCAGCGACAGCTTGCGCAGCAACCGGCCGACGCGGGTCACGCGCGGGTCGCTGCGGATCTTGAACAGCGCGCCCGGCGCCTCGTTGTGCTGCTCGAGCTCTTCCTGCTGCTCGGACGCTCCCTCGACCATCGTCCGGAACTTGAGCATCCCGAACTCGCGCTCGCGGACGCCGATCCGGCGGTCGCGGTACAGGATCGGGCCGCGCGAGTCGAGTTTGATCGCGGCGGCGATCAGGAGCCAGAGCGGCACGCCGATCAGCACGACGAAGAAGCTGACGGTGAGATCGAACGCCCGCTTCAGCGCCCAGTCGGCACCTGCGAGCACGGGCGGCCGCAGCTCGAAGAGCGGCATTCCCTGGCCCGGTACGTACTCGCCTCGCTCGATCAGGAGCTCGGTCGTCTTCGGGGCGATCCGCACCTTGACGCCGGCGCGGTGGGCGGTCTCGACGATCTCGAGCACCGTCTCCTCGTCGAAGTCCCCCTCGTTCAGGATCACCTCGTCCGGCCGCAGCTGGCCCAGGCGGGCCGCAAGGCCTTCGGGGTCCGCGCCGGTGGGCGCGTCGACGAACTCGTACGCGATCCCGCCGCGAACGCCCGACAGCATCCGCTCGATCGTCGCGTTGCTCTCTCGGTCGCCGAGCAGCAGCGCTCGACGCCGCGCCCGGAAGAGGCGCTCGAGCTCGACGGTGAACGAGTCGTAGGCGGCACGCAGCAGCCCGATCGTGATCGCGCAGAGCACGAGCGCGGTCGGGATCAGCCCGGTCGTGTTGAAGTCGTAGCCCGTGCCGTAGCCGAAGGCGACCACGATCGCGGCCACGAGCAGGAGCGAGGAGGCGACTCGGCCGAGACCCGCGCGCCGCTCGCGGGACGCATACAGCCCCGCCTGCCAGAAGACGAGCAGGGTGATCGGGATCAGGAAGGGCAGCCACTCGTCGACCTCGGTCTGCCAGAGCAGGCTCCAGAGCACGGGATCGCCGTAGACGACACTGCGGAGCACGAGAGCGAGGTAGAGACCGAGCGCCAGGCCGACCGTGTCCAACGCCGCCAGCGTCGCGACCGCGAGCGTTCGCCGCAGGAGCGTTCGCAGCGGCCCTCGTTGGAGCACGTACGGCCGAAGGGCACGCACGTCCCGTTCGCGGGTGCCCGAGGCGGGCTCCGAGGGCTGCGTGGCCACGTCCAGGATGTTACTTGCGGGCCTTGCCGGCATCGGTGCCCGCCACGTGTAAGCTCGCCGCCGTGCCGTCGGTGAAGCCGTTTGTCTACCTCGTTCGGGACGAGGCATACACCTTCCGGCGCCTGGTCAACAGGACGCTCTTCCGGCGGAGGCTGCACGGGGACGTCGTCGAGCGGTTCACGGAGGTCTACTACGAGGGCGCCCTCTTCGGCGAGACCCGCGCGGACACGCGCTGGCTCGGCGTCCGGACGGACAAGTGCCCGCTCGACCTCTGGATCTACCAGGAGGTCCTGCACGAGCTGCGGCCCGACCTGATCATCGAGTCCGGGACGGCCTTCGGCGGCAGCGCGCTCTACTTCGCCTCGATGTGCGACCTGCTCGACCACGGTCGCGTGCTCACGATCGACGTCCAGCCGCAGGAGGGCCGGCCGACGCATCCGCGGATCGAGTACTACGCGGGCTCGTCCGTCGCGCCCGAGACGGTCGAGCACGCGCGACACGCGGCCGAGGGAGCGGAGACCGTGCTGGTCGTGCTCGACTCCGACCACCGCAAGGAGCACGTGCTCGAGGAACTGCGGCTGTATGCCCCCCTCGTGACGCCGGGGAGCTACCTCGTCGTCGAGGACACGATCCTCAACGGCCATCCGGTGAGCCCCGAGTTCGGCCCCGGCCCAATGGAGGCGACGGAGGAGTTCGTCCGCGACAACCCCGACTTCACGTCCGACCGTCGACGCGAGAAGCTCTATCTCACCTTCAACCCGAAGGGCTATCTCCGCCGGGCGAGCTGAGCCTCAGAGCGGCTGCTCGGCCTCGACGACTGCGGCCGACCCCCGCCCGAACGCGTCGCCGATCGTGCGCCGCTCGGTGTCGCGCATCGCGAAACGCCAGACGAGCGCGCTGTAGAGCGCGAGCCAGCAGGCGCCGACGGCGACGAACGCCACCAGGGTGTCGACGTCGAAGAGGCGGCCGAGCGCGAGCAGCGTCGGCACGGCGGCGACGAGGCCGAGGGCGACCGGCCGCAACCAGGCCGTCGCGAGCGCCAGGAGCGACGCCGACGACTCGCGCCGCAGGAGGTACGGGAGCACAACGAGCGCGGAGAGCGCCTCCGTGATCAACGTGGCGACGGCGACGCCCCAGATCCCGACCCAGAGCGCGAAGGCGATCGAGAGCAGCAGGTTCACCGCCACCGTCACGAGCCGCGCGACCGCCAGCCGGCTGTGCCGGCCTCGGGCGACGAGGAACTGCGCGAGCAGGTGGCCGGGTTGCGCGAAGAGAAGGCTGACCATCAGGACGGCGAGGATCGGCGCGGCCGTGTCGACGTCGAAGTCGGACGGGAGCCACGCCTCGAGGAAGCGGTCGGGCAGGAAGACGAGCGGCAGCCCGACGGCGACGACGACGGCGAGGCCGAGACGGATGCCGGCGAGGAGGTAGCGCTCCTGCCGCTCGCGGTCGTCGGCGCCCTCGAGCTCGGAGAGGAGCGGGAAGAGCAGCGTGGTCGAGGCGATCCCGACCCCGAACGCGAGCGCGAAGAGCTTGGCGGGAATCCCGTAGACGCCCGCTGCGACGCTGCCGAGGATGATCGAGACGACGATCACGTCCGTCGAGAAGACGACCTTCGACGCGACCTGGATCAGCATGTTCCGGGAGCTGAACGAGAGCAGCTCCCTGGCCTGCCTGCGCGTGACGAGGCTGCGCCCCAGGTGCAGCTCCGGCAGCTCGCGCCGGAGCCAGAGCAGCGGCAGGAAGAGCCTGAACGCGGTCACGACCGCCGTGATCACCGCCAGCGCCACGAGCCCGCCGTCGGCGACGTAGAGGACGAGCACCGCCAGCCCGAAGTAGAGGAACGAGCCGAGCAGGTTGCCGATGTTGAGCACGTCGTACCGCTGCTGGCCGGCGAGCAGATAGCTGAAGAGCCCGACCGGGAAGCGCATCAGGAACGTCCCGACCGAGATGACGAGGGCGACCTGCGCGGCGCGCACGTACTGGTCCGAGATCTCGACCACGTGCGGGAGGACGAAGGCGAGCGCGAACGCGAGCAGCATCGTCACGAGCGCGAGGCCGAGGTAGATCGCGAAGGCGGTCGACGTCAGCTCGCTCGTCTCGCTCCGCGCGCCGCGCCCCCGCTGCTCGGCCGCGAAGCGGATCACCGTCGGGCCGATGCCGAGGTCGAGCAGGCCGATGAAGCCGAGGATCGAGCCGATCAGCGCCCAGATCCCGAACTGCTCGGTGCCGAGCGCGCCGAGGATGATCGGCGTGATCACGAGCCCGGAAACGAGCGTCGCGGCGTAGACGCCGTAGATCAGGACGACGTTGCGGCGGAGCAGCCGCATCGGTCAGTCGTGGAGCCGGCGCACCGTCGCGACGACTCCGTCCGCCCAGCTGTCGACGGAGTGGCCGGTCTCGACGCGCCGGCGCAGCTCGCGACCCGCCTCCTCCCGACGGCCTTGGTCCGCGTCGGCGAAAGCGCGGAGCACACGCGCGAGGTCGTCCGAGTCGTCGCTGCCGAAGTGCAGCTCGACGGGGAGGCCGCCCAGGAACTGGTCGAAGTACGGGTTGCATGCGAACACCGGCACGGCGCAGGCTGCCGACTCGTAGACGACCTTGTCCAGTGCCCCACCGGACGTCTGGCCCCGCGTCGTGTTGACGACGGCATCGAACTGCCGAACGAGCTCCGGGACGGCGGGCCGCGGCACGGCATCGCCGAGCTCGACCGTCCCCGCGAGCCCCTCGGACTCGATCAGCGCCTCGAGCTCGCCACGGTGCCGCCGCTCCTCGTCGGTCGACGACGCGCCGTGGATCGCGACTCGTAGGTCGACGCCCTCGGCGCGCGCCAGCGCACACGCTCGGACGAGCGTCGGGAACGCCTTCGACGGCGAGGTCCGTCCCAGAGCGAGCAGCCGGAGCGTCCCGTTGCCCGCCGGCGCGCCGCTCCGGGCCGTGAACTGCCCCACGTCGATCCCGTGGCCGATCCCGAGCACCTTCGGGTCCTCGATCGGATAGGAGCGGCGGTCGACGCTGAGTCCGACGTCGGCGAGCGCGGTCGCGAGCTTCAGCGTCCGGTCGATCGTCCAGTGCGTGTACCAGAGCGCGAGCGGCACCCGCACGAGCTTGGCGAGCGGCGCGGCGAGCACGAGGTAGATCGGGCACATGTGCGCGATCACCGCGTCCGGCCGCGGTTTCCGCAGCAGCTGCGGCACGAGCGCGCGCATGTAGCGGAGGCCGCGGCCGACCTTCGTCCCCGCGCCGAATGTGCGCAGCGTGCAGTTCGCCGGCAGGTCGTGCGAGCCGATTCGGTCGGTGATCACGACGAGCTCGTCGCAGCGCTGCGCGAGGGCGCGCAGCTTCGCCACGGTGGCACCCAGAATCGGGTCGTCCGCGTCCACGGACTGCGTCACGAAGACGAGGCGCATCAGCGGCGGGCTTCCGACAGCGTCCGATCGACCAGCGAGCGCACGCGCGCCGCGTAGTCGTCGGGCGACCACTCGAAGGTCTCCGAGGCGTCGTAGGCGGCTGCGCCGAGCCGGTCGGCGAGCCCCTCCTCCGTCAGGATCCGCGTCAGCGCGTCGGCGAGCGCTCCCGCGTCGCCGTCGTCGACGAGGAGGCCGTTCACCTCGTCCTCGACCAGGTCCGGGATCCCTCCGACGCGCGTCGCCACGACCGCGCGGCCGCGCGCGAATGCCTCCAGGATGACCCGGCCCAGCCCCTCCGAGCGCGACGGCAGGACGAGACAGGTGGCCTCGTCCATCCGCTCCGCGACTCCGTGCGGGAGCAGCTGCTCGTGGTGCTCCACGCGCCCCGGGTAGTCGTCGCGGAGACGGTCGACGACGTCCTGGAGCGCACCGCGGCCGACGAACACGAGCTGAGCCTCGGGGACACGTTCCGCGACCAGGGGCCACGCGTCGGCGAGCGTCGTGACCCCCTTCGACCGCTCGAGCATGCCGACGAAGAGCAGCGTCGGCATCGTCGGAAGCGGCGTCGGCGGTCGACCGGTGAACGCCCCCAGGTCGATGTAGGCCGGAAACAGCTCCACCGGCGGCAGGCCGGCCTCGCGACCGGCCAGCTCGGCGGTGAACGGAGACACCGCCCGCAGCGCGTCGGCGTGGCGGAGTGCGTACCGCGCCGCCCAGTCGGTGAGGGGAGCGACCAGGACGCGAAGCCTCGAGCCGCCGTGGCGCGTGGCCGTTCGCCAGTCGCCGTGGGTCTCCACCACGACCGACGGCCGGTCGCGCCGGCGCGTCGACATCGCGAGCAGGACGAAGAAGCCGATGTACGGCGACTCGGCGATCACCGCGCCCGGGCGGAAGCGCCGCACGAGACGCCGGACTCTGAACGGCAGCGCCGCGTAGTAGAACAGCGCGTCGAGGAACCCAGGCCAGCGGCGGACGAGCTGGATCGAGCCCGGGCCGACGGCCGCGCGGCGGATCGGAGCGCCGCGCTCGCCCGGGGCCAGCACGCAGTAGTCCACCTCGTCGCGGAGCGCGTCGAGTGCGGGGTCCGTCCGCGCGGGGGCAGCGGCCCGCTCGGACGCGGACACGATCAGGACGCGCGGGCGCTCGCCGGGCACCGCCCCGGAGTCCCGCAGCGTCGCGTCCACGAGCGAACGGACGCGGGCGGCGTACTCGGCGGGGGTCGTCCGCCACATGCGGAAACGCTCGTGGGCGTTCTGCGCCAGCTTCTCCGCCAGGTCACGGTCGGACAGGACGCGGACGAGTGCGGCCGCAAGCCCCTCGACGTCTTCCTGCTCGACCAGCAGCGCCTCCTCTTCGTGGCGCGCCGCGTCCGGGATCCCACCTGCGCGGCTGGCGACGAGCCCACGGCCGCGCGCGAAGGACTCGATCACGACCCGAGGCAGCCCTTCCGAGCGAGAGGGCAAGAGCAGGACCGTCGCGGCGTCCATCCGCTCCGCGACCAGCTCGGGCGGCAGCTCCGGCACGTACTCGACGTTGTCCGGATGCTCCGCCACGAGTTCGTCGACCAGGGCGCGGCGGGCGCCCTTGCCGACGATCACGAGCCGCGCATCGGGCAGTTCCTGAACGACGAGCCGCCAGGCCGCCACGAGCCCGTCGATGTTCTTGTACGACTCGAGCATGCCGACGAAGAGCGCCGTCGGCCGCTCCGGCAGGGGCACCACAGGGTTCGCGGTGAACGCGGACAGATCGACGTAGGCGACGAACGACGCTGTCACCGGAATCCCGCGCACCTCTTCGACGAGCCCTTCGGTGAAGGTCGAGAGCCCGCGGACGGCGTCGCCGCGCCGAAGCGCGATCCGTCCGACGGCATCCGCGAGCGGCGACAGGACCCGCCGCGAGGGAGACCCGTAGAGTCGGGTCGCCGTGCGCCAGTCACCGTGGATCTCGACGATGACCTGCGGCCGCTGGCGTCGCGTCAAGCTGCGCCCGACGAGCGACGCTGCGGCCGAGTAGGGACTCTCCGCCATGATCGCGTCGGGGTGGAAGTCGATGATCTGTCGGCGCACGTGGAACGGCAGCCGTAGATAGAAGAGCACGCCGTCGAGCAGCTTGATCCGGCTCGGCTCGAGCAGGCGAAACCGATCGTTGGTCGCCTGACTGTCCACGCGCTCGTCGACGGAAGCGATGACGCGGTAGTCGAGCTGACGCTCCAGGGCGTCGAACTTCCTGCCGAGCCAGTCCGGGAGCGGCAGCGCGTAGCGCGTGCGCCCGACCATGAGGATGCGCGGACGCTCGGAGTCTGCTGAGTCTGCCCCGTTCGTCACCGGCACGCGGCCTCCAGCAGCTCCTCGATCTGCCCGTAGATCCGATCCGCTCCCAGCTCGAGCACGGAGTCGCGGGCGCCGTCGGAGAGGCGCGTCTGCAGCTCGGGTGACTCGAGCAGCCGCTGCAACGCCTCCCCGAACGCCTCCGGCGACCCGGGCGGCACAAGCAACCCGTTGACGCCGTCGCTGACGACCTCGCCGACACCGCCGACGGCCGTCGCGACCATCGGCGTGCCGACGGCCAGCGCCTCGACAGCTGCGTGAGGGAAGTTCTCCCAGTCGCTCGAGAGGACGGCCGCTTCGGCGCCGGCGAGCGCGTCCAGCACCTGCTCCCGCGGCAGCGATCCGACGAAACGGACACGTCCGTTCAGGCCGGCATCGTGCGCGTGGCGCTCGAGTCGGGCGCGGTCGGGACCGTCGCCGATGATCGTGAGCGCCGTCGTCGGGACGTACGCGAGCGCGTCGAGGGCGACGTGCATCGCCTTCTGGCGCGTCAGACGGCCGGCGAAGACGAGCCCGCTCCGTGCCGTCACCCGGGTCGTCCTCGCCGGCGGCGCCGGGTTCGGCACGACGTGCAGCCGCTCGTCGTCGAGACCCCAGCCGCGCGCGATCTCCGCGAGGTAGCGGCTCGGGACGATCAGCGTCCGGGCGCGGCGCAGGGCCTGGGTCCGGCCGCGCTTCAGCGCGGTCAGCCTGCCCCCGCCGGCGTGCTGGAACTCCTCGAGCGTTCCACCGAAGAGGCCCCAGCGGCGCGCGCGCTCGTAGGCCGGGTCGGAGACGAGCTTGACCACGAGCGGCCGGCGCGCCGCGATACTCGCGGCAGCGGCGGCGGCGTACGTGGACGACGCGTAGACGACGTCCGCCTGCCGCGCCGCGCCCGTCGCGCGCACGGTCAGCTCGCCGTACCGGACCGGGAACGGGCGTCCGCGATCCACCGTCGTCACCGGGCAGGGCCGTTCCGTCGGCGGCGCCGACGCCATCGTCACGACCTGCACCGAGTGGCCCCGGTCGACCAGGAAGCGGGCCAGCTCAGGCCCGTGAGTGGCCGGGCCGCCGACGTCAGGCGGCCAGATTCCGGGAAGGACAGCGATGCGCATCAGAAGGGAAATAGGGCGGTCGGTAACGGCCCGAGGCCCACGATCACCCGCGTAGTATAGGGCGCGGCATGGCGGACCCCCGGGCTAAGCCGCACTGGCGGTCTGCGGTCGATCTGCCGCTGATCGTGCTCGCCACGGCCACCGTGCTGAGCCTGATCCGGTCGATCGACCAGCCGAGTTTCACGATCGAGATCGCCGGCAGCGAGGTCGAATTCGTGCTCGCGGACGCGGCGCTCGCGGTGCTCGCCGGGTTCTGCCTGCAGCGCCTGCTGGGCAGCGGGAGCCTCCCACGCCCGGCCCGCGCGCTCGCGATCTCGGCGGCTGCGTTCTCTGCCTGGCTCTTCCTCTCCTCCGCCGCCAACGGCGCCGACGCCGTCATCGCGGCCGCCAAGCTGCTCGAGTACGGCGTGCTCGCGCTCGGCTTCGTCCTCTTCGTGCGGCGGCGGCTGCAGCTGTGGCTGCTCGTGGGCGTGCTCGTCGCCTTCACGGTCGTCGCGGTCGCCTACGGCGTGCTGGCCTTCTTCGACGCGCCGTTCGTCGAGTCGCGCTTCCCGGGCCGGCGGCAGCCCTCCTTCCTCGGCGAGCACGACCTCGCCGCGCTGGCGACGATGATGCTCGCGGTCGCGGTGGCCGCCCTGTTCACCCCCCACCACCGCCTGGGCCGGCTGCCGCTCGTCGCGGGCATCGCCGGGGCGATCGGCGTCGTCCTCGGCGCCGCCGTCGCCGGACTGCTCGGCCTCTACCTCGCCGTGGGGGCGATCATTGCGGTCGCGATCGCGCGCCGGCAAGTGACGAAGCGCGCGGTCGCGGTGACCCTGGCCGTGACGGCCGCGATCACGATCGGCGTGCTCTCGCTCCGCTCCGGCGACCTCGGCGCGTTCCTCCGCTCGATCGGGATCGGGGAGCGCCAGGAGGACACCTTCGGCAACGCCGCGAGCTGGAACGAGCGTCTGATCGACGCCTACATCGGCGGGCGCGTCTTCCTCGACAACCCGATCCTGGGGACGGGGTGGCACGGCGAGCTGCCCCCGGGGGAGTACGCACACTTCATCGACGATGCGCGCGCCCGCTTCCCCGACCAGCCGGCGACCTACTTCCCGTCCACCGACGATGTCTTCATCCCGCAGCAGACCTACGACCAGGTGCTCTACGAGCTCGGCATCGTCGGCGCGCTCCTGTTCCTCGTCTTCGCCTTCGTGACCGTGCGCACGGCGGTGCGCGTGGCCGGCGCGTGGCCTCGCGGCGATCCGGACGAGCCGGCGGCCTACCTGCCGGCGGCGTGGATCGCGGCGCTTGCCGGTGGGCTCAGCGGCGCCGCCCTCTTCGGCGGCATCCCGCTCGCCGCCATCTTCTGGATCACGATCGGCATGACCGCGGTCGCGCCTTCCCTTGCCCCGCCCCGCCCGCAACCGTCGTGAGGATCGTCCATGTGATCGCCCGCCTCAATGTCGGCGGCGCTGCGCTGCACGTGCTCCAGCTCGCACACGAGCAGGCCCGCCGCGGGCACGACGTCATCGTCGTCGCGGGCACGCTCGCCGCCGGCGAGGAGTCGATGGAATACGTCGCCGACGAGCTCGGCGTGCAGCTCCACCGGCTACCGGTCCTGCAGCGTGAGCTCTCCCCTCGCGCCGACTCGGCCGCAATCATTGCGCTACGCCGGATCATCAGGGACCGCAGGCCGAACGTCCTCCATACGCACACCGCGAAGGCGGGCGCGACGGGGCGGCTCGCCGCGCTGAGCTCGGGCCGCGTGCGGCCGCGGGCGGTCGTCCACACGTACCACGGCCACGTGCTCAGCGGCTACTTCAGCCGGCGCTGGGAGCGCGTCTTCCGCCTGATCGAGCGCGTGCTCGCGTACGTGTCCGGGACGCTCGTGGCGGTCAGCGACGAGGTCCGAGACGACCTGGTGCGGTTCGGCGTCGCGCCGGCAAAGCGCTTCGCCGTCGTCCCGTACGGCTTCGACCTGCCGGCCTGGAGCGAGGCCGACGACGAGGCGCGCCGGACGATCCGCGCCGAGGTCGGCGCAGGAGACGAGACGTTCGTCGTCGGCTGGGCCGGACGGTTGACCGCGATCAAGCGGCCGCTGGACCTGGTCCGGACGCTGCGCGCGCTCGTCGACAGGGATGTCGACGCGCTGCTCGTGCTCGTCGGCGACGGCGATGACCGCGCCGACGTCGAGGCGCTCGCGGCCGACCTCGAGGTCGCCGACCGGACCCGGCTCGTGGGCTTCCAGAAGAGCATCCGGCCCTGGTACGCGTCGTTCGACGCACTGCTGCTGACGTCCGCGAACGAGGGCACCCCGGTGGTCGCGATCGAGGCGCTCGCAGCTGCCCGGCCGGTCGTGGCGACCCGGGCGGGCGGCACCGGGGCGGTCGTCAGGAACGGGGAGAGCGGCTACCTGGAGGCGATCGGCGACACGCAGGCGCTGGCCGACCGGCTCGCGGCGCTCGCCGGTGACCCGGCATTGCGGGCGCGCATGGGCGCCGCAGGGGCGGAGGACGTCCGCGCCCGGTACGCGGTCGGCCGGATGGCGGACGAGGTCGAGGCGATCTACGACCGCTTGCTCCGGTGAAGGTCCTCCACCTGCACAAGCTGACCGGCGTCAGCGGCTCCGAGGGACACCTGCTCGCGCTCCTGCCCGCGTTGCGCGAGCGCGGGATCGATGCGCGCTTCCTCGGGCTCGACGTGCAGGGCAGCGACGCCGGCCGCTTCCATGCCGAGCTCGACCGGCTCGGCGTTCCGCACCGCTCCGTCCGCTGCGGCCTCGACGCGAGCCCCCGGATGGCGCGGGACGTCGTCCGTGCGTTCCGGGCGGAGCGGCCCGATCTCGTCCACACGCACCTCGTCCACGCCGATGTCTACGGCGGCGCGGCCGCGCGCCTGCTCCGGATTCCGTCCCTCTCGACCCGGCACAACGACGATCGCTACCTGCTCGGGCCGTTCCGCTACGTCGACCGTGCCTTCGCGCGGCCGGCGCGGCGGCTGATCGCGATCTCCGACGCGGTGCGCAGCTTCCTCGAGCGAGCGGGACACGACCCGGCGAAGCTCGTGACGATCCACTACGGGCTCGACGAACCACCGGCCGCCCCGTCCGATCCGACCCCGGCCGAGGCGGGCGTGCCGCCCGACGCGCCGCTCGTAATCGCCGTCGGGCGCCTGATCGCTCAGAAGGACCATGCGACGCTGCTGCGCGCGTTCGCGCTCGTGCACGCGAAGCTGCCGCAGGCCACACTTGCCATCCTCGGCAGCGGCCCGCTCGAAGCCGAGACGAGGGCACTCGCGGCCGAGCTCGGACTGCAGGACGCCGTCGTGCTCCCGGGCCGCACCGACATCCGCGACTGGCTCGAGCGGGCCGACGTCTTCGCGCACAGCTCACGCTGGGAGGGCTTCGGGATCGTCCTGCTCGAAGCGATGCTGGCCGGGCTGCCGGTCGTCGCGACCCGGGTGAGCGCGGTGCCAGAGGTCGTGGTCGACGGCGAGACGGGGCTGCTCGCCGAGGCCGGCGACCATGTCGGACTGGCCGTGCACCTCGAGGCGCTCCTCACCGACCGAGAGCGGGCGGCAGCGCTCGGCGAGGCCGGCCGGCGGCGAGCGCGTGCGGAGTTCTCGGTCGGCCGAATGGCCGAGCGCACGCAGGCGCTCTACGACGAGGTGCTGCGCTAGGGGCCGACCGTGGCGACGACGTGGAAGTTCGCGGTCAGCGACCCCGGCCGCACCTCACCCAGGAGCGGGGAACGGCGGTCGAGCGCAGCCGCACTCCGGTTCAACAGCCACACCGGCCCGCGCGCCAGCGACTCCGCGCGGAGGCGGCGCAGGCCGAGCTCGACGTAGGCGCCGACGAGCATCGCCAGGCAGGCCGTCGTGCCGCCGGACGGCTCGATCTCCAGCTCGCGCCAGTCGGCGTTCGACGAGAAGAGCCGCCGCAGCCCTTCGTGCGTCCACCGCCAGTAGTCGACCGGCGACGGGTGGTACCACTGGACGCCGTGCGTCGAGGCGAGCACGCGGCCGCCGGGCGCGGTCACGCGGCGCAGCTCGCGCACCGCCTGAGCCGGGTCGTCGCAGTGCTCGAGCACCTGGGTGCAGAGCACGACATCGAAGGAGCCGTCCTCGACCGGGAGCGACTCGACCGAGCCGCGCAGCTCGGCGACCGGGTTGTCGACGACGTCGACGCCGACGTACTCGGACGCCCGCTCCGCAAAGAAGGGGTAATAGGGCTTCGGGCCGCACCCGACGTCGAGGACGCGGTAGCGCTCTCCGATCTGCGCCTGCCGCTCCAGCCAGGCGGCGAGCGGCGCCCGGACGGCCCAGGTGGGCGAGGTCAGAGGCGGGTGCCGCCGCTCCTCCCCGGGCCAGTCGGACTCGCGCACGGGGAGACGCTACCCGCGGAGCTTCTGGAAGGCGGAGAACGCCGGCTTCTTCGCGCCGGAGGCGGTGAGCAGGCCCGACTGCCAGCCCTCGGCGCCGCGGCGCTCGTCACGGAGCAGGAACCAGAGGAACATGTCGACGCGCGGATTCCGCTTCGCGATCCCGTATGCCTCTTTCATGTAGGCCGCCTGCTTCGCGAACGAGACGCCGAAGATCCGGTCGGGTGGGTTCGTCTGGTAGCCGTACTCGGTGATCCACATCCGCTTGTTGCCGTAGAGCCGTGTCACCTCGCGGACGAGGAGGTTGAAGTTGCCGAGCGTGATCGCGGTCGCGGCGTTGCCGTGGATGCCGGGCGGCGGCGGCGTGCTCGGCGTCTCGCGCGGGGCCCCGTAGTACGGATGGTGCGCGTAGGCGTCGAAGCCCGTGGCGCCGGCCCTCTTCATCGCGCGCAGGAACGGGAGCGGCGAGACCGCCGGGCGGACCGAGTTGGGGTTGTTGTTGCCGCGGGGCCCAGTGACGCCGCAGGCGACCTTGGAGGCGCCGACCGTCGTCTTCCGCACACCCTTGACGATCGCGTTGCAGATCTTCGCGTAGTCGATCGCGCTCTGGATCACGTCCTTGCCGCCGACCTTCTTGAACTGCGGGCGGAGGAAAGCCGGGTTGTTCGGCTCGTTCCAGGCCAGCCACTGGCGCACGGGCGGGATGACCCGGCCATCGGCCGTGCGGAAGGTGCCGCTGTAGCGGCGCGCCGCAGCCGTGGCGAAGCGCTCGAGGTCGAGCGCGCTCCGCGGCACGACGTTGACGCCCTTCGACCCGTTCGCCCAGGACGGGGTGGCGAGGATCGCGAAGACGACCTTCATCCCGTACTGCTGTGCGTAGAAGACGGTTCGGTCGTAGACCGACCAGTTGTAGGCCGGATCGTTCGGGTTCATCGGGTTGACGGGCTTCCGCTTCGCCACACCCGTCGGGCCACCCCAGGAGAGGTTGACGCGGATCAGCTGCGTCCGCAGCTGCTTGAGCTGCGGGAACACCAGATCCGGGTTGCCGTAGTTGATCTGCGTGTCGTCGAAGATCCCGTGCTGGAGGTAGCGCGACGCGGAGGCTGCGGGCACGCAAAGGAGCGCGGTCGCGGCGAGCACGAGCGCGACCGTCAGGACACGGCTACGCAACCGGCGCTTCCTGCGGCGACGAGTGGAGCTTGCGCAGCCCCTCGTCGAGACCCACCTCGGGCTCCCACCCGAGTACCTGCTGCGCCCGTGTGATGTCGGGCTGGCGCACCTTCGGATCGTCGACCGGCAGCGCCTCGTAGACGATCTCGCTGCCGCCGCCCCACACCTCGAGCACCTTCTCGGCCAGCTCGAGCAGGGTGAACTCCTGCGGGTTGCCGATGTTCACGGGCAGATGCTCGCCGCTCTCGGCGAGCATGATCAGCCCCCGAATCAGGTCGTCCACGTAGCAGAAGCTGCGTGTCTGCGAGCCGTCGCCGAAGACCGTGATCGGCTTCCGCTCCATCGCCTGGCGCACGAACGTGGGGATCGCGCGGCCGTCGTGCGGGCGCATCCGCGGCCCATAGGTGTTGAAGATCCTGACGATCGCCGTGTCGACGCCCTGCTGGCGGTGGTACGCCATCGTCAGCGCCTCCGCGTAGCGCTTCGCCTCGTCGTAGACGCCGCGCGGGCCGATCGGGTTGACGTGGCCCCAGTAGGTCTCAGGCTGCGGGTGCACCTGGGGGTCGCCGTAGACCTCGCTGGTCGACGCGAGCAGGAAGCGGGCGCGCTTGAACTTGGCGAGCCCGAGCGCGTTGTGTGTGCCCTGCGAGCCGACCTTGAGCGTCTGCAGCGGCAGCCGCAGGTAGTCGATCGGGCTGGCCGGGCTCGCGAGGTGGTAGACGAAGTCGACCGGCTCCTCGATCCGGATCGGGACGGTCAGGTCGTGCGGCACGAAGACGAACTCGGCCGTCCGCATGTGCTCGATGTTCGCGAGCGAGCCGGTCTCGAGGTTGTCGACGCAGATCACCCGGTGCCCGCGCGCGAGGAGCGCGTCGCACAGATGAGACCCGAGAAAGCCCGCACCACCCGTGACGACTGAGGTTGGCACCGCCGCAGGATACTCGACGGACCGGACCGTTTCCTTCGCTGCTTACGAACTTCTTACCTGCGCGAGCCGCCGCCGCCGTGGCACACGTTCACTGAGCCACGCTGCACCCGCGGCCCAGAGCACGAGCAGAGCCGGCAGACCGGCATGGAGATACCTCGGATGCTCGAAGGTCGCGCGGAAGAACGAGTAGACCGCGGCGTTCGCCAGCGCGCCGCCGAGCAGCATGAGCCCGAATCGACGACAGGGCAGCGTCGCCACGCCGATCGCGACGAGCGGCAGGAGCACCGCGAGCAGGAGCGGCCGCCAGACACTCGCGTCGGTGTACGTGGAGAGCAGATAGTCGCTGGACCAGAGCGGGAGCCCCGTCTCGTCCCGCACGAGCGCGAGGTCGTAGCCGCGCTTCTTCGGCAGGAACGCGAGCACGATCGGGAGCACCGTCAGGCCGCCGGCGACGAAGCGGCCGACGCTGCGCCAGTCGCGCTCCCAGGCGAACAGGAGCGCGACGGCGGCGGCGAAGACCAGATTCGTCGGCCGCACGGCGATCGCGTATCCGAGCGCGATCCCCGCGGCAACCGCGGCCCAGGGCGGCCGGCCGCGCACGAGCGCCAGCGCGAGCCCTGTCGCGATGCACGCTGTCGACACGCGGCTCGGTGTAGAGCTCGAGACCGACCTCGTTCTCCCACGCACTGTTCGCCCACGTGCGCTCGCCGAGGAGCAGCCAGACGAGGATCGGCCAGAAAGCGAACAGCGCCGCGGCGAGGAGCCCGACGCCCCGGCTGCCGGTGACGCGCCGGCCGATGAAGGCGGTCGCGAAGATCGTGACCGCGTTCGCCACGATCGCGAGGGCGATTCCGACCCCGACCGCGACCTCGTCGTCGATCCAGCCGATCACCCGGAACGGCAGCAGCGGGATGCTGAGGAGGAGGGGCCAGCCGACCGCTCCCGCCGGCGCCTGCCCGTCGAGGTTGAGGATGACGGCGGCGAGCAGGCAGGAGGCGAGGGCAACCGAGGCCGCGAGCACCCAGTGACGGCCGTCGGGGTATCGCCGCCATGCCCACCGCGCGCCGATGAACCCCGCAACCACGACGGCGACGAGGACCGGCAGCAGCAGGCCGAGGCCCGCCCCGGCGGAGATGATCGCGCGCGCGGTCGCGATGTAGCCGCTCGCGTCGCCACGCGGACCCTCGTACGAGTAGGACGGGAAGCCGGGAATCGATCCCCCGAACGCGAGCGCGGCCAGCGGGATCGCAGCTCTGACTGCCGCAAGGCCGCCGAGCACGTACAGCCACTGCCTGTCCTCGGTTCGCAGGCGCACCTCAGTGACCGCCGGGGGCGCCATGCTTCGGTGTCGGGGAGCGTGCATACACTGGGCGCATGGTGGTCGCCGGCCTCCTGTCGTCGATCGTCCCGGGTCTGGGCCAGCTGTACCGAGGCGCCACCCGCCGCGGGCTCGTCCTCCTCGGCATTGCTCTGGCGATCGTCGTGGGCGGCCTGATCATCAGCTCGCGGCTCTCGCTGGAAGCGCTTCCGGGGCTTGACCGCTCGATCCTAGCGATCGTCCTCGTCGTCGACCTCGCAGTTCTGGCCTTCCGGCTGTTCGCCGTCGTCGATGCCGCACGGGGGGCGCTGCCGGTGTTCGTCGCCGCCCTCGTCGCGCTGACGGCGGCGCCGCACGTCGCGGCCGCCTGGGTCACCGTGCGGAGCTACGACGTGCTCGAGACGGTGTTCGCGGACGAGGAGCCGTGCGGGACGGCCTGCGACCGCGGCACGCTGCTCCTCTCCCACGTCGTCGTGCCGCTGCCCGAGTGGGTGCCGAAGGATGCGTGGGAGTGGGCGCTCGTCGAGCGGCTCGAGCCGGGCGAGGTGGCGCCGCTGGAGGCGGACGCGCGCGTGCTGAACGACACCGAGATCCCGGTCGCGAAGCCGTGGACGACGATCCTCCTGCTCGGCACCGACGAGGGCCCCGGCAACTGGGGCGCGCGCACCGACACGATCATCCTCGCCGCGATCCAACACGGCACCGGCAGGGCGGCCGCGTTCGGCATCCCGCGCAACCTCGCGCAGGTGCCGCTCGGGCCGAAGGGAACGCCGTTCAAGGAGCCGATCAACGCGCTCTACGGGCGCTCCGGCGGCGGCGAGACCGGCGCGCGGAACCTGAAGCAGGCCGTGTCGACGCTGCTCGGTGTCCGAGTCGACTACTACGCGCTCGTGAACCTGCTCGGGTTCGCCGACCTCGTCGACGCCCTCGGCGGCGTCGAGATCCTCGTCAAGGAGCGGCTGCGCGACGAGGTGACGCGCCCCGCCTGGGGCGAGCCGAAGCCGACGATCGACGTCGTCCCGGGCCGGACGTACCGCTTCTACGGCCGTGAGGCGCTCGCCTACGTCCGCTCGCGCAAGGACTCGAGCGACTACACGCGGATGGCACGGCAGCGCTGCTTCCTGAGCGCGATGGCCGACCAGCTCGACCCCGTCCGGGCGCTGCGGAACTTCGGCTCGCTCGCGAAGACGATCGAGACGAACCTTCGCACCGACATTCCGCTGAACCGGCTGCCGTCGCTCGTCAGCCTCGTGAGCGCGGTCGACTCGAAGCGGACGCTCACGGTCACGTTCGGCGCCGACTACTTCTTCGGCCGGCAGAAGACGGGCAACTACCCAGTGCCCGCGATCGGCCCGATGCAGAGCACTGTGCGCGCGGCTATCCTGACGCCCGAGCTGCTGCAGCGCCGGGGGCGGGCATCGACGGCGCAGCAGAGCTGCTGAAGGCGTATCGCTCGAACGGGGGACGCGGGCGAGCCGCACAAACAGGATGCTTGCGTGAGAACCCCTTTTCGGCGAGGGCGAGAAAGGACTGCGGCGGATGGACACTCTAGAAGTACAGATGGCGCCTCTTCGAGTACTGGTGGCTGACGATCATCGGCTGATGCTGGCCGCGGTCAGGCGGGCTCTGGCGGACGCACCCGACTTCGAGATCGTGCACGAGGTCTCCGTCGGCAGCCATGTCCTTCCGGCCGTGCGCGAGCACGGGCCCGACGTCGTCCTCCTCGACCTGCGCATGCCGGAGCTCGACGGCCTCGCGTGCCTCGAGCGGCTGCGCAAGCACGAGCCGTCGGTCGCGGTCGTGATCCTCTCGAGCTACAGCGACCCCGAGCAGATCGAGGCGGCCCGCACGGGCGGCGCCCGCGGCTACGTCGTGAAGACCGTCGAGCCGGTCGACCTGGCGACGGTGCTCCGCACGGCGCTCTCGGGCACCACCTTCACCGTCTGGGGCGCGGAAGCCGAGCAGAGCCCCGCTCCGGTCGTCGGCGCCAACGCGCTCAGCGAGCGCGAGACCGCGGTCCTCGAAGCCGTGGCGCGCGGGCTCTCGAACCGGGAGATCGGCCGCCAGCTCTGGATCAGCGAGCAGACGGTCAAGTTCCACCTCCGCAACGTCTACCGCAAGCTCGGGATCTCGAGCCGGACGGAGGCCGCACGGTACGCCTACCGCACCGGCCGCGTCGCGGCGCTCACGATCGAATCGGCCTAGAGGCCACGCCATGACCGAGACCGTCGAGCCCATCGAGGCGCGCTCGCACGAGCCGGGGCTGGCGGAGGCGAACGAGCGGCTGCTCGTGCGCCTCGGCTTCGACCTCCACGACGGCCCGCTCCAGCAGGTCTACGTCCTGGCCCAGGACATCCGGCTCCTGCGCGAGCAGGTGATCGCGCTCGTCGGCGCGGAGCACCGGGAGCCCGTCGTCGGCCGCTTCGCCGACCTCGAGGCCGAGCTCGCCGAGCTGCACCAGGACCTCCGGGATCTCGCCCACTCGCTCGAGCCGCGCTCGCTGCTGCAGCTGCCGCTGCCGGAAGCGGTTGCCCGGGAGCTCGCCGCGCTGAGCCGGCGGACCGGGATCGCGACGTCGGTCGACCGGAGCGGCTCCTTCGACGGGCTCAGCGCCTCGCAGCGGATCGCGCTGTTGCGTGTGCTCCAGGAGGCGCTGAGCAACATCCGTCAGCACAGCGGCGCGAGCACGGTCGAGGTGACGCTTCGCGACGGCGACGACGAGGGCATCTGCATGGAGATCCGGGACGACGGCCACGGCTTCGACCCCGATCGGGTCGCGCCGGACGAGGACGGCCAGAGCGGGATCGGTGTCACCGGCATGCGCGAGCGGCTGCGGCTGCTCGGCGGGCGGCTCGAGCTCGAGAGCGCTGCGGGCGGGCCGACCGTCGTGCGGGCGATCCTCCCGCGCTGGAGCGCTACTCCACGATCTTGATCGGCGTCCCGACCGGGACGAGATCTCTCAGGCGCAGGATCGCCTCGTTCGCGACCCTGATGCACCCGTGCGAGACGGCCTGCCCGAGCAGCGAGGGCGTGTTCGTGCCGTGGATCCCGACGATGCCGCCGCCGGGCCACTCGCTGAGCTTGGAGTAGGCGCTCGTCTCGAAGCCGAAGGCGCCGAGGATCGGAGCGGTCGGGCGGAACTTGGCCATCACGTAGAAGCGCCCGAGCGGGGTCTCCATCCCGTACGCCCCGACCGCGACCTGCGTCCGGAGCAGGAGCCGCCCGCCGTCCCGCAGCTCGAGCGTGCGCTCGCTGCGGTCGATCACGATCTCCTTGCGCACCGGCTTCACGTCCACGCTCGCCGCGGGAACCCAGCCCGTGCGGCCGTTGGGCCGGCCCGGCAGGCTGAGCTTGTACCACTCGGGCCGCCCCTTGGCGTCGTGACGGACGCCGAGGGCGAGGACGACGCGGGGCCGGAAGTCGTCGCGGAACTGCGACAGCACCGTGATCCTCGGCGCCGTCCGGCTCGGCTGCGAGCGGACGGCGACGTGGGCCCAGGCGATGTTGCCCGCCGCTGGGACGCTCGCGCGCGCCGCCTCGGCCCGCGCCTCTCCCGCGAAGGAGAGAAGCGCGAGCGCGAGGCAGGCGACGAGGCTAGCCCGTGACCGGCGGCGGCTGGAAGATGCCGACGACACCGATCCTCCGCGTAGAGCAGCGGTTGGGCTGGTTGGTCATGCTGATCTCGACGATGCCCGTCCGGGGCGGCTGCACCGAGATGGCGACGCGGCCGCGGCCGTTCGTCGTCGCCGCCTTGTACAGGCCCGGGCCCTTGACCAGGATCCGGACGCCGCGGACGCCGCTGCCCTTGTCGGTGACGAGCACCTTGACGATGCCGCGCTTCCCGACGGAGAGCGAGCGGGGCTGCACGGTGAGCACCGGGCAGCTCGCGACCGGCGGCTGGAACGGCCCCTTGACGAGGGTGGGCGCGCTCGAGCGGTTGTTCGCCGTGTTCGGCTCGGACTGCTCGCCGACCACCGTGGCCGTGTTGATCAGGGCGCCCGGCTCGGTCGGCCGCACGACGATCGTGATCGTCACCCGGGCGCCGTTGGCCATCGTGCCGAGGTTGCAGCGCACGATCTGGCCGCCGGTGCACGTGCCCTGGCTGGTGCTGACGGAGACGAACTCCGTCGTCGCCGGCAGCGAGTCGGCCACGCGGACGTTCGTCGCCGTGTCCGGCCCGAGGTTCCGCACCGTGAGCGTGTAGGTCAGGTTGGCGCCGACGAAGACGGGGTCGGGCCGGTCGACCTTCACGATCGAGAGGTCGACGACCGCCGCGGGAGCGATGGCCGGCGGGACCGGCGGCGGAGGAGGCGGCGGCGGAGGCGTCGAGGTGATCGACACGCTCGCGTCGTCGCTGCCGGTGACCGGCGTGCCGTCGTCGTCCGTGCCCGAGGCGGTGACGACGTCGACGTGCGTGCTGCCGCCGCTGCCGCTGACTGCGCCGGTGAACGAGCAGCTGTAGCTCGCGCCCGGGGCGAGAGTCTGCGGCACGTCGCAGGTGCCCTTCCCGTCCAGGTTGCCGTAGATGTCGTCCGTCAGGCTCGTGATCGTCACCGAGTCCACGACCGAGGTGTTCTTGACCTCGACCGAGAACGTCGCCGTGCCGCCCGGCTCCTGGATCGCGGTCGGGCTCGCCGACTTCGTCACCGTGATCGAGCTCGGCACGTTGCTGAGCGTGACGACGGCGTCGTCGTTGTCCGTCAGCTGCTTGCCGTCGTCGTCGGTGCCGGAGGCGGTGACGACGTCGGTGTGCTGGCTGCCGGCGTTGCCGGAGACCGCACCCGTGAACGAGCAGCTGTAGCTCGCTCCCGGGCTCAAGACAACTGCCGGGGTGACGTCGCACGTGCCCTTCCCGTCCAGGTTGCCGTAGACGTTGTCGGTCAGGCTCGCGATCGTGACCGAGTCGACGGCCGACGTGTTCTTGACCGTGACCGAGAACGTGGCGTTGCCGCCCGGCTCCGGGAGAGACGTCGGGTTCGCCGTCTTCGTGACCTCGATCGAGCTGTCGACGTCCGTGATCCGGACGGTCGCGTCGTCGCTGTCGGAGACGTCGTTGCCGTCGTCGTCCTTGCCGGACGCCGTCACGACGTCCGTGTGGCTCGAGCCCGGGTTCCCGGAGACCGCGCCGCTGAACGAGCAGCTGTAGGTCGCTCCGGGTGCGAGGGTCTGCGGGACGTCGCATGTGCCCTTCCCGTCCAGGTTGCCGTAGATGTCGTCGGTCAGGCTCGTGATCGTCACCGAGTCGACGCCGGACAGGTTCTTGACCTCGACCGCGAAGGTGGCGTTCCCACCGGGCTCCGGCAGCGAGGTCGGCGTCGCCGTCTTCGTCACCTGGATCGCCGCGGCGACGTCCGTGATCGTCACGGTCGCGTCGTCGCTGTCGGAGACGTCGTTGCCGTCGTCGTCCTTGCCCGACGCCGTCACCACGTTCGTGTGGGAGCCGCCGGCGTTACCGGAGACCGCAGCAGAGAACGAGCAGCTGTAGGTGTCGCCGGCTGCGATCGTCTGCGGCACGTCGCAGGTGCCCTTCCCGTCGAGGTTGCCGAACTTGTCGTCGGTCAGGCTCGAGATCGTGACCGAGTCGACCGCGGACGTGTTCTTGACCGAGACGGAGTAGCTCACGTTCCCGCCCGGCTCGGGGAGCGAGGTCGGGTTCGCCGTCTTCGTGACCTCGATCGAGCTCGGCGTGTTCGTGAACGAGACGACCGCGTCGTCGCTGTCGGAGACGTCGTTGCCGTCGTCGTCCTTACCCGACGCCGTCACCACGTTCGTGTGGGAGCCGCCGGCGTTACCGGAGACCGCGCCGCTGAAGGAGCAGCTGTAGCTCTCACCGGGCGCGAGAACGACTGCCGGGCTGACGTCGCAGGTGCCCTTGCCGTCGAGGTTGCCGAACTTGTCGTCGGTCAGGCTCGAGATCGTGACCGAGTCGACCGCGGACGTGTTCTTGACCGAGACGGAGTAGCTCACGTTCCCGCCCGGCTCGGGGAGCGAGGTCGGGTTCGCGGTCTTCGTGACCTCGATCGAGCTCGGCGTGTTCGTGAACGAGACGACCGCGTCGTCGCTGTCGGAGACGTCGTTGCCGTCGTCGTCCTTACCCGACGCCGTCACCACGTTCGTGTGGGAGCCGCCGGCGTTACCGGAGACCGCAGCAGAGAACGAGCAGCTGTACGTGTCGCCGGCTGCGATCGTCTGCGGCACGTCGCAGGTGCCCTTCCCGTCCAGGTTGCCGAACTTGTCGTCGGTCAGGCTCGAGATCGTGACCGAGTCGACCGCGGACGTGTTCTTGACCGAGACGGAGTAGCTCACGTTCCCGCCCGGCTCGGGGAGCGAGGTCGGGTTCGCCGTCTTCGTGACCTCGATCGAGCTCGGCGTGTTCGTGATCGAAACGACCGCGTCGTCGCTGTCGGAGACGTCGTTGCCGTCGTCGTCCTTGCCCGACGCCGTCACCACGTCGGTGTGCGACGTGCCCGGGCCGCCAGAGACAGGCCCGGTGAACGAGCAGCTGTACGTGGCGCCCGCTGCGATCGTCTGCGGCACGTCACAGGTGCCCTTGCCGTCCAGATCGCCGTAGACGTTGTCGGTCAGACTCGTGATCGTCACCGAGTCGACCGCCGAGGTGTTCTTCACCGCGACCGAGAAGGAAACGTTCCCGCCCGGCTCCGGCAGCGAGGTCGGGTTCGCGGTCTTCGTGACCTCGATCGAGCTCGGAGTGTTGTTATCGGTGTTCGTGACGGTGCAGGTCTTCGTCTCGCCGAGCGCGATCGAGCCGGTGCAGTCGGCCGAGAAGGCGCCGGTATAGCCGGCGAGGACGTTCTCCGAGACGCTGTACGAGCCCGGGTTGATCGAGACCTGCGTGCCGGGCGCCGCGGCGCCGGGGAAGCTGGCCGGGCTCGGCGAGGAGCCGGTGACGGACAGCGTGAAGTCCGCCGGGCCCTTCGTGCCGGCCTCGTCGTTGACGACGTTCTTGATCACGATCAGCTTCGCCGAGACGTCGTTGTTCGTGATCGTGCAGGTCTTGGTCGCGTTCGCGACGACCGTGACCGTGTCCGTCGCGACGCCGTCACAGACGATCGAGGTCTGCGCATAGCCGGCGGGAGGCGCGTCCTCGCTGACCACGTAGGTGCCGGGCGCCAGCGTGTAGTCGCGGCCGCCGGGGCCGGCGACGCCCGCGGCGGGGCTGCCGGCGACGTCGTTGCCGCCGCTCTTCACGTGCACCGAGAACGACCCGGCGCCAAGGGTGCCGCCGTTGTCGTTGACGACCGTCTTGATCACCCTGAGCGTCCCCTGAGCCAGCGAGTCGTTGAAGGTGCAGATGGTCTCCAGCCCCGAGCGGATCTCGAGGTTGTCGATGCCTGTAGCGGTCGACGTTCCCGTCGCGGTCGGCGTGGCCGTCTGGATCGCGCAGGAGGCGGAGTCCAGTTTCCAGCCCGCCGGCACGGCCTCGTTCAGGTCGAGAGTGGTGGTCGGGCGTAGGAGATCTGCGCCTCGGAGCCGCTACCCGCGATCGTCCAGGAGGAGTCACCCGACCCCGACTGCGCGGAGGCGTTGAACGGGAACGACGTGCCGTCGTCCGGATTGGCGACCTTCACGATCGTGAGGAAGCCGTTGTTGGCGGCGAAGACGCAGTCGGACGGGTCCGAGTTCGGCTCGCCCGAGGGGTAGCTGCAGACGTTGAGCAGGAAGGCGTCGGCCGGGTTGCCGAAGTCCGCGAGCTGGATGTCGGCGGTCGCAACGGTGTCCTGCGTGTAGCAGGCGGGGTTGGTGCGACACGTGTTCCCCGTCACGTGGGCCGCGTCGTAGTCGGCCGAGCCGGGCACGCCGAAGGGGTCCACGTCCGCGACAACGGCCACCGTCGCGGTCGAGGCGAACGTGCCCACGAGCGCGGGGCCGGCGCAGCGATCGGTGCGATTGTCGGCCGCGCACGAATAGAGCTGCGTCGTGTGGGTGCCGTCGGTCTCCACCGTCACGTAGAGCGAGTAGTTGGCGAACCCGTCGCCGTCGGTGTCGAAGAGCGAACCGGCGTCGCGGGTGTTGTTACCCGACGTCGACGTATCGTCCCAGCCCCACTTGACCGTGAGCGACGTCGCGCCGGGCGCGCCGTAGTCGATGCTGAGCCAGTTCAGGTCCTTCTGGCCCGGCTCGTCATCGGCGCCCGCGTCGTCGACCGCGACGACCACCCCGGCCGCCTCGGCGGCCGTGAGCTGCCCGGCGGCTGTGATGCCGACCACGAGTGTGATCGCTACAAGCAGCGCGACGGAAAGCCGCCTGACGCGCCTGCGGGCAGCAGCTGCGCCATCGTGTGTCTCGTTGCTCTGGTTCTCGCTCGTATCGCTGTTCGGAAACATCCACCACTCCTTCTCGATCCGCGCGCAGCAGGCGCGGAGGCCGCATTGATCACCGCTCTCATCCTGGGGACGCCCCCTCTTCAGCCCCCCACCCATAGGTGGTGTTTGGTGGGTCGTTCGGGTGGGTCCGCGCCGGTCGCTCGCGCGACTACCCGCGTGGGCACCGCGACCCGCCCGGATGACGGGAGCGCCCGCGCGAAGCCGACGCGATGCTGGGGCCATGCCGAGCTGGAGCACTTCGGACGTGGGGGACGAGCAGGCGGGAACGCCGGCCGACGATCCCGCGACCTCGAAGCTCGAGTCGGCCCGCAAGCTGCTCCAGCAGCTGTTCGCGGAGCCCGAGGCAGACGCCGCGTCCGACCAGCCCGAGCAGTAGCCGGTGGCGCTCGTCGGAGCGGACTACTCGTTCCGCGTGCCCGAACTACCCGATCGTGCGCCCAGGTCCCGGGCCGGCTGGCGAATACTCGCTCCAGCGCGATGAAGCTGCTGATCAGTCACCCGGAGCTGGCCCCCGAGCTCGTATACGCGCTCAACGAGACGGATTGCCTCGCTGCCCGTACCGCCCTCGACACCGTCGAGGTCTTCGCGCCGTGGCTGCTCGAGGGCGGCGACACGCGTCAGGCCGAGGCCGAGCTCCTCTTCTTCGTCCGCGCCTGGGCGTCGCACCACCCGGACTTCCAGGCGACGCTGCTCGAGACGCCCTAGCGCGCGCTAGAGAGCGCCGCGCATCTGGTCTGCGCAGAGCTTCATGAACCAGATCGACGCGAGGAATGCATAGGTCAGAACGGGGACGACCGCCGCAACGACGAGGAGCGGCCCCAGCGCCGGGGCGACATCGACGCCCACGCCGAGAACGCTGGCACCGACCTGGAGCAACACCAACGCGACGAGCAGGCGGAAGAAGGCCGCCTTCATCGTCGTCGGGGCGATCCCCGGCCACCGGACGAACGACCAGAGCGCCAAGAGCGCGGTTCCCACGGCAAACGCCATCAACAGCTGCGAAGCGGACATCGAAGACTCCCTCGTACCCGGTGGACGAACCTTAACCGCTCGTATCGGCGGTTCGTGGCCCGAACCTGAGAGTCACCTGCCGCGCGGCACAGCGCCGCGCCGTCCTACACCGTCAAGAAGCGGGCAATGTCCATGATCGCGGGGCCCATCACGACGATGAACATCGCCGGCAGGATGAGCACGATCAACGGAAAGAGGATCTTCGTGGGCGTCTTCTGTGCGCGCTCCTCGGCGGACTGACGGCGACGTTTGCGCATGTCGATCGCCAGGTCGCGAAGGATCGTGCCGATCGAGACGCCGAGAGACTCCCCTTGGAGGAGCGCCTGCGTGAACATGCGAGTCGCAGGGCTGTCCACCCGGATCGCGAGATTCTGAAGGGCCTCTTCCGGCGTCAGCCCGAGGCTCTGTTCGCGCAGCGCGAGGCGCAGTTCCTGGCCGAGCGGGCCTTCGATGCTTCTCGAGGCCAGCTGCAGCGCCGCGGCGAAGCCGACGCCTGCCTCGACGGTCGTGACGAGCAAGTCCACCAGCTCCGGTACTTCCCGGTCGATCTTCTCGATCCGAAGACGAGCCCGGCGCTGCACGACGACGTTCGGAAGGAACCATCCCATCGCCGTCAGCAACCCGCATGAAAGGAGCACGCGCATGTCGACACTTCCCGCCAGCAGGCAGAGGACGAAGATGGTCGGCCCGACCATGGTCGCGAGAATCCGTGCCCCGACGAACGACGCGACAGACGTCTGGTACATCCCGGCCGACGTCAGCAGCTTGCGCAGCGCACCCTCACCCGATCGCAGGCCTTCGAATCTGCCGAGCGCTTTCTCGCCCGTCGTCGCAGCGATGCCACCGAAGACAGTCCGCAGATCGGTGGGCGTGGCGACGACAGGTTCAGCGGATCGGAATCCGTACACGGCGATCTGGTCGAGAGTTCGCCGCCGGCCGGCCTGCGCAAGGCTCAGAGCGCGAAGCGCAAGGACACCAGCGGTGGCGAGGAGGGCTAGACCGAGAATGAGGACGAGGGCCATCGGGATCTCCTAGACGTCGATGTCGACGATTCGTTGAATGAGCACTGAACCGGCGGCAACCATGAGCGCAGCGACGAACATGGAGACCTGACCCACGCTGCTCGTGAGGAAGGCGTTCATGGAGTCCGGGTTGACGAGGAACAGGAAGCCGCCCAGGAACACGGGCAAGGCAGTCAGGATCCAGCGCGACATGCGCCCCTGCGCCGTGAGCGTCCGGACGAGCCGCCGGATCTCTGCCCGCTCCCGGATCGTCGCAACCACCGTGTCGAGGACCTCGGCTGAGTTGCCTCCGGCCGTGCGCTGTAGCTCCGCCAGGAGAGCGACCTGCTCGATGTCTCGGTTTGCCATCCGGCGAGCGAGCTTGCGGATCGCGTCCTCGGGCGGAACGCCGAGCCGTTCGTCCTGCAGCACTCGGGCCAACTCGCCCCGGGCAGGCTCACGCGCGTTCTCCACGACGACGCCGAGGGCGCCGGCGAAGCTGTGGCCGGCCCGCAGCGCCGACGCCAGCACCTGCAGGCTCGCGGGGAACTGCTCGGCGAACTCGGCGCGCACGCCTTTCAGCCTTCTCCGAATCACTCCGCGCGCGATGAGCGGCGTCGCGAGGCCGAGCAGGCCGAGGAGCGGTGCCGACAGAGCGACGGCGAGGGCGACGATCGCGATCGTGCCGGCAAGCGAGATGGCGACGACCTTGCGCGGGCTCGCGTCCATCCTCGCCAACTCGAGGTCGCGCTCGAGCTTGGCCCACCAGCCGCCGGCGTACTGATTACGCATCGGCGCGCGCAGGACTGCTGCGAGCCCCATGTCGCGCGACATGCTCCTCGAAGCCGGAGCGAAGGTCTTGACGCGGTCCACCACCGTTGTCTGCGGCCGCCGTGCGAGCGCGAACAACAGCGCGCAGACGAGTAGAGCGATCAGCAGGCTCAGGACGACCGGCGACCCCGCCGAGAGCAGGAACCTGGAGAGGGCGGAGCGATGGTACGGCGGCAGCAACGACGGCGTCGGCGCAACGTACGCCGTCGACGCCTTGCCGACTTCGGGGACCATGATCTCGACGTCCACCTGCGCCATCGGTCGCGCCGCCGACCGGTATCGAACCAGGTACTCGCCGGCGAGCTGGGCGCCGAGCTGCTCGTAGACCGCGTCGAGCTCGACCGCCGAGCGTGCCTCCGCGTAGGTCCCGCCGGTGCGCTCGGCGATCGCACGAAGCGGTGCCGGGTCGTATGCCCCGGAGCGGAGCCCGACCGTGAAGACACGTACCTGCTGCTTCTCGGCAGCGGCCACCGCCTGGTCGAGTGACCGCAGGCTGCCGATGTCGGCGCCGTCCGAGAGCAGGACGATCGAGCCGGAGGAGAGCTTGGCGTCGCGCAGCAGGCCGAGCGACCGCGTGATCGCGTCGTAGATGCGCGTCCCATAGGCGAGCGTGGGCTGGGTTTCCAGCGTCCGCCGCAGCGCCGCGCCGTCGCGCGTCAGCCCGCTGAGCACCGAGATCTCGCCGTTGAACGCGACGATCCCGATCTCCTCGGTCGCCGTCCGGTGGGAGAGAAACGTGCGGCCGGCCTCGAGCGCGGCGGCCGCGGGGCCGCCGGTCATGCTCTCGCTCGCGTCGAGCGCGAGGACGACGCCGAAGCGCAGACCGCTGCCCGCGAGGGAGTCGACGCTGACGCCCTTGACGCGGATCCCGTTCTCCCGCACGACGACGCTGCTCGCGTCGAGTGCCCGCGACTCGGGGACGCTGACGACGTAGCCCCGCTCCGGGAACGGCAGGCGCGTCACCGGCGCGACCTGCACGCCGGATCCGTTCGTCGGCGCCGGGGTGGCCGCCCCCGCGGCGCCGACGAGCGTGATGCCGCCCGCGAGGGCGGCGAGCAGTGCGAGCCGGCGCCTCATCGGTCGCTCCCGTTCCCCCACTCGGGGAGACCGGCCGCGTTTGCGCCGTAGATCGCGCTGGCCGTGCCCCCGAAGAGGCTCAGCGGGAGCTCGATCCCGTGCCGCTCGAACTTGCCGAGGAAGCCGGGGCGGAGCCCGGTCGGGTGGAGCCGGCCGACGATCCGCCGCTCCTCGTCGAAGTGGTCGATCTTGAACTCGAACAGCTTCTGGAGCGTGATCACCTCGCCCTCCATCCGCTGCACCTCGGAGATCTCGACCACGCGGCGGGAGCCGTCGTCGAGCCGGTCGAGCTGGATCACGAGGTCGAGCGCGGACGAGACGTGACTGCGGATCGCGCGCAGCGGCAGCTCGTACCCGGCCATCAGCACCATCGTCTCGAGGCGGTTGAGGCCGTCGCGAGGCGAGTTGGCGTGCACGGTCGAGAGCGAGCCCTCGTGGCCCGTGTTCATCGCCTGGAGCATGTCCAGCGCCTCGGCGCCTCGGACCTCGCCGACGATGATCCGGTCGGGGCGCATGCGGAGCGCGTTCCGGACGAGGTCGCGGATCGTGATCTCGCCCTCGCCCTCGATGTTCTTCGGCCGCGACTCGAGCCGGAGGACGTGCCGCTGGTTGAGCTGCAGCTCGGCCGCATCCTCGATCGTGACGATCCGGTCGCTGTCCGGCACCGCCTCGGAGAGGGCGTTCAGGAACGTCGTCTTGCCGGAGCCGGTTCCGCCCGAGATCAGGATGTTCAGCTCCGCCTTGATGCAGCTCTCGAGGAACGAGGCCGACTCCTCCGTGAGCGTGCCGATCTCGATCAGCTCGGACATGCGGAAGCGGTTCTGCGCGAACTTGCGGATCGTCAGCAGCGGGCCCGAGAGGGACAGCGGCGGGATGATCGCGTTCACGCGCGAGCCGTCGGGCAGGCGCGCGTCGACGAGCGGCGACGACTCGTCGATCCGCCGGCCGATCTGGCCGACCATCTTCGTGATGATCCGGCGCAGGTGCGAGGAGTCCGTGAAGGTCAGCGTCGTCGGCGAGAGCAGGCCGCCGCGCTCGATCCAGATGTCGCGAGGGCCGTTGACCATGATCTCCGACACGGTCGGGTCGGAGAGGAGCCGCTCGAGCGGGCCGTAGCCGAAGATGTCGTCCGCGATCTCCGCGGCGAGCCGCGCCCGGTCGTCGCGCGAGATCCCCGCCTCCTGCGAGAGCTGGTCGCCGATCTCCGACTCGACGCGAGCGCGGACGGCGCCGCTGTCCTCGACGTCGAACAGGCGCGGCCCGAGCTCGCTCACGAGCGCCAGGTGGATCCTGTTCTTCAGCTCCGCGAACGGGTCGGGCGCAGTGCCGTCGCCGTTCGTGGCCCGCAGCGCCGGCCCCACCGGCGAGTTCGCGATCCGCTCGTGCAGCTCCATCGTCAGCTCGCCTTCCGCAGCAGCAGCCGCCGCCGCCCGTTGTCGTTGGACGCGGCCACCGGGAGCGCCGGGACCGCCAGGTACCGCTCTGCCAGGGCGGCGTACGACCGGGCCGCCTTCGACTTCGGCTCGGCGACCGTGATCGGCTCGCCGCTCGTGAGCGCGCGAGGGATCGCCCGGTCGCTGCCGACGAGCACGTCCGGCGCGCGGCCGAGCAGCTGCTCGACGTCCAGCTGGGTGATCCCGACGCTCGAGTCGGCGCGGTTGAGCACGAGCGTGATCGCACGTGGGTCGTAGCCCATCTCGCCCAGCGTCTCGAGCCCGATCTTCGTGTCCTTCAGCGACAGCGCGTCCAGCATCCCGACCATGCACAGGTGCGAGGACGAGTCCACCGCCGCGATCACCTCGGGAGAAAACGCCGGGGGCGTGTCGACGATGACGAAGTCGAACCGCGAGCGGAGGATCTCGAAGACCTCGCGCAGGAAGGCGGTGCCGATCGCGGCAGCCTGATCCGGGCGCAGAGGCGCGAGAAGCGCCTTCGCGCCGGAGCCGTGCTGGGCGAGGAAGCTGTCGATCTTGTCGCCGTCGAGCGTGCCGCCCGAGGTGGCGAGGTCGTAGATCGTCTTGGTCGGCTCGAGGCCGAGCGCGAGCCCGATGTCCCCGAACTGGAGGTCGAGATCGACGATGACGGACGAGCTTGCCCTCGAGCGCGAGCGCCACCGCGAGGTTGGACGACGTCACCGTCTTGCCGGTGCCGCCCTTCGGCCCGAGCACGGTGATCATCGCCCCCTCGGACGAGGCCGCGCCGGCGCCACGGCTCCGCGCCAGAGCCTTCTCGAACGCGAACCCGAGCTGGCCCGCCGACTGCGGCAGCGACACGAGGTCGTCCGCGCCGGCCTCGAACGCCCGCTCGAGAAAGCCGTTCGGCGAACCGTGGTACAGCACGACGACGGGCCTGTCGGCCCGCTGGGCGTTCGCGGCGCCGATCACCTCGAGCGCTTGCTCGTGCGCCTCGGAGCAGCCGACGATGACGAGATCCGCGCCCTGCTGGATCTCGCTGCCGGCGCGGCCGACGTCCGCCAGCTGCACCGCTCGGAGCGGCGTGCCGGCCGGCAAAGCCTCTCGGATTGCCTCCAGACCGAGGTTCGCCTCCAATGCCGCGTAGACGTGGAAGCCCCGGCTGTTCACGGCCGGCCTCCCACCGAGCGCAGGATCTGCACCGGCGGAACGCCGAGGAGCATCGTCTCGACCGTGACGATCCCGGGCCGGGACGCCTTGGCGCCCGCACTGCGGCCGCAGGGCGAGCCACAACTTGCCGTTGTCGGACGCGAACGCGACCTCCGCAGCTTCGACGTCGTCGACACCGAGACTCACGTTCGTCGAGCCCTTGCTCTTCTCACCGAGGGCCAGGACCGGGACGTTTGCAAGGATCCGCCGGAGCATCGGGCGGGCCTGCCCACCGTTGATCGGCCTGCCGCCGGCGTCGAGCGGGATCACGTTGAAGCCCGCGTACACGTCCACGCGATTACCGACCTCGATCCCGTCGATCAGCCCGTGCGCGGAGTCGAGCGGCACCGAGATGACACGCTCCTTGTCAGTCAGCTGGGCGGCGAGCGAGTCACCCGCCGCGACGAAGTCGGTGGCCGTGAGCTGGGCGCCCTCGAAGATCTCGCGCGCCGCGACCTTGTCCCGGAGCGAGGCGGGGTCGCTCAGCGCCCCGTCCAGCACCTGGCTCTCGCGGATCGTCGTGACCGTGTACAGATCCTTCTCGGCGACGACGTTGCCTGCGGTTCCCTTCGGGATCGAGTCCTTCGCGACGAGAACCGTCACCATGGCACCCTGTGCCTGGAGGCTGTCGCGGTAGCTGTTCAGGTAGAGCAGGATCGACGCGCCGGCGAGCAGGGCGATCAGGAGCGCCGCGATCAGCGTCCCCCTCCGCGTCGACACGAGCTTGGTTGCGAATTGCATTGGTCTCTCCTCCTTCGATTGCCTAGCGCGTCATGACGGGGACGCAGGGTGTGATGAGCGTCGGATCGCACGTCTCGTCGCTCGCGTTCTGTGGGTTCGGTCGTGCGTAGAAGACGAAGTGGCCCCAGATCGCTCCGTTCTTCCGCCGAGCCCGGGCGGGGCAGGCGAGTTGTTCGCGCAGGCCGAGTCACGTCCACCCGCCGATGTAGAAGGCGGCGAAGTTGAGCACGGGCACATCGGTCGAGCCGCTACCGCTGAGAGCCGAGAAGTCCGTGACCATCAGGATCACGACGCGCGGATCGTCTTCGGTCGTAGTTGGGATAGTTGTACGGCGGACAGGACGGCGTAGCGCTCGTCGAGCGCATCCTGTGGTCGGGTTGCGGAAGTCACCGGTCTGCGTCGCGACGCAGTCGCTGGGATCCGGGTTCGCCGGGATCCGGGCAGTAGCCGATCTCGTTGATCTGGTACGGCGTCGAGCAGCCGTTGATGATCGGTGTCCCGGAAGAGCGCTCACACCCGGCCCGTCGCAGGCGACGGCGCTCGTGCGGCTGCCACCGGTGAGCCGCAGCAGAACCGTCTCGCCGGGGGCGCTCAGCTGGAGGCTTGCCTTCCAGGCTCACATTCACCGTCAGCGTCTGCGTGCCGGCGGCGAGCGAGTACGCCGTCGTCGCCGGGGCGCTGCCGCCCGTGAGCGAGACGGCCTTGATCGGGCCGCTGTCGTCGCCGGCGCTGTAGACCTGCTGGACATTCGGGAAGCTCCTGCTGCGGACCGGCTCCCGTAGTCTCCACTCGAGCGAGACGTCGTACTTCCCGCTCGCCGAGCGGCAGCGCGAAGGGGTACCGTGCGTCGACCACACGCCGTCCCGCGTCGTAGTCAGTGAAGTCAGCGGTCTCGTTGAAGCCCGGGCCCCTCGATCGTGGCCTTGCGAAGCTCAGAACCTGCGCTGGGATCGATCGCGCGGCCGGTCGCGATTCGCACCCTGGCCTGGACGCCGGTGCCGCAGGACGTCGCCCCGCCGGACAGCGCCTCCTCGGAGAAGAAGGGCGAACCCGAGCACGCCGTCACGGGCCAAACCTCGAACGAGGCGCGCGTCGGTCAGCTCCGGCGTCCCGGCTCCGGAGCCGCTGAAGCCGGCGACCGCGACGAGCCCGTCGAGTAGTTCTGTGAGTCGAAGCAGGAGTAGCCGAGGCCGCCCGCCCCGTTCGCCGCCGCGCACGTTCCGGCGTTCTGGCCCATGCCGATGCGGACACCGAGCTTCCGTCCGGCCGTGACCGGGACGCTGCCGGTGCCGGTCCAGTTCGCGAGCCCACCCGAGGCCGTCGGCCCGGTGAGCGCGACCGGCGCGCCGACGGCCGCACCCGACTCGTCGACGAACGTCGCCGTCACGTGCCTGGGGCGCACCTCCGGCACCGCGAGCGGGAGCATGCCCTCGAAGATCCGCACCTTCTTGAGCTCGACGCGCGCGTGCGCGTTGATCGCGGCGACCGACGAGAGCCCGGGAAGCTGGAAGAGCAGCGGCAAGTCCGCCTCGCTCGCCTTGACGTCGAACTCGCAGCGCCTCGCATGGCGTCCTGTTCCTTCGTGTCGTCGGCGGGATTGCTGCCGGCGGGGTACGTCTTGCTCTGGTAGACGAGGGCGCCGATCGTGCCCTGGTTCGCGTTGCCGACCTGGCCGTTGTAGGTCGAGCCCGGACCGCCGCCGAACCTCGTCGCCTCCGCCTCGATCACGTCATTCCCGGGCTAGTCGCCGAGAAGTCCGGGAAGCACTGACTGAACCGCGCGCCGCCGGCGAGCGCAGCCGCGTCGACCTGGAGCTGCAGATGGCGCTTGTGCACCCACCAGTTGCCGATGTCGACGCTGAACGCGATGAACAAGAGGATGACCGGCATCAACAGCCCGACGAAGACGACGACGCCGCCGTCTCTCGTTCAGGATGGACTCGGTCCCGCGCGCGGCGTTCATACGCACGTCCCGACCGCCGCGAAGTCCGCGGACTGCTCCATGCGCATCGTCGCGCTGCCACGAAGAGTGATCGTCGCGCCGATGAACGGCAGCTCGTAGTCGGCTGCGACCTGCACCTCGACGGGATCGCCGACGTCGCCGGTGCCCTCCGGGAAGCAGACCGCGATGGTCGCCGGGTTCGGGATCGACGTGGTGCCGCCGTCGCGGAGCTCGATCGTCTCGAGCCGGCCGCGGAGGACGATCCGTGTCGAGCGTGTTGACCGACGCCTTCCGCGCCCCCTCGCTCGCCACGTGATTGAGGTCGAGCCAGTAGTTCATGACCTTCCCGAAGTGAAAGATCGCGATGATGATCAGGCAGAGAAGCAGCGCGGCGATCGCGAACTCGACCGACCGCCTGGCCGTCCTCGCTCCGAATCCGCGACCGCCCGCGGGAGCTCCGAGAGCCTTCGAACGAAGGCTCCCGGAGCTCCCGCGAACACGGTGCGGCGGACGAGCCGAGAGCGCGCTGCGCGGAGTCGACACAGGTGCGTCGTCAGCCGATCCATGTCAGGCGCCCTCGACCGTCAGCCCTAGATCAGGCGTGCCGATCGTCGTCGGCAACGTCGCTGAGGAACGTCTCGATCGCGCCACCCATGAGGCCGAGACCCAGGCCGAGGGTGACGACGATGAAAGCGATGACCATGGCGTACTCGGTCGCGCCCTGGCCCTCCTCGCGCTTGAGCCCCGTCAGGAGCTCGCCCAGCTTGAGCGAAATCCGCTCGAACATTCCCTACCTCCCTTTGAACTTGCAGGCCGGCTTCATCCGGCACTGCTTGACACGTTCCATTTAGGCGGGAGGCGGAGGCTGCTCCGCACCGCGAAGGGGTGGGTTGGACCACCCCTTCGGATCACCTTCGGTTGGCGCGAGAGGCGACAATGGACGCGTGGCCGACCACGTGGACCTCGCGCGCTCCGACGGCCGCCTCGTCTGCCGCGCGCGCGTCGCGTCGTCGTTCCTGACGCGCTTCCGCGGCCTGATGGGAGTGGCCCGAGCTGCCGGCCGAGACGGGGCTCCTCTTCCCGCGCACGAGCTCCGTCCACACGCACTTCATGCGCTTCCCGATCGACGTCGTCTTCCTCGACGACGAGCGCCGCGTCGTCTCGATCCGGGCCGCGCTGCGGCCGTGGCGGTTCGCGGCCGCCAGGCGCGCGAGCACGGTGCTCGAGCTCGCCGCGGGCGAGTGCGAGCGCCTCGGCGTCGCCGAGGGAGACGTGCTCGTCGAGAGTCCTGGCTAGGCTGCGGGTGCCCGGACGGCGAGGTCGTGCTCGTACGCGTAGCGGAGCGCCTCGGTCCGGCTCTTGATCCCGAGCTTGCGGTAGATGTTGCGCAGGTGGAACTTCACCGTCTGCTCGCTCAGCCAGAGGCGGGACGCGATCTGCTTGTTCGTGTGCCCGTGGCAGAGCTCGACGAGCACGGCGACTTCCTTCTCCGAGAGACCGCCTGCACGCGGAGCCGGCGCCGCGCCCTCGCGTGAGGCGAGCGAGCGGTGGATCACGCTCTGGTCGACGATCTGGCGGATCGCCGCCGGCAGGTCGAACGGGTTGACCGACTTGAGGATGTACCCGTGCGCGCCGCGGCGGAAGGCCGACTCGATCACCTGGGTGTCCTCCACGGCCGAGAGCATCGCGACCTTGACCTGCGGGTGGTGCTCGGCGAGCGCTTCGAGGCAGCCGAGCCCGTCGAGACCCGGGAGCTGCACGTCGAGGAGGACGAAGTCCGCCTCCACCTGCTTCAGCAAGGGGAGCAGCTGGTGCCCGTTCGAGACCTCGCCGACGAGCGCGACGTCGTCTGTCTCGTCGAAGACGAGCTTCACCGCATCGCGCATCAGCGCGTGGTCCTCCGCCAGGACTACCCGAATCGTGCCCAAAGCCGCCGCCTCTCCCTAACCGCCGCCGTTCCCGCCGCAGGGAACGTCCCAGAGATCATCCTTTGCCATCCGCGGCCGACTCTCCATCCCCCAAACGAGGGAAGTCGACACCTCGGGAGACTACTGCTGCAATCGGTCGTCGATCAGCCGCTTGTAGCGAGCGACCGCAACCACTCGATCCGCCTCTCGCTCGACCCACAGGCGACCGCGCCGGCCCATCGCCTCGAGGTCGTAGTCGCCGGCCGCGGCCGCCCGGATCGTCTCGGCGAGCAGGCGCGGCTCGCCCGGGGGGATCACGATCCCACAGCCGACGTCGTGCACGAGTTGCGCGGTCTCGCTGTCCTCCTCGGCCGCGGCGATCACAGGTCGCGCGACGGCGAGGATGCCGTAGAGCCGGCTGGGCACGACGTAGCCGCTCAGCCCACGAGCAAGTCCGACGAAGTGGATGTCCGCGCTGGAGAGAGACTGCGGCAGCAGCTCGCGGGGCTGATAGTCGAGGAAGGTGACCTTGTCGGCACGGAGGTGCGCCGCCATCCGGACGTAATCCGCGTGCCGAGCCCCGAAGCCGACCAGTGCGACCGCGAGCTCGGCCACATCCTCGAGCTGCGTACTCGCTCGAATCAGCGTGTCGAGGTCCTGGGCGTGGCCGATGTTGCCCGAATGCATCACGACGAAGCGATCGGCGAAGCCGTTTGCGTGCGCCCAGGAGTTCGCCCGCTCCCGAGGCACGAGCGCCGTCGTGTCGACCCAGTTCGGGATCACCTGCACGCGCTCGGGCCGCACGCCCTTGTGTTCGAGACGCTGCTTCATCGTCTCGCCGATCGCGACGACGGTGTCGGCCCGGCGCAGGTACAGGCGCGTCAGCGCATCGAGCAGGCGGACGAGTAACGGGTTCGTCAACCGCCCGAGCTCGACCGCGATCTCCGGGAAGACGTCCTGGCTGACGACCACGAGCGGGACGCGGAAGCGGCGCGCCACCGCGAGCGCCACGTCGCCCACCATCGGCGGGTCGGTCATGGAGAGAACGAGATCGGGCCTCGGCCCTCGTAGACCTCGGCGTAGTGCGCGAGCCAGGTAGGTGAAGTAGTTGATCGCCCGCCGGTGCAGAGGTGCCCGGTCGAACGCTGTCGAGTGCACCCGGATGATCTCGACTCCGTGCCGAAGCTCGTAGTCGGCCTGATCCTCGTAACCGAGCAAGCGCCCCGTGATCACCCTGACGTCGTAGAACTCGGCAAGTGCCTCGCAGAGCTCGGTCAGAAGCTGCGCGGTCGCCTCGACACCGGGCCAGTAGTACTGGTTGAGGACGAGAATGCGTGGACGGCGTCGGTTGGCCACGAGCGCGCCACAATACTCACGGTCGAGAGCCACGCTACGCTCGCCTCGCGATGTCCACCGTGCTGCTCCACCGGCTGCGAACCGCGGTGAGACCGTTGGTGCCCAGACGGTTTCACGCCCCGTTGACGCGGACGATCGGCTCCATCGTCGCGCTCGCCTTGCGCGGCGATCGTGTCGAATGCCCGTGTTGCGGTGCCAGGCTTCGCCGCTTCATCGAGTATCCGAGCCTCTACTGTCCGCGCTGCGGCTCATACGAGCGCCACCGACTGCTCGCGTTGCAGCTTCGGGAGCGTCCCGCGCTGTTGGCACCCCCGATCAAGCTTCTTCAGGTGTCGCCCGACCGGCCGCTCGAGCGGCTCGTCACCCGTGCGGGCATCGAGCGTGTCTCGATCGACGTGGACAACCCACAGGTGGAGCTCGAGATGGACGTGCGCGAGTTGACGTTCGAGGACGGCTCGTTCGACGCCGCGCTCGCACTGCACGTTCTCTGCGAGGTCGATGAGCGCGAGCGCGCGCTCTCGGAACTGCACCGGGTGCTCCGGCGCGGCGGGCATGCAATCTTGCAGGTGCCGGTCGACGGCCAGCCTGGTTTGCTGGCGGAACTCGAGGCCGCCGGGTTCGCGACGGAAGTCCTGCGAGCGGCCGCTCTCGATGCCTCTGCGATTTCTCGCTACGGCCTCATCGTCGACGAGGAGACCCTCGTAGGTCGAAGGATCTAACCCGTCTTGAGGGCGCGCGCTGCGCGGCCGACACTCTCGAGGGGTGCCCGGAGAGGTGTCCGGCGGAGCATCCGGCCGAACCGACTCGACTTGAGCCGGAAGACGAGGAGGTTGTCGCTGCCGTGTACACCTACGCGAGGCCAGCAGAGGACGTCGTCGCGTGGCCGGCCGCCGGTTGTACAGCCGGCCGTGAAGCCCACCGCGGCGGCGGAGGCGCGGACACGCGAGTCGACATCGCTGTAGGGATAGGCGATCGAACGGCACGGTTGACCGAGCGCGTCCTCGATCGCCTTGCGTGAGGATCGGAGCTCCTCGTCGAGCTCCACGTCGTCCAGCTCTGTGAGACGCCGGTGGGTCATCGTGTGGGAGCCGACCTCCCACCCCGCCTCGGAGAGTGTCGCCAGATCGTCCCAGCTGAGCATTCCCGGCGTCCCGACGTGTGCGACCGATACGAAAGCGGTTCCCGGTACGCCCAACTCCGTCATCGCGGGAAAAGCGTGCTCGAGGACGCCGAGTTCTCCATCATCGAAGGTGACCGCGAGCGACCGAGAGGCGGTCGGAGCACGCATGGCGCGGCTGAAGGTCGTGCCGACGTAGCCTCGGTGCATGAGGCTGACCAACTGTTCCCGGAGCGCCGCCTTCATCACGGTCCGTTCGTAGCCGGCCGAATCCGAGACGTCGTGATAGCCCAGCACGAGCCGATCTCGCATGATCCGGCAGGCTAACGTCCCCACCGATGTCGCGTGCCCTCCGCATTGTCTTCGCCGCTCCGGCCTACTGGCCGGCTACAGCCTTCGGCGGTCCGGTCCCGGTGATGCGGGCGCTGGCACGCGAACTGACGGCGCTCGGCCACCACGTCGACGTCCTGACGACCACGCTCACCGGGATCGGCACGAGGCCCTCACGCCGCTCGCGCGTCGCCGAAGTCGACGGCGCGACCGTGCGCTACCTCGGAACGCCGGCCCGCTTCCGCTGGTTCGGCATTGCCCCCTCGCTCGGCCGCGTGCTCGACTCGCTGCCGAGACCCGATGTGGTGCACGTGTTCGGCTTCCGCGACTTCGTGAGCACCGTGACCGCCCGCTGGTGCCGCGCGAACGACATTCCGTACGTGTTCGAGCCGCTCGGGATGTTCCGGCCGAAGTTGCGCAAGGTGCGTCTGAAGCGCGCCCTCGACGCCACGCTCTATCGTTCCGTGCCCCGCGGGGCGGCACTCGCGATCGCCGCGTCGGAGATCGAGCGGCAGGAACTCGAGGCAGTCGTTCCGACGGAGCGGATCGCCATCCGCCCGAATGCGTTCCCCGCACCGTACGATCCGCCGGCACGCCCGGGACCGCTCCGAGAGCGACTCGGGCTCGACGCTGAGACGCCGCTCGTCCTCTCGGTCGGCAGGATCGCGCGCGGCAAAGGCCTGGAGCACCTCGTCGCGGCCGTCACCTCGATGGAACGCGTGCAGCTCGCGATCATCGGCCCCGACGACGGCCACGGGCTGACGTCCGAGCTGCTCCTCCTCCGGCAGCGGCTCGGGGCGAACGGACGCGTCCACCTGCTCGGCACCGTCGAGTCGCCGCTCGACCTGTACGGCGACGCCGACGTACTCGCCCTTCCGTCCGCTCACGAGAACTTCGGGATGGTTGCCGCGGAGGCCGCGGCCGCCGGGACACCGTCGCTCCTGACCGACCGCTGCGGAATTGCAGGGCTCCTGCGCGACCGAGGCGCTCTCGTCGTGCCATACGGAGAAGCTCCACTTCGTGACGGCCTCGAGCGACTTCTCGGGGACGACCGGCTGCGCGCAGAGCTCGGCCGGGAAGGCCAAGAGGTGGCGGCGGAGCTGTCCCCGGACAGCGTCGCCCGGCTGCAGGCGGAGATCTACGAACGAGTCGTGTGACGGACGTCGCCGTCGTTACCCAGGACCCGCGCTTCGGCGGGGGCGCACTCGCGCAGACGCAGGCGTTCGTGCGAGCAGCGACCGAGCTGGACCGGAAGCCGACGCTGCTCCATCCGCGTTTCCTGCCGTTCGCCGACTCCCTGGCTCAGCTCGCGCAGTCGGGACGAATTGCGCGGGCAGTGCGGGAGGCAAACAGCGCCTGGATCGTTGCGGCAGCAGCTCCGTACGGCTATGGCGCCGCGCGTTCCGGAAGACCGTACGCCGCCTGGATCGGCACCGCCCTCGACGACGAGTGGAAAGCGCGCAGACCGCACCTGGAGCGATCGCGGCGCCTTGCGCTCGACTTGAACGCGCCGCTCCTGCGCAAGCTCGAGCGGCGCGTGCTTCTGGGCGCGACGCGGCTCTTCGCCACGAGCCCGAGCTCGAGGGACGGCCTCGCCGGTGCAGCTGCGGTCGCCCCGGAGCAGATCGGGATCCTGCCGATCCCGGTCGATCTGGAGCTCTACTCTCCGGAGCCGGACGAGAGCTGGCTCGAGCGGCTGGAGCGGCCCAGAGTCGTCTTCGTCGGTCGAGCCGACGACCCTCGGAAGAACGCCCGGCTGCTGCTCGAGGCATGGCCGCGTGTTCGAGCGGCGCATCCACGAGCACGGCTACGCCTTGTCGGACGGACTCCCCGGATGCCCCTGCCAGAGGGCGCAGAAGCCGTCGGCGAGGTCGCTTCCGTCGCGGACGAGCTGCGCCAGGCCTCGCTCTTCGTCCTTCCATCGCTTCAGGAGGGCTTCGGAATCGTCGTGGCGGAGGCGCTCGCCTCGGGCGTTCCCGTCGTGGTGACACCGTGCGGGGGCCCCGAGGATCTCGTCGTCTCCTCCGGGGGAGGAACGGTGCTCGCGGACTTTGCGCCCAAGACACTCGCCGATGCGATCGCGAACGCGCTCGCCGAGCACCAGCATTTGGCCGAGCAGCGTGCCCGCGGTCGCTCCTACGTCGAGGACCATCACTCGCCGGACCGCCTCCGCACGCAGCTGGCGTCGGCCTTCGCGGAGCTCGCCGGTGCCTGAGATAGCCGTCGTGATCGGCAACTACCAGGGCGAGCACCTCCTCCCCGATTGCCTCCACAGCCTGGAGGCCCAGACGCTGCGGCCGCGCGACGTGATCGTCGTGGACGGAGAGTCGAGCGACCGGAGCGTTGCGGTCGCGGAAGCTCTGGGAGCGCGCGTGCTGCGCCGCAGCAACCTCGGGCTCGGCCATCTCTACAACGAGGGAGCTCGTGCGACGTCGGCAGAGCTCGTGCTACTCCTGAACAACGATGTCGCCCTCGACGAGCGCTGCGTGGAACTGCTCGTCGAGGCGCTCCGCGCAGACGAGTCGCGCTTCTCGGCCGACCCCCGTCAAGTCGACTGGGAGACGGGCAGAGACATCAAGGCGCGGACGACCGTCTCCCCGGGCCGCCTGCTCCGCGAGTACATCCCCAGTCTCCACGTCGATGATCGGGTCCCGAGCACCGAGGTCGTCCCGACGGTGAGCGCCCACGGCGCCGCCATGCTCGTCCGTCGAGAGCTGCTGCTCGAGCTCGGTGGCTTCGACGAGACCTTCTTCATGGAGTGGGAGGACCTGGACCTCTGCTGGCGGGCGTGGCTCCGCGGTCACGGCAGCGTCTATGTCCCGGACGCCTGGCTGCGCCACCATGTCGGCGGCGCGACGAGCGCACGCGATCTCACCCGACGGCTCACCTCGTCGCACCACAACCTGATGCGCTTCGCGCTCAAGTGCCTTCCGGCACCGGCGGCGGCACGCGTGCTGGCCGGGGAGCTGCTCCGGCTTCCGGCGCATCCGCGACTGATCGCGCCGGCAGTGCTCGCACTCATGCGCGAGTTGCCCGAGATCATGGCGAGCCGACGCCGGATCGCGCCTTCACGAGCCCATTTCGACTGGCTGCTCGCAGGAATGCCCGGATGAAGCGGCGCGCGCTCGTCGTCTCCAACGACCACGTCGGCAAGACCATGGCGGGGCCGGGGATCCGGTCGTATCACTTCGCCGTCGAGCTGGCGCGCGACTTCGACGTCACGCTCGTCGTACCCTTCGAGACCGACCTCACCGACGTGCCGTTCGAGGTCGTGCACGACAACCCGTGGGATCCCGCTCGGATGTCCGCTCGCGTCCGCGGCTACGACGTCGTCGTCACGCAGCATCTCCCGGTGACGACGATGCGCGCGCTCGCGCGCCTGCCGACCCGCGTCATCTACGACCTCTACTCGCCTGCGACCCTGGAGCAGCTTCCCTTCGACGCTCGCGAAGAACACTCCGAGTACCGCGACGCGATGGCCCAGCTGAACAGCCTCACCCAGGAAGCCGCGCTCGCGACAGGAGACGCGTTCGTCTGCGCGAGCGAGAAGCAACGCGACTTCTGGCTCGGTGCGCTGGCGAGCGCCCGCCGCCTCGATCGCGCCAGCTACCAGCGCGACCCCTCGCTGCGCACGCTCATCGACGTCGTTCCCTTCGGCATCGACCCGGATCCGCCGGAACCAGGCCCGGCGCTGCGCGGCGTCGTGCCCGGGATCGAAGCGGGCGACAAGCTCCTGCTCTGGCCGGGCGGGATCTGGAACTGGTTCGACCCGCTCACGGTCATCCGCGCCGTACATGAAATCTCCCTGCGACGCGACGACGTGCGACTGTACTTCCTCGGCGTCAAGCACCCGAATCCGCACATCCCGAACATGGCGATGGCCGGCGAGGCAGTGGCGCTCGCCGACGAGCTCGGGCTCCGCGATCGGGTCGTCTTCTTCAACTTCGGCTGGGTTCCGTACGCCGAGCGCGGCCGATACCTCCTCGAGGCGGACGTTGCGGTCTCGGCGCACTTCGACGACGTGGAGACCCGGTTCGCATTCCGGACCCGATTCCTCGACTGCCTCTGGGCGGGCCTGCCCATCGTCGCGACGCGTGGCGACACGCTTGGCGAGTTGATCGTCGCCGGCGGAGGCGGTCGCGCCGTTGACGTCGGCGACGTGGATGGATGGGTCGAGGCACTGGAGATCATGCTGGACGACCCACCCACGCAGCGGCGCGCGAGGCTCGCGACGGCGGCGCTCCGACCCTCACTCGAGTGGCCGCTCGTGGTCGCGCCGCTCCGCCACCTCGCCGATGCGGCCACGACGTCCGCACGGCCGGCCGGCCTTGGTCCTGCCGCCGAGGTCGAGTTCTTTCGGTTGCGCCTGCGGATCGGTCTCGCCCGCCACGGTCTCTCGGGGAGCGCACGACGGGTGCTCACTCGAGCATCCGGCGCCGCCCGGCGTAGGCTCAAGTGGCTCACCCGCGCTCGGGTACCCTAGGCCGCCATGGCCTCCCCAGCGCACTCGGCTGCTCACGGTGCGTTCTCCAGGCGCATGCGGCACAACCTTCGGATCCTCCACGTGACCGCGGCCATGGACTTCAAGCTGAAGTACTCCGGCTCCAAGCTCGGGTACGTCTGGTCGGTGCTCAAACCGCTCTCGCTCTTCACCATGCTCTACCTGGTCTTCGCGAAGATCTTCCGGCTGGGCGACATCTCCCAGTACTACCCGCTCGCACTCCTGATCGGCATCGTCCTCTACACCTTCTTCGTGGATGCGACGAACCTCGGCATGTCCTCGATCGTCGCGCGTGAGTCGTTGCTGCGCAAGCTTTCGTTCCCGCGGCTCGTGATTCCGACCTCGATGACTCTCGCGGCGGCGATCACATTCGGTGTCAACCTCGTCGTCGTCGGCGTCTTCATCGCCTGGAACCAGATCCCGCCGCGGCTCAACTGGCTCCTGATCCCACTGCTATTGCTCGAGTACTACGTCTTCATCCTCGGCGTCTCGCTCGTTCTCGCAACGCTGTTCGTTCGTTTCCGGGACATCGGCCAGATTTGGGACCTCGCCACGCAGCTGATCCTGTACGCCACGCCGATCATCTACCCGGTCGGGTTTCTTCCTGACTGGGCGCGGAAGATCGCGTTTCTGAGTCCGATCACGCAGATACTGCAGGACATCCGGGCGATCATCCTCTATCCGGATATTGGGCCAAACCTGATCACGGCGAACGAGGCGTTCAGCTCTTCTGCCGGTCGCCTGATTCCGATTGCAATCGCGCTGGCCATCTTCGGCCTTGGACTTTGGATGTTCAGAAAGCAGGAGCCTTGGTTCGCGGAGCGCGTGTGAGCGCTGCTATCGAGGCCGCAACGTCTCCAAGACCTTCCGCCTACCGCATGAGGAGCGAACGACGTTCAAGGAGCACTTCATGCACCCGTTCCGCCGGGTGACCTATGAGACTCAGCGCGCGCTCGACAACGTGTCGTTCTCCGTCGACCCCGGGGACTTCTTCGGCATCGTCGGGCCGAACGGCAGCGGGAAGAGCACCCTGCTGAAGATCCTCGCCGGCATTTATCGCGCCGACAGCGGCTCGGTACGCGTCGACGGCCTTCTCTCGCCGTTCATCGAGCTCGGCGTCGGCTTCAACATGGAGCTGAACGCGCGCGACAACGTGCGCGTCAACGGAACTCTGCTCGGACTCTCGCGACGCGAGCTGGATGCGCGCTTCGACGAGATCATCGCCTTCGCCGAGCTCGAACGCTTCGTCGACCAGAAACTCAAGAACTTCTCGTCGGGTATGCAGATGCGACTTGCCTACTCGATCGCGATCCAGGTCGACTTCGACATCCTGCTGCTCGACGAGGTCCTCGCCGTTGGCGACGCCGCCTTCCAGGAGAAATGCTTCGCGACCTTCGAGCGGTTTCGCGAGGAGAGGAAGACGATCGTGCTCGTGACGCACGACCTTTACACGATCGGGGCATTCGCGGATCGTGCACTGCTGTTGCGTTCCGGGGTCGTCGAGGCTATCGGTAAGCCCGACGATGTGATCGCTCGATATCAGTCGCCGCCCGGATCAGCGACACCAGTTCCGCTCACAGAGCTGCAGGCGCCAACGCACGCACCATGATCGGACGATCCCTTGTTTAGCGGAGACACGCTCTCGAACTTGCTGCACGCGCTCGCCACCGGCTATGACGATCGCGCCAAGAACATCGTCTACGTCAGCGATGAGGTGGACGAGCAGGAGCGCGAACAACTCCGGCCGGTTGTAGACAGCGCTGAGCTCTCCCCCGTGGAGCGCGTTCGCCTACTTGGCGACGTACTCCGCGGGCTAGAGGCCGACCGAAATCTGGCGAACGAGTGCTACAGGCTCGCCTTCTACCTGAACCAGGACTCCGTGGCGATGTCCGAGAACCCTCTGTTCGCGTACTTCGTCGCGCACCGGTCGGGCCGCCTCCTGGACAAGTGGGTCCACTACTTTCCGATCTACGACCGGCACCTCGCATCGTTCAGGGATGTGGGCGCCAGGGTGCTCGAGATCGGGGTGGCACACGGGGGGTCGCTCGACATGTGGGAGCGCTATCTCGGCCCCTCGACCGTTCTGATCGGCGTAGACATCGACGAGGACACGTCGCGACTCGCCAGCCCGGCCCGCACCATTCTGATCGGCGATCAGGGTGACCCCGACTTTCTCCGAACCGTGGTCGAGCGGCACGGGCCGTTCGACATCGTCATCGACGACGGCGGTCACACCATGCAGCAGCAGATCACGTCAGTGGAGACGTTGTTCCCGAGCCTGAACGACGGTGGTGTGTACATCGTCGAGGACTGCCACACGTCTTACTGGGAGGAGTTCGGCGGTGGACTGAGGCGCGGCGGAACGTTCATCGAGTGGACGAAGAGCCGAATCGACGACCTGCACGCGTTACCACGCCCCGGGGCCGGTCGATCCGTCTTTGGACCGCGCATGTCGACGGGATTCATTGCTACGACTCGGTCGTCGTACTCGACAAGACGACACGGACGCCACCGTTCTCCGAGCAGGTGGGAATGAGCCGCTTCGTCTTCGACCAGCGCGGGACGAGCGCACTCGTCGGCGAAATGCTCGCCACGCGCAACGCCGCGATCAGTCAGAGCCGAGATCTCGAGCACGAGCTCGTCACCACTCGCGACGAATTCACCGCTACCCGCCGAAACCTCGAAGGGGAGCTCGAGGCCGACCCGCAACGACCTGCTCGACTCGTGGGACCACGTCAAGGCGATGAGGAAAACGCTCTCGTGGCGCCTCACCGCGCCCCTTCGGGCGTCGCGACGGTTTGTGCGAAGACGCTAGTGGCGCTCGTCGGACGACGCACGAGGTCTGTCGCGGGCTTGGTTGGCGATCTCGCGCGAATCGAACGAGGCTCGTTGCCGGTAGGCACAGCGTCACGCGTAGCGGTGGTCGCTCACTGGTCGGCGCGTGCCCGCGTCACGAAGTCGCTCACAGCCCTCGTGCGCGAGCTTCAGTCGTTCGGATACCGAGTCGTCGTCAGCTCAGCGTGCGAAGCGCAAGCTGAGCTCGAGTGGGACGCAGACCGTCGAAGTAGACCAGCTCGTCGTCATCCGCAAGCCGAACATCGGTTACGACTTCGGCTCCTGGAGTGTTGCGCTGACACTGGCGCCGGAGATCGCCGAGGCGGAACGGGTGATCATCGCCAACGACAGCATGGTTGGTCCGTTCACTTCCCTCCAGCCGCTGCTCCAGCAGCTCGACGACACGAGGGCGGACGTCTGGGGCCTGACGGATAGCACGCAGTTCGGATCCCATCTACAGTCGTATTTTCTCGCCTTCTGCGGCGGCGTCCTCGCCGATAAGCCGCTGCGGCGATTCTGGTCGAGCATCCGCGACGAGACTGAGAAGACAGCAAATCATCGTTCGGAACGAGATCGGCCTGAGTCGGCTACTGCGCGAGGAAGGGTACGTCCAGGTGCCTGCGTTCTCCCACGAACGGTTCGTCCGACCGGGGCAGAACCCAGTCATCGTCGGCTGGGAACCCCTGCTGGAGGAAGGCTTCCCGTTCCTGAAGCGGGAGATCCTCCGGGATGCCGCCGTGGCACCTGCCGGGCAAACCGCTCCCGCAGTCGTCAAGCGCCTGCTTGGCATCGACGTCAACGATTGGGTCGACGACATGCAGCCTAGAAAAGCCCAACCGTGAGTTTGTCGACGTTCAAGCGCGGCGCCGCGCGGATTCGGGAGATCGTGCGCCTCCGCACGCGGTTGCGAGCCTGGCTCTCGCCCCCGACTGTCGTGAGCGTCCCTCGGATCGATGGCTGGCCGGCCGACTTCGGCGCCTGGGTGCAACGGGCAACTGGCCGAAAGCTCGGAGCCTTTCCAGACGTCTGGAGAAGCCGTGACGACCTTCCGGTCGCCAAGCCGAGCCGCGTCGGCAGTCGTCCTCCACGTCTTCTATCCCGAGCTTCTGCCGGAGCTTGTCGCCCGGCTCCGGAGCATCCCCGTGGACTACGACCTGTGGGTCACGAATGCAAGCGGCGCGGCAATCGCGCCGCCCGACGACCTGGATCGCATGCGCAACCTCCGAGTGCTCGAAGTCGAGAACCGCGGCCGCGACATTCTTCCGCTCGTCGGGCTCGTCAACGCCGGCTACCTCGACGCCTACTCCGTGATCCTCAAGGCCCACACCAAACGCAGCCAGTGGCGTGCCGATCACGATGCGTTCGAGGACGACGGTTCACGCTGGCGCGTCGACCTTCTCGACGCGGTTCTGGGTGACGAGAGCGACATCGCCACGATCCTCGCGGCCTTCTGCGAGCAGCCTGAGCTCGGATTGGTGACCGGCGACGACAGCATCCTCGGCCCCGACTTCTGGGGCGACAACGAGGACAACGTGGCGAACCTCCTCCGTCGCATCGAGCTCACCCTCGCCCCAGATCGACTGCGGTTTGCGGCCGGGTCGATCTACTGGGTGCGGGGCTTCGTTCTGCAGGGCCTTCGAGCTCTCAACCTCACGGCCGACGACTTCGAATCGGAGGCTGGGCAGGTGAATGCCACTACCGCACACGCCTTCGAACGTGCGATTGGCCTCCTCACGGCCGAGGCAGGGCTGACGCTGGTGGGGCCGAGCGCGCTGGCACCGCCGCGCAGCCGCGAGAGCTACAAGCGCCTGGACGGGCCCACGCGGCAGCCACGCGCTCGCGTCGTGCCCTTCTACCTACCGCAGTTCCATCCGATCCCCGAAAACGACCGTTGGTGGAGCCAGGGTTTCACGGAGTGGACGAACGTGACTGCAGCGACGCCCGTCTATCAAGGCCACTACCAGCCTCGGCTTCCCCGACGACCTCGGTTTCTACGACCTGCGACTCGATGAGGTCCGGCGCAGCCAGCTGTCGCTGGCCGAAGCATCGCGGGGTCTCGGGCTTCATGTACTACTACTACTGGTTCGCCGGGAGGCGGCTGCTCAACGCGCCTATTGAGGCGCTCGCGGAGAGCGACATCGCCGCAGCCGTTCTGCATCATGTGGGCGAACGAGAACTGGACCCGCCGCTGGGACGGCCGAGAGTCGGACGTCCTCATCGCCCAGGATTACGAGCGGCGTTCCCAGCCGACCAGTTCATCGAGGACATCCTCCCGTTCCTCGCCGACGAGCGCTATATGACGATCGATGGTCGCAAGATCGTCGCGATCTACCGAGCCGGGCCTGATTCCTGAGCTGGCCGAGGTCGTAGCGACTGGCGACACCGGGCCCGCAGCGCCGGCGTCGGCGAGCTCTTCATCATGAACGTCGACTTTGGCACCGACTTCGACGGCGCCGACCGCAAGCCGCTGCCCGGCCTCGATGGCGTCACTCGGCTTTCCACCGCATAACCACGTCTGGCACTGGCTGCCACACTCCAGATCTCGGGGTGCGACTCCGCCTTCAGCGGCAACATCCTCAGCTACGAATCGCTTGTCGAGCATGCAGAGGGGCGTTGCGAGCCGGGTCGGACCCAGCGTTCTTCCCAGGCGTGATGGTGACGTTCGACAACACGCCGCGGCGGCAATGGGCGCCTGATGTCTGGTACGGCTCGAATCCATACACGTTCCGCCGCTGGCTGGCGACCGCCGTGGACTCCGTACAGGATCGTACGCCTGATCAGCGCCTGGTCTTCATCAACGCCTGGAACGAGTGGGCCGAGAGCGCCGTGCTCGAGCCGACGGACCGGTTCGGCCGAACCTTTCTCCTTGCCGTACGCGACGCCGTCGTCGGCTAAACGGGACGACGTCGGTCTGCATCAGGGTCGGTGGCGCCAACGACCGAACGGCCCGCGGGGCACAGGCAGAGGCACGATGTTGGCCGCGTCTTTCACGGTGACGAACACTTCGAGATGCTCGCCGTCGATGCCCTTCCTTCGATCTCTGAGGATGAAGTTGCTCGTGGCATAGCCGGACCACTCCTGAAGCAGGTCGTCCAGATCTGCACCATAGTCCCACGTCACGAGGCTGCCGTCGGAGGAGACCGGGTTGCCGTGGTATGTCGGCTCATGGACGTGCGTGACCCCTGTTTCCGTCATGACTGCGCGCGCATAGCTTGACTCGAGCGACTTGTGCTTCGGCGTCGTAAAGATGTGTATGCCATCCTGCTTGAGCACGCGCGAGATCTCACGCAAGACCCGGTCGGGGCGAAAGACGTGCTCCAAGACATCCTGCGTGATGAAGATGTCGAACGTCTCGTCCGGAAATGTCAGGTCTTCGAGGTCCTCGCTCCGGATGCCGTCCTTGTGAGCGCCGCGAGGCACATCCTCGAAGAAGTACGAGAACGAATAGCCCCGGCATTGGTCCCGAAGGAACCACAGTGAAGGCGAACTCTCATGGATCAGGAGGGTTCGCCATTCCGGCCGTACGAGATTGAGCACTTCGATCACGGCGCGCTGGCGCGGAATCGTATGGCACCCTCGGCACTTGTACTGATCGCGCAGCCACGGCCCCTCGACGACGAAAGTCGCCTCCTTCATGCAGATGGCGCAGTAGCCGGCGTTCGTCTCAGCGATGACTCCGCACTCCCAGAGAGGTTGCGGGACACTCCTCGTCACGGCCAGGAAGCGCTCTCATTGTTCCAGTATCCTGCGTCACTCCGCAGTCATGGACAGGGGATGCGGACGGACCAAGGGTTGCCAGGTGCGATGGGGACACTGACGTAGCCGGCAGTAGTCGCCACGCAGGTTCGTTCTGCTGCGCGCAAACTCGTCGCCCAGTCTGGACCGAGGCTGCGCCCGTTCGGAAGCGAATAGTTCAGAAGCAAGATCGCGCTGAACCATACCGCCGGTATTGTCCACCAGCCGAAAAGCAGGCCCTTCGCCGAGACATCCAACCGAGCGTCGAGACCGATCGCCAGAGCGCTCAGTAGAAACAAGATCGGAAGCACAAAGTACCTGCTGGCCCCGAGACTGACGTGGCCGACCGGCGGCCACATGGGGGCCGTCCCACGCACGATCAGTGGGACTGCAAAGAAAGCGAGCCCTTCACCGATGCACATCAGCGCGAGTCGTTGCCTGACGCGATCCAAACGCCGTACCGCAAGCGCCATGATGCACGCGAGCACGAGGACCGACCCATAGGTGAAGATCGCGCCGAGGCTACGCCACGCGAGATCCAGGAAGCGGTCTCCGATCAAGAATGAGCCTGCGACGCGGGTCCCGAACAACGCCGCAAAAGCGGTCGGATCGAAGACTCTCGAGTTCGTGGACAAGCTATCGGACGAGGCAGACAGGGCGACGATCCCCTGAACGCTCAGCCCGAGACCGAACAACGACAAGGGTACGAATTCCCGCTTCACTCTTCGTGAACCGGTCCAGAACGCGACCGGTAGAAGCAAGGCTGCCAGCGGACTGGAGAGCGGAGCTACGAGGGCGAGTGTTGAGCGTGCGGAGAGTCGTCCAAGGTCGGTGTCGGTCGAGACGAACGCCCAGAAGCACCCAAAGATGAGATACCAGTGGATATTCGCAAGGTTGGCCGTTGTTTCAGACCCTCCGGCCGGGACAAGCACGATAGCGCCGGCCAAGCCAAAGCGAAGCACCCCGTGCCTGAGCGCGAATCGGCTCGCATCGAGGACAAACAGTGCGATGAGAGCGACGATGAGCGCTGCGATGAATGCTGTGAGCCATGCGGCATGCACGAGATCGAACAGCGATACGAATCCGGCGGCGAGCCGAGGAACGAGGTGCATGTACCCGTTGTACGAGTCGAATATCGTCGGAACAAAAGTCCTGTTGATCGCGTCCGAAAGGAAGAGCTGGCCGTCCTCTGCCCAGAGGCTCTGCCATGAGGGCACGCCGGACTGCCTTCCCAGTCCGAGGACTGTGCAGCCGCCCACGAAGGTCAGGGACACGACAATGTTCCGGGCCCGCGCGGAAACGAGCGACGATACGCGAAGCGTCTTCACGACGAGCGATCACACATACGACACCAACATCAAAGGCGTCAGGTCAACGGTACGACCGCGAATGTCGCTCTTCCGTTCCGATTGATCCGGAGGGCGTCGTAATCGAGTCCTCCGCCGAACTGCCTCGCCCAACCTACGGCATCCGGGATTCGAAGAAGCAGCGGTCCTCCGACCTCCGCGGTCGCGATTCGGAACTCACTGGCCCCCGCTGTGACAAGGATCGGCGAGCCGGGCTTGAAGAGTGTGCTTCGGATCCGGTCGACGATCGATTCGTCGAACTGAAGCCAGACGACGACAAGCTCTCGTGCTGTGCCACGGAGAACGGGAAATGTCTCCCCTGCGCTGAAGCGAATCGTCGGACCAAGACGGACCGTTCCACACCGAGGCGCTCCCGGGCGTTCGAGCACCTGCCAAGTTGGCGTCGCGACAGTCTGCCGATAGAGGCAGACGAGTTGAAGCATGTAGCGCGGCGAGTCCCACAGAACATTCCTGCCGTCGAGACCCTGAGCTTCGTGTCGCAGGATGCGATCTGGTGCCGTCCGCTTACTCATCAGTGCCCGTGCGTTCTCACGATCTGAGCGAGCCGTGTATGCGACATACCGTTGGAATGCAGGCACTGGCTTCCACTGCAGGCCGAACGCCCAAGCGGCGGTCGTCTCGTGGGGATCCACGTGCACAGTCCCGCGCGAGATCACGGCCAGCACCGCGCCGGGAAGCCCATACGCCGCTTGTAGCTGCTCTTTCGCCGCCAGCGTTGCTGCTTCGCGGCGTCCGGGAAGAACGGCGTATGTGACCTGGCTGAGGAACGACCGGATCGAGGGTCCTGCATCGAGCTCGCCTGGCAATGACGACCCAGCCACGAGAGTGGCGAGTACAAGGCTACTTGCGACGAGCGCCCCAAGCTGGGGCACAGGGATTGGGCGGACCGTGCGCACGCCAACGGCGAGCACGGCGACTGTGAAGAAGAAGAGCGCGCCATGAGCATCATGACGAACGAACGCCTCTTTCGCGGTCACCCATAGTGCGATCGAGCTGACCCCAATCAAGATGGCGGTAGCTCGAAACGAAGTGCGCACCGCGAAACGGCGAACATACGCGATGAGGCTCGCGAGAATTATCGCCGCGGCAAGGTACTCGTAGGTCCGTTCGACCGGTTCGACGAACATGGCTTCTGTGTAGCCGCGCACGAGATCGACAACCGAAGCAACCCACCGAGGTAGATCGTCGAACGAATGCTCCGAAACGAACCATCCTCCGAGAGAGACGATCACTATGCCGGCTAGCGCAGCACCTAGACGCGCGCCTAGCCCCGGCCGTTGCGCGGCGACAATGAGAACGCACGCCAGCACCGCAATAACGGCACTTGGCGGCTTCACAAGAATCTGAATGCCGGCAATCGCTCCCAAGAAGCAGGAGAGCGCAGGCAGGTGGACGTTTCTGCTCTCCTGGAAGACAGCGAGTGCGAGGAGAAATGCACCGAGTGAGAGGATCTCGGGGAGAAACAACGACGTGGGCACAGTCAGCGCGATCGCGACAGCGATGGCAAATGCGACGGCACGTGGTAGTTCTCGGCTGAGAATCCAGTATGGAACGAACGTGATCAGTAGCACCGCCGTGCCCGCGTACATGATCCCGACCACGAGGCTCGCGGCGTTCCATACCTGAGGGACCGCGAGGAAGCCCAGAGGTCCGTACGTGTAGACAATCTCTCGGCCCCACTCGAGCCCATCGGCTTGAGCCATCTGAAGCCCGGTTGGCCATCCGCCGTCGAGTCCGAGCGATGGGATCAACGACCAGGTCGGCCACGCGCAGATAGCTAGCAGCGCCAGGGCGACTGCCGACTTCCGGTCGAGACTGCTGAAAGAGCCTCCGCCGACGTCGTGATCTGTGATCTGAGTCATGCTGTCCGATGCGACGCGGTTTCGGCTTACTACCTTGTCAGCGAGTGGATCTCCACTCTTCACGAGCGCCGTCCGATGTAGAGCGTCTGCTTACCAAACAGACGCCACGCCGGAGGAAACGCGAGATACGCACGGACAATGGCCGCGGACTGCGGCAAGCGACTCTTTGTCGTATAGGGAAGGAAGCGCTTGATCAACCCATCGGTGTGAAAGCCTGCGAGTTCGGCAGCTTCAACGAGGCTCCGCTCCGTGAGCGCAACCGAGTGGTCGATGAAGTCCCAGTATCCTGCCCCGACGAACCGGATGTTGGGCTGAAGCACGATCACCCTCCCGCTCGGCTTGAGCAGCCGGTGCGCGACGCGGAACTGAGTGATGACGTCGCCGCTGGCGGGAAGGTGCTCGAGGTAGTTGCTCATGAAGACAACATCGAAGTGATGCTCCGGAACGTGGTCGGCAAGGTCTAGCCCGTTTGCCTGAACGAACCTGATCTCGTTCGGGAGCAACGGGCGAACGTTGCGCATGTCCGAAGCCCACTTCTCCCCAGCCCCGATGTTGCGGATGAAGTCGCCGCGATCGCAGGCTATGTCCAGCACCGTCGCGTCGTGCGGCACAAATCGCTGTAGGTAGCGAGTGATCTCCTGCCAGATGGCGTCCTTGGCTGCCGCCTCCGCGTCGTCGAAGCGCTGGGCGTAGATCTCGTCGATGTCTTCTCTGCTCATCGCGGCGGCTGAATCTTGTCGCCCGATGGTCGCAGCGGACGCCGACTGTTCTGACCCTGTCGTGGCGCCTGACGGTGATAGTCGCCGCGGCCGAGGTGCCGCTCGAGGAACACGTAAAGGACGATGAAGAGGTAGCGGCTGCCCATTTCCTGCAGCCTCAGCTTCGACTCGCCCGCTCTGCGGTTCGTCCACGAGATCGGGATCACCTTGTAGCTGTGGCCCCGGACGAGCGCCTTCAAGGGCAACTCGACCGTGAGGTTGAAGTGATTCGAGAGCAGCGGCTGGGTCGTCTCGATGACCTCCCGCCGATAGGCCTTGAAGGCATTCGTCGTGTCGTTGTAGCCGTGCCGGAACAGAACTCGGATGCCGAAGTTGACGATCCGATTCAGGGTCAGCTTGAACGTCGGGTAACCGACGACGCGGGCGCCCCGCACGAACCGAGAGCCGAAGGCGCACTCGTAGCCGTCGGCAAGTACGCCGTAGTAGGCGACGACGTCATCCGGACTGTCCGACCCGTCGGCCATGACGATGACGACGGCATCGCCCACGAAAGCGTCGAGGCCGGCCCGGATTGCGAAGCCGAACCCGGGTGGGTTCTCCGATCGGAGGCACCTGATCCGTGGGTTGTCGCGCGCGAGCGAGCGTACGACGTCACCCGTGCCGTCCGTGCTGGCGTCGTCGACGACGACCACCTCGTAGTCGATCTCCTCGGCGTCCAACCGCCCGCGAGCGACTCGACTGTCGCTCCCACCGACCCGGCCTCATTGTGGGCGGGGATGACAATCGAGAGCTTCATCTACGCGGCGGCGGACCAAACCTCGACGTTCTGCTCATAGATCTCGCGAAGGATGTCCTCGATCCCGAGACGAACGTCCCATCCCGGATAGTCCTCCTTGAAGGCGCCGAGATCGCTGATCCACCAGCGGTGATCGCCGATGCGCGGTTCGGGCCCGAGCTCCCAGTTGAGCTCGCGACCCGCGATCTGCTCGCACAGCGTGATCGCCTCCAGCATCGAGCAGTTGCTCCCGCGGCCCCCGCCGATGTTGTAGACGGCGCCGGGACGAGGCCGTGCGTGAAACGCAGCGAAGGCGCGCACGAGATCGGCGCTGTGGATGTTGTCGCGCACCTGCTTCCCGGCGTAGCCGTAGACCGTGTAGGGGTCCCCGGTCACCGTGCAGCGCATGAGGTACGACAGGAAGCCGTGCAATCTTGCGCCGGCATGGTTCGGGCCGGTGAGGCATCCGCCTCGGAAGGTCACAGTCGGCATGTCGAAGTATCGTCCGTACTCCTGGACGATTAGGTCGGCCGCTGCCTTCGAGGCTCCGAAGAGCGAGTGGAGGCAGTGATCGATGGACATCGTGACCGGGATGCCGTCGAAGTACTCGTGGCCGGTAGGAAGCTCCAGTCGCGTCGGGTGCTCTTCGAGCGGAAGGCGGTTCGGACGGTCGCCGTACACCTTGTTCGTCGACGTGAAGATGAAGGTCGCGTCGGGCTTGTGGAGTCGCGTCGCCTCGAGCAGGTTGATGGTGCCGTTTGCGTTCACCGTGAAGTCCGTCAACGGGTCGGATGCCGCCCAGTCATGGGACGGCTGCGCTGCGGTGTGAACAACGAGACTGAGGTCCCGCCGGCGTGACGCGAAGACCCTGCTGACAGCCTCGAAGTCACGGATGTCGATCGCGAGTGACTCGAACGCATCCGCGTACTTGGCCGCGAGCTGCGCCGTCTGCTGGGAGGTCGACGCCGTCGGGCCGAAGAACTGGGCCCGCATGTCGTTCTCGAACCCGATCACGTCGTAGCCGGCTTCGACGAAGTACGACACCGTTTCGGAACCGATCAAGCCCCCGGACCCGGTCACAATTGCGGTTGGCATCCCGCTCCCATCTCAGGCAATCCTCAACGCGTCACGCAGCGCCTGCTCGTTTGCGACGATCCATTCGTACGTGTCGGCAAGTATGGCCCTCGCGTCCGCGGACGGTCGCCACTCCGTCAGCTCCAGGAGCCGCGTGCAATCCGAGACGTAGACGGGAATGTCTCCGGGACGCGACGCCGTGGAAGCCTCGACTGGAACGACCTTTCCGGTGATGTCCCGGCACAGCGACGTCAGTTCGAGCAGCGACAGCGAGCACTCGGCACCGCCGCCGACGTTCGCGACGACTCCGCGCCAGCGTTCCGGCTCGGCGAGCTGCAGGTCGACGAGCTCGAGCAGGTCGTCGACGTGGAGCAGATCCCGCACCTGCTTGCCCGCACCGCCGAAGCCGATGTAGGCCAGCTGTTGGCCGAAGTGATGCGCGAGGAGCCAGTACGCGAAGACTCCTTGGTCGACCTTGCCCATCTGCCACGGCCCCGCGATCACCCCGCAGCGGTCGACGACGGCGGGCATGCCGAATGATTCGACGTACTCGGCGATCAGGTGCTCGGCCGCCAGCTTCGTCGCCCCGTAGAGCGTTCGGGCACCGTCCAGCGGAAATGCTTCCGAGATTCCTCGACTCGAGGCGCCCGGTATCACTTGCTCATCGGCCAGATCGAATCGCGCCTCGCTTTCGACGAGAGCGAGGGACGTCAGCGCCGCGACGGGGTAGACACGGCTCGTGGAGAGGAAGAGGAGCTGAGCGTCATGGCGTCGGCAGAGCTCGAGGCAGTTGTAGCGCGCCGAACAGATTCGTTCTGATCAACCGATCGACGCCCCCCTCGACCCCGGCGAGCACCGACGGCTCCGCAGAGCACTCGACGACCGCGTCGACGGCGCCGACACCCATCACGTCCTCGACGTCGCGGACGTCGCCATGGATGAACTCGACGGCGGCGCGGCGAAGCCGGGACACATTCAGCTCCGACCCTCGTCGGTGCAGGTTGTCGAACGCCACTACTTGCCATCCCTCGTGCCGCGCGAGAAGCCCGAGGGCGAGGTTCGCACCGACAAATCCGGCGCCGCCGGTGACGAGCACCCTCATCGAGGCGAGATCGTACTCATCGGATGCGATGACTCCGCTGGAGTGGCGTCGGCTGTAACGGTGGTGCCGCGCGAGGGGAAGCCGCCGTAACGAACGAACATGAGGATGAGACCCGCGATCGTGATCGGCACGAAGAGCACGAACCGCCAAAGGAGGGTGAAGGCAAGCGCCTGACCCCCGTCGACGCCGTAGCCACTCAGACCGAACAGCAGCGCCGCGTCGAACGTTCCCACGTAGCCGGGAGCAGCGGGAATCGACATGACGAAGCTGGTCAGCACGACCATGAACATGCCCTCGACGAACGTGACCTCGATGTTGACCGCCTGCGCGACGAACCAGAAAACGACGACTTCAAGCGCCCACACGATCGTCGTGACCAAGAGGAGGAAGAGCCCAAACCGGCTCATGAGGGGACGGGACGCTCGAAGGAACGGCCGGATCGTGATGGCGAGCCTGTCGAGACGGCCGCTTCTCCTGATCCGCAGGACGATCCAAGCGGCGGCGACTACGGCGACCGCCACGACGAGGCAGGCAACGGCAAGCTCGTTGCCGAGCGCGGCCGGGCCGGCCCCGGCGAAGGTCATCCCGGCGAACAGGGTGAGCAGCACAACGGCATCGAGCAGGCGCTCGCTCACGATGGAGCCGAGGATCTCCCGCTTGTTCGCGTCGGAGCGTTGAGCCATCAGGATCATCCGCAGGATCTCGCCGCCGCGCGCCGGCAGGACCGTGTTTCCCATGTATCCGACCACGACGAGCCCCTCGGCGTCAGCGAGTCGATGCGCAATACGCGCATGTCGCAGGATCGCGTGCCAGCGCCAGCCGCGGATCGCAGTGACGAACGCGTAGGTCACGATGGCGATGGCGAGTTCGAGCCAATCGGACAACTCGGTCGGAAACTGAGGCCGTTCCTGGCCTTTCGCCCACCAGACGACCGCGATCAGCGTGAGAAGCGAGATCGCAGTCCCGGCCATGTTGCGGAGGGTCATTCGTCTGATCCGGCACTCCTCGTTCGCCCGTCCGCGATCACGGCGGAAGCGCGCGAGCATACCCAGACTGCGGGATGCTGCACCCCAGGTGAGGTGGTCAAAAAGACGTCCTGCGCCGCTCAGGACTGGCGCTACCTACTCGTCACCTGGCCTCAGGGAGTAGACGAGCACGGTCTCGGGCGGGCCGAGCTCGCCGAGCGTGCGCGAGGTGACCGTCCGCGCCGTCACGCGTCCGACCACCCGGCCGCCTGCGAGCTCGGCCTGCCGGACGTGCGGCACGTTCGCCTCGAACACGAGCGCGTGAGTAAGGCCTTGTTCCCGCACGAAAGCCTTCGTGGCCGCTGCGCCGGCGCTCGCGGGCAGGGCGGACGGCGTCCAGGTCACCGAGCGACGCTCGAGGTGGAGCACGGCGCGCGGGTCGGAGAGCACGTGCGCCTCGGCCGGAAGGTTCCGGTTCGCCCACTCGGCCGCCTCGTGGTAGGGCGCGGTCCGGCGGAGAAAGCTCTCTTCCGCCTCGAGTCCGACTGCGACCTTCGCGAAGCGGGATGCGTAGAGCGTGGAGACGCCCAGTCCCGAGACGAAGGCCGCGCTCACGATCACGACGGTGGCGAGCCTCCCGAGCCTGCCCGCTCGCGCGACCGCGACGATCGCGAGCGCGGCGAGCACCGCGAGCACCGGCATCAGCGCGACGAGGAACCGCGCCTGCTGGGAACCGACGAACCAGGCCACGCCGTACGCCGCGACGCCTGCCCACACCGGCAGCACGACTGCACGCAACGGGCGGAGCAGCAGCGTCAGCGGTGCGAAGAGGAAGAACAGCGGTGAGACCAGGTCGCCGCGGTCGAACGCGTCGGCGTCCCCGAGCAGCCGCGCGGGGAGCAGCAGCGCGTCGAGCGGCGACCGGCCGTGGCCGTACTCGGCGAGCACGTTCTCGAGATCCCGCGTCGCCTCCTCGTTGACCGCGCCGAAGAGGAGCGGATAGACCGGGTTCCCGGTCTGGATCGCGTTCTTGACGTACCACGGCAGCGCGACCGCGACGGCCGGCACGGCGAAGACGGCGAGGTGCCTCGGCCGCAAGCGTCCCCGGAGGAGGTACGCAGCGACGAGCGCCACCACGAACGCGGCTGCAGCCCCGGTGTACTTCATCCCGGCGGCGGCGCCTGCGAACAGACCGGCGATGCCGACGCACCAGGTCTGCCCCGTCTCCGCGAAGCGCCAGAGGTTCCAGGACGCAAGTCCGATCGCCAGCGCCAGCCCGGGCTCGACGAACGTCGACGTTGTCTGCCAGAGCATGAACGGCTGCGCGAAGAAGACCGCGCCGGCGACGAGCGCGACGGTGCGTCCGGCGATACGGTGCGCGGCGCCGACGACGACCGCAAGCGCGGCGAGTCCGAGGAGGAGGGGCGCGAACGCGCCCTGCGTGTCGTCCCAGAGCAGGAAGCCGTCGAGCACGAGCATCTCGACCGTGAAGGGCTGGTACGACGCCCACTCCCACCAGAGCTCCCGCAGCTCGTGCGTGGACTCGAAGAGCGAGGGCGCGGCCGCGTGGTAGGCGAGCGCGTCCTCCGACGAGACCGGCGCCGCGGCGGCGACGACGGCGAGCACGACATAGGCACCGAGGAGCGCGGCGAGCGCGAGCTCCCAGCGCGCGAAGGCCCGCAGCGGGGGCAGGCGGAGGCCGCGCACGAGCGCGGCCGCCCGCACGAGCCCGACGCCCGCAGCGGCGGCGGTCGCGAGCACGAACGGCAGTGGGTACAGCCCGCCCACGAGGCCGGCGGCGAACGTGACCAGCGCGAACGCGATCGCACCCGCGGCGAGCTCGTTGAGCGCCTCGAGCAGGCGATCGTCGACACGTCCGCGTGCTCGGCGGAGCACGAGCGACCCGGCGCCGAGCCACGCGAGCGCCGTCACGGCCGCGAGCGCGACGTGGCCGGCGAGCTCAGGCAATGTCGCGGAGCCGCTCGAGCATCTGCGCCGCGTACAGCAGCGCACCGGCCGCCAGCCACCCCAGGGCGAACCAGTACGCGTGTCGGCTCACGCCGTCACCGCAGGTCCTTGTTCGACTCCATGTCGAACCACATTGCGAAGAGCGTGAACTGGCTCCCCGAGATCAGGAGCAGTGCGACGAGCACGATCGTCGGCGTCGTGATCTCGTTGCCCTTGAGCCGCAGGATCACCTCGATCGCGCCGAGGAGGAGGCCGGCGAAGGTCATCACGAGCCCGAGCGCGTAGAAGAAGACGAGCGGGTGGAAGTCGCGGATCACGTACTTCTCGCGCAGCCGCCAGAAGAACCCCTTCACGAGCAGCCAGGAGATCCGCGGCACGACCTTGCGGAGCCTGATCCCGGACTGCTCGCCGACGCCGTACACGGGCCGCGACGGGAAGTCGCGGACGCGGGCGTTCCAGACGTTGAGGTGCACGAGCATGTCGTTCGGGAAGCCGTAGCCGGGATAGACCCGGTCGAGGTCGAGCTGCGCGAGCATCGCGCCCGAGATTGCGGTGTAGCCGGTCTGCGAGTCGGCGACGTGCCAGTAGCCGGACGCGATCTTCGTCAGCAACGAGAGGATCGCGTTGCCGAGGTAGCGCGTCCGCGGGATCAGCTTCCACGCCTCGCCGGTGACGAGCCGGTTCGCCTTGGCGTAGTCGACCTCGCCGCGGGCCACCGGCTCGACCAGCGCGATCAGGTCTGCTGGATCCATCTGGTTGTCGGCCGCCATCACGCAGACGACGTCGAGGCCGTCCTCGAGCGCTCGCTCGTAGCCGGTCACGATCGCGGCGCCGACGCCGCCGTTCCGCTCGCGGGAGACGAGCTCGACGCGCGGGTCGGCCGACGCTCGGACGGCCTCGGCGGTTCCGTCGGTGGACGCGTCGTCGACGACGAGGATCCGGTCGACGAACTCGGGGATCCCGGCGAGCGTCGTCCCGATCAGCCGCTCCTCGTCGTGAGCGGGGACGACGACCGCGACGCGCTTCCCGTCGACCATCGGCCTAGGCGGTTCGGGCCCGGCGCGCGAGGAACGGGTCGGCGAGGAGCGCCGCCACGCAGCCGAGCAGGAGCCCGATCAGCGCGCCGACGAGCGCGCCGTTCCGGCCGCTGCGTGCCGTCGTCTTCACCGCCGCGGCCTGCTCGACCACCTGCGCCTTCTCGACGTTCTCGGCCAGCGCGAGCTGCTGCTGCACGTCCGACTGGAGGTCGAGCAGCTGACCCCGCCGCGCCTGCGCGTTGTCGAGCGAGCTGACGAGGACGAGCTTGTCGAGCGAGCTCAGCCCGGGCTCGTTGACCGCCTGCTCGAGCTGCGCGATCCGCGGCACGAGCGTGTTCAGCTGCTCCTGGATCGACTCGAGCTGGTCGTTGAACGCCTCGATCTTCGTATCGACGTACTTCGCAGAGGTCCGCTCGATCACCTCCTGCGCGAGCGCGTCGGCCGCCTTCTCCGCCTTCAGCGGCTGCGCGGCGATGACCTTGATCGTCACGAGCGGCGCGCCGGTGGGCCGTGCACCGGGCCCCGATGCGCCGACGATCGCCGAGCTGACGTTGCCGCGCAGCGCGCGGACGGGCAGGTCGGACGCGCGCGCCGCCTGCTCGAGCGCCGCCTCCGACCGGACGATCTCCGAGACGGCACGGGCGTTCGTCAGGAAGCTCTGCACCGGTGCGCCGCCGTTCGGGGAGAAGGGCTGGCCCATCGCGACGAGCGTCTCGGCCTCGTAGACCTTGCCGCCGCCGAGCGCGAGCGCGAAGCCGACGACGGCGCCGAGGACGAGCCCGAGCACCGGCAGCCACCAGCGCGCGGCGATGCGCTCCCAGACCGAGCGAAGGTCGACTTCGCGCTCGGCGTCGGGATCGGGTGCGAGCTCCGGACGATTCACGCGGGCGACTCTACCGCCCGCGCCCACTCCCATTGCGCTCGCATGCCCTCGCGCAGCGGCGTCTGCGGCGTCCAGCCGAGCTCCGCCTCAGCCTTCGTCACGTCCGCGCGCGTGCGGCGGACGTCGCCGGCCGCGGCACTCGTGCGCTCGACGTCGAGGCGTCGACCTGAGATCTCCTCGGCGAGCGCAATCACCTCGCTCATCGTCGCCTCGTCGCCGCCGCCGACGTTGTAGACCTCGCCGGTGACGGCCGCGCTCCATCGCGGCGATCGTGGCGCTCAACGGCGTCGGCGACGTAGGTGAAGCTCCGCGCCGCGCTCCCGTCGCCGAACAGGCGGAAGGGTTCGCCGCGCGCGAGCGCCTCGAGCATGGCGGTGAACGCCATGTCCGGCCGCTGCCGCGGCCCGTAGACCGTGAAGTAGCGGAGCAGAACTGCATCCAGGCCCTGGCTGCGCCCGATCGCGTACGCGAGCTGCTCGCAGGCGAGCTTCGTGATCCCGTACGGCGAGATCGGCTGCGGAGCGACGTCCTCCCCGGTCGGGTACCGCTCGGCGTCGCCGTAGACGGACGACGAGGACGCGAAGACGACGCGGACGCCTGCCGCCGCGGCCGCCTCGAACAGCCGCTGCGTGGCGAGCACGTTGCGGCGGAGGTACGGCTCGAAGCCCGCTCCCCAACTCGCCCTCACACCGGGCTGCCCGGCGAGGTGGAAGACGCCGTCGGCGCCTTGCACGACCGGCTCCAGCGGCACGTCCGCGAGATCGGCCTCGAGCACGTCGAGGCCGGCGGCGTTGCGCTCCTTGCGCGAGCGGTCGTAGTACTCGGTGTACGAGTCGACGCCGACGACCTCGTGCCCGCGCTCGACCAGTGCATCTGCGAGGTGTGAGCCGATGAAGCCGGCGGCGCCGGTGACGACGTATCTCACCGCTCGACCATCCCATAGACGCGCGCGTGACCGACGAGATAGAGGCGCTCGCGGTCGGCCACGACACCCGCGTACTTGCCGTCCCTGAACGTCCAGAGCAGCCGCCCGCTCCGTGCGTCGAGGGCGTAGGTGAGCTCGTCGAAGGTGGAGAAGTAGACGACGCCGTTCAGCACGGTCGCGGAGCCCGAGATGTCGCCGTTGGCCCGGAAGCGCCACTTGACGTCACCGGTGGCCGCGTCGAGCGCGTAGAAGCGGTCGCTGTAGGAGCCGACGTAGACGGTCTTGCGCCAGACAGCCGGAGATGCGTAGACGTAGCCGCCGGTGCCCTGCGACCAGCGCAGCTTCCCGCTCGCCGCCCCGTACGAGTAGACCTTGCCGTCGGTCGAGCCGATGTAGACGCGCCCGTAGGCGACAGCGGGCGTCGAGTAGAACTGGCCGCGGCCGCCGAGCCGGTCCTGCGAGCGCGTCCGCCAGATCACCTTCCCCGTGCTCGCCCGGATCGCGTAGAGGTAGCCGTCGTAGGTGCCGACGAAGAGGCGGTTGCCCGACTTCGCGATCGCGCCCTTGATCCGGCCCTTGCCCTGGAACGTCCAGCGGACACGGCCGGTCTGCTCGTCGAGCGCGTAGACCCGGCCGCGCCAGTCGCCGACGTAGACGCGCCCGTCGGCGAGCAGCGGCGACGACTCGGTCGGCCCGATCCGGGTCCGCCAGCGGATCTTCCCGAAGCCGGTCGCGAACGCGATCACCTCGCCCTCGAGCCGGCCCGGCTTCGCCTTGCTGTTACAGGGCGGCCGGTTCATGAAGGACTGGTAGACGGTGTGCTCGCCCACGGCGGGCGATGCCGCGACGCAGCGGCCGATCTCCTTCTTCCAGGCGCGTTTCCCCGTCTTTGCGTTGACCGCGAACATGACGCCCGAGTTGTTCGTGAAGTAGAGGCGTCCGTAGCCGAGCACGGGCGGGAACTCGAGCAGCTGGCGGGCGCGGAACATCCAGATGCGGCGGAACGGCGGCTTCAGCACGTACGGGCCGACGCGGTGCCGCGCGGCGTCGTAGCCGTTGAGCGGCCAGTCGACGCCGGCCGCCTCCGTGGCGGGCGGCGGCGGAGGCGGCGGCTCCTCCTCCTCGGTCGTGACGAACTCCTCGGTCGACGAGCCGCGCACGTCGGCCGCCTCCTGACGCTTGTAGACGACGTAGCCGACGGCGGCACCGCCGGCGAGCAGGATCAGCACGGCGAGCGCCGCGAGCCACTTCCTCATGTGCAGTTTCTCCTCAACTACGCGGCTCGACGGCCCACACGCGCGAGTAGCCGTGCAGGAGCAGCCGGCGGCCGTTGCCCGAGACCGGGACGTACTCGCCGTGCGGGAAGCGGAGGACGACGCGGCCGCTCTTGGCGTCGACGCCGGTGATCCTGCCCCACGTCGAGCCGGCGTACGCGACGCCGGCGACGACGACCGCGGCGCCGGAGACGGGGCCTCCGGCGGGGACGCTCCAGAGCACGCGGCCGTTCTTCGCGGAGACGGAGTAGAGGCGGCCGTTGTAGCTGCCGAAGAAGACGCGGCCGGCCCAGACCGCCGGCGAGGAGTAGACGTAGCCGCCCGTGCCGACGCGCCAGAGGTAGCGGCCCGAGGTCGAGAACGCGGTCAGGCTGTTGCCGGTCGAGGAGGGGACGAAGACCCGCCCGGCGGCCACGGCAGGCGTGCCGTAGACCCGGCCGTTCACCGAACGGACGAACCGCCGCTTGCCGGTGCGCGTCGCGAGCGCGTGCAGGCGGCCGCCGTAGTCGCCGATGTAGAGCGTCCGGCCGGCGATCGCAGCGCTCGACGTGATCTTGTAGCCCGTCCGGTAGGTCCAGCGGAGCTTGCGCCGCTGCAGGTCGAGCGCATAGATGCGGCCGTTCCAGGCGCCGAAGAAGTCGAGGCCGCCCGAGACGATCGGCGACGACTCGATCGGCGAGCCGACGCGGAAGTGCCAGCGCAGCTTCCCGTTCCGGCGGTCGAGGACGCGGACGATCCCGTCCATCCCGTGCACGACGAGGTCGTCGCCGACGATCGCGGGCGAGGAGGCCATCTTCCCGCGGCTCGGGCGGTGCCGCCAGATCACGGTGCCGTCGCTCATGTCGAGCGCGTAGACGTGGCCCTTGTAGTTGGCGACGTAGGCGACGCCGTCGGCGACGACGGCCGGGAACTCGACGAGCGAGCCGACGCCGCGCGACCAGACGACCTTGAAGGGCGGCCGCAGCTTGATGTCGGCGTGGGCCTGCGTACGCCGGTTGTTGGCGCCGTACATCGTCCACTGGAGCGCGCCGCGGTAGAGCCGGACGGTGACGCGCCGACGTTCCTTGAAGGGCATGCGCACGATCCGTGCCGCATACCCGGGCTTGGAGACGCGAACCGGAAGCGCCGTGCGGCGCTTGATCGGCAGGTACGCCCGGCCACGCTTGTTCGCGTAGTCGCCCCGCACGCCGATGACGACGCGCGCGCCGCCCACGCGTCGGTGCGTGTCCCCGTCGACGACCGTGACGACGACGCGCGTGATCCGCGGCTGGGGCCGTGCCGACGGGGGCAGCTCCCTGCGCTCCGGAGGGTCGGCGGCGACGCCGGTGGACGGCGTGGTCGTCGCCGGCGGGGCCACCTCCTCCACGGTGTTGCCGCCGCATGCCGCCGCCAGGCCCAGGAGGGCCAGTCCTGCCGCGAGGAGGCGGATCACGCCTCGCCGGGCTCGCCAGCTACCGGTTCGGGGAGCTCCTCCGCGAACGGAACGAGGCTACCGCCGTCCTCGGCTGTCAGACACAGGTGGGAGAAGAAGCGCGTCATCAGGACCCCTGCGCGGAACTCGCCGAGCGTCGGCTCCGGTCGTTCGCCGTCCGCGAGCGCCAGCGCGAGCTCAGGGTACCGAGACCCCGCCGCCAGCGGCAGCGGAAAAGCCCCTCCAAACCGAGGATTTACATCTGTGACGGGGAGTGACCCGTCGGGCTCGCGGAAGCACTGGACGTTCGCGGGGCCGACGATCCCGACCGTCTCGGCGACCCGGCACGCGTGCGCGATCAGCTCAGGGTCGTTGATCGACGCCCCCTTGATCGACTCGCCGCCCTTCGACTGGATCATCGTCCGCGGGATCGCGTTCAGGCACGTGCTCTCGAGGTCGCAGAAGACGTCGACCGAGAACTCCTCGCCCTCGCAGAGCTCCTGCACGAACGAGTCCACCGTCGTGTAACCGAGGAAGAAGTCGAGCTCGCGGCGGTCGTGGGCACGGTAGATGTGCCGGGAGCCGAAGCCCTCCCGCACCTTCACGAGCAGCGGGTAGCGCGCGTCCTCCGGGACGTCGTCCGGGAGCCAGCTCCTCGGGCTCGGGATCCCGTGCCGCTCGAAGAAGAGGTGCGCCTCGTACTTGTCGCCCATGGTCCGGCAGACCTCGGGGTCGGGGACGAGCACGAGCGCCGGCGCGAGCGCCTCGCGAGACTGCGCGAGCAGCATCTGGTCGAGGTCGGTCAGCGGCACGATCAGCCTGACATCGTGTTCGGCGACGAGCGCGGCCAGGGCCGGGACGTAGCCCGGGCTGTCGATCCGGGGCACGAGCGCGCGGCGGTCGGCGTGGTAGAGCGCCGGCGCGAGCGGGTCGGCGTCGGTCGCGAGCGTGGTCGCACCGGCGCGACCGAACGCGCTGACGATGTCCACGCGCTGCCCGGCGCAGGTGAAGAGGACGGCGGTCACGGTCGTGAAGCGTACTGACGGCTCAGTACGTGCAATCGAAGAGCGCCTGCCGCTGGGTCGGCGAGGGCGGGCGCTCCCAGAGATAGACGGTGCGGCCGCGCAGCTCGAGCCGCGCGCCGAGGTCGTCGGCGACGGCGCGGTAGTTCGAGACGAGCCGCGCGGCCCCCTCCTCCTCGTCTGCGACCGCGATCGTGACCGGGTTCGTCTCGATCACGGTGTCGAGCGCACCGAGCTCGGCGCTGCGGGCGATCGGGTCTCGCGTCGCCGTAACGGTCGCGCCCTTCTCCTCGACGAGGCAGCGCCTGAGGCTCTCGAAGCCGGGGTCCTCGTACCGGGCGGTCTGAACCGCCCAGCCGACGAGCGCCGCGACGACGAGCACACCGACTGCGGCGAGCCCCGCGCGGAGGTAGCGCCACTCGCTCACGAGACGACGGCGAAGGTCGCATAGGCGAGCGAGACCAGCAGGCAGAGGGCGAGGATCGGGAGGACGACGAAGCCGAGCCGGCGGCTCCTCTCGACGAGCACGTCGACCGCGAACCCGAACGAGAGCGCCCAGAACGGGACCGCCGGCAGCAGGAAGAGCGCCTTCACCGTGTCGCCGTCGGACCGGTAGCTGCGGGTGGCGTAGTAGACGACGGCCGCGAGACCGACGAGCGGCGCGAGCGCGAGGATGATCCGTTCCGGAGCTTGGCGCCAGCGCGACGCCGTCAGCGCCGCGAACGCGAACCAGCCCGCGAGCGCCAACGCTGTCAGCGGCAAGCCGACGATGCTCTGGAGCGCCAGCCGGCGGTCGACTCCGGCTGTCAGCTCGTGTCGGGCTGCGCCCCAGGACCAGATCCCGAAGAAGTCGCCCCAGGTCTCCGCATACAGGATCGGGACGAGTCCGACCTCGAGCTCGCTGCGTTGCGGGTGCGCGATCACGTCGGGCAGGTCCGGGTCGAAGTAGAACTCGGCCGGCCAGGGACTCTCGAGCGAGATCAGCGAGATCCCGCGCCCGAAGATCGCGTCGCCGCCGGCCGATTGATTGTGGAGGTACCACGGGAGCGGCAGCAGCACCATCGCGAGCGCGGACGCCGCGAGCGCCGTTCCGATCCGCCGCCGGTGCTCGGGCTGTGCGACCGCCGCCAGCACAAGTGCGACCAGGACGACGCCCACGACCCAGAGCGTGACGGAGCGGACGAGCTGGGCGCCGGCGAGCGACAGGGCGAGCGCGGCCCAGAGGCGGAGCCGGTAGTCACGGCGCGCGATCATCCACGCGGTCGCTGTGAAGGCGAGCAGCGAGAGCAGCATCGCCAGTGGCTGGGGATGGAACATCGCCCCCGTCTTCAACACGACGGGACTGCAGACGAAGAAGGCGAGCGCGCTCCAGCGCGCCAGCGGGCGCCCCGGCAGGAGCAGCCGTGCGAGCACCAGCACGAGCACGCCGCTGCCGACGACGCAGAAGGCGTTCAGCAGCTGCGCGAGCTGCTCCGGCGTGTCCATCCCCAGGACCTCGCCGAACCTGATCGCGAGCGCGGCGAGGGCGTAGAAGCCGGGCGGCGTGTACGAGGCTCCCCCCTCGGGCAGCCGCCCCTCCATGACCTCGTACGCATATGCGACGTGCTCCCTCGCGTCGAACCCGCCGAAGTACGGATAGGTGAAGGCGTTCCAGACGGACACGACGGCGAGCAGCCCGAGTAGCGACCCGCTGACGATCGGGTCGAGCGTGCGCGAGTTGAGCCTGCTCACTCCCGCCAGCCGCCGGTCTCGCCCTTGTAGGTGCCGCCGAAGAGCGCGAGCGGCGTCCGCAGCAGGATCAGCAGGTCGGTCAGCGGCGAGCGGTGCTCGACGTACCAGACGTCGAGCTCGATCCGCTCGTCCCACGAGAGCGAGGCGCGGCCGTGGATCTGTGCCCAGCCGGTGATCCCCGGGAGCACCTCGAGCCGGCGCCGCTGCCGCTCCGAGTAGCGCTCGACCTGGTAGCGCAGCGTCGGGCGCGGCCCGATCAGGCTCATGTCGCCGCGGACGACGTTCCAGAGCTGCGGCAGCTCGTCGAGCGAGGTGCGGCGGAGGAAGCGGCCGACGCGGGTGATCCGGCTGTCGCCCCGGTCGACCGCGTAGCCCGCACCCTGCCGCTCCGCGCCGACGACCATCGTCCGCAGCTTCAGCAGCTCGAAGTCGCCCCCGTCCTTGCCGACGCGGGTCTGCTTGAAGAGGACCGGGCCACCATCGCCCAGCTTGACCGCGACCGCCGCCGCCGCGAGCAGCGGGCTCGTGATCGCGAGCCCCGTGCCCGCGATCGCGACGTCCAGTGCGCGGTTCAGCGCGTCCCCTCCGCCGCCTCCCACGTCGCGGGCACACCGCGGCGGAGGTAGTTCCAGAGCGAGACGACGGTCGCCCAGGTGACGAGCACGTAGTAGCGCGCGATCCCGACCCCGGCGATCGCGGCCGCGACGAGCAGGAACTGCGCGCCGAGCGTGATCTGGTACACGCGGCCCTCGCCGACGAGCGCGAGCGAGGCCGCGAGCAGGACGAGGTGGAGGATGCCGCTGCCGTAGCGGAGCAACCGGTGCGAGACGACCTCGACGAGGTAGCCGAACGGCAGCCGCTTCAACATCGAGCCTCGCAGCGTGATCTCCCAGCAGTGCTCGAACATGCGCACCTTCCGGCGGTACTCGCTCTCGTTCGACGGCGTCGGCTTCTCGAAGGCGCGCGCGGCGGGCTCGTAGACCGCGCGGCGTCCGGCCTGGACCATCCGGTACGGGAAGGCGAGGTCATGGCCCCACTTCGGATCGACCTCGACGTAGTCCGAGCGGCGCACCGCGTAGATCGAGCCGTTGCCGCCGGTGACGGAGCCGAGGCGCGACTCGGCCTCGCGCTGCACCATCTCGTAGCGCCAGTAGAGGCCTTCGCGGTTGGAGCCGTCCGCCGCCTCGAGCACGAGCTGGCCGCAGACGTAGGCGACGTCCGGGTCGGCGAAGTTGGCGACGAGCTGCCGGAGCGCGTCGGGCGCCCAGGTGGCGTTCGCGTCCGAGAAGGCGACGATCTCGCCGTCCGTCTCCCGCACGGCCCGGTTCTGCGCCGCGACCTTGCCGCCGCGTGGGTTGACGATCAGCCGCACGCGGTCACCGAACGACCCCACGAGCTCGTGCGTGCGGTCGGTCGAGGCATCCGAGGTGACGACGACGTCGAGCTTCTCGGCCGGGTAGTCGAGCGCGAGCAGGTTCTCGAGCCGCCGCTCGATCACCGGCTCCTCGTTGTAGGCGGCGACGATCACCGTCACCTTCGGCTCGATCGGCTCCTTCCGAACGTGGCGCGAGTGGAGGCGGGCGAGTGCGGCGGCGGCGAGCGGGTAGAGGGCGTGCGTCCAGAGGAGCGCCCCGAGCGAGAGCCAGAAGAAAGCCTTGAGGACGAGCACGAGGCGAGTCTAGTGCTCGCTCAGATGATGCCCGTCGGCCCCTGGCTCGCGAGCACGCATCGCGCTGCGGCGTCCTCAGTCGCGCCCATAGTCACGACTATGAGCGCTCCCTGCGTCCTTGCATCGCTCGGTGCTCACGACCCAGCGTCTCGACGCTCATCACCCGAGCAAGCACAGAGCCGCGGGTAGGATCCTCCGCGTGTCGGCTCGCGTCTGCTTCGTCGTCGGCGCGCGGCCGAACTTCATGAAGGCGGCCCCCGTGTACCGGGAGCTCGGCGCGCTCGATCCAACCCTGGAGCTCGTGCTCCTGCACACGGGGCAGCACTACGACGACGCGATGTCGGACGTCTTCGTCCGCGAGCTCGGGATGCCGCGCCCGGACGAGTTCCTCGGCGTCGGCCCCGGGACGCACGGCGAGCAGACGGCGAAGGCGCTGCTGGGGATCGAGCAGGTGCTGGTCGAGCGCGGGATCGACCTCTGCGTCGTCGCCGGCGACGTCAACTCGACGCTCGCGGGCGCGCTCGCGGCGGTGAAGCTCGGCGTCCGGCTCGCCCACATCGAGTCGGGCCTGCGCAGCTTCGACCGGACGATGCCGGAGGAGCACAACCGCGTCCTCACCGACCACGTCAGCGACATCCTGCTCGCCCACTCCGAGGAGGCGATCACCAACCTCCAGCGCGAGGGGATCACGTCCGGCGTCCACCTCGTCGGCAACACGATGATCGACTCGCTGCTCGAGCACCTCGAGCCCGCGCGTGCGCGGAGGACCTGGGAGCAGTTCGGGCTCGAGCCGGGCGGCTACGCGCTCGTGACGCTGCACCGCCCCGCCCTCGTCGACGACCCGGCGACGCTGAGCGCCGTCACCGACGGCCTGATCGCTCTCGCGGACGGGCGTGCCTGTCGTCTTCCCGGTGCATCCGCGGACGCTCCGCAACCTCGAGGCGAGCGGGTGACGACGCGCGGCTGCGCGACGCCGGCGTGATCGCGACCGAGCCGCTGGGCTACCTCGACTTCCTCTGCCTCGAGGCCGACGCGGCCTTCGTCGTCACCGACTCCGGCGGCGTCCAGGAGGAGACGACGGCGCTCGGCGTCCGCTGCTTCACGCTGCGCGACTCGACCGAGCGCCGCGTGACCGAGGAGCTGGGGACGAACACCGTCCTCGGCGCGAAGCCCGAGCGGCTGGCGGAGATCCCGCAGCTGCTCGAGCGGCCGAAGCCGGGCGAGGTCGTGCCCGGGCTGGGACGGCTCCGCCGGCGCCCGCGCGGCAGCCGTGCTCCAGGCGGCGCTCCGCGCCTGACTCTCACCGCAGTGCGTCGTCGTAGGCGCGGACGAGCGCCTCGCCGGCCGCCTGCGGAGACTGCTGCTCCGCGATCGCGCGAGCCTCCTCGCCAAGCTTCGCGCGCCAGCGGGGATCGCCGAGCAGCTCCTCGAGCACCGCTCGCATCCGCTCGACATCGCCGGGAGGGACGAGAACGCCGTGGACGTCGACCAACCCGCCGGCCGCGGTCGCCACGACCGGCCGACCATGGGCCATCGCCTCGCGCGCGACGACGCCGTAGCCCTCCCGGCGCGAGGGCACGCAGACGACCGCCGCCCGCTCGTAATACGGCCCGAGCTCGGCGCGGGGGACGAAGCCCACGGCCTCCGGCACCGCCACCGGGCCGGAGCCGACGATCACGCGCGGCAGATCCTCGGTGGCCGCGAGGAACTCGTGGATCCCCTTCTCCGGCGAGAGGCGGCCGACGAAGAGCACGTGCGGCGGCTCGGCCGGCTCGCCCGGCGACTCCGGGATCTCGACCGGGCTCGGGACGATCCGCACGTCGCGGGCTCCGAGCGCGCGGGCCGCCTCGGCGAGGTACTCGGACGCCACGACGACCATGCGGGCGCGGGCGATCAGCCACCGGAACGCCCACGGCGCGCGCCGCGCCAGCTCCACGTCCGTCCCCCAGAGCTGCACCACGAATGGTTTCCCCGTCGCGAGCGCCGCGAGCGCCGAGGGCAGCCAGTGCGCGTGCAGGAGGTCGGCGTCCTGCGCCGCCCGCCGAGCCGCGCGGGCGTAGTTGAAGAGAAACGCCGGCAGCAGCAGCGCCAGCCACGGCCGCCGCCGCACGTTGCCGACGATCCCGTGCCCGTACGCGATCCCGTAGTGCCGGAACGACGCCGGTGAGACGACCTCGACGTCGACCCCGGCAGCGCGCGCCGCCTCGACCGCGTCCAGGACGAAGACGCCGGCGACGTCGCGGTCGTCGCGCGGGTACGAGGTCGTCAGGACGACGACCTTCACGTCAGCCGGCGGGAGAAGACGATCGGGGCCGCCAGCGCGAGCAGCGCGAACGCGAAGAAGTAGTAGAAGGACATCGTCAGGTAGAACGCGTTCGCGGCGATCGTGCCGACGAGCGCCGCCGTCATCCCCCACGCGAGCGGGCGGATCCGCGGCGAGCCGAGCGCGCGCCCGATCGCACGCAGCCGGCCGAGGCGCCTGAAGAGGTGGACGAGGAACGCCGCGAAGAGCGCCGTGCCGATGAGGCCGGTCTCGACGAGCGTCGCGACGTAGAACGAGTGCGGCCCGAAGTTCGTCCGGCCGGTGACGAACTCGTAGTAGACCGAGAAGTTGTTCAGGCCGAGCCCGAAGAGCGGGTTCGACGAGAGCACGTCCGGGATGAAGCCGTAGACGTCGAAGTGCGTCGAGGTGCCGTTCGCGGACGTGTCGACGCGCGAGCGCAGCACCTGCTCGAAGAAGTCCCAGCGCGCGGCGAGGACGATCCCGAGCACGACCGCGACGGCACCGACCGGGAGCAGGAACTCCGGCGTCGCCAGGCGGTGCCGGTACGGGATCGCGAGCACGAGCAGCCCCGCTCCGAGCCCGAGCAGGCCCGAGCGGGAGAGCGTCGCCAGCTCGACAACGAGGAGGAAGGCGAGCACGAGCGCGAGCGGCACCTTGAGCCGGTGCCCCCGCTCGAGGCGCAGGTAGAGCGGCGTCAGGACGAGCAGCGGGATCACCAGCTCGATCCCGAGGTGGTTCGGGTCGCCGGTGAGCGCGTTCGGCCGGTAGACGCTCGCACCCTCGATCGCGCCGTAGATGTTGATCTGGCTCGCTCCGCCGGTGATCGGGGAGAGGAGCGACTGGTCGAGGTTGATCCCGAGCACCTCCGCCGTGCCGAGCTGGACGATCCCGTAGACCGCATTGGCGACGAAGCCGGCCATGAAGACCGCGAACGTCGTCCAGTAGAAGCGCTCGCTGCGCCGGGCGAGGTACGCGATCCCGACGACGAGGAAGAGGAAGTGGAGCAGGAACTTGAACATCCCCTTCGCCCACTGCGCCAGCGCCTGCTCCGTCTCGAGGTTGAAGAAGCCGATCAGGTAGACCGCGAGGAAGCCGAGGAAGAAGAGGCCGGCCACGGCCGCGCCCCAGGCGAGCCGGCGATCGCCGGTGCCGACGCGGGTGCCGAGCCAGGCGACGAGGAAGATCGCGGTGAGGACGTCGGAGAGGCTGAGGGTGCCGGCGACTTCCCACTGCAGCTTCGCGAACGAGACCGTGAAGACGGTTGCGAGGAAGAGGAACTCGACGACGAGGCCGGGCTTGGAGCGGTTCACAGCGACCGGACGACCTCCGCGAGCTCCTCGGCGCGGGCGCGGCGGGAGAGGCGGTGGCGCGTCTCGTCGGGGAACTCGACCGCCGGCAGCCCCCCGTTGGCGAAGCGCTCGTGAAGCTCCGCGAGCGCCGCCTTGATCGCCTCGACGTCGTCCGGCGGCGCAACCACGCCGGCGCCGGTCTCGCGGATCAGCTCGGCCGCGGCGCCGTCCGGCGGCACGACCGCGAGGATCGGGCGCTCTGCGGCGAGGTACTCGAACACCTTGCCCGAGAGGACGCCCTTGCCTCGACCGCCCGCTTCCGGGATCAGGAGGAGCAGCGCGTCCGAGTCGCGCTGCAGCTCGAGCGCCTGCTGCCGGGGCGCGTACGGGATCAACTCGATCCGGTCGCTCAGGCCACGCGCCTCGGCCCACTCGCGATCTGCGGAGCGGAAGTCGCCGAGGAAACGCGCCTGCACGTCGAGCCCCGACTCGTCGAGCGCGGTCAGGAACGGCCGCGGGTCGCGCTTGCCGAAGAAGCTGCCCGTGTGGGTGATCCGGAAGCGGGGACCGGGTGTGTAGTCGAGCCCCGCGAAGTCGTCGAAGTCGCAGCCGTTCGAGATCGTCACCACCTGCCCCCGCGGCGAGAAGCCGCGCGCCTCGTCGGCGATCGCGTCGGAGACGCAGGTGATCGCGTCCGCTGAGCGCGCGACGAGCCACGCGACGCCCTCGTCGACCTTCTCCTTCGCACGCACGGCGAGGCTCTCGGCCCGCCGGTGCGGGTGCGCGACCAGCGAGTCGCGCAGGTCGGCGACCCACTTCGCCCCCGTCGCCTGCTTCACCGCCGCGCCGACGAGGTGGACCGAGTTCGGCGGCGAGGTCGTGACGACGACGTCGATCTTCTCCTTGCGCGCGATCCTGATCGCCGCCGGGATCGCGGTCAGGTTCCAGCTCACGTTCTCGTCCGGGACGAGCAGCCGCCGCGACGCGAGCTTCGCCTGCACGAGCGCACGCTCGAGGCCCTGCTTGCCGTGGAGCTCCTCGGCCGGCCTGCGCCCCTTCGGGCCGACGTAGCGGGCGCGGTGCACCCAGGCCTGCGTCGGCTGGCGTAGATCCGCGTCCTCGTGGATCCACTTCGGGTCGTCCGGGGCGAGCACGTGCGTCTCGATGCCGAGCGCGGGCAGGTACTGCGCGAACTTCAGCGGCCTCTGGACGCCACCGCCGCCCGCCGGCGGCCAGTACAGCGTGACGAGCAGCAACTTCACGCGCCCGATGCTACTCGGGCCGAGCGAAGTGACCTTGCGAGGGATTCCGCCACTGTCCGCGCGGGACGTGTGGGGTCCTGGCCCCGACATGTCCCGCGTGGACATGCGCAGGAAATACATTCCGACCGTGGCCATCCTGGGCATCGACGTGGGCGGCACGTTCACCGACGCCGTCCTGCTCCAGGAGGGCGAGCTGCGGACCGCCAAGGTGCCGACTGCGAGGAACCAGGAGGAGTCGGTGCTCGCCGCGGCGGCGGCGGTCGGGGCGCGGGAGCTCGAGCGCTTCACCCACGGGACGACGATCGCGACGAATGCGCTGCTCGAGCGGCGTGGGGCGCGGACGGCGCTCGTGGCGACGGACGGATTCGAGCACGTCCTGCACCTGCGGCGGCAGGATCGCGCCCATCTCTACCGGCTCTGCGCGCGTCATCCGGAGCCGCTCGTGCCGCTCGAGCGATCGTTCGGCGTCCGGGGGAGGATCGGGCCCGAAGGTGAGCTGGCGCCGCTCGACCTCGCGTCGCTGCCGGATCTCGGCGACGTTGAGGCGATCGCCGTCTGCCTGCTCTTCTCCTTCCGCGACCCGTCGCACGAGCGGGCCGTGGCGGAAGAGCTGCGGCGCCGCCATCCGAACGCTCACGTCGTCGCCTCGCACGAGTCGGCACCGGAGTTCCGGGAGTACGAGCGGGCCTCGACCACCGCCGCCGACGCCTACCTCGGGCCGCTGCTCGGCGGCTACCTGCGCGCGCTCGCGGCACGCTGCGAGGAGGCGGGGCTGCCGGTACCGCTGGTCATGCGCTCGTCCGGCGGTGTCGCATCGGCCGAGGAGGCGAGCGCGCACGCGGCGCGGGCGCTGCTCTCGGGGCCGGCGGCCGGCGTCGTCGGCGCGGCCCGTGTCGCAGGGCTCGCCGGAATCGCGAACGCGCTCGCCTTCGACATGGGCGGCACCTCCACGGACGTCTGCGCGATCGTCGGCGGTGAGGCGGCGCGGTCGAGCGAGCGGCTCGTCGGCGGGCTGCCGATCCGGCTGCCGTCGCTCGACGTCCACACCGTAGGCGCCGGCGGCGGCTCGATCGTCTGGCGCGACGCCGGCGGCGCCCTCCGGGTCGGCCCGCAGAGCGCGGGCGCCGAGCCCGGACCCGCCTGCTACGGCCGGGGCGGCGAGCTCGCGACGGTGACCGACGCGAATCTGCTCCTCGGCCGCCTACCCGGCCGGCTCGCCGGCGGGCTCGAGCTCGACCGCGACGCGGCCGAGCTCGCCCTGGCGCGCGTCGAGCGCGGCGCCGGCGGACGTGATCGAGGTCGTGAACGCCGAGATGCTGGCCGCGCTGCGCGTCGTCTCGGTCGAGCGCGGGCTCGACCCGCGCGACTTCGCGCTGGTCGCCTTCGGCGGCGCCGGTGCCCTGCACGCGTGCGCGCTCGCGGACGAGCTCGAGATCCACACCGTGCTCGTGCCGGAGGCCGCGGGCGTGCTCTCGGCGCTCGGCCTCGCGCTCAGCGACGAGCGGCAGGACGAGGTGCGGTCGCTCGTCGTCCCGCTCGACGAGGCCGGGGAGCTTCCGGCCGACGGCGAGGCGGACGTTCGCTACGCCGGCCAGTCGTTCGAGCTGACGGTCCCGCTCGGCGGCGACGTCGCCGAGTCGTTCCACGCCGCCCACGAGGAGCGCTACGGCTACGCCGACCGCGGGCGGCCCCTCGAGCTCGTCGCCGTGCGAACGGCGGCGGTGCGACCGGGTCCGGGGTACGCACCGCTCGCAACCCCGCCGCGCCCCGCCGCGACCGGGGTCGTCGAGCTGGACGGGTCGACGGCCTGGATCCCACCCGGCTGGCGCGGCGAGTGGCGTGACGGCTCGCTGGTGGTGACGCGCGCGTGAACGTGCAGCTGCAGGTGCTCGGCTTCGCGCTCCGCGCGGTCGCAGAGGAGATGGGCGCGGCGCTGATCCGGTCGGCGTTCTCGGCGAACATCAAGGAGCGCCGCGACTGCTCGACCGCGATCTTCGACACGAGCGGCCGGATGGTCGCCCAGGCCGAGCACATCCCCGTCCACCTCGGCGCGATGCCGGCCTCCGTCGCCGCCGTGATCGCCTGCGACCCCGGGCCGGACGACGTCTTCATCCTCAACGACCCCTACGCGGGCGGCACGCACCTCCCCGACGTCACGCTCGTCTCGCGCACCGAGCTCGGCTTCGCCGCTACGCGCGCCCATCACGCTGACGTGGGCGGCTCGGTGCCCGGCAGCATGCCCGCCGACTCGCGGACACTCGCGGACGAGGGCGTCGTGATCCCGCCGACGCGGCTCGACGAACGGACGCTGGAGCGGCTGGTCGCGCAGATGCGGAACCCGGACGAGCGCCGCGGCGACCTGCGCGCCCAGCTGGCCGCGCAGCGGCTCGGCGCGCGCCGGATCGAGGAGCTCTGCGCCCGCCGGGGCCGCGACGAGGTACTGGCCGCGATGGATGAGCTCGTCGCCTACTCGGAGCGCCGCGTCCGCGCCGGGATCGCCGCCCTCCCGGACGGCCGCTACGACGCGACCGAGCAGCTCGAGAGCGCGGACGGCGAGCTCGAGCTCCGCGTCGCCGTGACCGTCGCAGGCGACGAGCTCGAGCTCGACTTCGCGGGCACGACGGAGCAGCACGACGGGAATCTCAACTGCCCGCTCGCGGTCACGACGTCCGCCTGCCTCTTCGTCGTCCGGGCGCTGACCGACCCGGACGTGCCGGCCTCCGCTGGGGCGCTCGTGCCGGTGACGGTTCGCGCGCCCGAGGGATGCCTCGTCAACGCCCGTCCGCCCGCGGCCGTCGCCGCCGGCAACGTCGAGACCTCGAGCCGGATCGTCGACCTCCTCTTCCGTGCTTTCGGGCAGGCGGTGCCGGTGCCGGCGCAGGGCCAGGGGACGATGAACAACGTCGTGCTCGGCAACGACCGCTTCACGTACTACGAGACGATCGGCGGCGGGCAGGGCGCCTGCCCGGACGCCGACGGGCCGTCGGCGGTGCACGTCGCGATGTCGAACACGCTCTCGACGCCGACGGAGGCGCTCGAGCTCTCCTACCCCCTGCGGGTCGAGCGGCACGCGCTGCGGCTCGGCTCGGGCGGCGCCGGTGCGCACGCCGGCGGCGACGGCGTCGTCCGCGAGCTGCGCGTCCTCGAGCCCTGCCGGCTCTCGCTGCTGACCCAGCGGCGCCGCCTCCGGCCGAGCGGCGCCGAGGGCGGCGAGCCGGGCGCCGCCGGGCGGAACCTCCTCAACGGCGACCAACTGCCGCCGTTCGCCACGCGCGAGCTCGAGCCGGGCGACGTGCTCCGGATCGAGACCCCGGGCGGTGGCGGCTACGGGACGACGTAGAGCGTGTAGCGGCCGTCGCGGTAGACGCTGTCGAGATCGGGCGTGAGCGCGGACCGCTCCCGGTCGACGACGAGCCAGTTCGCACCGGCTCGCCGCGGGATCTCGACGTCGCCGGTCTCGAAGAACCGCTGCGCCTCGTCGCGCCGCTCGTAGGGCCGGTTCTCCTCCGTGTCGGCGACGTGGCCGGGCGGCGCAACCGCGACGTAGACGGGGGCGTACGCGGCGATCTCGTAGCTCGTCTCCGCATCGGAGTAGACGACGTCGCCCGGTGGCACGTCCTCGCGCAGCCGCTCGACCAGCCCCGCGGTGAGCGGCGACGGCTTGCGCGCCTCCGACGGGCTCCAGTTGGCGACCGCGTGCACCGCCACCGGGAGGATGAAGAGCACCGCTGCCCAACCGGCGAGCTCCGGCCGCTCGAGGGGAGGCTTGTGTTTCAGAAACACAAGCCCGAGGACGAGGGCGGCGACGGCGCCGACCACGGCGAACCACGTCACGATCGCGGGGCCACCCTCCTCGAGCCGGTACGCGAAGTCGCCCGGAAACGCCAGCTGGAGCACGATCCCGGCCGCGAGCGCCACGGGCAGGACGAGCCCGCGGAGCACTGCCGCGAGGACGGCGAGGCCGCCGGCGAAGGCGAACGCGAGCGGCCAGAACCCGGCCGCGCGGCGGGACTGCGAGATCGAGACGAGGTCGGAGAAGAGGACGAAGAGCTGCGGCGACGAGCATCACCGCCGCCACGGCGAGGATCCCCCCGAGGACGTAGGCGGCCCAGCGCCGCTGGACCGCGAAGCCCGCGAGCGGCACGAGCACGAGCGCCGCGATCGCGACCGCGCCGGCGCGTCCGAAGACCTCGGGCGCGAGTCGGTAGCTCGTTTCCGAGAAGACGTCGAGCTGGCCGGCGTACTGCCGGAAGGCGCGCTCCAGCTCGTCCTCGCCCGGCGCGTGCGAGCGCGTGTCGCGGACGACCGGCAGCAGCCAGACGAGGTAGAGCGCCGCGGGCACGACCAGCCCGGCGAGTGCGACGACGATCCGCTTCGCCTCCCGCCGCTCGACAAGGGTGCGGACGGCGAGGAAACCGGCGAACGGGAGCCAGAGGAAGATCGCGTAGGTGGGATGGACGACGGCGAGCACGAGCCCCGCCGCCGCGACCGAGGCCAGCAACGGGCGCGTCGGCCGTTCGACGTAGGCGAAGGCAAGCGCCAGCGCCGCCGGCAGGAGCAGCTGCCGCGACCCGGTCGCCGGGAGCCCGAGCGCGGTGTAGGCGCCGCCGTAGGCCGGTGCGAGCGCCGTCACCGCGACCGCCGCGCACGTGACGGCGACGGCAGGCCCGGCGCGGCGGAAGAGCGCATAGCCCGACTCGTACGCGACCAGGACGGCAAGCGGCGCGAGCATCGACGCCTCGTGGAGGACGACGTCGGCGGGATCGAGGAAGCCGACCTTCGCGACCAGCGCGAGGAAGCCCTGCCAGAGCGGGAAGGCGTACCCGGGGTGCAGGCCGCCGTCGGCGAACTCGTTCAGCGCGTCGAGCGAGAGCTCGTCGAAGGCGACGAGCTTCTGGACGCGAGCGAGGTGAAAGAGCCCGTCGCCCCCGATCTCACCGGCGACGTACCAGAGGGGCACTGCGAGCAGGAGCCCGATGCGGAGCATCCAGGCGCGGCCGGGCATGCGCTCCGGACGCGGCGCGCGGCGGACGAAGCGGAGGGCGACGACGCCGGCCGCCAGCACGAGCACGAGCGTGAGCGTGAGCGAGGCGCCGACGAGGAACGTCACCGCCAGCGCGCCGAAGATCACCGTGAGCGACCAGGCGAGCGTCGGCGCGGCGCCCCGCTGGCCGAGCGCCCGCGCGACGATCGCCCCCGGAAGCAGCAGCACCGCGTTCGCGAACGCGAGCTGGACGAAGGTCATCGGCCGAGCAGCTCCGGCATCCGCGCCGAGGCGAGCCAGTCGGCCGCGTCGCGGTACATCCGGCCGCGCTCCCCCCGGAACACGAGCCCCCGCAGGTGGGTCGCCGCCCGCAGCAGCCTCCGCGCCCGATCGGCGTACGCGTCGCCACGATGCTTGGAGAGGAAGCGCAGGTGGCCACGGACGTTCTCGCGGAACAGCCGGCCGCCGTGCGAGGCGCCGCCGACGTGAACGCACTCGGCGCCGGGGAAGAAGAGCACCTTCCAGCCCGCCTGCCGGAAGCGGTACGCCCAGTCGGTCTCCTCGCTGAAGAGGAAGAACGCCTCGTCGAGCGGGCCGACCTGCTCGACCGCCTCGCGCCGCACGAGCATGCAGGCGCCCATCAGGAACTCGGCCTCGCGCACGTCCTGATGGTCGAAGCCGCCTGCGTAGAACGCGTTCAGCGCCTGCGAGCGCGGGGCCAGCTTGCGCAGGAAGAGGTATTCGGTCGCGAGCCGCCACAACGTCGGGAAGCCGCGCACGGAACGCTGAAGCGAGCCGTCCGGGTTCAGCAGCCGCGGACCGACGATCGCCGCCTCGGGGTGCTCGTCGGCGAAGGCGACGAGCCGGCGGAGCGAGCCCTCGGTCAGCCACGCATCCGAGTTCAGGATCAGGAAGTACCGGCCGGTCGACGCCTCCATCCCCCGGTTCCAGCCCGCCGCCAGGCCGAGGTTCTCCTGCTCGATCACGCGCGCCTCGGGCAGCTGCTCCCGGACGACGTCGGCGCTCCCGTCGCTGGAGCCGTTGTCGACGACGATCACCTCCTCGCCGCGCACGCTCTCGAGGCAGGGCTCGATCCACGGCAGGGCGTTGTGGGTGACGACGACGACGCTCGCGTCAGGCATGGCTGGCGCTCGGCCGCCCGCGCAGCCCCTCCCAGAGCAGGATCGCGCCGCCGGGCAGGGCCATCGCGACCGTGACGAGGAAGAAGAGGAACCCGGCCGCGAACGCCTGGTCGGCGTCGACACCGACGCTGCCGAGGAAACTGACGAAGAACGCCTCGCGCACGGCGAAGCCGTTGAGCGTGAACGGGACGAGCAGGACGAGGAAGAAGAGCGGGCCCATCACGTAGTAGATCCGCGGCGAGAGCTCGATCCCGACCGCCCGGGCGGTCGCCCAGATCGCGAGCACGCGCACGGCCTGGATCGCGACCGTGAGCACGAACACGCCGACCAGCAGGCCGGTGCGGTCGCGGAAGGCGTGGATGCCGTCATAGACGGCGCGCACCGGCCGCTCGAGCCGGAGGGCGCGCAGCAGCGGGGTCGTCGCCCGCAGCAGCGGCCGGGCCGAGCGGGCGAAGAACAGGAATCCGAGCAGGATCGTCCCGAAGACGAAGACGCCTTCGATCCAGAGATACGCGCCGACGTCGTAGCGGCCGATCGCGAGCAGAAAGCCGACTGCGCCGAGCAGGACGGTGGCGGCCCCGCCGAGCGCGCGCTCGAGCAGGACGATGGCCGAGATCGCGCCGAGGCGGGCCGGGTGCCGGCGCGAGGTCTCGAGGATCCGCACGGCGTCGCCGCCGATCGACGTCGGCAGGATCTGGCCCGCCGTGTACGCGACGAGGTAGGCGCGCGTCAGCCACGGCAGCCGTTCGCGCATCCCCTGGGAGGCCAGCAGCCGCCGCCAGCGCTCGGCCATCGGCACGACGGTCAGGATCATGATCGCGATCGCGAGCAGGAACCACCAGAGGTCGGCATCCGCGAGCACGTCGAGCGTCTCCTGGATATCGACCTTCCAGATGAGGTAGGCGACTGCGAGGCCGGTGAAGAGCAGCGTCAGCCCGACGCGTAGCGGCCGGCTCATACGGCGCGGCCGCGGATGCGCCGGAGCGCCTCGATCACGTCCGCGATGTCGTCGTCGGCGTGAGCGGGCGAGAGCGGCAGCGAGAGGATCTCGTCGCCGGCGCGCTCGGCCACCGGTAGCGGCGGCTGCCCGGGAAAGCGCTCGCGGTACCAGGTGAGCCGGTGCACGGGCAGGAAGTGGATCGACGTCGAGATCCGCTCCGCGGCGAGCGCCCGCTGCACCTCGTCGCGGGTGAGGCCGAAACGCTCGGCGTCGATCCGCACGACGTACAGGTGCAGCGCGTGCGTGTCGCGCGGGTCGCGCTCGAGCGGCTCGATCCCGTCCAGGCTTGCGAGCCCCTCGTCGTAGAGGGCGAACTGGCGCTCGCGGATCGCCGTGTGCTCGGGCAGCTTGTCGAGCTGGACGAGCGCGATCGCCGCCAGGACGTCCGAGAGGTTCGCCTTGTAGCCGGGGACGGTGATGTCGTAGAGCGAGCCGTCGCCGCGGCGCATCAGACGAAGGTTGCGAATCGCGTCCGCGACCTCGTCGGAGTTCGTGGACACGAGCCCGCCCTCTCCGGCGGCGATGTTCTTCGTCGCGTACAGGCTGAAGCACGTCGCCTCGGAGAGGCCCCCGAGCTTGCGGCCGCGGTACGCGCTCTCGGCCGCGTGGGCGGCGTCCTCGATCACCGGGATCCCCAGCTCCCAGATCGGATCCAGGTCGGCGGGCTGACCGGCGAGGTGCACGGGCATGATCGCCTTCGTCCGCTCGTTGACCGCGTCCGCGAGCGCCGCCGGGTCGATGTTCAAGTCGCCGGGACGGACGTCGACGAAGACCGGCGTCGCTCCCGTGTGCACGATCACGTTCGCCGTGGCCGGCCAGGTGATCGGCGTCGTGATCACCTCGTCGCCGGGCTCCACCCCGAGGGCGACGAGCGCGAGGTGCATCGCGGCCGTGCCGGAGGTGACCGCCAGGACGTGCTTCGCCTCCAGGTACTCGGCCATCCGCTCCTCGAGCAGCGCCGCCTTCGGCCCCGTAGTCAGCCAGCCGGAGCGAAGGGTCTCGGCCACGGCCTCGATCTCCTCCTCGCCGATCGCAGGCGGCTGGAACCCAAGCTGTGTCTCCCGCGTCATTCGACGACGAAGCGTATTTCGTCGGCGGCGGCGCGAGCGCGCTCGAGCGCCTGCTCGCGGCTGTCGCCGACGGCGATCACCGCGCCGGCCCGGTCGGAGCCGCGAAGGAGCGGCCCGAAGACGTGGCCGCGCTCGCGGTAGATCCGGACGTCGAGCACGCCCTCGACCGCATGCGCCGCCTCGCGCCCTTCGACCTCGAGCAGCCGCCCCTCGGGCGCGACGAGGAAAAGGACGCACCCGCCCCCGTGGAGACTTTGTGTTTCTGAAACACAAGCCTCGTTTCCGAGCGCGACGTCGAGCGCGAGGTCGTTCAGCTTCACGCCCGTGAGGGCCTCGACGAGCTCGGCGTCGTGACCGCCGCCGAGCCGCGCAGCCAGCTCAACCACGCGGGTTCCGTCGGTCCCGACCGCGATCTGGGTGTACGTCGGGCCGTTCCTGATCCCGAGCGCCTCGGCGGCCGCGCGCGCCGCGGCGATCGGAGCTTGTGTTTCAGAAACACAAGGCCATACGTGCGCCAGCGCGACCCCGAACGCGGGCGGGTCGGCCGTGATCCGATCGGTCACGAGCAGCGGGTGGAAGTCGCCGTCCACGGAGACGGCGTTGACGGTCACCTCCGGGCCCTCGATGTACTCCTCGACGATGTACGTCCCGTTGCGCGAGGCGGCGACCGCGGCCTCGATCGCGGGCGCGAGCTCGTCCTGCGTACGCACAAGCGTGAGCCCGCGCTGGCCCTGGCGGTCGGGTGCCTTGACGACGCACGGCGCTGCGGGCTCGTCGAGCAGACGTGGCTGTGGCACACCCGCCTCCGCGAAGCGCTCGCGCTGCCGCGACTTCGTCGTCGCGAGGATTGCGGTCGCGCCGTCGATCGGATGCGGCAGCCCCAACCGCTCCGCCACGCGCGCCGCCACGCCCACGGGCCAGTCGGCGCCGGGCGAGACGATCCCGTCCACGTGCTCGGCCTGGGCGAGCCGGTCGATCCCGGGCTCGTCCTCGGTCGAGACGATCGCGCGCTTGTCGGCGTAGGCGAACCCGGCCGCCGCCGGGTCGCGGTCGACGGCGATCACGAAGAGGTCGCGCTCGCGCGCCGCGCGGAGCAGCCCGATCTGCGCAGGCCCGGCGCCTAGGACGAGGAGACGCTGTCGCGCGCGGTCAGAGCCCGCCACCACACCTCGTTCTCGCGGTACCACTCGACCGTCTGCTCCAGGCCCTGTTCGAAGCTCGTGCGCGCGCGCCAGCCCGTCAGCCGCTCGAGCTTGTCGGTCGAGCCGATGTGCCGGTCGACCTGGCCGAGCCGCTCCTCGACGAAGACGAGCTCGGCGTCGGCGCCGACGGCCGCGAGGACCGAGTCGGCCACGTCGCGCACCGAGATGTCGATGCCCGTCGCGACGTTGACCACCTCGCCCGCCAGGGCGTCGATTTCCGCGGTGATGATCGCCTCGATCGCCTCGGCGTCGTCGTCGACGTAGAGCCAGTCCCGCGAGGCGTGACCGTCGCCGTGGATCGTCAGCGGCTCGCCCGAGAGCGCCTGCGTGATGAAGCGCGGGATCACCTTCTCCGGGTGCTGACGCGGCCCGTAGTTGTTGAACGGTCGCACGATCACGATCGGCAGCCCGTAGGTGACGAAGTACGAGTACGCGAGCCGGTCGCCGCCCGCCTTGGTCGCCGCGTACGGCGAGCGCGGGTTCAGCGGGTGCTCCTCGTCCATCGGCGCGTACTCGGCCGTGCCGTACACCTCGCTCGACGAGATCAGGATGAAGCGCTCGACCGGTGTGCGCCGGATCGCATCGAGAAGGATCTGCGTGCCCTCGACGTTCGTGGTCACGAACTCCGACGCGCCCTCCGCGATCGACTTCTCGACGTGCGACTCGGCCGCCGCGTTGACGATCACGTCGACATCGCCCACGAGCCTCGCCACGAGCTCGGGGTCGCGGATGTCGCCGTGGACGAACGAGAGCCGCTCGTGGCTCATCACGTCGGCGAGGTTCTCGAGGTTGCCGGCGTACGTGAGAGCGTCGAGCGAGACGACCTCGTGGTCGGTGTGCGCCAGCAGGTGGCGGATGAAGTTCGAGGAGATGAAGCCGGCTCCGCCGGTGACCAGAACGCGCTTGCTCACAGTTCCTCCGAGATCGAGTAGAGAGGTCGCCCTTCGACCTCGCGCTGGATTCTGCCTAGGTATTCCCCCACGAGCGCGAGGATGAAGCCCTGGATCCCGAGCACGAACAGGACGGCCACGCCGCCCAGCAGCGGCCCGGGGAAGTTCGACCGATCGATCCAGAACCAGATCCCGTAGATGCCAAGGGCGGTCGCGAGCAGCGTGCAGACGGTTCCAAGCGCCATCCCGATCCACTGGATCGGCTGCGGCCAGAAGCCGGCGAGCACGTGCAGCGCGAGCCGCGCGAGGCGGAGGGGCGAGTAGCTCGAGCGGCCGGCGCGCGCCGCGTGGCCGACGTCGACCTCGACGACCGAGGCGCCGCCCGAGAGCACGAGCGCCTTTGTGAACTTCTGCTTCCCGATCGCCGGCAGCACGGGCTCGACCGCGCTGCGCCGATAGGCGTTGAAGGCACAGCCGAAGTCGGAGATCGCGACCCCCGTGAACCGGCGCAGCATCCCGTTGATCAGGCGCGAGGGGAGCGTGCGGCCCCATGAGTCCTTGCGCGCCACCCGGCGGCCGCTGGCGACGTCGGCCCCGGCTTCGACCGCGGCGACGAGGCGCGGGATGTCCTCCGGCTCGTTCTGGAGGTCTCCGTCCATCGTCACGACGATCTCGCCGCGGGCGCGGGCGAGGCCGGCGTGCATCGCCGGGTGCTGCCCGAAGTTGCGCTTGAAGCGGACCGCGCGGATGCGGGGATCGCCGGCGTGGAGCCGTTCGACCGCGGCCCAGGTCGCGTCGGTCGAGCCGTCGTCGACGAAGATCAGCTCGAACGGCCGTCCGTCGAGTGTGGTTACCGTGCGCCGGTAGAGCTCTTCGACCGAGCCCTGCTCGTTCAGGAGCGTCACGACGACCGAGAGAGCAGGAGCGGACATGGCCGAGGAGGAGCGTATCGACGCGGTCTGGCGGGATGTACATCGCGGCCGCGTCTGGCGGGCACAGGCCTGCCGGATCGTCGAGGAGTCGTCCGAGACGATCGCGCTCTGGATCCCCGCCGGCGCACCCGCCATGGTCCCGGGCGGCGGTCTGCGCATCCCCGGGGACGACTGGGAGCTCGTCGACACGACGCCCAAGCGCGACCAGATCTGCGTCGCGCGGCCGGGTCGAGCGCACTCGGTGTACCTCTTCTGGAATGACGACTGGGAGCTCGAGCACTGGTACGTCAACTTCGAGCAGCCGCTCCGGCGCACCCCCCTCGGCTTCGACACCTTCGACGAGAAGCTCGACCTGATCGTCCGGCCCGACGGCTCGTTTCGCTGGAAGGATGAGGACGAGCTCGAGCAGGCCGCCGCGGCGGGGCTCCTCGACTCGGACGAGGTGCGCGCCGAGGCGCAGCGTGTGCTCGAGGAGTGGCCGTTCCCGACGGGCTGGGAGGACTGGCGACCCGATCCGGCCTGGCCCGCGCCACGGCTGCCCCGGGGCTGGGACCGTGTGGGCTGAGGGCGACCCGGCGCTGCTCCGGTACATCCACGACGGCCGCGTCTCGCGCGTGTTGCCCGTGAGCGTCGTCTCAGACGACGAGCGGTCGACCCAGCTGTTCGTCCGCTCAGGGACGCCGATGCGAACTCGCTGCGGCCCCGACGGCGTGCCGCTGCCCCGGTCGCTGCCGTATGCGGAGCGGTTCGCGCGCCCGTGGCGGCTGGGGCCGAGCGTCTGGTCGGGCTACCACGTGTTGATGCTGACGCCCCGCGACGCAGGGCACTCCTTCTGGGCGTACTGGGATGACGGATGGCGGTTCCACGGGTGGTACGTGAACCTGCAGGAGCCGCTGCGCCGGTCGCGCTTCGGGTTCGACACGGCCGACAACGTGCTCGATCTGGTCGTCCGCCCCGACCTGAGCTGGCAGTGGAAGGACGAGGACGAGCTACATGAGGCGGTACGCCTCGGCCGCTTCACTGCGAGCGAGGCGGACGGGCTCTACGAGGAAGGGGCACGCGCGACGGCGGCGATCGACGCGCGGGCGTGGCCGTTCGACCGCGATTGGAGCGGTTGGCGGCCGGCTCCGGCCTGGCCGGAGCCGGCGCTCGTCGCCGAGGCGGACGAGCCGTGAGCCGCCGCGGGCCGCTCGCCGCCTTCATCGCGTTCGGCCTCCTCTGGGGGACGTTGGCAGCGCTCGCGCCCGCCCTGCAGACGGCAGTTGGCGCCTCGAAAGGCGCGTTCGGACTGGCGCTCCTCTTCATCGCCGTCGGCTCGGTGCCGGCGATGCTGCTGACGGGGCGTGAGCTCGACCGGCGCGGGACGCGCATCCTGCCGTGGCTGCTCGCCGGGATGGCGGCGTCGGCGGTCCTCCCCGCCCTCGCCGGGTCGGTGCCGGCCCTTGGCGCCGGACTGCTCGCCGTCGGCGTCTTCACCGGCGCGACCGACGTGGCGATGAATGCAGCCGTCTCGGAGCTCGAGGCGAAGCGGGGAACGCGGCTGATGCAGCTCGCGCACGCGCTCTACTCCGCGGGCGTGCTCGTGGGCGCGCTGGCGACCGGGCTCGCCCGCGAGCTCGGCGCCGACCGGCTGCACATCCTCGGCGGCGTCTCGATCGCCCTGCTCGCCGCTGCTGCGCTGAACCTGCGGCACGAGCGCTTCGAGCCGCGACCGGCCGCCTCGCGGGGGCTGAGGCTGAGCCGCGCCGCGATCCCGCTCGGGATCGCCTGTGCCGCCGCGTTCGTGATCGAGGGCGGAATGGAGAACTGGGGCGCGATCTTCCTCGAGCGGGAACTCGACGCCGGGCCGGGGGCCAGCGCGCTCGCCCCCGCCGCGTACGGAGGCGCGATGATGCTCGGCCGGCTCTCCGGACAGTGGCTCGAGAGCCGGCTCGGCGACACGCTGCTGCTGGCCGGCGCGATGACGGTCGCGCTCCTGGGGCTCTTCGGAGCGGCCGCGGCGCCGAACGTCCCGGCGGCGATCGCCGCGTTCTTCGTCGGCGGCGCGGGGATCTCGATCGCCGCGCCGGCGCTCTTCGGCGCCGGTGGGCGGCTTGCGACGCCGGAGGAGCGTGGGAGCGCCGTCGCGACCGTGACGACGCTCGGCTACCTCGGCTTCCTCATCGGCCCACCGCTCGTCGGCGGCCTCGCCGAGGCGATCGGCCTACGGGCGGCATTTGTCGCGCTAGCCCTGATCGCCGCCGGGCTCATCGTCGCGACGCCGCGTCTCCGCCTTTCGGGACGTGTCCCAGGGACAGACCCTGGGACACGTCCCGTCTAGGCAGGGCTACGCGGGCTCGGCCACCGCGACGGGCGCCTTCGCAACCGCCTTCTTGCCCGGGACGAGCAGCGCGATCAGCGCACCGACGCCGACGACCGCCGCCCCGACCCACGTGGCGGCGACGAGGCCGTCGTTGAAGACCTCCGGGGACTCGTAACCGCCGGCGCTGACGAAGATCGACGCCAGCACGGCGACGCCGAAGACGCCGCCGACCTCCCGGATCGCGTTCGAGGCGCCGGAGGCCTTGCCCTCGTCCCGGGCGCCCACCGCGCTGAGGACGATGTTGGCGACGGGTGCGAAGAACATGCCCATCCCGATCCCGGAGACGATGAACGGGAGGACGAGCGAGGAGTACGGAACATCGGCCGAGGAAACGGCCGCGATCCAGGCGAGCCCGATCGCCTGCAGCGCGAGTCCGCCGGCGAGGAACGGCCTGCCGCCGATCCGGTCGGAGAGGGCGCCGGCGATCGGCGCGACGAGCATCGGCATCGCCGTCCACGGCAGCACGCGCAGGCCCGCCTCGAGCGGCGAGTACCCCTGCGCCGTCTGGAAGAACTGCGAGAGCAGGAACACCGAGCCGAACATGCCGAAGTACATCGCGAGCGACGCGCCGTTGGCCGCCGCGAAGGCCCGGTCCTTGAAGAAGCGGAGCGGCAGCATCGGCTCCTTCGCGCGCGCCTCCCAGGCCACGAACGCGGCCATCAGCAGGACGCCCGCCGTGAGCGAGGCGACGATCTGCGGGCTCCCCCAACCGTCGGCGTTCCCGTTCACGAGGCCCCAGACGAGGCCGAGCAGGCCGCCGCTCGCGAGTCCGAGGCCGGGCAGGTCGAGTGCCTTGTCGGGGCCGTGGCTCTCGGTCAGGAGCCGGGCGAGCGGGAGCAGCACGATCCCGATCGGGACGTTGAGCCAGAAGATCCACTGCCACGCGATCCCCTCGACGACGGCGCCGCCGACGAGCGGGCCGGCGGCGACGGCGAGCCCGGCGATCCCGGACCAGGCACCGAGCGCGACACCGCGCCTCTCGGCCGGGAACGCCGCCGAGAGGAGCGTCAGCGTCAGCGGCGTCACGATGGCTCCGCCGATCCCCTGGATCGCCCGGGCTGCGATCAGCGCCTCCATCGAGGGGGCGAGTGCGGCCGCAGCGGAGGCGGCCGTGAACAGGCCGAGCCCGAAGATGAACATCCTCCGGCGGCCGAAGCGGTCGCCGAGGGCGGCGCCGGTGAGGAGGAACACGGCGAACGTGAGCGTGTACGCGTTCACCGTCCATTCGAGCTCTTCGATCGACGCACCGAGATCGGTGCGGATCACGGGCAGCGCCGTCGAGACGACGAGATTGTCCAGAACGACCATGAACAGCGCGATCGACGTGATCGCGAACGTCCAGGCGGTCTTCGTCTTGGCCTGCATCCGATTCAACTCCCTTCCATCGTGTAGTAAGCAGTCACTTTCATACCGAAGCAAAAAAAGAGGCAGGTGCGAGTACGGCTGGCCGTACCTTTCACGCCTCCTCGGGGCGGCAGCCGGCGATCAACCGGTCGCCCCAGGGCGTCGGATCCTCGAACAGCCGCATTGCGCCCAGGACGTTCAGGAGCATCCCCTTGGCGATGAACGTGCTCACTTCCTCGGTCGTTGCCCCGCTCACGCGCTCGATCAGCTCGACGAGGTCGCGCCAGACGCGGCGCACGTCCTCGCGGATCTCCGCGTCCTCGGCGGCCGCGAAGCACTGCAGCATCAGCTGCAGCCGCTCCCTGTCCTCGATCAGGACCCGGTACGCGTCGCCCATCGCGAGCAGGGCTTCCTCGCCGGTCTTGCCGCGGGATGCCTGCTCGAAGGCGCGGTAGACCTCCTCCATCTTGAGCCGGGTCGTCGCGAGATAGAGCTCCTTCTTCGTGCCGAAGAGGCGGAAAAGGTACGGCTGCGAGATCCCGGCCGCCTTCGCGATCGCGTCCGTGGACGCGCCGTGAAGACCCTTGCGGGAGAACTCGGCCGCCGCCGCTTCGAGGACGGCCTCACGGCGTACCTCGGCCGTCTGTCGCGTCGTCGTGCTCATAGGAAGTGAGTATTCACTCACAAACAGGGCTTGTCAAGCGAAGCGGGCGATGCCCTCGGCGACGCGGTCGAGGTCGCCGTCGGTCAGGCGGGAGTGCAGCGGGAGCGCGAGCGCGCGCTCGAACGTGGCGTCGGCGCCCGGGAACGGCCCCTGGTCGCGGTAGGCGGAGAAGTGGTGCAGGGCATACGTCCCGATCTGCACCTCGATCCCCTCGGCGCGGAGCGTCTCCATCGCCTCGCGACGCCGGTCGAGCCGGATCACATAGGCCTGCCAGCCATGCGTATCGCCCTCGTCCGTGTCCGGAACGTCAACGAGGCCGCGCAGCCGTTCGGCATAGCTCTCGGCGATCCGCGTCCGCTCGGCGAGCAGCTCGTCCAGTCGGCGCAGCTGCGGGATCCCGACGGCGCAGAGGATGTCGGCGAGCCGGTAGTTCGTCGACGGCTCGCCGATGTCCCCCGCCGCATCGATCCCGTGGTGGCGCAGGCGCCGCACGGACGCGGCGAGCTCGGCGTCGTTCGTCGTCACCGCGCCGCCCTCGCCCGTGGTGACGATCTTGCGGGGATGGAAGGAGAGGCAGCCGGCCGCGCCGAGCCCGCCGCACGGCATGCCACGCCACTTCGCGCCGAGCGCGCCGGCGGCGTCCTCGAGCAGCACGACCTCGGGCGGCACGGCGCTCTGGAGCTCTTCCCAGTCGAGCGGCCTGCCGAAGAGGTGCACGGCGAGGACGGCCTTCGTCCGCGGCGTCACCGCCTCGTAGACCTTGCCGACGTCGAGGTTGAACGTCGCCGGGTCGACATCGACGAGCACGGGCGTCGCACCCGCGAGCCGGACCACGCTCGCGGTCGCGGGGAAGGTGTAGGCCGGGACGATCACCTCGTCGCCCTCCCCGATCCCGAGCGCGAGCACCGCGAGATGGAGCGCTGCGGTGCCGTTCGAGACCGCGACCGCGTGCTCGACGCCGCAGGCCGCCGCGACGAGCTCCTCCAACTCCTCGACCTTCGGGCCCATCGTCAGGGCGCCCGACTCGAGGACGGCGCGCACCTCCGCCAGCTCCTCCTCCCCGAGCTCCGGGAAGGCTAGGCGGACGGGCTCAGTGCCTTCTCTCGATACCACGCGATCGTCTTCTCGAGGCCCTCGTCGAGGTCGACCTTCGCCTCGAATCCGAGCACCTCGCGCGCCTTCTCCACGTTCGGGATCCGCAGCTCGACGTCGGCGTAGTGGAGCGGCTGGAAGCTGATGTCGACGTCGGCGCCGGTCAGGCGCCGGATCCGCAGGGCGAGGTCGTAGATCGTCACCGTCGCGCGCGGGTTGCCGATGTTGAACGTCTGCCCCGCTGCGTCCGGGTGCTCGAGGCAGGCAAGCGTTCCCCTGACCATGTCGTCGACGTAGCACCAGGCGCGGATCTGGGAGCCGTCGCCGTGGATGACGAGGTCGCGTCCCGCGAGGGCGTTTTCGATGAAGGCGCGGATGGCGCCGCCGCCGATCTGCCCCGGCCCGAAGACGTTGAACGGGTGCACGGTCACGGCCGGCAGGCCGAGCTCGTCGTGGTAGGCGTGGGCCATGTGCTCGCCGGCGAGCTTGGAGACGGCGTACGTCCAGCGCGCCTCGCCGACGGAGCCGATCGTCGAGACCTGCCCCTCCTCGACCCGGAACGCGTGCGTGCCGAAGACCTCGCTCGTCGAGAAGTCGATGAACCGCTCGAGGCTGTCCAGCGTGGCGACGCCTGCCTCGAGCAGGTTGTAGGTGCCGATCACGTTCACGCGCATCGTCCGCACCGGGCTCTCGAGGACGGTGTCGACGCCTGCGATCGCGGCGCAGTGGACGATGTGCGTCGCGCCCTGGGCCAGCTCCCGCATCGCGTCGGCGTCGAGCACGTCGGCCTGATGGAGGGTGAAGTTCGGATGGCTCGCGAGCGGCGTCCCCGTGAGCGCGTCCCGGTGCATGTTGTCCGCCGCGACGATCTCGTTTCGATCGACGAGTGTCCGGGCAAGCGTCGTGGCGATGAACCCGGCACCACCCGTGATGAAGATCCGCTTGCCCTCGAGCACGCGGCGAGTCTACCGGCGCGCTAGCCTCCCTCCCGGCATGCGCGCGGCCTTGCTCATCGCCCTTCTCGCTGCGTCGGTCGGCTGCGGCGCGGGGCAGACCGCATCGGGCGCGGAGAGCGTCTCCACGGTGGCGTCGGGCACCTCGCTGCAGATCTCGGTCTGGTCGGAGGGCCGCGGGTCCGGGCCTCCCGACAAGTGGACGCTCCGCTGCGACCCCGTGGGAGGGACGCTGCTGCGACGCGCCGCGGCCTGCCGCCAGCTCGGGGCGATGAAGCAGCCGTTCGCTCCGCTGCGCGACGACCTGGTCTGCACCGATCAGTACGGCGGCCCGCAGGAGGCGCTCATCGCCGGCACGCACCGCGGCAGCCGCATCTGGGTGATGCTCACGCTCCGGAACGGCTGCGAGATCTCGCGCGCGAAGAGGCTCGGCTTCCTCGTGCCCGGGATGGCTCCCGGCTCGTCCGGCTCGTAGCGCGCGCCCCGGCCCGAGGGGCCGGATACGATCGCGCGCGACGTGAAGACCGTCCTCTTCGTCGGCGCCGGGCGCCACCAGCGCCGTGCGATCCTCCGGGCGAAGGAGCTCGGGCACCGCGTCGTCGCGGTCGACCGCAACGCGGACGCACTCGGCCTGCAGGCAGCCGACGAGGCGGAGGCGGTCGACTTCACCGACGTCGCCGCCGTCACCGACGTCGCCCGCCGCCACGCAGTCGACGGCGTCCTCACGGTCTCGGCCGACCGCGCCGTCCCGGTCGTCGCCGCCGTCGCCGAGGCCCTCGGCCTGCCCGGGATCGGAACCGAGACGGCGCACCTGATGACGCACAAGATCGCGATGCGGCGCACGCTCGCCGACGCCGGCGTGCCCCAGCCGCGCTTCGCCGGAGCCCGCGACATGGCGAGCGCGCGGGCTGCGCTCGAAGTGGTCGGCGTCCCTGCCGTGCTCAAGCCGGCCGACTCGGGCGGACAGCGCGGGATCTTCTACGTCGAGTCGCAGGACGAGCTCGACGGCCACGTCCACGCGGCGCTGGCCGAGTCGCCGACCGACGAGGCGATCGTCGAGGGGTTCCACGACGGCCTCGAGCTGAACGGGATCGTGATCGCGCGCGGCGGCGTGGCCTTCCCGCTGACGCTCTCCGACCGGCTCAGGCCGCCTGGGATCGGCTTCGGCGTCGGCTGGATCCACGTCTACCCGGCTTCGATCTACGCCGACGTGCTCGCCGAGGCGGAGCGCGTCGCCGTCCACGCCGTGCACGCGCTCGGGCTCCGTGACGGGATCGCCTTCCCGCAGCTGATCGTCTCGGACGACGGCTCCGTTCGCGTCGTCGAGGTCGCGGCCCGGATCCCCGGCGGCCAGATGGCCGACCTCGTCCGGCACGCGGTCGGCGTCGACCTCGTCGAGGTCGCTCTGCGTCAGGCGCTCGGCGAGGAGGCGCCGGACGAGCTCGTGCTGCCGAGGTTCAAGCAACCGCTTGCGATCCGCTTCCTGACCGCCAGCCCCGGGCCCCTGCCGACCGGGAAGGTGCGCTCGATCGGCCCGCTCGACCCGGTCCTCGAGGCCGAGGGCGTCGTGCAGGCGGACACGTACCTCCAGGTCGGCGAGACGATCCGGCCGGTCCGCCTCGACGGCGACCGGCGCGGCTACGTGATCGCGACCGCAGAGACCTCCGTGGAGGCGCTGCAGCGGGCGGAGGCGGCCGCGCGACTCCTGAAGGTGGAGGTGGAGCCGGCGTGAGGACTTTGTGTTTCAGAAACACAAGACTCTCCACGTCGTCCCGGAACCGCTTGGACAAGCGGTCAAGGTTGGCCGAAACGGCCGCTTGTGTTTCAGAAACACAAAGTCCGCCTGCAGAGGCCTTTCGATGAGCTGCGCGTTCGACCTCGACCACTACAGCGAGCTGATCGAGTCGGCGCGGGCCGGCGGCTACCGATTTGCGTTCTTCGAAGGCTCGCCGGAGGCCGACACGGTGATCCTGCGCCACGACGTCGACCTCTCGCTCGACGCGGCGCTCCGGATGGCCGAGCTCGAGGCGGACGCGGGCGCGCAGGCGACCTACTTCCTGATGACCGGCTCCGTCTTCTACAACCTGGGCTCGCACGAGGGCGAGCACGCGCTCGGGCGGCTGCGGGAGCTCGGCCACCGCGTCGGCCTGCACGCCGTCTACCCGCGCCTCGACCTCGACGACCGCTTCGACCCGGTCGTCGCCTGGCACAACCCCGACCCCGAGTACATGCGTGCGCCCGTCGAGGGCGCGATCAACGTGATGGAGTCGCCGTGGTTCGACCCCGAGACGTACCGCTCCGACTCGAACCAGCACTGGCGCTCGGGCTGCCCGCACGAGGAGCTGCGCGCCGGCGCGTTCCCGTGGCTGCAGCTGCTGACGCACCCCGAGATCTGGGTCTACCCGGGCACGCGCATGGGCGAGACGATGCGCGCGATGCTCGAGGAGGAGAAGGAACGCCGCCTCGACCAGCTAGCAGCAGACAGGATCGACCTCTCTTGAAGGACGTCACCGTCCTCGTCAGCGCGTCCGGCGCGCCCGGGACGGCCGCGCTGCTGAAGGGCCTGCGCGCGAACGGCGAGCGCAGCGTCCGCATCGTCGGCACCGACATGAGCCGGCGCTCGGTCGGCGGGCACCTCGCCGATGCCTTCCACCTCGTCCCCGCCGGCTCCGACCCCGGCTTCGCCGACGCGATGCTGGACGTCGTCGAGCGCGAGGGAGTCGACGTCGTCCTGCCGCAGTCGTCCTTCGACCTCGAAGGGCTCGCCGCGCACCGGGACCGCTTCCCCGTGCCGGTGCTGGTCTCGTCGCCGGACACGATCCACCGCTCCAACGACAAGGCGGAGACCTACGCCCTGCTGCAGCGGCTCGGCGTCAAGGGGCCCGACTTCCGACGCGTCAACGGCGCCGCCGAGGTCGCGGCTGCGGCCGAGGAGCTCGGCTACCCCGACCGCCCGGTCTGCTTCAAGCCCGTCTTCTCCTCCGGCTCCCGCGGCTTCCGCATCCTCGATCCGACCGTCGACCGCGCGCACCAGCTGCTGAACGAGCGCCCGGGCTCGGTCGCGATGCGGCTCGAGGAGGCGGTCGAGCTGCTCCCGAACGAGGGCGGGCCCGACCTGCTCGTGATGGAGCTCGCCACCGGCGGCGAGCGCACGATCGACGGGATCGCCGACGGCGAGCGCGTCGTGCTCGGCCACCCGAAGACGCGCGAGGCGATGCGGGCGGGGCTCGCCATGTACTTCGTCACGCTCGAGGACGAGGAGCTGATGGAGACCGCGGACAAGCTCGTCGAGGAGCTCGCGATCGAGTGGTTCTTCAACATCCAGCTCGTGGGCGAGCACGTGATCGAGATCAACCCGCGGATCTCGACGATCGTCTACCAGGACGACCTCAACCTCCCCTATCTCGGCGTCAAGCGCGCGCTCGGCGAGATCTCGGACGAGGAGCTCGCGGCGCTGCGCTCGCGGATCCAGCCGGGGCGGGCGAGCCTGCGCTACTTCGACCAGGTCGACTTCGACGGCCCGGTGGTCGACTCGCGCGCGCACGCGCGTGGCTGAGCGGGGCTCGCTCGGGAGGGCTCGTCGGCGGGGCGCGCCGGGCGGTGCGAGGCAAGGACGCAGGGAGCGTCCTATGAGACATATGGACGCGACTGAGGACGCAGCATCGCGCCGCTCGGCGCGTCCGACGACTCAGGCTCCATGCCGAGTCGAGCCCACCCGCTCCGGGTCACCCTCTGCCCGGTCAACACGGCCGGCGTTCCGTGGACGAACACCGAGGCGCTGCGGCGCCGCGGCGTCGATGCCCGGCTCGTCGTCTTCGAGCGCTACAAGCTGCACCCGGAGGCGGACTGGTCGCTCGACGCTCCAAGCAACAGTCTGTTGCTAAGTCGGCAGGCGAAGCAGTGGGCCGCGTTCGCCCGGCTGCTGCCGCGCACGGACGTCTTCCACTTCCACTTCGGGCTGACGCTCGTGCCGAAGCGGCTCCAGTTCCCGCTGCTCCGCGCGACGAGGAAGAAGTCGGTCATGCACTACCTCGGCTCGGACATCCGCGGCAAGACGCCGGAGCAGCTCGCCTACGGCAAGCAGGCCGGCGCGCAGGTCGTCGGCAGCTACGACGCGATCCGCTGGGTGCCGGAGGCCGAGGTGATCCCGCCCGGCGTCGACCTCGGCCGGATCCAGCCCGCGCCGCCGTCCGACCGGGAGCGGCCGCTGATCGTCCACGCACCCTCGTCGCGGCGACGCAAGGGGACCGAGCACGTGCTCGCGGCGGTCGAAGGGCTCGACGCCGAGCTCGAGCTCGTCGAGGGCCTGCACCACGACGAGGCGTTCGAGCGCTACCGCGCGGCCGACATCGTCGTCGACCAGCTGAACGCCGGCTGGTACGGGCTCTTCGCGATCGAGGCGATGGCGCTCGGCAAGCCCGTCGTCACCTTCCTTCACGACGAGGCGGTCAGGCGGACGGAGGAGGCGTTCGGGACGCGCGTCCCGCTCGTCTCCGCGACGGCCGAGACGCTGCGCGAGGCGCTCCGCCCGCTCGTCGCCGACGCCGCCCGCCGCCGCGAGCTCGGCGCCGCCTCGCGCGCCTACGTGGAGCGCGTCCACGACGTCGAGCGGGTCGCCGACCGCCTGCTCGACCTCTACCGTCGTCTCTAGATGACGTCGCTCGCCGCCCAGATGAAGCGGCTCGGCCGCCACTCGGCCGTGTACGGCTTCGGCGGGATCGTCTCGCGCATCCTCGCCGTCTTCCTGCTCCCGCTCTACACGCGCTACCTCGACACAGCGGACCTCGGCGCAGTCGGCCTGATCGTGGCGCTCTCGGCCGTGCTCGTGACGATCCTGCGCGCCGGCATCTCGTCCGCATTCTTCCGCTTCTACTTCGACTCGCAGGATCCGGCGCACCGGCGGCTCGTCGTCCGCACGTCGTTCTGGTTCACGATGGCGAGCGCGACCGCCGGGCTCGTCGCCGGCGTCCTCCTCGCCGAGCCGATCGCAGACCTGCTCGGCCTCGACGACGCGAACCTCGTCCGCGCCGGCTTCGTCGGCGTCTGGGCGCAGATGAACTACGAGCAGCTGACGTCGCTCTTCCGCGCCGAGGAGCGCTCCACCGCCTTCGTCGCCGCCAGCCTCGCCAACATCGCGTTCACGGTCGCCGCCACGATCCTGCTCGTCGTGGTCTGGGAGCAGGGCGCGCTCGGGGTCATCGTCGGGAACTTCACCGGAACGCTCGTGATCTACCTCGCCCTCCTGGTCGTGCACCGGGAGCAGCTCGGGCTCGAGTTCTCACGCCCGCTTCTGCGGGAGATGAACCGCTTCGGCCTCCCCCTCGTCCCGGCTGCGCTGGCGCTGATCGCCGTCAACTTCAGCGACCGCTTCTTCCTCGTCCACCTCGCGAGCATCGAGGAGGTCGGGCTCTACGAGATCGGCGTCCGGATCGCGTCGGCGATGGTGCTGCTGCTGACCGCCTTCCGGATGGCCTGGCCGGCGTTCGCGTACTCGATCGAGGACGACGGCGAGGCGAAGCGGACGTACGCATTCGTGCTCACGTACCTCGTCGTCGTCGCCTCGTGGCTCGCGCTGGCGCTCGGACTGCTGGCGCCGTGGCTCGTGCGGCTGCTCACGCAGCCGGAGTTCTACGAGGGCGAGCGCGTCGTCGCCCCGCTCGCGTTCGGCGGCATGGCCTACGCCGCGTACATCGTGATGGCGATCGGCGTCGGACGCGCGAAGCGGACGCAGTTCAACTGGGCGATCACCGGGCTCGCGGCTGTCGTCAACGTGGCGCTGAACCTGATCCTGATCCCGGCCTACGGGATCATGGGCGCCGCGGTCGCGACAGTCGTCGCGTACGTCGTCATGTTCCTCGGGATGACGTGGTACGCACAGCGCGTCTTCCCCGTGCCGTACCAGTGGCGGCGCGTTCTGACCGCCGTCGCAGCCGCGGTCGGACTCCTCCTCCTCGGCGAAGCGGTCGGAGGCCTCGCCGCCGCCCTCGCGCTCACGCTCGCGTACCCGCTCGCCCTGCTGCTGCTCGGCTTCTTCCTGCCCGAGGAGCGCGCGCGGCTGCTACGAAGGCGCGCCGCCTGACGGCGGACGGCGCGCCTGCGCAGAGCGCCTACGGCAACGGCACGAAGTCGTCCAGGAACGCCCGCGCCTGCGGCGTGTCCACCCGGTACGTCTTGTCGGTTGCCCGGCAGAAGCGGTCTCCGGTGACCGTGACCGCGACCACGACCCGCGTCTCGGCCGCTCCGGCGCCGACGAAGTGGGGGCCGCCGGAGTCGCCGAAGCAGGTGCCGCCGCTCCCCGTGGACGGGTTCATCGAGAAGGTCGCCCACGGACCCGAGACCGAGAGCAGCTCCTGCGTCGCCATCTTCCTCCGCGTCCCGGGCTGGAACGACTTCGAGGCGCCCCTCTTGTCGTCGCGAACGGTCCCGTAGCCGACCGTCGTGAACCGCGTCGTGCGCTTGTCGAGCCGGTCGACGAGCCCCGCGGCGGGCAACTGCCCGTACGAGCCCATAACGGCCGGCGCGTTCAGCACGAAGACCGCGAGGTCGTGCGGATCGGCCGCGTTGCCGCCTAGGCCCGGGAACCCCCACTCAGGGTCGACGTGCCCCACGCCGCCCAGCAGCGTGACGCCGGCATCGACGACGCCGTTCGCATCGGCGTCGATCACCTCGTCGAAGGTCACCCACACGCCTGTGATGCCGCTCTCCTCGAGGCCGACGAGGCAGTGCCCCGCCGTGAGGAAGACCGTCGGCGAGACGAGTGTTCCGGAGCACCCCTGGAACTTGTCGCCTTCGAACTCGACCACGAGCGAGCCGACGAACGGGTGCCGCCCGTTGTCGTTCTCGCCGAAGGTGATCGCATGCACCGCGCCGGTGGCCAACAAAGCCGCAGTGAGCGCCAGGGCGCTCAGGAGAACTGCCTTGCGCATTTCCCCTCCTCTCGTTGACGGGCGCAACCTCCCACTCGGAGCGGCAGCGGTCAAGGCCACGAGCGCGAGCGCAGGCGTGAACCCGAGCGTGATCGCGAGCGCCGGGATCAGCCGGCGATGAGGCCGGTGACGTACATGATCGCGATTCCGGCGAGGAAGCCGGCGACCGCGATCCCGGAACGCAGCCCCGCCGGGTCGCGCCGCTGAACGTAGCGGACGACCTCCGCGACGACCTCGAAGGCGGCGCCGGCGGCAGCGCCGAAGAAGAGGATCGCGAGCACATCGTTGGCGACGAAACCGCCCATCCAGGCTCCGAGGATCGCCGGCCCGCCGGCGATCAGCGCCAGCGCTGCGAGTCGCGCGAGCGACGGCGTTGCTTCCTTCTCCTCCGCGGCGGGCGCCGCGATCCCGAGCCCCTCGGTGATGTTGTGGATCATGAAGCCGACGATCAGGAACGAGCCGAGCGTCAGCTGGCCGAAGGCGAATGACGTCCCGATCGCCAGGCCCTCGCCGAAGTTGTGCACGCCGATCCCGATGGCGACGAGCGTCGCGAGCGCGAGCCCGCCGAGCGCGCCGTTGGCGCCGCTCGAGAACCGCGACGAGACGAACGTCATCGTCAGGAAGCTGACGGCGACGCCGAGCAGGACGAGGCCTGGGCCGCCGAACGCCTCCGGCACGGCCGTCTGCAGCTCGAACGCCTCGAAGAGAGCCTCGACTCCGAGGAACGAGAGCAGGCCGGCGGTCAGCGCCATGAAGCCGGTCAGCCAGCGCTGGTCGATCCGTCGCAGCGACGGGAGCCAGAGCAGGCCGAGCGCCACCGGAAGCACGCCGACCAGGAAGCCGATGATCCCGTAGCCGAGGATGCTGCTGCCGTCGACGCCGGGGGTCTCCACGGCAGCCGCGATCTCCTCGACGGTCTCGATCCCGGTCGAGCTCGTGATCCCGACCGCGATCGGCTCGTCACGCACCCAGCGGTAGGGAATCACCACCGTGCTCGAGCGCAGCCGGCCGAGCGTCTGCGGGCCGTCGAGCTCGAATGGGACGATCGCGTCGTCGACCGTCACCGAGGCGATCGTGAGGTCGTCCTGCTGCGGGTTCGTGACGCGGACCTTGATCTGACCCGGCTCGAACTCGACCCGGCGGACGTCGAACTCGTCCGGCTGCGGAGCGTTGGCGCCGATCAGGTTTACGAGCGAGGAGCCGGAGGCGACGAAGCCGCCCACGGCGAGCGCCAGCAGGACGACCGGCAGCAGCGCCCACACGCGCCAGCCGGGCATGGGCCACCGCGACGCCGTCCGCGCCTCCATCACTCCACCACGTTGAAGAAGCCCATCCAGCCGAGGTCGGTGAACTCGGTCTGGTGGGCGTGGAACATGAACCTGCCCGTGTTCGCGAACTCGATCTCGAGGACGCCGCGCTGCCCCTGGCACTGCATGACGGTATCCGTGTACTCCCAGTAGTCGCCCGTACCGGTCGGCTGGTAGCGGAAGAAGTCGCCGTGCAGGTGGAAGGAGTTGATCAGATCGAACTCGGTCAGGTTGGCGAGGTAGATCCGCACCTTCTCCGAGCGCTTGACCGTGATCGGGTACTTGGCGTAGTAGAAGCTGCGGCCGTTGACGGTGTAGAAGTTGTTCCCGCCGTCGGCGTCGGTGTCGTAGCCGTTCATCACCATCACGAGCTCCTTCGCCGGCGGGCGCGGCTCCTTCGGATCGATGATGAAGGCGCCGTAGAGGCCCTTGTGGATGTGCTTCTTCAGCGGCGTCGTGTGGCAGTGGTAGAGGTGCATCCCCGCCGGTCTGGCCGGGAACTCATAGGTGAACTCCTCGCCCGAGCCGACGACCTCGAAGACACCGTCCATGTTCGCCGGGTGGATGCCGTGGAAGTGAATCGAGTGCGGGTGCGAGCCGGCGTTGACGAAACGGACGCGGAGGATGTCGTCCTCGGTCGCACGGATCACCGGTCCGGGCACGGTGCCGTTGTACGTCCACGCGGGGAAGAAGACGCCGGGCGCGATCTCGATCTCCCGGTCGCTCGCGCGCATGGTGTACTCGCGCACCCGGCCGGGCTGGTGCGGGAGCGCAGGCGGCGGATAGAGGAGCGCGTCGAGGTCGGCGGGGCCGCCGACTGCGGGGGCGTCGCCGCCGATCATTGCGGCGTGCCCCATCGCCGCATGGTCGTGGACGTGGCCGTGCAGCGTGCGCGGCGGTGCCGCGTCGGCATCGCCGTCGAGCGCCAGCTTGCCGAGCACCGGGGCGGCCACCAGGGGAGCCGCGCCGGCGAGCAGTCGCCCTCGCGTAAATTTAGCCATGCCTAAACTCTAGCGGACTTGCGGCGCGTGCCAACCCCACGGCCTCCGGATTCCGCTTTATGGTCTCTGGTGATGAAGCCGTCGCTGCTGCCCTCCCGCTCGCTCGGCGCCAGGGAGGTCCGCGCACTCGCCCATCCGCTCCGGCTTCGGATGCTCGAATCGCTCGCGGACGCGCCTGCGACGGCCTCGATGCTCGGCCGCGAGCTCGGCGAGTCGAGCGGAGCGACGAGCTACCACCTCCGCGCACTCGCTGCGGCCGGGCTGATCATCGAGGACCTCGACCGGCGCAAGGGCCGCGAGCGGTGGTGGAAGCGGGATCCGGAGCGCGTCGGCCTCATCTCCTCCGCGCCTGCGGAGGATCCGGAGTACGACGCAGCGGTCGCGCAGCTGGAGAGCACGATGGTCGGGCGCGACGAGGACGCGCTCCGGCGGTACATCCACCAGCGGCGCGAAGGGGAGCAGAGCGACTCCTGGCGCGAGACGGCCTTCATCGGGGGCTGGACCGTCTACGCGACGCAGGAGGAGGTGAACGAGCTCTCCGAGTTCGTCGTCACCTGGCTCCGCGCCCGGCACCGGCCCGATGAGGAGCGCGACCCCTCGACGCCGCTGATCTACGTCACCTACCGCGCCCTGCCCCAGACGCCGACCAAGGAGTAGCACCGGTGCCTGACCGCTCCTTCGCCGACCGGCTGGGGCGCGAGAGCGAGACGTGGGTGGCGGAGGGGATCGTCTCGGCCGAGCAGGCGGCGGCGATCCGCGACCGCTACGCGGCCGGCGGTGAGGAGCCGCGCGGCCGCGCCACGGTCGCGCTCGCCGTGATCGGCGCGGTCACGGTCGGCTTCGGGGTGATCGGCTTCGTCGCAGCCAACTGGGACGGGATGAGCAACGGGGCACGGCTGGCGCTGCTGACGGCCACCGTCGCCGGCACATACGCGGCCGCCTACCAGCTGCGCGAGCGCACGGGCTCGGCACCGCGCGTCGGGGAGGCGCTGTACCTGGTCGGCGTCCTCCTCTTCGGCGCTTCCCTCTTCCTCGTCGGACAGATGTACAACGTCCAGGCGCACGATCCGCTGGCGCTGCTGCTCTGGGCCGGCGGAGCGGCGGCGACCGCGCTCGTCGTCCGCTCACGCCCGATCGCCGCAGCCTCCGTGATCATCTTCACCGCGTGGGTCGGGTGGGAGCTCGGGCTCGCGCTCAACGACGAGCAGCGCGACGTCTGGGCCGCCTTCTTCGTCGTCGCGTTCTGCTACGGCGGCACGCTCTACGCACTCGCAACCGCGCTGCAGGAGCGGATCGGCAACCACTGGTTCGCGCGCAGCGGCTTCCTGGAGTCCGGCCGGGGCGTCGGGCTCCCGGTCGCGGCCGCCGGGCTCTTCGTGCTCACGTTCGCCGACGCCGCCGACGAGCTCGACTTCGCCGGCGAGACCCTGGCGGGCGGCGCGCTCGTCGGAGTCGTGCTCCTGGGAGCGCTCGCGTTCATCACGGCCGGCGTGCTCACGGCAGGCCGTCGGCCGAGCGATCGGTACGAGGGGGCGTTCCTGCTCGTCGCCCTGACGACGATGGCGGTCGCCCTCTTCGCGGGCGGCAACGGGGACGCATACGCCGTCGTCTTCAACGTGCTCTTCGCGGTGCTCGCGCTCGGCGTCATCTACGCCGGCTACCTGAGCGACGAAGCGTGGCTCGTCAACCTCGGCGTCGTCTTCGTGGCGGTCGACCTCGTCGCGCGCTACTTCGACTTCTTCTGGTCGGCGCTGCCCCGCTCGGTCGGGATGATCGGTGCGGGCCTCGTCGTGCTCGGGATCGCCTATGTGCTGGAGCGCCAGCGCAAGCGCCTGCTCGAGCGGATGGCGGCGACGTGAGCCGGCGGCGCAAGCTCGCTCTACTCGTCGTCGTCTGCGTGCAGCTGGCCGTGCCGCTCGCGATGGCCGGGCTCGCCGAGGCCGATCTCGCCTTCGGCGAGGAGATCCGGCTCAAGGCGCAGCCGGTCGACCCGCTCGACGTCTTTCGGGGCAACTACGTCGTCCTCACGTACGAGATCTCCAACCTGCCGGTGCTCGGGGAGGTTCGGCGCGGCGAGCGGGTCTGCGCGCGTCTCCGGGAGGAGGACGGCTCGTGGAGCGCGAGCTATGCCGACCCGGGTTCTCCAGCGGGTACCGCGATCTGCGGGGAGGCGCGCGACGACGCGAGCCCGGGCGAGTCGGTCGGGATCGAGTACGGGATCGAGACCTACTTCGCGAGCGCCGAGAGGGCGCGGGAGATCGAGGACTCGATCGCGCGCGGGCAGCTGTACGTCGTCGTCGACCTGGACGGCGACGGCAGCGCGAGGATCGAGCGGCTCGAGGGCGGCGGCGGCTAGGCGACGATCCGGTAGACCTGGAAGCACTCCGCGTAGTCGCGGTTGACGTTGATCCCGTGCACGCGGGCGAGGTTCCAGACGTACTCCGGGTTCGCGTAGCGGCGGTGCTGCTGCGAGGCGTACTTCGCGAGCGCGGCGACCTTCTTCTCCAGGTGCCGCTGCTCGAGCGCGACGTAGGCGCCGTACGAGAAGTCGAAGTTGTTCCACGGGATCTCGTAGCCGAGCACGGTCGTCCGCTTGAAGGCGCGGAGCCCCTCCTGCGCGATCGTCTGATGGTCCTGGTGCACGTCGTGGTGCGAGGGCTGGAAGACCGCGTCCGGCTTCAGCTCCTCCCAGAGGGAGACGAGCAGCTCGAGGATGTCCTGCCGGTGCTCGGGGAACGTGCGCACGTCGAAGTCGTGCACGCGCAGCTGCTCCTCGGCGATCCCGAGCTCCCCGGTCGCCTCCCGCACCTCGCGGGCGAGCGTGTCCGGCGCGAACCCGTCCGGGAGCGAGCGCGTCGCGATCGAGAAGGCGTGGTAGTGCACCTCGACCCCGGCCTCGACGAGCCGGGCCATCGTCCCGCCGCAGCCGAACTCGCCGTCGTCGGTGTGCGGCGCCAGCACGAGCACCCGCTTCCACGCCTCGATCACGCCGCCTCCGGCTCGGGTGGGCGGTGCACCGCGGCGACGGCGACGGCGATCAGGCCGAGCAGGGCCCACATCGTCGGATCCTCGAAGAGCGCGTTGTAGAAGAGGCTGTGCACGGCGATCGCGCCAAGCGTAAGCGCCCCGACGAGTGCCGCGCGCCCGGCAGGGGAGCGGCCCCGGGCGCGGAAGGCGGGCCAGAGCGACGCGAGCCCGAGCCACGAGAGCAGGACGAGCCCCGGCACCCCGGTCTCGGCGACGACGGTCACGGGGGTCGAGTGCGAGGCGGCCTTCTTCGGCTCCTCGCCCTTCAGCCCCGTCCGCTCCGCGTAGGCGCGCTTGAAGCTGCCGGTGCCGACTCCGACGACCGGGTGGTCGGCGGCGATCCGGAGCCCGTTCCCGACCAGCCCGGCGCGGTCGCTCGTGACCGCATTCAGCCCGGCCCGTGACTCCTGCAGGAGCTCGTTCCGGACCTGCGGCGTCGCGAAGCCGACGGAGACGAGCACGACCGCGAGCACTGCCAGAGCAGCTGCTGCGCGCCAGCGCCAGATCACGGCAGCCGCTGCGAGCGTCCCCGCGATCAGCGCGGCAAAGCTCGACTGCGAGAACGAGAACAGCAGGCCCACCCAGATCGCCGCGATCGCCGCGATTCCCGCCGCGAGCAGGCGGTCACGGACGCCGAGAAGCACGAGCGCAAGCGTGGCCAGGATCGCGACGACGAGGTAGCGGCCGTAGATCGAGGGGTCCCAGAAGACGGAGTTGACGCGGAAGAAGGGCGCGTAGGCGTTGTCGACGCGAAGCTTCGGGTTCCAGAAGACCTCCCGCGTCGCCCACTGATAGAGACCGACGCCGGCATACGCGAGCGCCGTCGCGAGCAGGGCGCCGTAGAGCGCGAACAGCGCGCGCCGGTCGAAGGGCAGCCGCGCGAAGCCGATCGCGAGCAGGCCGAACGGGAGCACGAACGCGGCGAGGAAGATCGAGCCCTCGCGGAGGTCGTCGGACCAGAGCAGCGCGAGGCCGCTCCAGGCGACGACGGCGGCGAGCGGCCACGCCATCGGGCCGAGCTCCCGCACGCGGTCGTCGCCGCGCAGCAGCTGCCAGGCGAGCGCGAGCGCGTACGAGCCGACGACCCCGTACAGCGGCAGCAGCAGGTTCGCCTCCTCGTCGCCGACGTCGACCGGGATCCTGATCGGGATGCAGGCCACCGTGGCGAACGCGAGCGCCCACGGGAAGCGGAGCAGCAGCCAGGCGCCCGCGATCGCGGCGAGCAGGCCCACTCCCGCGGCCGCGGCGAGCGCCGTCGTGCGGCCGTCGGGCGCGAGGTAGAGGGCGAGGCCGGCGGCGCCGGCTCCCCAGGCGGCGAGCCCGGCGAGCCGCAGCTCACGCCGAGTCGCGACGAGCAGCAGCGCCAGCCCGACGCAGCCGAGTGGGCCGGCGAGGCGGGCGAGCTCCGTCAGCGCGCCGGCTCCCGGACGAACACGGCCGCACGCGCCGTGTGCCCGTTCGCGGAGACCGTGAGCGTGAACTGGCCCTTCTGCAGCGGGGCACGCAGGCGGAGGGTCCCGGGAGGCGCGAAGCCGCTCCTGCCGCCGAGCGTCCAGCGCACCCGCTCCGCATCCGTCGAGACACGGACGGCGAACCTCGCGCCCGAGGCGACCGGGATCCGGGTCCGGCCGAGCGTGACGTAGCGGACGGCGACCGGGATCGGCGTCGTGCGCTCGGTGCGATTGCCGGCCGGATCGAAGGCGGCCAGCTGCAGCCGGTACACCCCCGCCCGCACCGGCCGCCCGGCGACCTTCCCGTTCCAGACGATCGTCTCCTCGGTGCGCGGGAAGCGCGTCAGGGCCTGCCGCCTGCCGTTGACGAAGAGCATCCCCCGGCCCGGCTCACTCAGCCGGTAACGCACGGTCACCCGGTCGGAGCGTTGGTCGCCGTCGGGGGAGGCAACGCGCGGCTCCACCGTGACGTCCTGGAGCACCGGCGGCGTCACGTCGATCCTGATCGGGTTCGGGAGCGTGATCGTCTGGCGCTCGCAGCGCAGGTGGACCCGCGGCTGGTACTCGCCCTCGGGCAGCACGCGGCCCGCGTCGTCGCGACCGTCCCACTCGATCGAGACGAGGCCCTTCGGGTGGCTGGCGCCCCGCTCGATCGTCCGGACGACCTCGCCGCCCTCCACGATGGACACGTCGAGCCGGTCGGCCTTGCGCAGCTTGAACTCGATCAGCGCCGTCTCGAGCTCGCAGCCCGGCTTGCACACCGGCGAGAAGACGGGCTGGACGTCGGTACCGAAGATCGGGCTCTTCTCGAGCTTCAGCCCCTGGGTGAGCGCGAACGCCGCGGCGGTGGCCGCGAGCAGGGCGACCACCAGCACGGTCGAGGCGATACGAGCCACAGCCGGAGGATTCTAGTTTTCAGGGCTCAGCGCACCGCGGAGTGGCTACGCTCGCGAGATGGAGCGTGCGGCGCACCCGTATCTCGACACGTCCGTGATCGACGCCCGCGCGCCGCGCTTCAACCAGGCGGTGGTCGGGATCCTCGCGCTCGTCGCCGTGACGATCGGCCCCTGGTGGCTGCTGGCACTGCTCGCGGCGCAGCTCGCGATCGGGCTCACGTTCGGCCGGCGCTGGTGCCTGCCGTGCCTCGCCTACTTCGAGCTCGTCCAGCCGCGGCTCGGCGAGGGCCCGCTCGAGGACGCACGGCCGCCGCGCTTCGCGAACGTCGTCGGCGCGGTCGTCCTGACCGCCGCGAGCGTGGCGTTCGCCGCCGGCGCCGAGGCGGCCGGCAGCGCGCTCGGCGCGCTCGTCGCCGCGCTGGCGCTGCTCGCCGCGGCGACCGGTCTCTGCGTCGGCTGCGAGGCGTACAAGCTCGCCTACCGGCTGACGGGCAGGCGGTTCGTCTCCTGCCCGCTGCCGCCGCAGCCGGCGCCGAGCTCGCGCTCGCTCTAGTCGGTCGGCTCTCCGAGCTCCCGCTGCACCTCGGCCATGAAGCCGGTCTCGCGGTCGAAGAACTCCTCCTGCACCGTGTCCCAGCCGCCGACGTCCGCGATCGTGAACAGCCCCGGCGGGTTCGGGAAGTCGAAGGTCTCCAGAACGGACTTCACGACCGGCCGGTAGCCCTCCTCGCCGAAGACCTTCTGCCCCTCGTCGCTCGTGAGGAACTCGAGGAAGCCCTGCGCTGCGCCGGACGCGTCCTCGGTCACCGCGACGGGGTTCTCGATCAGGATCGTCTCGTCGGGCACGACGTATTCGATCGGCTGGCCCTGCCGCTGGGCGAAGATCGCCTCGTTCTCGTAGCCGAGCAGCACGTCGCCCTTGCCGGAGGCGAAGGTCGTCAGCGACTCGCGGGCGCTCTTGTCCTGCACGACGACGTTCTCGAAGAGCGCGCGAAGGTACTCCCGCGCCTGCTCGGGCGACTCGCCCTGCTCGAGCTGCGCGCCGTAGCCGGCCATCACGTTCCAGCGTGCCCCTCCCGAGGTGAATGGGTTGGGCGTCACGACTTCGACGCCGTCCTCCGTCAGGTCGTCCCAGCTCTTGATCCCCTTCGGGTTGCCCTCACGGACGATGAAGACGACGACCGAGTCGGTGACCATGCCCTTGTGCTCGCCTGCGTTCCAATCCTGCGCGACGACGCCCGACTCGACCAGCCGCGTCATGTCCGGCTCGAGCGAGAAGGCGACGACGTCGGCACGAAGGCCCGCCTCGACGGCGCGGCTCTGCTCGCCGAGCTCCCGTACGACTGGTCGAACGACACGCCCTCGCCGGCGCCGCTGCGGTACAGGTCGATCAGCTTCGCATAGGCCTCGCGCGGGGTCGAATAGGCGACGAGGCGGATGTTGCCGCCGTCCGCGCCCGTCGGTGCGGATCCTTCGGACGACGAGCCGCCGCAGCCCGAGAGGGCAAAGGCGGCGATGGCTGCTGCGGCGAGCGTGCGTGTCATGTGCAACTCCACTAAATCGGTGGACTTTATAGCTGGGATTAGTAGCAGTTATGCGCGACGGCGTCGCGCTGGTACGATCGAGCCGCGATGACGGCCACTTCACACGACGACGTCGCCGCGCTCGCGGCGCGCTCCGAGAAGCTCTCGGCGCAGGAGCTGGTCGCCGCGACGGTCGAGCGGTTCGGCG
>CAVSRW010000011.1:0-372506 GCA_963730405.1 uncultured Gaiellaceae bacterium | reverse complement strand
GTAGAAGGCGCCGTGGTGGGCGGCGACGAGCGGCGTCACCTCGCTCATCAGGAGGCGGGCGACGGTCTTCTGGTCGCGCTGGCCCTGCAGCATCCCCGAGAAGCGGGCGAGGTTCGAGTTGAGCCAGTCCTGCGCGGCGTTCCGCTCGGTCGTCTCGCGGAGGTTGCCGATCATCTGGTTGATGTTGTCCTTGAGGTCCGAGACCTCGCCGGCTGCCTCGACCGTGATCGAGCGGGTCAGATCGCCGGAGGTGACGGCGGTGGACACGTCCGCGATCGCGCGCAGCTGCGTCGTCAGCGTCTCGGCGAGCTGGTTGACGTTGTCGGTCAGCCCCTTCCACACGCCGGAGACGCCCTCGACCTGCGCCTGCACGCCGAGCTTCCCCTCCGTGCCGACCTCCTGGGCGACGCGGGTGACCTCGGCGGCGAACGTCGAGAGCTGGTCGACCATCGTGTTGATCGTCCCGGCCAGCTGGCCGACCTCGCCCTTCGCCTCGACGGTGATCTTCTGCGAGAGGTCGCCCTTGGCGACCGCGGTCGTGACCGCGGCGATGTTCGCGCACCTGGCTCGTCAGGTTGCCGGCGAGCAGGTTCACGTTCTCCGTCAGGTCCTTCCACGTGCCGGAGACCCCGGCCACCTCGGCCTGGCCGCCGAGCATGCCCTCGGTGCCGACCTCGCGCGCGACGCGGGTGACCTCGGCGGCGAAGGACGAGAGCTGGTCGACCATCGTGTTGATCGTGTCCTTGAGCTCGAGCACCTCTCCCCTCACGTCCACGGTCACCTTCTTGGACAGGTCGCCGTTCGCGACCGCGGTCGTGACGGTGGCGATGTTGCGCACCTGCTCGGTGAGCGAGGAGGCCATGAAGTTGACGTTGTCGGTCAGGTCGCGCCAGGTGCCGGAGACGCCCTCGACGCGGGCCTGGCCGCCGAGCCGGCCTTCCGTGCCGACCTCGCGCGCAACGCGCGTCACCTCGGAGGCGAACGCGCGCAGCTGGTCGACCATCGTGTTGATCGTGTCCTTGAGCTCGAAGACCTCGCCCTTGACGTCGACGGTGATCTTCTTCGAGAGGTCGCCGTTTGCGACCGCGGTCGTGACGGTGGCGATGTTGCGCACCTGCTCGGTGAGCGAGGAGGCCATGAAGTTGACGTTGTCGGTCAGGTCGCGCCAGGTGCCGGAGACGCCCTTCACCTGAGCCTGGCCGCCGAGCTTGCCCTCGGTGCCGACCTCGCGGGCGACGCGGGTGACCTCGGCGGCGAAGCTCGAGAGCTGGTCGACCATCGTGTTGATCGTCGACGCGAGCTGGGCGACCTCGCCCTTCGCCTCGACCGTGATCTTCTGCGACAGGTCGCCCTGGGCGACCGCGGTCGTCACGTCCGCGATCGCGCGCACCTGGTCGGTGAGGTTGTTGGCGAGCTGGTTGACGTTCTCGGTCAGGTCCTTCCAGGTGCCGGAGACCCCGACGACCTCGGCCTGGCCGCCGAGCTTCCCTTCGGTGCCGACCTCCTTCGCCACGCGCGTCACTTCGGCCGCGAAGCTCGAGAGCTGATCGACCATCGTGTTGATCGTCGACTTCAGCTCCGCGATCTCGCCCTTCACGTCCACGGTCACCTTCTTCGAGAGGTCGCCGTTCGCGACCGCGGTCGTCACCTCGGCGATGTTCCGCACCTGAGCGGTGAGCGAGCTGGCCATCGTGTTCACGTTCTGCGTCAGGTCGCGCCAGACGCCGGAGACGTCCTCGACCTCGGCCTCGACGCCGAGCTTCCCTTCCGTGCCGACCTCACGGGCGACGCGGGTGACCTCGCCGGCGAACGCCGAGAGCTGGTCGACCATCGTGTTGATCGTCTCCTTCAGCTCCGCGATCTCGCCCTTCGCGTCGACGGTGATCTTCTGCGAGAGGTCGCCTCTCGCGACCGCGGTGGTGACGTCGGCGATCGCGCGCACCTGGCCGGTCAGGTTGTTCGCGAGCAGGTTGACGTTGTCCGTCAGCCCGCGCCAGGTGCCGGAGACGCCCTCGACCTGGGCCTGGCCGCCCAGCCTGCCCTCGGTGCCGACCTCGCGGGCGACGCGGGTGACCTCGGCCGCGAAGGCGGAGAGCTGGTCGACCATCGTGTTGATCGTGTCCTTCAGCTCGAGGACCTCGCCCGCGACGTCGACGGTGATCTTCTTCGAGAGGTCGCCGTTCGCGACGGCAGTCGTGACGGCGGCGATGTTGCGCACCTGCGAGGTGAGGTTGCCGGCGAGGGTGTTGACGTTGTCGGTCAGGTCCTCCCAGACGCCGGAGACGCCTTCGACCCGGGCCTGGCCGCCCAGGCGGCCTTCGGTGCCGACCTCGCGGGCCACCCGTGTCACCTCGGCGGCGAACGAGCGAAGCTGGTCGACCATCGTGTTGACGGTCTCCTTCACCTCCAGCACCTCGCCGCGGACGTCGACGGTGATCTTCTTGGAGAGGTCGCCGTTCGCGACCGCGGTGGTGACGTCTGCGATGTTCCGGACCTGGTCGGTGAGGTTGTCGGCGAGCGTGTTCACGTTCTCGGTCAGGTCCTTCCAGACGCCGGAGACGCCCTCCACCTGGGCCTGGCCGCCGAGCTTGCCCTCGGTGCCGACCTCCTTCGCAACGCGTGTCACCTCGGCCGAGAACGAGCGGAGCTGGTCGACCATCGTGTTGATGGTCTCCTTCAGCTCGAGGACCTCGCCCTTGACGTCGACGGTGATCTTCTTCGAGAGGTCGCCGTTCGCGACCGCGGTGGTGACGGCGGCGATGTTCCGCACCTGTGAGGTGAGGTTGCCGGCGAGCGTGTTCACGTTCTCCGTCAGGTCCTTCCAGACGCCGGAGACGCCCTTCACCTGCGCCTGGCCCCCGAGCTTCCCCTCGGTGCCGACCTCGCGGGCGACGCGCGTGACCTCGTCCGCGAAGGCGGACAGCTGGTCGACCATCGTGTTGACGGTGTTCTTGAGCTCGAGCACCTCGCCCTTGACGTCGACCGTGACCTTGCGCGAGAGGTCGCCGTTGGCGACCGCGGTCGTCACGTCGGCGATGTTCCGCACCTGGCCCGTCAGGTTCGACGCCATCTGGTTGACCGAGTCGGTCAGGTCCTTCCACGTTCCTGAGACGCCCTTGACCCGCGCCTGGCCGCCGAGCTTGCCCTCGGTGCCGACCTCGCGCGCGACGCGCGTCACCTCGGCTGCGAAGCTCGAGAGCTGGTCGACCATCTGGTTGACCGTGTTGCCGATGCGGCGGAACTCGCCGCGCACGGGCGTCCCGTCGATCTCGAGCTGGATCCGCTGTGTCAGGTCGCCGTCGGCGACGGCGTCGATCACGCGCGCGACCTCGATCGTCGGCCGCGCCAGGTTGTCGATCAGCTCGTTGACCGCCCCGACCTTGTCCGCCCACGAGCCCGGCGCCCCCGCGACGCCCGCCCGCTCGGTGATCCGACCCTCGCGACCCACGACCTTGCTGACCCGGACGAGCTCCTTCGTGACCTGCTGGTTGCGCTCGACGAGCGTGTTGAACGCCTCCGCCACGCCGGCGAGCGCGCCGTCGGCCCGGAGGCGGACGGAGAAGTCGCCGTCGCGGGCGGCCTCGAGCGCGGCGGTCAGCTTCGTGAGCTGAGCCTCGGTCAGGGTGCCGGCGCCGTTTCCTGCGCCGGCGCGGGCAGCTGTCTTCCGGGTGGGCCTGGCCTCACCGCGGGTCGGTACTGGGGGCACGGAAACGTCTCCTTTTTCGAGCAGCGGGGTTGGTCGGGAGCTCCTCTTGCTCCTGACGGGTGTATGCCCATTCGGGGGAGATGTTGAACGACCTTTCGGCAGGAATCGCGCGTTCCTACCCGTTTTCGAGGGCGTGCTCGAGGTCGGCCCAGAGCACCTCGACGGGCTCGAGCCCGACCGACAGGCGGAGCAGCCCCGCGGGAACGCGGTCGCCCTCCCACCGGTGTCGCGACTCCATCGTCGAGACGACCCCGCCGAGGCTGGTGGCATTGACGATCCGCCGGGTCGACGTCTCGACGAGCCGCGCTGCGGTGCCGTCCGCGACGTCGAAGGAGATCAGGCCGCCGAAGCCCGGGTACCGGACGGTCGTCGTCCGCGGATGGCTTTCCAGGCGGCGGGCCAGCTCGGCTGCGGTCTCGCCCTGCCGCCGCACCCGGGCCTCGAGCGTTCGCAGCCCCCGGAGGAGCAGCCACGCAGGATCCGGCGCCGCGACGATCCCGGAGCGCGTGCGGAACTCGAGCATCCTGGCGGCGTGGTCGGGGCTCTTCGCGACGACCGCGCCGAGCAGCACGTCGTGGTGACCGCCGAGGTACTTCGTCGCGGAGTGGAGGACGAGGTCGCAGCCGCGCTCGAGCGGGCGCAGGTTGACCGGTGTGGCGGCGGTCGCGTCGCAGAGGACGAGGCCGGGGTGCGCCGCGGCGGCCTCGAAGTCGGGCATGGTCAGGAGCGGGTTGGAGGGCGCCTCGATCCAGACGAGGTCGGCGCCGGGCGGCGGCCCGGTCTGATCGAAGAGGACGTGCTCGAGGCCCCAGCGCTGGAGCTCCGTCAACAGCACGCCGGTGCCGTAGTAGGCGTCCCGCGCGAGCGCGACCGTCTGGCCCGGCTCCAGCAGCGAGAGGACCACCGCGGTCGTCGCACCCATCCCGGAGGGGAAGAGGAGCGCCTCGCCGCCGTCGAGCTCGCCGAGCGCACGCTCCGCCTCGACTCCGGCCGGGTGGGCGTTCCGGGCGTAGTGGAACGGCCCCGGCTCGCCGTCGACGTAGGGCCACGTCGTCGAGCGGTCGAGCGGCGGCTCCATGCCGCGAATCTACAACGCGGCCGTGAAAGGCTTGTGTTACAGGAACACAAAGTCCTCCGGCCCGCACCGTTCGGCGGGCTGCGAGGCTTGTGTGACAGGAACACAAAGTCGAGAGCGCGTTAGGCTCCGGCGATGGCCGAGACCCACGACACGACCGCCGCCAAGCTCGCGTGGCTGCAGGAGCTCTCGGAGCAGGCGGCGCATGCCGGGAACGAGCGCGCGGTGGCGCGCCAGCGCGAGCGCGGCAAGCTGCTCGCGCGCGAGCGGGTCGAGAAGCTGCTCGATCCGGGCTCGTTCGTCGAGCTCGACCGCTATGTCCGCCACCGCAACCCCGACTTCGACTCGATGCGGAACCGTCCCTACGGCGACGCGGTCGTCACCGGCTACGGCGAGATCTTCGGCCGCAAGGTCTTCGTCTTCTCGCAGGACTTCACCGTCTTCGGCGGCTCGCTGTCGGAGGTCTTCGCCGAGAAGATCTGCAAGGTGATGGACATGGCCTTGAAGTACGGCTGCCCGGTGATCGGGATCAACGACTCGGGCGGCGCGCGGATCCAGGAGGGAGTCGTCTCGCTCGCCGGCTACGCGGAGATCTTCTGGCGCAACGTCCAGGCCTCGGGCGTGATCCCGCAGATCTCACTCGTGCTCGGCCCGACTGCGGGCGGTGCCGTCTACTCGCCCGCGATCACCGATTTCGTGCTCATGTCGGAGCAGAGCTCGTACATGTTCATCACGGGCCCCGACGTCGTGAAGACGGTCACCGGGGAGGAGGTGTCCTTCGAGGAGCTCGGGGGCGCGGAGACGCACGCCGCCAAGTCGGGCGTCGCACACTTCACTGCACCCGACGAGGAGGCCGTGCTCGAGGACGCCCGCTATTTGATCTCGTTCCTGCCCCAGAACAATCTCGAACGGCCGCTGCACACGCCCCCGGCCGACCCGGTCGATCGTGAGGCGCCCGAGCTGGACACGTTCATCCCGGACGAGGCGACGAAGCCGTACGACATGAAGCAGGTGATCACGAAGGTCGTCGACGACGGCGAGTTCATGGAGGTGCAGCCGCGGTTCGCGGCCAACATCGTCTGCGGCTTCGCACGGCTCGGCGGCCACCCCGTCGGCGTCGTCGGCAACCAGCCCGCCGCACTTGCGGGCGTGCTCGACATCGACGCGTCGGTCAAGGCGGCCCGGTTCGTCCGCACCTGCGACGCGTTCAACGTCCCGCTCGTCACCTTCGTCGACGTGCCCGGCTTCCTCCCGGGGACCGAGCAGGAGTGGGGCGGGATCATCCGTCACGGCGCGAAGCTCCTCTACGCGTTCGCCGAGGCGACCGTGCCGAAGCTGACCGTGATCACGCGGAAGGCGTACGGCGGCGCCTACGACGTCATGAGCTCGAAGCACATCCGGGCCGACTTCAACGTCGCCTGGCCGACCGCGGAGGTCGCGGTGATGGGCCCCGAGGGCGCCGTCAACATCGTCTTTCGCAAGGAGCTCGAGGAGGCGGACGACCCTGAGGCGCGCCGCGCCGAGCTGATCGCCGACTACAAGGAGCGGTTCGCGAATCCCTACCACGCGGCAGAGCGGGGCTACGTGGACGAGGTGATCGAGCCGCGCCTGACGCGGCCGATCCTGATCTCGGCGCTCGAGGTCTCGAAGACGAAGCGCGAGCCGCGCCCGAAGCGCAAGCACGGGAACATCCCGCTCTAGCGCGTGCACTGGACCGGCCGTTGCGGACATGTCGAGGCCAGGACCCCAGCAGCTGCTCTCCGCGCGGACGCTGGCGCGCTCGAGACGAAGGCGTACTGAAGGGACTTGCAGATGCGCCGGTAGCCGATCGAGACGTAGATCTTGTTCGAAGTCGGGTTGGCGAGGTCGAGCACCTCGACGCCGAACTCGCCCCACCAGCGGACGAGCAGCTCGCGGTCGCCCTTGTCGCGGCGCGGGGTGCTCCCGGCGGCGTGTGCGGGCGCGATGACGGCGTCGAGTGCGTCAGATGCCCTGCTGCACTCGTGGCTCCGGTGCGACACCGTGCAGACGGGCGCAGGCGGCGACGAAGGCATCGATCTCCCGGCACGGCGCCGGCGCGCCCGGCGTCGTCGCGCCGATCCCTCGGTGATGGTTGAAGGGTGAGGCGCGGGCTCGCGTTCGGGGCGGTGCTCGTGGCCGCCGTCGCGCTCGTCGCCGGCTTCAGCGGGACCCAGTCGGACGGCCCGGCCACGGTCTACGCCGCCGCCTCGCTCACCGAGGTCTTCCCGAAGGTGTCGCCGTCGTCGCGCTATCAGTTCGCGGGCTCGAACCAGCTCGCGCTCCAGATCTCCCGCGGGGCGCCCGCGGACGTGTTCGCCTCGGCCAGCCCGGTCTACACGCAGCAGCTGTTCCGCGACGGCCTCGTCGAGAAGCCGCGCACGTTCGCGACCAACTCGCTCGTGCTTGCGGTCCCGCGCTCGAACCCGGCGAAGATTCGCACCGTCTTCGACCTCGCGAAGCGGCCGAAGCTCAAGCTGGTCGTGGCCGGCCAGAAGGTGCCGGTCGGCCTGTACACGCGGGAGGTGCTGAAGCGGCTCGGCCTGCTGCGCGTCCTGCGGAAAGCGGTCAGCCAGGAGCCGGACGTGAAGGGAATCGTCGGCAAGCTCGCGCTCGGCGAGGCCGACGCGGGCTTCGTCTACGCCACTGATGTCCGTGCCGCCTCCTCGCGCCTGATCGCGATCCCGCTCCCGAAGCGGTCGCAGCCCACCGTCCGCTACGAGGTCGCGGTCGTGAAGGAGTCGGGGAACCGCGAGGCCGCACTCGAGTTCGTCGCCGACCTGCTCAGCACCGACGGCAGGCGCGAGCTCAAGCAGGCCGGCTTCGGGCTGCCGTGAGAAGCGCCTTCGCGGTGGCGCTCGCGCTCGCGACAGCGCTCACCCTCTCCTTCCTGCTCCTCCCGATCCTCGCGATCTTCGTCGACATCCCGCCGGGCGAGCTCCTGGCCGGGATGAACGATCCTGCGGCGGTCGACGCGCTCCTCGTGACGCTGAAGACGACCCTGATCGCGAACGTGGTGATCCTCCTCGTCGGGACGCCCGCCGCCTACTGGATCGCGACGGACTCCGTCCGCGCGAAGCCGCTGCTCGTCACCGCGATCGAGCTGCCGCTCGTGCTGCCGCCGGCGGTGGCCGGGATCGGCCTACTCGCGGCATTCGGCCGCTTCGGCCTCCTCGGCGACACGCTCGACGTTCTCGGGCTGTCGATCCCGTTCACCCAGCTCGCGGTCGTGTTCGCGGTCATGTTCGTCGCGAGCCCTTTCTACATCCGCGCGGCGATCTCGGCCTTCGAGTCCGTCGATCCCGCTCTGACCGGCGCCGCCCGGACGCTCGGCGCCGGCCCGGCGCGCACCTTCTTCCGGGTCGCGCTGCCGCTGGCGTCGGGCGGCCTCGGCGCCGGTTGGGCGCTCTGCTTCGCGCGCGGCATCGGCGAGTTCGGCGCGACGATCATGTTCGCCGGCTCGCTCCAGGGCGTGACGCAGACGCTCTCGCTCGCCATCTACGAGCAGTTCGACGTCGCCTTCGACGTCGCCCTCGCGATCGGCGCCGAGCTCGTGATCATCAGCGCCTTCCTCCTCCTCGCCGTCAAGCTCGTCCCGACATGGACACGCTCGAGCTCGCCCTCGACCACCCTCTCCGCTCCTTTCGGCTCGAGCTGACGGCGACGCTCGGGCGCGAGACGCTCGCGCTCGTCGGGCCGTCGGGAGCAGGAAAGTCGAGCGTGCTGCGCTCGATCGCCGGACTGCTGCGGCCCGAGCGGGGGAGGATCGCGCTCGGCGATACGGCGTGGCTCGACACGGATACCGGCGTCGACCTGCCGCCCGAGCGCCGCTCCGTCGGTCTCGTCTTCCAGGAGTACGCGCTCTTCCCGCACCTCGACGTGCGCCGCAACGTCGGCTTCGGCGGGCGCGGCCGCGTCGACGAGCTGCTCGAGCGTTTTCGCATCTCGCACCTGGCCGGCGCGAGGCCGGGGGACCTCTCCGGCGGCGAACGCCAACGCGTCGCGCTCGCACGTGCTCTCGCCCGCAACCCGGCCGTGCTCCTGCTCGACGAGCCGCTCTCCGCGCTGGACGCCCACACGCGCGGCGTCGTCCGTGGCGAGCTGGCCGAGCTCCTGGCAGAGCTCGGGCTGCCGACGCTGCTCGTGACGCACGACTTCGAGGACGCCGCCGCGCTCGCCGACCGGGTCGGCGTGATCGTCGAGGGCCGGATCCTCCAGCTCGGCGCGGGCGCCGAGCTGCTCGCGGCGCCGGCTGATGCCTTCGTGGCCAGCTTCACCGGTGCGAACGTCCTGCGCGGCGTGGCGCGGCCGGGCGTCGACGGGCTGACCGAGGTCGTTCTCGACGCGGGCGGCTCGGCGTTCTCACGTTGATGGTGGCGAGGGCCGGGTCGCTCTTGCGGTCTATCCGTGGGAAGTGGCGCTCGCGCGGGCCGAGGCGTCCGACTCCGCCGTCAACCATCTGCGCGGCGAGGTTCGCTCGCTCGTCGTGCTCGGCAACCGCGTCCGCGTCCGTGTCGGGCCGCTGACGGCCGAGATCACGGCTGGGTCGGCCGAGCGGCTCGGCCTGCGCGAGGGCGAGCCGGTCGTCGCCTCGTTCAAGGCGACCGCCGCCCGCCTGGTGCCGCTGAGCTAGCCGTCGCACGACGGGCCGCTTCTCGGGCAGGACCTACGAGCTCACCGGTCCACTTCCCCCGCCGTCATCTTGCCGTGGCGCTGGTTCTTCGCCCTCGGTCGGTGACGTCCTGCGGCGTCTCCGCAGCCCCAAGCTTCTGCAGCCGCTACAGCTTGGCGTCCTTCGAGCCCCGATCGCGTTCGGCGGTGCCGCAACGAATCTACGGCCGGGACGGCGGTCGCCGACCACGCGGCCCCCACGCCGAGCTCGTCCGCGAGCGCGGTCACGACCTCGGGGTCGAACTGGGTGCCCGAGCAGCGGGCCAGCTCCGCGACCGCCTCGTCGTCGGTGAGCCGGCCGCGGTAGACGCGGTCGGACGTCATCGCGTCGTAGGCGTCCGCGACGAAGATGATCCGGGCGCCGAGTGGGATCTCCTCGCCCCCGAGCGCGTCGGGATAGCCGGTGCCGTCCCAGCGCTCGTGGTGGTGGAGGACCCAGTCGGCGACGGGGTCGACACCGAGGCTCTCGAGCATCCGGTAGCCGATCTGCGGATGACGCTCGAGCACGAGCCGCTCGGTCTCGGAGAGCGGCCCGGGCTTGCGCAGGATCTCCTCCGGGATCGCAAGCTTGCCGAGGTCGTGCAGGCTCGCGGCGAGGCGAGTCAGCTCGATCTGCTCACGGTCGACGCCGAGCTGTGTCGCGATCCGCGCGGCCAGGTCGGAGACGCGCTCGGAGTGGGAGCCCGTGTACGCGTCGCGTGCGTCGACTGCCTTCGCGAGGCTTGCGGCCGCGCGGAAGCGGGCGGCGCGGTCGGGGCCGGCCGCGAGGCGCTTGAGCTCCGCGATCTCGACCACGTCGGGCCGGTAGACGCGCGTCTGGTTCTTGCCGTACTCCTTGGCCCAGTAGAGGGCGCTGTCGGCGCGCCGCACGAGCTCGTCGCGGCCGAGGTCGTCGAGCGGCGCCGTGGCGATCCCGGCGCTCACCGTGACCGGGCCGGCGGGCGGCATCTCGGTGGCCGAGATCCGCTCGATGATCGACTCGGCAGCCATCCGGGCGCCCTCCTCGTCCCGGCCGGGGAGGAGGATCGCGAACTCGTCGCCGCCGAGCCGGAACGCCTCGCCGCCCTGGCGGAGGTTCGTCGCCAGCTGCGCGAGCACCTTGTCGCCGGCGGGATGGCCGAAGCGGTCGTTGACGCGCTTGAAGTCGTCGATGTCGACGAGGCAGAGGCTGAGCGGGTAGCCCTGCGCCTGCGAGTCGGCGAGCTCGCGCTCGAGCCGGTCGTGGAAGTGGCGGTGGTTGCCCAGCTGCGTCAGCGGGTCGGTCAGCGCGAGGCGCATCGCGCGCAGCTCGCGGAACGTGGAGCGCTGGTAGAGCGCGATCGCGAGCAGCGGGCCGACCAGGGCGGCGGAGAGAAGCGGCGACCGCTGCCAGAGGATCACGAGCATCAGCGCCGCGGACGCCATCAGCGCGAACGGCATGCTCGTCACCTGGATGCTCGTCCGCGTCACGCTGAGGAACGGCTTGTGGGAGCTGACGCCGACGACGAGGCTGATCAGGAGCAGGTTGACGCTGTAGAACGCGAACGCGGCGACGACGACCTGGGCGAAGACGAGGAAGGCCTCGTCGCCGCGCAACGGCGCGATCGCAGCTCCTGCGACGGCCGCGGCGATCGACATCACGGACGCGTTGAAGACGACCCGGATCGGCGGCCGGTGCTCGAGCAGGTGCATGATCGGGGCGGCCATCCCGACGACGACGCCGGCCTGCCAGCCGTAGAGCACGATTGCGGCCGTGCAGAAGACGAAGCCCAGCGAGACGCCGCCGGTGTCGATGCCGTCGAGCGGGACCGGGTAGCGCTCGGCGAGCGTCGACGCCGCCAGCAGTCCGGCGATTCCCGCGAGCGTCGCGACGTCTCGTGCGGAGACGGCGAAGGAGACGAAGGCCGCGACGGCGACCCCGAGCCCCACCACACCGACCGGCAGCACGACCGCCGCGAGCCGCGGGGGCATCTTGGCCCCCGGACTCACTACACGGTCCCTACCAACGCGGCGCTTACCAACCCCATGTGAAGCTTTCCCAACCCCAGTTCCCGATCGCCATGGCGAGAGCCACCACCGCGACGAGAACTCCGATCAGACGTCCATTCCTCCACTGCAGCATTTCTGTGCCCTCCGTTGGCGGGATCGTCAGGACTCGCGGGATGATGACCGTCGCATTGCAGCCCGTAATCCCTCGAAAAGGTGATTTCACGTGTGTCGAGTTACAAATGGTGTCCGGTTAGGCTACGAGCCGATGCCCGCGACGATCGAGCCGGAGCCGCCGGAGGAGGAGCGCGAGGCGATCCTCGCGGCGCTCGCACGACCCACCGAGCAGGACGGTGGCTGGGCCGAGGCGGCCCTGCTCGAGGGCGTCGAGGACGGCGAGCTCGACCCGTAACCGTTCGGCGGCCGGCGCCGTTCTACGTCCACTATGTGTTGTCGCTGCGGAGACCATCCCGCCCGGTCCGCCGAAGAGCCTTTCTGTCCGATCTGCGTCATCTCGATCAAGGTCGAGGTCGCACGCGGGCTGACCCAGCTCGCCGGCTATCTGAACGCCTGGGCTGCGTTCGGTGACTGGTGCGAGTCGCATAGCGCCGTCGTAGGCGCACCGGCCTGCCTCAGGCTGCGCTGCCGCGGAGCAGTCGCGGCGCCGAACGGGCGTAGTCGAGGCCGGACACCCAGGTCAGCACCAGGGCGACGAGTAGCGCCCACCACGCAATGCTGTCGTCCCACGCTCCCGCGGCCGCGAACCCTCCCAGCGCGGCGGCCATCGCTTGCGCCCACGTCTTCAGCTTGCCGAGGTCGCGCGCCGCGATGACGACTCCGCGCTCGATCGCGGCGAGCCGCAGGCCCGAGATCAGGATCTCGCGGGCGACGATCGCGGCGACCATCCAGCCCGGCCAGACGCCGTCCTCGATCAGCATCACGAGCACCGCGAGGACGAGCACCTTGTCCGCGATCGGGTCGAGCAGCGAGCCGAGCTGCGAGGTGACCCCGCGCCGGCGCGCGATCCGGCCGTCGAACCAGTCGGTCGCCATCGCGACGCAGAAGACCGCCGTCGCCCAGTACTCGTTGTTCGGGAAGTTCCACGCGTACAGCAGCACCACGATCGGCACCGAGGCGGCACGGGCGACGGTCAACTGATCGGGCAGCGTCACGGCTTCCGTGAGAATACGCGCGCCATGGCGCTTCCCTCGAAAGTGCTCGTCGCGAACCGCGGCGAGATCGCGATCCGGATCTTCCGGACCCTGCGCGAGCTCGGCGTCGCCTCGGTTGCCGTCTACTCGGAAGCCGACCGCGACGCGCTGCATGTGCGCGCAGCCGACGAGGCGTACCTCGTCGGTCCGGGGCCCGCCGCGGAGAGCTATCTCGTCGGGGAGCGGATCCTCGAAGCAGCGCGGCAGGCGGGCGCGGACGCGATCCATCCGGGGTACGGCTTCCTCGCCGAGAACGCAGCCTTCGCGCGCGCGGTCGAGGAGGCGGGCCTCGTGTGGATCGGGCCGCCCAGCGCCGCGATCGAGCTGATGGGGTCGAAGACGGAGGCGCGGACGGCGATGCAGGCCGCGGGGGTGCCGATCATCCCGGGCGCGACGGAGCCGGTCGAGACCGTGGCCGAGGTGTTGCGCCTGGGCGAGGAGGTCGGCTACCCGCTGATCGTGAAGGCGGCGGCGGGCGGCGGCGGCAAGGGGATGAAGCTGGTCGAGTCGCCCGACGAGGCCGAGCGCGCGTTCGAGTCGGCGCAGCGCGAGGGGGAGAAGTACTTCGCCGACGGGCGCGTCTACGTCGAGCGCTACCTCGTCGACCCGCGCCACGTCGAGGTGCAGGTCCTCGCCGACGAGCACGGGAACGTGATCCACCTGGGCGAGCGCGACTGCACGATCCAGCGCCGGCACCAGAAGCTGGTCGAGGAGACACCCTCGCCCGCGGTCGACGAAGCGCTGCGCGCGCGGATCGGGCAGATCGCGGTCGACGCCGCCCGGGCGGCCGGGTACCGCTCCGCCGGGACGATCGAGGGTCTCCTCACGGCCGACGGCTCCTACTACTTCATGGAGATGAACACGCGGATCCAGGTCGAGCACACCGTCACCGAGGAGGTCACGGGGGTCGACCTCGTCCGCGAACAGCTGCTGATCGCGGCCGGGGAGCCGCTTTCGATCCGGCAGGAGGACGTCGTCCTGCGCGGCCACGCGATCGAGTGCCGGATCAACGCGGAGGACGTCTCGAGCGGCTTCCTCCCCGCGCCGGGGCGGATCACGGCGTACCGCGAGCCCTCCGGCCCGGGCGTCCGCGTCGACTCCGGCGTCGTCGCCGGCTCCGAGATCAGCGGCCTCTACGACCCGATGATCGCGAAGCTGATCGTGCACGGGGTCGACCGCGAGCACGCGCGCCGGCGCATGCTGCGTGCGCTCGACGAGTTCCAGATCGGCGGGCCGCCGACCCTGCTCGGCTTCCACCGCGCCCTGCTCTCGCATCCGGAGTTCATCGCCGGCGGCACGGGACACGGCCTCGTCGAGTCGGAGGAGCTGGCCGCCCGCGCCGAGGAGCTGACGCGCGAGCCTCCGGCCGAGGTCGCCGCCTCGAACGGGCGCGTTCGGCCGCGCGTGACCGCGGTCGAAGTCGGTGGCCGCCGGTACGACGTCACCCTCCTCGAGCCGGAGCCCCCCTGGGTCGAGCTGGCGCGGCGCCGCCGGGAGCGCGAGGCGTCCGGCCGCGGCGGGGCGGGCAGCGACTCCGTCGTCAGCCCGATGCAGGGGACGGTGCTCAAGGTGGACGTCCGGGAGGGAGACGAGGTCGAGCCGGGTGCGGTCATCTGCGTCGTCGAGGCGATGAAGATGGAGAACGAGATCGCGGCGCACCGGGCCGGAACCGTCGCCGACGTCTCGGTCGCGGCCGGTGACCCAGTCGCGAGCGGGCAGGTGATCTGCCGTGTCGTCGCCGACGAGGCCTGAGTCGACGAAGCCTCTCTGCGCCGAGACGAGTCTCGCGCACGACGAGTCGCTGCACGCGACCGCCAGCCGCGTCGACACGTGGATCCTGATCGAGTACCGCGGCCTCTGGGCGCACGACGCGGTCGACGACTCGACGCTGAGCCGCGAGCTCAAGGAATACCTGGTCGCGGAGCGCCTGCGGCTGCCGCGCTCGCGCATCCTCTTCATCCGCCGCACCGACCGGCGCAGCGCCGACGGTCTCACCGCCTTCGTCGTGCGTTCGACCGTGCGCGAGCGCGAACTGCGCAGCCTCTCGCTCGAGCGCCACGACGACCTGATCGGCCTCGACCTCGCGACAGCAGGCGAGCCGGTCGATCACCCGCTCTTCCTCATCTGCACCCACGGCAAGCACGACCGCTGCTGCGCCAAGTTCGGCCGGCCGCTCTACGACGCGGTTCGGGAGCAGGTCGACGAGGGCTGGGCGTGGCAGTCGTCGCACCTGGGTGGTGACCGGTTCGCAGGAAACCTCGTCGTGCTCGCCGACGGCGTCTACTACGGCCGCGTCGAGCCGGGGGAGGCCTGGCCGGTCGTCGCGGCCGCGCTCGAGCGCCGCATCCATCTTCCGCTCTATCGCGGCCGCTGCTGCTACGGCTTCGCGGCCCAGGCAGCGGAGATGGCGGTGCGCGAGTCGGCGTCGCTGCTCGGCGTCGACGAGGTTCGCGTGCGTTCGATCGCGCCCGAGGGCGGCCGCTGGCGGGCCGAGGTCGTCGCCGAGCAGAGGGTGTGGGGAGTCGAGGTGCGCGTCGAGGAGGGTGCCCTCACCCACCTGACCTGTTCGACGAGGCGGCTCAGCCGTCCGAAGCGCTACGTCGGAGAAATCCTTCGCGTACGAGACGCCTGACGAGCACCAGCCGGCCGGCGTCGTCGAGGTCGCCGGGAAGCTCGGAGGCGCGGAACGGCGCCTCGGTCGCGACGAGGAACTCGAGCTCGGGCTCGAGGCGGGACGGGAAGCTCAGCGCCTTCCCCTCGAAGACGAGCGTTGTCCCATCGAGGTCGGCGATGACGGTGTCGCGACGCTCGAGCACGTCGCCGGCGGTCAGCGCCGGGAGCGCGCGTAACTCCGAGAGTTGGCCGTCGAGGACGGGGCGCCTGGTGCGGACGAAGCGCTCGCGCGCCCGCGCCCGGACCGTCTCGGCGTCGAGGGCCGGCAGCTCCGGTGGCTCCTCGGCGTCGATCGTCTGCCGGAACGCGAGCTCGTCCTCCGCCGCATCGAGCTCCGATCGCGCCTCGTCGACCCAGCGCCGCACGTTGACGCCGACGGTGATGTGGAGCGAGTCGGTGTCCGAGGTCAGCGCCTGGTGGAGCCAGCCGCGCGGCAGGTAGAGCGTGTCCCCATCGGTGAGGGTGACGTCGAGGACCGGCTCCCCGGGCTCGCCCAGCGCCGAGCGGTAGCGCTGGTTCTTCAGCGGCAGCTCCAGGACGGGCTCGTACACGAGCCACCGCTTCGACCCCGAGACCTGGAGCGAGATCACCTCGTGGGTGTCGTGGTGAACCGGCAGCCCCTGGGAGCCCGCGGGCGTGTAGTAGGCGTTCGCCTGCACCGGGTGGCCGAGCAACGCCTCGAGGTGGCGGCAGTACCGAGCGAGCGGGAGCCAGAGGTGGTGCAGCCCCTGGAGCACGATCGTCGCGCCGCGCTCGAACTCGTCCAGCACGCGGCGCACGTCGGCGACACCCGTGAAGGCCGACGGCCGCCACGGCAGGTCGCCGCTGTAGCCGGAGATGGTCTCACCCGCCTTGACGAGCCTGAACGCGGGCTCCCGGATCCCCGTCTCCGTGATCAGCCGCTCGACGTCCCGGGCGGAGAGCAGGTCGTCGAAGCGACCCGCTTCTCCGCGCGGGACGACGAGCGGCTTCCGCTCCCAGTGCTCCGCGAGAAACCGCTCGAGCTCGAGCGGCTCGACGGCGCGCGCGAGAGCGGCGGGGCTACGCGGAGTCCGAGTCCGAGTCGTCGGCGTCGGCGTCGCTGGAATCACCGTCGGTCGTGTCCGTGTCGTCGCCGTCGGCGTCACCCGTGATTTGGCCGACCTCCTCGTCCTCGACGCTCAGGATCTCGTCGTCCGTAAGTGTCGTGCTCTGCTCGTCCATCGCTCCTCCTTGACGGCTGGACCGTTCGAGGCGCGGAGGTTACAAGCTCGCGTTAGAGCTGGTGGGCGTGGTCGGTGAACCAGACGACGCGCGCGAACTCCTCCGGTGCGTCGCCGAGGCCGCGGAACGTCCCGAAGACGACGTGGAGCCAGCTCCCGTCCCCCAGCGACCCCGGAGCGGTCAGGGTTCCGCGCCACGTCCCGCCGGCGCGGAGGATCCGCGGCGGAGGGGGCTCGATCCGCCTCGCACGCCGCAGCGCGGGCAGGCGTCCCTCGCGGTTCGCTTCCTCGAGCTCCTTCAGGTCGCCCGTGTGGAACAGCATCAAGCCGAAGCCGTAGCCGGCCGGCCCGGTTTCGATCTCGAAGTCGAACGGCGTCCGGTTCTCAACGCCGACACCCACCAACCACCCGTTCTCGGTCACGTCCAGCTCGCCGACCTCAAAGACGAGGCGCTCACCCGTCGCGGCGGGGTGGCTCTCTCGCCAGTTCAGCTCCGCGTGCTGCGGCTCGGCCGCGCGCGCCGGCGGCAACGAGTCGGCGGTGCTCTCGGCGCTCCCGCAGCCGCCCAGGACGACCGCCAGCACGAGCAGAGGGACGGTCCGGCGCATCCGGCCAATCTACGCAGGTAGAGTCGCGACCGCTTTGGACCTCTACGAGTATCAGGGCAAGCAGCTCTTCAAGCGCTATGGCATCCCCGTATCCGAGGGACGGCCGGCGACGACGCCCGAGGAGGCGCGTGCGGCGGCCGAGGAGCTGGGCGGGCAGGTCGTCGTCAAGGCCCAGGTGCTGACCGGAGGGCGCGGCAAGGCCGGCGGGATCAAGCTCGCGGACGATCCGGCCGACGCGGAGGAGAAGGCGCGGCAGATCCTCGGCCTGGACATCCGCGGCCACGTCGTCCGCACGCTCTGGATCGAGCAGGCGTCCGACATCGAGAAGGAGTACTACCTCTCGATCACGTTCGACCGCGGCGAGAAGAAGCCGCTCTTCATGTTCACGACGCAGGGCGGAATGGACATCGAGGAGGTGGCGGAGAAGACGCCGGACGCGCTCGTCCGCCTGCACGTCGATCCGCTGGAGGGGTTCCAGCCGTGGCAGGCCCGGCGGCTGATCTACGGCGCCGGAGTCGATGACCCGAACGAGCAGAAGCAGATCGCAGCGATCGTCGGGAAGCTCTACGAGGCGTTCGTCGCGACCGACGCGATGCTCTGCGAGGTCAACCCGCTGATCGTGACGCCCGAGGGCGAGGTGAAGGCGCTCGACTCCAAGTTCACGGCTGACGACAACGCGCTCTACAAGCATCCGGAGATCGCGGAGATGCGCGACGTCGAGGCGGCCGATCCGCTCGAGGCGCTCGCGCGCGAGAAAGACGTCACATACGTGAAGCTCGACGGAGAAGTCGGGATCCTCGGCAACGGCGCCGGGCTCGTCATGTCGACGCTCGACGTGATCGCGCTCGTCGGCGGCCGGCCGGCCAACTTCTGCGACCTCGGCGGCGGCGGCGACGCGGAGGGGGTCGTGGACGCGCTCGAGGTGATCACGCGCGACCCGCAGGTGAAGTCGATCTTCTTCAACATCTTCGGCGGGATCACGCGCTGCGACGAGGTCGCGCGCGGCATCCTGGCCGCGCTCGAGCGGATGACGATCGAGCAGCCGATCGTCGTGCGGCTCGACGGCACGAACGCCGAGGAGGGCCGGAAGGTGCTTGCCGACGCGGCGCCCGAGGGGCTCTACGTCGAGGCGACAATGCTCGACGGCGCCCGCAAGGCCGTGGAGCTGGTAGGAAGCAGGGCGGCACAGTGAGCGACTGGTCGTCCCGCGCGGAGGCGTACCGGAACGCGCCCGAGCAGCGCGAGGGCGCCGACCTCGACCTGATCGTCCGCTGGGCGGAGGGCTCGCGGACCGCGCTCGACGTCGCCACGGGCGGGGGTCATGTTGCGCGGCGGCTGCGTGAGGCTGGTCTCCAGGTGGTCAGCTCCGATCCTGCCCCCGGGATGCAGCCGGATGTGATCTGCCGCGCCGAGGACCTGCCTTTCGCCGACGGCGCCTTCGACCTCGTCGTCTCCCGGATCGCGCCGCACCACTTCGGCGACGTCGCCGCCGCGGTCGCCGAGATGGCACGCGTCTCCAACGATCTCGTCGTCGTCGAGGACACGCTCTACGTCAGCGAGGAGGTCGAGGAGGCCGAGAAGCTGCGCGATCCGACGCATGTCCGCTCGTACTCCGAGGCGGAGTGGCGCGGCCTCCTCGAAGCAGCCGGGCTCAACGTGGAGCAGGTCGAGGCGTTCGAGAAGCGGCATCCACTCGAGGAGTGGCTCGACCGTTCCGAGACACCCGATGAGACCCGGCCGCGCGTGAAGGAGCTGCTGGCCGCCCAGATCGAGGGCGACGAGTACGTGGACACGAAGCTCGTCTTCAAGGGGCGCAAGACCTAGTGGCGATCATCGTCGACAAGGAGACGAAGCTCGTCGTCCAGGGGCTGACCGGATCCGAGGGGTCGTTCCACGGGCTGCGGAACAAGCGCTACGGCACACAGGTCGTCGCCGGGGTCACCCCCGGCAAGGGAGGCCAGGACGTCGAGGGCATCCCGGTCTTCGACACCGTCGCGGACGCGATCGCCGAGACGGGCGCGAACACGACAATGGTCTTCGTCCCGGCCCGCTTCGCCGCAGATGCGATCTACGAGGCAGTCGACGCGGGGATCGGCACCGTGATCTGCATCGCCGAAGGCCTGCCGGCGCACGAGATGCTCCGGATCTACAACTACATCCGGCCGAAGGGCGTGACGATGCTGGGGCCGAACTGCCCCGGCGCGCTCTCGCCCGGAAAGGCGAACGTCGGGATCATCCCGGCCGAGATCTTCGCCGAGGGCAATATCGGCCTCGTCTCCCGGTCGGGCACGCTGACTTACCAGATCGGGCACGAGCTGACCCAGATGGGCCTCGGCAACTCGACGATCGTCGGGATCGGCGGCGACCCCGTCGTCGGCTCCTCCTTCATCGACGTGCTCGAGAAGTTCGAGGCCGACTCGCAGACCGAGTACGTCGTCATGGTCGGCGAGATCGGCGGCGACGAGGAGGAGAAGGCCGCGGCGTTCATCGAGGCCAAGATGTCGAAGCCGGTCGTCGCCTACATCGCCGGCTTCACGGCGCCGCCCGGGAAGACGATGGGCCACGCGGGGGCGATCATCTCCGGCTCGTCCGGGACGGCCGAGGGGAAGAAGGCCGCGCTCGAGGCCAAGGGCGTCCGCGTCGGCACCTCGCCGACCGAGGCGGCGGAGCTCGTCGCCCAGATCGCGAAGAGCTAGAGCCCCTGCCGCTCCGACGGTTACCGCCGCCGGTCCGGGCATGACCGACCCGCTGCCAAAGCCTCACCGGCCCGACCCGGATCCCGGTTTCCCGTCGCCCGACATCCCCGCCTAGCGCGTGTCCACTCCGGACACGCCGGGTCCTGGCCCCGACGTGGGCGGAAAGGACGAGGTCGTGCGCGGGGGCCGGCTTGCCGGCGCCGGCTACAGGCGTCGCGCCTAGCATCCGGCCGATGAGGCTCGAGATCCGCAATGTCGCCCACTCGTTCGGCGACCGTGTTGCGCTCGACGGCGTCTCGTTCGACGTCGAGCCGGGCGTGCTCACCGGCCTGCTCGGCCCGAACGGGGCGGGGAAGACCACGCTGCTGCGGGTGCTGCTGGGGGTGCTCGATCCGGACCACGGCGAGATCGCGGTGGAGGGGCGCCCTGCGAGCCGCGACGACCGGCGCAGCTGGGGCTATATGCCGCAGGAGCGAGGACTGTATGCCGGAATGGCGGCCGGCGAGCAGGTCGTCCACTTCGGCCGCCTGCACGGCCTCTCCCGCCGCGACGCTGACCCGGCGTGCGCAGACGGTTCTCGACGAGCTCGGCCTCGCCGACCGCTGGGCCGACCGCACCGACTCCCTCTCCGGCGGGATGCAGCAGCGGCTCCAGCTCGCGACCGCGCTCGTCCACGACCCGCGCGTGATCGTTCTCGACGAGCCGTTCAGCGGCCTCGATCCCGTCGCCGTCGCAGAGCTCTCGGAGAGCATGCGCGGCCGGGCGCGCGAGGGGCGAACCGTGCTCTTCTCCAGCCACCAGCTCGACCTCGTCCAGGACCTGTGCGAGGCGATCGTCATGGTCGACCACGGGCGGGTGGTGCTCGAGGGCGGGGTGGCGGAGCTGCGTGCCTCCTCCGGCGGGCGGCAGCTGCGGCTGCACGTCGAGGACGGCGGCCGCGACTGGCTGCACGCCTTCCCGGGCGTGACCGTCGTCGCCGAGGCCGCCGACGACCTGCGGCTCGCGCTGCCGGCCGGTACCGATCCGCTGGACGTGCTCGACGCTGCGCGCTCGGCCGGCCGCGTCGTCGACTTCGGCCTCGACCTGCCCACGCTCTCGCAGCTCTTCTTCGAGGCGGCCGCTCGCAGTCCGGAGCCGGCGGCGACCGCCTGATGCGCGGCTGGACGCAGGGCATCCGCCTCGTCGGCGAGCGAGCGCTGCTCGAGAACGTCCGCTCGCGTACGTTCAAGCTCGTCACCGCGCTGCTGCTGGCCCTTGCGACCGCCGCGGTGGCTGTGCCGCAGCTCCTGAACGACGAGGGGACGACGTACACGCTCGCGACCGTCGGCGACGCGCCGCCGGAGCTCGTCGAGGTCCTCGAGGCCGCGTCGGCTGCTGCCGAGTTCGACCTCGAGCTGGATGCGCGCGCGGACCCCGCCTCGGTGCGGGCTGCGATCCGCGACGGCGAAGCGACCGCGGGCGTCGTCGGCGACACGTTGTTCGTCTCCGCCGACGGCGGCGCGACCTTCCCGGCGATCGTCTCGCAGGCGGTCGTTGCGCTCGAGACGGAGCGCCGCCTCGGGGACGCCGGCTTGAGCACGCGAGGAGATCGAGGAGCTGCAGTCGGTGCCGCCGCCGGAGCAGGTAGAGGTCGGCCGCGCCGACGACGAAAGCCGCGCCGAGATCGGGTTCGCAGTCGGCGTCGTCCTTTACATGGCACTCACCTTCGCCGGCTCCGCGATCGCGACCACGATCGGGATGGAGAAGTCGACGCGCATCTCCGAGGTGCTGCTCGCCGTCCTGCGCCCCAGCCAGGTGCTCGTCGGCAACGTGATCGCGGTCGGCATCGTCACCGTGTTCCAGCTGCTCGTGCTCGTAGCGCCGCTCGCCGTCGCGGTGCAGGTCACGGACGACATCGGGGTGCCGCCGATCGCAGGCGCGGACCTCGCTCTCGCGATGATCTGGTTCCTGCTCGGATTCGCGCTCTACGCGTTCGTCTTCGCTGCCGCGGCCGCGCTCGTGGACAAGATCACGCAGATCACATCGGCGATCACACCGGTGTCGACGACCCTTCTCGTCGCCTATCTCGTCTCGGTGCTCGTCGTCTCGAACGACCCGGGCAGCGTCTGGAGCGTCGCGCTCTCGCTCTTCCCGGCGACCGCGCCGATCGCGATGCCCGTGCGCTGGGCGTCCGGAGAGGTGCCCGTCTGGCAGCTGCTGTTCGCGATGGCGGCGACCGCTGCCACGGCCGTGCTCCTCGTCCGCATCGCGTCGACCGTGTACCGGCGCGGGCTCCTCGTCACGGGGCGGCGCGCCAGCCTGCGTGAGGTCGTGACGCGTCCGGCAGGCTAGACCGTCCAACCCGACTCGAACTCGCGCTGCCTCGCCGTCTTCTCGCCCAGCGAGATGCCGAGCGTGGCGAGCTTCGTCCGCGCGATCTCGCGGTCGAGCTCGTCCGGGAAGCGGTGCAGGCCGGGCTCGAGGCCGCCACGCGCGAGCAGGTGCGCTGCGAGTGCCTGCACGGAGAAGGAGAGGTCCATGATCTCGACGGGGTGGCCGTCGCCGCCGGCCACGTTCGTCTGCCGGCCCTCGGCGAGCACGTAGGCGTGCCCGCCGCCGGGCAGCTCGTGCTCGGTGACGCCGGGCCGCACCTCCCCGCCGGGGCCGAGCCCGTCGATCGCCACCTCCCGCTCGTGGTGGCCGCCGTTCGCGATCACGACGCCGTCCTTCAGGTGCCCGAGCGCCTCCGCGGGAACGCAGTCGATCGCGCCGGTTGCGGCGATCAGCACGTCGGCGGCCGGCAGTGCCTCCTCGAGCGACGCGACCCGGTGGCCGTCCATGTGCGCTTCCAGGGCGGCGACCGGCTCGATCTCGACGACGGTGACGCGACCGCCGGCGCCGCGGGCGGCGCGGGCAAGCCCCTTGCCGACCCAGCCGTAGCCGACGATGCAGAACTCGCGTCCGGGGAAGGTCAGGTTCGTGAGCCGGTCGATCGCGGCGAGCGTCGACTGGCCGGTGCCGTAGCGGTTGTCGAACAGGTGCTTGCAGAGCGCGTCGTTGGCCGCGATCGCCGGGAAGCCGAGCCGGCCGTCGGCCTCCATCGCGCGCAGGCGCGCGATGCCCGTCGTCGTCTCCTCGGTGACGCCGGCGAGGCCGGCGGCGACGTCGGTACGGTGCTCGACGATCCGCGCCGTCAGCTCGGCGCCGTCGTCGACGACGATCTCGGGCCGCGTGTCGGCGACGGCGAGCAGGTCGGCGTCGAACTCCTCGCGCGAGGCGCCGTGGCGGGCGTGCACCTCGACGCCCCGAGCGACGAGCGCGGCGCAGATCGCATCCTGCGTCGAGCCTGGATTGGATCCGGCTGCGACGACCTCGGCGCCCGCGTCTGCGAGCAACGTCGCCAGGTACGCGGTCTTCGCCTCGAGGTGCACGACGACGGCGACGCGCCTTCCGCGCAGCGCTCCGTCTGCGAGGCGCTCGCGAGCGAGCCGGTTGAGGACCGGCGAGTGCTTCGCCACCCAGCGGATCCGCTGCTCGCCCTCGGGGGCGAGCGACGGATCGGCGATGTGGGAGCGCGCGGCGGTGTCCACGCGCGTGAATCTAGCCAAGTAACAGACTGTTACTTGGCGGCAAAGGAGGCCGAGGAGAGCGAATCGAGCCTAGTAACAGACTGTTACTAGGCTCGGTGGCGCGTCGCTCGGGCTAGATCTTGCGGCGGGGCCGGCTCGGACCCCACTTCGAGTTGCGCCGCTTCGACTGGTAGACGAGGCGCGGCGGGGCGACCTTCAGGCCCTGGCTCGCGAACGTCTCCGTGTGCCCGAGCATCCGGGCGACGTGGCTCACGTCGGCCTGCTGCTCGGGGAGGACGAGCGTGACGCCCGTGCCGTTCCGGCCCGCGCGGCCGGTGCGGCCGACCCGGTGGACGTACGCCGTGTGCTCCTCCGGCGGGTCGAAGTTGATCACGTGCGTGATGTCGTCGAGGTCGAGGCCGCGCGCGGCGACGTCGGTTGCGACGAGCGTCTTGATCGTGCCGTTCTCGAACCGCTTCAGTGCGCGCTCGCGCTGGTTCTGGTTCATGTCGCCGTGCATCGCGACCGCCGAGACGTCGTGGCGGGCGAGCTTCTGCACGAGCCGGTCGGCGCCGCGCTTGGTGCGGACGAAGACGAGTGCGAGCCCGCGCTCCTCGGCGAGGAGCCCGGCGAGCGTCTCGACCTTGTTGTCGGCCGTGACGGGCACGAACCGGTGATCGATCTCGCCCTGCTGCTGGTCGATCGTCAGCTCGGCCTCGTAGCGGCCGGGGTTCGTCGTGTACGCCCGCGCCAGCTCGCCGACCTTGCCGTCGAGCGTGGCCGAGAAGAACATCGTCTGCCGCTTCTGAGGCAGCCTCGCGACGATCCGGTCGACCTGCGGCTGGAAGCCCATGTCGAGCATCCGGTCGGCCTCGTCGAGGACGAGGATGCGGACGCCGTCGAGCGAGACGATCCGCCGCTCGATCAGGTCCTGCAGCCGGCCGGGGGTGGCCACGAGGATGTGCGCGTCCCGCGAGGCCTTCGCCTGCGAGCCGATCGAGACGCCGCCGTAGACCGCCGCGACGCGGAGGTCGTGGGCGGGGGCGATCGTGCCGATCTCCGCGGTGACCTGCGCGGCCAGCTCGCGGGTCGGGACGAGGATCAGGCCGGACGGCCGTGCCTCTGATCCCTTCAGCCGCTCGACCATCGGAACGGCAAAGGCGAGCGTCTTGCCGGAGCCCGTCGGCGACTTTGCGAGCACGTCGCGGCCGGCGAGCGCGTCCGGGAGGACGAGGCCCTGGATTCTGAATGGAGCATGGATGTCGCGCTCGGCGAGCGCCTGCGCGACGCGCGCGGACACACCCAGCTCAAGGAAAGACTGCATCGAGTTGTTGACTCCTTCGTGTTAAGTCGAGATCCGCCTGCCTCGACCGCCTGGCTTCAAAGCGCAGGGAAAACCGAAGAAGAACAAACCTCACAGGACGACACCACGCCGTCCATGTGGAACACGGTAGCAGCAGGGTCGGCTCCTCCGCGTACGCCAATAGGGTGTATTCGTGATCTCGTTCGCCAGAGGCGCCCCTGCGCCGGAGTGCCTGGACGCGGAGCTGCTCTCGGATTGCGCGCGGGCGGCGGTGCTCGGCGACGCCGGCGTCCTCGCGTACGGGCCGGGAGGCGGCTACGGGCCTCTGCGCGAGTGGCTCGGCGCGCGGCACGCCGTCGATCCCGGGCGGGTGATCGTGACGAACGGCGGCCTCCAGGGCTTCGTCTTCTACGCCGAGGAGCTGCTTGCGGAACGGCCGGGGCGGGTTCTCGTCGAGGCGCCCACGTACGACCGCCCGCTGAAGGTCCTCGCCCGGCTCGGGGCGGAGGTCGTCCCGGTGGCGATGGACGGGGAGGGGCTCGACCCGGACGCGCTGGAGCGCGAGCTCGCGAGTGGGCCGACGAGCTTCCTCTACACGATCCCGACCTTCCAGAACCCGAGCGGGCGTACGCTCTCGACCGAACGGCGCCGGCGGGTCGTCGAGCTCGCGGCCACGCACGGCGTGCCCGTGCTGGAGGACGATCCGTACGGGCTCGTGCGCTACGAGGGCGAGGCGCCTCCCTCGCTGTACGAGCTCGAGGGCGGCGAGCTCGTCACCTATGCCTCCTCGTTCTCGAAGACGGTCGCTCCCGGCGTCCGGGTGGGCTGGTTCGCGGCCCCGGCGGAGCTCGCCGCGCGCCTCGAGGCGCGGGCGGTCTCGAACTACATCTCGCCGCCTTTCCTCACGCAGGCCACCGTGTTCGAGCTGATCGACCGGGGCGCGTTCGAGCCGAATCTGGAGCGGATCAAGGGCCTGCTCAAGACCAGGCGCGACGCGATGCTCGACGCGCTCGCGCGCGAGCTGGACGGCGTGGCGACGTGGAGCGAGCCCGAGGGCGGCTACTTCCTCTGGGTCGACCTACCCGCCGACGCGGGCGAGCTCCTCACGCGTGCCGAGGAGGCCGGCGTCACGTTCGTCAAAGGAGAGGACTTCTACCCGGTAGCTGCAGGCGCAAGATCAGCATCTGCGGCAGCAGACGCTGATCGCGCAAAGACCCCTGAAGGGAGCGCTGCGCGCTCTGGGAGCGGCGCGCGCTCGGCCAGGCTGGCCTTCAGCTACGCGTCGCCGTCGGAGATCGGCTCGGGCGTCTCGGCGCTCGCCTCGCTGCTGCGCGCCTGACGGCGCCGGTGCAGCTGCGAGACGAGGACGCCGCCGACGAGGCCGGCGAGGAGCGCGAGCAGGATCACCCAGATCAGCGAGGTGCGCGCCTCGAAGAGGACGAAGTCCACCGACGCCTCCTCGTCGTTGCCGGCGACGAAGGCGATCAGCCAGGCCGCGATCAGGACGAGGGCCCCGACCCTGATCCAGAGTCGTGGCTGCCAGCTCCGCTCGAAGTGCTCGCGGTCAGAGCTCACGAGGAGAGCCTACGCCGCGGCGAAGCTGGGCGCGACGGCCGGAAGGGGAACGAGACGCGGCTGTGGGGGCGGCTCGAGCGCACCCGCCGTCGCGTGGCGGAACGTCGGGCAGGGGGAATCGCCGGGGAGAGCGCACAGCCCAGCGCGGCGGAAGTAGCAATCACTACATTTTGCTTCAGTACGCTTGCCCATTCTCCCTCTTGGTCGCATCTCGTCCCCTCCGGACTCGGGGGATTGTGGCGATCCGGTCATCCAGGTTCAACCCCCCAATCGAGGAAATAGATGCAATTTCCGGAGGATTCGGTGGCCGCGAAAACCGCTGCTAACTACGATTTTCTGGGAAGCGTTGCCAGCTTCGCCAACGCCTGTCGAAGGTTCTCCACAGGGATGATCCGCAAATCGCCTGCATGGCGCCGGGCCTCGGCCGCGTTCTCCCCAGCCGGGACGAGGAAGACGTCGGCGCCGGCCCGCTTCGCCCCGATCACCTTCTGCGCCACGCCGCCGATCGACAGCACGTCGCCGTCGAGCTCGATCTCCCCGGTCGCCGCCACCTTGTTCCCGCGGTCGACCGTTCCGCGCAGCTCCTCGACGATGTCCAGCGCAAACGCGAGCCCAGCCGACGGGCCGCCGACGCCGCCGAGGTCGATCTCGACGTCGACCGGCAGCTCGATGTCGGCGGACTGCTCGACCTGGATGCCGACGATGGGCCGGCCGTCCTCCTCGGAGCTCGCGATCGTCCCGACCTCGACGGTTCGCGTCTCGTCGCCGCGGCGCACCCGGAGCTTCACCGTCTCGCCCGGCTCGTGCAGGCCGATCAGGCGCCGCAGGTCGTCGGGCGTCCCGACGGGCTTGCCGTCGACCGCGACGATGACGTCGGTGGGCGCGAGCTTTCCGGTCGCCGGTACGTCGTCGGCCACGGCGACCACCAGGGCGCCCTCCGGATCGGCCCCGACGTCGTAGCCGAGCTCGCGCAGCGCGACGGCGGCGGCGACCTCCTGCGAGCGGTCCATCTGACGTAGGTTCTGCTGCCTGCGCTCGCCGAAGTTCGACCCCGGTGGCACGAGGGCCTGTTCGGCGACGAGACTGGCGCCCTCCGGCCGCGCCGCAGGAACGAGCTCTTCGAGCAGCGACGCCTTGCGCAGGACGACGTCGACGTAATAGATCCCGCCCGGCGGGTGCGGCTTCTCGCCCTCGACCTTGACCCTCTCCGCCAGCGGCTTCGCCTCGTCGGGGAGCACGAGGTAGCTGTCCGCCGGCAACACCCAGAGCGCGCCGAAGACGAGCGCGCACAGCGCTAGCCCGGCCGCGACGAGCCGCCCGACTCTCACGTGTCGTCCGACGTCACAGGAGTCCCCGGAGCAGGCCGCCGTCGACGCCGATCGATTCGCCCGTGATGTACGCGGCGCGATCGGAGGCCAGGAAGCAGACCATGTCGCCGATCTCGCGTGGCGTGCCGAGGCGGCGAAGCGGGATCGTGGCCAGGTCCGCCTCGGTCGGGCCGTCCGGGTAAACCTCCCGGATCCGCTCGGTGTCGATCCGGCCCGGCATGACGGAGTTGACGGTCACGCCTTTCGGGCCGAGCTCACGCGACGCCGTCTTCAGCCAGCCGACGAGGCCGGGGCGGACGGCGCTCGAGAGCGCGAGCGTCTCGATCGGCTCCTTCACCGCGCTCGACGTGATCGCGATCACGCGCCCGTGGCCGCTCGCCTCCAGGTGCGGCAGGCAGAGCCGCACGAGCCGGATCGCCGAGACGAGCAGGAGGTCGACGGCCCCCTCGAGCTGCTCGTCCGAGAACTCGAACGAGCGCGTGCGGGGTGGGCCGCCGGAGTTGAGCACGACGACGTCGACGCCGCCGAAGCGCTCCACCGCCGTCGCGACCAGCCGCTCGAGGTCTTCGGGGTTGCGGACGTCGCCGACGACGGGAACCCCGCCGATCCGCTCGGCCTCCTGCCCCAGCAGCTCGGCGCGGCGCGCGAACATGACGACGTTCGCGCCCTCGGCTGCGAGCGCCTCGGCACAGCCGAGCCCGATCCCGGCGGACGCACCGCAGACGATCGCCGTGCGCCCGGCGAGGCCGGTGTCCATTACGTGGTCAGGACGGCGACGACCTCGCGGACGGCGTCCGCGGAGGCCTTGAGCGCCTGCTGCTCGGCGTCGTCGAGATCCAGCTCGACGATGCGTTCGATCCCCTTCGAGCCGAGCACGACCGGCACGCCCATGTACAGGCCGTCGATCCCGTACTCGCCTTCGAGATACGCGGTGCATGGCAGGACGCGCTTCTCGTCGAGGACGATCGCGTCGACCATCTGGGCCGCGGCCGCGCCCGGCGCGTACCAGGCCGAGGTGCCGAGCAGGTTGACGAGCTCGCCTCCGCCCTTGGCCGTGCGCTCGACCATCGCCTGGATCCGGTCCTCGGCGACCAGCTTGCGGAGCGGGATCCCGCCGACGGTCGTCGCCGAGACGACGGGAACCATCTGGTCGCCGTGACCGCCCAGCACCATCGCGGTCACGTCCTTGATCGACATCCCGGTCTCCCAGGAGATGAAGGTCGAGAAGCGCGCGGTGTCGAGGATCCCGGCCATTCCGAAGACGCGCTCCTTCGGCCAGCCCGAGACGTTCCTCGCGACGTGGCACATGGCGTCGAGAGGGTTCGAGACGACGACGACGATCGCGTCGGGGCTCGCGGCCGCGACCTGCTCGGTGACGGAGCCGACGATCTTCTCGTTCGTCTGCACGAGGTCGTCCCGGCTCATGCCCGGCTGGCGCGGCAGGCCGGCCGTGATCACGACCACCTCCGAGCCCGCGGACTCCTCGTAGCCGTTCGAGCCCGTCACCTTCGCCTCGTACCCGAGGACGGCTCCTGCCTGGTCGATGTCGAGCGCCTTGCCCTGCGGCAGGCCCTCTTTGATGTCGACGAGGACGACGTCGGCGTAGTCGCGGCGCGCAAGCTCCTGCGCACACGTGGCGCCGACGTTCCCGGCGCCGACGACGGTGACCTTGTGCCTCACGGCAGAACCTCCAGCTTCTCGATGATCGCGTCCGCGACCTCGCTCGTGCCGACCGCGGTCGGGTCGTCGCGTGCCGGCTTCATGTCGTAGGTGACGCTCCTGCCCTCGGCGATCACCTCGGCGATCGCATGCTCGAGCCGGCCCGCCGCCGCGCCCTCGTCGAGGTGGCGCAGCATCAGCATGCCGGAGAGCATCATCGCCATCGGGTTGACCTTGTTCTGACCCTTGTACTTCGGCGCCGACCCGTGTGTCGGTTCGAATACCGCCGCCTTCGCGCCGAAGTTGGCCCCCGGCGCGAGGCCGAGGCCGCCGATCAGGCCGGCGCAGAGGTCGGAGACGATGTCGCCGTAGAGGTTGGGCAGCACGAGCACGTCGTACTCCTCCGGCCGCTGCACGAGCTGCATCGAGAGGTTGTCGACGATGCGCTCCTCGAACTCGATGTCCGTGTTCTCCGCTGCGACGTCCTCCGCGACGTGGAGGAAGAGCCCGTCGGTGAACTTCATGATGTTCGCCTTGTGGATCGCCGTGACCTTGCGGCGGCCGTTGCGGCGGGCGTAGTCGAAGGCGAACTGGACGATCTGGCGCGTTCCGGTCTCCGAGATCGGCTTGATCGAGATGCCCGAGTCGCGACGGATGTTCGGATAGCCCTTCTGGCCGAGCCAGTCGAGCAGCTCGTCCGCGTCCTCGGTGCCTTCCTCGAACTCGACGCCGGCGTAGAGATCCTCCGTGTTCTCGCGGATCACGATCAGGTCGACGTTGGCGTAGCGGGAACGGACTCCCGGGTAGCTCTTGCACGGGCGGACCTGGCCGTAGAGGTCGAGCGATTTCCGCAGGCCGACGTTGACGGAGCGGAAGCCGCCCCCGACCGGGGTCGTGATCGGCCCCTTCAGCGCCGTCCCGTTCTGCCGGATCGACTCGAGGACATGCTCGGGCAGCGGGTTGCCGTCGTTCTCGTCCATGACGTCGGTGCCGGCCTGCTGGACGTCCCAGTCGAACTCGACGCCGGTCGCCTCGAGCACGCGTCGCGTCGCCTCGGCCAGTTCGGGGCCGGTGCCGTCGCCCGGGATCAGGGTCACGCGATGCGCCATCGGCGCCGGACTCTACCGACGAGGTTGCGCCACGCGTTGCCGGTAATGTCCTGCGCGATGGCCGGCCCGAAGAAGTCCGTCGCACTCTCCGGCGTCTCCGTGGCGGAGACGAGCATCTGCTCGATCGACCCCGACGAGGGCGTGCTCATGTACCGCGGCTACGACATCGCCGGCCTCGCCGAGCACGCGAGCTACGAGGAGGTCGCGTACCTCCTGCTCGAGGGCGACCTGCCCGGGAGCGATGAGCTCGACGCGTTCAAGGAGCGGCTTGCCGGGGCTCGGGAGCTGCCGCGCGCGGTGACGACGATCATCGACGGGAACGCGATGGACGCCTCGCCGATGGAGACGCTGCGCACGGCCGTGTCCGCGCTCTCGTTCTCCGACCCGGCCGAGGACTCGATCGACCGGGAGAACGAGCTGCGGAAGGCAGTCACGCTGATCGCGCAGCTGCCGACGATCGTCGCGCGCTACGAGCGCCGCCGCCGCGGTGAGCCGGCCGTCGACCCAGATCCCTCGCTCGACTACGCCGAGAACTTCCTGACCATGCTCCAGGGCGGGGCGCCGACCACCGAGGAGGCGCGCGCGTTCGAGGTCGCGATGATCCTCCACGCCGAGCACGAGATGAACGCGTCGACGTTCACCGCCCGCGTCGTCGCAGGCACGAACGCGGACATGCACTCCGCGATCGTCGCTGCGATCTCGGCGCTGAAGGGACCGCTGCACGGGGGCGCCAACCAGGCGGCGATGACGATGTTCCGGGAGTTCGGCTCTCCTGCAGGCGTCGCCGAAGGTGTCCGCTCGCGGCTCGAGGCGAAGAAGCCGCTCTACGGCTTCGGCCACCCGCTCTACCGCGCGATGGACCCGCGCGCGCCGATCCTCCGCCGCCTCTCGGAGCAGTTCGCCGACGACACCGAGCCCAACTTCCTCGAGATCGCCCAGACGGCCGAGCGCGAGGCGCACGAGCAGAAGGGCCTGTGGCCGAACGTCGACCTCTACTCCGGCGTGCTCTACCACTACCTGGGGATCCCGACGGACCTCTTCATCCCGCTCTTCGAGATGAGCCGGGTCGCCGGCCAGGCCGCGCACGTGCTCGAGCAGCATGCCGGCGGCAAGATCATCCGCCCGAGCGCCGAGTACGTGGGCGAGCCGCGGCGCGACTACCCGGTGGAGGCGGCGCGATGAGCGACTTCAAGCCGGGACTCGAGGGCGTCGTCGCCTTCGAGACCGAGATCGCCGAGCCCGATCGCGAGGGCGGCGCGCTCCGGTACCGCGGTGTCGACATCGAGGAGCTCGTCGGCTCCTACCGCTTCGAGCAGGTCTGGGGCCTCCTCGTCGACGAGAGCTTCTCGCCTGGGCTGCCGGCCGCCGAGCCGTACGAGGGCGGCGGCCTGACCGGCAACACCCCGGCCGATCTGCAGGCCGTGACCGCGCGGCTCGGGGCGGAGTGGGGCGTCAAGAAGCTGATCGACATCGACGACGACGAGGCGCGCGAGGACCTGCGGCGCCTCTCGGCGCAGTTCATCTCGATCGCCGCCCAGTCGGCGCGGATCGCCGACGGACACGACGACCGGATCGCGCCCCAGGCGGTCGCCCAGGGCGAGACCACGGCCGAGCGCTTCTTCCTCGAGTGGCGCGGCGAGGCAGACCCGAGCCACGTCCAGGCGCTCGACACCTACTGGATCTGCACCTGCGAGCACGGGCTCAACGCCTCCACCTTCGTCGCCCGGATCACCGCCTCGACCGGCTCCGACTGCGCCGCAGCGCTCTCGTCGGCGGTGGGCGCGCTCTCCGGCCCGCTCCACGGCGGTGCGCCGGCGCGCGTCCTGCCGATGCTCGACGCCGCGGCCGAGTCCGGCGATCCCGCGGCGTACGTGCAGAGCCTGATCGAGCGGGGCGAGCGTCTGATGGGCTTCGGTCATCGCGTCTACCGCGCCGAGGATCCGCGCGCGCGGCTGCTGAAGAAGACGGCGAAGGAGCTCGGCGCGCCGCGGTACGAGGTCGCGGATCGACTGGAGGCGGCGGCGCTCGAGGCGCTGCGCAAGAAGTCACCCGACCGCCCGCTCGAGACGAACGTCGAGTTCTGGTCGGCGGTCGTGCTCGACGTCGCCGGGATCCCGCCCGAGCTCGCGCCCGCGATGTTCGCCTGCTCGCGGACCGCCGGCTGGTCGGCGCACATCCTCGAGCAGAAGAAGCTGAGCCGGCTCGTGCGGCCCTCGGCTCGGTACGTCGGCCCGGGCGCCCGCTCGGCATCCTCGATCGGATGACGCTCGCGGAAGCCGCAGCTCGCGCCGACGAGCTCGCTTCGGCCGGGGATCAGAAGGGGCTCGCGACCCTGCGCCAGCAGTGGGACGAGGAGCTCGAGCATGCGGCTAGGAGCCCTGACTACCGAATCCGCGCGCAGGCGTACCGGGCGATCGCGCAGTTCCGCTTCCGGCAGAAGCTCGAGCTCGTCCGCCGCGGACTCCAGGACGAGAGCCCCGCGGCGCGCGGCTCGGCGCTGATCGCGCTCGAGGGCCTCTCCCGTGACCATCCAGGCGATGTCAACGGGATGCGGCGCCAGCTCGAGGACCTCGCCCGGGCCGACGCGAACCTGGCGGTGCGGCGGCTCGCGATCGTCTGCCTGAAGAACGGCTCGCCGGCGCGCGAGACCGTGACGCTCCTCCTCGGGCTGGCCGACGACGACGAGCAGGACGCGGAACTGCGGAAGACCGCGCGCGCCGTCGGGCTCGCGCTGCAGAAGCGCGCCAACGTCAAGTGACCGCACTTGTTGGAGTGATCATGGGCTCGCGCTCCGACTGGGAGACGATGCGGCACGCGTGCGAGACGCTGGAGGCGCTCGAGGTGCCGTTCGAGCAGCAGGTCGTCTCCGCCCACCGGACGCCGGACCTGCTCTTCGAGTACGCCGCGTCGGCCGAGGAGCGTGGGCTGCAGGTGCTGATCGCCGGGGCCGGCGGCGCGGCCCACCTGCCGGGCATGGCGGCGTCGAAGACCCCCTCCCGGTCCTCGGCGTGCCCGTCGAGTCGAAGACGCTGAAGGGGATGGACTCGCTCCTCTCGATCGTGCAGATGCCGGCCGGCGTGCCCGTGGGCACCCTCGCGATCGGCAGGGCCGGGGCCGTCAACGCGGCCCTCCTGGCGGCCGCAATCGTGGCCCGCTCGGACGAGGGCGTGCGCGAGCGGCTCGCGCGTTACAGGGCCGCCCAGACCGAGTCGGTTCTGGCGAATCCCGATCCTGCTGCGTGATCGTCGGCGTCATCGGCGGGGGGCAGCTGGGGCGGATGCTCGCGCTCGCCGGGATCCCGCTCGGCCTCTCCTTCCGCTTCCTCGACCCGTCGCCGGACGCACCCGCCGCCGCGGTCGGCGAGCTGATCGTCGGCGACTACGACGACCCCGGGCTGCTCGACCGGCTCGCCGACGGCGCAGCGGCGGTCACGTACGAGTTCGAGAACGTGCCCGTTGCGGCCGCCGAGCGCATCGGCGCGATCCCGGCCGCTGCTGCGCTCCGGGCGTCCCAGGACCGGCTGGTCGAGAAGCGGCTCTTCCGGGAGCTCGGGATCCCGACGCCGCGGATCGACGAGGAGGTCGAAACGTTCCCGGCGATCCTCAAGACGCGGCGCCTCGGCTACGACGGAAAGGGCCAACGTCTCGTGGAGACATGGGAGGGGCCAGGACCCTCCCATGTCCTCGAGGAACGCGTCCCGTTCGAGCGCGAGCTGTCGCTGCTCGCAGTCCGTGCGGCCGATGGGGAGACGCGGTTCTGGCCGCTCGTGGAGAACCTCCACGAGGACGGGATCCTGCGCGTCTCGCGCGCGCCCGCCGCGAACTCGCCCCAGGCCGAGGCGGAGGAGTACGGCGCGCGGCTCCTCGAGGCGCTCGGCTACGTCGGCGTGCTCGCGCTCGAGCTGTTCGACGTCGGCGGGCGGCTGCTCGCGAACGAGTTCGCGCCGCGCGTCCACAACACCGGGCATTGGACGATCGAGGGCTCGGCGACGAGCCAGTTCGAGAACCACCTGCGCGCGATCCTCGGGCTGCCGCTCGGTCCGACGGAGTCGCGGCCGTCGCTGCTGGTCAACCTGATCGGGTCGCTTCCGCGTTCCCAGGACGTGCTGCGGATCCCGGGTGCGCACCTCCATCTCTACGGCAAGGAGCCCCGCCCGGGACGAAAGCTCGGGCACGTCACGCTCGTCGAGCCGACGCAGGCCGACGAAGCCGCTCTGCTCGCGTTGCTCTAGTGCTCTCTACAAACGGCGCCGCTGATGCTGCGGCCGCACGACGGGCAAGTCCGCTCGCGCCGCTTCAACTCGAGCGCGTGCTTCTTCAGCCCGGAGAAGGTCATCGTCCAGCCGATCGCCATGGCGAGGGCTGCGAAGGCAACGATCTGAGGGTCAAGCGTCATCGGAAGACGTCCTTTTCAGAGTCGAACCCCTGCGCGCGTGTGGATGCGCTCGGAAGTACAACTCGCGACGCCTTCGATCGGATACGTGCGTGTAGAGCTCGGTGGTGGAGAGGTCGGCGTGGCCGAGCATCTCCTGGACGCTGCGGAGGTCGGCACCGCCCTCGAGCAGGTGCGTGGCGAACGAGTGGCGGAGCAGATGCGGGTGGACGCGGTGGGGATCGAGCCCGGCCTTCTCGGCGAGCCGGCGCAGGATCAGGAACGCCCCGGCGCGGGTCAGCGGGCCGCCGCGCGCGTTCAGGAAGAGCTCCGGCCGGTTGCGCCGGTCGAGGTGAGGACGTCCCATCGCGATGTAGCGGCGCAGCGCGTCGACGGCGGGGCGCCCCAGGGGAACCAGGCGCTCCTTCGATCCCTTGCCGAGCGCGCGTACGAGCCGCTCTTCCAGGTCGACCGACCGGCGGTGCAGCCCCGTCGCCTCGCTGACGCGCAGGCCGGCGCCGTACATCAGCTCGACGAGCGCGCGGTCGCGCATCGCGCGGGGCGTCGTGCCGTTGGCGGCGTCGATCAGCCGCTCCGCCTCGCCGGGGGAGAGCGTCTTCGGCAGCGCGCGCGCCCGCTTGGGCAGCTGGAGCGCCGCCGCAGGGTTGTCCTCGCGCGCGCCGAGCAGCATCTGGTGGCGGAAGAAGGAGCGCAACGCGGCGACGCGGCGCGCGACGGTCGTCGGTGCGACGCCGTCCGCCCGCATCTGCGCGAGCCAGCGCTCGAGCTCCTCCGTTGTCGCCTCCCCGACTGGCCCGCCGCGCCAGGCCGAGAGCTGGACCAGGTCGCGGCGGTACGCGTCCACGGTCCGCGGCGCCCGCCGCGTGGCGAGCAGCGCAAGGAAGCCGTCGAGCTCGGGGTCGGGTCGCGTCGTCACGGCCGCTCCCGATTCCGCGCCGCGGCGCGGACCCCTCTAAGAGCGCGGATGGGAGGAGTCGTAGACCCTGCGTAGACGGCGCGCGTCGACGTGGCTGTAGACCTGCGTCGTGGAAAGCGACGAGTGGCCGAGGAGCTCCTGGATCGTGCGCAGGTCGGCGCCGCCCTCGAGCAGGTGCGTCGCGAACGAGTGCCGCAGCCGGTGCGGGTGGGGGAGGAGCCGGCGCAGCGTGCTCGTGTCGAGCCGCTTCCCGCGGGCGGAGAGGAAGAGGGCGTCGTTCGCGCCGCGTGCCAGCTCCGGCCGCGCCTCGCGCAGGTAGCGGGCCACGACGTGGGCGGCCTCCTCGCCGAGCGGCACGACGCGCTCCTTGCCGCCCTTGCCGCGCACGCGCACCAGTTCCTGCTCGAAGTCCACGTCCGCGAGGTCGAGCCCGACCGCCTCTGCGCTCCGCAGCCCGGCCGAGTAGACGAGCTCGACGAGCGCGCGGTTGCGCAGGCCGAGCGCGCCGTCGCCGCCGAGCGAGTCGATCAGCCGGTCGACCTCCTCGGGCTTCGGCGCCTCCGGCAGCCGCTGGGGCCGCTTCGGCGCGAGCGCCGCGTCGGGGACTCGCGTCGCGCCCAGCGTGAAGCGGAGGAAGGAGCGGACCGCCGCGAGCTTGCGCGCGATCGTCGCCGGCGCGAGCCCGTTCCGGGCACGCCCGAGCTCGGAGGCGTAGTCGACGAGGACCCGGACGTCGACCTCGTCCACGCCGAGCCCGCGGTGGTCGAGCCAGGCGGCGAAGCCGGCCAGGTCGGACGCGTACGCGCGGCGCGTCGACTCGGCGAGCGCCGGTGAAGCCAGGAAGCGCTCGATCGCCGCATCGGTCCTCATCCAGGGCGATTTCCCTAGAGTCGGCGCATGTCCTGTCTCTGCGCAAGATCGAAATCCGCGGGAGCGGATTCCGATCGCGCGTAAAACCCCTGAAGAGTCGCTTCGCTCCGTTGCCCTTTCGACGGGCGCCGAGGCCCGCTGGACCGGTGAGCCCGGTCCGCGCGCGATCGTCTGCGTCAACGGGGGCACTGCGGCGGAGGTGCCCGGCACGTGGAGTGCCTCGATCGAATGGCTCGTACGCCGGCTTGCACGCCGCTTCCCCGGGGTCGGGTTCCTCGAGGTGCGGTACCGGGTCAAGTCGTGGCAGCGGCTCGACCTCTGCGTCGAGGACGGCGCCGCCGCGATCGACGCGGCGCGCGCGGCCGGGGCGCGGGAGCTCGCGCTGCTCGGCTTCTCGATGGGCGGCGCCGTCGCCGTCCGGAACGCCGGCGCCGACGGCGTCGAGCTCGTCGCGGGCGTCAACCCGTGGCTGCCGCCCCAGCTCCCGCTCGACGGGCTCCGCGGCCGCCGGCTCGCGATCGTCCACGGCGCCCTCGATGCGCCGCTGCCCGGGATCCCGGGCGTGAAGCCGTCGATGTCCGATGCGGCCGCCCGCCGGGCGCGGACGCTGGGCGCCGACGTCGAGCGTCGCGTGATCCCGCTCGCCTTCCACGCGGTGGCGCTGCGGCTGCGCGACGGCGGCACGCTCGCGCTCCCCGGCGCTGCGCGGTACGGCGACTTCGTCGCCGCTGAGGTGGAGCGCTTCTGCGCGTAGGTCTCTACGGCGGCATCCGCTCCGTGGTGCGCGTGCTCGCGCGTCTGCTCTACCGGATCGAGATCGTCGGGCGCGTCCCGCCGGGGGCGTGCGTCGTCGCAGCGAACCACGAGTCGATGCTCGATCCGCCGCTGCTCGCGCTCGCGGCGCGCCAGCCGCTCCACTTCCTCGCCAAGGTCGAGCTCTGGCGCTACCGGCCGGGCGCGTGGCTGATGGACGCGCTCGGCGGGATCCCGATCCGCCGCGACCGACGCGACCTGCTCTCGGTCGGCCGCGCCGAGGAGCTGCTGCACGACGGCGAGGCCGTCGCGATCTTCCCGCAGGGGACGGTCCAGGGCGGTGCCTGGACGCGCGGCGCCGCGCGGCTCGCGCTCGCCACCGGCGCACCGCTCGTCCCGGTGACGATCGTGGGCACGAGGCGCGCCCTCTCGCGCGGCCGGATCAGGTTCACCAAGATCCGGATCGTCGTCGGCGAGCCCATCCCGGTCGAGCGCGCGAAGCCGACCGTTGCCGCGGCCAAGGAGCTCACCGAGCAGCTCCAGGCGCGCGTCGACGCCGCCCGCTAGCCGGTCCGTACGCTGTCACGGATGCCACGAGGACGAGCGCGAGCCTTCGACTACGAGGATCCGCCGGAGCGGCCCGCCGATCCGGCCGTCCGCCGCGCGTACTTCCGTCGCATCGTCGCGCTCTTCCGTCCGTACCGGCTTCGGCTGACGGGCGTCCTCGGCCTGATCCTCTTCTCCTCGGCGCTCGGCGTGATCCCCGCCCTGCTCCTGAAGGAGGTGATCGACGACGCCCTTCCGAACGGCGACCTCGCGCTCCTGAACTGGCTCGTCGCCGGCATGGTCGGGATCGCGATCGTCACCGGCGCGCTCGGCGTCGTCCAGACCCTCCTCTCGAATCAGGTCGGCCAGCGGGTCATGCACGACCTGCGCACGTCCGTCTACGAGCACCTGCAGCGGCTCTCGCTCGCGTTCTTCACGCGCACGCGAACCGGTGAGGTGCAGTCGAGGCTCGCGAACGACATCGGCGGCGTCCAGGAGGTGGTCACGTCGACTGCGACCTCGATCGTCTCCAACGTGACGACCGTGCTCGCGACGGTGGTCGCGATGTTCATCCTCGACTGGAAGCTGACGCTCTTCGCGCTGGGACTGCTGCCGCTGTTCGTCTGGCTGACCAAGCGCGTCGGCGACCAGCGGCGGAAGGTGGCGAAGGTGCGGCAGGAGTCGATGGCCGACATCTCGAGCCTCGTCCAGGAGTCGCTCTCGGTCTCGGGGATCCTGCTCGGGAAGACCATGGGCCGCACCGGCGAGCTGGCGGGCCGGTTCCGCACCGAGTCCGAGCGCCTCGCCGACCTCGAGGTGCGGGCGCGAATGACCGGCCGCTGGATGATGGCTTCGATCCAGACCTCGTTCGCGGTCATGCCGGCGCTCGTCTACCTCTTTGCCGGCCACTTCGCTGGCGCCGTGTCGATCGGCACGGTGGTCGCGTTCACGACCCTGCAGGCTCGCCTGTTCTTCCCGGTCGGCTCGCTGCTCGGAGTGGGGCTCGAGGTGCAGACCTCGCTCGCGCTCTTCGACCGCGTGTTCGAGTACCTCGACCATCCGATCGACATCGAGGAGGGCGCACGCACGCTCGAGCGGCCGCGCGGCGACGTCGCCTTCGAGGGCGTCTGGTTCCGTTACGAGGACGGGCCCTGGACGCTGCAGGATGTCTCCTTCGACGTGCCGCGGGGATCCAAGACCGCGCTCGTCGGCGAGACGGGCTCCGGCAAGACGACGGCGGGCTACCTCGTCGCCCGCCTCTACGACGTGACGGAGGGCAGGGCCACGATTGACGGCATCGACGTGCGCGAGCTCACCTTCCCCTCGCTGGCGGATGCGGTCGGCGTCGTCAGCCAGGAGACGTACCTCTTCCACGCGACCGTGCGCGACAATCTCCGCTTCGCGCGGCCGGACGCGTCCGACGACGAGATCGAGGAGGCCGCGCGCGCAGCCCAGATCCACGATCTGATCGCGGGCCTCCCCGCGGGCTACGAGACCGTCGTCGGCGAGCGTGGCTACCGCTTCTCGGGCGGCGAGCGGCAGCGGATCGCGATCGCGCGCACGATCCTGAGGAACCCGCCGATCCTCGTCCTCGACGAGGCGACCTCGGCGCTCGACACGCAGACCGAGCGCGCCGTCCAGGAGGCGCTCGAGCGACTCGCCGAGGGCAGGACGACGATCGCGATCGCGCACCGGCTCTCGACGGTGCGGGACGCCGACCAGATCGTCGTGCTCGACCGTGGCCGGGTGGCCGAGATCGGCACGCACGAGGAGCTCCTCACCGCCGGGGGCCGCTACGCCGCGCTCGTCTCCCGCGACACGGAGGAGGTCCTGCGATGAGCTGCACGCACCTCGACACGATCCGGCCGGTCACACCCAGCGCACCAGGATGCGAGGAGTGCCTGCAGATCGGGCAGCGCTGGGTCCACCTGCGCCTCTGTCTCGCCTGCGGCCATGTCGGCTGCTGCGACAGCTCGCCGGGGAAGCACGCGTCGAAGCACTTCCACGCAACGTCGCACCCGCTCGTCCAGTCGGCGCAGCCGGGCGAGGACTGGATCTGGTGCTACGTGGACGAGGTGCTAGTGGATCCGACCTGACCGAGCGCCTGCAACAGCAGGTCGGGCGGGAGGCCCTGGACGGTGTTGCCGTTGCGGCCGGTCATCGTGTCGGAGACGAGCATCGCGTTCAGGATCGACTCCTCGACGGCGTCGATCACGGCCTCGTAGAGCGGGTCGATCCGGCCGTCGTTCAGCATCCGCACCGGCAGCTCCGGCTCGGCCGCACCGAGGTCGGGGTTGCCGGTCGCGAAGCAGAGGGCGAAGTCGCCGCTCGAGCGCTCGCCCATGCCGCCGGTGCGTGCGATCCCGAAGGCGGCGCGTCGTGCGACCCGGTCGCACTGGCCGGGGAGGAGCGGCGCGTCGGTGGCGATCAGGACGATGATCGAGCCGGCGCCCTCGCCGGCGGCGCTCTCCGGCAGGGGCACGACGTCGGGACCGATCAGCTCGCCGACAGGGACGCCGTTCACGCGCAGGCGCCGGCGGCGGCCGTGGTTCGCCTGGACGAGCACGCCGACCATCCAGCCGTCCTCGACGACGCGGGAAGCGGTGCCGATCCCGCCTTTGAAGCCGTGGCAGACCATGCCGGTCCCGCCGCCGACCGAGCCCTCCTCGACCGGGCCTTCCTGCGCCGCGTCGAGGGCGGCGAAGACGTGCTCCGGCCGGACGTGGAAGCCGTTGATGTCGTTGAGGACCCCGTCCCACGTCTCGCCGACGACGGGCAGGCTCCAATCCGACTCGTCCGGCGGCGCGGCCGCGATCAGCGCGTCGCGCACGACGCCGACGGAGTGCGTGTTCGTGAGGCCGACCGGCGTCGTCAGCGTGCCCGAGTCGCGGATCCACTCGAGCCCGGTGAGCTCACCGTTGCCGTTGATCGTGTACGAGGCCGCGAAGAGCGGCTCGCGCGGCGGCACGACCACCGTCACGCCGGTCCGGACGTCGTCCCCCTCGACCAGGGTCGTGTGCCCCACCTTCACGCCCGGCACGTCGGTGATCGCGTCGAGCGGGCCCGGCGGGAGCTTGCCGATCTCGATCCCCAGGTCGCGGGCGCGCGGCATCGACCGACGATAGCTCGCGGCCGTCACTAAGATGCCCCACGGCATGGCGACCACCGAGGCACGCACCGGCCTTGCGGTGCACGGGATCGAGGCCGCGGGCACCGTCCACTGGAACCCGTCGACGCCGCAGCTCTACGCCGACGCGCTCGCGCGCGGCGAGGGCCGGATCGCGGACGGCGGGCCGCTCGCGGTCGACACCGGCAAGCACACGGGCCGCTCGCCGAAGGACAAGTTCGTCGTCAGGGAGCCCGGCTCGGAGGAGCGCATCTGGTGGGGCGACGTCAACGCCGAGATCTCGGAGGATCACTTCGAGGGGCTGCGCGAGAAGGTGATCGCGCACATCGGCGGCGGCCACGACCTCTACGTCGTCGATGCGTTCGCGGGCGCCGACCCGAAGCAGCGGATCGCCGTCCGCGTCGTCACGAACTACCCGTACCACGCGCTCTTCGCGCGGACGATGTTCATCGATCCGACCGAGGCGGAGCTGCACGACTTCGAGCCGCAGGCGCTCGTCCTGCACGCGCCTGGGCTCGAGGCCGATCCGGAGGCCGACGGGACGCGCGCCGGCACCTTCGTCGTCCTGCACCCGTCGCGCCAGGAGGTGCTGATCGGCGGCACCTTCTACGCCGGCGAGATCAAGAAGTCGATCTTCACGCTGATGAACGACCGGCTTCCGCTCGAGGGGGTCTTCCCGATGCACTGCTCGGCGAACGTCGGCGCCGCGGGCGACGTCGCGATCTTCTTCGGCCTCTCCGGGACGGGGAAGACGACGCTGTCCGCGGATCCCGAGCGCTCCTTGATCGGCGACGACGAGCACGGCTGGGGCGACGACGGCGTCTTCAACTTCGAGGGCGGCTGCTACGCGAAGGTGATCAACCTCTCCGCCGAGGCCGAGCCGGAGATCTACCGGACGACGCGCACGTTCGGGACGATCCTCGAGAACGTCGTGCTCGACGAGCGCGGGGTGGTCGACCTCGACGACGGCTCGAAGACCGAGAACACCCGCGCCGCGTACAAGCTCGAGCAGATCGCGAACGCGCTGCCGGCGAAGCGGGCCGGGCACCCGAAGTCGGTGATCTTCCTCACCGCGGACGCGTTCGGGATCCTGCCGCCGATCGCGCGCCTCACCCGCGACCAGGCGATGTACTGGTTCCTCTCCGGCTTCACCGCCAAGCTCGCCGGCACCGAGATCGGCGTCAAGGAGCCGCAGCCGACCTTCTCCGCCTGCTTCGGCGCGCCCTTCCTGCCGCAGCCGCCGGTCGTCTACGCCCGGTTGCTCGCGAAGCGGCTCGACGAGCACGGCGCCCGCGTCTGGCTCGTGAACACGGGCTGGACGGGCGGTCAGTACGGCGAGGGCTCGCGGATGCCGATCGGCGCCACCCGGGCGCTCCTCCGCGCCGCGATCTCCGGCGAGCTCGACGACGTCGCGTATCGGACGGACGACCTCTTCGGCTTCGAGGTGCCCGTCGAGGTGCCGGGCGTCGACTCGAGCCTGCTCGACCCGCGCTCGACGTGGGCCGACCCCGGCGCGTACGACGCGAAGGCGCGCGAGCTCGCCGACATGTTCAAGTCGAACTTCTCCAAGTTCAAGGCCGACGACAACATCGTCGCCGGCGGGCCTTCCTAGCTGCGCAGGCTGAGCATCCGCTAGCGCGGACGCTCAGCGCGCCAAGATCCCTGAAGGGGCCGCTCCGCGGCCCACTCGCTTCGCCATCGGTCGCGCGCTCAGCGCGCCAAGACCCCTGAAGGGCCGCTCCGCGGCCCTCAAGAGCCACCTCCTCGCCGCCGTTAGCCGGCCGTTAGGGCGTCGTGACTGGGCCGTTTGGGCCCCGCTCGACCGTGGGCGCACGAAAGGAGGTGCGCCATGCGGGAGCATTCTTGCCCGGCCGGTGGTGGTGGCGTCGGAGGTATTTAGGTCGCCGAGCGCGAGGGGAGCTGATCAGGCTCCCCTCGCCTGTTCCCGGCGTCCGACTGCACCTCGACGAGCTCGACGAGGGCTCGGGCTCCCTTTCGCTGGAGGAGCCCGATCGCTTGCTCGCGCTCGACGACCGCTTCTTCGGCGCGGCCTCCGAGGCGGAGCACCTCGGCGAGGGCCAGGTGCGTCCGGGAGCGGTCGCGTAGTACGTCGGTGAGCTCCGCGATCGAGACGGCGGCACGGCCGGCAGTCTCGGCCGCGGCGAAGTCGCCCGCACGCGCCAGCAGCCGCGCCCTCGCGCTCCGCGCCAGAAACTGGACGAGGACGTCGCCGGCGATCGCATTCGCCTCCGCGAAGGCGACGAAGGTTTCCGCTGCCGCCGCGTCGCCGGCGTCGAGGAGCACGTCGGCCAGTTGGACGGCTCGGGTGGTCGCGTACGCGACGTCCTGGATCGCCGTCAGGCGGTCGAAGCTCGCCCGCCCGATCTCGACCGCGGCGTCGAGATCGCCTGCGCAGAGCTCGATGTCCATCTCGAGCGGGGCGACGATCGCGATCAGCGCCAGCCGATTGCCGACGTCGGCGAACAGCGTCCGGGCGTGCGACACGAGCGCGCGACCGGCGTCAGGGTCTCCGCCGAGCGCCTGCAGACCACCGAGCACGGCCGCGACGTTTGCCTCGGTCTGACGGTCGGAGACCCGCTCGAGGACGGCCGTGCAGCGCGCCACCGCATCGTCGACCGGCGTCGCTCCGTAATACAGCGCCTCCGCGTTGAGCCCGACGCATGCCGCGGGATTCATGCCTGCCGCCTCGTAGTGCGCAGCCGCGCGCGTCGTCGTCGCTTCGATCTCGGCGAGGTTGCACGCGAAGAGATGCACGCCCGAGACGTCGAGCAGGGCGCGACCCAGGCCGCGCTCGTCGCCGTGCTGCTCCAGGGTCGCGATCGCCGTCGCGATCGCGGCAGCTGCTTCCGACAGCGACAGCTCACCCGACCAGAGCCGATTCCGGGCGATCTCCGCGTCAACCCGCGCCCGGAGCGGGGCGTCCTTCAGGATCGCCGCCTCAGCTGCGGCGCGTGCCAACGTTGCCTGGGCGTCATCCGCGAGGCCGGACACCCGGAGCGCGAGCGAGAGCTCCCACAGCAGCTCGGCCCGCCGACGATCGGCGGGGAGGAGGTCGACTGCCCGGCGAAGCAGACCGGTGGCGGCCGAGCTGTCCGTCGTCTGCCAGGCGCGCATTCCCGCCTCGCCCAGCCGCTCTCCGGCCGCCGCCGCGAGCTCATCGGCGTTCTCACCGAGCTCGCGGTGGTAGCGGACGGCCTGCTCGAGGTGGTAGCCGGCGATCGCATCGTCGCCGGGACCGTCGCGGTCGATCCAGGCGGCCGCGCGCTCGTGCAGGTCGGCTCGGTCGGACTTCGTCAGGCTCGCGTAGGCCGCGTCGCGGAGCAGGACGTGGTGGAAGCTGTAGCCGTCGTCGCCGGGCTCGGCGGCCGCGGCCGGGTGGATGAAGCCGGCGCGCGAGAGTGCGAGCAGCTCGCGCGCGACCTCGCCCTCCACGAGGGCGGAGACGGCACCGAGCGAGAACTCCCGTCCGACGACCGCGGCGCGTTGCAGCACGATCCGCGCAGCGGGATCGAGCCGGCCGAGCCGCCCGGCCAGGACTGCTTCGAGGGTGGGCGGAAGCCCCTCGCCTCCCTCCGCGGCGAAGGTGGCGAGCTGCTCGGCGTAGAGCGCGTTGCCCTCCGCCAGCTCGACGATCCGCTCGCTCGTCGACTCGTCGAGCGTCGCCGTCCCGGCCACGATGGCGCGAGCTTCCTCCGCGTCGAGCGGCCCGAGCGGGACAAGCTCCCCCAGCGTCCGCTCCAGCTCCGGCCGGGCGAGGCAGAGAACGAGGAGTGGCGCGTCGGCGCGGTCGGCGAGGTAGTCGACGAGGTCGAGCAGGGCGGGCTCGGCCCAGTGCACGTCGTCGAGCACGAGCAGCACCGGCTGCATCTGCCCGAGCGCCTCGAGCAGCCGCCGCACGGCCCAGTACGACTCGCCCAGCGGCGCTGCCGACCCACCCTCGGCCAGTGCGGCCAGGCGGGCGAGCACGAGCTCGGCGTCGGGCTCGTCCGCGAGCGCGACTCGGGCTCCGCCCGCCGCAGCGCACCCAGCAGCGGCAGGAAGGTGACGCCCTCGCCGTGGGCGAGGCAGCGGGCGACCAGGACGGTCGTCCGGGCGCCCTCGCCGAGCGCGAGCTCGCGGGCGAGGCGCGTCTTGCCGATCCCGGGTTCCCCGACGACGGTGACGACGCGGCAGCGGCCGGACTCGCGCGTCGCGGCGAGCAGGCCGCGGAGGCGCTCGAGCTCTCGGTCGCGGCCGACGAGCGGCGCATCCAGGCGCCGTTCCGCCTTGACGAGGGCCGCGGTCCGCTCGTCGAGCCTGATCCCGCCGACGCGAGCGAGCTCGACGGCACGGTTGACGACGGTGCCGGCGCCGTGGACGACCTCGCCGGTGGCGACGCCGGCCGGGAGGCCGAGGTCGCGGGCGGCGAGGACGGCGCGGACGGCGTCGTCGTCAGAGGCGGCCTCGGCGCCGAAGACGGCGACGAGTCCCTCGGGACCGAAGCGCTCGAGCGCTGCCGCCGTGGCGGTCGAGCACCTCGCGGACGGTTGTGAGCGTCTCGTCGAGGAGGCGGTGGTACTGCTCCGGGTCGTCGGCGGCCGGCGGCGTCGCCGCGAGCACCGTCACGAGTCGCAGCTCGGACTGTTCCCGAGCGGGAGCATCGTCGGCGACCTCGGTGGGCGGGGCGAGCGTGGGATCCTGCCGTAGGATCCTCCGCTCGAGCTCCTGCAGCTCCGCTGGGGGGTCGAGCCCCAACTCGTCCGCGAGGGCGAGCCGGACCGCCCGGTAGACCTCGAGCGCCTCCGCGTGCCGCCCGCAGCGGTAGAGCGCCAGCATCAGCTGGCCGCGGAACCGCTCCCGCAGCGGATGGGTGGCGACGAGCTGCTCGAGCGTCCCCACGAGCCCGGCGTGCCTGCCGAGCTCGAGCTCGGCGTCGATCTGCTCCTCCTGAGCGACGATCCGCAGCTCGTCGAGCCGAGCCGCCTCGTGGCGGGCGAACTCCTCCTCGTCGAGGTCGGCAAGCGCAGGCCCGCGCCAGAGCTCGAGCGCCTCGCGGAGCAGCTCGACCTTCCGAGGCGCGCTCGCCTCGTGCGCCTCGGACAGCAGTGCCTCGAACCGGTTCGCGTCGACGTCGTCGCGCGAGATCGCGAGCCGGTATCCGGGCGACTGCGTCAGCAAGACCTCGCGGCCGAGCAGGTCCCGCTTCCGCAGGGCCGAGACCGTGTTCTGCAGCGACCCGGTCGCCGACGCGGGTGCCTGCTCACCCCAGAGGTCGGCGACGAGCCGGTCGGTCGAGACCACCTCGCCCGCCCGCAGCGCCAGCGCGGCCACCAGCGCACGCTGCTGCCGCCGAGGCAGCGCGACCACGCGCTCCCCGTCCCGCACCTCGAGCGGCCCGAGCAGGCGGATCTGCACGCTCGGGTTGTAACACCGGCAACAACTGTTTCCAAGTGAGTGCCCGGTGAGTCGCGTGTGAGCGGCCCGGCGCAGCATGGGCGGCGTGAAGTCCTTCGACTACCCGATCGACATCGACGAGCTGATGCGCGAGATCGAGCGCTACCTCGCCGCCGTCGAGGTGTTCCGGGCCGCCGGCTGCGACGTCGGCGGGATCCGGCGCCGCGTGAGCCGGCGGTGAGTGCCGCGTGAGCGACGGCGCGGAAGATCGCTCCAGTCAGAAGCAGGGGCGCGCCGCGGACGTCGAGGCGCTGATCAGGGAGATCCAGCGGTATCTCGGGCTCCTCGACGCGCTCCGTATATCGAACCCGCCGCCGAAGCGGCCGGGTGAAGGGAGGAATGGCGCATGAAGGTCTTGGCAGTTCTCGCGGGAGCGGTCTTCGCCCTCGCAGTCGCCACCGCCGGTACGGCGGCAGTGCAGGCGCTGATCACCGGCGCTCAGATCAAGGACGGCACCGTCGCGTCCCGGGACATCAAGAACGGGACGATCGGACGGGCTGACATCGCCGACGCGGCCGAGGCCGCGCTGCGGGGGCGGCGCGGCCCCCAGGGCGCGGCAGGACAGCAGGGCGCGGCCGGCCCGGTCGGCCCGGCGGGGCCGCAGGGCGCGACCGGCGCGGCCGGTCCGCAGGGCCCGGCCGGGGCGCAGGGTGCCCAGGGGCCGAAGGGCGATGTCGGTGAGGGGCTGCACGTCACGGGCTCGGTCGCCGACGCGGCCGATCTGCTGGAACTCGATGCCGAGGTCGGCGACGGCTACCTCGTCACCGCGGATGGGCACCTGTACATCTGGGACGGCGACGACTGGGTCGATGCGGGCGAGGTCCGCGGCCCGCAGGGGGCTCAGGGCGCTGAAGGCCCGCAGGGTGAGCAGGGTCCTGCAGGTCCGGCCGGACCCACCGGCCCGGCCGGAGCCGACGGTGCACTGGCCGGCTATGCCGTCATCGCGGGCCTCGCGGTGGCGATTACACGCGTTCGACTTCGACGTGGCAGCGTCGGCGGCGTGTCCGGCCGGCAAGGTCGCGATCGGCGGCGGGGCCAACATCGGCGACGCGACGGTCGGAATCGACATCTCGGAGTCGTATCCGGCGGCGGACGGCTCGGGCTGGAACGTCACCGTCCACAACTACGAGGGGACGGACAACACGGTGACGCCGTACGCAGTCTGCGCCGACGCGGCGTAGGGGGAGATGGGGCGGGCGGCGGCCCGCCCGCCCCATCGGTTCCGGTCCTCCTGGGCCCGACCGATTCGGTAGCTTCCTTGGAGGTGGACGCCAAGCACGACGTACTCGTGATCGGGGCGGGCTGCGCGGGTATGCGCGCGGCCATCGAGGCCCACGACGCGGGGGCCGACGTCGCGATCGTCTCCAAGCTCCACCCGACCCGCAGCCACTCGGGCGCAGCCGAGGGAGGCATCAACGCGGCGCTCGGGAACTCGGGCGACGACAGCCCGGAGAGCCACGCCTTCGACACCGTCAAGGGCTCCGACTACCTCGGCGACCAGGACGCGATCGAGATCTTCACGCGCGAGGCGCCGGGCGACATCTACCAGCTCGAGCACTGGGGCGCCGTCTTCTCGCGCGCCGACGACGGCAGGCTCGCGCAGCGCCCGTTCGGCGCCGCCGGCTCGCCGAGGACGGTCTTCGCGGCCGACATCACCGGCCACGTCCTGATCCAGGTGCTCTACGAGCAGCTGGTCAAGCGCGACATCAAGGTCTACGAGGAGTTCTTCGCCTGGCAGCTCGTCGAGCACGAGGGCCGCTGCCAGGGCGTGATCGCCTGGGATCTCCTCCACGGCGGGCTGAAGGCGCTCGGAGGCAAGACGGTGCTCCTGGCGACGGGCGGCGTCGGCCGGCTCTACCGCGCGACCACGAACGCCTACGCCTGCACCGGCGACGGCATGTCGATGGCGCTCCGCGCCGGCCTGCCGCTGAAGGACATCGAGTTCATGCAGTTCCATCCGACGACGATGTACCCGAGCGGGATCCTGATCACCGAGGGCTGCCGCGGCGAGGGCGGGATCCTGCGCAACTCCGAGGGCGAGCGCTTCATGGAGCGCTATGCGCCGACCGCGAAGGACCTCGCGTCGCGCGACGTCGTCTCCCGCTCCGAGCAGACCGAGATCGACGAGGGCCGAGGTGTCAACGGCTCCGTGCTCCTCGACCTCACGCATCTCGGCGCCGAGAGGATCCTGACCCGGCTGCCGGGCTCGCGCGAGCTGGCGATGGTCTACGCCGGCGTCGACCCGATCCGCGAGCCGATCCCGGTTCGGCCGGGCGCCCACTACCACATGGGCGGCGTCGAGACGGACTCGGACGGCCTGACCGAGATGACCGGCCTGTACGCCGCCGGCGAGGTCGCCTGCGTCTCCGTCCACGGCGCCAACCGGCTCGGCGGCAACTCGCTGATGGAGACGATCACGTTCGGCCGCCGCAGCGGCCGCGCCGCCGCCGAGTGGGCGCTCGCGAACACGACCGTCACCGTTCCGGAGTCCGCGACCCGCGATGCGGAGCGCGAGCTGCAGTCGCTGCTCGGCCGGACGACGGGCGAGCGCCCGTGGCAGATCCGCGATCACCTGGGCCAGACGATGCTGAAGAACTTCGGCGTCTTCCGGCGCGAGGATCAGATGGCCGAGCAGATCGAGATCATCGACGGCCTCCGCGAGCGGTACCCCAACGTCGTCGTCGAGGACAAGGGCGATGTCTTCAACTCGGATCTGACGCAGGCGATCGAGCTCGGGTACCTGCTCGACGTGGCCGCCTGCATGCTGCAGGCGGGGATCGCGCGCAAGGAGAGCCGCGGCGCCCACTCGCGCCCGCACGACTATCCGACCCGCGACGACGAGAACTTCCTCAAGCACTCGATCTCGCGCTGGACGGACGGCGGGCCCGAGCTGACGTACAAGGAGGTCCGGATGACCAGGTGGACGCCCGAGGAGAGGAAGTACTGATGCAGGTCGCCCTCAAGATCTGGCGCTACGACGCAGCGACCGGCGACAAGGCGCTCCGCGAGTACGAGGTCGACGCGCCCGTGGAGGCGACACTGCTCGACTGCCTCGACATCGTCAAGGACCGGCACGACGGCTCGCTCGCGTACCGGAAGAGCTGCCGGATGATGATCTGCGGCTCCTGCGGGATGCGGATGGACGGCGGCGCCGTGCTCGCCTGCAAGGTGCGGATGTACGACATCGCGAACGCGGGCCACGTGCCCGTGATCTCGGCGATGGGGAACCTGCCGGTGATCAAGGACCTCGTCGTCGACATGGATCCCTTCTGGGCCAAGTTCAAGGCGATGAAGCCGTACCTGCAGCCCGGCTACCGCCAGCCCGAGGACGGCAAGGAGCACCTCATCTCGCAGGAGCGGATGAACGTGATCCACAAGGAATCGCTCTGCATCAACTGCGGCTGCTGCGTCTCGGAGTGCAACGCGATGGAGTCCGACCCCGAGTTCCTCGGCCCGCAGGCGCTCGCGAAGGGGATGCGCTTCGTCGGCGACCCGCGCGACGCCGCCAAGACCGAGCGGCTCGACGAGTACTCGGGCCAGCACGGGATCTGGGAGTGCACCCGCTGCTACTTCTGCAACGAGCGCTGCCCGAAGGGGGTCGATCCGCGCGACGCGATCGCGAAGCTCGGCGCCGAGGCGATGAAGGAAGGCATCGACGACGACATGGGCGCGAAGCACGCCGAGTGGTTCGTCCACTCCGCCAAGACCACCGGCTGGCTCCGCGAGACCGAGCTCGTCCCCAAGACGCAGGGCATCGTCTCCTCGATCAAGGAGATGAAGTTCGCGATGGGCCTGATGAAGCACGGCAAGGTGCCGATCCCGTTCCCGCCGCACGTCGCCGAGGGGGTCAAGGAGTCGCGGGCGCTCTACGAGATCGTCAAGGAGCAGGACCGGCAGGGTGCGCTCGGCATCGTCCAGGGCGAGCGGGCGCTCTCACGGCTCGAGCACGCCCACGGCGACGGCCACGCGAGCGCCGACCAGGCTGACGTGACGCCCGGCGAGGAACCGACCAAGCGAGGCGGCGAATGAGGAAGGTCGCGTACTACAAGGGGTGCCTCGCGTCGCTCTCGGCGAAGGAGCTCGACATCTCGACGCAGGCGCTCTCGCCGAAGGTCGGCCTCGAACTGCTCGAGCTCGAGGCGGTCACCTGCTGCGGCGCCGGCGACATCCACGAGGCCGAGCCCGACTACTACCTGCACCTGAACGCGCGCATCCTCGCCTACGCCGAGGAGACGGAGTGCGACACGCTGATGACCGTCTGCAACGTCTGCACGCTCAACCTGCGCCAGGCGAACCACCAGCTCCAGGGCGACGCGGCGCTGCTCGCGCGTGTCAACGACAACCTGGCCAAGGTCGGCGTCCCCGCCTACACCGGCAAGGTCGAGGTGATGCACTTCCTCTGGCTCGTCGCCGCGGGTGAGGGCTACGACCTCCTGAAGACGGCCGCCCACAAGGGGCTCAAGGGCCTGAAGATCGCGCCCTTCTACGGCTGCCAGATCCTGCGGCCGTCGAAGCTGCTCGGCTTCGAGGATCCCGACAAGCCCTCCTCGCTCGAGCGGATCATCGAGGCGTGCGGCGGTGAGGCGATCGACTACCCGGCCAAGATCAAGTGCTGCGGCTTCCCGATCATCCAGGCGCGCGAGGAGACGGCGCTGGGCGAGCTGATCCAGCCGATCGAGCAGGCGAAGGAGGCCGGCGCGGACGCGATCGTGACCCCGTGCCCGCTCTGCCACCTCTCCCTCGACGCCTGGCAGACGAAGCTGCGCAAGCAGACCGGCAAGGACTTCCAGATGCCGATCCTGCACCTCTCGCAGCTGATCGGCGTCGCCGCCGGCTTGACCGATTCGGAGCTGAAGTTCAAGCGCCACGTCGTCTCCGTCGACCCGGTGCTGGAGAAACTGAGCGTGTGACCGCAAGGTTTCGACCGCTCCGCCGTCTTGAAAGGTGGAGGGGCGGTTTCAGGCTCGGTGATCCTGGGGGGCGCCGAGCCTGATCTATTTCTGGATCGTGCTGGGGCTGGCCGCTCTGGCGGTAGCGGCCCTCGCCTACGGCTGGTTCGAGGCGGGCTGGCTGCGGACACGCGTGCTCGAGCTGCCCGTCGCCGGCCTGCCGCGGGAGCTCGACGGGCTTCGGGTCGCGCACCTCTCCGACTTCCACCTCGGGCCGTTCTCGAGGGGAGCGGTCGCCGTGCGGCGGGCCGTCGAGTGGGTGCGCGGGCGCGAGCCGGATCTCGTCTTCGTCACCGGCGACCTGCTCTCACGCCCGCGCGGCCGGCCCGCGCTCGACGAGGCTCTGGCGGGTCTCGGCGCATATGCGGTCCTGGGGAACCACGACGTCGCGGTCACGCGCGACCGCTTCTCGCGCCAGGCCAAGCTCGACGGGCTGCCGGCGACGCTGCTCGTGCACGAGTCCCGCACCGTGGACGTTCGCGGCGTCGCGGTCCAGATCGCCGGAGCCGCGCCGCGCGCCTCGGGCCCGGTGCCGCCCGTCGACGAGGCGGCCGCGTTCCGGATCCTGCTCAGCCACTACCCGCGCCTCCGGGTTCCCGGCTACGGACTCGTGCTCGCCGGCCACATGCATGCCGGCCAGATCGTGCTCCCGCTTCCGCGGGGCAAGCTCCGCCTCGCCCACCTCCGGGCGCCGCTCAACCAGGGGATCTACCGCGACGCCGGCGTCACGCTGCACGTCTCGCCGGGCCTCGGGACGACGTTCGTCCCGTTCCGTTTCTTCGCCCGGCCCGAGGCCACCGAGCTGGTTCTAAGATCGGAGTCCTAATGGAAGGCCACTCCGTGATCTCGCCCGACGTGCTCGCCCGCTACGCGGCCGACGCCGCACGGGAGGTGCAGGGCGTGCACGGGCTCGTTGGCCGAAACGACGGGGTCAAGGTCGCGCGCGAGGAGGGCCGCGTCGGCGTCGAGCTTCACCTGGAGCTCGAGTGGGGAGCGAACGCCGGCGCAGTCGGAGCGGCTGTCCAGGCGCACGTCGCGGACTGCCTCGCCCGCATGGCCGACGTGCGGCCCGACACCGTCGACGTGATCGTGGACGAATGGCACAGCGCGTCACCGGCCTGACCGCCGGCACGCTCGAGCATGCGCCCTCGGTCTGCCAGACGTGCGTCTGGTGGCAGTCGCGCAGCGGCCGCACGGCCGCGAAGGAGCGCTGGATGGAGCGCGCGGAGGACGACTGGGGCGCCTGGGGCGCGCTCTACCGGGACGACGACGGGCGGCTGCTCGGCTCGATCCAGTACGGCCCGGCCGAGCTCTTCCCCCGCGCCGCCGAGCTGCCCGCCGGCCCGCCCTCCGACGACGCCGTGCTCGTCACCTGCGTCTACGTCGTCTCGGCGGCGATGCCCTGGGTCGAGCAGTCGCTCTTCCTCGCCGCGATCGGCGAGGCCCGCGACAAGGGGGCGAAGGCGCTCGAGGCGTTCGCGTACCGGTACCCGGAGGGCGAGTCGACCTACGAGCGCTTTCTCGTCCACCGCACGGTCTTCCCGCGCGACTTCCTCGCCGATTTCGGCTTCCGCTTCGTGCGCGCTCAGGGGCGGGTCGAGCTCGCACGTCTGGAGCTCGGCGGCCTCGTGCCGGTGGCGGAGGGCAAGCGGGCCGCGGTTCTGCGCGTGGTAAGGAGGCGTTCGCGCCGGCACCGGTGCCGCAGCGGCCCTGAGCCTCGCCGCGACCTGTAGGCCAGACCCACGGCCGACCTAGCCCTTGGGCAGTGGCACCGCCCGACGTGCCCCGGGCTCAGCGGCAGCGCCCGAGCCGCCGTCGCGGAACCTCGAGCCGGCGACGGGCAGGAAGCGCCAGTCGTAGCCGCCGTCCGGAGGGTGAGGCGCAGCACGCCGAAGCTGCTCGCGTTCACGGCGCGCTGCGAGGCAGCCGGCGCAGCACGGGGTAGTGGCTGCGCCCGCCCGTGCCGACGACGAAGGAGCGGATCCCGTCGATCGGCGCGAAGCGCTCGTAGTGGTGGTCGTGACCCGCGAGCACGACGTCGGCGCGTGCGCGCGCGAGCGTGTGCCAGAGGGCGGCCATCGTCACGTCCGAGCCGTGCAGCCCGGAGCTGAAGCGCGGGTGGTGCCAGTAGGCGAGCGTGCACGGTGCGGGCTCGCCGCGAGGTCGGCGGCGAGCCAGCGCTGCTGCGGCGAGCCGCGCCACACCCGCCGGCCGGCCGGCAGTTCGAGTTCAGGACGACGACGTGCCAGGTCGCCGAGCTCGTACGAGTAGTAGCCGCGTCAGGCAGCCGGAAGTACGCCTTCGCGGGGCGGGCTCCCGGCGAGCCGTACTCGTGGTTCCCGAGCGCCGCTCGCGTCCGCGCCCGGAACCGCCGCCACGAGTAGCAGTCCCGGAACTCCGCCGCGGTGCCGCGCTCGTAGACGGCGTCGCCGAGGATCGCGACCGTGCCGGGCACGCTGCCACGAGCGCCGCCGTCTGCTCGTCACCGGTCGACCGGCACGAGGCGATGTCGCCCGCGGCGACGACCGTCGGCGTGGGGGCGAGCAGCGCGAGCGCTGTCGCCAGCGCCGCGATCACGCGGCGACGCGGTGCTGCGCCAGGACGAGCTCGGCGATCTGGATCGCGTTCAGCGCCGCGCCCTTGCGCAGGTTGTCGCCCGCGATGAAGAGCGCCAGCCCGTTCTCGACCGTCGTGTCCTTCCGGATCCGGCCGACGAGGATCTCGTCCCGCCCGGCCGCGCCTCCCGGCGTCGGGAACTGCTCCAGCCTGATCCCCGGCGCATCGGCGAGGATCGCGGTCGCGTCCTCGGGCGTCAGCGGTTCCCTGGTCTCGAGCCAGACCGCCTCCGCATGGCCGACGAGCACCGGCACCCGGACACAGGTCGCGCTCACAGGCAGCGCCGGGAGCTCGAGGATCTTGCGAGTCTCCTCGCGGAGCTTCTCCTCCTCCTCGAACTCGACGCCGTCGAAGCTCCAGTCCATCCGCAGGTCGTTGTCCTCGGGTGACTGGCCCCGCAGCTGCTCCATCGCCTGCGCGCCGGCGCCTGAGACGGACTGGTAGGTCGAGACGCGCACGCGCACGAGCCCGGCCGCGTCGTGCAGCGGCTTCAGGGTGCACGTCAACGGGATCGCGCAGCAGTTCGGGTTGGCGACGATGCCGTCGTGCTCAGCCGCCCTGATCCCGTTCACCTCGGGGACGACGAGCGGGATCCCGGGCTGAAGCCGGTAGGCCGAGGACTTGTCGATCGCCGTCGCGCCGCCGCGGACGGCATGGGGGACGAGCTCGCGGCTCGCGGACGCCCCCACGGAGAAGAGACAGAGGTCGAGGTCGCCGGCTGCGAGGCTCTCGGGCGTCGCCTCCTCGACGACGATGCCGTCCAGCTCGCGCCCGGCGGAGCGGGCGGAGGCGAAGAGACGCACGTCCTCGTAGCCGCGCTCGCGCAGCAGTTCGAGCGTGATCGTTCCCACCGCCCCGGTTGCGCCGACGACGCCGATGCGCGGCTGCCTAGCCAAGCTCGAACGCCTCGTGGAGCGCCTGCACGGCGCGGTCGACGTCGGTCGAGGGAACGTGGCAGGCGATCTTGATCGGGGAGGTCGAGACGATCGCCGCCTCGATGCCCGCCTGCTCGAGCGTGGCGAAGGTCTTGGCGGCGACGCCGGGATGGCTCTTCATGCCCGCGCCGACGAGGCTCACCTTGCCGAGGTCGTCGCGCGCGCTCCAGCCGACGCCGAGCCCATCGAGCGTGCGCGCGGCGTCCGCCTTGTCCTCGACCGGGGCGGAGAAGACGATCTCGGCGTTCGTCTGCACGATCGTGTCGACGTTGACGGACGCCTGCGCGAGCGCGCCGAAGAGCTGCGCCGGCTTGGCGCCCTCGACGCGGTAGACCGTCTCCTCACGCTGGTGCACGACACCTGAAATGAGGGCTTTCTCGAGCATCTCGTGGTCTTCCTCCTGAATCCACGTCCCTTCTCCTTCCTCGAAGGTCGAACGGACGTGGAGGCGCACATTGTGACTGCGCGCGACCTCGATCGAGCGGGTGGCGAGCACGCCGGCCCCAGAGGACGCCATCTCGAGCATCTCGTCGAAGCTGACCCGGGTCAGCTGACGCGCGTCCGGCACGAGCCGAGGGTCGGCCGAGTAGACGCCGCGGACGTCGGTGTAGATCTCGCAGAAGTCGGCGCCGAGAGCTGCGGCGAGCGCCACGGCGGTGGTGTCCGAGCCGCCGCGGCCGAGCGTCGTCACCTCGAAGGCGGTCGAGACGCCCTGGAACCCGGCGACGAGCACGATCGTGCCCTCGTCGAGCGCCTCGTGGATCCGGCGGGCGCGAACCTCGACGATCTTCGCCTTGCCGTGGACCGTGTCGGTGACGATCCCGGCCTGCGATCCGGTCAGCGAGATCGCCTCGTGGCCGAGGTCGTGGATCACCATCGCCGCCAGCGCGCACGAGATCCGCTCGCCGACGGAGACGAGCATGTCGAGCTCCCGCGGGTGCGGCGTCGCCGAGACCTGGTGCGCGAGAGCGAGCAGCTCGTCGGTCGTGTGACCCATCGCGGAGAGGACGCCGACGACGCGGTGCCCCTCCTCGCGCGCGGCGACGAGCCGCGCGGCGACGCGCTTCAGCCGGTCCGGATCCCCGACCGACGTGCCCCCGAACTTGAGCACGAGCGTGCCGCGGGGCGGTGCCTCCGCGTCCGCATCGACGGCGGGAACGGCTTCGTACTCGGTCGTGGCCACTGGCGGCGAGTGTAGTGGAGGCCCCGGAGACGACACGGAAACAGCCCCGAAAAAACACTGAACCGACGAACCCGAAGGCCCGTCGGTTCAGATGGGGAGAATCTAGGCGGAGACCCGGCGGGCGTCAAGAAACGCACCGGGCGAAAGTACGCTCTTTGCGCGAATTTCGTCGCGGCGTCAGATCGCGCGGCGCCCGGCGAGCGCGCGGCCGAGCGTGACCTCGTCGGCGTACTCGAGGTCGCCGCCGACCGGCAGCCCGCTCGCGAGCCGCGTCACGGTCGCGCGGTCGCGCAGGCGATCGGCGAGGTAGGCCGCCGTGGCCTCGCCGGTCATGTTCGGGTTCGTGGCCAGGACGACCTCGCTGATCTCGCCCTGCGCGACCCGCTGCAGGAGCTCGTCGATCCGCAGGTGCTCGGGCTCGACGCCGTCGAGCGGCGAGAGCGAGCCGCCGAGCACGTGGTAGAGCCCGCGGTACTCGTGGGTGCGCTCCAGCGAGATCACGTCGACCGGCTGCTCGACGACGCAGACCACCGTGCGGTCGCGGCGCGGGTCGAGACAGATCCCGCAGAGCTCCTCCTCGGTCAGGTTGCCGCACTCGCGGCAGAAGCGAACGCGCTCCTTCACCTCCTCGATCGCGGTCGCCAGCGCGAGCGCCTCGTCCTTCTGGGTCGACAGCAGGTGAAACGCGAGTCGCTGAGCCGTGCGCGAGCCGATCCCCGGCAGGCGCGTCAGCTGCGCGACGAGGTTGTCGACCGAGGGGCTCAGCACGACCGCAGCCTAGCCGTCCATTCCGGACGGGAAGGCCGGCGACGCTCGCCGCCGGCGTCAGCCGGCAGCGAGGCGTGCGCGATGGTCTTCGAAGCCGTGGCCGTTCGCGGAGAGCAGGCCGTTGACCTGCGCCCAGCGGGCTGCTTCGGTGCGATTCGACACGTCGAGCTTGCGATAGACGTTCGAGAGGTGGAACTTCACCGTCTGCTCGGTGACCCAGAGCATCTTGGCGAGCTTTGCGTTCGAGTGACCTTCGGCAACGAGCTGCAGGATCTCCCGCTCGCGCCGGGTCAAGTCGGACACTTCCCGCGCCTCGGTCGAGTTCGCCCACGTCGTTGCCGGCGCAGGGCGTGAGCCCGCGAAGTACACGGAGTGCTGGAAGGCCTGCCGGACCGCGGATGCGAGATCGTCGGGATGGGCGCTCTTCACGACGTACGCGACAGCACCCGCATCGAGCGCCTTGTCGATGTACTCCGGCTCGGTGTGTGCCGACAGGACGACTGCGCGCAACGTCGGAACGAGCTCACGCGCCTGGGCGATGCACTCGATCCCGTTGATATCGCCTTCATCCATGTCGATTCCCGTCAAGAAGACGTCGGGCCGATGGGCCTCGACGAGCTCGAGGGCCGATTTCGGTGACGTCGCCTTTCCGGCGACGCGTACGTCGATCCTGCCGAGCACCAACTCGACTGCCTCGAGCCAGAGTGGTTGCCGGTCCAGAAGGACTGCTGAATGACTAGCTTGGAACACGAAAGGGCCGCCTTTCGAGTAGTTTCTTCGCCCTCGTCCTATCCGAGGTTCAAACGAATGTACTGCAGGCTATGTGAAACTACAAGAGGTCCTACACAAACCTTCGAGTAGGTCCAGTAGCCATTTGGGGTAGGTCCGGAGTTCCAGGGAACCGGAGACGGAAGACTTACCGTTCGGCCAGCGGACGGAGCTCTTCGGCTGCGATAGCGTCGTGCGACGTTCGGGCGGGCCGCCGCCCGGCGTGCGGATGATCGGGTTGCTTGCTTTGCCGCCCGAGCAACCGCGGTGGCTGGGGCGCTCGCGGACGACCAAGCCGTGGGTGCCTCGGTCACCCGATCGGGGGTCGTACGTCCTGCGCCGCCGGGTCAGGATGAACTGCGACCTCTGGTCGCGCGGGCGGCCGCCCCTTCTTGGTCGGGGGGCGGCCGTTCAGACCGGCACCACAAGACTGCGTGCCGGACCGCACTTTCGTCCATTTCCGGCCGGCGTCCGACGCGTCATGTTGTGGAGCGGCATGCTCTTTCACGAAGACGGACCGAGGCCGTGAGGATCCGGGTCAGCCAGCCGGCGCTCGTGCCGGATCTGGTCGAGTTCCTCGGCCGGGCCTTCTGCACGACCGAGTCCGTTCGAGGATCGGTGGTCGAGGTCGTCCTGCCGAGCGTGGCCGACCGGGCGAGAGCCCGGCGCGACCTCGACCTCTATCTCGCCGCGTGGCGCGGGCTGCACCCGCCGGTCGAGGCGACCATCATCGACGGCGATCAGGTGGGCTCGCCGGCGACACCGGCATAGAGGACGCCCTCGCCGAACTCGGCGAGCCGTCGCTCGGCCAGCTCGAGGAACGCGCGGGCGGCGGGCGAGACCGGCGCCCCTCGCCGCGTGATGAACGCGAAGTCGTCGTACAGCGGCTCCGCGAACGACGCCTTCCCGAGCGTCCGGAACGAGGGTCGGTGCTCGAGCGCGGCCTTCGGAGCGATCGTGTCGCCGAGCCCGCTCGCGGCCAGCTCCAGGGCCGCGTCCATGTCCTCGATCTCGATCACCGGCTCCAGCTGGATGCCCGCCCGTTGGGCGCGCTCCTGGAGCTGGCGCCGGGTCGGGTCGCTCCAGCCGTAGCGGGCGTCGTAGAGGATCAGCGGGGCGGCGGCGAGCCGCTCGATCGTGACCGGACGGCTGACGCGCTCGTCGTTGCGGCTGACGTAGACGACCTCCTCGCGCCGGACGGGCCGGATCTCGAGGCCCTCGTCGTCGACGGGCAGCACCACGAGCCCCGCCTCGAGTCGGCCCCGGCGCACGTCCTCCGCCACCTCGGACGAGTTCTGGCCGACGAGCCGCAGCCGCACGCTCGGATGTCGTGAGCGGAAGTCCGCGACGAGACGGGAGAGGAGGAAGCCCGACGCCGTCCCGAACATCCCGATGCTGAGCGTGCCGCCCGTCAGCTCGCGCACTTCCGTGACGGCCTCGCGGGCACCGGCGAGCGCCGCCAGGACGCGCTCCGCCTCGGGGCGGAAGGCGCGGCCGGCCTCGGTGAGGACGACGCCGCGGCCGACACGGGCGAAGAGGTCGACACCGAGCTCCGCCTCGAGCGAGCGCACCTGCTCGGAGAGTGACGGCTGGGCCAGGTAGAGAGAACGGGCCGCACGGCTGAAGGAGCCGTGCTCGGCCGTGGCGAGGAAGTACGTGAGCTGCTGCAGAGTCATAGGCGTTCCCTATGGGACTTCAAGAGAAGTCAGACTAGCCCTTCTGCTCACGTCGCCCTACGGTGAGATCGTGTTCGCCGTCCGGTCACCCGAACGCGTCGGCGTCGCGCTCTGCCTGGTCGCAGGCGCGTCGTTCGCGCTCCAGCCCGTGCTCGTCCGACTCGCCTTCGAAGGCGGCGCGACGGTGGCCGGGATCGGGGCGCTCCGCTTCGCGGTCGCAGCGCTCGTTCTCGGCCTGGTCGCGCGGAAAGCGCTCGCGGCGGCGCCGGCTCGGACGCTGGCCGCTCCCTTCGCCCTCGGCCTCACGATCTACGGTCTCGAGACCGGCCTCTTCTTCGCCTCGCTCGAGCGGATCGACGTCTCGCTCGCGTCGCTGCTGATGTGCAGCTACCCGGCACTCGTCGTCGCCGGCGCGGTTCTGCTGCGCCGCGAACGTGCCTCCCGCCGCCGCGCGTCGGCGCTCCTCGTCGCGCTCGCGGGTGTCACGCTCGTGCTCGCCGGAGGCGTCGGCGGGACGCTCGACCCGCTCGGGATCGGGCTCGCCCTCGCAGCCTCGGTGTCGTACGCGGCGTACGTGCTCGTCTCGGATCTCCTGCTCGGCACCACCGAGCCGCTCGTGCTCGCAACGATGCTGTGCGCCGGGGCCGCGACCGCCTTCGCGCTGGCCGGCTCGGCGACCGATTCGCTCGGGATCGGCGGTGTATCGACGATCGCGGTGGTCGGCGCGATCGCCCTGGCGGCCACGGTCCTGCCGATCGCCGCCTTTCTCGCCGGCGTCCGCCGGGTCGGCCCGTCGCGGGCGACGATCCTCGGCACCGTCGAGCCGCCGGTGACGATCGCCCTCGCAGCGCTCGTCTTCGGCGAGCGGCTCGGACCGCTGCAGCTCGCCGGCGCGGGACTCGTCGTCGGTGCCGTCGTGATCCTGCAGCTGCGGCGGCGGCCGACCCTGCGACCGGTGTCCCGGCCTGCTCCGAGCCCGACTCCCGATCCTGTTTCCGCTCCCGAGCGTATTGCTGCGTAGACGTTAAGGATGTGTAGAGATCGACTCTTGCGTGAAACAAAAGGTCGCCTGCCGGCGTTCTTACTAGCAGCGACGCACCCGGCCGCCCGTGAGGCTGCCGCGACGATCGCGTCGGCTACCACCCGAGACCCCTGGAGGAACATTGCGCACGATTGAAGCTTTGGGCACTGACGCCCTTGAACTGAACACGGCCATCACCGCCTTCCTGCATGACGCGGAGGAGCGCGGACACGTTGCCGGCGCCGAGCTCGAGGCGCTGCAGGTCGAGCATGATCTCGACGAGGAAACCGTCGAGGCGCTTCGCGCTGCTCTCGCGGCGGGGGACGTCGAGATCGAGGAGGCAGGCGGAGACGACGAGGTCGAACTCGACCTGCGGCCGTCCACGCCGACGGGCACCACCGACAGCCTGCAGCTCTTCCTCAACGAGATCGGCCGCCACGAGCTGCTCACTGCCGCCGAGGAGGTCGCGCTCGCGAAGCGGATCGAGCGCGGCGACCACGCCGCCAAGGAGCGGATGACGAACGCGAATCTGCGGCTCGTCGTCTCGATCGCGAAGCGGTACCAGGGCCACGGCCTGCCGCTGCTCGACCTGATCCAGGACGGCACGATCGGCCTCAACCGCGCGGTCGAGAAGTTCGACTACCGCAAGGGCTTCAAGTTCTCGACCTACGCCACCTGGTGGATTCGCCAGTCGTGCCAGCGCGCGGTCGCGAACCAGTCGGACACGATCCGGATCCCGGTGCACGTGCAGGAGCGCCGGCTGAAGCTGCGGCGCGCGAAGCAGCAGCTCGAGGCCACGCACGGCCGCGCGCCGACGATCGAGGAGCTCGCGAAGGCGACCGAGCTGAAGGAGCACCACGTCTCGGAGGCGCTCGAAGCGGTCGAGGCCTCGGTCTCGCTGAACCAGACGATCGGCGACGGCGACGGTGAGCTCGGCGACCTCTTCGCCGACCGCACCGCCGAGGACCCGATCGAGTCGGCCGACCTCTCGCTCGAGCAGCAGCGCGTGCGCGAGGCGCTCGCCGACCTGCCCGAGCGCGAGCGGATCGTGCTCGAGCTGCGGTTCGGCTTCGTGCAGGGTGAGGATGGCGCGAGCCTCGAGCAGATCGGCAAGAAGCTCGGCCTCACCCGCGAGCGGATCCGCCAGCTCGAGTCGAGCGGGCTCGGACGCCTCGCGGAGAAGCTCCGCACCGAGCCGCTCCCGTCGCGCGACCGGCTCGCCGGCGCCGCGTAATCGTCAGCGCAGGATGGGGCATCCGCGGGAGCGGATGCCCCATCCGCGCGAAACATCCCGAACCAGGCCGCTGTCGCGGCCCGGCGGCTCACATGCCTGGGAGGCCCAAGCTACCCAGGCCGCCGGGGATCATCCCCTGCACCTTCGACTCCATCAGCGCGTTCGCGCTGCGGAGCGCCTCGTTCACCGCGGCGAGGATCAGGTCGGAGAGCATCTCCGGGTCGTCCGGGTCGATCGCCTTCGGGTCGATCGTGATCGAGACGATCTCGCCGCCGCCGGTGGCCTTGACCGTCACCATGCCGCCGCCGGCCGAGGCTTCGACGATCTCGTTTGCGGCCTCTTCCTGCATCTGCTGCATCTGCGACTGCATCTGCTGGGCCTGCTGCATCAGCTTGCTCATGTCGAACTTGCTCATCGGCTCTCCTCGACCTCCTGGGCGTCGAACGTGTCTTTGAACATCGAGATCAGGGCGTCCTCGGTCAGTTCCTCGTCCTCGTCGTCGCTTTCGGAATCGACCGCGTCCCCGACGGCCAGCGTGACGCCGAGCCGGTGTCCCGTGACGTCGTAGAGCGCGTCGCGGATGACGGTGACGTTCTTCGGCTCCTCTGCCTGCCGTCGGTGGAAGTCGGCGGACGCAGGGAACTCCAGCGTCAACATCTCGCCCTCGAGCGAGGCCGGCCGCGCTTCGCCGAGCAGCGACGCGACGGGGATCGAGCGCGACTGGACGGCGGGGAGGACCGTGCGCTGCCAGGCTTCTTGGAGCTGGTCGAGCGCGAGCGGCGGGGCGCCCGCAGGAGTTGCCGGCGCGCTCTGCTCGGGAACGGGCTGGGGAGCCGCGGGCGTCGGCTCGGCGGGAGCCGCGGCGGCCGGAGCGGGTAGGGGCGCGCTTCCCGCCAGTCGCTGCTCGAGCTGCTCGACGCGGAAGGCGAGCGACTCGCGCGAGAGGTCGGCGCCCGGGCTCGTCACCTTGACGAGCGCGAGCTCGAGCGGCAGGCGCGGGTCGGCGCCCTGACGAGAGTCCTCGACCGCGACCGCGAGCAGGTCGCAGAGCCGGAGCACGGTCGGCGAGGGAAGCTGGTTCGCCTGCTCCCGCAACCGCTCGCGCGTCTCGTCGGTGACGGGGAGCGAGTCGGGGACGTGTCCCATGTGCTGGACGAGCAGCAGGTGGCGCAGATGCTCGAGCAGGTCGGTGACGAGGCGGGCGAGATCCTGGCCCTGCTCGGCGAGCTCCTCGAGGAACGTGAGCGCGCCGGCGGTGTCACGGTCGACGATCGCGTCGCAGAGCCGGAAGAGCGCGTCCTCCTCGACGGCGCCGAGGAGCTGCAGCACGGACTGGACGTCGATCGTGTTCCCGGTCGCCGACGCGAGCTGGTCGAGGGTCGAGACGGCGTCGCGGAAGGAGCCGCGGCCGCCGCGGGCGATCAGCGCCAGCGCCGCATCCGGAACCTCGATCTTCTCCGCGTCGGCGATCCGCCGCAGCACCCGGACGAGCTCGGGCAGTCGCGGGCGCGCGAAGACGAATGTCTGGCAGCGAGAGCGGACGGTCGGCAGCACCTTGGCGAGGTCGGTCGTGCAGAAGACGAAGACGAGATGCGGCGGCGGCTCCTCGATCAGCTTCAGGAGCGCGTTCCAGGCAGCGTCCGTGAGCTGGTGCGCCTCGTCGAGGATGTAGACCTTGTAGCGGCCCTCGGCCGGCTGGAGGATGACGCGGTCGCGGATCTCGCGGATGTCGTCGATCCCGCGCTGCGACGCCGCGTCCATCTCGACCACGTCGAGCGACGAGCCGTTCGCGATCGAGACGCACGCGTTGCAGACCTTGTCGGGGGAGGCGGTCGGGCCGGCTGTGCAGTTCAGCGCCTTCGCCAGGATGCGCGCCATCGACGTCTTGCCGGTGCCGCGAGGCCCCGCGAAGAGGTAGGCCTGGCGGAGCTGGTCGAGCTCGATCGCGTTGCGCAGCGTCCGCACCACCGCTTCCTGGCCGACGACGTCGTCGAAGTCCTGCGGCCGGTACTTGCGGTAGAGCGCCGTCACCCGGTCGATCTTAGTCGAGGCGTGCCCGACGCCCGTCTAGGCCGCCGGCTGCGCCTGGAGCTCCGGCTCGAGCACGAAGACTTCCGCAGCCAGGTCGGGGTCGAAGTGAACCTGCGACATGAACGCGATCACCTTTCGGCCGGTGATCTCCTCGACCGCTTCGCTGAAGCCGCCCCGCATCGCCATCTGGAACGCCTGCCTGGTCACCTTGACCGTCTCCTCTCCCCGCCTCGATCAGGGTGCGTCGACCGGGTGTAGATGTCCTCCAGGAAGGAGACGACGTGGTTGCGGTGCACGATCGTCCGCGTCGTCGTCGCGCCGCGGCCGTAGTGCTCGCGATGGAGGCGTGAGATCGCGTTGCCGATCGCGATCGCCTGGCGAGCCTGATCGGTGTGCTCTGACATCCGCTTGCTCGAATCCCGCTCCACGGCCGAAAGGCGTCCGGAAGGATGCGGGAGCGGTGAGCAGCCCGGCGGACGGTTGTGCCACTCCAGTGTCCGCCTTTCGTCAGAGCGCAAAAGGCGGGCTACACTGGATGCAGGTGCCGGCGAGAGCTCCGTGCCGGCGCTGGCAGAGCGGCATCGCTGGTCGCGCCACCGGTCCTTCGCGGTCGGCAGCGAGTCCTCGGTCCTCGTCCTGAACGAACCAGGGGGTTTCTTGGCAGTGTCATCTGTGGCGAACGACATCAGTGTCGGCCGCCGTGCGCTGCGTCGCAGCGTCAACGAGCGCATCCGCAGCGTTTCCCGCGGGCCGGGATCGGAGACGATCGACGTCTTCTGCGAGTGCGGCCGCGTCCGCTGCGCCGAGCGGTTGCGGATCACGATCAGCGAGTTCGACGAGACGGTCGGTGACGCCGGGCGGCCCATCGTCGTCCCGGGACACGCGTGACGCATCAGCCGCTCCGGATCGAGGTCCCGGACGAGACTCACGCAGCGGGGCTGCGCCGGCGGCTGCAGCCGCTCGACGTCGAGACGGTCGATGTCGACGGGCGGGTCGAGGTGCGGATCGAGCTGGTCGATCGCAATCCGGAGAACCGCGTCGCCGACGTGCTCAGCGCGATCGACAGCTGGCTCCCGACCGCGGGGCTCGCGTTCGTGCGCGTTCATCTCGACGGGAGCACGTACACCCTCCACGCCCCACCACCGAGCGCGATCTGAAGCCTCGCTGTTAGCGTCGGGACGTGTCGACGCCCGACCGCGTGCTCGGCCGGCGCGAGCTGAATCGCGCCCTCCTCCAGCGACAGCTGCTGCTCGAGCGCCGGCCGCTGACCGCCGTACAGGCTGTCGAGAGGCTCGGCGGCCTGCAGGCGCAGGCGACGCCGAGTCCGTACCTCTCGCTCTGGACGCGACTCGAGCGCTTCGAACGTGACGAGCTGACCGCGGCGCTCGAGAGCCGCCGGCTCGTGAAGGCCCTGCTCCAGCGCGGCACGCTTCACGTCGCGACGCCGAGGCACTTCTGGGCCGCCAGCACCGTCCGCCGGGAGCTCGCCCCCACCCTCTGGCCGCCCTCGTACGAGGCGCGGCTGCCGGCGAAGGAGATCGCGCGGATCGCACAGCTCCTGGTCGCCGACCTCGACGGCGCCGTGCTCGGCCTCAAGGACGTGCAGGCGCTGCTCGAGCCGCACGCGCGAGAGCGGGTGCCGGCGACGTTCCTCTGGCGGCGGGTGCAGGGCCAGGTTCCCGTGATCCACGTGCCTCCCTCCGGGATCTGGGGCTACGGCGGCCACGGGATCTACACGGCGGCCGCCGGGAAGCTGCGCGGCGGTCCGCCCGACCCGGACGAGGCTTTCGACCGAATCGTCAAGACCTACCTGGCCGCGTACGGTCCGGCGACCAAGCAGGACGTGGGGCAGTGGGCCGGCGTGCCGCGCCTCGCGCCGATCGCGGCGTCGCTGGAGCGACTGAAGGTGCGGACGTTCCGCGACGAGACGGGGAAGGTCCTCTACGACGTCCTGCGGGCGCCTCTGCCCGATCCGGAGACGCCCGCGCCGCCGCGCCTCGTGCCGCGCTTCGACAATCTCGTCCTCTCGCACGCCGACCGGTCGCGGATCCTCGGTGACGCGCCGCCGAGCCGGATCGTCACGAAGAACGGCCTCGTGCACGCGACGTTCCTCGTCGACGGCTTCGTCGCCGGGACATGGCAGCTCGAGCAGGGACGGGTCGTGCTCGAGCCCTTCGGCCGCCTCGCGGCCGACGTGAAGCGGGCGCTGCGGGAGGAGGCCGCCCGGCTCGAGGCGTTCGCAGCCTAGGTCTGTGCCAGCTCATTGCTTCGACTGCAGCAACCGGGCCCAACCTCGTATCAACGGTTGTAAACGCGAGCAGTTTGTGGCATTCTCAACTTTCGGCGAACGAGGCCAGGACCCCGCCTCGTCGCCGGAGGAACACGGCGAGTGCGAAGGGGAATCGGGGGGAGTCCGTGTCTGTCACAAGGCCCTTCCCCGCGCGCACGCGACGGACAGGGCCGAGGGTGCTAGGCCGCAGGCATTCTCGGCCTTCGTCCGTCGAAGCTAGTCTCGTCGCATCGGGAACCGCCGAGCGGGGCGTCGACGCGGCCCCCGTGAATCGATGGGCGCACCTTGGGGTTGAACATCGTCGCGTGTTTCCGACACGAGCCGACACACGACACGACGAGCGAGGCGGCAGCCAGGCGCGTTAGGCTGCGGGCGCCGATGCTCTCCGACCGCTTCCGCGCCGCTGTCGAACAAGGGAACGTCGATCACGTTCCCGAGCTGTTCCACGAGCACGCGGTCTTCCGCAGTCCGGTTCTGTTCAAGCCGTATGAGGGCCGGGATCAGGTCTTGAAGGTGCTGCGAGCCGCCGAGCAGGTGCTCGGGATTGGCGGCAGCTTCCGCTATCTGCACCAACTCGAAGACCCGAACGACCGTGTCGCGATCCTGGAGTTCGCAACCGAGGTCGGCGGGAAGCAGGTCGAGGGGATCGACAAGCTGACCTTCGACGAGGATGGCCTGATCACCGAGCTCAAGGTCATGATTCGCCCGGCTTCGGCGCTCCAGCTCGTCGGCGCAAGGATGGGCGAGGAGTTCCCCAGGGTCGGCCTCAGCCTCCCGAGCTGACTCCCTTCTTGCGCTTAGGAGGCACCGGGGTAGGGACCGCGCGAACCCGGCATCGGCGGCGCACCTGACCCGCGTAACCACGCGGTTTCTGCTCAACCATGCGGAAACAGGATGGGCGCACCTGGGATTGAACCAGGGACCTCTCGCGTGTGAAGCGAGCGCTCTCCCGCTGAGCTATGCGCCCGGGACGTGCACAGGATAGCGGGGGCGCTACAATGGCCTCGCCCGGTCGCGCTAGGTGGGGAGTTAGCGGTTCCCTGAACCCGACATCCGCTCCAGCGGGACCGAACGCCGTCCGAGGGCGGCTTCAACGGGATCAGGCTTCGCGCACGTGGCGTCGATAGTCGGGTTCCGCGCACTGGGAGCATCCGAACCGCGTCAGGTCCGGAAGGAAGCAGCGCTAAGGATTCCCTCCCAGGTGCCGCGGTCTCGCCTGACTGGAGCCGGCGACGTGAACGCCCCCCGATGACGCCTCTCGACGACGGAGCGCGTGACCGGGCATTACGTCTTTCCCTCGGGATAGCGGGGGAGCCCGTCGTCCGGGATCTCCTCCCAGTTCGCGGCGTATGCGACGTACTGATGCCACTGCGGCGAGATCCCCGGATCGCCGTCGACGGCACCGAGCCGGACCCCGATCGAGGGCGGGTCGCCGGCGCCGCGGCTGTAGACGGCCGAGCCGCACAACACGCAGAAGACCTTCTCTGCGCCGCCCTCGGGCGCCCAGGATCGGAGGTGCTCCTGGCCCGAGAGCAGGTGGAACGAGCCGGGAACGGTGCGGCCGTTCGCCGATGCGGCCGTGCCGGTCCGCCGCTGGCAGCGCGTGCAGTGGCAGTAGTTCGCCGAGGCGAACGGCTCGCGCACCTCGAAGCGGACTGCACGACAGCCGCAGCCGCCGGTGAGCGGGAGCTCAGGTGAGCTGCCAGGCATTGCCACGCAGAATAGGCGTGGCCGCGCCACGCGGGTCGAGCCCATCAACCTCGATCGCAGGCCCGCCGATCATGAAGTCGGTGTGGATCGTGGACGTGTTGAAGCCGAGCTCCTCGAGCTCGGCCTCACTCTTGCCGTCGCCGCCCTCGATTGCGTCGAGGATGCCCGCGCCGTAGGCGATGTGGCAGCTCGCGTTCTCGTCGAAGAGCGTGTTCAGGAAGACGAGCCCGGAGCGGCCGACGCGCGACTCGCCGTCGACGAGCGCGACCTCGCCGAGCATGCAGGCATTCTCGTCCTGGCGCAGCTGCTCGCGGATCAGGTCGGCTCCGCTGCTCGCGTTCACCTCGACGGCGCGGCCGCCGTCGAACCTCAGTTCGAGGTCGCGGACGACGTTGCCCGAGAGGGCGAGCGGCATCGTCGCGCGGACGACGCCCTTCGTGCGGCGGCGGTCAGGGGTCGTGAAGACCTCTTCGGTGGGCATGTTGACGACGTGCCGCTTCCCGTCGACCGTCTCCTCGAGGGCCGTGCACCACGTCGCCCCGGGGATGAGGCCGACCATGAGATCGGTGCCGGGGCCACGGAAGCGGAGGCTGTCGAAAGCCCGCTCGTTCATCAGCTCGGCGCGCTCGACGAGCTTGTCGATGTGCTCCCGCCACGCCGCGACCGGATCCTCTTCGTCCAGCCGGGTGGCATCGGCGACGGCGTCCCACAGCCGCTCGACGTCGGGCTCGCCGAAGACGGTCGTCGCCCAGCCGGCGTTGGGATAGGCGACGATGACCCAGTTGATCAGGCGCTGGTTCGTCGCCTTGACGTAACGCTCCGCCAGCTCCCGCATCCGGGTCTTGCCGACCCGAGTGCCGTCGAGATCGGCGAGCAGCTCCGGTTCCGGGTCGCCGACGAGCTGGATCAGCGCCCCGCGCTGCTCCGCGATGTGGTCGACCTTGGCGAGCATCCACGGCGGCGTCCAGCCGAGCGTGTCCTCGTCCGCGAGCTCGATCCGCGCCCGCCGCACGTGCTGGTCGGCGTAGTCGACATCGACGTAGCTCGCGCCCTTCTCGTAGGCGATCCGGGCGACCTCGCGCGCCAGCGGAGCGTGCTCGGGCAGGGCGATCACCCAGACGACCTGGCCCTCACTGACGTTCGCGCCCACCTCGACGGCGAGGCGGGCGTAGCGCTCGAGCCGCTCTTCGGGCGTCACGGCTGAGAGCCTACCGTGCCGTTGCTACCGTCTTGGGCCGATGAGCCCGGCCACCGAGACACCGGTTCGCAAGCCGCGCGCCGGCGATCCCGGCGGCGGTCTCGACGCGCCCTGGCAGGTGATCGTGCTCAACGACGACCACAACACGTTCGACGGCGTCGCGTTCGCGCTCTCCTCTGTCCTGCCGGGTGTCGGGTTCGACCAGGGGATGCGGATGGCCAACCGGATCCACTCGACGGGGCGCGCCGTCGTCTGGTCGGGGCACAAGGAGCAGGCGGAGCTGTACTGGGAGCAACTGGAGGGCTACGGCCTGACGATGGCGCCGCTCGATCGCGTCTAGCCCTGGTAGGTTCCGGCCCGTGCTGCTCGCGATCACGAACGAGGGGAAGCTCGGGCTCGGCCTCCTCGCAGGGCTCTTCATCGTCTTCGCGCTCCTCTCGTCGTTCTACTTCCCGCGCCGCGACCCGAACTTCCCCGGCAACCGGCTGGGGATCTTCGTGCTCGTGACCGTGGTGCTGTTCGTCGGCACGATGGCGGGCGTCGTCTTCTTCGCGAAGGAGGAGGAAGGCGCCCACGGAGCCGAGGCGGTCGAGACGCACGAGACCGAGACGGGCGCGGGCGGCGAGACGACGCCCGAAGAGCCGGAGGGCGGTACGGCCGGCGATCCCGCAGCCGGCGAGGAGGTCTTCGCCTCCGCGGGCTGCGGCGGCTGTCACGCGCTCGAAGCCGCCGGCTCGTCCGGCGCCGTCGGCCCGAACCTCGACGAGAGCCAGCCCGATGCCGAGCTCGTCGTCGATCGCGTCACCAACGGCGCCGGGGCCATGCCCGCCTTCGCCGACCAGCTCGACGAGCAGCAGATCCAGGACGTCGCCGCGTACGTGGTCGACTCCACCCAGGGGTAGGACCGCCGCGATACCCTGTGCCGCGCCCGGAGAGGTGTCCGAGCGGCCGAAGGAGCGCGACTGGAAATCGCGTACGCGTCGAAAGGCGTGTCGCGGGTTCAAATCCCGCCCTCTCCGTTGGCGGTTGTCGCAGAAACCGTTTCAAGAACCCGGCTCGGAAGGGCCGGGTTCTTGACTCACGTCCATCGCCCTTGTAGACGCCAGCTGAGTGTTCGAGCCGCCGAGCATCGCGGACGGGGCGGGGTCTCGGTCCCCGCCCCGTCGTGCGGTCGTTTCTACGGGAGGTTCAGGAACTGGCCGAGGAACGCCCGTGCCTGCGGCGTGTCGACCCGGTAGTTCGTGTTGTTCGCGTTGCACTGGCCGTTGCCGCCGCTCGTGACCGAGAGGACGAGCAGCGTGCCGCGATCGAGCTGCGGCGAGCCGGAGTCACCGAAGCAGACCCCCGAGCCGGTGCCGATCCCGTGGCGCTGCTGGTTGTAGTGGACCATCGCCTTGTGGAGGCCGGTGATCGTCGACGTGCCCGAACGGCGCACGCCGTCGAACGCGAACTGCGTCGGCCCCTGCTCGTCCCAGATCGGGACGACGCCGTAGCCGACCAGGTCGACGATGCGGAAGTTCAGCTGCCCGCTCGCCTTCAGCTGGTCGAGATAACCGGCCGTCGGCAGCTGAACCGCCGGCGTGCCTGCGGGGACGGAGCCGGCGGGCAGCAGCAGGATCCCGAGATCGCGGATGTCGCCGAGGTTCTGCCCGAACCCGGGCATCTGGTGGTAGGAGCTGACCGTGATCGGCGAGGCGACGCCGTCGCCGGCGTTGCCGTCGAAGGAGACGGCCATCCCGCTCGCGGGGATCCCCGCCTCCGCCGGCGGCAGGCAGTGCCCCGCCGTCAGGAAGACGTCGTTCGCACCCGACTTCGAGCGGCCGGCGTACGAGCCCGAGCAGATGAGCTCGTCGGCCGTGACGCCACCGCTGGCGTTGAAGTCGAAGTACATGGCCCCGACGCCCGGGTGCGCCGTGTCGACCTGGCCTCCCCAGACCGCGTATGCGGCCCCCGGCACCGCGATCGCAAGGGCAGCGACGAGCAGCACGACTCTTCTCATGTGTGACTCCCTGTCGGTGGCGAGCATGGGATTCGACGACCGGCCGAGTCTATGCCGGGCGCGGGCGCGACTCAATGCGCGCGTCAGCGCGCCAGGACGTACGCGGCGACGCCGATCGCGGTGATCAGCGCGGCGCCGCGGACTGCTCCGACAAGGAGCGCCTCTGTCGCATACGCGGCGACGGCGACGGGGAGAGGCGGGCGCGGCTGGGCCCGAGGCGGCGGCTGCGCGACGAGAAGCCGTGGCCGCTCCACGGGCCGCCGAACGAGCGGGGGCTCGATGTCGAAGCGCGCGTCCGGCTCGAGCGGAGGCAGCTGCGCGAGCGCATGCTCGCGCAGCTCGGGGCAGACGAGCACGAGCTCGGGGGAGAGAGGTTGGGCAACCGCGACGCCCACGTCACTGGTTTCGGCATTCCGGTGCACAGACCTTGAGCTACGGCCTTCCCGCTGCGCCGAAAAGAGAAGCGCCCGCTTCCTGTTGCCGCAGAAAACGGGCGCCGCAGTGCCGGGGGGAACAGGGGGAGATCCGGCGGTCCCATGTTGTCTCGCATGCCGGACTGGGTCATGCCTCCGATGGGGGATTCCGGGTGTCGCTGCCCGTCGACACCCTGCGATACCATGGCCGTCCCGGAGAAGTGGCCGAGTGGCTGAAGGCGGCGCCCTGCTAAGGCGTTACGTGGGTGAATGCCTGCGTCGAGGGTTCGAATCCCTCCTTCTCCGTTGGGAGGCCCCGCGGGGCCTCCTGCTCGGAGAGGTGGCAGAGCGGTCGAATGCGGCGGTCTCGAAAACCGTTACGGGTCGTTAGGCTCGTCGAGGGTTCAAATCCCTCCCTCTCCGCTGAAGTGGCCGGAGATCGCACTACGCAAGCGGTTTCCGGCCACACGTGCAACTCGAAGAGTGCTGCGTCTCTTCCGCTCGAGGCCGCGCAAGACCGCTCGTCAGTGGAGCGCACCGGCGCGCAACTGGCGCACGACCCGTGCGAGGCGGGGAAGGGCGTCAGGGCCGGACGGCGCAGGCGAGCTCTTCTGGCAAGCCGAACCGGGCGAAGATGTCCGGTCTGACGAAGGCGGTGATGTCGGCGATGAGCTCGCCGTCGAACGTGATGACGTCGATCGCGGTCGCCTTGTATCTGCCCGTCTCGGAGTCGAGGTGGAAGTAGGCGACGGCGACCTGTCCGTTTGCGGAGACGGGCAGAGTGAGCGACACAGCGCAGAACTCCACGGCCTCCTTCGCGAACTCGGCGATCGTGTCCCGGCCGCGCCACCAGCTCGACCAGGGCGGCATCGAGAAGGTCGCGTCCGCCGCCAGGAGTGCTCGAACGGCGTCGACGTCCCCCCTCGACCAGGCATCGACGTAGGCCTCGACGAGTTGGCGGATGCGTCCGTCGCCGAGCGAGCGTAGCGTTGCCTGCTGGCTCCGGGCTGGAAGGCGCTCGGCGACCGCCTTCCGCGCGCGCTGGAGGGCGCTGTTGACCGACGGCACCGTCGTGTCGAGCGACTCCGCGACCTCGCGAGCCGAGTAGCCGAGCACCTCGCGCAGGATCAGGACGGCCCGCTGCGTGCCCGGCAGGTGCTGCAGCGCCGCGACGAAGGCGAGTTCCAGCGCCTCGCGCTGCTCGTAGCGAGCGTCCGGCGCCGCGTACCCGCTCTGAAGCCCGAGGCTCTCGTCCGGATACGGCTCGAGCCAGACCGACTCGACGAGAGGCTCGCCGACGTCCTCGCCCTGCCCGCTGGCCGGGCCGTAGCCGATCGGCAGCGTGCGCTTCGGCCGGCGCGCGATCGCGTCTCGGCAAACGTTCGTCGCGATCTGGTACAGCCAGGTGCGTAGGGAGCTGCGCCCCCCGAACCCGGACATGCCGCGCCACGCACGCAGCAGCGTCTCCTGGAGCGCGTCATCCGCATCGTGGACGGAGGCCAGCATCCGGTAGCAGTGCGCGTGCAGTTCGCCGCGATGGCTCTCGACGATGTGTCGGAAGGCCTCCTCGTCGCCGCCTCGCGCGGCGTCGAGCAACTCGTTCTCGCTCAGCAGGCGTGTCGACGTGACGGACATCTCTTGAGGTTAGACCTCACTCGCCCGCAGAACTCATCGCTGGCGCAACGGCCGCAGGTCGGTATGTCCCGAAGTCCCAGAGGAAATGGCTTAGACAAGCCGTTTTCGGGGTTATCGTTGCGGTCTCGAAACCGTTACGGGTCGTTAGGCTCGTCGAGGGTTCAAATCCCTCCCTCTCCGCTCTCTAGAGGCGAAACCCGTTCACCTAGGCGGGTTCCGCCCGTGACATAACGTCGGTAGGGGCGCCACGTCTTGCCGCTGACAACCGCTGTGGACCGCTGGGAACTGGTCCTCACTGGCCCGCAACTGGCCCGCACTGGAGCCGGGCGAGCCGCTCCGCTAGATCGGCCGTGCGACCGTCCTCGCCCCTCGAGCCGATCGGCCTGCACGAGTCCCGGCACACGTTCGCGAGCCTGATGATCGCCGCCGGCGTCGGCGCCAAGGCGCTGAGCTCCTACATGGGGCACTCGTCGATCACGATCACGCTTGATCGCTACGGCCACCTGTTCCCCGGCAATGAGAACGAGGCAGCTGCTCTCCTTGACGCTTACCTGCAGGGCTCCGCAACCGCGGCTCGGCTCGCAGACCCCGCGATGACGTAGAGGTGCGGCCCGCCGGCCGGTCTCGTGATCCAAGTTTGTGGCTCAGGGATTCGAGAAGGGCTGACGGGCCGGACAATGTACTTCGACGCTACGGGCACCTATTCAGCGACCTGGTCGGTGTTGCTCGACGCCGCTTTCTTGACGCTCTGCACCTTCGCGGGCGTGTAGGACATTGCGTACCCGTAGAGACTCTGCTGTGTCGCCTTCGTCGGCGTGTAGGACATCGCGTACCCGTAGAGGCTCTGCGCCTCACCCTTGACGGGGGACTTGGCAAGCGCCGACGGCGCTGCGACGGCAACACAAGCGACGGCGACGAGGCCGACGCGAGTGATGGCGGAAATCCTGAACATGGCTTCCTTCCTTTCGTGCATCTGGGTGGGGCGTGTCGGGAGCGAATCGATGCTCCTGCTTCCCCTCGTGGCCACCCGACGGCCGCGCGGCCCGACTTCTTCCCGCAGAACGATCAGGCGTCGCCTCCACGTCGTCGCCAGCGGAGAGGCCTCGCGTTCGGGGCGAGTCAGCGGTCCTCCCGTGCTACCGGTAACGACCTCTAGCGACGGGCGCTAGCGCGAAGGGCAATGAGAACGAGGCAGCTGCTCTCCGTTCACGCCTACATCCAGGGCTCGCAACCGCGGCTCGGCTCGCAGATCCCGCGATGGCGTAGAAAAGTGTCCGACGGGCTGCAGTGCTTGCCGAGCCTGCATAGGCGCTAGAGGGTCCGGACCCCTTCTAAAGCCACCCGTGAAGCGCCCGGTGGCCCGCACGCTGGCCCGCAGTCGCCGAGAACGGCTCTCCTAGGCCGAATGTCGTGTGTCTCGAAAACCGTTACGGGTCGTTAGGCTCGTCGAGGGTTCAAATCCCTCCCTCTCCGCTCTCTAGAGCCGAAGCCCGCTCAACGAGGCGGGTTTCGGTGTTCTAGCTGCCGACGTAGACCGCGAGGTGCTCGCCGGTGAGGGTGGAGCGGGCGGCGACGAGGTCGGCGGGTGTGCCCTCGAAGACGATCCGGCCGCCGTCGTGGCCGGCGCCGGGGCCGAGGTCGATGATCCAGTCGGCGTGCGCCATGACCGCCTGGTGGTGCGCGATCACGACGACCGACTTGCCGGAGTCGACGAGCCGGTCGAGCAGGCCGAGCAGCTGCTCCACGTCGGCGAGGTGGAGGCCGGTGGTGGGCTCGTCGAGGACATAGACCTCGCCCTTCTCGGCCATCTGGGTGGCCAGCTTGAGCCGCTGCCGCTCGCCGCCGGACAGCGTGGTGAGCGGCTGGCCCAGCGAGAGGTAGCCGAGCCCGACGTCGGCGAGCCGGTCGAGGATCTTGTGGGCCGCGGGCACCTTGGCGTCGCCGTCGCTGAAAAAGGCGGTCGCCTCCCTGACCGGCATCGCCAGAACCTCGCTGATGTCCCTGCCGCCGAACGTGTACTCGAGCACCGCTGCCTGGAACCGCTTCCCCTCGCAGTCCTCGCAGGGCGACTCGACGGTGGCCATGACGCCCAGGTCGGTGTAGATGACCCCGGCGCCGTTGCAGGTGGGGCAGGCTCCCTCCGAGTTGGAGCTGAAGAGCGCCGGCTTGACGCCGTTGGCCTTCGCGAACGCCTTGCGGATCGGGTCGAGCAGTCCGGTGTACGTCGCCGGGTTGCTCCGTCGCGAGCCGCGGATCGCACCCTGGTCGATCACCACCACGCCGTCTCGGCCGGAGACCGAGCCGTGGATCAGCGAGCTCTTGCCGGAGCCGGCGACGCCCGTGATCACGCAGAGCACCCCGAGCGGGAGGTCGACGTCCACGTCTTGGAGGTTGTTCGTCGACGCGCCGCGGACCTCCAGGGTGCCGGACGGACGATCGGACCGACTCCTTGAGGGTCGCCCGGTCGCCGAGGTGGCGGCCGGTCGTGGTGTCACTCCCCCGCAGCCCTTGCACGGCGCCCTCGAAGCAGACGGTGCCGCCTTCTGTGCCGGCGCCGGGGCCGAGGTCGACGACGTGGTCGGCGATCGCGATCGTCTCCGGCTTGTGCTCCACGACGAGCACGGTGTTGCCCTTGTCCCGCAGCTGCAGCAGCAGGTCGTTCATCCGCTCGATGTCATGGGGGTGCAGGCCGATGGTGGGCTCGTCGAAGACGTAGGTGACGTCGGTGAGCGACGAACCGAGGTGGCGGATCATCTTGGTGCGCTGCGCCTCGCCGCCGGAGAGCGTGCCCGACGGCCGGTCGAGGCTGAGGTAGCCGAGCCCGATCTCCGCGAACGAGTCGAGGAGGTGTTGCAGCCCGCCGAGCAACGGGGCCACCGACGGCTCGTCGAGGCCCCGGACCCAGTCGCTCAGGTCGCTGATCTGCATCGCGCAGACGTCGGCGATGTTCTTCCCGTCGATCCTGGACGACCGGGCCGGCTCGTTGAGCCGGGTGCCCCCGCACTCGGGACAGGCCGTGAACGTCACCACCCGCTCCACGAAGGCGCGAACGTGTGGCTGCAGCGCGTCGACGTCCTTGGACAGCATCGACCTCTGGATCGTCGGGATCAGTCCCGCGTACGTCAGGTTGATGCCGTCGACCTTGATCTTGGTCGGCTCCTTGTGGAGCAGGTCGTCGAGCTCCTTCTTGCCGAACTTGCGGATCGGCTTGTCCGGGTCGAAGAAGCCGCAGCCTCGGAGGATGCGGCCGTACCAGCCGTCCATGCTGTAGCCGGGGATCGTGAGCGCTCCCTCGTTGAGCGACTTGCTGTCGTCGTACAGCTGCGAGAGGTCGAAGTCCGTGACCGAGCCGCGGCCCTCGCAGCGCGGACACATGCCGCCGTGGTAGACGGCCTTGCGCACCACGATCCGCTCCCCCTTGCCCTTGTCGACGGTCATCGACCCGCTCGCCGTGCGGGTCGGGACGTTGAACGAGAAGGCCGTGGGAGGGCCGATCTGCGGCCGCCCGAGCCGGCTGAAGAGGATTCGCAGCATCGCGTTGGCGTCGGTCGCAGTGCCGACCGTCGAGCGGGGGTCGGCACCCAGCCGCTCCTGGTCGACGAGGATGGCGGTCGTCAGGCCTTCGAGGACGTCCACCTCGGGCCGGGCCAGCGTCGGCATGAAGCCCTGCACGAAGGCGCTGTAGGTCTCGTTGATCAGCCGCTGCGACTCCGCGGCGATCGTGCCGAACACCAGCGAGCTCTTCCCCGAGCCGGAGACGCCGGTGAAGACCGTCAGCCGGCGCTTCGCGATCTCGATGCTGACGTCCTTGAGGTTGTTCACGCGCGCGCCGTGCACGCGGATCAGATCGTGGTCGTCGGCGGCGTGCATGGCGAGCGGATCGAGCCTCAGCGAGGGGTCGAGCTTCAGCGAACCGCCTTCTTCACGAGGGCGACGATCTTCTTCTCCTCGGCGGCGGTCAGCTCCTTGAGGGCCCAGGAGGTCGCCCACATGGCCCCTTGGTCGATGTTCGCCTCGTCGCTGAAGCCGAACGTGGCGTACCTGGCGTCGAACTTCTCCGAGCTCTGGAAGAAGCAGAGGATCTTGCCGTCCTTCGCGTACGCGGGCATTCCGTACCACGTCTTCGGCGAGAGGGACGGCGCGGCGGCTGTGATGATCGCGTGGAGGCGCGTGGCCATGGCCTTGTCGGTTCCCTTCATCTCCGCGACCTTCTCGAGCAGGGCTTTCTCCCCGTCCGCCTTCGCCGCCTCCGCCTTCAGCTCCTTGGCGCGCTCCTTCATGGCGGCTTTTTCCGCGGCCGTGAACCCCTTGGTCGGGCCGGTGCGTTTCGTCGTAGCGCGCTTTGTCGCGGTCTTGTTCTCAGCCATCACGAGTACCTCCTCAGGACAGTTCCTGGATGCGGATCAGATTGCCCGCGGGATCGCGGAACGCGCAGTCGCGGATCCCGTAGGGCTGGTCAACCGGTTCCTGGACGACCTCGGCGTCGCCGGCCTGCAGCCGCTCGAAGGTGCCGTCGAGGTCGGGGGTGGCCAGGTTGATGCTGGCGTAGGTCCCCTTGGCCATCATCTCGGCGATGGTGCGGCGCTCCTCGTCGGTGAGGCCGGGGGTGGCGGCCGGCGGGTACAGGACGATCGACGTGCCGGGCTGGTCGGGCGGGCCGACCGTGATCCAGTGCATCCCGCTGTATTCGACGTCGTTGCGGACCTCGAAGCCGAGCGTGTCGCGGTAGAAGGCGAGAGACGCGTCCGGGTCGTCGTGCGGGAGCATGGTCTGGTGAATGGTGATGTCCATGGCCGTCACGCTACGTGGGCCTCGGGGGTCGCCGCTTCTCGATTCCTGATCGGTCGGGTCACCTGCTTCGCGACGCAGGGCGGCATCCCGGCCATCGCGCCCGCGGCCTGGCGACGGTAGACGCTGGGCGCCACGCCGACCAGCTCGGTGAAGCGCGTGCTGAAGGTGCCGAGCGACGAGCAGCCGACCTCGAAGCAGACCTCGGTGACGCTGAGATCGCCACGACGCAGCAGCGCCATCGCACGCTCGATGCGGCGCGTCATCAGATAGCTGTACGGCGACTCGCCGTAGGCAAGCCGAAACCGGCGGCTGAAGTGCCCGGCCGACATATGCGCGTCTCGGGCGAGCGCCTCGACGTCCAGCGGCCGCGCGTACTCCCGGTCGATCCGGTCGCGGACGCGGCGAAGCAGCGCGAGGTCGCGCAGGTGCTGCGCCGGGGCTGGTCTGCTGGCCATCTGCGAGATCGTGCCACGTCGCGCCCGAGCGAATCCTGGCCTCTGGCGTTATGGTGACGTTCAGGCTCTGTGCGCTCAGCGCATCGAGTCGGCTCGCACAAAGCGCGGAGCGCGTGGGTCAGTCCTCAGCGGCTGAGCGCGAACTCCCGGTCGTGTCCGCATTTCGACTGAGAGGGAGCATGAGCGAGTCCGAGCACAGCAACGTCCTGCCGTTGCGGCCTGCCGGCGACGAGCTCGAGGCGCTCCGGGCGGAGAATGCTCAACTCCGGACGGCTTTGAAGTCCCGGATCGTGATCGAGCAGGCGAAGGGTGCCGTCGCCGCCCGCCACGGCACGACGCCCGAGGTGGCCTTCGAGATGCTCCGCGGCCTCGCCAGAAGCCAGCGCCGGAGCCTGCACGAGTTCGCGGCCGAGGTCGTCGCGGGCGGAGGCCGCCTCGACGGCTGATCGGCAAGTGACGGGACGAATCACCCCGTCGGCATGATCCGCTCCGGGTCGGGAGCATGCAAACTGCTCCCGTGGGCTACGGGCCGGTGCAGATGCTCTTCGTTGCGTTCGAGGGAAACCGCTTCCGCGGTGAGATCTGGCCGGAGCTGGAACGGCTCAAGCGCGAGGGCATTGTCCGGATCCTCGATCTGCTGCTCGTGCGGAAGGATGGGGAGGGCGCGGTCGCCCACACCGCGGCGACAGACCTCGGTTGGGAGGAGGCGGTCGACTTCGGCCAGGCGATGGGCGCGCTGGCCGGTTTCACGCGCGAGGGCATCACGGGGATCGAGCCGGGCGCCATGGCCGGGATGGCCGACCTGATGGACGGCCACCTCTTCGACAAGGAGGATGCGTTCCGGCTCGAGCAGCTGATGCCCAACGACACGACGGCGGCGGTCGTGCTGATCGAGCACGTGTGGGCGAGGCCGCTCCACGAGGCGATCGCGCGCGCCCAGGGCTTCGAGATGCTGAACGAGTGGGTCGAGCCGCTGCAGATCATGGTCGCGGGCGGCAGCTTCGGCGAGCGGCCGACGCAGCGGGAGACGGACGAGTCGTGATCGTGCGGATCATGATCATCGCCGCTGTGGCGATCTTCCTCGTCGCGTGGGTCCGCGCCGTCATGGACGTCTACCGCCGCACCGACCTCACGCGTTCGATGAAGGCGGCCTGGGCGATCATCATGCTCGTGCTCCCCGTCGTCGGCATCCTCACCTACACACTGGTCCGCCCGGCCCCGCAGAGGCGCTGATCGTCCCGAAAAATGCGAAAGACCGCTTTCGCGGTCTTTCGAGACTCTGCGCGGTGGGCTGCGGCCCCCCACGGCGCTGAGCTTGATGGTCAGTTCATCGTCGCCGGCGGGTCTGCGCCCGATCCCTCGATCAGGTGAAGTAGCGCGGTCAACTCCGCCTGGGGGATAGTGTCAAGCGGTCGGGTTCGCGCAGGATGGCGTATCGGGTTCGATGCTCTGGGCGGCAGAGCGTCGACACCCTGAGGCGGGGGCTCGATCCCATGCGGCGGATCGCACCTTCCTCATCGCGCAACGATCGGGATCCGCGAGAGCGGATCCCGATCGCGCGAGCGATTCCTGTCGCTTCTCTCCCGTCGAGACTAGTCGTGGATGCGCGCGAGCAGGTCCTCGCGCTTCAGCACCCGGACTCGGTGCGAGGAGCGGGCGAGCCGCACCTCGAAGCCGGCGTCTCGCGGGAAGAGCACCTTGTCGCCCGGGTCGATCGACTCGACGTCAGGGCCGACGGCGGCGACGATCGCCTGCCGCGTCTGGGCGCCCTCGTTGATCGGGACGATCAGCCCGCTCGCGGTCTCGGAGTCGTCGAGCGGCTCGACGACGATCCAGTCGTCCAGCGGCTCCAGCACGACGTCGCGCGTGGTCTCTTCCAACACGCCTTCAAGTGTACGGCGAGAGGGTCGCCCGTCCAGCCCGGGCGGCGCAGCCGCTCGCTTCAGGGGTTTGCGCGCTCGGATTCCGCTTCTGCGGAATTCGAGCATGCGACGGCAAACTAGAGCCGTCCTGCTTCGATGATTCGGTCGAGGAACTGGCGCGTGCGGGGCTGCTCGGGCGACGTGAAGATCCGGTCGGGCAGGCCCTCCTCGAGGATCACGCCGGCGTCGAGGAAGCAGACGCGGCTCGCGATGTCGCGCGCGAAGCCCATCTCGTGGGTCGCGATCAGCATCGTCATCCCGCCCTCGGCGAGCTCGCGGATCACGCGCAGCACCACGCATGGGGTCTCCGTGGGTCGGGCTGGACGGATTTCGAACGTACCACGCGGTACCGTCCCCGGAGATGCCGTCACCGTTCGTGGAGATCGAGGTCGGGGAGCGGGTCGTCAAGGTGACGAACCCGGACAAGGTGCTCTTCCCTGCCCGGCAGGAGACGAAGATGGATCTCGTCCGGTACTACCTCTCGGTCGGCGAGGGGATCGTCCGCGCCCTTTACGAGCGGCCGACGCAGCTCCGGCGGTTCCCGGACGGTGTCGAGGGCGAGATGATCTACCAGAAGCGCGTGCCCGAGAAGCGGCCGGAGTGGGTCGAGGCCGCACGCGTCACGTTTCCCTCCGGGCGGCATGCCGACGAGCTCTGCGTGACCGAGGTCGCCCAGGTCGCCTGGGCCGCGAACCTGGCCGTCGTCGACTTCCACCCCTGGCCCTCGCGCCGCGCGGACGTCGACAAGCCGGACGAGCTCCGGATCGACATCGACCCGCAGCCCGGCACGTCGTTCGAGGACGGCAAGCGCGTCGCGGCGGTCGTGCGGGAGGTGCTGGCGGAGATGGGGTGGACCGGCTGGCCGAAGACCTCCGGCAACCGCGGCATCCACGTCGCCTGCCGGATCGAGCCGAAGTGGGACTTCCCGGTCGTGCGGCGCTGCGCGCTCGCGTTCGCGCGCGAGGTCGAGCGGCGGTCGGAACTCGTGACGACGGCATGGTGGAAGGAGGAGCGCGGCGAGCGCGTCTTCATCGACTACAACCAGAACGCCCGCGACCGCACGATCGCGTCGGCGTACTCGGTACGCGGGCGGCCCGACGCGACCGTGTCGGCGCCCGTCACCTGGGACGAGCTGCCGGACGTCGAGACCGAGGACTTCACGCTCGCCTCGATGCCGTCCCGCTTCGCCGCGGTGGGCGACGTCCAGGCGGGGATCGACGACGCCGTCTGCGACCTGAACGTCCTGCTCGAGTGGGTCGAGCGCGAGGAGGCCGCCGGCGTCGGCGAGGCGCCGTACCCGCCGCAGTTCCCGAAGATGCCCGGCGAGCCGAAGCGCGTGCAGCCGTCCCGCGCGAAGAAGCCCGCCAAGTAACAGACTGTTACTTGGTACGGAAACGGCACGGCTCGTTTGCCAATCCGTGACGGCTGTGCGGCGACAGTGGTGGGATGGCTGCAGCGGCTCCCCGAATCGGCGCCACCCTGCTCGCGGCCGTCGAGCGGCTGGACGACGATTCCCTTCCGATCGCCGAGGTCTACCGGCGCGTTGCCGCTCTGGCAAGCCATCTCGGCTACTCCCGGCCGAGCTACGAGCAGATTCGTGTGCTCGTGCACGAACATCGCCGTCGGGGTCTGGCACCGACCGCCGGCCAGGTGCTGCTCGACGTCGCGCTGAAGACGAGGCCGCCTCTCGCACTGCTCGAAGTGCTCGACTGGGACAAGTAACAGACTGTTACTTGGCTAGATGAGCCGCCGCTCCGCGGCCCAGCGCGTCAGCTCGTGGCGGCTCGAGAGCTGGAGCTTCCGCAGCACCGCCGACACGTGGCTCTCGACCGTCTTGACCGACAGGTGCAGCCTCGCCGCGATCTCCTTGTAGCGGTAGCCGCGGGCGATCAGCTGCAGCACCTCGCGCTCGCGCGCGGTGAGCGTGTCGAGCTCGGGGTCGACCGCGGCCTCGCCCGAGCGGAATGCGTCGAGGACGAAGCCGGCCAGGCGGGGCGAGAAGACGGCGTCGCCCTCGGCGGTGCGCTCGATCGCGTCGATCAGCTCGGCGCCCGAGATCGTCTTCGTCACGTAGCCGCGTGCACCCGCGCGGATCACGTCGATGACGTCCTCGGCGGCGTCGGAGACGGAGAGCGCCAGGAAGCGAACACCCGGCCGCTCGGGGGCGACCTGCGCGATCACCGCGTGCCCGCCCCCGTCCGGGAGGTGGACGTCGAGCAGGACGACATCGGGGTCGAGGTCGCGGATCAGCGGCACGGCCTCCGCCACCGAGGCGGCCTCGCCGACGATCTCGACGGCGTCGCCGAGCTCCGCCCGGACGCCGGAGCGGAAGAGGTGGTGGTCGTCCACGAGCACGACGCGGCGGCTCATGTGTCTCTCCCCAGCCGAAGCTCGACCTCGGTGCCGTCGTCGGGGGTCGACGTCACTTCGGCGGTGCCGCCCGCACGGGCCATGCGGCCGCGGATCGACTCGGCGATGCCGTGCTTGCGCTTGGCGACCTTGCTCGTGTCGAAACCCTTGCCCCGGTCGCGGACGAACACCGCGATCTCGTCGTCGCCGACGTCGACGAACGCCGACACCTGCTCGGCGCCGGAGTGCTCGGCGGCGTTCGCCATCGCCTCTCGCGCCGCCAGCACGAGCGCCTCGACCCGCTCGTCCAGCGGGACGTCGCCGGTGCGGACGAGCTCCACCGGCACGCCGTGCAGCTCCTCGACCTCGGCCGCCGCCGCGTCGATGGCGGAGGCGAGACTCGCACCGTCGGAGCGGGCGTCGGGATACAGCCACCGGCGAAGCTCGCGCTCCTGCTGGCGCGCGAGCGCGGCTACGCGGCGCGGGTCGTTGGACTCGCGTTGGACGAGTGCGAGCGTCTGGAGCACGGAGTCGTGGATGCGAGCCGCCATCTCGGCGCGCTCCTCCGAGCGGATGCGCGCGACCCGCTCCGAGTTCCGCTCGGCCGCCAGTCTCCAGGCCCAGGGGCCGAGCACGAGCAGGAGGGCGATCGCGACCGCGCTCGACTGGAAGGCCGCATCGCGGCCGTCGGAGGTTGCGTTCTGGTCGACGAAGAGGATCACGCCGACCGCGACGAGCGCGAGCCCGGCCACGACGGGCGGGCCCTTCCTGCCTCTGGCGAGCAGGATCCCCGCCCCGCAGAGCGCCGCAGGCCAGATGAGCGAGTCGGAGAAGCCGAAGCCCCGGAGTGCGATCGCGCCGGCGATCGCGAGCGCGACGTAGCCGAGCAGGCGACGCTTCGGCGACGGCGCCGGGCCGCTCTCCGGCTCGAGGGCGAGCCAGGCGCCGCCGTAGGCGACGATGCCGGCGCCGCCGGCGAACGCGAGCAGCGCGAACGTGAGCCGGACGAGCGTCGGGTCGACGCGCAGGCTGCGCCCGATGCCGGCGCAGACGCCCGCGATCGCCCCCTCGCCCGGCGCCCGCCGCAGGCGAGGGAGCGTCAGCGGCAGCCGGTACGGCGCTGAGCTCACCCGCGCCGAACCTCGATGTCGCCGATCGCGATGTCGGCCTCGAGATCGAGCACGGGAGCGCCCGGCGTCGAGCCCGGCAGCGTGAGGACGCGATCCGCGTCGACGCCGTCGTCGGTGGCGCCGAGGAGGTCGATCGAGCCGATCCCGGCGTGTGCGTCGATCACGACCGCGATGTCCGCCGGCACCGTGACGACGAGCTTGCCGATCCCGACGCTCGCGTCGACGGATGTCGTCCCTACCGGCAGCGTGACGCCGCTGAGATCGAGGTCGAGCTCGCCGATGCCGTGCTCGTAGCTCGGGTCGAGCGCTGTCACGGTCGTCGGTTGCTCGTTCTTCTCCCCGATCCCCGCGCCCACCGAGACCGGGGTGATCGCGGCGAGTGCGAAGGCGAACAGCAGGAGCAGGCCGAGGACGACGAGACCGCCGACGCGCCGCTGGGTCATCGCTCCGATGGCGATCGCGGCGCCCACGATCACGACGCCGGCGGCAAGCGCGGCGGCGACGTCGACGTCGTAGATGTCGAGGACGGCGAGCAGCCCGAACAACCCGGCGGCCGCAAGGAGCGCACCGAGGACGGGCGCGAAGAGCGACGGCCTCGCCGGCGGCCGGGGCGGGGACGGCGGTGGCTGGACTCTCGTCGGCGCCTCGTCCGCCGCGACCGGAGCTGCGGTGGGCGTGGCCGTGGTGGTGGTGGTCTCGGCGGCGGCGCGGGGACGATCGGCGCGCTGCGACACCTGCCACCAGACGAGCGCCCCGCCGACGAGCGTCGCCGCCAGCCAGATGTTGCCGGTGTCCGGCCAGAAGCGCGCCTCGGAGAGGGCGAAGAGCACGCCGAAGGCGAGCAGGCCGACGCCGACGAGGAGCCAGGGGTGGTCGCGGCGTTCGCGCAGTGCCTCGACGGCGACCGACTCGTCGCGGCCCTCCTCGGGGATCACGAGCCACGCGGCGAGGTAGAGGAGCAGCCCTGTGCCACCCACCAGCGCGAGCGCGGCGAACGCGATCCGGTAGACGAGCGGGTTGACGTCGAAGTAGCGGCCGAGGCCAGCGGAGACGCCGCCGATCCAGCGGCCGTCCAGCGGGCGGACGAGCCGCCGCGCCGGCGCCTCGTCGAGCGTGGTGGTGTCGATCGTGTCGGACATGGGAGCCTCCTTTGATGATCCCCCACAGCGTGCGTGGGGACGAGGGGGCTACGCCATCCGGCACGACCCTGAGTCGACCCTGATCTTCCCCGGACAGCCCGACTGGGCTAGTCCGACCACCAGCCCGGCTTCATCTCCGCGTCCCGCGGGTCGGTGCCGGCGCCGAAGGCGATGTACTCCGCTCCTTCGGGGCCTGCTTCGACGTTGCGCATCGTGTCCTTGCCGATCCGAACCGCGTCCCAGGGCCGAAGCTCGACGACCTCGTCCTCGATCTTGATGCGGGCGCTGCCCTTGACGAGGACGTACACCTCTTCCTGGTTCGGGTGCTTGTGCCCGAACGGGATGCGGAAGTTCGGCGCGAGCGTGAAGAGGCTGAGACCGAGGGTCTCGCCCTCGATCGGGCCGCGGGCGAACCGCGCCTCCATCTCCTCGGGCATCTCGAACTTCGGTGCGGAGTTGTCGACGTCTCTGAGGTTCTTCTTCGTGTAATCGGCCATGTGGCGGCTATGCCCGCTCGAGCAGGTTTTCGACCGTCGGGTCGTCGGCGCGCTTCGGCGGCCGCACCTCGCGCCACGTGCACTGGTCGGGATCCTTGTCGTCACGGAAGCGGATCAGCTTCGTGCCGTGGCGGAAGCGGTTGCCCTGCACCTTGTCGTAACGGACCTCCGCCACGAGCTCGTGTCTGAGCGGCGTCTCCTCCAGCCCTTCGTTGCCCCAGCGGTTGGGCTCCGAGAAGCGGCGCTCCGAGCTCTCGTCCAGGAGCGGCAGCACCCGCGCCGCGATCTCGTCGTGGTTGCGGGCGCCGATCGCCGCCGAGCCGACGTAGTCGACCTCGCCATCCTCGCGGTAGAGGCCGAGCAGCAGCGTCGCCAGCTTCTCGGGCCGGTGCTTCCAGCGCACGCCGACGACGACGCAGTCGGCCGTCTTGTGCTCCTTCACCTTGACGACGGCCTCGCGCGAGCCGGGCATGTACGGGAGCCCGAGCCGCTTCGCGATCACGCCGTCCAGCCCGGTCGCCTCGAAGCGCTCGAGCCAGGCAGTGGCGGCGTCGAGCGACGTCGTCGCCGGCGAGATCCAGAAACCCTCGCCGCGCCCCAGCAGCGCAGCGCGGCGCTCCTCCAGCGGCCGCTCGTGTACCGGCTCGCCGTCCCAGAGCAGCAGGTCGAAGGCAATGAAGATGGCGGGGATCTCGGCCGACAGCCTGAGGACGCGGCTTTCGGCCGGGTGGAGGCGCATTTGCATCGAGTCGAAGTCGAGGACGCCGTCGCGCGAGATCACGATCTCGCCGTCGAGAGCGGAGTGGGGAGGGAGCAGGTCGCCGAGCGGGGCCAGCTCCGGGAAGTAGCGGAGCAGCGGGCGGCCGTTGCGCGACCACAGCGCGAGCTCGCCGCCGTCGTTCTCGAGCACGCCGCGGAAGCCGTCCCACTTCGGCTCGTACTGCCAGCCGTCGCCGGCTGGGAGCTCGCGGACGAGCTCCGCCTCCATCGGCGGGAAGGGCACGTTCGGGCCGGGCACGTCTGCAAGGCTACTGCGATGGGCGAGCTCGACGGCGAGTGGGAGGTGCGGCGCGTCAGCGGCGCGCTGCCGCCGCTGTACGGCGTGCACAAACGCATCGACGGTGCGAGTGGGGAGACGCTGCTCGGCCCGCTGCACTCGCCGTTCGCGGTCGTCGGGCGCGAGCTGCAGTACGAGGGCCGGCTCTCGCGCGGTCTCGTCGACTCGGTCGAGCCGGGCGGGGACGGCTGGTGGCACGGCGTCGCGCGCTACCGCGGCCGTCTGCTCGGCCGCTTCGCCATGCGCCGCGTCAGCCGCTGACTAGGATTGGTCGATGAGAAGGGTCGCCGTCACCGGGCTGGGTGCGATCACGCCGATCGGGCTGGACGCAACCTCGACCTGGCAGGCGGCCGTCGCCGGCGAGAGCGGCATCGACTTCATCGAGGCCTTCGACGCGAGCGAGTACCCGGTCCGGATCGCGGGCGAGGTGAAGGGCTTCGACGCGGCGTCGGTCGCGCCGCCCAAGGAGGCGCGGCGAATGGACCGGAACGTCCTGCTCGCGCTCGGCGCCGCGCAGGAGGCATGGCGCGAGGGCGGCCTCAACGGCGTCGACCGGGATCGCGTCGGGATCGTGGTCGGCTCGGCGATCGGCGGCCTGCCCGGGATCGTCGAGCAGCAGAACGTCCTGCGCGACCGCGGCCCCGACCGCGTCTCGCCGTTCTTCATCCCGAGCGTGCTCGTCGACTCGGCGAGCGGCCAGATCGCGATCTCGCTCGGCCTCCGCGGGCCGAACTACGCGCCAGTCTCCGCATGTGCGACCGGGTCGCACGCGGTCGGCGAGGGCGCGGAGCTGATCCGCCGCGGCGCCGCCGACGCGGTGCTCGCGGGCGGCACAGAGTCGTGCATCCACCCGCTGATCCTGGCCGGCTTCTGCGCGATGCGCGGGCTCGTCGCCGAGGACGTGGACCCGACGAAGGCGTCGCGCCCGTTCGACGCGACGCGCGCCGGGTTCGTCATGTCGGAGGGCGCGTGCATCCTCCTGCTCGAGGAGCTCGAGGCGGCGCAGGCGCGCGGCGCCACGGTCTACGCGGAGGTGCTCGGCTACGGCGCCTCGAACGACGCGCACCACATGGCCCAGCCGGAGCCGGAGGCGACCGGGGTCGCCGGGATGATGCGCGCGGCGCTCGAGCGGTCCGGCGTCGAGCCGGAGCGCGTCGGCTACATCAACGCGCACGGGACGTCGACGCCGCTCGGCGACGCGGCGGAGACGCGCGCGATCAAGCAGGTCTTCGGCGACCACGCCCGCGAGCTGGCGGTCTCGTCGACGAAGTCCGTCACCGGCCACTGCTTCGGGGCGGCGGGCGCGATCGAGGCGATGATGTGCGCGCTGGCGCTCCACCACCAGCTGCTGCCGCCGACGATCAACTACGAGAACCCCGATCCGGACTGCGATCTCGACTACGTCCCGAACGAGGCGCGCGAGGTCGAGCTCGACGTGGCGCTCTCGAATGCGATGGGCCTCGGCGGCCACAACGGCTGCGTCCTGCTCGGGAGAGTGGCCTGACGCGGCTGCTCGCACTCGGGCTCGTGCTTCTGGCGGCCGGCTGCGGCGGCGGCGAGAGCGACTCGGCGCCGAAGCGCGATCCACAGCTGGACGGCCCTCTGCGCGCGGCCGCGCGGGCGAACCGCGTCGATGAGGCGCGGGAGCTGGTCGAGCAGGGTGCAAGCGTCAACACCAAGGACGCGCGGGGCGTGAGCGCGTACCTCTACGCGACGAGCGAGGTCGGTCCGGAGCCGGCGCTCCTCGAGCTGCTGCTCGACAACGGCGCCGACGTGCGGTCGCTGGACGAGCAGGGCAGCACCGGCTTGATCCGGGCCGCTCAGCGCGGCTACCCAGAGCTCGTGCGGTCGCTGATCGACGCGGAGTCCGAGCTCGACCACGTCAACAGCCTCGGCTGGACGGCGCTGATGGCCGCGGTCGTCCTCGGCGACGGCACCGAGCCCTACCTCGAGACGGTGAAGATGCTCCTCGAGGCAGGCGCCGGACCCGACGGTCCCGGACCTGCACGGCGTGAAGCCGGTCGTCCACGCCCAACTCCTGGGGCAGACGGACGTCGTCGAGGTGCTGCGCGAGGCCGAAGCAGCCAACTAGCCGCGAACGAGCTCCGGTGTCAGCTCCGCCGGTGCCGCGACGACGGCGTCCGCGAGACCGAGCGCGTCGGCGGCAGGCGGGTAGTGCGTGTTCGGAAGGGCGATCACCCGCATTCCTGCCGCGCGCGCGGCGCGGATTCCGTTCGAGGAGTCCTCGATCGCCGCGGCACGACGCGGGTCGACGCCGAGGCGTCGCGCGGCCTCGAGGTAGACGTCCGGCGCGGGCTTCCCTGCGGCGACCTCCTCCGAGGAGACGACGGCCTCGAAGAGGTCGGCGATCTCCGCCCGCTCGAGCACGGTCTCGATCAGCGGCCGGTTCGAGGACGAGGCGACGCCGAGCCGAAACTCCGGCGCGAGCCTTCGCACCGCGTCGACCGCACCGGGGATCAGCGGCAGCCGTCGGCGGTAGCGCTCGAGCATGCGGCGTACGACCTCGTCGTTGATCGCCTCGGGCGTCTCCGGAAGGCCGATCACCTCGTGCATGTAGCGCGACCACTCCGGCGAGCTCATCCCCATCATGTCCGCCTGCGCGCCGTCGTGCCAGCGGCCGCCGCGTTCCTTCGCCAACTGCTCGCGCACGTCGTCCCAGACCTGCTCGGAGTCGACGACGACGCCGTCGAGGTCGAAGACGACCGCTTCGATCACGCCGGCCGGTACTCGCCGCCGAGGCGCAAGAGCGGCGGAGCATCGGCGCCTGCCTCTGCGTGCTCCACCCGGCCGGAGAAGAACGTGTGGTCGCCGACTTCGAGCTCCCCGTCGAGCGCGCACTCGAGCCAGCCGACGGCGCCTTCGAGCAGCGGCCCGCGCCTGCCCTCGCGCACGGCAACGCCCTCCCACATTGCGATCGGAGGCACGCCCCGCGCGAAGTGTTGCGCGAGCGCCACCTGGTCGCCCGCGAGGAGCGAGACTGCGAAGCCGCGGGCTTCGCGGAGCAGCTCGTGCAGCGCCGACTGCCGCGCGATCGAGATCCCGACGAGCGGTGGCTCGAGCGCCAGCGAGACGAGCGACGCGACCGTGAGCCCGATCGGCTGGTCCGCGACGTCGACGGTGACGACCACCACCCCGGCGGGGTGGCGGCGCAGCAGTGCCCTCAACTTCTCGCCGCTCGACACGGCGCGGATGCTACGTGGCGCTAGACGGCCCTACACAGTGGGTCGCCGGCGAGGAACTGCTTCTGCGCCTCGTGCATCTCCAGGTCGAAGGCCTGGTCGTAGGCATCAAGCGCGTCGCCCTGCCAGTAGATGTCCGGGAGCACGCCCGGGCCGATGATCGTCGCGCGGTACTTCGTGCCGTGGCCCTCGGGCCGCATGCCGTGGCGGTAGAAGCCGTAGCAGAACTTGCCCGTGCCCTTGTGCATCAGGAAGCTGTTCTCGCGCAGCCAGCCCTTGCCGTAGGCGGAGTCGAACGTGTCGAGATAGAGGTTGCGGCCGAACGTGTCGAGCGGGACGCCCGAACTGGTCGACTTGAAGCCGTGGACCGGCCTCCCCAGGTAGGTGAACGAGCCGAAGATGTGGTGGTACTTCCGGTACGCCCAGTTCAGGTTCACGGTCAGCACGGGCAGCTCGCCGCGGAAGTGCGAGAGCCGAAGCTCCCAGACCGCCTGCTTCGCGGTCGCCCTGAGCCCGTAGTTCGGCAGCATCCGCTGCCAGGACTGGACCGCCCAGTAGGAGCCGTCGGCCGCCTTGCACCCCGCCACGAACCACTGCAGCGCCGGGCCGTCGTACGGCCGGCAGGTGTTCTTGAAGGTCTTCCAGACGTCCCGCTTGTACGTCCCGTAGCCGCCTGAGTAGTCGAGCTTGAACTCGACCTGCTTGCGCCCAGCGGTGGGGTGGATTGCATTGACCGCGCCCCACGCGAGCACGTTCCAACGCTTCCCGCGCGCGTTGTAGCTGATCAGCGCCTGCCCGTTCTTCGCCACCTTCACCGAGACGTTGCTCGCGTTGCGGTCGATGATCTCCGAGGCGGAAGCGGTGCCGGGGACGATGACGGCGGCGACGAGGGCGATGAAAACGGTCAGGCGAAAGCGCATGCGGAAGCTCCGTGGTCGGGTGTCGGTCTGGGGATTGAGGTCGGCACCGGAAACCGGAGCAAGCACCACCCCGACGAGGGATTCGTACCGCTTTCGAGTAATAAGAACGTGAAGGGCGGCCGTGCGGCCGCCCTTCGGTGGAACCTCCTCGACGCGTGGAGCTAGGCGGGCGAGGCGACCCTGCTCTCGCGGGTCGTGGCGACCCCGAGGCCGATCATCCCGGCCCCGAGCACGAGGTGGAGCCAGTTGTCGGCGCTGTTGACCGGGATCCAGTCGCCGCCGCCGACGATCCCGAGCAGGAAGAGAGCGAGATAGATCGCGCCGCCGCCGATCAGGTACGTCCGCGCGCCGCTGGCGCTGGCCGCGAGTGCGAGGCCGGCGATGCCGAAGAGACCGTGCACGATGTTGTGCAGGACGCTCACTTCGAAGAGTCCGAGCAGCTCTGCAGTGCCCTCGTCGCCTGCGAACTCGAGGCCTTCGTAGAGGTTCGTGGTGACGCCGGGGATGAAACCGGCGATGCCGACGAGCAGGAAGACGATTCCCACCAGCCGGGCGACGTTCTGGACGGGCGTGCGATCCATGGTCCCTACCTCCCGGGGGATCTGGCTGGGCAGCAGTTCGCGCAGCAAGCGCGTCTCCTGCCGTATTCGCCAGGTCTGCGTGATCGGTTCAACCGTGCTGTGCGCTCGGGTCCCGATGCGGAAGCCGCGCCCGCATGCAGGTCCCGCAACCGGGCTCGCTCTCGAGCTCGAGCTCGCCGCCGAGGGCCGCCACCCGGTCCGCGAGGCCGCGCAGGCCGGAGCCGGTCTGTGGGTCGGCGCCGCCGACGCCGTCGTCGGCGATCTCGACGGTGGTCCAGCGGTCGTCGGAGTGGACGCGGATGGTCACCCGCGAGGCCTCGCTGTGCTTGGCCGCATTCGCGAGGGCTTCCGCGACGAGGTAGTAGGCGGCTGCCTCGACCGCAGGCGGCAGCCGCTCCGGAGGCGTCTCCAGGATCTCGACCGGGATCACGGCCCGCTCGGCCAGGCCGACGAGCGCCGGCTCGAGCCCCCGGTCGCTGAGCAGGCGCGGGTGGAGCCCGCGGACGAGCTGCCGGATCTCGTCGAGGGCGAGCGCCAACTCGATCTGCGCCGCCTCGACCAGCTCTGCGACCTCGGTCGGACCGGTCTCGAGCCGGCGCCTGATCAGATGGAGGTGGAGCGCGACGGTCACCAGTCGCTGCTGGGCGCCGTCGTGCAGATTCCGCTCGACGCGCCGCCGCTCGGCATCGCCTGCCGCCACGATCCGGGCTCGGGATTCGGTGAGGTCGCGCATCGCCTGGCGCAGATCGGTGACGTCGCGGACGACGGCCACCACCTCGTCCGGCCCGGCGGGCGCCACCCTGACCTCGAAGTCACGCTCGACCCCGAGGTGCGTGCGCAGGCGATACTCGACGGTCGCGAGCGTCCGCTGCTCGAGCGACGCGCCGACGCACTGCATCAGCTGCTTGGCCACCTCGGCCGGGAGGAGCTCCCAGGCGTTGGCGCCGACCACGTGCTCGGGCGGGTTTGCCAGCTTCGAGGTGTCGCCGACGACGTCGAGGTACGTCCCGTCGGCCCGCAGGCGAAGGACCAGGTCGGGCAAGGCGTCGAGGAGCGCCCGGTGGTGTGCGTCCGCAGGCATGGAGACCGCGTCCATCGCAGCCATCGTAGACGCCGGGTTGGAGGGGCTAGGGTCGCGGCGTGCCTGAGTGGAGCCCGGAGATCGTCGTCGACGAGGCGCTCGCGCGGCGCTTGCTCGCCGACCAGTTCCCGGAGCTCGAGCTTGACTCCCTCAGACTGGCGGGCGAGGGCTGGGACAACACCGCGTGGCTCGTCGACGAGCAGTGGCTGTTCCGCTTCCCTCGGCGCGAGATCGCCCTCGACGGCGTCGCCCGGGAGCTACGTGTCCTTCCGCTCCTGGCGCCGCAACTGCCGCTGCCGGTGCCCGAGCCGATGTTCGTCGGCGCCGCCGGCCCAGCCTTCCCGTGGCCCTTCTTCGGGTCGACGATCGTGCCGGGCCGCGAGCTCGCGGAGGCGGAGCTCGACGACGATGGCCGCGCAGCGCTCGCCCGGCCGCTCGGCGCCTTCCTGCGGGCGCTGCACGCCGCGGACGTCGCGGTCGAGCTACCGCTCGACCCGCTCGGACGCGCCGACATGGGCTTCCGGGTGGAGCGGGCACGCGACCGGCTCGACGAGCTCGGCGTCGCTACGCCCGGAGCAGAGGACGTCCTCGCGGCCGCCCTCGACCTGCCGCCTCCGGAGCGCGCGACGGTCGTCCACGGCGACCTGCACCTGCGCCATGCGTTCGTCGAGGACGGACGGCTGTCCGGCGTGATCGACTGGGGCGACGTCTGCCGGGCTGACCCCGCGATCGACCTCGTCCTCGTCTGGTGCGCGCTTCCGCCGCCCGCCCGGGCCGCCTTCTTCTCGGAGTACGGGCCGGTCTCCGAGGCCGGGCTGCTGCGCGCCCGCGTGCTCTCGCTCCTTCTCTGTGCCGTGCTGGCGGTGCACGCCCGCCACGAGGGGTTGGCCCAGGTCGAGCGGGAGTCGCTGGCCGGGCTCGAGCGGACGCTACTCGACTAGCGGATCGCGAGCACGAAAGCGCCGCCGCGAGCCGACGTGACGCGAACGCTGAGGTTCTTCTGCCCGCAGACCGTGAAGGCGAGCCGGCGGGTGGGCCCGGCGAGCCGCCGCTCGCCCGAGTAGAGCGCGATTCGGGCGTCGACCGGTGCGGAGACGCTCCGCGCGCTCAGCGACCCGTCGAGCGGCGAGATCGCGAGCCGGGCGGTGCGGCCGGGCGAGAGCCGGCCACGCCACAGCCGATCAGCGGGCTGCCAGGGCTCCGAGGCGTCGAGCGCCGCGAGCGCGAGCGTCCGCGCCGTGGGGGCGAGGGAGGTGTGCAGGTACCACGGCCAGGCGGGCCACCAGCCGTTCTCCCAGTTGGAGGTGCGCCAGACGGCGTGCGCATACGTCTCGGCCCAGGCTTCGGCCATGTCGAGCCCGTAGAGCCCGCCGCCCTTGTCACCGGCGAAGGCTGTCCCCGCCCGTACGCGCGAGCAGGCCCGCACCGCGGTTGCCCAGCGCTTGGGGCCGTAGTCGAACGCCGACCAGGGCGGGTTGACGCGCCGCGTGGTCACGTGGTGAGCGAACTCGTGTGCCAGCACGGTCGCAACGTTCGTTCCGTCGCGGTAGTTCTCGGCCGGACCTACGATCGTGCGCTCCGCCTGGAGGTAGCACCCGTCCACGGGCGCCACGCACATTCCCGCGACCTCCACCGGGGTGAGGAGCAGGAAGCGCACATCGGCGAGGTCGCCGGTCGCGTGCGGCAGCTTCGTGGCGGCCCACTCGGCCCAGCGCTTCGGCAGGGCCGGGTCGACCGGATAGCTGTCGGAGATCAACACGTTCACCGACTCGCCGCTCGACGTGGACTGCGGACCGCCCCAGGGTGCCGCCGTCGCCGGCCCGGCGGGGAGCGAGGCGGCGGCGAGCCCCACGGCTAACGCCCGTCGGAGCACTACCGCGAGGCTAGCGCCGCGGCGGCACCGGCGCCACTGTGCGGCTCAGGCCGGGCGGCCGGCCGGCGGGGAGCAGAGGGCGAGCAGGGCGGGCACGAGCTCGGAGGGCGCGTCGAGCTTGTCGACGTAGCCGGTCGCGCCGGCCTCACGTGCCTCTTCGACCAGGCGGGGATCGGCGCCGGTGAGCATCAGCACGCACATCCGCGGCCGCGCCTCGCGGACGAGCCGCGTCGCCATGATCCCGTCGATCCGCGGCATGTCGATGTCCATCAGCACGATGTCGGCGTCCTGCCAGCACGCGAGCTGCACGGCCTCCTCGCCGTCCTTTGCGATCCCGATCACCTCCAGCTCTGGGCGGTCGTGCAGGAGCGCCGCGACGAGCTCGGCATAGCTCTCGTCGTCATCGGCGATCACGACACGCAGCGGGGCGGGTACCGGCCACATCGGAGGACTTCGCAGCGTAGAGAGCGTCCGCAGGACGAACAATTGGCCGAAAGATCAGAGTTTTCAACCAGGAAACGGAGGACTCAGGTGCCGGCGGCGGCCGCGCTCGGCGCGCCCGCCGCCGGCGTGGGGAGCTCAGCGCACGAGCTGCAACGGCTCGTCGGCGACGCCCGTGAACGAGAACCCCGCCAACGACGCGGTCGCGAAGCTCAACGCCCGCGCGTCGCCCGGCTGGAAGACACCCTGCGCGAGCCTCGCGACGACCGAGAACGTGTGCGGGCCGCCGTCGCAGGTCGGTGTGTAGAAGCCGCGGGCGACGAGGTTGCCCTGCTGGACGGCCACGTACGACTCCTCGCCGGTCGCGCCCGGGTTGCACGCCACGGTGAGGTCGATCGAGGCCGACTCGCCCGCTCCCTGGAGGAGGGCGGTGTCGGCGAGGTCGAGCACGACGGTCGGGTCGAGCTGAATCGACTCGGCGTCGGTCGCCTGCACCGTGTGGCCGCGCTCGACGACCACCCTGGCGGCGGCCTGAGCAGGCCCGAGCGTGAAGCTGCCGTCCGACGCCGTGACGACGACGCTGAACGGCCGCTGCGAGCCGATGCAGGCAAGCGGAAACGAGCCGCTCCCGGATGCCTGGGGTTGGGAGACGGTCACCCGCGCCTCGACGACCGACCAGCGCTCCGGGCACGACGCGATCACCTCGATCCGGAGCGACCGGCCGTCCGGTGCGAGCCCGGCTGCGGTGCCCAGCGCGACGGTCGGATCCTGTGAACGGCGCGCCTCGCCCGACCCCGCGAGTCCGGCGGCGGCGACGAGCGCGATCGCGAGGGCGGACGTTCTGAGAGCCACTGGGACCTCCTTCCGACGGGAAGACCTTTCGACTGGCGATACGTCGTGCCGCGACTCTCGGTTTGCCCTGGCTAAACGGTTAGCGCAGCGACGCTGCTCACTTCGCGTTCGGTGCGCTGTGGTCGTGGTCGTGACCGGCATGCCCGGGCGGGTGGTGATGGGCGCCGCCGCCGTGCGCCAGGGCCGCTCCGGTGATCGCGACCGCGGCAGCCGTCGCGACTGCGGTGAGGCACCTGAGCTCGCGGCTGCCGCGCGGCGCGAACGGTCGCCCCGCTACCAGGAGCGCGACCGCGGCGGCGACGATTCCGAGCTCCAACGTCGACGCCGCCACGTCCAGCGCGGCGGCCGGCTCGGGCGTCCAGCGGCCGGGTCCAACCGGCGGGCCGACCGTCCGCGAGAGTGCCCACGCACCGACGATCGCGGCGTTTCCGGCCGCACCCGCGGCGAGCAGCCGCGCCGAAGGAACGGTGATCATGAGCGCCGCCCATGCCGCCTGTGCGAGGGCGGTCGCGCCGAAGAGCAGCCCGAACGGCGCGTACTCCCGGAAGTGCGGGGCCGCGACCGCGGCGTGGATCGCCGCCGCCGCGGCGGACATGAGCGCCGCCGCGACGGCGAGCCGCGCTGCCGGGCGAGGGCCGAGCGCCGGCGGAAGGAGCATCAGCTCCCTCCGCCCGCTGCGACGACGATCACCTTGCCCCGCATCCCCGGGTGGAGAGCGCAGATGTACGCGTACGTCCCGGCACGCGTGAAGCGGCGCCGATAGGTGCCGCCCTTCGCGAGTTGCGGCGAGGAGAATGCGGCCGCCGAGGCCGTGTGCGGAGCCGCGTCGTCGTTCCGCCACGTGACCGCCTTCCCGACGGTCGTCCGCAGCGTGGCCGGCTTGTACGCGAAGCCGGAGATCGCGACCGTCGTGCCCGCCGCCGGCTTCGGCGGCGCCAGCAGCGGCGCATCCGCACGCACTTCGAGCACTCCGCGCATGCCCTGGTCGTCGTGGTGGCTGATGAAACACTCGATCTCGTAGATGCCCGGTGCGAGGTTCAGCGTCAGCCGCGTCACCTGGCCCGGGGCGAGCTTGATCGACTTGGCGTCGTCGTCGCCGTGGTCGTCGTGATCGTGATCGTGGTCGTCCACGCGTCGGAGCTCGAGCTCGAGGCCGTGGCGGAACGTGCCGCGGTTGCGGATCACGAGCGTGACGGGGCCGGGCCTGATCGCGCGGGCCTCGGTCGAGATCGCCCACTCGCCGAGCGCGACCTCGAGCCCGCCCGAACGGGGATCGATCCCACCCGCGGCCGGCGCCGCCGTCTCACGCGCGTCGGCGGACGAGTTGCCCGCGAGGCCGCCGCCGACGGCGGCGGCACTCGCGAGCAGGAGGACGAGAAGCCGTCTGGTCGTCATCCGGATCGCTCCTAGCGGACGCTGAACGCGCCGTGCATCGCGCTCGCGTGCGGCTGGCACGTGAACTGGTAGCGACCGGCGCGAAGGCGGACGGTCACGGTCTTCGTCCCGACCGCGCTGACACCGCTGAGGACCTTGTTGATCCCCGGCCCGCGCAGGCGGAAGTCGTGGACGGGCGACTTGTCCCTGACGCTGATCGAGTAGGTGCCCGGCTTCAGCACCGTCACCTTCTTGCCGGCCGCCGTCTTCATCGAGATCGTGAAGCCGGGTCCCACGGATGCGACGAGCTTCGGCGTCGCCGCCTGCGAGCCGCCGGGCAGGGCGACTGCGAGCGTCGCCAGGACTGCCGCGACGGGTGCGCGCGCCGCGCCCCTTGTCTTGTGCGTGCTGTGCATCTTCGACCCCTTTCGGAGGTTCGGACTACTGCGCCGGACGGTAGGCGAGCCCGCGCTAAGGGCGGGATCGGCCGGCGAAAGCATTCGCCCACGCGGAGGTAAAGAGTCGGCAAACGGGCGGTCACACTCGCCGTTAGCCGCGGATGAGCGCCCGATTAGGGCCATCCAGCAAGGTCGAATCCGACTCGACTCACGACCGAAGGGGTTCTACTGTCATGTCCACTAACAAAAGACGAGAGGGGTCTCGATGAAGCCGCACCGTTTGCTTGCGCTACTCGCGCTCGCGTTGGTCGCCGGAGGTACCGCGCCCGGCGCCAGCTCCGACACCTGCCGCGACACCGACGTCGTCTTCTACACCACGGACACCGCGCGCTTGGCGACGGAGCTCTCCAAGTCCGGTTCCGCATGCTCCGACTACTACCTGTCCGTCACGCCCACGACCCCCGGCGGCCCGCGGCCCGGGCCATTGCCGACGCTCCGCGCTCTGGGGCCGCGCTTCCACGGGATGCCTGAGGTCCGTTTCGAGAACTGGGCGAGCTACGCCGGGATGCACGGGTGGTACGCGGCCGGCGTCGAGTTCCGGCGCCAGATGCGGGCCGTCGGCTACGACGCGAGCCTCGGGGACACCTGGGCGATCAACGAGATCGGCGCGCCGTCGACCAAGGCGATGGGCGTCGCCGTGTTCAGGAACATCGGCTCCGCGCGCCGCGACTTCCTCGACTTCGTCCGCGGCCTCTACACGGGCGACGACGGCATCGCCAGCCCCGGCCTCGTCTTCGTTGCCGACCCGCTCCAGGTGACGAGCGACCTCTCTCAGTACGAGCAGGAGCTCGCCGCGTGGTACGCCGACGCGGCGTTCTGGGAGGAGCTGGGCCAGTACGTCCGGTTCTGGGCGCAGGAGACCTACGCAGACGCGACCGCATGGGGCGTCCCAGGGTCTACGCTCGCCGACCGGAGCGCGTACCTGAACGACTACTTCCTGCACGGCATCCGCCTCGCGCAGCGCAACGACGGGTCGACGGCAGCGGCTCGCACGTTCCTGGCGAACGCCTACACGCCGGTCGGCAATGCGTCGTATCGGTGGCCGGCGCCCGACACGACTTCGGGGATCGGCTTCGGCAAGACCGACATCGGGCTGCCCGGCATGCTGAGCTTCGTCTCGGCGCAGACGCATGCCCTGCGCTCCACCACCGGCGACCGCTTCGGCTTCGCAGTCGTGCCGCAGAACGCCGTCGCAGCGGACACGATTGCGGTCGAAAGCCGCATCGGCGCCGCGATCACGGCGTCGGAGAGCGACCCCGCCGGCGCGTGCGGATCGAATGGCGTCTTCTGCGACGCCGCCGTCGCCGGGGCGAGCTTCAACGACGCATGGAAGGTGTTTGCGAACACGCTCGAAGGCGCGGCGGTCGCTGTGCAGGTCTCGCCGGACGTCTCGGTCGGCTTCCCGTCTGTGACCGCTCGAGGCTCGACGTGGGTGGAGTCCGCGGCGTTGAGCGCTCCCGCCCCCGCCGGCTTCAAGGCGCTGCCCGGGACGCTCGAGCAGCAGCTCGCGACCACCGCCGGCTACGGCGGACCCGTCGAGGTGTGTGTCGAGTACGACGCCGCCGCGTACGAGGGCTACACGCCGCGGCTCTTCCAGCGGATCGGCGACGGCTGGAGCGACGCCACGACGTCGATCGGCGCGTCCGCCGTCTGCGGCCGCACCGCTGCGCTCGGCACCGTTGCGGTCTTCGCGGGCGACCCGTCGCCGCCGGTAATCGTGCCGACGGTCGCGGGGCAGCTGGGGAGCAACGGCTGGTACACGGGCGACGTGACGGTGACCTGGAGCGTCCTCGATCCGGAGTCGCCCGTCGTGACGTCCGGCTGCGGGCCATCGCAGATCACGGCGGACACGGCCGGGACGACGCTGACCTGCATCGCGACGAGCGACGGCGGCACCTCGTCCGCCTCGGTCACGGTGCGGCGGGACGCGACTCCCCCGGCCGTCACCTGCACCCCGACGCCGTCGAGGCTGTGGCCCCCGAACGGGAAGCTCGTCCCGGTGGCCGTCGACGTGACCGTCACGGACGCGACCTCAGGGCCGGGCCCGTTCCGGCTCGTCACTGGCAGCGCGAACGACGGCGACTCGGAGGACATCGTCGGGTTCGAGCTCGGGACGCCGGACGTCGCAGGCGCTCTCAGGGCTGAACGGGTAGGAACCGGGAGCGGACGCGTCTATTCGCTCGCATACACGGCGCACGACCTCGCTGGCAATTCCGCCGGGTGCGTGGCGACCGTCGGCGTTCCGCACGACCAGCGCGACTGACAGGGACCGGCTCCGCCCGCCGCCACGGCGGCGGGCGGAGCCGACGCGCATGCCGGCGCTACCTGGAGTCAACCCCCGGCGGTCAACCCCGATCGGGCGATACCGTCAAGCGGCCTACCGTCCGTACCCTCAGACCGTGCCCCAGACAGTCGTACTCACGTGCGCGAACTGCTCCAGGCGAGTCCGCGAGGAGGAAGCGGAGGCCGCCGGCTGGCGGCGCCGCTCGGAAGAGAGCGGCGCGCATCACCTCTGCGGCCTCTGCGCGTATCGGGACGAACGCTGCGTTTCCGATCGAACCGTGTAGGGCATACAAATGTCGTTCGAGGACAGGCGGCCAGGGGACGCTGATGATGGGGGTCATTCCAGCGTTCACCGTTTTTGCCCGCGCTCGGACTTCGAGGACTGGGCGTCGTCACGGCGGATTCGAGGAACGCGGCGCCCAGTCCTTGACTCTCGTCCTCCGGCTGCCGACCGCCCTGAGCGGATGGACGTGGCGCAGCCGGCGCCCACGCTTGGCCGCACCCCTGCTGCCCCGGCGCGCCACGTCTACTTCTCCGGACGCGCGAGCGGCCCGCGATCTTCCCTAGCGGGCGGTGTGGGAGAGCTTCGGCGGCTCCCGCCGGGCGTTCCGCTGAGCCTCGACTAAGGTGGCCGCGATGCGCTCGCGCTCACTGGTCGGCCTCGGCGCCGTCGTGGCGCTCGCGCTGACGCTCGGCTGGATCCTGTCGCTCGCGACGACCCGGGTGAAGAACTGGTTCGTCATGTCGGACGAGCTCTACTACGAGCGCCTCGCCATCTCCATCGCGCAGAGCGGGTCGCTGCTGCCGCGGCTACACGGCGAGGTCGTCTCGAACCTGAACCAGCTGTATCCGCTGCTGCTGTCCACGCTGTACGGGAGCGGGGACGTCCCCGCGAGCCTCGAGGACGCCCATCGCCTGAACGCGTTCGCGATCGCCACCGCGGCGATCCCCGTCTACCTGCTCGCCCGCCGCGTCGGGATCGGCTTGCTCCTGGCGGTCGCCGTCGGCGGACTCGCGGTCGCGGTGCCGTGGATCGTGCTCTCGTCGTTCCTGCTCACCGAGGTCGTCGCCTATCCGGCCTTCTGCTGGGCGCTGCTCGCGCTCGTGCACGCGGTCGAGCGGAAGACGTGGGTCTGGGACGCGGTCGCCCTCGTCGCGATCGGCGTCGCGGTGCTCGCGCGCACGCAGTTCCTCGTCCTGCTGGCGGTTCTCCCGGCCGCGGTCTTCGCCGACGCCGCGCTGACGAAGAGCGTGCCGGCCCTCTGGCGCACGCGACGGCCGCTCATCCTGCTCTACTCGGCGCTCGCCGTGGTCGTCCTCGGCGCCGCTCTCACCGGCGACGGCTCGCGGCTCCTCGGCTCGTACTCGGTCACCGCCGAGAACGTGCGCGTCGACGTCGACCTGCTGCAGCTCACCCTCGCGCACGTCGCCGCGATCGCGCTCGGGCTCGCTCTCCTGCCTTTCGTCGTCGGGATGGGGTGGATCGTCGACCGGATCAGGCCCACGCTGCGGCCTCGGAGCGCGCATTCGCGGTCGTCGGCGCGTCGGCGTTTGTCCTGCTCGCCCTGCAGGTCGCCTCCTTCACGCAGCGGTTCGGCGCGGGGCTCGTCAAGGACAGGTACCTCTTCTACGTCGCGCCGATCGTGCTCGTGGCGCTCGCGGCCGCGATCGGCGCGCGCAGCTGGCCGCGCTGGTGGGCGCTCGCCGTGCCGGCGGCCGTCGCGGCGCTCGGCTTCGCGTGGATCCCGGTGACGCGGTACCAGAAGTTGAACGTGGACACGCCGGTCGCGGCGCTGAACGACGGGCTGCTCGACCTCGCCACGACCGAGACCTGGGCGCGCGTGCTGCTCGTCCTCCTGACGGCGGTCGTGCTCCAGGCGCTCCTGCTCGCGCGCCCGTTCCTGCCGTGGCGGGCGATCGCCGCGGCGGCCGGGGTAGTCGCGGCCCTCGCGCTACCGCTCGAGACGGCCTATGCGTTCGAGCGCCTGTTTCGCGTCAACGGCACGAACGGCCTGCCCGTCACGCTCGACCAAGGGACCGTCTTCAACTGGATCGACCGCACCGTCGGCCCCGGTGGGCGTGCCACCGTCTTCAAGTACCCCATCGCCGGCGGCGACTTCTGGGCGGGGCAGGCGTACTGGTGGGACGTCGAGTTCTGGAACGAGAGCGCCGTGCGCACCGCCGCCGACATGTCGCTCCCCGACGCGAAGCACTGGTCGGCGATGTTCCACGAGCGGACGGGGGCGGCACTGAAGACGCCTGCGACCCGGTTCGCGATCTCACACGGCACTGACGTCCGTTTCCGCCTCGCCGGCACGGTGCTGCTTCTCGATCGCGACGCCTACCTCTTCGAGCCCGAGCGGCCATGGCGGGCGACGTGGGTCACGAACGACATCTGGCCGGACGGCTACACGCGCCCGGAGACTCCGGCGACGATCACGGTCTTTCCCGAGCCCGGCCAGGATGCGCCGCTACGGCGCTTGCTCAGGCTCGTGATTGCCTCTCCCGACCCGGAGGCGCCGATGCCGGTCGCGGTCCGCTCGGGCCTGGGGGAGTGGGTAGCGGAAATCGCGCCGGGAACGTCATTCGAGCCCGAGGTGCTCACGTGCGTCCCGCCCGACCGTCCCGGCCGGGTGACGATCCAGACGCCTGCGACGACGCTCGTCCACCCCGACCCGACGAAGGCGGCGCCTGACGGCCGCGTCGACCGGCACGTCGGCGTCCTGCTCCGGTCGGTCGAGCTCTCGGGGGAGGCTGTTCCCCTCGAGCGTTGTCCCCCGTGAGGTCAGGGAGAGAGAGTGTGCTGCGGAGCGAGCCGGATCCAGCGAGCCCCGGCTGTTCCGGGAGCCTGGCGGGCAAGGGCAAACGAGGCCGTCGGGGCGCCTCGAACAGCTCTCACTCGGGCGGCGGACGTATCGGGGTGCGTCGCCCGCAGCGTCTGCACTCCAGGAGATAGCGCCGTCCCGGAGAGGCGACGAAGGTGTGGCCGAGCAGTGCGCAAACCGGCACGGGAGGGGCTGTGAGGCACCCCTCCCGTCCTCGAGAGATGTCGCTTCGCTCGGCCGGAGTTACCACCACCAGCCGTACATTCCCTCCCCGCACCTGATCTGATCAGCGGTCAGTGCCGGCACCTCAATCCCCAAGTCCGGGTAGTTGGTGCCGTCGACGTAAGCAGCCCAGGTGTCGTAATCGGGCGGTTCCGCCACGTTCGCGCACGGGTTCGGCGGGAGCGACCACCCGGTCGGCGAGGCCGGATCGACAAACCAGGGTGCGCCGCCGGTCGTCCCGTCGGGGTAGAACCACACGGGAGCGAACTCCGTCGTACAGACGCCGCCACCGCCGTTCAACGTGTCGCTCATCACGCAACCGTTCGACACCCAGCCGGCGGGGAACAGGGCGATGTACCTCAGGTACGTCTCGCTGTAGACGATCGGGTTCCCGTTGGATTCCGCGGCTGCAGCAGGCTCAGCCGTCACTGCAAGCGCCGAGGCGGCGAACACCGACGCGGCGAATGCCACGACCAACAAGGCATAACGATGAATCACGGTCTAACCCCCTTCTCTCGTGTGACCTGAGTCGCCGGCAGTCCCTCCCGCGCTCTACGCGCTCTGCTCAACGATCCGCTGCGCACACGACGGAGGACTAGAGGATTCTCTTCCGTCTTTTGTCAGACCGACGCCCAGCAATACGGGGCGACAAAACGACGTCGAGTGGTTTTTCGAAGGCAACGTCGTCTATCGAGGCAACGCTGCTCAGCGACTCGGCTAAATTAGCGGACTGACGCTCGCTCACAAACCGCGCGTGCGACGAGATACCCGCCTGGCACGCGGAGTCTTGAATCATTGAAACACCTGTAGTACGTATTTGGAGCCATGTCGAACCCGGGATCGGGTCAGGACGAGGAGCCGAAGCCCAGGCTGAACTGGGAAGATGTAGCGCGTCCCGCAGCTGCGCTCGCTTTGTTGACGACGTTCTTGGCCGCGATCTCGGCCTCCGGCATTCTCGACCAGGCGCAGCGCAATCACTCCTGGTGGCTCTACATCGCAGCAGTGTTGGTGCTCACGACCGGGGTCTTGTGGGCGTTGTCGCTCTTGGCGAAGGATTTCAAGGAGACCCGCAAGTGGATTTTTGCTGTTGTCGCTGTCGTCTTCGCCGTGATTGCTGTTCTCGTTCCAATCGCCGCGTCGTCTTCAGAGACCGTCACATGGAGCGACACAACGAGGCAGGTCGTCGGCTTCCTTGTGGCGGTCGCGCTTGTCGCGCTTCTGGCCGCGCTCGGCGTCCCTCAAACCAAGAACAAGACTCCCGTGGCTCCTGTGCTCGCGTCTGTGGCCGTGGCGACTCTTGCGGCCGGGTTGCTGAGCGGGATGGTGGCGATCGTCCAGTCGCAGAAGGACGCGCCGCGTCCGGCGGTCACGGCCTCAATCAAGGACGGTCAGTTGATGTCGCTGACCGCGAACATCAACGTTCAGGACATCAGCTGGGATAAGCATGTTCGTACGATCGTCGACGCGATCACGTGGAAGCGACATCACCGGACTGGCAGACCGATGAAGGACAGCAGGGGTTATATCGTCACGCAGCATCGGCAGCGTCTCTACTCGGTCTGGCTGGGGCCAGATAAGTCAGGAGACATCAACCACAAGATCGAACTCGTCATTCCGCCGACACTGCGCGATGAGGTCGCGATCCACGCTTGGGTAGTCGAAACCGTGCCTGAAGAGTGCGTAAGCGAGGAGTCGCCTGAAGGCGATTGCCCTAGGGAGCAGCCGCCGCTTTGCAATCGCGTTGCGGGTGGACTCGACGCCGGTTGTCTCAGGCTGCGACTGCTCCCCGCACCGGCGAGGCCGCGCATCTCGGCCGGCCTGACGCGAGCTGGCGACGGCTTCACCCTCTCGGCGAAGGTCCAGGCACAGCGAATGCATGAGGGGCGTATGGTCAGCGTCCGAGTGCTCGGCTATCGCTCAGGCGCTAGGGCGGTGCCGATACTGTCCGCCCGAATCAATCCAGATGAATCTGGGACAGTTGCTGAAACGTGGGAGGCGGCTCTCCCGTCAGGGCTTCGGCGCGTCTGCGTCGCGGCCGCGTTCGTCGCGGCTCAAAGTAACGCACCGAGTTCCGCGGCCAAGCCTGCCTGTCCGCCCCGCGCAGGCGGTTCGACCGCCTGGAATGTGCTCGTCGTTCCTCCGTGAGGCACTGCTCGTTGAGCACTAGCTAGCCAGGTCGGACCGAGACGCGGTGCAACCTCTTCTTGCGGCTTTTCAGTCGCTTAGGACAATTCGGGTTTGGCGGGGGTACAGCGTCTGGTTCAGATGCGGGCGACACAGCTCAGGACAGGGCTAGAACGGCTTGAGGTAGCGGCGGGGGTGGGATTTGAACCCACGGGACGCTTGCACGCCCAACGGTTTTCAAGACCGCCCCGTTCGACCGCTCCGGCACCCCGCCCGGCAGCCGAGTGTAGTCAGCGGCTACGGCTCGGCGGCCGTGCCCCTAGGCGGTGACGCGCGCGGGTGCTCCGTACTCGTGCAGCGAATCCGGCACCTCGCCCTGGAAGTTCTCCAGGATCGCGAGCAGGGCGCGGTCGGTGACCATCGTCCCGTTCAGCGTGTGCAGCGGCTCGATCCCGTTCTCGCCGCGCGCGCGGATGCCGAGGCGGCGCGACTGGAAGTCGGTCGTGTTCGAGCAGGAGGTGATCTCGCGGTAGCGCTCCTGCGACGGGAACCAGGCCTCGATGTCGAACTTCTTCGCCGCCGGCGCGCCGAGGTCGCCGGCCGCGACGTTGACGACGCGGTACGGCAGGCCGAGCTTCTGCACGAACTCCTCCTCGAGCGCCAGCATCCGCTCGTGCTCGGGCCACGACTCGTCCGGGGTCGTGAAGACGAACATCTCCACCTTGTTGAACTGGTGGACGCGGAACATCCCCCGCGTGTCCTTGCCGGCGGCGCCGGCCTCACGGCGGAAGTTCGTCGAGAAACCGGCGTACCGGAGCGGCAGCTCCTCGGCGGGGACGATCTCGCCCATGTGCAGCCCGGCGAGCGCGACCTCGGAGGTGCCCGTCAGGTAGAGGTCGTCGTCCGCGAGCGCGTAGATGTTGGAGCGTTCGGTCGGGAAGAAGCCGGTGCCCGTCATCGCCTCCTCGCGGACGAGCACGGGCGTGAGGACAGGCGTGAACCCGTTCCGGGCGAGATGGTCGAGCGCCGCGCGGTAGAGCGCGAACGCGAGCAGCGCCGTATCCCCGATCAGGTAGCCGAAGCGCGAGCCGGAGAGGCGCGCGGCTCGCTCCATGTCGAAGCGGCCGATCTCGGTGTGCTCGCGGGCGTCCTCCAGCCGCGGCGGCTCGCCGGAGCGGGAGATCTCGACGGCGTCCTCCTCCTCGGCTCCGTCCGGGACGGACTCGTGGGGTGGGTTCGGCACCTGGGCGAGCAGCTCGTCCCGCGCGGCCTCGGCGGCGGCCAGCTCCTCCTCCGCGGCGCGCAGCTCCTCCTTGACGCCCTGGAGCTCGGCAAGCTGCTCGGGCGAGGGCTTGCCCTTCAGCTTCGTCCGGCCGCGCAGCTCGTCGATGCGCGGCACGAGCGCCCGCCAGCGCTCGTCGGCCGCGAGCAGCTCGTCGAACGTGTCCGCCGCTCCCTTGCGCGCGAGCGCGGCGCGGTAGGCGTCGGGGTCGTTCCGGGCTGCCTTGAGGTCGATCATGCTCTCAAGTCTAGGAGCGCCTCGAGCACCTGCGCGACGCCCTCGTCCGCCGCGCCCGGGCCGACCCAGTCCGCACGTGCCTTCAGCCCGTCGTGCGCGTTCTCGACGGCGACGCCGAAGCCGGCCCACTCGAGCAGCTCGAGGTCGTTCTCGCCGTCGCCGAACGCGACCGTCCCCTCCGCCGGGAAGCCGAGGTGCCCGGCGACGAACTCCAGCCCCGTTCCCTTCGAGATCGTCGGGCTGGCGAGCTCGAGGAAGTACGGGAGCGACTTGGCGATGAACAGGCGCTCGCCGAATCGCTCCTCGAGCAGCGGCCGGAGCACGTCGAGCCTGGCCGGGTCGTCGACCACGACGAGCTTCGTCGGCGGGCGCTCGATCCAACCGCGAAGGTCGCCGACCTCGTGGAGCGGGATGTGCTGGAAGTCGGCGTAGGCGCGCGCGTTCTCGGTGATCGCGGCGACGTAGAGCTCGTCGTCGACGTAGCAGTTGAGCGCGAAGCCCTCGTCCTCGACGGCGGCGATCGCCTCGCGCGCCAGCGCGAGCGGGATCGGCTCATGGAGCAGCCACTCACGGGTCGCCGGGTCGACGACGGCCGCCCCCTGGTAGCAGACGAGCGGCGCGGTGACGCCGGCGGCCTCGGCGTAGGGGAGGACGGAGCGGAACATGCGCCCGGTCGCCAGAACGACGTGGATCCCGGCGTCGCGTGCCGCCTCGAGCGCGGCGATCGTCCGCGGGCGGAGGACGCCGTCCTCCCAGATCAGCGTCCGGTCGAGGTCGCACGCGATCGCGGGACGTCGCGGGGAAATGTCGGAAGTTCACCTCGGTCCTGGCGCGGCGCGGTGCGCGGCGGAGGGTATGGAATAGGATCGGAGAGTCGCGTGCCGCGAGCGCCGCGAGACGACGCCGGAGGCCGCTCGCCGGCCGGAGAGCGCCGTCGGGAAGGCTCAGCTGGTCGACTCGACGACGTACGCGGCGACGTCGGCGATTTCCTGCTCGCTGAGGCTGTCGCCGAACGAGGGCATCGCGCCCTGGCCGTTCGTGACGCGGTCGACGACGAGCTCGAGGTCGGGCTGCGACTCGTCCAGATTGGGCCCGACGCTGCCGGTCGAGCCCGCCGCCTCCAGCGCGTGGCAGCCGCCGCAGCCGGCGGACGCCCAGATCTGCGCCCCGTTCGAGGCGTCGCCCTCGACGGTCGAGGCCGGCTCGTCCGACGTCGTCGCCTCGGGCAGGGTGCCGACGATCGTCTCCGGCGTCGGAGAGGTCTCCTCGCCGCCGCCGCAGCCGGCGAGGCCGACCAGCAGGGCGAGACCGGCGAGCAAAGAGACGGCGCGGCGCATCGAAAGAGAGCTTAACGAGCCGTGCTCAGGTGTGTTGCGGGCAAGCACGATCGCGATCGCGGCGCCGACGCCGAGCACGTCGGCCGGCGTGTCGTTCACGACGAGCGAGACCGCGATCCCGACGAGGTAGGCGTCCAGAACCGGCGAGCGCCTCCCCCGCAGGGCGATCGCCGCCAGGATCGCGAGCGATCCGAGCACGACCGCAATGGCGCCGGCGCTGGCCGCGGTGCGCCGCACGGACAGCTCGATCCGGTCCGCGATGTCTCCCGCGAGGGCGCCGGGGCCGTCGCCCACCGCGTCCGTGACGTGGCTCGATCCCCCGGTCGCCGCGTCGAGCCCGAGCAGCACGAGCGCGACGGCAACCGCTCCCGCCGCGACGAGCCCGGCCAGCCGCCAGCTCGGCCGCTCGCCCCGGAGCCTGAGCCAGAGGACGAGGTACGCGGCGGCGAGGACGACGATGCCGCCGCCGTCCGCGCCGAAGCGGTTGCCGCCGATCGTGACGAAGGCCAGCGCGGCCACGGCGAGCCCGGCGCGGCCGAGCAGCGCGGCCCCGACCAGAGCGGGGGCGAGCAGCATCGTCTCGAGCAGGTTGTTGATCCCGTAGAACCGGCCGGACTGGGAGGGGCCGAACGGCGAGAGGGCGACGGTCTCGGCGTCGAGCCCCATCGCGACCAGGTAGGCCGCGAGGATGGCCGCGCAGGCCCAGCCGAGCGGGAGCAGGAGCACCGCGGCGCCGGCGAGCAGCGCCAGCAGCGGACTCAGCCAGAGATTCGCCGCCAGCACGACGAGCAGCGCTCGCACAGCGTGGCGCGGCCGGACGAGTGCGACGCCGATCAGCAGCGCGGCGAGCGCGATCGTCAGCGGCAGCCGCCAGCGCGAGTTCCGCTCGATCCGCTCCTCCAGCGTCTCCAGCGCGGCCGCCGGATCGTCGTGCGGCACGACACGGAGCCGCCCGGTGGCGACGTCCGTGACCGAGACGAGCCCGTCGATCCGCGTCGAGTCGGAGGTGAGCAGCCCGCGCTGTCCGAGGAGCGCGATCGGGTAGCGGACGTCGTTGTCGGTGCGGCCGGGAGGCGGCAACACGACGAGGATCTCGGGCCCGTCGGGGTCGCCGAGCTCGATCCGGTCTTCGCCGGGCGCGGTGCCGCCGAGCAGGTCGTGCTCGAGCTCCCCACGCAGCAGCGCCGCCAGCGCGGACTCGCGCGTCACGCTCGGCCCGGCGCCGGGGACGAGCCACCCGATCGCCGCACGGTCGGCGTACTCGGCCGGGTCGAACGGCGGCACGACGCGGACGCCGGCCTGCGCGGGCGCGGCCGCGAGCAGGGCGAGAGCGACGAGGGCCACGCGCATCGCGCGATTCTCGCCGTTTGCGAGGATCCGCGGATGACGGTCACGGACGCCTTGCCGGTCTACCACCACCGCGAGCACCACTCGATCCGCGTCGCCGCCACGCCTGCCGACGCGCTCGCCGCGGCTCGGGAGACCCGGCTCGAGGATGTGCCCCTCGTGTCCCTGCTCGTCCGCCTGCGGGGGTTGCACGCGGCGCCGCGGGGCCGGGTCTGGGAGGCTCTTCAGGCACAGGGCTTCCGCCTCCACGATCCCGACACCCTCGTTCTGATCGGCAGGCCGTGGATGCGCGGCGGCGGCATTCGAGCGGTGGAGGACTTCGTCGGCTTCGCCGAGCCGGGCTACGCGAAGATGGCGCTGGACCTGCGTGCGATCGCGGACGGCGACGGTGCGCTGCTCGAGACCGAGACGCGCGTCTACCTCACCGACGCCGCCGCCCGGCGGCGTTTCGGCGCCTACTGGCTCGTGATCCGCCCGTTCAGCGGCCTGATCCGGCGGCTCTGGCTTCGGGCAGCCAAGCGGCGCGCCGAGGCGCGCTGACCGCATCTTTCTGCGCCCCCGCTGCGTTGCTCATGTGGGATGGCAGCGAGACGCCCAGCCGATCGTGCCGCCGCGGACCTGACGTTCGAGGAGCTCTACCGCGGTCATCGCGCCGACGTCTACCGGGCGGCGCTGCGCGAGCTCGGGGACGCGCAGGAGGCCGAAGACGTCACCCAGGCTGCATTCGTCGACGCCTATCGCGCCGTTCTCCGCGGGGCTGAGCCGGAGTCGCCGCGCGCGTGGCTGCTCGCGATCTCCGAGAACGTGCGACGACGGCGCTTCCGGACGTCACAGCGGCGGCCGCGGGAGGAACCGCTCGTCGTCGACACCCCCGTCGCGGCGGAGATCCCCTACGAGCAGGCTCGGGCGCTCGCGGAAGCGCTCTCGGAGCTTCCGTCCGAGCAGCGGCGGGTCTTCGTCCTGCGCGAGCTCGGCGGCCTCTCCTACGACGAGATCGCCGAGGAGATCGGCTCGACGGTCGGCGCGATCCAGATGCTGCTCTTCCGCGCCCGCCGCACCCTGCGGGAGCTGCTCGACCCGCCGGTCGTCGCGCGGCGGCGGCCGGGGATCTTCGTCCCCGTGCCCGGCTGGCTGACCGGTCTCGCGTCCCGCGTCGAGGTCGCCACGCTGACACCGCGCGCCGCCGGGGCCGTCGGAGCCACGGTGCTCGCCGTCGCCGGGGCCGGCGTCGCCGTCTCGGAGGCGCCAGCCGACCGGGTGCCGCCGCCCGTCGCCGGCTCGAGGCAGCCGGCCGTCGCCGTCGCGCCCGCGACGGCTTTCACGCAGCCCGCGATCCGCGCGACCGGGCAGGCTGCCACGGCGCCGGCCGGCCTACGCACCTCCGTGCGTACGCTGCCGCTCCTGCCCGCGGCGGCTGCGCCCGCGACGCCCGCGCCCGCGGCTCCCGCGCCGTTCCTGCCGGCGCCCACCGCGACAGGGGACCCCGCGGCACCGACGCCGCCCGTCTCGGCCTCACCGACGCTGACCCCTGTGCTCGACCCTGTCCTCGACCCCGTGCTCGAGCCGGCGCTCGAGCCGCTGCCCGCGACGGTCGATTCCGTCGAGACGCTGATCGAGTCGGTCCCCGTGCCGGAGCCGCTGGCACCGGTCGTCGAGCTTGCCACCGGCGCGGCGGGCGCCGCTGGGGCGGGCATCCCACCGCTGCCGGTGCCTTCGCCTCCCGGGCCGTTGCCGCCGCTGCCCTGAGAGGCGAGGGATCGCAGTTCGGCGGTCCGGCCGGAGCACCTGAGCCGGCGCCGAACGCGCTCCCACCTGAACAGAGGCAACGCCGGCCGCGATCCTTTCTCGCGGTGTACGGTCCCGGCGTGCTGATCGAGCGGAGCATGCATCCCGAGTGGCTCTCGAACGCCTACGTGCTCGCGGACGAGCCGGGCGGGACGGCGGTGTTCATCGACAGCGGCGCGCCGCTCGAGCCGCTGCACGAGGTCGTCGAGCGAGAGGGCCTCACGGTCACGCACCTGCTCACAACACATTCGCACCCCGACCACGTGGCCGGCGACGACGAGCTGGTCGAGCGCTACGGGCTCGAGATCGTCAAGGGGTCCATCGAGACCGGCGGCCTCTCGATCCAGGCGTTCGAGACGCCCGGCCACTCCGACGACCACCTCGCGTTCGTCGCGAACGAGACGGTCGCCTTCACCGCCGACATCCTCTTCAAGGACGCCGTCGGCGGCGGCCCCGACGCGGCCCCGATCCGCGCCTCGGTGATGGACGTGCTGATGACGCTGCCGCCCGAGGTTCGCGTCCTGCCCGGCCACACCGACGAGACGACGATCGGGCGCGAGTGGGAGGAGAACCCGTTCGTGCGCTACTGGCGCGGCGACGCGAGGTCGATCGACGAGGCCGTCCGCGTCGGCGGCGAGGACGCGACGCTCGTCGTCTGGTCACCCGACTACGACGGGAAGGGTAAGGCGATGGTGCGGTTCGCCGACGGGCGCGAGGCGATCGTCGGCGGCTCGCGCGTGGAGCGATGAGCATCCTCGTCGACGAGAAGCTCGAGGAGTACGCCGAGCGGCACACGACGCCGCCCGACCCGCTCCTCGCCGAGCTGGCGGAGGAGACGAAGGCGACGATGGCCTCGCCGCAGATGCTCACCGGGCCGATCGAGGGTCGCTTCCTCGAGGTGCTCGTCGCCGCGACGGGCGCGAAGCGCGTGCTCGAGATCGGCACCTTCACGGGTTACTCGGCGCTCTCGATGGCTGCGGCTCTGCCGCCGGACGGCCGGATCGACACGCTCGACATCGCCCCGAAGCACGCCGAGGTGGCGCAGCGCTACTTCGACCGCAGCCCGCACGGCGACAAGATCACGCTCCATCTCGGCCCGGCGCAGGAGACGATCGGCAGGCTCGAGGGCGAGTTCGACCTCGTCTTCATCGACGCGGACAAGGAGAACTACGACGCGTACTTCGAGGCCGTGCTGCCGCGGCTCTCGGAGCGCGGCCTGATCGCGATCGACAACACGCTCTGGAGCGGCCGCGTGCTCGACCCGCCCGACGAGACGACGCGGCTGATCGCGGCGCTGAACGACAAGCTGGCGACGGACGAGCGCGTCGTCGCCGTCCAGTTGACCGTCCGCGACGGCGTCACGCTCGTCCGCCGCGCCTGAGGCCGTCCGCCTCGTGCTCGCGCTCCGCTGCACCGGCGATCGCTAACCGCGCCACGCCGCTCGCGTCTCAGAGGACGATGACCGCGACCCGCGTCGACCTCGTCCGCGGGGGAGCACGTGCCACGAAGGCGGAGGTCGGGCCGTTCGAGATCCAGCTGCTCTCGTTCGCCGCGAACCACAGCATCCCGGCCTTCGACGTCGAGCGCGGCTACGTCGTCGTCGTGCTCGAAGGGTCGGTGGCGAAGGGCTTCGGCCGGCTGCGCTGGACGCTGGCGCGAGACAGCCTCGCGACGATTGCCGGTCGGTGCGGCGCACACGAGCGACTTCGGCCCCGAGCCGACCAAGGTGCTGGCGGTGCGCAGCCGCGACGACGAGGCGGACGCCTTCGGCGAGCTGCTCCGGCGGCTTCGCCACGTGCGGGCGGCAGCCACGACGGCGATCGGCTGGCGGATCGCCTCGGAGCTGCACGCCGGTGACGACAGCTGGCCGCTCGCCGCGGAGGGACTCGTCCTGCAGCTGCTCTCGACGGCCGGACGGGCCGATTCGAGAGTCGTGCGTCGTGGCTGCTGGATCCGGGACGCACGGGAGCTCCTGGACGAGCGGGTGCCGGCCGCGCTGACTCTGAGCGAGCTCGCCGCGGCGGTCGGCGTCCACCCGGTCCACCTCGCCCGCAGCTTCCGGCGCGAGTACGGCGTCACCGTCGGCCAGTACGCGCGTGCCCGGCGGCTCGACTGGGCGAGCGCGCAGCTCGCCCTGCCGGACGTCTCGCTGGCAGAGGTCGCCGCGGCCGCCGGCTTTGCCGACCAGAGCCACTTCACCCGCGCCTTCGGCGCGTACGCGGGCGTCACCCCGGGGCGCTATCGCGAGCTGCTGCGCCGCTGAGAGCGCGCTTCGAAACGCGCTCCGAGGGCCGAGGCTTGTCCCCGGCCCTCGCTGGGCGCCTGTCCTAGGAAGCCGGCCGCACTTGCAGGTTGCCGGCGTCCAGGAAGAACGGGAACAGCACGACCGGGGCGGCGGCGCAGTACGCCTCGCCGGTGCCCGGCCCGCCGGCTCCGATCGTCGACGACATGTCGGGTGGGCTGCCTGCGCCCTCGCCGTTGTCCTGTACCTGGAACCACATGTCCAGCCCGACGAGGCTCGCCCGGGAGCTCTCCTCGATCACGCCTCCGACCCAGGTCTGGTTCCCCGAGATCGTCGCGCAGTCGAGCGAGCCCTTCACGACGAGCGGCTCGCCGCCGTCGCGCACCTGCGTGTAGTCGAAGCGACCTGCGGCGCTCCCGTCCGCGTACACGCGGACGTTGAACGTGAAGGGCCCGATCTCGAAGGTCGAGCCGGCGGCCTGCCCGCTCATGCTCCAGTCGCCGCCGGCGGAGGCGACGACGCGGTTCCCCTCCCCGGACGCTGCGCCGGCGAACGCGAGCAGCGTGACTGCGGCGACGGCCGCGACGAACATCGATGTGCGCACTCCTACCCCCTTGCATGGGTTGACGCGTCCGACGCTACGGCGGCTCGGGCGTCAGGTCTTGAACGCGACGATCGTCTTGAACGCGCCTAGCGACCTGTCCGAAACGGCCAGTAGGTTGCCGGGATGCGCCTGCTCGTCGCCCGTTGCGAGGTCAGCTACACCGGCCGCCTCGACGCCTTCCTGCCGGAGGCGGTGCGGCTGCTGATGATCAAGTCCGACGGCTCCGTGCTCGTCCACGCCGACAGCGGCGGCTACCGCCCGAGCAACTGGATGACGCCGCCGACCGTGATCGAGGAGTCGGACGACCTGATCGTCGTCCGCAAGCGCGCGGGCAGGACGGAAGACCGGCTCGAGATCCGGATCGCCGAGGTGCTGACCGACCAGGAGCACGAGATGGATGAGGTCGCAGGGCTCGAGAAGGACGGGGTCGAGAGGCACCTGCAGGAGGCGCTGGCCGCCGCACCGCAGCGGCTCGAGGCCGAGCTTCGGCTCGACCGGCGCGAGTGGATGACCGAGATCGGGCCCGTCGACCTGATGTGCCGCGACTGCGACGACGGCTGGGTCGCGGTCGAGATCAAGCGGATCGGGACGATCGAGGCGGTCGAGCAGCTGACGCGGTACCTCGGCTTCATCAGAGCCGATCCGGCCAAGGCGGGCTGCCGCGGCATCCTCGCGGCGCAGTCGTTCAAGCCGCAGGCGGTCACGCTCGCCGAGAGCCGCGGGCTCGTGTGCGTCGAGGTCGACCTCGCCGTCCTGCGCGGGGAGCGCGAGCCCGAGCTGACGCTCTTCGGCTAGCACGAGGACGACTCTGAGCGCACTTGGGCCGCGAAGCGGCCCCTTCAGGGGTCTTCGCGCGAGGAGCAGCCGCTTCCGCGGCTGCTCCTCTTGCGCAGCTAGTCGTCAGCTTCGCCGTCGAAGTAGTCGAGCACCTCGACCCGGCCGATCACGCCGAGGCCGCGCCAGGCGATCTTGTTCGAGCGCGGGTAGTACGCCATGTCGTTCGGCTTGCGGGTGCCGTAGATCAGCATCGTCAGACCCTCCGGCCCGGCAAGGAACCAGTGGCTGATGCGCGTCGCGGGCGGCCGCGCGACGACGTGCCCGGGCCGAAGCGCGAACTCCTCCTTCTCTGCGCCCGTGCCGGCCGCGAACGACGGCGACGGCCACAGGTGCAGCGTTCCGCCGCCCTCGAGGATGACGAAGACCTCCTCCTCCTCGGAGTGGCAGTGCGGCACCGAGCCGCTCTTCCCGGGAGCGAGCCGCTCCCAGTGGAAGCCGGCCTGGTCGGAGCGCTCGCGCGTCGCCATCGGGGCCGACGTCACTCGGTCCTGCCACTGCTCGAGCTCGATCTCGTCGACGTTGAGGATGTTCGGCGGCCGCTCCGACGGCTCGCCGTACTCGAGCGGCGGCGCCTCCGCCTCGCGGTCCCAGGGATCGTCGGTCCGGCCCTCGGCCCACGGCCGGCCGAGGCGGACCGCGCGGGAACGGGGCAGCCAGCCGATCTCCGTCGGGTGCCTCGTGCCGAAGACGAGGAAGTCGAGCCCGTCCGGCCCGGCGACGAACGTGTGCTCGAACTGGTTCGCGCGATGGATGACGCAGTCGCGGGGGCGCACCTCGTGCACGTCGCCGTCCTGCCACGCGAGGCCGGAGCCGCCGAGGACGTAGTAGACCTCCTCGGAGGCGCTGTGCGAGTGGGGCGGGGTCGGCAGCTTTCCGGGCGCCACCCGGACGCGGTTGAGGCCGACGTCCTTCGTTCCGGCCGCGTCGCCGAGCCGCTGCCAGGTGGCGTCCATCTCGCCCTTGGCACGGCGATGCGACTCGACGTCGTCCCAGTGCGCGAGGCCCATGGCGGAAATCTAGGGGACGACCGCCGCCTTCAGATAGTCGGAAGGCGGATCGGCGAGGAGCGCGGGAACGTCCTCGAGCCGGACGTGGTGCGTGATCAGCCGCTGCCAGGGGAAGGCGCCGCTCGCGAGGAAGGCGAGCGCCGCGCGAACGTGGCGAGGGGCGTGGTGGAAGGCGCCGCGCAGCGTCAGCTCCTCGTAGTGGAGCCGGTAGGTGTCCACGCGCAGCTCGCTGCCCGACTCGCGTCCGCCGAAGTAGACGACGGTGCCGCCGGCGCGGACGAGCTCGAGCGCCCGCCGCCACGCGTCCTCCGTGCCCGCCGCCTCGATCACGACGTCCGCGCCCTCGCCGTCCCCTGTCACGGCGCCGAACTCGGGCACGAGCGCGCGCCGCTCCTGCCGGCCGCCGACGACCTCCGGCCTCCCGCCCGCATCCGCGACGCAGGCGGCGAGCATCAACCCGATCGGGCCGGCGCCGAGGATCGCGACCCGGTCGCCGGCTTCGATCCCGGCCCGCTCGACGCCGCGCAGGCAGCAGGCGAGCGGCTCGACCATCGCCGCGATCTCGGGCGCGAGCCCCGCCGGCACGGGGAGGAGGTTGACCGCCGCGATCGCCGCCGGCACGACGATCAGCTCCGCGTACGCCCCGTTCAGAAGCTCGATCGGCTCGCCGCGCTCGTCGCCCGCCGCCGAGTTCGCGGCGACGACCCGTTTGCCGGTGGCGACGTCGATCCCGCAGAACTCGTGCCCGAACGGGCTCGGGAGCTCCCGCAGCAGGACGGGATGGCCGCGGCGGAACGCCTTCAGGTCGGTGCCGTCCGTGAGCGCGACCTCGACCTGGACGAGAACGTCGCCCGGGCCGGGCTCCGGGCTCGGGACATCCTCCAGCCGCAGGTCCCCCGGCCCATGGAAGCGCAGCGCCCTCACGTCCCTGGCCGCCTTTCGCTCCCGCCCGGCGGAGCCGGGCTCCGCGAACGGCTGGCGCCGCTCGCGCCGCTCCATCCGGCGGGCCGTACCGCCGTACTGTCCCACCGGACTACGCGACGCGAGCGGCGCCCCAGGAACGTGAGCAAGCTCACGGCGTGTAGACGACCTTGAGCGCCCGGCCGGAGCGGTAGAGCTCGAGCCCGTGCTCGAACCGCTCGAGCGGCAGCACGGTCGGCTCCGGCGGGTCGAGCCGCGGGAGCAGTTCGAGCGCCTCGCGCATGTGCCGCGGCGTCGCCGAGCGGGAGCCGGTCAGCGTCAGCTCGTTCCGGTAGACGAGGTCGAGGTCGACGGGCGCGGCGGGCGAGAAGACGAGCACGGTGCCACCGGGCGCGACCGCCTCGAGCGGCGCCGCGGGCGCGCAGAGGACAGCGGCGTCGACCGGCCCGTCGGGCGTTCGGCCGGAGCGCTCCGGCCGCGCATCGACTGCGTAGACCTCGTCGCCCCGCGTGCGCAGCACCTCGGCGAAGAGCCGGCCGACGAAGCCCTGGCCGACGACGAGCACGCGGCCGGACGGCACGCGTTCCGCGCCGCGCAGAACGCAGGCGAGCGGCTCCAGGTACGTCCCGGTCGCGTCGTCCACGGAGCCGGGCAGCTCGATCCCGTCCGCGGCCTCGACCTGCTCGGCGAAGCCGCCCGGGACGATCGTCGGGGCGGAGAACCGCTCGCAGGTCGACTCGTGGCCGGAGCGGCACCGCTTGCACTCCCCGCAGGGGAGGTGGTGGATCAACGCGACGCGCGCTCCGTCCGGGCGCCGCCCGACCACTTCGTGCCCGAGAACCGTCCCCGCGGGCGCGACGCCGATCTTCTCCACGTCGGAGCCGCAGAGCCCGCAGGCGAGCACCTGCATCGGCTCGCGCGGCGCCGGCGCGTCGGCCAGGCGAGGCTGTCCGTCTCCGTCGAGCACGACCGCACGCACGCCCGCATCGTAGAGCTGTCGACGTGACGTCGGCTCGTCGTCGGCGTGCGCTGGGCGGTGCGAGGCAAGGACGCAGGGAGTGCCGATATGCAGGCATATCGGCGCGACTGAGGACGCCGCATCGTGCAGTCCAGCGTGCGGCGACGGCTCAGATCCTCGTTGCGTCGACAGCTCTGGATAGCCTCGCCGTCCGATGAAGCGGCGGCTGCCACCGGTCCTCCAGGTTCGCGACTACTCGCTCTCGCTCGGATCGAGCATCTCGTACGGCTTCGGCCGCGAGATGGTCTTCGTCGCGGTCGGCTGGCAGGTCTACGACATCGCGCGGAACCCTTTCCATCTCGGCCTCGTCGGACTGGCCGAGTTCCTGCCGCTGCTCCTCTTCGCGCTGCCGGCGGGAGCGCTGGCAGACCGGTTGCCGCGGAAACTCATCTACGCGGGCGCGCTCGCGGCCGACGCGGCGATCACCGTCCTCCTGCTCCTCGTCAGCCTCAACGGCGCCGACGAGCTCTGGCCCTTCCTCGCGCTCTCGTTCGCGAGCGGCTGCACGGCGGCGCTCGGCAATCCCGCGATCCGCTCGATGACGCCGACGCTCGTCCCGTTCGAGTTGCTCCCGAGCGCGATCGCGCTCCGCTCGACCGTCTTCCAGGGCGTCGTCGTCGTCGGCCCCGCGGTCGGCGGCCTCCTCTTCGCGCTCGGCCCGGACATCGTCTACGCCACGGGCGCGGTGCTGATGCTGATCTCGGTCGCGTTCGTGCTCCCGATGAAGCCGCGGGAGATCGAGGAGGCGCCGTTCGACGTGGGCGGAGGCTCGCGGGTTGCCTCCCTGCTCGCCGGTCTCCGCTTCGTCCGCCGGACGCCCGTCCTGCTGGGCGCGATCTCGCTCGACCTCGTCGCCGTCCTCTTCGGCGGCGCCGTCGCGCTGCTGCCGGTGTTCGCCCGCGACATCCTCGACGTCGGCCCGGTGGGGCTCGGCGTGCTCCGGAGCGCGCCCGCAGTCGGCGCGATGCTCGCCGGGATCATGCTCACCCGCCGGCCGCTGCAGGGGACGGTGGGGCGGAAGCTCTTGATCGTCGTCGCCGTCTTCGGCGCGAGCATGGTCGTCTTCGGCCTCTCGCACTCGTTCCCGCTCTCGTTCGCCGCGCTCGCGGTGAGCGGCTTCGCGGACATGATCAGCATGAACATCCGCTCGATGATCACCGCGCTCGCGACCCCGGATGCACTCCGCGGCCGCGTCAACGCCGTCGAGATGGTCTTCATCAGCGCCTCGAACGAGCTCGGTGCCTTCGAGTCGGGCGCCGCCGCCGCGCTCGTCGGCGCCGCGCCGGCCGTCGTGATCGGTGGCTCGCTGACGATCCTCTGCGCGCTCGTCTGGCCGAAGCTCTTCCCGCGGATGGCGGCGATCGACCGGCTCGAGTCGCTCCAGGCGCGCGCGCCTTGACCCAAGGTCGGCCCGGCTGTATGACAGTCGGCTCACGGTCGATCCGGAGTGCGAATGCCGCTACGCAAGCCATCGACGGCTCATCCGCGCGTCCCAGGGGCGCCCTCGTCGCCGGTGGCGGTGCTCGACCGACGCGCTACAATGCGCGGCCGAGGGGCTATAGCTCAGCTGGGAGAGCGCCTGGATCGCACCCAGGAGGTCGGCGGTTCGAGCCCGCCTAGCTCCATGAAGGACTGATGTGCCCGCCACTGCCGGGCACGTGACCTCGGGGGACGGCACGCGGATCGCGTACCGCCGCAGCGGGCACGGCCCGCCGCTCGTCCTCGTGCACGGGACGGCGTCCGACCACACGAGCTTCAGATTCGTCGCGCCGCTGCTCGCGGAGCGCTTCACGCTCTACGCGCTCGACCGGCGGGGGCGGGGTGAGAGCGGGGACTCGCCCGACTACGCGTTCGAGCACGAGCTCGACGACCTCGCGTGTGTCGTCGAGTCGCTCGACGGCCCCGCGGACGTGTTCGGCCACTCGTTCGGCGCGACCGTCGCGCTTGCCGCGGCACCGCGGCTGCGAAGCCTGCGCCGGCTCGTCCTCTACGAGGGCTCGCCGGGCATCCGGGTCGTGCCGCGCGCAGACGTCGAGCGGATGGCGGCGCTGCTCGAGACGGGCGAGGACGAGGAGGCGCTGGCCGCCGCGTACCGGTCGTTCGGGCTGACCGAGGCCGAGCTGGGCCAGATCCGCGCCTCCCCGGTCTGGCCGGCCCGAGTCGCCGCGGTGCACACGATCGCGCGCGAGATCCGAGCCGAAGAGGAGTACCGCATCGAGCGGGAGCGCTTCGCCGGGCTTGCGGCTCCGATGCTGCTGCTCCTCGGCGAGGAGAGCCCGCCCTGGGCGCGCGAAGCCGCCGAGCTGATCCGCGGCGCCGTCCCACAGGCACGGATCGCGGTGCTGCCGGGCCAGGCGCACGTGGCGACGCTGACGGCTCCCGAGCTCGTTGCCGACGAGCTGACGCGGTTTCTGGGAGGTGACGCAGGCGACACCAGGGATTGAAAGGATGCCGGGGCGAGTTCGAGGAAGGAGGAGCCTCATGATGAGATTTGGACTCATCGTCGGCGCCGTCCTGGCAGGCCTGCTGGGGATCGGGGCGGGAGCCGCACCGCAGGCCGAGCCGCCGGCCGGCGCGCAGATCTCCGATTCGCTGGAGTACGTCACGCGCGTACCCGGGACGTCCCAGGTGGTCGAAGGGAAGTTCGACAAGGTGCGCGGCCGCGACATCCTGATCATCACCGGCCGCTTCGGCTTCAAGACGGTGGACGTCAGCGACCCGACGAGCCCACAGGTGCTCGACACGTTCCAGCCCCCCGGGATCCTGGGCCCGAACGGGTACTGGCAGGACGAGGACATGGACATCGACGTCCGCCGCAACCTGATCATCGGCGCGCTGGACCCGCGCCATGACGACGTCGATCAGGCGGGCTGCCCGGGGATCGGGACGCTCGGCTCGAAGAACCGCGACCCGGACTGCCGCTCGGGCTTCTACGTGATCTCGTACGGCGATCCGGAGAACCTCCGGCAGGTGGGTGACTTCGTCGATCTGCCCGCGGGCCACACGGTCAGCTGCATCGACGGGTGCAACTACGTCTGGGCCGGCGGGCCGGCGAGGCGCGACGACCTCGCGTATCTCGGGCCGTTCACGCCCGGCGGCCGCGGCGACGGCAGGCCGATCTGGGTGACCGACCTCCGGAATCCGACGCAGCCGCACGTCTTCCCGGAGCCGATCGATCTCTGGCGCAACGACGGGCTCACCGACTACTCGCACGACGTCGACGTCGACGACAACGGGATCGCCTGGACGAGCGGCCGCGGCGGCCTGCTGGGCTACGCGACGAAGGGCCGCTGGCGCGATCCGCGGACCGACGAGATGCGGAACGCCCGGCCGTGGGATCCGATCCTGATCGCCGGTGGGGGCGTCGAGGGCGGCCCGGACGGCGTCGCCCAGCCGCAGACCGACTTCATCCACAACGCCGCGAGGCCGCTGAGCGGCGAGATCCGCGCCGCGGGGGTGCCGGACGGGAACGTCGTCCTGATGACCGAGGAGGACTTCACCGGACCGTGCAGTGCAAGCGGCCGGATCGTTGCCGCCGACATCACCGACTCGCTCGGCGGCGAGCCGGCGACCAACTCGACGCCGGCGCAGCCGTACCGGATGAACGCGCTGAGCGCGTTCCACCCGACGCAGGATGCCGGCACGACGACCTCACCGAGCCAGTCGTGCTCGGCGCACTACTTCGAGGTCGAGGGGTCGACGGTCGCTGCCGCCTGGTACGGCCAGGGGCTGCGCCTGATCGACGCGTCCGACGCCCGGAACCTGCGCCAGGTGGGCTACTACTACGTGACCGGGACCGACCCGGTCGCGAACCCGAGCTCGCTGTCGTGGGATGTCGCGTGGCGCGGCGACCTGATCTACCTCTTCGACATGAGCCGCGGGGTCGAGATCCTGCGCCTCGCGGGCGGGCCCTCGGCCTCGGCCAAGATGCCGACCGTCCAGGAGCCGGCGCGCAAGGCGGATCCGCTTGCCGCGGTGCCGGTGTCGGGGCTCACGCCCGGATCGCTCGTGTGCCCGCTGTTCGAGGTGCCCGGCGAGGGTTGATCGAGCCAGAGCGGGGTGGCGGGTCGCTCCCCGCCGCCCCGCTCATGCTTCGGCCGGCGCGCGGAGACGGTGCACTGCAACGTCGCCGGCGATCCCTTTCAGTGCCGCGTGCCGAGCCGTGGGATGATCTCGCGATGGGTGCGCGGGCCGGATGAACGTGCGCGTCGCAGCCGTTGCGGCAGCTGCGCTGGTCGCGCTGGCCGGCGCCGCCGGTGCGGCGGCCGCGCTCGGCGACGAGATCGAGCTCGCGGAGCGGCATGCGCCCGTCGTCCGGCTCGTCGAGCAGCTCGAGGAGTGCGGCCCCGGCGAGCCGTACGAGCCGATGGACGTCGAGGCGCTCTTCGACGAGCCGACGGTCGCGCTGCGTGGGCCGTGGAACGCACTCGACCTGATCGAGGTCGGCCCCACCGCGGACGACCTCGTCGACCTCTACGAGTACCACCTCGACTTCCCGGGAGGGGCGCTCGATCCCGGCTGCTCGTACGAGCAGTGGGCGGACCGGATCACCGAGGATCACGCACCGACGGTCTACGCGCATGTCGCGACCGACCCGGCGCACCCGGGGCGGCTCGCGCTCCAGTACTGGCTCTTCTACGCCTACAACGACTGGAACAACCTCCACGAGGGCGACTGGGAGAACGTCCAGCTCCTCTTCGACGCGGCCGACGCGCGTGCAGCGCTCGATCAGGATCCGGTTGCGGTCGGCTACAGCCAGCACGAGGGCTCGGAGCTGGCCGACTGGGACGACGAGAAGCTCGAGCTCGTGGACGGCCGCCGGCCGGTCGTCTACCCGGCGGCGGGCTCGCACGCGAACTTCTTCGACGACGCCCTCTTCCTCGGCAGCTCCGGCGAGCAGGGCGTCGGCTGCGACGACACCCGCGGCCCGCACAACGAGCTCGACCCCGACGTCGTGACGATCCCGAGCGACGCCGCGGCGGCGCGCAGAGAGCTGCCGTGGATCACGTTCGAGGGCCGCTGGGGCGAGCTGCAGGAGGCGTTCTTCAACGGCCCGACCGGGCCGAACATGAAGCGATCGTGGAGCGAGCCGATCGTCGTGTCGGAGGACTGGCGCGAGCGGTCGTATGCGGTCCCGACGGGCGGCCTGTTCGGGACGCAGGCAACGGACGGTTTCTGCTCGGTCGTCGCGCGCGGCTCCAGCGCGCTCGTCCGGCTGCTCCGCGACCCGGCGAAGACGCTCATCCTGCTCGCGGCGCTGCTCGCGCTCGCGGCGTTCGCGACCACGCGGACGACGTGGCGTCCGACGGCGCCTCTCCGCGCCGGGCGCCGCCGGGCCTGGGGCCAGATCCTCGCCGGCGCCGGGCGCATGTACCTCGCTCACTTCCGGCTGTTCATCGGGATCGGCCTGTTGCTGATCCCGGTCTCGATCCTGATCGCACTGCTCCAGTCGATCGTCTTCGGCGGCTTCGGGCTCGCCGGAGTCGACGTCTCCGGGGAAAGTGCGGGTGCGCTGGCGCTCCTCGGGGTCGCAATCGGCACCGCACTCACCTTCTTCGGCGTCGCGCTCGTCCAGGCGGCGACGGCCTGCGCCGTTGCTCGCCTCGACGAGGGCGGCTCGATCGGCCCGATCGACGCCTATAAACGTGCCCTGATGCGCGCCCGCACGCTCTTCGGCGCGACGGCGATCGCGGTCGCGCTCTGCATCGCGCTCAGCGCCACCGTCGTCCTCGCCCCGGTCGCGATCTGGCTTGCCGTTCGCTTCTCCCTGCTCGCACAGGTCGTGGAGCTGGAGGGCCTGCCGGCGCGGGAGTCGCTTCGGCGCAGCGGCGCGCTCGTCCGCCGCCGCTGGTTGCGGGTCGCATCGATCGTCGGGCTCGGGACGCTGATCCCGCTCGCGGTGGGCACGCTCCTCGGGACCGTGCTGATCGTCGCGACGGAGGCGCCGCTCTCTCTCGCCAACGTGGTCGCCGGCGTCATCAACGCGGTCGCGATGCCGTTCGTCGCGCTCACGACCACGTACCTCTACTTCGACGCGCGCGTCCGCCTCGAGCTCGAGGCGGAGGGAGAGCCCGGGGAGCTGCCCCCCGAGATCTCGCTCTCCGTCCCCTGATGCCTCAGTTGGGCTGCGGCACGATCCGGATGTACGGCTTCGGCGACTCCCAGCCGTCCGGGTACGTCTCCCGCGCCTCGTCGTCCGAGACCGAGCCGGCGATGATCACGTCCTCGCCCTGCCGCCAGTTGACCGGCGTCGCCACCTTGTGCTTCGCGGTCAGCTGGAGCGAGTCGATCACGCGCAGCACCTCGTCGAAGTTGCGGCCGGTCGTCATCGGGTAGACGAGGATGAGCTTGATCTTCTTGTCGGGGCCGACGACGAAGACGTTCCGTACGGTCTGGTTGTCGGCCGGCGTGCGCGCGAGCGGGTCGCCCTCGACGCTCGAGGCCAGCATCCCGTACGCCTTCGAGACCTGGAAGTCGTGATCGGCGATGATCGGGTAGTTGGGCGCCTGTCCCTGGGTCTCCTCGATGTCCTTCGCCCAGTCCTGGTGCCGCTCCGTGGGGTCGACCGAGAGCCCGATCACCTTCACGCCGCGCCGGTCGAACTCGGGCTTGATCTTCGCCATGTAGCCAAGCTCGGTCGTGCACACCGGCGTGAAGTCCTTCGGATGCGAGAAGATGACCGCCCACGCGTCGCCGATCCAGTCGTGGAAGCTGATCCGCCCCTCGGTGCTCTCCGCCTCGAAGTCGGGTGCCGTGTCGCCGATCTGCAAAGCCATTGTTGCCCTCCTGTCCGCCTTGAACTGCTGCCGACTGTACCCGCGCGGGGTCGGCTCGCGAAACGCGTCAGGAGCCCTCGACCCGTCGCCGCGCCCGCTCGACCTCGGCGGCAGCGCGATCGACGGCACGCGCCGCTTCTCGGGCCTGCTTCTCGGCCTCGGCGAGTGCCGCTTCCGCCTCCTCGAGGCGGTCCCGGGCCTCCTGCCGCTTGCGCTCGGCCGCCAGCTCGGCCTTCGACGGAGTGGGTGGTTGCTTCGGCTTCGCCGTCGCCGACTTCGGCCGCTCGACCACGAGCGCCGGATCGAGGCCGAAGCCGGAGGCGGTGAGGTCCTCCTGGAGGACTCCGCGTTCGAGCAGCGGCCAGAGCTCCGGGTCGATCGAGGCGACGCGCAGCGTCTGCGTCGCCTTCTCGAGCGTGGCGCCGGACAGCTTGCGCCGACGCAGGTCGCGCGTGACGCGGTCGAGGGCCGCGCGATGTTCGGCGACCGCCTCGTTCAGGTCGGCGCCGCTCTTGCCCGCGACGGCGGCCTCCTGCGCGGCTCGCAGCCGCTTGCCGGATTGGATCAGCGCCCGCACCTCGGACGGGTCCTCGCGCGCGAGCTCGTTCAGCGCGCCGGCCGCCACCGACGGCTTCGGCAGCGCCGCCACCTCCGCAGCGAGCTCCGGATCCTTCTGCTTCAGCGCCTTGGCGCGGGCGTTTCGCGCCGCCGTGAACTCCGACAGCGGCAGCCCGTACAGCTTCTGTGTCTCGCGGGCGAGCGGTTCGGCCATGCCCTACTGATACCTGCTCGGCCGACAGCAGGATCAGTAACCGCTTCCGGAAAAGGATCGATTTGAGGGCTTGACTTCCAGTCGTGGAGAGGCATAAAGTTCCGGAAACGTTTTCGGAAACGGAGGCTAGTATCTCCACGATCCGCGAAGTGGCTGCACGTAGCGGCGTCTCGGTAGCGACGGTGTCCCGCGTCCTCAACGGCTACTCGGACGTCAGCGCGGAGACGCGCCAGCGGGTGATCGCTGCCGCCCGGAAGCTCGACTACACGCCCAACGCGGCCGCGCGGGCGCTCGTCCAGCGGCGCTCCAGGCTGATCGGCGTCATCCTCTTCACCGGCGAGGAGCACCCCGATCTCCAGCACCCGTTCTTCCTCGAGGTGCTCGTCGGGCTGAAGCACTCGCTCGGCGCGGACGGCTACGACGTCCTCCTGTTCGCCCACGAGCAGCCGGGGGCGGGGAACGGCCCGCACGCCTACGCCCGGCGCGCACGTCACCACGGCGTCGACGGCGTCGTCGTCCTCGCCGTCGACGACGTGGAAGAGCCCGAGCTGCAGAAGCTGATCGCGCTGGGCACGCCGGTGGTGGCCGTCGATCTCGCGGTCGCCGGGCCGCGAGCGAGCTATGTCGCCTCCGACAACCTCGGCGGCGCCCGTCTCGCGGTCAGGCACCTGCACGGCCTCGGGCACACGCGAATCGCGACGATCGGCGGTCTCGCGCACACGAAGCCGGCGGCCGACCGCCTGCTCGGCTTCCGCGCCGAGCTGCAGGAGCTCGGCCTGCCGCAGCAGCCCCGGTACGAGGCCGTCGGAGACTTCTACGTCGAGAGCGGCGAGGCCGCCATGCGGAAGCTTCTCGCCCTCCGGGAGCCGCCCACGGCGGTCTTCGCCGCCTCGGACATGATGGCCGTGGGCGCGATCAAGGCCATCGAGGACTCCGGCCGGCGCTGCCCCGACGACGTCGCCGTCGTCGGCTTCGACGACATCCAGCTCGCGCAGCTCGTCAGCCCCGCGCTGACGACCGATCCGTCAGGACAAGCGCGCACTCGGCGCGGCCGCGGCCCGTTCCCTCGTCCAGCTGATCGACGACGAGAGTTCCGCACCGCACGTGTCGGTGCTCCCCGTCGAGCTCGTCGTGCGCGAGTCCTGCGGCGCCTCGACTGGAAGGGCTTTGCAAAAGGGGGTGACCGCAGCTCGAACTGAGCACGTTTCAGTGTCCCGCAACGACTTTCTCGGCCCCCGACACGACCAGAGAGGAAGACGGAAGATGGGCAGCAAGCTGACACAATCACGACGGCGCCGGCTCACGCTCCCGGTGCTGCTCGGCCTCGTAGCCTTCGTTGCAGCCGCCGGATTCGCGGCGTCGACGGCGGCGGGCAAGCCGCAGCAGGAGGTCACCCTCACGGTGAGCCTCTTCGGCGACTTCGGATACAAGGATCTCTACCGGCAGTTCGAGCGCTCGCACCCGGGCGTGACGATCAAGGAGTCGATTCAGGACTACGCGGTCCACCACTCGAACCTCGCGAAGAGCGTCGCCACCGGTGCCGGCGCCGCCGACGTCGAGGCGATCGAGGTCGGCTTCATCGCGCAGTTCAAGGCTCAACCCACCCGGTTCGTGAACCTGCGCCAGTACGGCGCGGGGGCGCTCAAGGACCGATGGCTGCCCTGGAAGTGGCAGCAGGGGCTCGGCAGCAAGGGCGAGATCGTCGGGCTCGGCACGGACGTCGGCAGCCTCGCGATCTGCTACCGCCGCGACCTGTTCCAGAAGGCTGGCTTGCCGACGAACCGGACGGCTGTCTCGAACCTCTGGCCGACCTGGCGGGCGTTCGTGGAGACCGGCAAGCGGTTCCAGGCCAAGGCACCGAAGGGCGTCACGTTCTTCGACTCCGGCAGCAACGTCTACAACGCGATGATCGGCCAGGTCAACCCGGCCTATTACGACCGGACCGGCAAGGTCATCGTGGCTTCGAACCCGAAGGTCAAGGCCGCATGGGATCTCACCATGCTGGCGATCGGGGCCGGCGAGTCCGCCGGTTTCGCCGCCTTCAGCAACGACTGGAACACGGGCTACAAGAAGGGCAGCTTCGCGACCGTGACCTGCCCCGCCTGGATGATGGGCTACATCCAGGGGCAGGCCCCTGCCACGAAGGGTAAGTGGGACATCGCCCTGACGCCGGGAACCGGCGGCAACTGGGGCGGCTCCTACCTGGCCGTGCCGGCGCAGTCGAAGAATGCCGCTCTGGCCGCCGACCTGGTCAAGTTCCTGACCTCCCCGGCATCCGAGGCGTACGTCTTCAAGCAGACGGGCAACCTGCCCAGCCAGCCGGCGTTGCTGAAGAGCAAGGCGGTCTCCGGCTTCAAGAACCCGTTCTTCAACAACGCGCCGGTCGGGCAGATCTTCGCCACCTCGGCGCTGCGGCTGAAGCCGCAGGTGATCGGTCCGCAGCAGGGCGCGATCCAGACGGCTTCCTCGAACGCGATCCAACGCGTCGAGCAGAAGAAGCAGACGCCCGCGAAGTCCTGGGCTCAGTTCCTCAAGGACGTCAAGGCGCTGTCGTAGGAGCGCAGGGCGTGCCGGGCCGGACCTCTCCGCGGCCCGGCACGCCCGCTCGCGCGGGAGGATGATGGGACCGAGATGAGCGACGGAGCCGCAGCCGCCCCGACCCAGGTCGCCCGGCGCCGGAGCGCGACGCGCCGGCGGCTGCGGCGCGTCGACACGAAGCTCTCGCCGTACCTCTACATCGCGCCGTTCTTCATCCTGTTCGGGATCTTCGGAATCTTCCCGCTCCTGTACACGGCGTGGGTCTCGCTCACGGACCGAAACCTGCTCGCTCCGACCTCGAGCTTCATCGGGCTCCAGAACTACTCGGAGCTCCTGCGGGACGAGTACTTCTGGAATGCGGTCGTGAACACACTCGGGATCTGGGTGCTCTCGACCGTGCCTCAGCTCGTGCTCGCGCTCGTGATCGCCCACGTGCTCAACCGCAGCCTGCGCGTGCGGACGTTCTTCCGCATGAGCGTCCTCCTCCCCCAGGTGACGTCGCTCGTCGCCGTGGCGCTGATCTTCACGCAGCTCTTCGGCTACCGCTACGGGCTCGTCAACTACCTGCTCAACCAGGTCGGGATCGAGAACGTGAACTGGGAGGCGGGCCGCCTGTCGTCCTGGATCGCGCTCTCGACGATGGTGACGTGGCGCTGGGTGGGCTACAACGCGCTGCTCTACCTCGCTGCGATGCAGTCGATCCCGGACGAGTTGTACGAGGCGTCCGCGGTCGACGGCGCCCGCAGCTGGCGGCAGTTCCTCCACGTGACGATCCCGATGATCCGGCCGACGATCATCTTCACGGTGATCATCTCGACGATCGGCGGGCTCCAGCTCTTCACGGAGCCGTTCCTCTTCCAGCCTGTCAAGAGCGGCAGCACCGGCGGCTCCGGCCGGCAGTACCAGACGGTCTCGATGTACCTGTACGAGAAGGCGTTCGGAGGCACGCAGTTCGACTTCGGCTACGCGGCTGCGATCGCGTGGTGCCTCTTCCTGCTGATCGCCGTGATCTCTTTCGTCAACTTCCTGCTCGTGCGCAGGATCCGATCGGCGGACGCGTGAGCATCTTCCCCTACCGCCTCCGCGCGCCGGCTCGCCGGAGACGCAGCCGCGGCTACCATCGCGCCGGGCCGCTGACGTATGTCTGGCTGCTCCTGCTCGTCGCCTTCTCCGTCTTTCCGCTCTACTGGTCGTTCGTCGTCGCCTCGCATGACAACTCTGCGCTCGGCGCGTATCCGCCGGTGTTGACACCGGGAGGCAACTTCCGCGAGAACGTCGACCGGCTCTTCAATGCCGGGATCGTCAACGTCGATTTCGCGAAGGCGCTCGTCAACTCCGCGATCGTCGCGAGCGTCGTCACCATCTCCGTCGTCTTCTTCAGCGCGCTCGCCGGCTTCGCCTTCGCCAAGCTCAGCTTCCGCGGCAGCAAGTTGCTGTTCGTGGTCGTGATCGCGACGCTCATCGTGCCGGTTCAGCTAGGCGTGATCCCGCTCTACATCGAGATGATCCACTTCGGCTGGATCAACCGCCTGCAGGCGGTGATCGCGCCGTTTCTCGTCACCGCCTTCGGCGTCTTCTTGATGCGCCAATACATCTCCGGCGCCGTTCCGAACGAGTTGATCGATGCTGCCCGCGTCGACGGGTGCCACACCATGCGCGTCTTCTGGCACGTCGTGCTGCCGGCCGTGCGCCCGATCGCGGCCGTGCTCGGCCTGCTCACCTTCATGAACACGTGGAACGACTTCTTCTGGCCGCTGATCGTGCTCACGCCTCACAACCCGACCGTGCAGGTGGCCGTCTCGACGCTCGCCGGCGCTGCGTACGTGCCGGACTACGCGCTCATCCTCACGGGCACGTTCGTCTCGATCCTGCCCTTGCTCGTCGTCTTTCTCGTTCTCGGCAAGCAGATCGTGGGCGGGATCATGAAAGGAGCTGTCAAGGGATGACCTGTCGCCCGCCTTCCGCGGGCTCCCGTGGGGGAAACCATGTTTCCCCCCACAGCCCCCTTCTTCTTGCTCGTGTGGGGGAACCTCCCGGTTCCCCCACGCCCCCTCCCCAGAAGGACTCCAAATTTCGCCTGGGGCGCGGCGACCGCGGCCTTCCAGATCGAAGGCGCGACCACGGTCGACGGCCGCGGTGAGTCGATCTGGGACCGGTTCGCGGGCACGCCGGGAAAGGTCCACAACGGTGACACGGGCGATCCCGCCTGCGACCACTACCGCCTCTGGCGCGAGGACCTCGACCTGATGTCGTCGCTCGGGCTGGGCGCGTACCGCTTCTCGATCTCGTGGCCGCGGATCCAGCCGAACGGCCGCGGGCCGGCGAACGCCCGGGGGCTCGACTTCTATCGCCGCCTGGTCGAGGGTCTGCGCGAGCGCGGGATCGCACCGCTCGCGACGCTCTACCACTGGGACCTGCCCCAGGCGCTTGAGGACGACGGCGGCTGGGCGTCGCGCGACGTCGCCTTCCGTTTCGCCGACTACGCCGAGCTGGTCTTCGACGCGCTCGGCGACGGCGTCGAGGATTGGGTCACGCACAACGAGCCGTGGGTGACGTCCTTTCTCGGCTACGCCCGCGGGACGAAGGCCCCGGGCGCGACGGACTGGGGCCGAGCGGTGCGGGCGTCGCATCATGCGCTGCTCTCGCACGGGCTCGTCACCCGCGCCTTCCGCGACGCGGGGAGGAGCGGCCGGATCGGGATCACGCTCGACCTGACGGTGGCACGGCCCGCGAGCGAGTCGGACGCGGACCGTGCCGCCGCGAGGCGCCTCGACGGCCACCACAACCGCTGGTTCCTCGAGGCCGTTCTTCGTGGCTCGTACCCCGCCGACATGGTCGACCTGTACGAGGCGCACGTCGGCGAGCTCGACGCGATCCAGCCGGGCGACCTCGAGACGATTGCGCAGCCGCTCGACTACCTGGGCGTCAACTTCTACCGGCCCAACCTCGTGCGCGCGACCGACGACGGCACGGTCCTCGCCCTCGCCGAGGTCCCCACCGACGACGACCGCACCGCGATGGGCTGGCCGGTCGTGCCGGAGGCGCTGACCGAGCTGCTCCTGCGGGTGAAGCGCGACTATGGCGATGTGCCACTGCTGATCACGGAGAACGGCGCCGCCTTCGACGACCGTGTCAACGGCGCCGAGGTCGTCGAGGATCCGAGGCGGGTCGCGTACATCGAGAGTCATCTCGCCGCCGTCGAGCGCGCACTCGCCGCCGGGGTCGACGTCCGCGGCTACTTCGTCTGGTCGCTGCTCGACAACTTCGAGTGGGAGCACGGATATTCCCAGCGGTTCGGGATCGTCTATGTGGACTTCGAGACACAGCGGCGGATCCCGAAGCGGAGTGCGCTCTGGTACCGCGACCGGATCGCCGCCGCGACCGGCGAGGTCACCTGATGGCGACCATCGAGTTCAGCGGGTTGAAGAAGGTCTTCGACGACGGCACCATCGCCGTCGACGAGTTCGACCTCTCGATCGGTGACGGCGAGTTCGTCGTCCTGGTAGGGCCGTCCGGCTCGGGCAAGACGACGGTGCTGCGGATGACGGCAGGCCTCGAGCGGCCGACCGAGGGCGAAGTGCGGATCGGCGGCGAGTGCGTCAACGACGTCGACCCGCAGGACCGGAACATCGCGATGGTGTTCCAGAACTACGCGCTGTACCCGCACATGACGGTCTACGACAACATGGGCTTCGGGCTGCGGCTGCACAAGTTGAAGAAGCGGGAGATCCGCGAGCGGGTGCTGCCGGCGGCGGAGATGCTCGGGATCGCCGACCTGCTGAAGAAGAAGCCCGGTCAGCTCTCCGGGGGCCAGCGCCAACGCGTCGCCATGGGGCGCGCGATCGTCCGCGAGCCGGATGCGCTGCTGATGGACGAGCCCCTCTCCAACCTCGACGCCAAGCTGCGCGTCGAGATGCGCGCCTACGTCTCGCTCCTGCACCAGCGCCTGCGCACGACGACGCTGTACGTCACTCACGACCAGACCGAGGCGATGACGATGGGTGACCGGGTCGCGGTCATGCGCGAGGGCCGGCTCGAGCAATGCGACGTGCCGCAGCGGCTCTACGACCGGCCCGAGAACCTGTTCGTGGCCGGGTTCATCGGCTCACCCGCTATGAACTTCGTCGCGACGCAGCTGCGCGAGGAGGGCGGGAGCATGTCGTTCGAGCTCGGTGGTACGACCCTCGAGCTGCCCGCCGCGACCCTCGCGCGCTGTCCGGGGCTGCGAGCGCGTGTCGGCCGGCCCCTCGTTGTCGGCATTCGGCCGGAGAGCTTCGAGGATGCTGCCCTGGTCGCGGGTGCGAACGGCTCCTGCGTGGACGTCGACTGTGCGCTCGCCGAGCCGATGGGGGCGGAGCTGATCGCGCATGTCACGTTCCCGGCCTTCCACGGAGGCGCCGCCGCCACGGCGTCGTTGAGCGCCGATGCGACGTTGACCGCGCGGCTCAGCCCGCAGTCCTCGGCCCGCGCGGGAAGCAGGCTGCGGCTCGCGGTGAACGTCGACCGGCTCCACTTCTTCGACGAGGAGACGGGGCAGGCGATCGTCTAGCCGGTCGCCTGCAAGGCCTTCCCAATGCCGGCGGTCGCCCGTGCCCGGCCGGCCGCCTGGAGCGCGCGACGATAGGCGGCGGCGGGCGTGTGACCACTCGCCATCACCTCGCCCGTCGAGCGCATCTCGACACCGCGGTCGGCGGCGCCGGCGAAGCGCTCGGAGGGGAAGATCGCCTCCTTCGCCCAGGCGCGCGTGGGAGCGGCGCGCTCGGGCAGGTCGAGCTCGTCGAGCGACGCGCCGAGCAGGAGGCGGCAAGCATGGTCGACGAGCGGGATTCCGGTCGCCTTGGCCACGAACGGGATCGTCCGCGACGCGCGCGGGTTCGCCTCCAGCACGAGCAGCTCCCCCTCGTGGAGCGCCAGCTGCAGGTTGAGCAGGCCGCGCGCGCCGAGGCCTCGCGCGAGCGTCGATGCGAGCTGGCGGACCTCCCGCTCGAGCCGCTCGCTCACGGACGGGGCGGGCAGCACGCATGCCGAGTCCCCCGAGTGCACGCCGGCGCGCTCGACGTGCTCGACGATCGCCGCGACCCAGCCGTCCTCGCCGTCGCAGAGCACGTCGACGTCGAGCTCGAGCGCGCCCGCGAGGAAGCGGTCGACGAGCGCCGGGCCGGCCAGCTCGAGCTCCTCCGGGCCGCGCGCGACGCGCATGCCGCGGCCGCCGAGGACGTAGGAGGGCCGGACGAGCACCGGATAGCCGACCTCGTCGGCGAAGGCGCGGGCTGCGGCGGTGGTGTCGGCGTAGCGCCAGGCCGGCGCGGCGAGCCCCAGCTCGCCGAGCAGGGCGCCGAAGCGGCCGCGGTCCTCCGCGAGCTCGATCGCGCCGAGCGGATCGCCGAGCAGCGGCACGCCCGCGTCGGCGAGGCCGGCTGCGAGCGCGAGCGGCGTCTGGCCGCCGAGCGAGACGACGACGCCGAGCGGCCGCTCGAGCGCCACCACGTCGAGCACCCGTTCGAGCGTGACCGGCTCGAGGTAGAGCCGGTCGCACGTGTCGTAGTCGGTCGAGACGGTCTCCGGGTTCGAGTTGACGAGCACGACCTCGTGGCCGAGCCGGCGGAAGGCCTGCGCGGCGCGGACGCAGCAGTAGTCGAACTCGATCCCCTGGCCGATCCGGTTCGTTCCGGAGCCGAGTACGACGACCGCGCCGGCCGCGGTCTCGTCGCCGTCGCCCTGCTCGTGCGAGAGGTAGTAGTACGGCGTCTGCGCCTCGAACTCGCCTGCGCAGGAGTCGACGGCGAGCCTGCCGGCGACGCCGCGCCGCGTCCGCACCTCCGCTTCGCTGACGCCGAGCAGGCGCGCGATCCGCGCGTCGGGGAGGCCGAAGCGCTTCGCGGCGGCGACGTCGCCGTTCGCCACCAACTCCTGCTCCGCGGCGCGGATCGACGCGAGCTCGTCGGCGAAGTAGGGATGGAGGCCGGGAAGCTCGGGCAGCGCGTCGCCCGCCTCGACGCCCTCGAGCGCCTTCAAGAGCGCCTCCGGGAACGTACGGCCGATCCCGAGCGCCTCGCCGACGGCGCGCATCTCCGTCCCGAGCGCACTCGCGTTGCCGGGGAACTTCTCGAAGTCGAAGCGCGGCGCCTTCACGGCGACGTAGTCGAGCGCCGGCTCGAACGCCGCGCTGGAGACGCCGGTGATGTCGTTCGGCAGCTCGTCGAGCGTGTACCCGACCGCGAGCAGCGCGGCGAGCTTCGCGATCGGGAAGCCGGTCGCCTTCGAGGCGAGCGCGGACGAGCGCGAGACGCGCGGGTTCATCTCGATCAGCTGCAGCTCGCGCGTCGCCGGCTCGTAGGCGAACTGGACGTTGGCGCCGCCGGTGGCGACCCCGACGGCGCGGGCGCAGGTGAAGGCGGCGTCGCGGAGCCGCTGCAGCTCGCCGTCCGGCAGCGTCTGCTGCGGCGCGACGGTCCAGGAGTCGCCCGTGTGCACGCCGACCGGGTCGAGGTTCTCGATCGAGCAGACGACGATGCAGTTGCCCGCCGTGTCGACGACGACCTCGAGCTCGAACTCCTGCCAGCCCTCGAGCGAGCGCTCGACCAGCACCTGGCCGATCGGGCTCGCAGCGAGGCCGTGCTCGACGCGATCTCGCAGCTCCTCGGCCGTCCGCGCCAGCCCGCCGCCGCGCCCGCCGAGCGTGAAGGCCGGTCGCACGACCGCCGGCACGGGACACTCGTCGAGCTGCTCGAGCGACGTGACGACGACGCTCTCCGGCACCGGCAGCCCGGCGGCCTCCATCGCCGCGCGGAAGAGCGAGCGGTCCTCCGCCGTGCGGATCGCGTCGAGGTCGGCCCCGATCAGCTCGACCCCGAACTCGGCGAGGACGCCGTTCTCCGCCAGCTCGACGGCGAGGTTGAGCGCCGTCTGGCCGCCGAGGGTGGGGAGGAGCGCGTCCGGCCGCTCGCGGCCGATGATCTCCGCGAGCGTCGGTGCGTCGAGCGGCTCGAGGTAGGTCGCATCGGCCCACTCGTCGTCGGTCATGATCGTCGCCGGGTTCGAGTTCGCGAGCACGACCCGGTAGCCCTCGGCGCGCAGTGCACGGCACGCCTGGACGCCGGCGTAGTCGAACTCGCAGCCCTGGCCGATGCGGATCGGCCCGGAGCCGACGATCAGGATGCTGCGAAGGTCGCTTCTCTTCGGCACGCCGTGGCGATCCGGTCGAAGAAGGGGACGGCGTCGTGCGGCCCGGGCGCGGCCTCGGGGTGGAACTGGAGCGTCTCGAAGCCGTCGCCGCGGAGTCCCTCGACCGTGCCGTCGTTGAGCGAGACGTGGCTGACCTCAGCCGCGTCGCCCGGTGCGACCGCGAAGCCGTGATTCTGCGCCGTGACGAGGACGCGCTTCGATCCGGTGACGCGGACGGGGTGGTTGGCGCCGCGGTGGCCGAACGGGAGCTTGAACGTCTCCAGACCGAGCGCGAGCCCGACGAGCTGGTGGCCGAGGCAGATCCCGAAGAGCGGCACATTGCCGAGCAGCGCGCGCACCGTCTCGACCGGCCCGTCCAGCTGAGCGGGATCGCCGGGGCCGTTGCCGACGAGCACCGCCGACGGCTCGAGCTCGAGCACGGCCTCGGCGTCCCACGTGCCGGGCACGACGACCGCCTCGACGCCCGTCTCGACGAGGCGCCGGACGATCGAGTGCTTGCAGCCCAGGTCGAGCACGACGACGCGTGGGCCGGCGCCGACCGTGAACGGCTCCGCCACGCACGCCTCGAGCGCAGGTGGGGGCGATGCGAGCTCGGGCTCCTCGAGCATGCGCGGCCAGTCGAGGTGCGGCTGCGCGAGCGCGCGAGCGTGCAGTTCCTCGGCCGTCGCGGCGCCGAGCGCGCAGCGCATCGCGCCGTTCTCGCGCAGGCGCCGGACGAGGGCGCGGGTGTCGACCTCCTCGAGCGCGACGACGCCGCGCTCGGCGAGCCAGCCTGACCATGCGGGGCGGGCGCGCCGCATCACGACGCCCTCCGTCCAGACCCGGCTCGACTCGAGCAGTGCTTCGTCGACGCCGTAGTTGCCCACGAGCGGCGATGCGAAGGTCAGCACCTGCCGTGCGTAGCTCGGGTCGGTGACCGCCTGCTCGTAGCCGGCCGACGCGGTCGTGAAGCAGGCCTCGCCGGCCGCGATTCCGGGCGCGCCGACCGAGCGTCCGGGGAAGACGGTGCCGTCCTCGAGTACGAGTTGCGCGTCCATCGCCTGCATAGTAATCACAGTTCATGCATAATACGCACCATGACCGTCGCAACCGCGATCCTCGGCGCCTCCGGCTACTCGGGCCAGGAGACGCTCGACCGCGTCCTCGCGCACCCGGAGCTGGAGCTCGTCGCGCTCGGCTCCGACTCGCTCGCCGGCTCGCCGGCCAGCGTCCTCGACCCGCGGCTGAACGGCTCATTGCCTCCGTTCGTGCCGAACGACGATGCCCTCGCCGCCGGGGCCGAGCTTGTCTTCTGCTGCCTCGACCACGAGCGGGCGGCGGCTCTCGAGCCACCGGCCGGCGTTGTCGTCGTCGACCTCTCCGGAGCGCACCGGCTCTCGAGGGCCGAGCTCTATCCGGCCTGGTACGGCTTCGAGCATCCCGCGCCCGACATGCTCGACGCCTGGAGCTACGCGATCCCGGAGCTGTTCCCGCCGGAAGGCCCGTGGATCGCGAACCCCGGCTGCTACGCGACGGCCGTCCTGCTCGCGCTCTCGCCGCTCGTCGAGGCAATCGAGCCGACCGGCGTCGTCGTCGACGCGAAGTCGGGCGTCTCCGGCGCGGGACGGATGCTGAAGCCGTCGTCGCACGCGACCGCGGTGCTCGAGAACGTCTCGCCCTACAAGATCGGCTCGCACCAGCACGCGCCCGAGCTCGAGCAGTCGCTCGGCTTCCCGGTCTGCTTCGTGCCGCACCTCCTGCCGGTCAAGCGCGGCCTGCTCGCGACGTGTTACGTGACCGCGACGGCCGACCTGCGCGAGGCGCTCGAGGCGGTCTACGCCGCGACGCCGGCGGTGGCGGTGCTGCCGGACGGGATCGCGCCGGAGCTGTCGCGGGTTCAGGGGACGGACGGGGCGGAGATCGGCGTCTTCAGCGACCGCGCGACCGGCACCGGGATCGTCGTCTGCGCGCTCGACAACCTCGGCAAGGGCGCCGCCGGCCAGGCGGTGCAGAACGCGAACCTCGCGCTCGGGCTGCCCGAGACGGCCGGGCTCCGGCTCTCCGGAGTCCTGGTATGAGCGTCACGGCAGCGAAGGGGTTCGCCGCGGCCGGCGTGCGCGCCGGCATCCGGCGGAAAGGGCTCGACCTCGCGGTCGTCCGCTCGACGGCTCCTTCGGTCGGCGCGGCGATGTTCACCGTCAACCAGGTGCTCGCAGCCCCGGTCGTCGTCTCGAAGCAGCATCTCGCCGCGGCGGAGCCGCAGGCGATCGTGATCAACTCGGGCGTCGCGAACGCCGCCACGGGCGAGCGCGGCGAGCTCGACGCGCTTGCGACGGCCGCGGAGGCAGGACGGCTGCTCGACCTCTACGCGGAGGAGGTGCTCGTCCTCTCGACGGGCGTGATCGGCGCGCTGCTCCCGCTCGAGAAGGTGCTCGGCGGCCTCCGCGAGGCGGTGCCGGCGCTCTCGCCCGCGGCCGGGCTCGACGCCGCCGAGGCGATTCTCACGACCGACACGAAGACGAAGGAGGCGGCGGTCTCGCTCGACGGGTTCACCGTCGGTGGGATGGCGAAGGGCTCGGGGATGATCCATCCGCAGCTCGCGACGATGCTGGCGGTCGTCACGACCGACTACCCGCTCGAGCCGGGCGAGGCGATCGACTTCCTCCGGCCGGCGGTCGAGCGCAGCTTCAACTCGATCTCGGTCGACGGCGAGTGCTCCACGAACGACGCCGTCTGCCTGCTCGCGAACGGCGCCAGCGGCGTCGAGCGGACGCCCGCCTCCGACGCCGCCTTCGCGCTCGCGCTCGGCCGGGTCTGCGAGCAGCTCGCCGAGCAGATCGTCGCCGACGGGGAGGGGGCGACCGTCCTGGCCGAGATCGAGATCAGCGGTGCAGTCGACCGCGCGCAGGCGCGGGCGATCGCAGCTCGGATCGCCACCTCGCCGCTCGTCAAGACCGCCCTCTTCGGGCACGACGCGAACTGGGGTCGCGTGCTCGCCGCCGCCGGCTCGGCGCCCTGGAACGGCGGCTTCGCGGCCGTCGACGCGGCGAAGGTGACGCTCTCCTACAACGGCACCACCGTGCTCGACCGCGGCGTGCCGCTCGGCGTCGAGCCCGACGTCTCGAACGGCAGCTGCCGGATCGAGCTCGACCTCGGGCTCGGCGACGGTGCCGCCAGCTACCTGACCAGCGACCTGTCCTACGACTATGTCCGCATCAACGCGGACTACCGGACATGAGCCGGATCGTGCTCAAGGTCGGCGGTGCCGTCGCGGGCGAGGCGGCGACGCTCGCGCTCGCGCTGGCGCAGCAGCACGAGGTCTGCGTCGTCCATGGAGCCGGGCCGCAGATCTCGGCCGAGCTCGAGCGTGCCGGGCTCGAGGTGCGCTTCGTCCAGGGTCGGCGGGTGACGAGCAAGGCGGCGCTCGCGGTCGTGCGCGGTTCCTTCGCCGCCGTCAACGCCGAGGTCTGCGCCGCGATCGGGCCGCGGGCCGTGCCGATGTTCGGCGACGAGATCGGCTTGGAGGCGGTGCACGCCCCCGAGCTCGGCTACGTCGGCTCGCCGCTCCCGTCCTCGCCGCCCGCGGTCGAGAGCGCGCTCGAGAAAGGGCTCGTCCCGGTCGTCGCGCCTCTGGCAGTCGGGCCGCTGAACGTGAACGCCGACGAGGCGGCCGCCGCCCTCGCAATCGGGCTCGGCGCGGACAAGCTCCTGTTCGTCACCGACGTGCCGGGCCTGCTGCTCGGTGGCGTCGTCGCGTCGAGGATCGGAGTCACGGAGGCGGAGCGGCTGCTCGCCGCCGGCGAGCTCGGCGGCGGGATCGTCCCGAAGCTGGAGGCGGCGGTCGCCGCGGCGCGCGGCGGCGTCGACGCGACGATCGGCGCGACGGCGGTCGTCGCATGACGTCGCTGCTGACGACGAGCGCGCTCCTGCCCGTGTACGCGCGGCACGACGTCACGTTCGTCTCGGGCGAGGGTGTCTGGCTCACCGACACCGACGGGAAGCGCTACCTCGACCTGCTCGCGGGGATCGCCGTCGTCTCGCTCGGCCACTGCCACCCGGCGCCGGCCGCCGCCGCGAAGCGCCAACTGGATGCGCTCTGGCACACCTCCAACCTCTACTCGACGGAGCCGATGCTCCGGCTCGCCGAGCTCCTTTCGGGGCGCTTCGGGGGCGCGCGCACCTTCTTCTGCAACTCCGGCGCGGAGGCGATCGAGGCGGCGCTGAAGTGGGCGCGAAAGGCGACGGGGAAGCCGGTCGTGGTCGCGCTCGAGGGCTCGTTCCACGGACGCACGCACGGCGCGCTCGCAGCGACGGGGCAGCCCGGGAAGCGGGCCGCCTTCGAGCCGCTGGCTCCTGTCGTCCGCTTCGCGCCGCTGAACGACGCCGACGCCCTCGCCGCCGCCGTCGGACCCGACACGGCTGCGATCCTGATCGAGCCCGTGCAGGGCGAAGGCGGGATCCATCCGGCGAGCGCGGAGTTCCTCGCTGCGGCACGGGCGCTGGCCGACGAGCACGGTGCGCTGCTCGTCTTCGACGAGATCCAGTGCGGCGTCGGCCGGACGGGCAGCTTCTTCGCCTGGGAGCAACTCGGCGTCCGGCCGGACGCGGTCACGCTCGCGAAGGGCCTCGCCGGCGGGCTCCCGATCGGCGCGCTGCTCGTCGCCGACGGTGCCCCCGAGGGCTTCGAGCCGGGCGACCACGGCAGCACGTTCGGCGGCAACGCCGTGGTCTGTGCCGCGGCGGTTGCCGTCGTCGAGACGCTCGACGAGTCGCTGCTCGCGTCGGTCCGAGCCCGCGGCGAGCAGCTCGCCGCCGGCCTCACCACACTTCCGGGCGTCGTCGAGGTACGCGGACGCGGCCTGATGCTCGGCGCCGAGCTGGACCGTGCCGCCGGCCCGGTCGTCGCGGCCGCACTCGGTGCGGGACTGCTCGTCGGCTCGGCCGGGGAGACGGTCCTCCGCCTCACTCCGCCGCTGACGATCACGGGCGACGAGGTCGCGGCCGGCCTGTCCCTGCTCGAGGAGGTGCTGACGTGAACAAGTTCGAACGCCAGGGAGCGATCCTCCGACTCGTCGGGGAGCGCGAGCTCTCGACCCAGAGCGACGTGGTCGAGGCGCTCCGCGACGAGGGTCTCGACGCGGTGCAGGCGACCGTCTCGCGCGACATCGCACAGCTCGGGCTGGTCAAGGTGCGCGGCGAGAGCGGGCGCCTCGTCTACGCACATCCGGGCGCGGCCGACCTCGACCGGCTCGGCGAGCTGACGACCGCGCTCCGGCGCTGGGTCGTCTCGCTCGAGCCCGGTGCCGGCCTCGTCGTGCTGCGGACGCCGCCCGCATGCGCGAACGCCGTCGCGATCGCCTTCGACGACGCAGCGCTGCCGGAGATCGCCGGCTGCATCGCTGGCGACGACACGATCTTCGTCGCGCCCCGCGAGGGCACGACGGCCGCGGAGTTGGCCGACCAGCTGCGCCACCACCTGGACGGCGACACGTAGATGGCCCTGCCCTCTGCGCTTTCGCTCGACCTCAGGGGCCGCTCGCTGACCCGGATCCGCGAGTGGGCACCGGCCGAGCTCGAGGCCGTGCTCGACCTCGCCGACGGGCTGAAAGCGAAGCAGCAGGCGCGGGAGCCGCACCGGCTGCTGGAGGGCCGCACGCTCGGCCTCCTCTTCCGCAAGCACTCGACGCGAACGCGGGTCTCGCTCGAGGTTGCCGCCGCGCACCTCGGAGCGACCGCGCTCTACCTCCCGGGCGACCAGCTTCAGCTGGCGCGCGGCGAGTCGATCGAGGACACGGCCCGCGTGCTCTCGCGCTACCTCGATGCGCTCGCGATCCGCACGCATGCGCACGCGGAGGTGGAGACGTTCGCGGCCGTCTCGGGCATCCCGGTCGTGAACGCGCTCACCGACGAAGCGCATCCGCTGCAGGCGCTCGCCGACCTGCAGACGATCCGCGAGCGCTTCGGCACGCTCGACGGCGTGCGCGTGGCGTGGGTCGGCGACGGGAGCAACGTCTGCGTCTCACTCGCGGAGGCCTGTGCGCTGCTGGGCGCCGAGCTCGTGTGCGCCTCGCCGGCCGGCTACGAGCCCCCCGACCCGTCGATCCGGCTCGTGCGGGACCCGCGCGAGGCGGCCGCGGGCGCCCACGTCCTGGTCACCGACGTGTGGGTGAGCATGGGCCAGGAGGACGAGCGTGAGCAGCGCGTGGCCGACCTCGCGGGCTATTCACTCGATGCCGACCTGCTCGGGCTGGCCGACCGGGACGCGATCGTGCTCCACTGCCTCCCTGCGCATCCCGGGGAGGAGATCGCGGGCGACGTCCTCTACGGGCCGCGCAGCGCGGTCTGGGACGAGGCGGAGAACCGGTTGCACACGGCCAAGGCCGTGCTCGCGCTCACCGTCGTCTAGGAACGATCCTCCGAGACAGCGCCAGCGCCCCCGCCGGCAGCAGCCACGCCAGCTCGCGGCCGACGTGGTAGGCCGGACGCGTCCGCTCGGGCGTGGTCACCTCGAGCCTCACGTCCGGGCCGAGCGCGGCGCGCACGAGCAGGCGGGCCCGGCGCGCGTGCCAGGACGAGGTGACGAGGACGACCTCGTCCGCTCCGAGCTCGTGTGCGGCCGCGGCCACCGCCCGCGCGTTGCCCGCGGTCGTGCGCGCGTCGCCGTCGGCGAGCAGCGGCACGTCCGGCCCGCGCCACGCGCGGCGCATCAGCTCGGCCTCCGACGGCCGGTGCCGCCGCCGCGACCAGCCGGAGAGGAGAACGGCGTCGGCGCCGCCGGCGACCCGCTCGGCCGCCTCGAGCCGCGCCGCGCCGATCGGATGCAGATCCTCGCCGCGCAGGGTCGAGTAGCCGAGGACTGCGACGAGCCTAGTCACGATCGCGGCGCCAGAAGCGCCTCGCGCCGAGCAGCGTCACGATCACGGTGACGACGAGCAGGAAGGCTTTCTTCCCCTGCAGCTTCGACTCGCCGCTGGCGCGCTCGCGCATGTCGACCGGGACCTCGGCGACGCGGAGCCCCTGGTCGTGGAGCCGCAGCACCGCCTGGACCTCTGGTGCGCCGCTCGTGTACGGCTGCGCGAGCACCGGCAGCGCCTTCGCCGAGGCGGCGTAGAGCCCGCTCGTGGCGTCGTTGAACGGTCGGCCGAGCGCGACGCGCATCGAGCGGCGGAGGAGCCCGGTGCCGAGCTTGCGGATTCCCTCCGCCTCGTACCGATACGGCTCGTAGCCGGGGCCGCTGACGAAGCGGGAGCCGACCGCCACGTCCGCCTCGCCCGACCGCACGAGCTCGAGCAGCCGGCGGAGCTCTGCAGCCGGATGCTGGCCGTCCGCGTCGACCCGCCCGCAGTAGGCGTAGCCGTGCTCGTTCGCCCACTCGTAGCCCGCCGCGATCCCCGCCTGCAGGCCGCGGTTCTCGCCGAACGAGAGCACCTCGGCGCCGTGCTCGCGCGCGATCTCGGCGGTGCGGTCGGTCGAGCCGTCGTCGACGACGAGCACGTCCGCCTCCGGCAGCTCGCCGTGCAACTCGTCCAGCACGGCGGGGAGGTTGTCCTCCTCGTTCCAGGCGGGGATGAAGACGAGCGTGTCGGCCACGACGCCAGCCTAACCTGCTCTGGACGACAGCCGGTACTGCGATTACCGTCAGCGCAACGACGAGGAGGAGCACAAGTGCACGACGAGTCGACGTACGGGTACACCGGAATCGAGACCCGGGCCGAGGGGATCAGCGCCACACGGCTGTTCGGACAGGTGATGTTCCTGGTCGCCGTCGCGCTCGGCCTGTTCGCGTTCGGGGCCTACCTGGGCCAGGACCTCTCCCAGGGTGCGGCGATGGTCTGCAGCTTCGGCGGCTTCGGCATGCTGCTCGCCCAGTCGTTCGGCGGCGAGCGCTTCCGCGTCGGCGCGTTCGCGATCGGCTGGCTCTACGCGCTGGCGGTCCTGATCGGCCTCGGGATCGGGCCCGCGATCAGCTACTACATCTCCTTCGACCCGAGCGCGGTCGCGCAGGCGGCGGTGGGGACAGCGCTGACGGTCGTGGCCATGGGCGCGATCGGCCTCGTGCTCTCGAAGGATCTGGCGCCCTGGATGCGGCCGCTCTCGATCGTCGTCCTGATCGCGGTCGGGATCAGCATCGCCGCGCTCGTGTTCGGCGGGCTCGGCTCGATGAGCCCGATCCTCAGCCTCGTCATCTTCGCGGCCTCCGCGCTCCTGATCATGGTCGACTTCAACTACCTGCGAAAGCACGGGACGGAGAACGACACGATCTGGCTCGCGACCGGGATCTTCGTCTCGATCATCAACATCTTCCTCGCGCTGCTGAATCTCCTCAGCAACGAGTAAGCGGCAGGATCCAGAGGCGGTTCTGCGTCAGCCCAGGCTGCTCAGGGTCGGGTACAGCCGGCGGTAGCGGGCATAGCCCTCCTCGTACGCAGCCTGCCAGTCAGGGTCGGGGTCGACGCGATCGCGCACGCGGACGGTCGCGCTGACGGCCTCGTGCGCGTCGGCGAAGACGCCCTCCTTGACGGCGCCGAGCAGCGCCGCGCCGTAGGCCGCGCCCTCCTCGGCCTCGGTGCGCTCGAGCGGCAGGCCCAGCACGGAGGCGACGATCTTCAGCCAGAGCTCGCTGCGGGCGCCGCCGCCTGAGACACGGCCGGCGTCGGCCTCGACGCCGACGCCGCGCAGCAGCTCGAGCGAGTCGCGGAGCCCGTACGCGACCCCCTCGAGCACGGCGCGCGTCAAGGCGCCGCGATCGTGCCGCAGCGACAGGCCGACGAAGGCGCCGCGCGCGTCGGGGTCGGCGTGCGGCGTCCGCTCGCCCTGGAGGTACGGCTGGAAGAGAAGCCCCTCCGTCCCGGGAGGCCACGCGGCCGCCTCGGCCAGGATCTCGTCGTAGGCCGGCCTCCCGAGCGCGTTGCGCAGCCACTGCAGCGACCCCGCGGCCGACAGCATCACGCCCATCGCGTGCCACATGTCCGGCACGGCGTGGCAGAAGGTGTGCAGACGCGCCTCCGGCTCCGGCCGGTAGGCGTCGACGGCGGCGAAGACGACGCCCGAGGTGCCGAGCACGACCGAGAGCGGCCCCGGCCGGTCGATCCCGACGCCGAGCGCACCGGCCGCCTGGTCGCCCGCGCCGGCGATCTCGGTCGACTCGTACGCGGCCGGGAGCCACTCGTGCGGCAGCTCGAGCGCGTGGAGCACTTCCTCGCTCCAGCGCCGGTGGGCGACGTCGAAGAGGAGTGTCCCGGACGCGTCGGCGACGTCGATCGCGTGCTCGCCGGCGCGGCGGAAACGGGCGTAGTCCTTCGGCAGGAGGACGTGGCGGATCCGTGCGTAGACCTCCGGCTCGTGGTTGCGCAGCCAGAGCAGCTTCGGAGCCGTGAAGCCCGTGAGCGCGCGGTTGCCGGTCAGTTGGATCAGACGCTCGAGCCCGACACGCTCCTCGATCTCCGCGCACTCGGCCGCGGTGCGCTGGTCGTTCCAGAGGATCGCAGGCCGCAGCACCTCGCCGTGCTCGTCGAGGACGACGAGGCCGTGCATCTGGCCGCTCCAGCCGATCGACGTCGGCTCGACGCCGAGGTCGGCGAGCGCAGCGTCGGCCGCACGGGCCCAGTCGTCGGGATCCTGCTCGGCCCAGCCGGGCCGTGGCGTCGAGAGCGGGTAGTCGCGCTCGGCGCGGGCGAGGATCTCGCCCGACTCCGAGAGCGCGAGCGCCTTGACGCCGCTCGTGCCGACGTCGATCCCGACGAGCGCCGTCACGCGGGCAGCTGCGTGAGCTCGACGAGGTTCCCGAACGGGTCGTGGCACATGAAGCGCGGACGGCCGACGATCTCGGTCGGCGTGCGCGTCTCGATCCCGGCGGCCTCGATCCGCCCGCGGACCTCGTCGAGCCCGACGTCGACGGCGATGCAGAAGTGAGCGTTCGGCGGCGGCCCGTCGCCGGTCTGCATCAGGTGCAGCTCGAGGTCGCCGCCGAGATCGAACCAGACGAGCTCGCTCGGGTCGAGCTTCGGCGGCACCGGCTTCTCCTCCAGGCCGAGCAGGCCGCCGTAGAACGCCCGTGCCTCGTCGGCGCCGTCGGCGGCGATGGCGACCGAGACGTGTTGGAGCCTCATGCGCCCATGGCCGCGTAGACGAGCTCGTAGGCCCGCACCGCGTCCTTCTCCTGCTGAGCGGCCCGGAGCCCGGCGTCGTCGATCCGCGAGGCGATCCCGTCGATGAAGCGCCACTGGAGCACGCTGCGCTCGACCGCGCGGGCCGCGTCCTCGGTGTACGGGTAGAGATCGAAGCCGAGCCGCTCGCCGTTCTCGCCGTAGCCGGCCCGGCGCAGCTCGACCGCGAGCTCGAGCGTCTCCATGAACCGGATCGTCCCGACCATGTTGTCGTCGTCGAACGTGCCCCAGCCGTCGTTCGCGTGCTGGTGGCCGAGCAGCCCTTCGGCGGCGAGCATCGCCGCGTTCTCGGCGAGCGACTCCCCGTTCATGAGCAGGTGCTGCCAGTCCATGTTGACGGTGACGTTGTCGATCCCCTGGCGGCGTAGCGAGTGGATCACGTGCAGCGTCATCCCGATGTTCCGCATCAGGATCTTCATCGCCGGCTCGGAGTTCTTGTGCTCGAGGAAGACGGTGACGCCGCGCTCCTTCGCATGCTGCGCCGCCTGCCCGACGCCGTCGACGAAGCGCGCCCACGACTCCTTGTACGGCGTCTGGAACGGGTAGTTGTAGCCCTCGATCCCGGGCCAGATGATCATCTGGGCGCCGGTCTCGGCGGCCAGGTCGATCGCCTCCCTCGTCAGGCGCAGCGCCTCCTCGCGGGTCGCGTCGTCGGGTGAGACGAACGCGCCCTTGCCGAAGCGCGGGTCGAGGTGGAGCCCGCTCGCGATGCAGTAGATCGCGTGCCCGTCGAGCGCTTCGCGGACCTGGTCCAGGTTGTCCGGCGAGAGCTCCTGCGGATAGTGGAACTCGTAGTCGTCGATCAGGTCGCCGAGACCCTCGACCGCGGTGCGCACCTTGTCGGCGGTCGACTTGCCGGTCAGCTCGGGCTTGTAACCGGCGGCGTTGAAGCGGGTCGCCATGTTGCCGAACGCCCAGATGCCAAGAGACGTCTTCATGTCGTTTCGTTCCTCCTCACCCATGCGGCGGTGTTCGGGGGCAGCGTCGTCGTGATCCCGGGCTCGCTCGCGAGGACGAGCTCCCCCTCGGGCAGCGCCAGCTCGGCCGCGTCGAAGTTGACGAGGCAGCTCAGCTCGCCGCGGTCGAAGCCGATCGTCCCGGTCGGGCTCTCGCGCCAGGCGAACTCCTCGTGGCGCGGGCGGAGCCGGATCGCCGAGCGGTAGAGCGAGTGCGTCGAGTCGGGGTCGCCGTCCTGGGCCTCGACGCTGACCGCGCCCCAGTCCTGCGGCATCGGCAGCCATGGCTCTTCGTCCGTGAAGCCGAAGGCCGGCGCCTCGGTCGTCCACGGGATCGGGACGCGGCAGCCGTCGCGGCCGGCGCGCGCGCCGTTCGTGTGGAGGAAGATCGGGTCCTGGCGCGCCTCGTCCGGCACGTCGACCTCCTCGAGCCCGAGCTCCTGGCCCTGGTAGGTGAACGACGCTCCCGGCAGGCCGAACAGGAGGAGCGCCGCCGCCCTGGCCCGGCGCCGGCCGAGCTCGCCGCCGCCGTAGCGCGTCGGCACACGGGTGACGTCGTGGTTCTCGAACAACCACGCCGCCGGCGCACCGACGCTCCCGAGCGCCGTCAGCGTCCGGTCGATCGTGTTCCGCATCCGCTCCGCGTCCCACTGCTCGAAGAGGAGCCCGAAGTTGAACGAGAGGTGGAGCTGGTCCGGCTCGACATACGTGGCGATCTTCTCCTGGCTCTCGATCACGATCTCGCCCACGTACATCCGGTCGCCCGGGTACTCGTCGGCGACCCGGCGCCAGCGCCGGTAGAGCGGGTGCAGCTCCGGCTGCATCAGCGCGCTCAGCCAGTCGCCGAAGGGCGGACGCGGCACCGGCTCGACCATCGGCGGCAGCGACTGGTCCTTGAACAGTGCGTGGGCGACGTCGATCCGGAAGCCGTCGACGCCGCGGTCGAGCCAGAAGCGGAGGATCTCCTCGAAGCTCTGCTGCACCGACTCCTCGTGCCAGTCGAGGTCGGGCTGCTCGGGGGTGAAGAAGTGGAGGTAGTACTCGCCCGTCCGCTCGTCGAGCGTCCAGGCCGGACCTCCGAACGCAGACGTCCACTCGTTCGGCGGCCCGCCGTTCACACCCGGCCGGAACATGTAGCGCTTCCGGTCCGCGTGCTCCGGGTCGGAGATCGCGTTCCGGAACCATTCGTGCTGGTCCGAGGTGTGGTTCGGGACGATGTCGATCGTGACGCGGATCCCGAGCTCGTGCGCCTCGGCGAGGAGTGCGTCGAAGTCGTCGAGTGTCCCGAACCGCGGGTCGACGTCCGTGTAGTCGGCGACGTCGTAGCCGTGGTCGGCCTGCGGCGAGGGATAGAACGGCGTCAGCCAGAGCGCGTCGACGCCGAGCTCCTTCAGATACGGGAGCCGGGAGCGGATCCCCTGCAGGTCGCCGACGCCGTCGCCGTCCGAGTCCTGGAAGCTCCGCACGTAGATCTGGTAGAAGGCGGCGCTCCGCCACCACGGCTGCTCAGACATGGGGCGCCACCGCGTCGCCGACCTCCTCCACGACCTTGTCCCAGGAGCACATTGCCCTAGCGTGACGCGTTCGACTTCGTCGCGCTCGTGAGCCGTCCACTCCGGCCTCCCGCGAGCGCGACCGCGTGCTCGACGACTCAGGCGTCATGCGAGCTCCTCGAGGGTCGGGATCGCCGAGCGTCCGTCGAGCGCCCGGCAGGAGAGGGCGGCGGCGCGGTTCGCGAACGCGAGTGCGTCCGCGAGCGGCTGCGCGCGGACGAGCGCCGCGAGCAGCGCGCCGTGGAAGACGTCGCCTGCGCCGAGCGTGCTGACGGGGTCGTCGATCGGCGTCGCCGCGGCCTCGACGACGCCGTCGCGCGAGTAGGCCGTGCAGCCCTGCGCGCCGCGGGTGACGACAACCAGCTCCGCACCCGCGTCGAGCGCCTCCTGCGCCGTGCCGAAGTCGCGCTCGAGGCCCGCATCGGTCGGCGCGTAGAGCGCGACCCCCTCCACGTCGAGTCCCTCGATCGTGATGCCGGCGTCGATCGAGAGCCTGAGGTCGCGGGGGACCGCGCCGTAGCCGGTCTGGTCGACGTGCACCCACTCCGCCTCGCGGCAGAGCCGCTCGGCTCGCCCCGAGAGCGAGGGCGCTCCCATGTCGCCGCGGAACGCCGCGATCGCGCGTGTCCCCGGGCCGACGTAGATCGCGCTCTGCGGCGAGCGCCGGCCGGGCACGACGGCGAGCTGGGAGACGTCGACCCCTTCCTCCTCGAGGCCGTCGCGGATGAACGCGCCGGTCTCGTCGTCCCCGACCGTACCGATGAAGGCAGTCTCGATCCCGAGGCGCGCGAGCGTCACGGCCGCAGTCGCAGCCGGGCCGCCGCCCGCGACCGCGGCGTCGGTGGCGAGCACGAGCTCGTCGGCCGCGGGGTGGCGCGGCACGGCGAGGATCGTGTCGCGCGTGGCGAGACCGACGCAGACGACGCGGCTCACGCGACCTTCACCGTCGGGAGCTGGTGCGGGCCGCGACCACGTCCGAGCCGAACTCCTTGCGGACGCTGTCGAGGTCGCTCTGGCCCACGCGCGGAATCTAGCGGCTCGGCCGGAGAACGTGCGATCGTTGTCACACGTGCAGAGGCGATCCTCGTTCGAGCAGGTGGCAGCGGGTGTCGCGTGCTACCGGGACACGTGCAACGTGTACGTCCTCACGGCCGGGGACGAGGCCGTCCTCGTCGACTTCGGCAGCGGGGCCGTGCTCGACCACGTGACCGAGCTCGGCGTCGAGCGGGTCACGGACGTCCTCGTCACGCACCATCACCGCGACGGCGTCCAGGGCCTCGCGCGCGCAGCGGCGGCCGGGATCCGGATCTGGGTGCCGCCGCACGAGCGCGAGCTGATCGACGCGGTCGACGCCCGCTGGGCGACCAGGCGGTTCGACAACGACTACGACCTGCGTCAGGACCGGTTCTCGCTGCTCGAGCAGGTGCCGGTCGACGGCGTCGTCTCGGAGTACCGGCGCGGCCGCTACGGCCACGTCGAGGTCTACGCCCTGCCGACGCCGGGCCACACCGTCGGCTCGGTCACCTACCTGGTCGAGCTCGACGGCCGCACCGTGGCCTTCTCGGGCGACCTCGTCCACGGCGACGGCAAGGTGTGGTCGCTCGCTGCGACGCAGTGGTCGTACAGCGGGATCTCGGGGCTGGCGGCGACCTTCTTCTCGTGCGGGGTGCTCGCGGGCCGCGAGCCCGATCTGCTCCTGCCCGCGCACGGCGATCCGGTCGACGAGCCGGCGGCGACGCTGGAGCGGGTACGGGAGCGGATCGAGGAGCTCGCGTCGATGCGGCTCGAGGAGCCCTGGCGGCTCTCCGACCTGCAGGCGAGACCCTGGGCGGAGATCACGCCGCACCTGCTCCGCAGCCGGACGAGCTTCGCGAACAGCTACGCCCTTCTGTCCGAGACCGGCGCGGCGCTGCTGATCGACTTCGGTTACGAGGTCTCGACAGGGCTCGTCGACGTGACGGAGCGGTCCGCGCGGCGGCCGCTGCTCTGGGCGATCGAGGAGCTGAAGCGGAGCCACGGGGTCGAACGCGTCGAGGCCGTGATCCCGACCCACTTCCACGACGACCACGTCGCCGGGCTGACGCTCCTCCGCGAGATCGAGGGGGCGGAGGTCTGGGCGCCCGAGAACGTCGCGCCGATCCTCGTCGACCCGCACCGCTACGACCTGCCCTGTCTCTGGCACGAGCCGATCGCCGTCGACCGCATCCTGTCGCTCGAGCAGCCGCTCGCGTGGCACGAGTACGAGCTGACCCCGTACGAGCTGCCGGGGCACACGCTCTACGCGTCCGCGATCCTCTTCGAGGTCGACGGCAACCGCGTGCTCGCGACCGGCGACCAGCAGACGACGGGGCTGGCCCCGGGGCAGAAGCCGATCCTCAACTACCAGTACCGCAACCGCTACCGGATCGGGGACTTCGAGCGGAGCGCGGAGCTGCACCGGCGGCTCCGTCCCGACCTGCTGATCAGCGGACACTGGCCGCTCCAGCGTGTGACGGACGAGTATCTCGACCGGCTCGAGACCGACGGCCGGCGCCTGGACCAGCTCCACCGCGAGCTGCTCCCGGCGGAGGTCGACTTCGGGGCGGAGGGGTTCGGCGCCCGGATCGAGCCGTACAGGGCACACGTGGAAGGCGGCAAGACGCTCGAGCTGGACGTGATCGTGCGCAACCCGTTCGACCGGCCCGAGCGGGCGATCGTTCGGCTCGTCGTCCCGGCGGGCTGGCCCGAGCCGGCGCCGCAGGAGGTCGAGCTGGCGCCGCTCGGCGAGGACGCCGTCCGCTTCGCGCTCGACCTGACCGGGATCGCCCCGATGGCGCGGGCGCGGGTCGCGACCGACCTCACCGTCGGCGGGACGCCGTTCGGCCAGCAGGCCGAGGCGGTGGTGGAGGTGGTGTGAGGGTCGAGCCGGCCCGGTGCGTCCGGGAGGTGTCGGGCGACGGCCTTCGCGTCACGATCCGGCCGGTGTGGGATCGTTGACAGGCGACGCGCTCATGACAACGTCCCATGTCACCCTCGCCGACATCGCTCGCGAGGCCGGAACCTCGGCCTCGACCGCGTCGCGCGCCCTCTCCGGGCGCGGTTACGTGTCGGCCGACGTGCGGGAGCGGCTCCGCGAGGCGGCGGAGCGCCTCGGGTACGTCCCGAACGCGTCGGCCCGCACGCTGAAGCAGAAGACGAGCCGCGTGGTCGGCGTCGCCGTCTCCGACCTCGGGAACCAGTTCTACGCCAATCTCGCGGCGGGGATCGAGCAGGCGCTGCGGGAGGCCGACTTCCAGATGGTGCTCGTCTCCGACAACGGCGACGAGTCGCAGGAGCTGGCCTGCGCGCGCACGTTCGTGGCGATGCGGGCCGCGGGAGTGATCATCACGCCGGCCGACCGGACGGCGGCGTCGCTGCTCGCGAGGAACGGCGTCGAGGTCGTCGAGGTCGACCGCCGGCTCGCGGACGTGCCCTGCGACGCGGTCGTGCTGGACAACGATCGCGGCGCGAGGGAGGCGACGCGCCACCTGCTCGACCTCGGCCACCGCCGGGTCGCGCTGCTCGTGGCGGATACCGGGTGGACGAGCGACGCGGGCCGGCTCCAGGGCTACGTCGACGCGCACGACGAGCTCGGCGTCTCCGTCGACCCGCGGTTGATCCTGCCGATCCCCATCCACGCGCCCGACGCCGGGGCTCGGATCACCACCCTGCTCCAGGAGGAGAGGCCGACCGCGATCTTCGCAGCCAACGACACGCTCGCCGACCACGCCTGGCAGGTCCTGCGCGCGCTCGGGCTCCGGTTGCCACAGGAGATCTCGCTCGTCGGCTTCGACGACGTGCCGTGGATGGCGATGGTCGAGCCCGGGATCACGGCGGTCGCCCAGCCGACCTTCGAGATGGGGAGGCGTGCAGCGCAGCTGGTGCTGCGGCGCTCGGTCGATCCGACCTGGCCTCGCTGCGTCGAGACCCTGGAGCCGACGCTCGTCGTCCGCGGCTCGACGGCCGCGCCGGTTGAGCCGTAGGCCGCGGCCGTGCAGCGCGAACAGCTCGGCGTCGATCCCGCTCTAGCCGACGCGCGTGTAGACCCCGTCGAAGTCCTTCTCCCACGTCTCGTGGTCGTGGGCGATCTCGAAGGTTCCGTCGATCCGCCCGCCGTCGTCCGCGAACGTCCCGGTGAAGCGCTGCGAGAACTTGAACTCCGAGAAGTCGGGCTTCGTCCGCTCCAGCGTCCAGACGCCGTCCTCGAAGCCCATCTCGTAGACACGGGCGACCCCGCGCTCGTCGAAGTAGTGCTGGAGGAAGGTGCCCCGGCCCTCGTCCCAGCCGATCACCGCGAGCCCGTCGGGAGCCTCGGGGATCGGGACGGTCCAGCGCTCGAGCACGAACGCCTTCTCGCCCATCCACTCGAACGTCACCCGGGCGCCGATGTCGGGCAGCTCTGCCTCGTCCGGCATCACCATCGTCATGCTCCACTCGCCGATCAGGGGCGCGAGGACCTCGTTCCGTTCGCTCGTCTGCGCTGCCATGTGTCTGCTCCTTTCGCGTCACCCGCTGTCTACCAGCACTCGGCGGCAGAGGCTGCGCGGCGCGGAGTGCTCGCCGCGTGATCGCGTACATGACCGCGAACGAGGTCGCCCGCGAGACCGGCTGGGCGATGCACGGCTGGGGCCACGGCGACCGCGCGACGAACGAGGCGTTCGCGCCGCTCGAGACCTTCGGCGAGCGCTTCGACGCTCTCCTCGGCCGGGTCAGGTCGCTCGGGTTCGACGCGATCGACCTCTGGGGCGCCCATCTGAGCCCCGAGTGGGCGACGGACGAGCATGTGGCGGTGGCGCAGGAGGCGCTGTCGCAGCACGAGCTCGCAGTCGCCACGTACGGCACCTGGGTCGGGCCGTCGAACGTGCGCCGCGCCTGCGAGCTCGCGCGCGCGCTCGGCACTCAGGTCATCGGGGCGGGCTTCTCGGGCGACGCGCGCGAGCTCGCGCCGGTGTTGCGCGAGCACGGTGTCGTGCTCGCGATCGAGAATCACCCCGAGAAGACGCCCGCCGACGTGCTCGAGAAGATCCAGGCGAGCGGCGGGACGATGGCCGCGACCGTGGACACCGGCTGGTGGGGCACGCAGGGCTACGACGCCGCCCGCGCGATCGAGGAGCTCTGGCCCCACGTCGCACACGTCCACCTGAAGGACGTGTTCCACGAGGGCGAGCCGCACGAGACGTGCGCCTGGGGCGAGGGGATCGTCGACATCGAGGCCTGCGTGCGCGCGCTTCGGAGGCTCGGCTACGCGGGCGCGTACACGGTCGAGCACGAGCCGGAGGACCACGACCCGAGTGAGCAGATCCGCGCGATGCGTGAGCGGCTGGAAGGGTGGCTCGCGTGAGGATCGCGCTCGTCGGAGCCGGGAACATCGCCGACCGCTATGCCGCGGCGATCGCGGCCGCGCCGGCGCTCGAGCTCGCCGGCGCGACCGACCTCGACTCCGGGCGGGCCGACGCGCTCGTCGCCGCATACGGCGGCCGCGCCTACTCCGGCCTCGACGAGGTGCTCGCGGACGGCGGCGTGGACACGGTCGTCAACCTGACGGTGCCGCAGGCCCACCACGAGGTCGCCGCGGCGGCGCTCGCGGCCGGGAAGCACGTGCACAACGAGAAGCCGCTCGCGCTCCGCCATGAGGACGCGGTCCACCTGATCGAGCTCGCGAACGAGCACGGCGTCCGGCTCAGCTCCGCGCCGGCGACGCTGCTGGGCGAGGCGCAGCAGACGCTCTGGAAGCTCGTCCGCGACGGCGCCGTCGGCCGCGTGCGCGCGGTCTACGCGGAGGCGAACTGGGACCGGGTCGAGCGCTGGCACCCCGATCCGCGCAGCCTCTATGCGGTCGGCCCGCTCGTCGACGTCGGCGTCTACCCGCTGACGATCCTGACTGCGATGTTCGGCCCGGTGCGCAGCGTGCGCGCCTACGCGACGACGCTCGAGCCCGAGCGGACGCTGCTCGACGGCACGCCCTTCACGCCCGGGGCGCCCGACTTCGTCGTCGCGCTCCTCGAGCACGAGGGCGGCGTCGTCACGCGGCTGACCGCGAGCTTCTACGTCGGCGCGTGCAGCCAGCGCGGGATCGAGGTGCACGGGGACGAGGGCTCGGCGTGGATGTCGTCGTGGACGGAGGCGAACTCGCGCGTCGAGCTGCAAGAGCGCGGCGGCTCCGTACGAGCGCGTCGAGTACGTGCGCGAGCCGTACGACGGGACCGACTGGGGCCGCGCGCTCGTCGACCTCGCCGGCGCGATCGAGGAGGGCCGGCCGCATCGGGCCGCCGCCGAGCACGCCGCCCACGTCGTCGAGGTGCTGAACGCCGCCGAGGCGGCGAGCCGCGACGGCGGCGCGGTCGCCGTCCACTCGGAGTTCGTCTCGCCTGAGCCGATGGACTGGGCACGATGATCACCCGCGAGGAGCAGCGCGAGGCGCAGGCGTACGCCGCCCGCGAGCTGGAGGCGGCGGGGATCGCGGTCACCGACGCCGAGCGTGACGCGATCGAGGTCGCGGACTTCGGGCTCTCGCGGCTCCGCGAGCAGGGCCTGATGCTGCTCGTCTACGTCAACACCGACCGCTACTGCGCCAAGGAGCTCGTGCTCTACCCGGGCCAGGCGTGCCCGGAGCACCGGCATCCGCCCTTCGACGGCGGGCCGGGCAAGGAGGAGACGTTCCGCTGCCGTCGCGGGCTCGTGACGCTCAGGGTCGGCGAGCGCGAGCTCGTGCTTCGCCCGGGCGAGCAGTTCACGATCCCGCCCGACACGCTCCACTCGTTCCGGGCCGGGCCCGACGGCGCCGTCGTCACGGAGTTCTCCTCTGCGAGCCGCGACGAGCTGGACGTCTTCAGCGACCCGGCTGTGCGGCGGGCCACGGTCGTATCCTGATCAGCACCAGGCTGTCGTCCTCGTCCGAGTAGCGGACGAGCATGCCCATCGCGTAGATCCGCTCGGCGGTCGCGGCGAGTGGGTCGAGCGCGGCGTCGAGGATGTCCCGCTCGAAGACGAGTTGCGCGTGGCGCTTCGGCGATTGCGGCAATGCGACCACGACGAGATCCGCAGTCGTCTCTCGCAGCGTCGCGAGTGCGAGCTCGAACGCCTGCCGCCGCGCCGCGACGGCGCCGCCTCCCAGCGAGCAGGGACGGAGCGGCCCTCGGTTGCAGAGTGTGAAGTGGACGCCGTTCTTGCTCGGCACGCTCCGGCCGGTCCACGCGACCGGGTCGAGCAGCTCCAGCGTCGCGACGCCGGCCGTCGTCGAGGCGGGGGAGACGGGAATCGAGTGTGGCCCGGCGGCCAGTGCGCTGCTCGCGGCCGCAGCTGCGACTGCGACTGCGGCCGCGAGCAGGTGGAGCGTCCGTCTCATGACCTCACGACGCTCCGGGTCGTCCGGATCTTCCGGCGTGGTAGACAGTCGGCGTGGCCGACGACCCCTACGTCCACCGCGACCGCGTGCGCTTCCGCGACTGCGACGCGATGGGGCACGTCAACAACGCCGTCTACTCGACCTACCTCGAGGAGGCGAGGATCGGCGTCCTCGGCGACCTTGTCGACTTCATCCTCGCCCGGGTCGAGATCGACTTCCGCTCCGAGTTGCGGATGGGGGAGGAGGTCGAGGTGCGCACGCGCTGCTCGCGCGTGGGGACGAAGAGCTTCGACCTCGAGCACGTGATCGCGGCCGACGGCCGCGTCGTCGCGGAGGCGAAGAGCGTGCTCGTCTCGTACGACTACGGGACGGGCGCGAGCGTGCCGGTGCCGGCCGAGTTGCGCCACCGGCTCACTGCCGGGTAAGGCGATCACGGAGTCCGCCGGAGGTCGACGTCCGCGAGCCGGACGATGCGTTCCGCCGTCTGGTCGGCGACCCAGACGTCCCCGGCGTCGACGATTGCGCTGAGATGGTGGCCGGCCGGCAGTCTGAGGCTGAGCTTGCGCCCGTCCACCGGTCTGACTCGGGCGACGCTCCCGGGGACGGCCAGCCAGAGCGCGTTGCCTCCGGCCAGTCGCGGGCCGTAGCCGTTGGCTCGGCGGCCTGGAACTGCGACCCGGACGGCCTTTTCATGATCGATCCGAATCAACGAGGCGCTGTTGGCGACGCCGACCCAGATCGAGCCGAGTGCGGCCGCGATCGTGCGGCCGTATCGGATCGAGATGCGCAGGTCGACGGTCGACGTCTCGGGCCGGATCCGGTTGACCACCATGCCGTCCTCGGCCACCAGCCAGACTCCGTCGGGCGAGCTGACGATCGCTCCGGGCCAGATCGCACCCTTGCCCACCTCGATCGTCGCGATCGTCCTGCCGGTTGCGGGAGAGACTCGGGAGACGGTCGAGTCGAGCTGGTTTGCCACCCAGACCGAGCCGTGCCCGATCGCAATCCCGGTCGGGAGCCCGCCGACGCGGATCCGATCGGTGATCCGGTTCGTCTCCGGGTCGATCCGTAGCAGCTCGTCGAAGAAGACGTCGATCGCCCAGATCGAGCCGAAGCCTGAGGCCAGTGCGATTCCGCCCGGCTGGACTCGGGCCACGATCTCGTTGGTGGCGGGATCGATGCGGGCGATGCCGTCGACGCCGAGCGAGACCCAGAGCGAGCCGGCGGCCATCACCATGCTCGATGGGGCACCGCCGGGGTCGATCGCCGCGACGACCCGCAGCCCGCTCGTCGGCGCCGGGGCCGGAGCGGGCGGGGTCGACGGCCGCCGCGACGCCGCTCACGGCGAGTGCGGACGCGGCGATGCCCGCCGCGACCGCAGAGCCGAGGGCGCGGCCGGATGCGAGCTTCATGGCGCGCCTCCGGCGAGCTTCAGCTTCCCCGAGAGAGATGACTGCGCGGTCGGGATGTGCACCGATTCCGTGCCACTCCCTCGGGCGCCGGCGAAGATTCCCGTGCTCGACGCCCCGTCGACCTGCCATGTACCGGTCGCAGCCGGACCGGCCGCGGTCTGGCAGACGAACGCTTTGTTGCGAAGGACCAGCACGCCGGCGGAGACGACGATCCGACGGATACCTGCGTTCGTCCAGCTGCCCGGGCCGCACGGTGTGACCGAGCGGTCCTGCGACATCGCGAGCACCATGGTCGCGGGCCCGAACCCTTCGACCGTGCCGGTCCCGGTGTTCATCAGCTGGAAGAGGCCGAGATCGGCGATCCGGTTCGTCACCGTCACGTTGCTCTCCTGGAAGTGCGCCTCGAAGCGCTTCGAGTCGCTCGACGCGCCCGAGGCCGAGTTGAGCGCCGCGCCGCTCGCGAGGGCGACGAGTGCCGCTGCGAGGAGCAGCAGCCTCAATGTCCTTGTCATTTGCCTCTACCTCCTGTCGGATGGACTGCAAGAACATCCGCGGAGGTGCTGAATTCCGGCCAAAGGGACGCCAAACTGGATCCTGAAGTGAGCGATCTTCACTTTCGGCTGCTCGGGCCGCTCGAGGCTGAGCGCGGCGGGATCGCGCTCGAGTTGGGGCCGCGCAAGCAGCGGGCGGTGCTCGCGCTGCTCCTGCTGGAGGCGAACCGCGTCGTGCCGACCGAACGGCTGATCGATGCCCTCTGGGGGGACGCGCCGCCGGAGACGGCGCGCTCGGCGTTGCAGGTGTACGTCGCCGGGCTGCGCAAGGCGTTCGGGGAGGACGGTGCATCGCTTCGAACCCAGGGGCCGGGGTACGTGCTCGAGCTCGAGCCGGGCGCGCTCGACCTGCAGGCGTTTGCCGCGCTCCGTGCAGAGGCGCGCGACTCGTCCGAGCCGGCTCGAGCTGCCGAGGCGCTGCACGAGGCGCTCGCGCTCTGGCGCGGCGCGCCGCTGGCCGACCTCGACGGAGCGCCGTTCGGCACCGCTGCCCGGGCGGGGCTCGAGGAGCAGCGCCTGGGAGCGCTCGAGGAGCGGATCGACGCGGACCTGGCGCTCGGACGCCACGCCGACCTGATCCACGAGCTCGACGCGCTCGTGGCCGAGCATCCGTATCGCGAGCGCGTCCGCGGGCAACAGATGCTCGCGCTCTACCGGTCGGGTCGGCAGGCCGACGCGCTCTCCGCCTACCGGTCCACCCGCGAGGCGTTGGTCGACGGCCTCGGGATCGAGCCCGGCGACGAGCTGAAGGCACTCGAGCGGCAGGTGCTCGACCACGACCCCGCGCTCGCGGCGCCGGCCCCGGTCCCCGCCACCGTCGAGGAAGCCCGCCCGGGGCGCCGCCTCCCGATCCTCGCAGTCGCGCTGCTCGGTCTCGTCGGCGCTGCCGTGGCCGCTGCTTTTCTGATCGGCGGCGAGCCGGCCGCGGTCACGGTCGAGCCGAACTGGGTCGCCGTGATCGACCCGAAGACGAACAAGATCCTCGAACCCGTCCCGGCCGGAGTCGAGCCCGGCCCGATCGCGTTCGGTGGAGGCGCAGTCTGGGTCGGCAATCTCGCCGGCAAGTCCGTGACGCGCATCGATCCGGCCTCGAGGAAGGTCGTCGACACCATCGCGCTCGATGCGACTCCGACCGGGGTGGCGTTCGGCCACGGCAAGCTCTGGGTCGCGCACGGCCACACGGGGCAGGTCACGTGGATCGATCCCGAGCTCGGAGGCAGGGAGACGATCGAGGACGTCGCGAAGACGAAGTTCGGGTCGTCTCTCGGGGCCGTCGCTGCCGGGACCACCGATGTGTGGGCGGTCTTCGGCGACGCGACGCTGGCAAGCATCGACCCGAAGTCGAACGATTTCGAACAGACGGACGCCGGAGCCAGGCCGACGGCTGTCGTCGAGGGCGGCGACTCGCTCTGGGTCGTCAGCTCCAGCGACAAGTTCGTCTACCGCTTCAGTCCGGCCACCTTCCTCGCCGGCCCGCTCGGCAGATTCAGCGTCGGCGACGGGTCGACCGGAGTCGCCTACGGCCACGACGCCGTATGGGTGACGAGCAGCGGTGACGACTTCGTGACCCGCGCCGACCCCGACTCGTCCGGAGTCGCCACGCGGCAGATCGACGTCGGCGACGAGCCAGAGGGCGTCGCAGTCGGCGCGGGCGCCGTGTGGGTCGCGAACGCGGGCGACGGGACGGTCTCTCGGATCGATCCCACAACGAGAGAGGTCGTCGAGACGATCGAGGTCGGCAACCGTCCGTCCGGGGTCGTCGTCGCCGCCGGGCTCGTGTGGGTGACGGTGCAGGCGCCGTAGCGCCGCCTCGCTACCGCTTCAGGCAGACCGTCGTGAGCACGAGGCCGGGGCGCAGGAGCATGCATCGCTTCGGCACGCGCTTCGAGACCAGCGTCGCCTCGTTGAGGACGCCCATCGGCACGACCGGAGCGGCATCGCGCCCGAGCTGCAGGTCGAGATCCGCGTAGGCACGATCACGGGCCGCGCCTTGCCTCCGCGCCGCCCTTCGGATCAGGTCGAGATACCGCTGCTCGTCGAAGTGCGCCAAATCCGTACCGCCGACGGACTGTGCGTCGAGGAGCCGGTTGACGTAGCCGTACGGGTCGACGTAGTCCGGCGTCCAGAGGACGAGCGCCAGGTCCCATGGCTCAGCAGGATCACCGAGCCTGCCCCGATACGCGGTGTTCGTCACGTGCTCTGGGATCTCCCGGATCTCCACGTCGAGCCCGATCTCGTCGAGTCGCAGCTTCAGCGTCTGTGCGATTCCGGCCTTCAGGCGAGAGTCAGGCGCGTAGAAAACGACCTTCCCCTCCCGCAGATGCCGATCTGCGAGCGCCTTCGCCTGCCTGAGGTCGCCCTCCAAGGGGTAGATCCGGCGGGACCGGTGTCCGGAAACCAGCGGCGGAACCAGACGGTCAGTCAGTGTCTCCGCACCGCGGAGGTAGAACTCGGTCCGGTTCAGGGCGAGGCTCACCGCGCGGCGAAGCTGCGGGTTGCCGTTGAAGAGCGCCCGGGACGAGTTGAACACGTACATCCAGACGGTCAGGCCCGGTCTGACCTGGAATCGGTGGTGATCGAGGCCGTACTTGCCGATGAGGCCGCGCCGCGACTCGAAGAAGGGCGCGGATGGGGCGTAGCCCCAGTCGGCTTTGCCGGCTTCGATTCGGTCGAGCACTTCCTCGGGTGAGCCGGCGCTGAGGTCGACGTGGAAGCCGGCGACGTGGTGTTCGCGTTGGCCGCCGTAGTAGCGGTTGCGGCTGAGCACGATGCGTTGGTCGGGCCGGTATTCGTCGATGGTGTAGGGGCCGGCGCCTGGGAACTTGCGCACTCCTTCCGGGTCGGATGGGAGGTTGGGTGGGACGGCGCAGAAGAACGGCATGGTCGTCCAGGCGGCGAAGTCGCGGACTTCGCGGGTGAAGCGGACGCTGAGTGTGTTGCCGCGTGCCGATCACGCCTGCTGCTCTCGGTGACTTGCCGGCCTTGACGTCGGCGGCGCCGACGATCGCCTGCGTGTACAGGTAGGCGGGGGAGTCGACGCCTGGTGCCATCGTGCGGTGGATCGCCTGCGCGAACGCGTCGGCGCGAACCGGAGTGCCGTCGCTGAAGCGGAAGCCGCTGCGGAGCTTGAACGTGGTCGTCCTCCCGTCGGGTGAGACCTTGGGGAAGGCGGCCGCGACCTCGGGCACGATCGGTAGCCCTCGGGCGGCGGCTTGTCGGGGTAGCGCATCAGGCGGGCGCAGATCGTGTCGAGCAGCGCCCAGCTCTCACGTCGGTAGGCGAGCGCGGGGTCGACGTGGTCGAACGCCTGCAGGCTCTTCGAGCCCTGGAAGCTGACCTCGAAGATCCCACCCGCATCCGTCGCCCCCTGTGCACCGGGAAGCGCGGCGACCGCGAGCAGGCTCGGCGCGGCCAGGCAGGCGAGGAGGAGGACGCGCCGCGTCACCGCTTCAGGCAGACCGTCGTCAGCACGAGGCCGGGGCGTAGGAGCATGCATTGCTTCGGCACGCGCTTCGAGACCAGCGTCGCCTCGTTGAGGACGAAAAATGGAACGAGCGGAGCGGCGTCTCGTGAGAGTTCGAGGTCGACCTGCTCGTATGCCTTGCGGCGATCGGCGCCGCGCAAGCGGGCCGCGTCCCGCATCTCCCGGATGTACTTGGGCTCGTCGAAGCGCGCGAGGTTCGTGCCGCCGGCGTCCTGCGTGTCGAGCAGGCGGTTGACGTAGCCGTAGGGATCGACGAAGTCGGGCGTCCACAGTACTAGCGCCATGTCCCAGGGCTCGTCCGGGTCGCCGAGGCGGCCGAGATACGCCGACGCCGTCGTCCACTCCGCGAACGGCCGGATCTCGACCTCGAGCCCGATCTCCTCGAGGTGCCGCGCCACGCACTGGGCGCAGCCGATCATCCCGGGTAAGTCGGGAACGTAGAGAACGATCTTGCCGCCGCGCAGGTTTGCGGCCGTGAGGGCCTTCGCGCGGACACGGTCCCCCGTGCGCGGGTAAATCGTGCGATCCGTGAACCCCGGCACGCCGGGCGGCACGAGCTGGTCGGTCACTGTTGACACCGACTTTTCGTTGATGAACTGAGACCGGTCCAACGCCAGGTTCACTGCGCGCCGCAGTCCCGGGTTGTCCTTGAACAGCGGCCGCGCTGAGTTGAGAGCGAAGATCGCGAGGGTGAGCCCGGGCGTGACCCAGAAGCGTGAGTGGTTGATGCCGTACTTGTCGATCAACCTCCTGCTCGGGAGGAAGGCCGGCTGCGGCAGCGTGTACCCCCAGTCAGCCCGGCCCGCTTCGATCCGGCCGAGCACCTCCTCCGGCGAGTTCGCGTGGAGGTCGACGTCGAAGCCGTCGACGTGGTGGACGCGGTCACCGCCGTAGTAGCGGTTGCGGCGAATCGTAATCCGGTCGCCGGGCCGGTACTCCTCGACGGCGTACGGGCCGGCCCCGGGGAACCGGCGGACGCCTTCCGCGTTCGGCGGCAGGGTCGGCGGAACAGCACAGAAGAACGGCATCGTCGTCCAGGCGTCGAACGCCCCCACCGGCCGGGTGAAGCTGACGGTCAGCGTCCTCCCGCGCGCGACGACGCCGGTCGCGCGGGCGCGCCTGCCGGCGTGAACATCCTCGGCGCCGATGATCGCCCGTGTGTAGAGGTATCCAGGAGAGTCGATGCCCGGTGCCATCGTGCGGTGGATCGCCTGGGAGAAGGCGTCGGCGCGCAGAGGGCGCCCGTCGCTGAAACGGAAGCCGGTGCGCAGCCGGAACGTCCAGGTTTTGCCGCCGTGCGAGACGACCGGCGGCGCGGCAGCGACCTCGGGGACGAGCTGGTAGCCCTGCGGCGGCGGTTGGTCGCGGTACCGCATCAGGCGGGCGCAGACCGTGTCGAGCAGCGTCCAGCTCTCGCGCGAGTAGGCGAGCGCCGGGTCGATGTGGTCGAACGCCTGCAGGCTCTTCGAGCCCTGGAAGCTGATCCGGAAGATCCCGCCCGCCGGCGCATCGGTCGAGGCCTGCGCACCGGGCAGCGCCGCGACCGCGAGCAGGATCGGCGCGGCCACGCAAAGGATCAGGAGCCGGCGCCTCATCGCTTGAGGCAGACCGTCGTCAGCACGAGGCCCGGCCGCTGCAACATGCAGCCGACGCGTCCCGAGACGAGCGTCACCTCGTTGAGGACCGCGACCGGCAGGAGCGGGGCGGCGTCGCGAGCGAGTCGACGGTCGAGCTCGGCGTAGGCCTTGGCGCGGGCTGCGCCCCGCAGGCGCGACGCCTGCTGCATCTCCGCGTTGTACGGTGGCTCGTCGAAGCGGGCGAGGTTCGTGCCGCCGGCATGTTGCCCGTCGAGGAGGCGGTTGATGTAGGCGGCGGGGTCGACGAAGTCCGGCGTCCAGAGCACAAGCGCGAGGTCCCATGGCTCATCGGCGTTGCCGAGCCTGCCGAGATAGGACGACGCGGTCGCGTGTTCCCCGAAGGGCCGGATCTCGATCTCGAGTCCGAGCTCCTCCAGCTGGAGCTCGACTTGCTGAGCGGAGACACGCGCGACCTGGACGTCGGGAACATAGAGGAGGGCCTTCCCGCCGCGGAGATTCCCTGCCGCCTGCTCTCGTGCGCGGTCGAGGTCTTGCGCCGGGTAGATCCTGTGTTGCCTGAAGCCCGTTACGGTCGGTGGCAGATACTGGTCGGTCTCCTCGCCGGTGCCGGGCCGGAAGAACCGTCCCCTGTTGAGGGCGAGGTTGATCGCTCGTCGCAGCTTTGGGTTGTTCCGGAAGAGCGGGCCGGAGGAGTTGAGGACGTACATCGATACTGTCAAGCCCTGGGTGAGAAAGAACCGCGAGTAGTTGAGGCCGTACTTGGCGATCAGACCGTGGTGCGGCTGGAGAGCGACTGCCGGGAGCGTGTAGGTCCAGTCGGCGCGGCCGGCGACGACGCGTTTGATCTTCTCGTCCGGCGACTCGGCGCTGAGGTCGACGTGGAAGCCGTCGACGTGGTGGGCGCGGTTGCCGCCGTAGTGGCGGTTACGCCGGATCACCACCCGCTCGTTCGGCCGATACTCGTGGATGTAGTAGGGCCCGGCTCCTGGGAACTTCCGGACGCCCTCGGGATCGGGCGGAAGCGTCGGCGGGACCGCGCAGAAGAACGGCATCGTCGTCCATGCGGCGAATTCGCGGACCTCGCGCGTGAACCGGACGGTGAGCGTGTTACCGCGCCAGGTCACGCCGGATGCGCGCCGCGCCCTGCCGGCGTGGACGTCCTCTGCGCCGACGATCGCACGCGTGTACAAGTACGCAGGTGAATCGACTCCGGGTGCCATCGTGCGGTGGATCGCCTGGGCGAACGCGTCGGCGCGAACCGGGCTGCCGTTGTTGAAGCGGAAGCCGCGCGGAGCGTGAAGCTCCAGGTCCTGGCCGTCGGGTGAGACGACCGGCGGCGCGGCGGCCACATCGGGCTCGAGCTCGTAGCCCTGAGTAGCTGGCTGGTCGCGGTAGCGCATCAGGCGGGCGCAGACCGTGTCCAGCAGCGCCCAGCTCTCGCGTGAGTATGCGAGCGCCGGGTCGACGTGGTCGAAGTTCCCCGGGGTCGTCAGGAAGGTGACGTTGAAGATCCCGCCTGCCGGCGCATCGGTCGAGGCCTGCGCACCGGGCAGCGCCGCGACCGCGAGCAGGATCGGCGCGGCCAGGCAGGCCAGGAGCGGGACGCGCCGCGTCACCGCTTCAGGCAGACCGTCGTGAGCACGAGGCCCGGCCGCCGCAACATGCAGCCGACGCGTCCCGAGACGAGCGTCACCTCGTTGAGGACGGCGACCGGGACGAGCGGCGCGGCGTCGCGGGAGAGTCGAAGGTCGAGCTCGGCGTAGGCCTTTTCGCGGGCTTCGCCTTGCTGGCGCGACGCCTGCTGCATCTGCGCGCTGTACGGTGGCTCGTCGAAGCGGGCGAGGTTCGTGCCGCCGGCGTGCCGTCCGTCGAGGAGGCGGTTGATGTAGGCGGCGGGGTCGACGAAGTCCGGCGTCCAGAGCACGAGCGCCAGGTCCCATGGCTCGTCGGCGATGCCGAGCCGCCCGAGGTAGGACGATGCGGTCGCGTGTTCCCCGAACGGCCGGATCTCGATGTCGAGTTCGATCTCCTCCAGCTGGAGCTCGACTTGCTGAGCGGAGACGCGCGCGGCCTGGACGTCGGGAACGTAGAGGAGGGCCTTCCCGCCGCGGAGATTCCCGGCCGCCAGCGCTCGTGCGCGGTCGAGGTCTCGTGAGCGGGTAGATCGTGCGCTGCCTGAAGCCAGGTACATCCGGTGCCAGATACTGGTCGGTCATCGTCGCCGGCGGCGGGCGGATAGAACCGTGCCTTGTTGAGGGCGAGGTTGACCGCCCGTCGCAGCTGGGGGTTGTTCCGGAAGAGCGGGCCGGAGGAGTTGAGGACGTACATCGATATGGTCAGCCCCGGGGTGAGGAAGAACCGCGAGTAGTTGAGGCCGTACTTGGATCAGCCCGTGGATGCGGCTGGAGAGCGACGCGCCGGAAGCGTGTGGGTCCAGTCGGCGCGGCCGGTGTCGACGCGTTTGATCTTCTCGTCCGGCGAGCTCGGCGCTGAGGTCGACGTGGAAGCCGTCGACGTGGTGCGGCGCGGTTGCCGCCGTAGTGGCGGTTACGCCGGATCACCACCCGCTCGTTCGGCCGATACTCGTGGATCGTAGTAGGGCCCGGCTCCCGGGAACTTCCGGACGCCCTCGCGGATCGGGCGGAAGCGTCGGCGGGACCGCGCAGAAGAACGGCATCGTCGTCCACGCGGCGAACTCGCGGACCTCGCGCGTGAACCGGATGGTGAGCGATGTTCCGCGCGCGGTCACGCCGGATGCGCGCCGCGCCCTGCCGGCGTGGACGTCCTCTGCGCCGACGATGAAACTGCGTGTAGCGGTAGCCCGGGGAGTCGACGCCGGGCGCCATCGTGCGGTGGATCGCGTGAGCGAAGGCTTCGGCGTCGACGGGTCTGCCGTCGCTGAAGCGGAAGCCGCTGCGGAGCTTGAACGTGGTCGTCTTCCCGTCGGGTGAGACCTTGGTCGGAAGGCGCGCCGCGACTTCCGGGACGATCCGGTAGCCCTCGGGCGGCGGCCTGTCGCGGTAGCGCATCAGCCGGGCGCAGACCGTGTCCAGCAGCGCCCAGCTCTCCCGTGAGTAGGCGAGCGCCGGGTCGACGTTGTCGAAGTTGCCCGAGCCCGTCAGGAAGGTGACCCTGAAGATCCCGCCCTCCCGCGCCCCGGTCGATCCGTGGGCGCCGCCGAGTCCGGCGACGGCCAGAGGGACGAGCGCGAGCAGCAGGACCGCGGAGCGGCGGTTCATGTTGTCTCACCATAGGACGCCGGACGCCTCGAAACCAGCCTCCGCCTTGAAGTGTCGACCTGGGTGCGTGTCCGCGTCCCGGCGGAGCTCCGCGACCGGATCAGGCGCCCTCGAGGGGCGGCGACCACGGCGGAATCACGCACTTCGGGTCGTGGTACTGCGGAAAGAGCCTGACCTTGTATCGGTGCAGAGCGAGCGCGTAGACGTACAGGTCGTCGGCCTGGGCGGCCGTCGCGCCGAGCAGCCGAGCCGAGTCCCTGAAGTACGCGAGCGCCTGGCACTCCACCTTCCCCTCGTTCGCGCGGTGCCGCCAGTGCCGCAGGTGGAACGCCTCGTGCGTCAGCACGAGTGTTCCCAGTGCCTGCTGCCACGCCGGCACGTCCGGATTGCCGACGCCGCTTGCCCCGGCGCAGACGGCCGGCCCGAGCACGGTGTAGTCGTCGCGCAGGTTCGTGTACGCCGAGCTGAACGACGCGGCGAATCCCGCCTCCCAATCCGCTCGTGCTGGGCAGCGAACCTCGCCGACGCCGAGTGAGTAGGTGCGTGCGACCTCGGTCAACGTCGGCGTCGAGTCCGAAGCGGGCGCCGAGGGCGCGAGCAACGCCACCGCGAGGAGCGCGGGAACCAGGTGCCGTCGGACGCTCATGGGCACAGGACGGCGGACCGAAGTCGTCTCTTCCCCTACGGTCGAGAACGCCTGCGGCCGGCCGCAGGCGAGCGCGCAGGACTCGGGCGCGCCTAGGTGCCCGGGTCGCGGGCGTGCTGCTTGCGGCAGCGGCCGTCCTCGAGCTTCTGCTGGATCAGCGCCGGCTTCGGCTTCATCGACGCGGGCACCTCGCCGTCCGCGAGGCGGGGCATGACCAGGCCGCCGAACGCGCTCGCGACGAGCGCCAGCGCGGCGAGGAAGGCTGCGAAGCGTCGACCGGAGGGACGCTGCGGTCTCACGGCCCTACGGTACCCCGCCGGGCGTCCTCTTGGCCAGCGTGACGGTGACGAGCCGCGGGCCGCGGCTGTCGATCAGCTCCAGGTCGAGCTCGTCGCCGACCTCCCGCTCGGCGATCAGCTTCGCGAGTCCGTTCGCGTTCCGGATCGGAACGTCGTCGGCGGCGATGATCACGTCGCCCACCTGGAGGTCGGCCTTCGCGCCGGGGCCGCCGGGAAAGACCTCGGTGACGGCTGCGCCGCGCGTCGACGAGTCGAGCCCGAGCTGCACCGCCGCCGTCTCGGAGTCGACCGAGCTGAAGCTGATCCCGAGCCAGGCCTCCGTCTCGAGCGGGGCGTCGCTGATCTGGGCGATCACCGGCAGTGCCTCGTCGATCGCGATCGCGAAGCCGATGTTCTCGGTGTCGGAGCTCCGGATGCCGGCCGTGTTGATCCCGACGAGCCGTCCCGACCGGTCGACGAGCGGCCCGCCGGAGTTGCCGGGGTTGATCGCCGCGTCGGTCTGGAGCAGGCCGGTCAGGTCGCCGTTCGGGCCCTCGATCGTGCGGTCGAGGCCGGAGACGATGCCCGAGGTGACCGTTGGGCCGCCGCCGAGGTTGGCCGGGAAGCCGATCGCGATCACGAGGTCGCCGAGCCGGAGCGCCGACGAGCGCGCGAGCTCGACCGGGACGAGGTCGTCGGCGTCGACGCGGATCACGGCGAGGTCGCGCTCCGGAGCCGTCCCGATCACGTCCGCCTCGAGCGGCGTCGTGTGGATCTTGTCGTTGAAGGAGATCGTGACGCCGGTCGTGCCCTCGACGACGTGGTTGTTCGTGAGGATCAGGCCGTCGCGGCGGAGGACGACGCCGGTGGCTTCGCCCTCGCCGCCGCCGAACGAGCTCGTGCGCACGGTGACGACCGACGGGAGGACGCGCTCGACCGCCTCGGCGAGCGAGCCGGTGCGATCGGGCGCCGGGGTTGTGCCGGCCGGCGTCGTCTCCTGAACGGTGACCGTCTGTGTTGCGGTCGTCGCCGGGGCGGACTCCTTCTCGTCGTCCCCGCCGTTGCAGCCTGCGAGCAGTGCGGCTGCGGCCGCCGCGAGCACGACCGCCTTCACGGGAGCCTCGGGAAGGTGACGACCGCCACCGCCGCGGCGGCGAGCAGCAGCACCAGGCCGCCGGCCAGGAACGCGAACGTCACCTCCTGCTTCCGCTCCACCTTGCTCACGAGGGATCCCATCTTCTCGTACGCCTCGCGCAGGTCGCCGGCGCTCTCCGCCTCGTAGAAGCGGCCGCCGGTCGTGGTCGCGATCAGTCGCAGCGTGGCCGGGTCGGGCGGCACGGGGATGATCCGGGTGCCGCCGAACCGGTTGAACTCGACGACTCCCTCGGGCGTCCCGAGCGCGATCGTGTAGACGGGGATCTTGAACGACTTCGCGCGGGCGGCGCCCTCCTGCGGCATCAGCATCCCCTCCGTCTGCGAGCCGTCGGAGAGGAGCATGATCGCGGCCGGCCGCGCCACACCGCTCAGGCCTTCGTCAGCGGCGCGCGCGACCTCGACACCGCGCGCGATCGCATCGCCGATCGCCGTGCCGCGCTGGGGGTAGAGGTAGTCGATCGCGTCGATCGCGAGCTGGCGGTCGTCGGTCGCCGGCGCGGCGACCTCCGCCGTCTCGGAGAAGGCGACGACGCCGACCTTGAAGCGCGGCGGCAGGTCCTTGAGGAAGCCCCGGACGACGTTCTGCGCCGCTTCGAGCCGCGTCGGGTCGACGTCCTCGGCCTGCATCGAGCCGGAGACGTCGATCACGAGCACGACCGTCGCCTCCTCCCGGTCGGCGAGCCGCGTCATGCTCGGCCGCGCGAAGCCGACGAGGAGCGCCGCGAGCGCGAGCAGGAACAGCGCGAGCCCTGCGTGTCGACGCCAGTTGCGGGTGCTGCCGACGACGCTCGCGAGCACGTCGAGGTTCGTGTAGCGGACGGCGAACTTGCTCGGGCGCCGCTCGATGCGCCGGTAGGCGATCACGAGCAGCGGCAGCAGCAGCAGGCCGAGCAGGAGCAGGGGAGTCGCGAAGCTCAGCTTGGTCCTCGCACGCAGATCGCGTGGATCTGCAGTTCGACGCGGACGCCCTGCGGCCGCGTGATCCCCGAGCGGACGGTGACGAGGACGCGCTCGCCCGCGCTCCGCGCCCGCGCGCGCACGGAGCCGAGCGCGCTCAGCGCGAGCGGTCGGTTCTGCCGGAAGGCGATCGCGGACGAGTACGCGAGCAACTTCTCGCCGTCCAGGCAGCTCAGCGCGGCCCGCTCGCTCGGCGCGTCCTTCAGACGGACGTTCTTGACGCGGCGGATCGTCGCGTCGATCACAGGCGCGAGCGCCGTGAGCTTCCGTTTCGGCTCGTACGACGTCCGCGAGCGGCCGCCGCCGCCGCCGGCGGGGACGCAGCCGAGCAGCGGCCGGAAGCTCGCCAGGGAGCGCGTCGTCCGGGCGACGAAGACCGCCGAGCGGCTCGTCGTGATGCCGGGGCCGACCGGGCCGCCGAGCGTGCCGAGGAACGTGAGCTCGAGCGGGCCGGCCCGATCGGCGTCCAGCCCGCCGATGATCTGGCCGCGCCCGGGGCACGAGAGCTGGTAGTAGGTCGGCGCCGCGCCGCCGGGCACCTGCACCCACGGCCCTTTCACGGGGATGCAGACGATCAGGCCGTCGCACTCGGTGCCGGCCTCGGCGGCCGACGGGGCGAAGCCCGCGACCGCGGCGGCGACCGCGAGGAGCAGCAGCCGGCGGCTCACGGGAGCCTCCCGAAGAGGAAGGCGGAGACCGCGCCGGCGGCGAGCAGCAGCATCGCCCCGCCCGCCGCGAAGCCCGCGGTGATCTCGCGCTCCTTCTTGACGCTGCCGATCCGCGAGCCGAGCTCCTCGTAGACCGCGTTCAGCTGCGCCGCGTCCGGCGCGGCGTAGAAGCGGCCGCCCGTCAGCTGCGAGACCTTCCGCAGCGTCGGCGGGTCCGGCGGGACCGTGACGCGCTGCGTGAAGCCGTTGTCGTCGACCACCTCGACCACCCCCTGCTCGGTTCCGAACGCGACCGTGTAGACCGGGATCTTCAGCTTCCGCGCGCGCTGAGCAGCCGCATCCGGCTCGAGCACGCCCTGCGTCTGCGCGCCGTCCGAGAGGACGAGGATCGAAGCCGGCGGCTTCTTGCCCTCCTCGGCCGGGACGCGCTGCGCGACCTGGATCGCGCGCGCGATCCCCTCGCCGAGCGCGGTCCCGTCGCCGGTGCGCAGGTTCCGCAGCGCTGCCTGCGCGGCTTCGCGGTTCGCCGTCGCCGGCAGCACCGTCTGGGCGCTCTGCGCGAACGCGACCATCCCGACCCGGTAGTCCTCCGGCAGCTTCTGGAGGAAGCGGCGCACCGCCTGCTGCGCGACGGCGAGCCGGCTCGGCGGCACGTCGGTCGCGGCCATCGAGCGAGAGGTGTCCATCGCGAGCACCACCGTCGCCTGCTCCTGCTTCACGGAGATGGTCGCGTGCGGCCTGGCGAGGCCCGTGGCGAGCGCGGCGAGCGCGAGCAGTGCGAGTGCGGGCGCGAGGTGCCGGAGTCGCCCGGGACGACGGCCGATCAGGTTCGGCACGAGCGCCGGCGTGGCGAAGGCGGCGGCCTGGCGGCGGCGACGCCGCTCGAGCAGGACGTAGCCGCCGATCGCAAGCGGGACGGCGAGCAGTGCCAGCAGCGCGAGCGGCCACTGGAAGCTCACCGACGGCCTCCACGAGCGCGCAGGTGGAGCGCGAGCGGCCGCAGCCAGTCGCCCTCGGTCGAGAGCACGACGTGGCCCACCCCGAGGGCAGCGAGCTGCTGCGCGATCTCGGCACGCTCGGCGGCGGCCGCTGCGGCGAAGCGCTCGCGCAGCTTCGCGTTCGCGGTGTCGACGCGGAGCTGGCGGCCGGTCTCCGGGTCGACGAGCCGCAGCTCGCCGACGTTCGGCAGCGTCTCCTCGCGCGGGTCGCGGATCTCGACCGCGAGCATGTCGTGCCCGCCCGCGAGCTGCAGCAGCGGGCCGCGCCAGTCGCGCGGGCCGCGGAAGTCGGAGACGACGGCGACGAGCGAGCGCTGCTGGGCCATGCGGCCGACCAGTCCGAGCGCGTCGCCCAGCGAGGTGGCGCCGCCGCCCTCCATCACCGGCTCCCGCCGCAGAGAGAGAAGCAGCCCGAGCATGCCGGCGCGGCCCGCCCGCGGCGGGATCGCCTGCGACTGCCCGTCGCCGAAGGCCACGAGGCCGAGCCGGTTGCCGCGGCGGCTCGCGAGGTGCCCGAGCGCCAGCGCGACGCCCTCGGCGACATCGGCCTTCCGACGCTCGGCCGTCCCGAACGCCATCGAGGCCGACACGTCGAGTGCGAGCCAGGTCACGAGCACCCGCTCTGCCAGGTCGACGCGGACATGCGTCTCGCCCGTCCGGGCGGTCACGTTCCACTCGATCCGGCGGACGTCGTCCCCCGGCACGTACGGGCGCACCTGGGCGAGCTCGCTCCCCTGTCCGAGCACCGACGAGCGGTGGTCGCCCGCGAGCATCCCCTCGATCCGGCGCCCGATGGTCAGGTCGAGCGCCCGCAGCAACGTCTCCGGCAGCGGCCCTGGGCCCGGCCGGTCGGGCGTCCGCGGCTGCGCTTCGGGCGCAATCGTCACGCCGCCTCCTTCGCCTCCGGCTCAGTCGCGCGGGGGAAGCCCGGCTTCCCCCGCGGACCCCCTCCGCGCTGACGCCGCTGCAGCGCATCGGCGCATTCGATCGGGGGAACCCGCCGGTTCCCCCGCACCCCCTCCTGGCGGCCCGACTGCGTCACGCCGCGGTCGTCTCCCGCCTGCCGACGTCCAGCTCGGGCGCGGTCACCTTCTCGAGCACCGCGTCGAGGATCCGGTCGGCGTCGACCTGCTCGGCGAGCGCCTGGTAGCTGAGCACGAGCCGGTGCCGGAGTGCGTCCTTCGCCAGCGAGTCGATGTCCTGGGCGACGACGTAGTCCCGGCCGCGGAGGAAGGCGAGCGCGCGCGCCGACTGGACGAGGCTGATCGGTCCCCGAGGGCTCGCGCCGAATGAGACGAACGGGGCCAGTTCCGCGAGCCCGTACGTCGCCGGCTCGCGCGTGGCGGTCGCGAGCTGGACGGTGTAGCTGACGATGCCGGGATCGACGTAGACGGCGGCCGCCGCCGCCTGCAGCTCGCGCAGCCGCTCCAGCTCGAGCACGCGGCGTAGCACGGGCGGCGGGATGAGCGAGCGCTGCACGACCGTCAGCTCCTCGTCGTGCTCCGGGTACCCGACGAGGATCTTCAGCATGAAGCGGTCGACCTGCGCCTCCGGGAGCGGATAGGTGCCCTCCGACTCGATCGGGTTCTGCGTCGCCATCACGAGGAACGGGTGCGGGACAGGATGCGTCTCCTGCCCGATCGTGACCTGGCGCTCCTGCATCACCTCGAGCAGCGCGGACTGCACCTTCGCCGGCGCGCGATTGATCTCGTCCGCGAGGAGGAAGTTGCAGAAGACGGGGCCGAGCTCGGTGTCGAACTCGCCCGAACTGGGGCGGAACACGCGGGTGCCGACGAGGTCGGAGGGGACGAGGTCGGGCGTGAACTGGATTCGCTGGAAGCTCCCGCCGAGCACCTGGGCGGTCGTCTTGATCGTCAGCGTCTTGGCGAGGCCCGGCACGCCTTCGATCAGGAGGTGCCCGCCTGCGAGCAGGCAGACGAGGACGCGCTCGAGCATCCCGTCCTGCCCGGCGATCACCCGCTTGATCTCGAAGAGGGCCTGTTCGAGCAGCTCGCGCTGCTCCGCCACGGTGGTCTCGCTCACGGCACGCTCCTTGCTCGCGGTTGGTGCGGCCAGTGAACCAACCGCGGGATAAAGCGCGGATAAAAGCGCCGAGTACGATGGGTTGACGATGCGGGTGCTTGTCGTGGAGGACGAGCAGGACCTGGCCGACGCGATCGCCGCGGGGCTTCGCCGCGAGGGTTACGCGGTCGATCTCGCCCACGCGGGCGACGAGGCGCTCGTCAAGGCCCGCGTCTACCCGTACGACCTGATCTGCCTCGACCTCAACCTGCCCGAGCTCGGCGGCCGCGAGGTGTGCCGTGCCATTCGCGCGGAAGCGCGTGCCGACGGGGAGCCGCAGCCGCGGATCCTGATGCTGACCGCGCGGGCGGGCCTGGACGACCGGATCGCGGGGCTCGACGACGGCGCCGACGACTACCTCGTGAAGCCGTTCGAGCTGGGCGAGCTGGCCGCGCGGGCGCGCGCGCTCCTGCGCCGGAACGGCGACGGCAGCCGGGCGCCGCTGCGGGTCGGCTCGCTCGAGCTCGATCCTGCCCGCCACGAGGCGACGCAGGCGGGGGAGCCGCTCGCGCTGACGCCGAAGGAGTTCGCGCTCCTGCGCTACTTCATGACCCGGCCGGGCGAGGCCCTGTCCGAGTTCGACCTGCTCACGCACGTCTGGGACGAAAACGCGAACCCGCTCACCCGCACCGTGCGCGTGACCGTGATGACGCTGCGCCGCAAGCTCGCCGGCTCGCCGATCGAGACGGTTCAAGGCGCGGGATACCGCCTCCGGGAGGACGCGTGAACTCGCTCACGTTCCTGGGCCGTCGCTCGCGGTGCGGATGCCGGTGGAACAGTACGGACGTACGGGCCGCCGGCTGGAGCGCCGCGAGCGACGGCAGCCTTCGGCGGAGCCCGGCTCCGCCGGGCGGGAGCCGAAGGCGGCCAGGGACGTGAGGGCGTTCCTGCGCTCGATCCGGGTGCGGCTGACGCTGCTCTACTCGGGCGTCCTCTTCTTCGTCGCCGCGGTGCTCGTCGCGAGCCTCTACCTCGGCCTGTCGCTCAGCCTCCGCGACGAGCCGGTCTCGCAGACCGTCTTCGTCGAGCAGGTGCCCGTCAACGACGGCAGCCGCACGCAGGAGCGCACGCTGGTCGACGCGCAGGCGTTCGAGCACCAGGTGAACGAGCGAACCCTCCGCAACCTCCGCACGTTCTCGCTCGCCGCGCTCGGCGCGCTCTTCGTCGCCAGCCTGCTCGTCGGCTGGGTGATCGCCGGGAGGGTGCTCGCCCCGATCGCGCACATCACGAGCGTCGCGCGGGAGATCCAGGCGCGGGAGCTGTCGCGGCGGATCGAGCTCGACGGGCCGGACGACGAGCTGAAGCGGCTCGCCGACACGTTCGACTCGATGCTCGCCCGGCTCGACCTCGCCTTCGCCTCGCAGCGGCGGTTCGTCGCCGACGCCTCGCACGAGCTGCGGACGCCGCTCGCGATCATCAAGGCGAACCTCGACCTCGCGCTCACCGACGCCGAGGCGACCGACGAGAGCCGCGCGACGGCGGCCGCCGTGATCAAGCGCGCGATCGACCGGATGGCCCGGCTGACCGACGACCTGCTCGCCCTCGCGCGCCTGGACGCGCCCGCCTCGGGCCGCGAGCCGGTGCCGCTCGCGGCGCTGCTCGAGGACGCGCGGGAGGAGTTCGCGGCGGCGGCGGCGGCGCGGGCGGTCGAGCTCGAGACGTCGGTCGTCCCGGGCCGGATCGTGCAGGGCGACCGCGACGTGCTCAAGCGCGCGGTCACGAACCTGCTCGACAACGCGGTCCGCGTCGCGCCGGAGGGTTCGAGCGTCCGCCTCTCGCACGGCGAGCTCGACGGCTGGGCGTGGCTCGCCGTCGCCGACGAGGGCCCCGGCATCGCGCCCGAGCACCGCGCCTCCATCTTCGACCGCTTCTGGCGCGCCGACGACGGCCGCTCGCGGCCCGGCGGCGGCAGCGGCCTCGGGCTCGCGATCGTGCGCCAGATCGCCGAGGCGCACCGCGGCTCGGTCGAGGTCTACTCGGAGCTGGGCGAGGGAGCGACCTTCGTCGTCTGGCTGCCGCGGACGGCCGAGGCGCGCGATACCCCCGGCGTCGACCCCACGCTGGTCGCAGCGCTCGTCTGAGACTAGGAGGGATTGACGAAATAGCGGCTGAGTGGCCGAGCCGCGCTGCTCGCCCCGATGCGGCGTCCTCAGTCGCGTCGATAGCGCAAACTATCGACGCTCCCTGCGTCCTTGCCTCGGAACGAGCAGCGCAGCCCGGCCACGAGCACCATTCCGCCAACCCCTTCCTACGCGTCGAAGCTGCCGCCGGCGAGGCTGACGCCGGAGTGCTCGGGCGGCCCGCCGTCGGGCTCGACCGACACGTCGACAGCCTGGTAGTCGCCCGGCCCGGGCAGCGGCAGCTCGAGGCGAGCCTGGTCGCTGTCCGGGGTGAACGAGCCGACGGCCTCCATCTCGCCGCCGGCCTCGGTCCGGAGCACCCAGACCTCGTAGTGGTGCTCGCTCGGAGGGGCGGGCAGGTTCTCGAGCTCCAGCAGCAGCTCGCCCCCGTCGAGCGTCGCAGTGCCGCTGACGTCGCGCGTACTCGGGCGTGCCGGCGACTGCGGCCCGGGCGTCCGGCTCCGCCGGGCCGCCGGTGAAGACGACGAGGCCGAGCACGACCGCGGCGGCGGCCGCGAGGCCCGCCGCGACCCGCGGCGCCCAGCGCGCGCGTCGCGACCCGCACGACGGGGGCCGGCTCGATCTCGGCCAGGATCCGCGCGAAGAGGTCGTCCGAGGGCGCCGCTCGTGGCAGTCCTGCCTCGAGCGCCGCGACGGTGGCGCGCCTCAGCTCGAGCTCCGCCGCCGCGTCCGCCCGCTCGACCAGCGCCGAGAGGCGACTCGCGTCTGCGGGCTCGAGCGCGCCGAGGGCGGCGCCGGCGATCAGGTCGCGGTCGTCGTCGCCGATCATCCGGTCTCCGTCTCGAAGGCGTATGCGGGAGCCAGCGTGCGCAGGCGGTCGAGGGCGAGCCTGAGCCGCCCCTTGACCGTCCCGAGCGGAACACCGAGCCGGTCGGCGATCTCGGCCTGCGTCAGCCCTTCGAAGTAGGCCAGCGAGACCGCCTCGAGCTGATTCGGCGGCAGCTCGGCGAGCGCGGAGGCGACCCGCTCGCCCTGGTCGTTCGCCGCGACGACCTCGGCTGCGTCGGGCGCCTCGTCGGCCGACCAGTGCTCGGGCAGCGGATCGGCGGGGCGACGGGAGCGCCGGCGGAGCGCGTCGACCGCCTTGTTGCGCAGGATCGTGAAGAGCCAGGTGGTGACGCTCGCGCGGCGCGGGTCGTACCGCCCCGCGCTGCGCCACGCGGTGACGAACACCTCCTGGACGCAGTCCTCCGCCAGCTGCCGGTCACCCAGCGTGCGGTACGCGAGCCCGTAGAGCACAGACCCGTAGCGGTCGTACAGGGCGCGCAGTGCGTCGGTCTCGCCGGCGGCGACGTGGCGCAGGAGGAGGGCGTCGTCAGTGGTCAGTGATCCAGATCCGTTCATGTGTCGTACAACTTCTGTCCAAGTTCGGAACTCTACAGCACAGGAGGACATTCGTGCACAGACGTATCGCTCCACTGCTCGCGGCGCTGATCGGCGCCGGCCTGCTCACCTCGGCCGCGCCCGCGGCTCCGGCGCAGAGCACGGCAACCACGAAAACGGTCGTCGGCGTCGCCGCCGGCGACAAGCGCTTCACCACCCTCGTCTCGCTCGTGAAGCAGGCGGGCCTGGTGAAGACGCTCTCGGCGAAGGGCCCGTACACCGTGTTCGCGCCGACGAACGCCGCCTTCGCGAAGCTGAAGCAGAAGGCGCCCGCCACCTACACGGCCGTCGCCACGAATCCGGCGCTGCTGAAGCAGGTGCTCACCTACCACGTGCTGGCGAAGCGCGTCCCGAGCTCGGCTGCGATCACGGCCGCCAAGCAGCGGGCATCGGTCAAGACCGTTCAGGGCGAGAAGATCGCCCTCTCGATCAAGGCCGGGAAGCTGATCCTGAACGGCAGCTCCCGCGTGATCGTCGCGGACGTGAAGGCCTCGAACGGGGTTATCCACGCGATCGACACCGTCCTCGTCCCGCCCAGCGCGGCCTAGAGAAGGAGACCACGATGCTGAGGAAGATCACACTGACGCTCGCGATCGCAGCCACCGCGGCCGTCGCTCTCGTCCCGACCGCAGGCGCCTCGTCGCCGCGGAGCTCCGACGCGATCGCCGGCGCCCGCTGCGTCCAGGCCGGCGTCGGGTTCCTGCTCGAGAACGGCTTGCTCTCCGCCGCTGCGCGGCAGCAGATCGACTACGACTCGATCGACTCGGACTCCGGCGGCAGCGAGGGTGCAATCAATACGAACCTGCCCGCGGGGTCGTTCCTGCCGCTGGGCGCCGTCATCAGGCTCCACTTCACGAATCCGGAGCTCTTCGACTGGTGCAGCTAGGGGTGCGCCCCTTCCGTCCGCGGCCGCTGTGGCGGCCGCGGACGGCTCACCGCTCCTCGCGAACCAGAGCGCCGAGGACGGCGCCGAAGAGCGCGTGCGCGGCCACTTCCTGGCCGAACACGCGCGGGTTCAGGAGGAGCGGCGGCCAGGCGCCGCTACGGCGGTCGGGGTGGAGGCGGTCGACCACCGCCATCCCCGGCCAGAGCGCGGCGCTCTCGAGCTGGGCGGCGGCGACGCCGGCCTTCCACCCGCGCAGTCCCAAGCGGTGGAAGGCGACCCCGGCCGCGGCGCCGTTCGCGAGATGGATCGCGGTGCCAGCCAGCCGCCAGCGCCGTCTGGAGAGAGGCGCGCCCAGCAGACGCACGTCCGAGTACGGCGTGCCGAAGATCCGCTGGAGTGCGGGCTCGGCGGCGGCCCAGGCGGCCGCCGCCGTCGCGCCCGCGAGCGCTGCGCGCAGGTCGCGCTCAGTCGCTCGGATTCTCGACCTCGCCGCGCCAGGCACCCGACTCGGTGCCGCGCTTCTCGATCAGCTCCTTGAAGCGCTGCAGGTCCCCCTGCACCCGCCGGCTGTCCATCCCGAGCGTGGCGCCGATCTGCTCCGTGACGCCCTCCGGCTCCCAGTCCATCTGCACCATCACGCGCGTCTGCGCGTCGTCGATGCGGTGAAAGGTGACGACGCCGGCATTCCCCTTGCCGCCCTTCGCCGTCCAGGCGACGCGGTGGTCCGGGTGCTGCTCGGTGATCTCAGCGTCCCATTCCTCGCGCTTGCCGCCCACCTCGGCGACCCAGCGCAGGTGCGTGTCGTCGACCTGCTTCACCTGCTCGATCCCCTCCATGAACGTGGGGAACTCCTCGAACTGCGTCCACTGGTTGTACGCCGCCTCGACGGGGACCTCCACGTCGATCGACTCCTCGATACGAGCCATGCTCGTTCCTCCTCGGATTGACTGAAATCTTGTCTACCCTTTGTCCACAGATGGGCAAACCCGGGCTCCGGACCGTCGTCGTCCTCTTCACGCGCGATCTGCGCGTCCACGACCAACCGGCGCTCGCGGCGGCCGCCGACCGCGCCGAGCGCGTCGTGTCTGTCTTCATACTCGACGATGCCGTGCTCGCCGCCTTCGGGGCGCCGAACCGCGTCGCCTTCCTTGTCGACGCACTCGGCGACCTGGACGACTCGCTGCGCCGGCGCGGCGGCGCGCTCGTCGTCCGCCGCGGCAACGTGGTCGCCGAGACGTACCGGGTCGCGGTCGAGGCGGGCGCGGAGGCCGTCTTCGTCAGCGAGGACGTGAGCGCCTACGCCCAGGAGCGCGAGCGGCGACTGCGCCGCTCGCTCGCCTCCGCCCGGATCGAGCTCGACGTCTTCGCCGGCGTCACGGTCGTGCCGCCGGGCGATTTCGCTCCCGCGGGCGCCGACCACTACCGCGTCTTCACGCCCTACTGGCGGCGCTGGCGCGAGCAGCCGCGCCGCGCGGTGCTCGCAGCTCCCGAGCGGGTCGTGCTGCCGGACGGCGTCGAGGCCGGCGCGCTGCCGCGCACCGGCGAGCTCGGCCCCGGCCCGACCGCTCCCGCGCTGCCGCCCGGCGGCGAGACTGCCGGCAGGCGACGGCTGGAGGAGTGGCTCGACGACGGTCTCGTAGCGGTACGCGGAGCTCGCGGACGACCTCGCGGCTGACGCGACGTCCCGGCTCTCGCCCTACCTCCACTTCGGCTGCGTCTCAGCCGGCGAGGTCGTCGAGCGCGCGCTCGAACGCGAGGGAGCCGAGGCGTTCGTCCGCCAGCTCTGCTGGCGCGACTTCAACCATCAGCTGCTGGCCGCGCGGCCCGAGACGGCGCACGAGGACCTGCGCCCGCGGGCGGGCGGCTGGCGCGAGGACGAGGAGAGCTTCGCGGCGTGGCGCGAGGGCCGCACGGGTTACCCCCTCGTCGACGCGGGCATGCGGCAGCTGATGCACGAGGGCTTCATGCACAACCGCGCCCGCCTCGTCACCGGCTCGTTCCTGACCAAGCACCTCGGGATCGACTGGCGGCGCGGCGCCGAGCACTTCTTCGAGCACCTCGTCGACGGGGACGTCGCGAACAACACGGGCAACTGGCAGTGGGTCGCCGGCACCGGCACGGACTCGCGCCCGAACCGGAGGCTGAGCCCGCAGCGCCAGGCGGAGCGCTTCGACCCTAACGGCGTCTACGCGAGGCGGTACATCCCCGAGCTCGGGACGCCCGACTACCCCGAGCCGATGAAGGTGGCCGCGTGAAGGGCTGGGAGTCGAGCGAGAAGGTGCTCGAGTCGGGTGGGTTCGAGTCGCGTCAGCGCGTGCTCGTGCCGGAGCCCGTCGTCGAGGCGTCGGAGGCGGGCGCGCGCACGCTCGGCGTCACGTACTGGCAGGCGGTCGATCGATTCACGCGCGGCGGCGTCCGTGCGAGCTGGAGCGGCGGCGGCGGCAAACTGAAGCTGCTCGGCGGAGCGACGCTGCTCACGTTCGGGCCACCGGAGCTCGTCTTCGAGGCCGGCGGGGTCTCCTGCCGACACGAGATCCGCGGTGGCCTGCTCGCGCTCCGCGCGGGCGGCTCCGTGACGCTCGCTCAGCGCCCCGAGGAGGAGCAGCTGGAGCTGAGCGTCACCGTCGAGGAGTACCTGCCCCGGCTTGGCGGCACGGGCCGGTGCCCCGGACTGGACGGGTCTGCTCTACATGAAGGGTCAGAGCCCGTTCCACGCCGCGGTCAGCCGCCGCTATTTCGACCTGCTCGTCCGGAGTCGGCCCTCGTGAAGGTGACCGTCTTCGGCGCGACGGGCGTCGTCGGCCGCGCGCTGCTGCCGCTGCTGGCCGAGCACGACGTGACCGCGGTCTCGCGCTCGCCGCGCGACGAGTCCGGCGCGCGCTGGATCGTCGCCGACGCGGCGACGGGCGAGGGCGTGGCCGAGGCGCTCGAGGGCGCGGAGGTCGTCTACTACCTCGTCCACTCGCTCGGCTCGCGCGACTTCGAGGAGCAGGATCGCGCTGCGGCGGAGAGCGTCGCCCGGGAGGCGGCCGCCGTGGGAGTCGAGCAGATCGTGTACCTGGGCGGCCTCGGCGCGGACAATCCCGATGCGTCGTCGCACCTCCGCAGCCGTCGCGAGACCGGCGAGCGGCTTGCCTCGGCCGGCGTCCCGGTGACGACGCTGCGGGCGGCGATGATCGTCGGCAAGGGCAGCGCCGCCTTCGAGACGATCCTCGGCCTCGTCAAGCGCCTGCCCGTGATGATCACGCCCAGCTGGGTCTCGACTCCGACACAGCCGCTCGCGCTCGACGACGTCGCCCGCTACCTGGCCGGCGTCTGCGGGAACGAGCGCACCTACGGCGAGGGGTACGACGCCGGCGGACCCCGAGGTGATGACCTACCGGCAGATGATCGAGCGGATCGCGCGCCTGCTCGGCCGCGAGCCCCGGATTGTCGAGGTGCCGGTGCTGACGCCGTACCTCTCCGCCCTCTGGCTCAACCTGATCACGCCCGTCAACGCGTCGGTCGCGCGGCCACTCGTGGAAGGGCTGCGCAATCCGACGATCGCGCGCGAGGAGCGGATCCGCGAGCTGATCCCGCTCGAGCTCACGCCGTTCGACGAGGCCGCTCGGCAGGCGCTGCGCTGAGCAGGCCCGGCACCTGCGCCGCCCGGTAGTCGAAGATCGACTCGACCCAGCTGCGCACGAGCAGCCGCCGTACGAGTTCGCCGAGAGGCCCGAGGAAGAGCCGGTAGCGGATGTGGTCGTAGATCTCCGTGCCGCCGGCGACGGGCGTCAGCCGGTGCGCGTGCTCCCAGAGCAGGAACGGCCCGCGCCGCTGGACGTCGACGAAGCCGCGCGGCGGGCTCCACTCGACGATCTCGGTCCACCAGCGGATCGGGATGCCGAAGAGGGTCAGCCGGTAGCGCAGCCGGGCGCCGGCGTGCAGCGCGTCGGGCGCCTCGACGATCCGGAAGCGCAGCCACGGCGGCGTGATCAGCTCGAGGTTGTGCGCGTCGGCGAAGAACGCGAACGCCTCCTCGATCGGGACGGGGACGACCTGCGTCCGCTCGAGCACGTACGTCACGCAGCGGCGCGCTGATCCTTTGCCCAGGCCGCCAGCAGGCCGCGGTAGTGGTCGATGAACTGCTCGTGCTCGTGCTCCGGGAACGTCGACGTGACGGTGTCCACGAGCAGCTGGTCGAAGCCCGGGCCCTCGACCCAGTCGACGAGGATCTCGTCGAGGTGCGCCAGCTTCTTGGCGCAGAACTCCTCGTACTCGGGCACCTGGAAGTAGGCGTCCGCGAGCTCCCGGTAGCCGGCGAGCTTGTCCGCGTACGTGAGGTCGTCGCGGTCGCCGAGCTCGAAGTAGTCGCGCGTCGTCTGGTTGATCCGCATCTGGCGCCCGGTCGCCGAGCAGAAGGCGGTCCAGCACACGAGCGCCCTGATCGCCCACGGGAAGTAGTAGTGCAGGCTCGTCAGCGCGACGTCCGGGGACGCGTTCGCGTAGTCGATCGGCGACGCGACCCCGTCCTTGACGATCGTCTCGCACGAGTTGAACTCCCAGCGGAAGAACGCGTTCACGAGGCGGCTGATCGTCACCACCTCCTCACCCGTCTCCGGGCTGAGGAAGCCGTGGTCGACCTGGTAGCGGTCGTACATCGGCCGGTCGGGCTCGAAGTGCATCACCATCGTCTCGGCGCCGATCGAGAGGCTGCGGGCGAAGACGTCGAAGTCCTCGACCGACGCCTGTAGGTGCATCAGCCGCTCGCCGGAGGTGTCGTAGACCGCGTGCAGCTCGGTGGCGTCCCGGATCCGCGTCACGCCGACCCACTGGCCGCCGTCGAAAGGCTTCATGTAGAGCGGGTAGCCGATCCGGCCCGCGATCTCCTCGAGGTCGAACGGGAGGTTGTAGCGCTCCGCGGTCGGCTGGAAGCGCTCGTTCGCCGGCGGGCTCTTGTGCGGGATCAGCCACGTCTCCGGCACGTTCAGGCCGAGCCGCATCATCGCGCAGTAGGCGGAGTGCTTCTCCATCGCCTGGAAGGTGAACGGGTTGTTGAAGAGGTAGACGTCGTCCATCAGCGACACCTTCTTCAGCCACTCGCGCGGCACCGTGTACCACCAGCCGAGCCGGTCGATCACCAGCGAGTAGCGCGGCTTGGAGCGCAGGTCGAACGGCTCGTTCGTGATCCGCTCCGTCGTCAGCTCGTGCGTCTCGCCGCCGTGCTCGATCGGGCCGACCTGCGCGAGCAGGTGCTCGAACGCGCGCGGCCAGTCCTCCTCGGTGCCGAGCAGGAGACCGATCAGATGACGGCGGTCGCTCATGGGCCGACGGGCCCATGAGCGTTCAGGGGGTCTGGGGGAACTTGGAAGTTCCCCCAGCTGACAGAAGAAGGGGGCTCGTGGGGGAAACATGGTTTCCCCCACGGGAGCGAGCCGAAGGCGAGTGACGTCGTCACAGGAAGCGGGGGAGATGATGCGCGATCTGCGCCCGCCACGCAGGCCAGTCGTGCGGCGAGTCGTGGCCCCAGAGGTCGAGCTCGTGCCGGATGCCCTTCTCCCCGAGCAGGCCGGCGAACTGCCGCGTGCTCTCGAGCGCGCCGGTCGTGTCCTCCCACTGGCCCTGGCCGGCGACCAGGAGCAGGTTGACCTGGCCGCGCAGCCAGTCGAGATGTTCGCCGTGCAGGTGCTGCACGTAGTCGGCGGGATTGTTGAAGTAGAGGGCGTCGCCCCGGTCTCCGCCCCCCACGACGGAGACGTCGTAGACGCCGCTCTGGCAGATCGCGAGTGGGAAGAGCTGTGCGTGCCGAAGCGCGAAGTTGGCGGCGTGGTAGGCGCCGAAGCTGACGCCCGTGGCGATGATCTCCGCGGAGTCGGAGTCGGCCTGCACGAAGGGGACGACCTGGTTCAGGATCCAGTCCTCGTAGCGGCCGTGGAGCTCGGCCCGCTGCTCGAGCGGCAGGTCGCCGCGGTACCAGCTGCCGGAGTCGAAGCTGTCGATCGCGTAGACCTTCACGCGCCCCTCCTCGATCGGCCCGCCGATCGCGTCGATCATGCCGCGCTCCTCGTACTGCCACGCCGGTCCCTCCTGCGAGGGGAACGCGAGCAGCGGCCGGCCCCAATGGCCGTACGCGATCACGCGGCCTTCGGCACCGATCGCGGGCGAGTAGAGGGAGAGGTGGCGGCGCGTCAGGTCAGATCCTCTGGAGCAGCCGATGCAGGTGAGGGTGGAAGGAGTCGCGCCACGCGACCCAATTGTGGCCGTCGCGGAACTCGTGCAGGCGGGCGTCGTAGCCGCGCGCCCGCAGCGACTCCTCCAGCGCCCGGTTCGCGGGCAGGTTCTCCTCGACCGTGCCGCACGTGAGCACGACCGGGATCGTCCGCTCGGGGCGGTTCCGGTGGACGCCGCCGACGAAGCGCGCGATCCGCTCGTAGCGCGGGAAGCGGCGCTCGTAGCTCTCGGCGCGCCGGAAGAAGCTGCCCGACTGGAGGAAGAGTGCGTCGAAGCTGTCGGGATGGCGCCGATGCGTGTGGAAGAGCGAGAGCGCACCGAGGCTCGCGCCGACACCGACCCGCACCGGTGCCGGGGAGAGCTGCGGCAGGATCTCCTCCGCCAGCGCGCGCGAGTACTTCGCCGACGCGGAGTAGATCTCGTTCCGGTCGACCGGCCCGATCAGGGCGGCGCGCAGCGGCCGCAGCGTGCCGAGGTAGGTGAGGAGGCCCGAATGCTCCGCGTACTCGGGGCCGTCGTGGGCGACGAGCAGAGGACTGCGCTCGGTCGCGTCCGGGTGCGACCAGAGCAGGGCGGGCAGGTCGGCCTTCAGGATCCGGCTCGGGATCGTGACCGCCTTCACCTCGCCGACCGCCTCCTGCTCGATCCACTCCGGCGGCTCGTAGCCCGGCTCCTCCCAGACCGACTTCTCACCCCAGGGCCCGGACGCGCGCTTCGGGTTGTCCGGGTCGAGGATCCACTCGCTCGTGCCGTCCCTGTCGATCAGCTCGAGCTGGTACTCGAAGCGGGCGACGTCGGGGGCGGGCGCGGTCACCTCCCACGCTCGGCCGCTCCGGGTCAGCTCGTGCGGCAGCCGCTCGCGCAGCTGGTGGGCGAGGCGGACGGCGGCGAGACGGCGGCGCGGGTCGGCGACGTGGAAGCGGAGCTCGATCACGGAAGTGTGTCGAGTGTGTGGAAATTGCCGCGCGCAACCGTCTGTTTCGGCCGGGTCGGGCCGTTCCGGACACTAGGCAGGCGCAGGCTCGAGGGCTATCACGACTCCTCCCAGTCCACGAGGAGGAACGATGAAGGCACGGATCCGAAGGGTGATGACGCTCGGCGCCGCCCTGCTCGCGCTCGCGGTGGGCGGCGCGACGGCAGGGCTGGACGCGGCCGCAGTCGACGGCGTCATCAAGGCCTGCAGGCACAAGTCCGGGATTCTCCTGGTGCCCTCCGCCGGCAAGGCGTGCAAGCGGTCGGAGCAGGCGCTCAGCTGGAACGTCCAGGGGCCGGCGGGGCCGGCCGGAGCGGACGGCAAGGACGGCGCGCCCGGGCCTGCGGCCCGTGGGGCCGGCAGGCCCGCGGGCTGCCGGGCCGAGCGGCTCGATCGCGGCGATCGAGGCGCTGAACGGGATCGCGTGCACGACGAGCACGAACACCCAGGGCGAGGTCTCGGTCGAGACGGAGATCGACGGGGCGATCGTCCTGACGTGCGAGGAGGGCGACGCACCGCCGCCGCCTCCCACGGCCACGCTCGTGATCAACGAGGTCGACTACGACCAGGTTGGCGCCGACACCGGCGGCTTCGTCGAGATCCACAACGCCGGCGGCGAGTGCGGCCGACCTGAGCGGCGTGGCGCTCGTCCTCGTCGACGGCGGCACCGGCACCGAGTACCTCCGCCGGATGCTCACCGGCTCGCTGGCGGCCGGCGCCTACCTCGTCGTCGAGGTCGATGCCCAGAACGGGGCGCCGGACGGCGTCGCGCTGCTCGGCGCCGGCGGGACGCTGCTCGACGCGCTCTCCTACGAAGGTGCGATCGAGGCGGCGACGATCGGCTCGGCGACCTACGACCTCGTCGAGGGCACCCTGTTGCCCGCGGCGACCGCCGACTCGAACACGGTCGACGGCTCACTGTCGCGGATCCCGAACGGCAAGGACACGAACGACGCAGCGGCCGACTGGGCGTTCACGGCGACCGTCACCCGGGGAGTGGCGAACGTCGGCTGAGCCCCTCAGCTGTGTGTGAAGGGCGCCGCAGCGTCAGCGGCGCCCTTTCGCGCGCATGTTTGCGCGGCCCTCGGCACCGGCCTTTGCCCAGCGCTTCCGCTCCGCGGCCTGGAGGCGCTTGTCGAGCCGGCGCTCGAGGTGCGCGAGCTCGCGCTGGAGCTTCTTGTAGCTCGCCCAGCGCGCGAACGGGAGCGAGCCGTCGTCGAGCGCCGCCTGCACGGCGCAGCCCGGCTCCGTCCCGTGAGCGCAGTCGGAAAAGCGGCACTGCGCGGCGAGCTCCTCCACGTCCGCGAACGTCTCGGAGATGCCGTCCGACGACTCCCAGAGCTGCAGCTCCCGCATTCCCGGGGTGTCGAGGACGAGACCGCCACCGGGAAGGAGGACGAGTTGGCGGTGCGTGGTCGTGTGGCGGCCTTCGCCGTCGTCCTCGCGGATCTCCTGGGTCGCGAGCAGCTCCTCGCCGGCGAACGTGTTCACGAGGGTGGACTTGCCGACGCCCGAGGAGCCCGAGCAGCGCCACCGTCCGGCCGGGCGCGAGGTGTGAGCGGACGTGATCGAGACCCTCGCCGGAAACGGTCGAGACCGCGTGCACGGGCACCCCGAACGCGATCGCCTCGACCTCGAGCACACGCAGCTCCCAGTCGGGGCAGAGGTCGGTCTTCGTCAGCACGATCACGGGCTGGGCGCCGCTCTCCCACGCCATCGTGATGTAGCGCTCGAGCCGGCGGAGGTTGAAGTCCTCGTTGAGCGACATGACGAGGAAGACCGCGTCCACGTTCGCCGCCAGCACCTGCTCCTCGGCGGCGTCGAGCGCGACCTTGCGCGAGAACTTCGTGCGGCGGGCGAAGACCTGCTGGATCGTCGCCGCGCCCTCGTCCGGCCGCGGAGCGGCCGCGACCCAGTCGCCGACGGCGGGCAGATCGCCGGCACCGTTCGCCTCGTGCGAGAGCCGGCCCGCGAGCTCGGCCCGCAGCTCGCCGAGCTCCGTCAGCAGGACATAGGCGCCGCGATGCTGTGCGGCGACGCGGGCCGGCAGCAGGCCGGCCGAGCGATGCGGTTCGAACTCTGTCGTGTGGCTGTCAGTCCAGCCGAGGTCTTGCAGTGCGTACAAGCGAGGCTCCTTGAGCGAAGGGTGAGTGGACGGGCGCGTCGATCGAGCGCCTGTGCGGCTCAGGGAGCTGCCGGATGCGGGGCCGACTGCCTAGAGCCGCGGAGCTCTGAAGGCGAAGGGGGCAAGCTCGGTCATCTGGGTCATCTGTCGCACCTCCTTCAGTCGTCGGGACGTCTCGAAGTATGCCTACGGCTGGTGACGAAGTCGAATCCTCACCTTGGCGTTTTCGGACAGACCCACTAGAGTCCCCGACCGGGGGTACGGCGGCAGGGGAGCCGTGACCGTATTTGGGGAGAGCTTGACTCAACTGAGGGAGGAGCTGGGGTGTCTCATCTTCGTCTGCGGCCGCGTGGCGTCACAGGGCCGGTGACGCCGTTGCGGCTGTCGTCGCGGTGCTCGTCGTCATCGCTCGCTGCGTCCGTGTTCGCGCCCGACTGGTTCCGCCGTCTCGACGACGCTCGTGATCAACGAGGTCGATTACGACCAGCCGAGCTCCGACACCGCCGAGTTCTTCGAGCTCAAGAACGTCTCGGGCGCACCGATCAATCTCGACCTGTATCGGGTCGAGGGGATCAACGGCGCAAGCGGCGGCTCCGCCGCTCTACCGCACGGTCGACCTGCCCAACGTCAACCTTGCCGCGGGCGACTACTTCGTCGTCTGTGCGAACACCGCCACCGTCGCCGAACTGCGACTTCGACGCCACGCCCGACACCGACCTGATTCAGAACGGCGAGCCGGACGCGCTGCGCCTGCTGATCGGGACGACCAGCGGTCGACGTGCTCAGCTATGGCGGCAACACGGCCGGCAACACCGAGGGGACCGGCGCCCCGGACGAGGGCAGCGCGACGGCCGATGAGGGCCTCTCGCGGTGCGCGGACGGGTCGGACACGGATCAGAACAGCGTCGACTTCTTGCTGCGGCCGATCTCGCCCGGCGCCGCCAACTCCTGCCCGGGCACGCCGCCGCCGAACCAGGGCGTGACCGTCACCTGCGGCGGCGCGCTGAGCGTTCTCCAGGGCGACACGGCGACGCGCACCGTCACCGCCACCGATCCGGACGGCACGGTCACCGGCTTCACCGCCACCGTGACGCCTGCAGCGGCCGGGATCTCGATCACGAGCCAGACGCCGGCGAGCGCCGCCGGCGGCACCGCGTCGGCGACGGTGTCCGTCGCCTCGACCGTCGCACCCGGCACGTACACGGTGGAGCTGACCGCGACCAACGGCGACGCCACGCCGCAGACCGGCACGTGCTCGTTCACCGTCTCGGTCAACGAGATCAAGCCGATCGGCGCCGTCCAGGGCTCCGTCGCCACGCGGCGGGCTCACCCATCGTTCGCCGTTCGCGCCGGCCCTCGGCAACGGCAGCGGGCAGACCGTGTTCATCAAGGGCGTCGTCTACGAGAAGACGCTCGCCCGCACCAATACGGGCGCGAACCAGTTCGGCTTCTTCATCCAGAACACGGCCGCACAGGCGGACGGCGACCCGACCACCTCGGACGGGATCTGGATCTTCATGGGCGCGTTCTCCGACGTCCTCAACGTCGACGGCTCGCAGCCGGCATACGTCCCGCAGGTCGGCGACGAGATCGTGCTCCGCGGCAACGTCTCCGAGTTCTTCTTCTTCACCCAGCTCTCGAGCCCGCGCCTCGTCGCGCGCACGGGTACGGCGCTCGACGTCGACGCGCTGATCCCGCCGGTCGACGCCAATCCGCCGGCCGTGTTCGACGACGCGAACACCTACTGGGAGCGCCTGGAGAGCATGCGCCTCCGCGTCCCCGCGAACTCGCTCATCACCGACGGGCTCGACGTCTTCCCGGCCACTGCCGACGCCGAGATGTGGCTCGTCCGCGGCGACAGCGAGATCGCGGCGCGGAGCGGGTACGCCCAGCGCGTCTTCCGCGACGCGCATCCGCTCGACGATCTGCCCGGTCTCGTCGACAACGGCAACGGCTTCCGCATCCTCGTCGGCGCGCTCGGCCTCAAGTCGCTCGCGTCGGACAACACGCTGCTGCTGCCGCCGAGCCGCACGTTCGGCCGCGTCACCAACGCGCTCGTCGGCGGGCTCAACTTCAGCTTCAACAAGTACCGGATCGAGACGACGGTGACGCCGTCGCTCGTGAACGGGATCGATCCGGCCCTGAACGCTCCGCCGACTCCGCCCGCGCGGACGGTCGAGTACGCGGTCGGGGACTACAACGTCGAGAACCTCTACGACTTCCGCGACGATCCGTTCGACGGCTGCGACTTCGTCGGCAACACCGGTTGCCCCGGCGTCAGCCCGCCGTTCGACTACGTCCCGGCCTCGAACGCCGTCTACCAGGAGCGCCTCGGGCTGATCGCGGAGCAGATCGTGGGCGATCTGCACGCGCCCGACGTGATCCTCGTCCAGGAGGCGGAGGATCAGGACATCTGCACGGTCGCCGCCGGCGCGCTCAGCTGCGGGGCGGTCAACAACGCGGACGGCAAGCCCGACACGCTGCAGGAGCTCGCGCTCCGCATCCGGGCGCAGAGCGGGATCGCCTACGACGCCGCGTACGACCGTGACGGCTCGGACGACCGCGGCATCGTCGCGGCGCTGATGTACCGGACCGACCGGGTCGAGCTCCTGCCTGCGACCGCCGGCCATCCCGTGCTCGGCTCGAGCCCGGAGGTGCAGTACGTCACGCCTGGCAACGCCTACAACGCCGACGTCCAGAACCCGAAGGCGCTGAACGCGCCGCTGCCGCCCGAGATCCTCGCGCTCCCGTCGAACCAGAGGGACGGTGTCGAGGTCTACACGCGCGATCCGCAGGTGGGGCTGTTCAGGATCTGGCGGACCGGGGTCGGCGTCGGGGCATGGATCGACGTCTACGCGATCTCGAACCACTTCTCGTCGACGCCCGACGGTCGCGTCGCGCAGCGGCGTGAGCAGGCGCGGTATCTGGCGGCGATCGTCGATGCACTCGGTGACGGCGAGCGTGTCGTCGCGGGCGGGGACTTCAACGTCTTCCCGCGCCCGGACGATCCGCTCGTTCCCCCGAGCGACCAGCTCGGCCCGCTCTACGACCAGGGGCTCGAGAACCTGTGGGACACGCTCGTCGCCGAGGTGCCGGCGGCCGCGTACTCGTACGTCTTCGTCGGCATGGCGCAGACGCTGGACGGGCAGTTCGTGACCGACAACCTGCTCGAGGAGCTCGTGCAGACGCGCGTCGCGCACGTGAACGCCGACTTCCCGGCGGACTACCCGGGAGACGGTGCCCGCGGACTCTCGGATCACGATCCGATGTCGTCGCGGTTCGCCCTCGAGGCGACGCTGGCGCGGCTCCAGGCGCTGCTCGCGCTCTACTGCGAGAACGGCGCGATCACGGGCAACAACACGTGCACGCAGCTCCAGCAGCATCTCGATCGCGTGCCGAAGGTGGGCGACGACCAGCTCGAGGCCTTCATCGACCAGGTGCAGGACAAGACGCCCAGGTTCATCACACCGACGGCAGCTGCCGCGCTCGTGCTCGAGGCGCAGCTGCTCCTGCAGGACTGACGGAGCGAAGTCCTATGACAAACAAGCGGGGAGAAATGGGGAGAGTGAGGATGAGAAAGACACTTCTGGCGGTTGCGGCGCTCGCCGTTGCGATCGCCGTGGTACCTGCGGCCGGGGCGAAGGGCGATCCGTCGCCGCGCGCTGCGGAGAACGCGCAGACGACGGAGATCCAGATTCTGGGCCTGAACGACTTCCACGGCGCGCTGCAGCCGCCGGCGGGCTCCGCCGGCCGCCTCGGGCCGTCGGGGACGCCGGAGTTCGGCGGCGTGCGAGTACCTCGCCACGTACGTCCGTGAGCTGCGGGCGACGAACCCGAACACGCTGTTCGTCTCGGCCGGTGACCTGATCGGCGCGTCGCCGCTGATCTCGGCGCTGTTCCACGACGAGCCGACGATCGAGGCGTTCAACCTGATGGAGCTCGACTACAACGGTGTCGGGAACCACGAGTTCGACGAAGGCGTCGACGAGCTGCTGCGGATGCAGAACGGCGGCTGTCATCCCGTCGACGGGTGCCAGGACGGCGATCCGTTCGGTGGCGCGTCGTTCGACTTCCTCGCCGCGAACGTGGCGTACAAGGACACGGGCGAGACGATCTTCCCGCCCTACGCGATCGAGCACTTCAACGGCGTCAAGGTCGCCATCGTCGGCATGACGACGCTGGAGACCCCGACGATCGTCGTCCCGACCGCTGTCTCGTCGGTGAACTTCTCCGCACGAGGCGGAGACGGTGAACGCGCTCGTGCCGCACCTGCAGGCGCAGAACGTCGAGACGATCATCGTGCTCCTGCACGAGGGCGGCCGCACGAGCACCGCCGGGAACGGCACCGGCGCGGGGGCCGACCGGATCAACGACTGCGCCAACCCGACCGGCGCGATCCCGCCGATCGTCGACGCGATGGACGACGAGATCGACGTCGTCGTCACCGGCCACACGAACTGGGCCGTCAACTGCGTCCTCGACGGCAAGATCGTCACCGGCGCGGGCGCGAACGGCCGCATCGTCACCGACATCGACCTGACGCTCTCGCGGGCGACGAAGGACGTCGTCGCGGCGAAGGTCAACAACGTGCCGGTGTCCGCGAACGGTCGCGAAGGCCGCCGACCTGACGGCGTTGGTCGACAAGTACAACACGCTGTCGGCTCCGCTCGCGAACCGCATCGTCGGATATCACGGCGGACATCACGCGCCACCAACAACGCGGCCGGTGAGTCGGCGGCGGGCGACGTGATCGCCGACGCCCAGCTCGCTGCGACCTCCCCCGCCGAGAAGGGCGGCGCCGTGGTGGCCTTCATGAACGCGGGCGGCATCCGCAACGGCGGCCTGTTCTTCAACACCCAGGCGGGCACCGAGGCGCCCGGCGAGGTGACGTACGGCGAGCTGTTCCAGGTCCAGCCGTTCAGCAACGTGATGACGGTGAAGACCTGCACGGGTGCGCAGATCGACGCGCTGCTCGAGCAGCAGTTCCAGGGTGGGAACGGGATCCTGCAGGTGTCGAACGGCTTCACGTACTCGTACAGCGCCTCGGCCGCGCCGGGGAGCAAGATCGACATCGCCTCGATCAAGATCGGCGGCGTGGCGATCAACCCGCTCACCAACTACCGCGTGGCGATGAACAACTTCCTCGCCACCGGCGGGGACGGGTACATCGTGTTCACCACGTGCACCAACTCGCTCGGCGGCGACATCGACCTCGACGCGCTCGTCGCGTACGTGGACGCCAACTCGCCGCCCGGCGTCTCGCCGGGGCCGCAGAACCGCATCACGCGGCTTCCGTAGCTCGATCGCGGGTGGGAGCGGCTCCGGCCGCTCCCACCCGCACGTGTCTCTGTAGCGTCGGACGGTGCAGCAGGCCGCCCGCACTCGCGACGGAATCCGCGCGGCGCTCCCGCTCGCCGCCGCGCCCGTTTCTCTTCGGCGCCGCATTCGGCGTGCTCGCCCTCGACGCGGGCATGAGCTGGCTGGAGGCCGTGCTCATGTCCGCGACAACGTTCGCCGGCTCGGCGCAGTTCGCGGCCGCGACGATCCTCGACGACGGCGGCGGAGCTGCGGCTGCGATCGTCGCGGCGCTGCTCCTGAACGCGCGCTATGTCCCGCTCAGCATCGCGGTCGCGCCGATCTTCCCCGGCTCGCGCCGGCGGCGGGCGATCGAGTCGCAGCTGATCGTGGACGAGTCGTGGGCGCTCGCGGGGCGCAGCGGCCGCTTCGAGTACGGGATCCTGATCGGCGTCGGGCTCTTCCTCTACGTCCTCTGGGTCGGCGGGACCGCGCTCGGCACCGTCGTGGGCGACCTGCTCGACCCGGGGGCGATCGGCCTCGACGCGGCGTTCCCGGCGCTCTTCCTCGCGCTGCTGGCCCCGTATCTGCGCAGCCGCCGGGCGGTCATGACCGCGGTCGCGGCCGCAGTGATCACGCTGGTGCTGCTTCCGATCGCCCCGCCTGGTGTGCCGATCGTCGCCGCCAGTCTCGCCGCGCTGATCGGGCTCCGCCGGTGACGACGTGGCTCGTGATCGCGTGTCCTGGGCGCGGTGACGATGATGTTCAAGGCCGCAGGCCCCGTCATGCTCGGCAGGCGCGAGCTGCCGGCGCGAGTCGCGTCGGTCGTCGACGTGCTGGCACCGGCGATGCTCGCCGCCCTCGTCGTCACGCAGACGGTCGGAGGCGACCGCGAGCTCGTGTTCGACGAGCGCCTGGCCGGCGTCGCCGCGGGAGCGGTCGCGGTGTGGCTACGGGCGCCGCTGATCGCGGTGATGGTCGTCGCCGCGGCGACCGCCGCCCTGATCCGGCTGTTCTAGGATCGCGCGACATGCCCGGGGTCGAGGAGATGGTCGAGCGCGTCTGGCCCGGCCGCGAAGCCGAGATCGAGGTGCTCGGCGGCGGGATCACCAACCGCAATTTCAAGGTGGCGGTCGACGGCGGCACGTATGTCCTCCGAGTCGGCGGCAAGGACACGGAGCTGCTCGGGATCGACCGGCGCGCCGAGCACGAGGCCTCGCTCGCGGCGGCCGCAGTCGGCGTCGGGCCGGAGGTAGTGGCGTTCATCGAGCCCGAGGGTTACCTGGTCACGCGCTTCATCGAGGGCGAGGTCGTGGTGCCGGAGGCGCTGCGCGAGCCGGAGCCGATCAGGCGCGTCGCCCAGGCGCTGCGGGCGGTCCACGCCGGGCCGCCGATCCCGGCGCGCTTCGACGCCTTTCGCGTCGTCGAGGCGTACGCCGCGACCGCCGCCGCCCACGGCATCCGCGTGCCGCAGGCCTACGAGCGCGCGCGCGTGACGGCCGCCGAGGTCGAGCGGGCGCGTGGGGCCGTCCCCGAGCGCCCCTGCCACAACGACCTCCTGACCGCCAACTTCATCGACGACGGAAGCCGGATCAGGATCGTCGACTGGGAGTACGCCGGCATGGGCGACGTCTACTTCGACCTCGCGAACTTCGCCGTCAACAACGGCCTGCCCGCGGAGGAGACGAGAGAGCTGCTCCGCGCCTACTTCGGCGACGCGGCGCCCGAGCACGATCGCGCGCTGACGCTGATGCGGTTCATGTCCGACTTCCGCGAGGCGATGTGGGGCGTCGTCCAGCAGGCCCTCTCCGACCTCGAGTTCGACTTCGCCGCCTACGCGGACCAGCACTTCCAGCGGCTCGAGGAGACGGCGGCGGACCGCGCGTTCAGACGCGCGCTGGGCTAGCGCCGCGGGAGGAGCACGGCCGCCGCCGCTGTCGCGTGCGCGAGCACCGAGACGGTCGCCACGATCTTCAGGGTCGTGTTCATCGCCACGAGAACGGCTATCGGCAGCTGCGGGATACGCCTTGACGGCGCGTGCGCTCAGCCCACGGTGAACGTGCCGCGCATCTGGCTCGCATGCGGGTCGCAGACGAAGGTGTACTCGCCCGTCTCGAGCGTGACGTCGAACGACTCCTCGCCCTCGGCCGAGACGTCCGTCGAGACGTCGACGTCCCCGGGGCCGGTGAGGTGGAAGTTGTGCTCAGGCGCCTGGTCGTCGATGACGAGTGTGTAGTCGCCCGGCTGGAGGCCGTCCGTGCCGTCGAGGCTGATCTCGAAGCCGGGGCCGACCGAGCCGTTCAGCGTCGTTCCGCCCGCCTCGCCGCCGCTCGACGCCGTCGTCGCGGCCGCGTCACCGTTGTCGTCGTCGTCTCCGCCGCAGCCGGCGAGCGCGAGGCCGAGTGTGAGCAGCAGCAGTGCGAGCGTGAGCAGGCGGCGTGTCACGGGATCCCCCTTCGGTCGGTGTCATCCACGTCTACGCGGATCGTTGCGGACCGGTTCGGCATAGAGCCAGCCGACGCGCCTGAACCTGACGTACAGCGCGACGCAGACGACCAGGATCAGGGCCATGACGGCGAAATAGCCGTAGCGCCACCCGAGCTCGGGCATGTGCTCGAAGTTCATCCCGTAGATCCCCGCGACCGCGGTCGGGACGGCGATGATCGCGACCCAGGCCGAGATCCGGCGCATGTCCTCGTTCTGACGCACGCTCACCTGCGTCAGGTTCGCCTGCAGCGCGCCCGCGAGCAGGGCGCCGAATCCCTCGACCTGGTCGCCGACCCTGGCGGCGTGGTCGGCGACGTCGCGGAAGTACGGAAGCAACTGCTCGTCGATGTTGGGGACGCCGGGCAGCGTCAGCTCGCGCAGCGCCGGTCGGAGCGGGCCTGTCGCACGGGCGAACTCGAGCACCTCGCGCCGCAGCCGGTAGATGCGCTCGACCGGGTTCGCGCCCTGCGGCGAGAAGACCTCTGTCTCCACCTCCTCGATGTCCTCGAGCACCCCGTCGACGACCGGGTCGTAGGCGTCGACGATCCGGTCGACGATCGCGTGGAGTGCGGCACCGGGGCCGAGAGCGAGCAGCGCCGGCTGCAGCTCCAGCTGCTCGCGTGCGTTGCCGAGCCCGCCCGCCTCACCGTGCCGAACCGTGATCAGGAAGTCGGGGCCGACGAAGACCATCACCTCGCCGGTGTCGACGAGCTCCTCCGGCCCGAGGTAGCGCACCGTCTTGATCACCAGGAAGAGCGTCTCGCCGTAGACCTCGAGCTTCGGCCGCTGGTGCGCGCCGACGGCGTCCTCGACCGCGAGCTCGTGCAGGTCGAACTCGCGGCGGACGGCGTCGAACTCCTCGGCAGTCGGCTCGACGAGCCCTACCCAGGCAAAGCCGCGGGCGGCAGCCGCCGTCGAACGCACACCCGCGACCTCCCGGTGCCGTTCGAGCCGCCGGCCCTCGCCGTAGACAGCGCAGTCCACGATCACGTGCGCATCCTGACGGTTTACGTTCCCCCGATGCGGACGCGGGCGAGGGCAGTGGTGATCGGCGGGGGCGTCGGCGGCTGCTCGATCCTCTACTGGCTCGCGAAGCTCGGCTGGGACGACGTCCTCCTCGTCGAGCGGGCCGACCTCACCTCCGGCTCGACCTTCCACTCGGCCGGTCTCGTCGGGCAGCTGCGAGGGTCGCTCTCGCTGACGAAGATGATGATGGCGAGCGTCGAGCTCTACCGGACGATCGGGGACGAGGTCGGGCTCGAGACCGGCTGGCGCGAGGTGGGCTCGCTACGGCTTGCGTCCGCACCGGAGCGGCTGGAGGAGATCGCGCGGCAGGCGGGCTGGGCGAAGACCTTCGGCCTGCCGCTCGAGCTGATCTCGGCCGGTGACGCACAGGCGCTGTTCCCGCCGATGAGCACCGAGGGGGTGCTGGGCGCCGCCTACCTGCCGACCGACGGCTACGTCGACCCCTCGCAGCTGACCTTCGCCCTGGCCGAGGGCGCGCGCCGCGCCGGTGCCGAGATCGCGACCAACACGCGGGTGACGGCGATCGTGACCGAGAAGGGACGGGTGACCGGCGTCGTCACGGACAAGGGAGCCATCGAGGCGGACGTCGTCGTCAACGCGGGCGGCATGTTCGCGGCCGAGCTGGGACGGCTCGCCGGCGTGACCGTGCCGGTCGTGCCGATGGCGCACGAGTACCTCGTCACGCGGCCTGCCGGGCTGCCGCTCGACATGCCGACGATGCGCGACCCGTCGCTCCTCGTCTACTTCCGCCCCGAGTCGGGCGGTCTGATCATGGGCGGCTACGAGCGCGATCCGGCTCCATGGTCGCTCGACGGGATCCCGGGCGACTTCAACGGCAAGCTGCTCGAGGAGGACTGGCCGCGCTTCGAGCCGCTGCTCGAGAACGCCGTCCGGCGGGTGCCGCAGCTGGAGGAGATGGAGGTCGTGCGTCTGATCAACGGGCCCGAGGCCTTCACCCCGGACGGCGAGTTCATCCTCGGGCCGACCGACGTCCGCGGCTTCTGGGTCGCCGCCGGCTTCTGCGCCCATGGCCTCGCCGGCGCCGGTGGGATGGGGAAGCTCGTCGCCGAGTGGATCGTCGAGGGGACGCCGAGCCTCGACGTCTGGCACATGGACTCGCGCCGCTTCGGCGCCGCGTATGCGAGCCGCTCGTACACGCTCGCGCGAACGACGGAGGTCTACTCGACGTATTACGACGTCAAGTACCCCGGGCACGAGCGCGAGGCGGGCCGGCCGCTCCGCCTCTCGCCGGCCTACCCGCGCCTCGAGCAGCTGGGCGCCGCCTTCGGCGAGAAGTCTGGCTGGGAGCGCGCGAACTGGTTCGAGCCGAACGCTCCCTCCGGCGACGAGGGACTCCGGCCGCGCGGGTGGGCAGGCCGGCACTGGTCACCGGCGGTCGGCGCCGAGCACGCCGCCTGCCGTGAGTCGGCCGCGCTCTTCGACGAGTCCTCGTTCGCGAAGATCGAGGTCGCAGGCCCCGGCGCTGCGGAGCTGCTCGAGTGGCTCTGCGACAACCGCGTCGCGCGTCAGGTTGGCGCGATCACCTACACGCAGATGCTGAACGCGAAAGGTGGGATCGAGTGCGACTTCACGGTCACACGGCTCGCCGAGGACCGCTTCCGGATCGTCACGGGCACCGCGTTCGGCCGTCACGATCTCGCCTGGATTCGCCAGCACGCGCCCGACGACGGCTCGGTCACGGTCGACGACGTGACCTCGAAGTACGCCTGCATCGGGATCTGGGGCCCTGCGAGCCGTGAGATCGTCGCGTCGCTGACGACCGACCCGCTCGACTTCCCGTACATGCGCGCCCGCGAGTTGGCGATCGGCGACGTCCCGTGCCTCGCGCTCCGCGTCACCTATGTCGGCGAGCTCGGCTGGGAGCTCTACTGCCCGTCCGAGTTCGGGCTGCGGCTCTGGGACACGCTCTGGGAGGCCGGGCGGCCGCACGGGCTCCTCGCCGGCGGCTACAAGGCGATCGACTCGCTCCGGCTCGAGAAGGGCTACCGCGTCTGGGGCTCGGACATCACGGCCGACGACACGCCCTACGAGGCCGGGCTCGGGTTCGCGGTCAAGCCGGAGAAGGACTTCCTCGGGAGAGACGCTCTGCTCGCGCGCGGCGAGCCCGAGCGTCGGCTCGCCTGTCTGACGCTCGCCGAGCCTCGGGCCGTCGCGCTCGGCTCCGAGCCGGTGCGCGTGGGCGGCGAGCTCGCCGGCCGCGTCACGAGCGGCGGCTTCGGCTACACGGTCGGGCGTTCGATCGCATTTGCGTACCTGCCCGCCGCGAGCGTCGCGCGAGGGACGCCGGTCGAAGTCGAGATCTTCGGCGAGTGGGTCGGGGGAGAGGTCTCCGACGAGCCCCTCTACGACCCGGCAGGCGAGCGCCTCAGAGCCTGAGCCGGCCGCCGCCGGTCGCCGTGACCAGGTCGTCCTCGACGACCAGCTCGATCGTGGCGCCGCGGTCGGGATCGTCCAGCGCGGTCAGGAGCAGGTCGACGAGCCGGCGCCTGAGCTCGCCCGGCGCGGCCACGACCGTCGCGTCGCCCCGGGCGCTCAACTCGACGCCGTGGATGGGCAGGACGCGGTCGACGAGCGCGACGGCCGCGGCCGCTTCGTCGCCGACCGACAGCTCCCGCGGCGGCTCCACCTGAAGCCGCACGAACGCCTGCAGCGCGCGGACGACCTCGACGATCTCGGTGCCGGTCCGGTGGGTCAGCGAGAGCCGGTCGTGGAGCTTCGTTCCCGGCTCCGCGTCGCCGAGCGCGAGCTCGGCCGAGCCGAGCAGGGCGACGAGGGGATTGGAGATCTCGTGCAGCGCGCCACGGGTCAACCGGCCGAGCGTGGCGAGTGCGCGAGTGTCGTCGGCGTCGTACGACACGGGCTCTATGATCCCTCGCGCCCACGACAGTTGTCGAGTGCCGCAGACTCTTCATGGCTTCCCAGATGTTCTCGCTCACCCAGGTGATCGATCCGAGTTTCCCATGGCGGAGCGGGCCTCGATGACCTCGGTTCTCGTCGCCGACGACCACCCCGCCGTGGTCGAAGCGGTCGCGGACGTGCTGGCCGAGCACGGGATCGACGTCGTGGGGAGGGCGCGCGACGGCGACGACGCGGTCGAGCAGATCGAGCTGCGCAAGCCGACGGTCGCGATCCTCGACCTGCGCATGCCCAAGCAGTCGGGGATCGAGGTCGCGCGGCAGCTGGCGCGTTCGGCGACCGATACGGCGGTGATCCTCTACACGGCGTTCGGGGACCGGGCCCTCCTGACCGAGGCGCTGGACGCGGGTGCGCGCGGGTTCGTGCTCAAGGAGGCGCCGCTGGCCGAGGTCGTGCGCGCGGTCGAGCTCGTTGCGTCGGGCCGCACCTACGTCGACCCCGTGCTGGCGGGCGTGCTCTCGAGCTCGGCGGCGACCGAGCGGATGACGAATCTGACCCAGCGCGAGCGCGACGTGCTCAGGCTCCTCGCCGACGGGATGTCGAACGAGGAGATCGGCAAGAACCTCTTCATCTCGCCCGAGACCGTGCGGACGCACGTGCGCAAGGCGATGGCGAAGCTCGACGCGGACACGCGCACCCAGGCCGTCGCGACCGCACTGCGCCAGTCGCTGATCGCCTAGGTGGGCGGCCGGAGTGCGGCGAAGGGATCGGTGACCTCGAGCCGGCGGGCGCGGAAGCGGTACACCTCGGCCGGGCGGCCGCCGGCGCGTCCCGGCTCCCGCCGCGCTCCGGTCGGCTCGAGCACGTCGCGGCGCAGGAGCACGCGCTTCAGGTTCGTCGCCGAGACCTCGTGCCCCAGCGCGGCCGCGTAGAGGTCGCGCAGCTCCGAGAGCGTGAACGCGGCCGGCGCGAGCGCGAAGCCGATGTTCGTGTACGAGAGCTTGCCGCGCAGCCGCTCGCGGGCCGCGAGCACGATCTCGGCGTGGTCGAACGCGAGCGGGGGAAGGTCGTCGACCACGTGCCAGGCCGTGTCGGCCGGCAGCTTCGGGTCGAGGTCGGACGGGACGAGCCCGAGGAACGCCGTCGCAAGCTCGCGCCGCTCGGGATGGCGGTCGGGCTCGCTCCACGTGCCGAGCTGCTCCAGGTGGGCGACCTCACGGACGTCGACCTTGGCCGCGAGCTGGCGCAGGATCGAGCCGTCGAGCGTCTCCGCGTCGTCGAGCGCACCGCCCGGGAGCGACCACGCGCCGCGGAATGGGTCGCGTGCCCGCTGCCAGAGGAGGGCGCGGAGCCGGCCCTCGCGCGCCTGCAGCACCGCCGCGAGGACGACGTGCGCGGGTGCTGTGGTAGGATCCTCGAGAGGTTTCTGCCTCACAGTCTAAAACCTTAATGGAAAGGCTCCGACCATGCTTCGCTTGATCCCGTTCGCGCTCGTGCTCTCCGTTCTCGCGCTCGCCGGCTGCGGCTCGGACGACGAGGACGCCGCGTCGACGACCGCCGCGACCGAGACCCAGGCGTCCGAGCCGGTACGCGTGGGCCTGGTCGTCGACCGCGGCCAGCTGGACGACGACGGCTTCAACGAGCTTGCGTTCCGCGGTGTCGAGCGCGCCGAGGCGGAGCTGGGCGTCGAGGGACGTGTCGTCGAGTCCGCGACCGCCGCCGACTACATCCCGAACATGACGACGCTCGCGCGCAGCGGCTACGACCTCGTGATCGGCGTCGGCTTCGCGCAGGGCGACGCGATCGGGAAGGTCGCGCAGAAGTACCCGGAGACGAAGTTCGCGATCATCGACGTCGACCAGGCGTTCGTGCCCGGGAAGCCCGCGAACGTGCAGGGGTTGCTCTTCCGCGAGGAGGAGGTCGGCTACCTCGTCGGCTACCTCGCCGGGCTCGAGGAGAAGCGGCGCGAAGGCAAGGACGTGATCAGCGCCGTCGGCGGGATGAAGGAGCCGCCCGTCGACCGCTTCATCGCGGGCTACTTCGCCGGGGCGGAGAAGGCGGCGCCCGGGATCACGCTGATCCACGACTACTCGCAGGACTGGGACGACCAGGCGAAGTGCAAGGAGCTGGCGCTGAACCAGATCGCGCGCGGGTCGAACGTGATCTTCCAGGTCGCCGGCGGCTGCGGGCTCGGGGCGCTGAACGCGGCGGGCGAGCGCGGGAAGCTCGGGATCGGCGTCGACGCCGACCAGTCGTTCCTCGGCGACCACATCCTCACGAGCGCCCAGAAGGGCGTCGATGCGGCCGTCTTCCTGACGATCCAGTCGATCCAGGACGGGAGCTGGACCGGCGGCGGCAACTCGACGTTCGGGCTCAAGGAGGACGGCGTCGGGCTCGGCAAGGTCAGCCCCGACGTGCCTCAGGAGGACATCGACAAGGTCGACGAGGTCAAGCAGCAGATCGCGGACGGCGAGATCAGCGGGATCCCGACGGAGGTCGGGAAGAGCTAGCCGATTTCGGACGTGTGAGGTCCTGGCCCCGACATGTCCCACGCGGACGTGTTGGGGCCAGGACCCCTCACGTCCGTCTTAGCCGCCGGCGATCGCGGCGACGATCCGGATCTGGGAGGCCGCGGTCACCGCGGCCTCCAGGTCGCGGGCGCGCTGCCCGTCGACGAAGACGTTGACGAGTGGGCGCACGTCGCCGGTCTCGTCCAGGAGGAGATCGCGAACGGGCAGCGCGCGAAGCGCGTCGCCGACCGTGGCGGCGTCCACGTCGAACTCCTTCCTCCCGCCCGCCTCGGTCGCCAGCAGGCCGGGGAGGAGGACTACTGCCACGTCGACGCTTCGACCGAGAGGATCGGCGGCAGGTGCCGCGCCGCCTCCACGACTTCGCCGTGCCGGAGCGCGTAGACGTGCCCGCTCTGCGTGCCCGCGTAGACGGCCTCGTCGTCCTGGCTCATCCCCTCGCGCAGCACGGCCGCCCAGGCGGGCTCCTCGGCCACGATCAGCTGCCACGACGCGCCGGCGTCGGCCGTCGTGTAGATCCCGAGCCGGCCGTCGCAGGTGACGCGGTTCTCGGCGCCTTCCTCCGGGATCACGAACGCGCGGTCGGGGTCGCCCGGGTCGAGCGCGAGTGCGAAGCCGAAGCCCGACGGCAGGCCGTTCTCGTCCAGCCGCTCCCAGCTCGCGCCGCCGTCGTCGGAGCGGTAGACGCCGCAGTGGTTCTGCTGCCAGAGCCGGCCCGGGCGGCCGGGATGCGCCAGCACCTTGTGCACGCACTGGCCGACCTCCGGGAAGCGGTCCTCGGGGGAGAAGCAGGCCTCGGTGCCCTGGTTCCGCGGCTGCCACGAGGCGCCGCCGTCCTCCGAGCGGAACACCCCGGCCGCCGAGATCCCGATCCACAGGGTCTGCGCGTCGTCGGGGTCGAGCGTGATCGAGTGCGTGATCAGCCCGCCCGCGCCGGGCGACCACTTCTCGCGCGTCTCGTGGCCCAGCAGCGCCTCGTTCGTCTGCCAGCTCGCACCCGAGTCGTCGGAGCGGAAGAGGACGCCGGGCTCGCCGCCGAGCCAGAGCGTGCCCGGCTGGGACGCGTGCCCGGGCTCGACGTGCCAGGTCGAGGCGAGCTTCAGCCCGCTCTCCTCGGGCAGCCCCAATCCCTCGGAGCGCTCCCACGTCTTGCCCATGTCGGTCGAGCGCTGGACGACGCCGCCGTAGACCCAGCTGTTCGCCGCCGCGTAGAGCGTCCCGTCCCGGGGGTCGACGAGCGCGTGCTTGACCTCCCAGCCGGGCAGCAGCGGGCCTTCGACCTCGAAGGAGCGGCGTTCGTCGTCGCCGCGGACGAGGAAGAGCCCCTTGCGTGTTCCGACGACGAGTAGCGCCCCCACGGGGAGCGAGCCTAAACGAAGAGGATCTACTTGAGGTCGGCCAAGATCTCTCCCGCAGCCCGCTGCCCCGTCTCGACGGCGCCGTTGAGGTAGCCCTGGAAGTCGATCGACGTGTGCTCGCCGGCAAAGAGGCAGTTGCCCTGCCGGCGTGCCTCCATCCCCGCGAAGCGCTGGTACTGGCCGACCTTCCAGAAGGAGTACGAGCCCTTCGTCCACTCATATCCCGGCCAGAAGTCGACCGTCGCCTTCTCGTTCCACGCCTTCGTCGCCCCCGGGAGCACCGGCTCGAGCTGGGCGAGGAACTGCTTCGCACGCGACTCGGGCGTTCCCGAGCCGAAGCTCGCGCCGATCTTGCCGCCCGTGTAGTCGACGAGGATGCCGCTCTTGCCACCCTGGGCGCGCGTGACCTCCCACGTGTTCTGGTAGCCCCGGTCCGAGAACGTGTCGCCGTTCGCGCCCTGGGCGCGCCAGAAGCGGCTCGAGAACTGCACGTGCAGCTTCGAGTTCGTGCCCATGCCCTGCTCGCGGATCGCGACCAGCTTCAGCGGCTCGAACCCGGCCTTGGCGAGGTCGACGGAGGAGCGGAGGATCGAGAACGGCAGCGCGAGCACGACCTTGTCGGCGGTCACCGTCTTCGTCCCCGAGCTCTGGTCGAAGGTGAGCGTGAACGTGCCCGAGGCGTTCCGGCGCACCGCGACGAGCTCGGACCCGGTCGTGATCCGGCCCGCGAGCCGCGCCGCGAGCCGGTCCGTGATCTGGTCGTTGCCGCCGGCGACGTGGTATTTCTCGTTCGAGGGGCCGAAGACGCGGAACTGACCCTGGCCGGAGTAGGCGAGCAGGTAGAGCAGGTTGAGCGAGCTCTGCTCGGTGCACTCGGCGCCGTACTCGATGTTGTAGGCGACGTCGAGCAGCTTCCCGATCCGGGAGTCCATCCCGCCCTCGAACGTCTCCTCGATCCAGTCGACGATCGACATGTTGTCGAGCTCGCGGCCGCGTTCGGTCGAGAGCTCGAACGTGGTCGGGTAGCTCGCCGCCGAGACGTCCATGTGGATCTTCTGCCAGGCCGACTTGATGTCGTCCGTCATCTCCTCGTACGAGTAGCGCGCGCCGTCGAAGTAGGCGATCAGCTCGGTGCCGTTCTGCTCCGCCTGGAGCAGGTTGTCGAGCTTGAGCCCGAGCCCCTGGGCGAGCCGGCGGATGTGGGTGTGGCTCTGGTCGATCAGCTCGCCGCCGTGCTCGGCGATCTGCCCGTCCGCGAAGGCGTCGCGGAGCGTCCAGCAGCGGCCGCCGATCCGGTCACTCGCTTCGTGGATCTCCGCGGCGTAGCCGGCCTGCTCGAGCGTGTACGCGGCATTCAGGCCCGCGAGCCCTGCGCCGACGACGACGATCTTCGGTGCGGTCGCGGCGCGCGCCGGTGCAGCGAGCCGGCCGAGCGCGGTCAGCCCGATCGCGGCCGCACCCGCCTCCTTGACGAAGCGCGTGCGCGTCGTCCGCCGCTCACCGGCGGCGACCGTCGCGAGCGCGTCCTGAACGGCACCTGCCAGCGGTGTCCGTGCCATCGTGTCCCCCCTTCCCCAGAGTGATCACCCGGGACGATGCCCCACGCGCGGCCGGACCGCAATGTTCCTCCGAGGCCAGAATCCCCGGCGCCCGTATGGACACGGTGGCGAAGAACCGGCGCTCCGGCGCCTTCGAACTTGTCCACTCGGTCGAGTGCGAGCTAGGCTCGCGCCGAGATTCCCCGAGCGGAGGGCTGCCCTGTGAGCGTGTCCGTGACCAAGCACAAGAACCTCGTCGGCGGCGAGTGGGTCGACGCGGCGTCCGGCGAGACGATGGAGGTCCTCAACCCGGCGACCGGCGAGGTGATCGCCGAGGTCCCGCGGTCGAGCGCCGAGGATGTCGAGCGGGCCGTCGAGGCCGCGCGCAAGGCGTACGCCGAGTGGGCCGACAAGACCCCGAAGGACCGGATGGAGCTGCTGCTGAAGCTCGCCGACGTGATCGACGAGAACGCCGACGAGCTGACCCGGCTCGAGTCGCAGAACGTCGGCAAGCCGATGGCGATCGCCGGCGACGAGATGCCCTTCTCGGCCGACAACCTCCGCTTCTTCGCGGGGGCGGCCCGCACGCTCGAGGGCAAGGCGGCCGGCGAGTACGTCGAGGGCTACACCTCGATCATCCGCCGCGAGCCGCTCGGGATCGTGGCCGGGATCACGCCCTGGAACTACCCGCTGATGATGGCGGTCTGGAAGCTGGGGCCTGCGCTCGCTGCCGGCAACGTCCAGATCCTCAAGCCGGCCGAGCAGACGCCGCTGACGACCCTGCGCTTCGTCGAGCTGGCGCAGGAGTTCCTGCCGGCGGGCGTGCTGCAGGTGATCACCGGCGACGGCGTCCCGGCCGGGGAGGCGCTCGTGCGCCACCCCGAGATCCGGCTCGTCTCGCTCACCGGCTCGGTCGAGACCGGGAAGCTGATCGCGACGGGTGCGGCGCAGTCGAACCTCAAGCGCGTCCACCTCGAGCTCGGCGGCAAGGCGCCGATGGTCGTGCTCGACGACGCAGACCCGGCGACGGTCGCCGAGGCGATCAAGATCGGCGGCTACTGGAACTCGGGCCAGGACTGCACCGCGTCGTCGCGGATCCTCGTCCACGAGCAGGTCTACGACGACGTCATGTCCGAGACCGTGAAGGCGCTCGAGGCGATGAAGGTGGCCGATCCGGCCGAGGGCGAGGACGTCGACATGGGCCCGGTGATCTCGAAGGAGCAGCAGGAGCGGGTGCTCGGCTTCCTCGAGCGCGCGGTCGACGGGAAGGCGACGATCGTGACCGGCGGCGAGTCGGTCGGCGACCGCGGCTTCTTCGTCAGGCCGACCGTCGTCACGGACGTCGCGCAGGACGCCGAGATCGTGCAGGACGAGGTGTTCGGGCCGGTCGTGACCGTCCAGCGCTTCTCCTCCGACGACGAGGCGATCGCGATGGCGAACGACGTCCGGTACGGCCTCGCGGCCTCGGTCTTCTCGCAGGACGTCGGCCGCGCGCTGGCGGCGGCGCGGAAGCTCGAGTTCGGCACCGTCTGGGTGAACGAGCACCTCTTCCCGCTCGCCTCCGAGATGCCGCACGGCGGCTTCAAGGAGTCCGGCTACGGCAAGGACATGTCGCTCTACTCGATGGAGGAGTACACCCGCATCAAGCACGTCGCGGTGAAGCTGGCGTGACATCGGAGCTGCTCGACGCCGGCGGCGGCGTCGACCGCGGTCGGCCGGCGGCGCTCGGGGAGCTCGCGTGAGCGAGCCGGATGTCCGGCTGGAGAGCGTCGTCAAGCGCTTCGACGACGTCGTCGCCGTCGACGGGGTCTCGCTCGAGGTCCCATCGGGCTCGTTCTTCGCCCTGCTCGGCCCATCGGGGTGCGGCAAGACGACGACCCTGCGAATGATCGGCGGCTTCGAGGAGCCCGACGAGGGCGCGATCTACCTCGGCGACCGCGACGTCGTGGGGCTGCCGCCGTACCGGCGCGACGTCAACACGGTCTTCCAGAGCTACGCCCTCTTTCCGCACCTCTCGATCTTCGACAACGTCGCCTTCGGCCTCCGGCGCAAGGGCGTCGACAAGGTGCAGGTGAGGGGCCGCGTCGAGGAGATGCTTCGGCTCGTCGGCCTCAAGGGCCTCGGCTCGCGCAGGCCGCGCCAGCTCTCCGGCGGCCAGCAGCAGCGGGTCGCGCTTGCGCGCGCACTCGTCAACCGCCCGCAGGTGCTCCTGCTGGACGAGCCGCTCGGGGCGCTCGACCTGAAGCTCCGCAAGCAGATGCAGCTCGAGCTGAAGATGATCCAGCACGACCTCGGCCTGACCTTCGTCCATGTCACTCACGACCAGGAGGAGGCGATGACGATGGCGGACGCGATCGCGGTGATGAACCGCGGCCGAATCGAGCAGCTGGGGCCGCCGGCCGAGTTGTACGAGAAGCCCGCGACGGCGTTCGTCGCCGGCTTTCTCGGCGTCTCGAACCTGCTCTCCGGCTCCGTGACCGCGCCGGGCCGCGTCCGGCTCGACACCGGGGACGAGATCGCCGCCGACGCCGGCGACCGCGCCGGGCGCGTCGCCGTCGGGATCCGCCCGGAGAAGATCCGCCTCGCCCCGCCCGGAGAGGGCGAGAACAGTCTCGCCGGCTCGATCAAGGAGACCGCCTACGTCGGCGTCGCGACGCAGTACGTCGTCGAGACGGGCGCCGGGACGCTCATCGTCTACGTGCAGAACGACGGCTCCGCCCCCTGGCTCAACGCCGGGGACTCGGCCGTGCTCAGTTGGAGCCCACACGCAGCCTTCGTCGTCGAACCCGCAGAGGAGGAAGCCGCATGACCCGTTCGCTGACCCGCCCGCTGACCCGCAGGCAGCTGCTCGAGCGCGCCGCGCTCGGCGGAGCGGCGCTGACCCTGCCGGGATTCCTGGCCGCCTGCGGCGGCGACGACGGAGGGACGGCGGCCGCCACGACAGCGGCCGGCGGCGAGAAGCAGCTCGCGAACCAGCTTCGCTTCGCCAACTGGCAGCTCTACATCGACGTCGACGAGAAGACGAAGAAGCGGCCGACGCTGGACGAGTTCCAGCAGGAGACCGGCGTCACGGTCGACTACTTCGAGGAGATCAACTCCAACGACGAGTACTTCGGCAAGATCCAGGGCCCGCTCTCGCGCGGCCAGAGCATCGACCGAGACATCGTCGTGCTCACCGACAATTCGCGCTATCCGGGGCTGATGGTCGAGGAAGGTTGGCTCGAGGAGCTCGACAAGGACGCGATCCCGAACATCGCCAACCTCGTCGACGCGCTCCAGAGCCCGCCCTTCGACCCGGACCGCACGTACTCGCTGCCCTGGCAGTCGGGGATGACCGGGATCGCCTACAACGAGAAGCTGACGTCGACGCCGATCACGTCGATCGACCAGCTGCTCGAGGACTCGAAGCTGAAGGGGAAGATCACCCTCCTCTCGGAGATGGCCGACACGCTCGGCATCGTCATGCAGGCCAACGGCGACGACCCGACCGAGGTCACGGACGACACGTTCAAGAGCGCGATCGACCGGGTGAAGGCTGCCGTCGACTCGGGGCAGGTGCGGCAGTTCACCGGCAACGACTACACCGGCCCGCTCTCCAAGGGCGACCTGGTCGCCGCGCTCTCGTGGTCGGGCGACGTCGTCCAGCTCCAGGCCGACAACGCGAGCCTGAAGTGGGGGATCCCGGAGGGCGGCGGGATGATCTGGACGGACAACATGCTGATTCCGAAGGGCGGCGACGCGTTCACCGCCTCGACCTACATGAACTTCGTCTACGACCCGGTGGTGGCCGCCAAGATCGCCGCCTACGTGAACTACGTCACCCCGGTGAAGGGGGCCAAGGAGGAGCTCGCCAAGACCGATCCCGAGACGGCGTCGAACCCGCTCATCTTCCCGGACGACGCGACGCTCGCGAAGGTCTCCGGCTTCGACTCGAAGGCGCTGAACAACCAGGACTACATCGAGCAGTGGCAGACGCTCCTCGGAGCGTAGGGAAGCGGGCGGCAGGCGATGACGTTCTTCCACCGGCACCGGTGGCTCGCGCCGTGGGGCCTGCTCACCCCCGGCCTCGCCTGGCTGGCCCTCTTCTTCGTGCTTCCGCTCGGCTTCCTGGCGTACCAGTCGCTCCAGAGCGGGGTCTTCCCGGGCTACGAGTTCACGTGGGAGTTCGGCAACTACAGCGAGGCGCTCTCCGACAACCGGGAGCAGCTCGTCCGCTCGTTCACCTACGCCGGGATCGCAACGCTGCTCGCGCTCGCGTTCAGCTATCCGCTCGCCTATTGGATCGCGTTCCGGGCCGGCCGCTGGAAGAACGTCTTCCTCGTCCTCGTCGTGGCGCCTTTCTTCGTCACGTACCTGATCCGGACGATCGCCTGGCAGACGATCCTGTCCGACGACGGAACCGTCGTCGAGGTACTTCGGACGATCGGCCTGCTCGCCGACGACGGCCGGCTGCTCGCCACCTCGACCGCCGTCGTCGCCGGGATCACCTACAACTACCTCCCGTTCGCGATCCTGCCCATCTACGTCTCGCTCGAGCAGGTCGACCGGCGGCTCGTCGAAGCTGCGGAGGATCTCTATGCGAGCCCGCGGCGGGCGTTCCTGCGGGTGACGCTGCCGCTCTCGCTGCCGGGCGTCTTCGCGGCGTCCCTGCTCACCTTCATCCCCGCGGCGGGCGACTTCATCAACGCCGAGCTGCTCGGCGGCCCCAACCAGGCGATGATCGGCAACGTCATCCAGTCGAAGTTCCTCGCCCTGATCGACTACCCGTCGGCGGCGGCGCTCTCGTTCGTGCTGATGGCGCTGATCGTCGCCGCGGTCGCGGTCTACGCCCGCGTCGTCGGCTCGGAGCGGCTGACGTGAAGGCACTCCGAGGCCGCTTCCTCGACGCCTACGCGGTGCTCGCGATCGGCTACATGCTGCTGCCGATCGCGGTCGTCCTCGCGTTCTCCTTCAACGACCCCGCCGGCCGTTTCAACTACGTCTGGCAGGGCTTCACCTTCGACAACTGGGTGAACTGGGACGCGGTGCCGGGGCTGCGCGACGCGCTCGAGACGTCGCTCCTGATCGCCGTGCTCGCGAGCCTGACCGCGACGGCTCTCGGCACGCTGATCGCGCTCGCGCTCGTCCGGCACGCCTTCCGCGGCCGTGGGCCGATCAACTTCCTCATCTTCCTGCCGATGGCCGCGCCCGAGATCGTGCTCGGCGCCTCGCTGCTGACGCTCTTCCTGAACCAGTCGCTGCTCGACCTCGGCTTCTGGACGATCTTCATCGCGCACGTGATGTTCAACATCTCCTTCGTCGTCGTCACCGTGCGCGCACGCCTCGTCGACTTCGACCGCCACCTCGAGGAGGCTGCGGCCGACCTCGGTGCCACCGGGCTCGAGACGTTCAGGCTCGTGACGCTGCCGCTCCTGTGGCCCGCGATCCTCGCCGGGGCGCTGCTGGCCTTCGCCATCTCCGTCGACGACTTCGTGATCACCTACTTCAACTCGGGGAGCGAGATCACGTTCCCCGTCTTCGTCTGGGGCCAGGCCGCCCGCGGCGTCCCACCGCAGGTGAACGTGATCGGCTCCGCCGTCTTCCTCGCCGCTGTCGGGATCATGCTCGCCAGCGTCATCGTCCAGACCCGCCGCCGGAAGGAACCCGCCGCATGAGCACGACCACCACCACACCCGTCGACCTGCAGAAGGCCGCGCGCGAGCACCTGTGGATGCACTTCACCCGCATGGGCGGCTACGCCCAGGGCGAGGTGCCGATCATCGTCCGCGGCGACGGCTGCTACCTGGAGGACGCGAACGGCAAGCGTTATCTGGACGCGCTCGCCGGGCTCTTCTCGGTCAACCTCGGCTACGGCTTCGGCGAGGAGATCGGCCAGGCGGCGCTCGACCAGATGCGGGAGCTGCCGTTCTACACCAACTGGTCGTATGCGCACCCGCGCGCGATCGAGCTCGCGAGCGAGCTGGCCTCGCTCGCGCCCGGAGACCTCAACCGCGCCTTCTTCGTCTCCGGCGGCTCCGAGGCGGTCGAGTCGGCCTGGAAGCTGGCCCGCCAGTACTACCTCGCGCGCGGCGGCAAGCGGGTACCCGCGGACGAGACGCACGGTGTTGAGACCAGGCATGACGAGCGTGTGGGGACGCCGCCGCCGCGCCGTTACAAGGCGATCGCGCGCCAGATCGCCTACCACGGCACGACCATGGGCGCGCTCTCGATCAACGGGATCCCCGCGCTGAAGGAGACGTTCGAGCCGCTCGTGCCCGAGGTGCGCCACGTCAAGAACACGAACCGCTACCACCGCCCGCCCGAGGAGACCGAGGCCGAGTTCACCGCGATGCTGCTCGAGGACCTCGAGGAGGCGATCCTCGCGATGGGCCCCGAGACGATCTGCCTCGTCCACATGGAGCCGGTCCAGAACGCGGGCGGCGCGTTCACGCCGCCGGAGGGCTACTGGGCGGGCGTGCGGGCGCTCTGCGACCGCTACGACATCCTGCTCTCCGCGGACGAGGTGATCACCGGCTTCGGCCGTGTCGGCCACTGGTTCGCGTCCGAGCGCTACGACATCCGGCCGGACATCATCTGCTGCGCGAAGGGGCTCTCGTCCTCGTACGCGGCGATCGGCGCCGTCCTCGCGAGCGACAAGGTGATGGCGCCGTTCCTCGAGGACTCCTCGATGTACGCGCACGGGATCACGTTCGGCGGCCATCCCGTCATGTCCGCGATCGCGCTGAAGAACATCGAGATCATGAAGCGCGAGCGGATCATGGAGCACGTGCTGGGCACCGAGGACGCGTTCCGCGGGACGCTCGAGACGCTGCTCGAGCTGCCGATCGTCGGCGACGTGCGCGGGACGGGCTTCTTCTACGCGATCGAGCTCGTCAAGGACAAGGAGACGCGGGAGACATTCGACGCCGACGAGTGCGAGACGCTCCTGCGCGGCTTCCTCTCGGCGGCGCTCTTCGAGCGCGGGCTGATCTGCCGCGCCGACGACCGCGGCGACCCCGTGATCCAGATCTCTCCTCCCCTCGTCGCCGGGCAGGCCGAGTTCGACGAGATGGTCGGCATCCTCGGCGAGGTGCTCGCGGAGGCCGGGAAGCGGATGAACGCCGCCACGTAGCTCGTGCAAAGGTGTGGTTAACCGCCCCGTCTGACGCGCGTGACACGCTAACGTCGTCCCTAGACCCCAGGGAGGGCAGATGGAGAACGGAAAGCCTGGCGCTCCCGTCGTCGTCGCCGATGACGTCACGCGCCGCTACGGAGAAGGTGACACGGCAGTCGACGCGCTCAAGGGCGTGTCGCTCGAGGTCGGCCAGGGAAAGCTGACCGCCGTGATGGGGCCCTCGGGCTCCGGAAAGTCGACGCTGATGCACATCCTCGCGGGGCTGGACAAGCCGACCGCGGGGACGGTCGAGATCTCGGGCACCGAGATCACGACCCTGAAGGACTCCGACCTGACCAAGCTGCGGCGACGCCACATCGGCTTCGTCTTCCAGTTCTTCAACCTGCTTCCGATGCTGACGGCGGAGGAGAACATCACCCTCCCGCTCTCGATCGCCGGCGAGAAGCCGGATCCCGAATGGCTCAACGGTCTCATCGACAAGGTCGGGCTCCAGGACCGGCTCCACCACCGGCCGTCCGAGCTCTCCGGCGGCCAGCAACAGCGTGTCGCGATCGCGCGCGCGCTCGTCTCGCGGCCGACGGTGCTCTTCGCCGACGAGCCGACGGGCAACCTCGACTCGGCCACCGGCTCGGAGATCCTCACGCTGATGCGCGACTCGGTCGACTCGTACGGCCAGACGACGGTGATGGTCACCCACGAGGCGCGGGCGGCCGCGATCGCCGACCGGATCCTCTTCCTCGCCGACGGCGAGATCGTCCGCGACCTGCCTCGCTCCGAGCCGCACGACGTGCTGGCGACCATGGAGGAGCTCGCCGCCCGGTGACCCGGTTCGCCCTGAAGAGCCTCGCCGGCCGGAAGCTCCGGACCGTCCTCACGGCTCTCGCGATCGTCCTCGGCGTCGCGATGATGAGCGGCGCCTACGTCCTCACCGACACGATCGACAAGGCGTTCGACTCGATCTTCGTCGACTCGTACGCGGGCACCGACGCCGTCGTGACCGGCAAGGACCCCGGCTTCAGCTTCGAGGGCGAGTCGGCGCAGGCTCCGCCGATCCCCGAGGAGACGCTCGACCAGGTCCGTCAGGTCGACGGCGTCGAGGTGGCGACGGGATCGGTGCAGGACTTCCAGACGAAGCTGCTGCGGCCGGACGGGGAGGCGATCGACACCGGCGGCGCCCCGTCGTTCGCCTTCGGCATCGAGACCGCGCCGGAGTACGACCGCTTCAACCCGCTCAACCTCGTCGAGGGCCGCTGGCCGCGCGGCGCCCAGGAGGTGGCGATCGACGAGGGCGTCGCCGGCGACGAGGATCTCGAGCTCGGCGACCGGATCGGCGTCGCGGCACTGGGGCCGGCGCAGGACTTCACGATCGTCGGGATCGCCAAGTACGGCGACCTGAGCTCCATCGGCGGCGCGACCTTCGCGATCTTCGACGTGCCGACGGCCCAGAAGCTGCTGGACAAGGAGGGCAAGCTCGACGCCGTCTCGGCCGCTGCGGCGGACGGCACCACGCCCGAGCAGCTGACGCAGCGGATCCAGTCCGAGCTGGGCAGCGAGGTCACCGTGCGGACCGGCGTTCGAGCAGGCGGACGAGGAGTCGAGCGAGATCGCGACCTTCACGACGATCATCCGCTACTTCCTGCTCTCGTTCGCGGGGATCGCCCTCTTCGTCGGCGCCTTCGTCATCTTCAACACGCTCTCGATCACCGTCGCGCAGCGGATGCGCGAGTTCGCGACGCTGCGCACGCTTGGCGCGTCGCGCCGGCAGGTGCTGCGGTCGGTGATCCTCGAGGCCCTCGTGATCGGGCTGGGCGCGTCGATCGTCGGCCTCTTCGCCGGCCTCGGCCTCGCGGTCGGGCTGAACGAGCTCTTCAAGGCGCTGAACCTCGAGCTGCCGCAGACCGAGACGGTCTTCGCGACCCGGACGATCGTCGTCTCACTGACGGTCGGGACACTGGTGACGCTGATCGCGGGCCTCTTCCCCGCGATCCGTGCCACGCGTGTGCCTCCGATCGCGGCGGTTCGCGAAGGCGCGACGCTGCCGCGGGGTCGCTTCGCGCGCTGGACGCCCTACGTCGCGAGCGTCGTCGTCACGCTCGCCGTGCTCGCACTCGCCTACGGCACGCTCGCGGACGAGATCGCCACCGGCGACCGCTTCGCGCTCCTCGGCGTCGGCGTCCTCGCGCTCTTCATCGGCGTGGCGATGCTCTCCTCGCGGCTCGTCCGCCCGATCGTGCGGGCGGTCGGCATCCCCGCCAAGCGCATGGGCGGAGCCGCGGGCAAGCTCGCCGAGCGCAACGCCCAGCGCAACCCCGGCCGCACGGCCGCCACCGCTGCGGCGCTGATGATCGGGATCGCGCTCGTCACGTTCATCTCCGTGCTCGCCAACGGCCTGCGCGTGTCCAACAGCGACGCGATCGAGCGCCAGATCCAGGCCGATCTGATCGTCACCTCGCAGGACGGCTACTCCGAGTTCCCCGCCGCGGTCGGCGACGCGGTCGCGGACGCCGACGGCGTCGACACGGTGAGCAACGTCCGCCAGGACATCGCGCAGATCGACGGTGACGGCTCGAACCTGACCGGGCTCGACCGCCGCGTCGACGAGGTGTACGACTTCCGCTGGGAGGAGGGCTCGGACGACGTGCTCGCGAGCCTCGGCGACGACGGCGCCGTCCTTCCGAACAACGTCGCCGAGGATCGCGATCTCACCGTCGGCGACGCCATCACGGTGCGCTCGACCGATGGCCAGACGAGGGACTTCGTCGTCCGCGGGATCTACGAGGGCAGCCCGTTCTATCCGCTGCTCGGCAGCGCGAGCGTCTCCCAGGCGGCCTTCGACGAGCTCTACGAGCGGCCCCGCAACCGCTTCACGCTCCTCAACGTCGAGGGCGGCGCTGCCGCGGCGAAGCCCGCGGTCGAGAGCTCGCTGGAAGGCTTCCCGGACACGCGCGTCCAGACGCGCGAGGAGTGGATCGACAAGGAGGACCAGGAGATCCAGCAGTTCCTGCTGCTGCTGTACGTGCTCCTCGCCCTCTCCGTGATCATCAGCCTCTTCGGGATGGTGAACACGCTCGCCCTGTCCGTCTTCGAGCGGACGCGGGAGCTCGGGATGCTGCGCGCTGTCGGGATGACGCGGCGGCAGACGCGGCGGATGATCCGGCACGAGAGCGTGATCACGGCGCTGATCGGGGCGGCGCTCGGCCTGCCGCTCGGGATCTTCCTCGCCGCACTCGTGACGAGCGCGCTCGGCCAGTACGACCTCCGCTTCGAGCTGCCGCTGGGCCAGCTGATCGTGCTCGTGGTCGTGGCGGTGATCGCAGGCCTGCTCGCCGCGATCACGCCGGCACGGCGCGCGGCCAAGCTGAACCCGCTCGAGGCGCTGCAGTACGAGTAGCCTCGCGGCGTGAAGCTGACGCTGTGCGACGTCGGGCCGCGCGACGGGCTCCAGAACGAGCCCGAGACGCTCGAGCCGGCCGTGCGCGCCGAGCTCGTCGGCCGCCTCGCGGCCGCCGGCCTGCCGCGGATCGAGGCCGTCAGCTTCGTCAGCGACGAGCGGGTGCCGCAGATGGCCGGCGCGGAGGCGGTCGTCACCGCGGTCGGCGACGTCGACGCCGAGCTCTCGGGGCTCGTCCTCAACGAGCGCGGCTGGGAGCGCCTCGCGACAACCGGCCTCGACCGCGTCAACGTCACGCTGGCCGCGACCGAGTCGTTCAACCGCCGCAACGGCAACGCCTCGCTCGAGGAGGCCGCGGCGCGAGTCGAACGGATCCTCGCCGTCGCCGACCGGCCCTCGACGGCGACGATCAGCTGCTCGTTCGGCTGCCCCTTCGAGGGCGACGTGGATCCCGGCATCGTCGCGGATCTCGCCGAGCGGCTCGTCGCGGCCGGTGCGGGTGAGGTCGTCCTGGCCGACACGATCGGGGTCGCGACACCGCGGCCGGTCGCGCGCCTCGTCGAGCGCGTCTCGATCCTCGGCGTTCCCGTGGGCGGTCACTTCCACGACACCCGGCACACCGGCGTCGCCTGCGCCTGGGCCGCGGTCGAGGCCGGCGCGTCCGTCCTCGACGCGTCGGTCGGCGGCCTCGGCGGCTGCCCGTTCGCGCCGCGCGCCACCGGCAACGTCGCCACCGAGGACGTCCTCTACCTGCTCGAGCGGGAGCGCGTCGAGACCGGGGTCGACCTCGACGCGCTGATCGAGGTCGCCCGCTGGCTCGAGGGGCTGCTCGGCCGGGAGCTACCGGGCCGCGTCTACCGCGCCTAGTAACAGACTGTTACAAGCCGCTCGCGAACCGTGAGCACGCCTGCCCGCAGCCTTGCAACAGACTGTTACTTGGTCGGTCGGGCGGCGACGACGCCCGTCTGCACCAGGTCGTCGATCTCGGCCTCGCTGTAACCGGCCTCGGAAAGGATCGCGCGGCTGTGCTCCCCCAGCAGCGGCGGCTCGGTCGCGTAGCGCACGCGCTCGCCGTCGGCCGAGAACGGCGGTGAGACGAGCTCGCGGCCGGCGAGCTGCTGCAGGATCCCGGTCGCGCGGAGCTGCTCGTCCTCGGCGACGGCGACGAGGTCGTTGACCGGCGAGGCAGGAACGCCTGCCTCCCGCAGGCGGGCGAGCAGGTCGGCGGTCGTCTCGGTCCCGATCTGCTCCTGGAGCAGAGGGATCAGCTGCTCGCGGTTGGCGACGCGAAGGGGGTTCGTGGCGAAGCGCTCGTCGCCGGCGAGCTCGGGCACGCCGAGCGCGCGGCACGTCTTCTCGAAGAGACGGTCGTTCGCGGCCACGATCATCAGCTCCCCGTCTGCGGTCTCGAAGACCTGGTAGGGGACGATCAGCGGGAACGCGGTCCCGTGCCTGCCCGCCGGGGCGCCGCCCGCAAGCACGTCGACGAGCTGGTAGGGGACGAGCGACAGCGCCGTCTCGTAGAGCGAGAGGTCGAGCGTGCGCCCGCGTCCCTCGTGCAGCGCGGCCACGATCGCGAGCGCGGCCCAGACGCCGGTGCCGATGTCGATCAGCGACACGCCGACGCGGACCGGGTGCCCGTCGGTCTCGCCGGTGACGCTCATGATCCCTGCGGCCGCCTGCATCAGCGGGTCGTAGCCGGGCTCGGACGCGAGCGGGCCGGTCCGGCCGAACGCCCCGATCGTGGCGTAGACGAGCCGCGGGCTGCGCGCGCGGAGCGCCTCGGGGCCGAAGCCGAGCCGCTCGGCCGTCCCCGGCCGCAGGCTCTGCACGGCGACGTCGGCCTCGTCGGCGAGCCGCAGCAGCACCTCGAGCCCCTGCGGCGACTTCAGGTCGAGCGCCAGCGAGCGCTTCCCGGCGTTCGCGGAGAAGAACATGACGCTGCCACCCTCGAAGAAGCGCGGGCCCCAGTCCCGCGCCTCGTCGCCGCGGCCGGGGTGCTCGATCTTGATCACGTCGGCGCCGAGCGCGCCGAGGATCTCGGTCGCGGTCGGGCCCGCGAGCGAGCTCGTCAGGTCGAGCACGCGGATGCCGGCGAGGGGAGTGAAAGCCATCGGCTGCATCATCGCGACAGCGCTCTCTGCGAGGATGCGGCAAGTGTTCGAGTCGATCGTCGACGCCGTCTCCGGCTCGGACTGGAGCTATCTCGTGGTCTTCACGGTCGCGATGCTGGACGCGTTCTTCCCGATCGTGCCGAGCGAGGCGACCGCGATCGCCGCCGGGGTCGTCGCCGGGACGGGTGGCCTGTCGGTCGAGCTCGTGATCATCGCCGCCGCGCTGGGCGCGATCGCCGGCGACAACATCTCCTTCGCGCTCGGTCACTTTCTCGGCGCCCGCGTCGAGCGACGCTTCTTCACGGGCGAGAAGGCACAGAAACGCCTGCAATGGGCGCGAAAGACGCTCGACGAGCGCGGCGGCTACCTGATCGTCGTCGCGCGCTTCATTCCCGGCGGCCGCACGGTGACGACCTTCACCGCCGGCTTCGTCGAGACGTTCCCGTGGCGCCGCTTCATCTTCTTCGACGTGATCGCAGGCTTCATCTGGGGTGGGTACACCGTCCTGCTGGGCTACTTCGGCGGCAAGTCGTTCGAGGAGGAGCCCTGGAAGGGACTCCTCCTCGCGTTCGGGATCGCGCTCGCCGTTACGGCAGCGGTTGAGGTGGTGCGGCACCTGCGTCGCCGCCCGGCGAAGCCCGCCTGAGCCCGAGGTCGCGCAGGCCGCGGTGCGCGATCACGGCCGCCATCACCATGACGACGAGCGCCAGCAGACCGTGCAGGCCGTGGAGCCAGCCGTTCGTGCGCTCCTCGACCGGCGTCAGGAAGATCTGGATCGTCCCGACGAAGAAGAGGGAGAACGTGTACGCGATCCACTTCCACGCCCGCGGCCACGCCCCGAATGCGGTCAGGAAGACAAGCAGCTCCGCGCCGTGGATCAGCAGGAAGCCGGTGAAGCCGTGCGCGTCCAGGGCGCTCTCGCCGGCGCCCGCGATGTACGCGGTGATGAAATACGCCTGCAGGAAGATCAGCACGACGATCAACGACGAGAGCACGAAGTTGATCCACAGGAATGTCCGTCTCATGCCGGCGAGCCTACGGGACCGGCCGGATAGCGTTCAAGTGTGAGACTGCACGTGACCGGGGCGACCGGCTATCTCGGCTCCGAGCTCGTCAGGCTCCAGCCCGAAGCGTCGACCGAGCGCGTCGAGGTTCGCGAAGGCGATGCGGTGCGCGCGCTCTTCGAGCGGCTGCGTCCGGACGTCGTGATCCACACGGCGTACCGCCAGGAGGCGGACGACGTCAACACGGTCGGCTCCGAGAACGTCGCCGCTGCCGCCGCAGCGGCCGGCGCACGGCTCGTCCACCTGTCGACGGACGTCGTCTTCGACGGCCGCAAGGGCGCGCCGTACGTCGAAACCGATCCGCCGTGCCCGGTCACCGCCTACGGCCGCGCCAAGGCGGAGGCCGAGAGGCGTGTCACAGCCGCCCACCCCGGCGCGCTGCTCGTCCGCACGTCCCTGCTCTACGGCGGTGCGGAGCCGTCGAAGCACGAGCTCGCCGCGCGCGATCCCGAGCTCACCTTCTTCACGAACGAGGTCCGCAGCCCCGTGCAGGTGACCGACCTGGCCCGGGCACTGCTCGAGCTGGCCGAGCTCGACGCCGCAGGGCCGCTGCACGTCGCCGGCGCGGACGCCCTCTCACGGGCGGAGTTCGCGGAGCTGCTCTCGGGCGCTGCCGTCCGCGCGGCTCCCGCCCCGGAGACGCGGCCGCTCGACTGCTCGCTGGACTCGTCACGCGCGCAAGCGCTCCTGCGCACGCGGCTGCGCGGCGCCCGCGAGGTGCTCGCCCAGGAGGGATTGGCGAAATAGCAGCTGAGCCGCCGAGCCGCGCTGCTCGCCTCGATGCTGCGTCCTCAGTCGCGCCGATAGCTTCGGCTATCGGCGCTCCCTGCGTCCTTGCCTCGAGACGAGCATCGCATCACGGCGGCGAGTGCCATCCGCCAATCCCTCCTAGTCGTCCTCGAGCCGCTCGGTGATCGTCTCGGGCCGCTTCGCCGCCCGGTCCGCCAGCTGGTCGACCTGCGAGACGGCGCGCTCGAGCGACTGCTCGACCTTGCGGCGGACGCTCGCCTCGATCTGCTGGGCGAGCCGCTCGCCGAAGTCCTCCGGCATTCCCGGCGCGGGCGGAGCAGGCGGAGGCGGCACCTCGGTCGCGGCGGTCTCGCGCACGTCCGGCGGCGAAGCGCCCTCGATCTCGAGCTCGAAGACGCGCTCAGGCTCGTCCAGGTCCTTCAGCTGCCGCTCGCCGATCGGGAAGATCGAGACGCCCTCGGGGAGCGACGCGCCGACGAGAGCGCGGGTCGTGTCGGAGAGGAGGACGTGGCCGCCCTTGCCGGCGGTGCAGAGCCGCGCGGCTCGCACGACGTCCAGTCCGAGATAGCCCTCGCTGCCCACCGCCGGCTCGCCCGTGTGCAGGCCCATCCGCACCCGGACGACGGCGCCGTCCGGCCAGTCGTGGGCCGCGTGGGCTCGCTGCGCCTCGACCGCTGCCGTCACAGCGTCGCGGGCGCGCGGGAACGCGAAGAAGAACGCGTCGCCCTGCGTGTCGATCTCGACGCCGCCGCGCTCGGCGAACCCCTCGCGCATCAGTCGGCGGTGATCGCCGAGGACGCCCTCGTACCGCTCGCCGAGCTGCTTCAGCAGCGCAGTCGAGCCCTCGATGTCGCTGAAGACGAACGTGACGGTCCCGCTCGGGAGGGCAGGCATCTGCCCAGTATGCAAATGACTGGCAAGCTCGGGACGTGAACCGGCTCGCGAACGAGACCAGCCCGTACCTGCTCCAGCACGCCGACAACCCGGTCGACTGGTACCCCTGGGGTCAGGAGGCGCTCGCACGCGCCCGCGAGGAGGACCGGCCGATCCTGCTCTCGATCGGCTACGCCGCCTGCCACTGGTGTCACGTGATGGAGCACGAGTCGTTCGAGGACGCCTCGACGGCGGCGCTGATGAACGAGCGCTTCGTCAACGTCAAGGTCGACCGGGAGGAGCGGCCCGACCTCGACGCGGTCTACATGGAGGCGGTGGTCGCGATGTCGGGCCACGGCGGCTGGCCGATGACCGTCTTCCTCACGCCGGCAGGCGAGCCCTTCTACGGCGGCACGTACTACCCGCCCGAGCCACGGCACGGGATGCCGAGCTTCCGGCAGGTGCTCGAGGCGATCGACGAGGCGTGGCGCGAGCGGCGCGGAGACGTCTCGCAGTCGGCGGCGCAGCTCGTCGAGGCGGTCCGGCGCTCCTCGGAGCTGCGGCCCTCGGCCGACCCGCTGACGAGCTCCGTGCTCGGCGCCGCTGCGCGGAACCTCGCTGCGACGTTCGAGCCGGCGCACGGCGGCTGGGGCCGCGCGCCCAAGTTCCCCAATGCGCCCGCGCTCGAGTTCCTCCTCCGGCTCGACGACGAAGCGGCGCGGGCGATGGTGACGAAGACGCTCGACGAGATGGCCGCCGGCGGCATGTACGACCTCCTCGGCGGCGGCTTCCACCGCTACTCGGTCGACGACCGCTGGCTCGTGCCGCACTTCGAGAAGATGCTCTACGACAACGCGCTGCTCGCGCCGGCGTATCTGCACGCGTGGCTCGTCACGGGCGAGGAGCGTTACCGTGACGTCGCCGAGGCGACGGTCGAGTACATGCTCCGCGAGCTGCTGCTGCCGGAGGGCGGCTTCGCGTCGGCCCAGGACGCCGACACGGACGGGGTCGAGGGGCTCACCTTCACCTGGACGGAGGAGGAGGGGGCGCCGGTGGAGCTGCTGCAGCCGTTCGAGCACGGCCGCTCCGTCCTCCGGGGCGAGCTCGACGAGGAGACGCGCGCGAGGCTGCTCGCCCTGCGGGAGCAGCGGCCGAAGCCGCTTCGCGACGACAAGGCGATCGCGTCCTGGAACGGGCTCGCGCTCGCCGCGCTCGCCGAGGCCGGCCGTCGGCTCGACCGGCCGGAGTGGATCGAGGCGGCGCGGAGGCTCGGGGAGTTCCTGCTCGGCCCGCTCTCGGACGAGGACGGCCGGCTCCTGCGGAGCTTCCGGGACGGGCGAACGAGCGGCGCCGGCTACCTGGACGACTACGCGAACGTCGCGCACGGCCTGCTCGAGCTGCACATCGCCTCGGGCGAGCTCCGCTGGCTCCGCGAGGCGCACCGGCTCGCCCTGCTGGCGATCGAGCTCTTCGCCGACGAGGAGCGCGGCGGCTTCTTCCTTGCCCCGGCGGACGGCGAGCAGCTCGTCGCCCGCACGAAGGAGCTCGACGACCATCCGCTGCCCTCCGGCAACTCGATGCTCGCCCACGTGCTGCTCCGGCTGGCGCGCATCTACGGCGACGACGAGCTCGAGCGGCGCGCGGTCTCGGTCCTTCGCCTCCTTCGGACCGCGCTCGAGCGGGTGCCGAGCTCCTTCGGCTGGGGGCTCGTCGCGCTCGACCTCCACCTGAGCCCGCCGGCCGAGCTCGCGGTGGTCGGACCGGTCGACTCGGAGGTCGCCCGGGCGGCGCTCGAGCCGTGGCGACCGCGAACCGTCGTCGCCGTCGGCCCCGCCGACGACGTGCCGCTCCTCGCCGGCAAGGAGCTCGTCGAGGGGCGCCCCGCGGTCTATGTCTGCGAGCGTTTCGCGTGCCGGGCGCCGGTAACCGATCCGGGCGCTCTAACTTCCTGAAACCTTCGTTGTCTAAGTAGAGGAAAGGGAGTAGTCTCGCGCTCCAGCGGGCCTCTTTTCGTCCAACAAGGGGAGTCTTTATGCGTAGGGTCTCACTCGCCGGGCTGGTACTCGCAGGAGCACTGCTCCTTGCCGTTCCCTCGGCGTTCGCCAAGTCGGATCTGGTTGCGGCCGACCCCGGCATCACAAGCACTTCGATCAAGATCGGCGGCACGTTCCCGCTCACGGGGCCTGCGTCGTCGTACGCGCCGATCCCACAGGCGATGAAGGCGTACTTCTCGTACATCAACGCCCGTCGGGGCCCTGACGGGAAGCGCGGCGTCAACGGCCGGCAGATCATCTTCAACTACTACGACGACGGCTACAACCCGGTCAACTCCGTCCAGCTGCAGCGGAAGCTGGTCCAGGAGGACAAGGTCTTCGCGGTCGTCGGCACGCTCGGCACCGAGGTCAACCAGGCCGTCCAGCCGCTCCTGAACGCGGCGAAGGTGCCGCACGTGCTCGTCTCGACGGGCGCCAGCGAGTTCGGCAAGGACTACGCCAAGTACCCGTGGACGATCGGCTGGCAGCCCGACTACGTCGCCGAGGGTCGCCTCTACGGCTCTGACATCCGCAGGAACAAGCCGAACGCGAAGATCGGGATCCTGTACCAGAACGACAGCTACGGGAAGGACTACGTCAACGGGTTCAAGTCGGCGCTCGGGACGGCCAAGGTGAAGAGCCAGGTCGTGGCCGAGCAGGCGTACGACCTCGTCGGCGGCACCACGCCCGCTTCGCAGCTGGCTCGGCTGAAGGCCAGCGGCGCCGACACGCTGCTGATCTTCGTCACGCCGACCCCGACCGTGCAGGCCTACGCGATCCTGCGCGCGATCGCCTGGAACCCGGCGACGATCTACGTCAACTCGGTCTCGGCGACCGACGCGTTCATGACCGCGGCGGTCGCCCGGTCGAGCGCGGACACCGTCAACGGGTCGATCAGCGCCCAGTACCTGAAGGATCCCGCGTCGCCGGCCTGGGCCAACGACGCGACGGTCAAGCAGTACATGTCGCTGATGGCGAAGTACAACCCGCGCGGCCGGGTTTCCGACGGCCTCAACTTCTACGGCTTCGCCAAGGCGGACACGTTCGTCCGGGCGATGTACAAGGCGGGCAAGAACCCGACGCGCCAGGGCCTGATGAACGCCCTGCTCTCGCTCAACGAGACGTCGCCGTTCCTGCTGCCCGGCTCGAAGCTGAAGACGTCGAAGACGGACCACTTCATCATCTCGCACCAGCGCCTGATGCGGTTCAACAACGGCGTCTGGGCTGGGTCCGGAGCGCTCGTGGACGGACGCCCGCGCGGTTAGCCCGACGCGGGACTGTGAAAGGATCGTGGGGGCCGGAGACGGCCCCCACGACTGTTCATGGACTTCCGACTCACATCAGAGCAGGAGCTGATCCGCGCCTCGGCGCGCGAGCTCTGCGACCGCGAGCTCGTCCCCAACGCGCGCGCGTGGGACGAGGCCGAGGAGCTGCCGCGCGCGCTCGTCTCGACGTTGGCCGAGGCCGGCTTCCTCGCCGCCGGCCTGCCGGAGGAGCTCGGCGGCGGCGGGCTCGACTCCGTCTCCTACTGCCTGCTCTGCGAGGAGCTCGGCCGCGCGGACTCATCGGTGCGTGGGATCGTCTCCGTCTCGAACGGGCTTTTCGGCAAGACCGTCGCGAAGTGGGGGACAGAGGCGCAGAAGCAAGCGCACCTGCCGTCGCTCGCGAGCGGCGAGGCGCTCGGCTGCTACGCGCTCACCGAGCCGGGCTGCGGCTCCGACGCGGCGGCCCTGGCCACCCGCGCCGAGCGGAACGACGACGGCTGGACCCTGACCGGCTCGAAGGTCTTCATCACCCTCGGCTCGTGGGCGTCGACCGCGATCGTCTTCGCCCGCACGGGCGGAGAGGGGCCGAAGGGGATCAGCGCGTTCCTCGTCCCCACCGGCGCCGACGGCTTCGAGGCCAGGCCGATGAAGGGGAAGCTCGGGCTGCGCGCGCAGGACACGGCCGAGATCTCGCTCGACGGCGTGCGCGTGCCGGCCGAGGCGATGCTCGGCCCGGAGGGCGACGGGTTCAAAGTGGCGATGTCGGCGCTCGACAACGGCCGAATCTCGCTCGCCGCCGGCTGCGTCGGGATCGCGCAGGGCTGTCTCGACGCGTCGGTCGGCTACGCCAAGGAGCGGACGGCCTTCCGCAAGCCGATTGCGTCCTTCCAGCTGGTGCAGCAGCTGCTCGCCGAGATGCACGTCGAGACCGAGGCGGCCCGGCTCTTGACCTGGCGCGCCGCGTCGCTCGCCGACGCCGGTAGCCCGTACACGACCGAAGCCGCGATCGCGAAGTGGTACGCGAGCGAGGCTGCGGTGCGCGCGGCGAATGCGGCCGTCCAGGTCCTCGGCGGCTACGGGTACGTGGACGAATACCCTGTGGCGAAATACCTTCGCGACGCGCGCGTCACGACCCTGTACGAGGGCACGAGCCAGATCCAGACCCTGATCGTCGGCCGTGCCCTGACCGGGCTGAGCGCTTTCACCTAAGGAGACCACGAATGCCCGAAGCCGTCATCGTCAGCGCCGTCCGCACCCCGATCGGCCGTGCCGGCAAGGGCTCGCTGATGGACGTCCGCCCGGACGACCTGCTCGCGTTCGCGATCCGGGAGGCGGTCGGGCAGGCCGAGGGCCTCGACCCGAACGACATCGTCGACGTGATGGTCGGCTGCGGCTTCCCGCAGGAGAAGCAGGGCATGAACCTGGCACGCCGCGCCGCCCTGCTGGCGGAGCTGCCGAAGCGCGTGCCGGGCACGACGGTCAACCGCTTCTGCGCCTCCTCGCTGCAGACGACGCGGATGGCGTTCCACGCGATCAAGGCGGGGGAGGGCGACGTCTACGTCGCGGCGGGCGTCGAGTCGATCTCTCAGGTCGACGGCTACCCGAAGGACTCGGAGGAGCTGCACCCGAAGCTCGTCGGCGAGGGCGCGATCGCGAACGTCTACATCCCGATGGGGCTGACCGCGGAGAACGTGGCCGAGCGCTACGACGTCTCGCGCGAGGACATGGACCGGTTCGCGCAGCGCTCGCAGGAGCGTGCGGTGGCGGCGCAGGAGTCGGGCTTCTTCGAGCGCGAGCTGACGCCGTACCCGAAGGAGGACGGGACGGTGGTCGCCGCCGACGACGGGCCGCGCCCGAGCTCGACCCTCGAGAAGCTGCAGGAGCTGCAGCCGGCCTTCGTCCCGGACGGGAAGGTGACCGCGGGCAACTCGTGCCCGCTGAACGACGGCGCTGCCGCGCTCGTGATCATGTCCGACGAGCGGGCCGCCGAGATCGGCGTGCAGCCGCGCGCGAGGATCATCGCCTCGGCGGTGACGGGCGTCGACCCGGAGATCATGGGCGTCGGCCCGATCGACGCGGTCAAGGTCGCGCTCGGCCGGGCCGGGATGACGATCGATGACATCGACGTGATGGAGCTGAACGAGGCGTTCGCGGCCCAGGTGCTGCCGGTTTGCCGCGAGCTCGGCGTCGACCCGTTCGGCGAGAAGCTGAACCCGCACGGCGGCGCGATCGCGCTCGGTCATCCCTACGGCATGACCGGCGCAAGGATCATGTGCACGCTCCTGAACGACCTCGACACCGTCGACGGGACGATCGGGCTCGAGACGATGTGCGTCGGCGGCGGCCAGGGCATGGCGATGGTCGTGGAGAGGCTGAGCTGATGGCGCCCGAGCGGCCCGAGATCGACATGCCCGAGGGCGACATCCCCTTCGAGCTCGGGATCGAGGACATCGTTGTCGGCGAGGGCGAGGAGGCGACCAGCGGGAAGAAGGTCGCGGTTCACTACGTCGGTGTGGCCTTCTCGACCGGCGAGGAGTTCGACGCCTCCTGGAATCGCGGGCAGCCGTTCGAGTTCAAGCTCGGGAAGGGGCAGGTGATCCCCGGCTGGGACGCGGGCGTGCAGGGCATGAAGGTCGGCGGTCGCCGCAAGCTGACGATCCCCTCGGCGATGGCCTACGGCGCGCGCGGCGCCGGCGGCGGCCTGATCGAGCCGCACGAGCCGCTGATCTTCGTCGTGGACCTGCTCGCCGTGTCCTGAGCGCGGACGACCGCCCCGACCTGGCGCCGATCTGGGCGAGATCGAGGTGCTACGCGCGCTCGTCCAGGAACGGCTTCAGCTGCTCCCAGAGGTGCTCCATCGTGGTCGTGCGGGCGGGATGGAGCGGGTCGTAGGGCACGTAGTTCACCGTTCGCACGATCCAGCCGTCGTCGCCGAGGTCGAGGACGTTGATGCACGCCGGCGCCTGCTCGAACGTGCCGAAGTACGTCCGGTCGCCGGAGAGTGCGTACGAGATGACGATCCGGTTGACGCCGCCGTGGAGGACGGCGAGCGCGGTGTGCCAGTCGAGCGCGAGCAGCCGCTCCAGCGCGGGGTGGACGCGGTCGAGCGCCTCGCCGAGCGACTCGCCGCCGAGGAAGCGCTGCGCCTCGTCCTTCACCTGCAGTGCCCCGACGAACGAGGCCTCGAGCTCGTCGGGCGGGATCGCGTCGAGCCGGCCGCCCCGCCACTCCGCGAGCTCCGGCCACAGCTCGACTTCGTGGCCGGGTGCGACGATCTCCGCGGTCTCGAGCGTGCGCGGCAGGTCGCTCGCGACGACGAGGTCGAAGTCGACGCCGGCGAGCGCTTCTCGGGCGGCGGCAGCCTGCTCGCGGCCGCGCGCGGTGAGCGGCACGTCCTCCGGCTTCACCGGCGCACCGGCCGCGTCGACGTACGACACGTCGCCGTGCCGCATCAGGATCAGCCGGCGCCTCATGCGACTCCGAGCGTCTCCTTGACCTGCTGCACGCGCTCGTCGAGCGGGCCGCTCACGACCGCGAACGAGATTGCACGCCGCTCGAGGTCGCGGATGTGCTGCTGCTGGAACTCTCCGGACGCCGGGCCCTCCATCTCCCTCGTCCCGTCCCGCACCCAGTCGAAGTCGTTGTCGCAGAGGATCCACACGTAGTCGGACACGGTGCGGTCGACCAGCTCGTGCAGCCGGGCGTCGGCGGTGCCGTAGGCGCGAAGGCACCACTGCAGCGTCGTCCAGGCGTTCGTGTCGCAGAAGAGAAAGCGGCGCGAGTGCCGGACGCCGGCGTCCTCCCGCTGCCGCTGCCGGCGCGCGATCTTCAGGAAGTCGGCGAACGACCCCTGCAGTCCCTGCGCTTCCCAGAGCTCGCGGCCGAACTCATGCGTCCAGAGCGTGTCGAGCTCGTCCGCCATCCTCCGCGCCAGCGTCGACTTTCCGGTGGACTCGGTGCCGACGAAGACGACCCGCTCGATCAGCGACGAGTAGACGACGGGGTCGAGCCAGCCGCGGTAGGCGTACGGATCCGAGCGGATGACGGTGCCGGACGTCGGCACGAGCGTCCTCGCCTCGTCGACGAGGACGTGCTCGGCGCCGATCAGCTCGGCGAAGCGCTCGTAGCCTCGCTCGCTGGAGAAGAGCTTGTCGAAGCTGCCGAGGAACGTGACGCCCTCGGCATAGACCTCGGCGTAGGCGGGATCGTCCGTGTCCAGGTGCGTCGCCAGCGGATCTTCGAGCGCGAGGATGTTCTCGACGTTCGGGTAGAGCTCCCGCAACCAGGCGAGACGCAGCTCGATCGGCATCCGCTCGTCGCCCGGGCGCGTGCTGTCGTAGACGACGATCGTCAGGTCGTCGACCTGCGAGAGAGCTGTCTCGATCATCAGCTGGTGGCCCCGGTGCAGGGGCAGGAACTTGCCGAAGACGAGGCCGCGCTTCATGCCGTCGCCCCAGGAACGTCGCCCGTCACGAAGACACCCCGACTACTGCTCGTACTTCGCGAGGGCGCGGGGGTTCGAGACGCGCAGCTTCTGCGCCACCTGCTCCTTCAGCAACGCGACCGCGTTCTCGGGGACGTCGCCGGCGCGGATCCGCCGCGCCAGCTCCCAGTCCTCCTCACGCGGCGCGCTGGTCGCCCAGAGCTCGCGCTCGGCGATCCCGAGCCCGTTGATCGCGACGAGCGTCCGGAACTTGAGCCGGTGGTCGTCGAGGATCGGGAGGATCTCGTCCTGCAGGAACTCGCGGACGGCCTCCGCCAGCTCCTGTGGTGTCGGCCGGTCATGCTGCATGGTCGATCAGATCCAGCAGCTCGTACTCCATCTCGGCGGCGAGCCGGCCGAGCACGGCGAGCTCGACGCTCCGCTCCTGCCCGTTGAAATGCCGTCGGGACTGGGTCAGGCAGCCGGTCGCCCACTTGACATTGCCGAAGACCTCCCAGACGAGCAGCTCCTCGCGGCTGACCTCGAGCCCCGTCAGCTCGGCGTAGCGCTCGAGGTAGCGGTCGAGGTCGCCGACGCCGCCGAGATGCCGGTCGTCGGCGCCGAAGCGCCAGGCGCGGACGAGCGGCCACGCGAGGTCCTCGACGGGGTCGGCCAGGTGCGAGAACTCCCAGTCGAGCACGGCGACGATCCCGTTCTCGTCCACTGCGATGTTCCCGATCCGCCAGTCGCCGTGGACGACGACGGGCTCGCGGTGGGTCGGCAGGCGCTCCTTGACCCAGTGCAGCCCCAGCTCGATCGCAGGGTGCGGCTCGCCGACCGAGTCGAGCTCGTCGTAGAAGCGCGCAACCGCGTCGCCGGTCTCGAGGAAGGGAAGCCGCTCGGGCGGGATCGCATGGATCTTCGCCAGCTCCTCCGCGAGCTGGACGTCGAGCCCGGGGGGCGGGCTCTTCACGATCCTCCGGCCGATCGTCTCGCCGTGGATCCGCTCCATCACGAATGCCTCGCGCCCCTCGACCTCGCCGAGGTAGGAGATCGGCTCGGGCACCTTCACGCCCGCCTCGTGCGCCGCCCGCAGCACCTCGAACTCGTGCTCGAGCGACAGCGTCGCCTGGTGGATGACGCCGCCGGCCGCCCGGCGGATCAGCAGCTCGCGCCCGTCCGAGTCGACCGCCCACGCCTCCTTCGACGCGCCGCCGGCGAGCAGCACGGCCCGCTCGACCGGGGCGTCGAGCGCCGCCGCGAACGCCTCCTGGAGAGCTCGGCTCACGACGAAGCCTTGAGCCGTGCGAGCACGCTCGGCGGCGCGCTGCGGCGTCCTCGGTCGCGCCCGTAGCCTCCGGCTACGCGCGCTCCCTGCGTCCTTGCATCGCGGTCACCGAGCGCACTCGCACGGCGAAGCTCCGCCGTGAGCCAAGCTCTCACAGCAGCAGCTCCGCCATCACCGTGAGCGCCTCCCGCTGGCGGGCCTGGATCAGGATCGTCGAGACCCCGGCCTCCCGCCACGCCTCGAGCCGTTCCGCGATCCGCTCCTTCGGACCGACGAGCGAGATCTCGTCGACCAGCTCGTCCGGCACCGTCATCGCCGCCTCTCCCTTCATCCCGGAGAGGTAGAGCTCCTGGATCTTGGCCGCCGCCTCCTCGTAGCCGTAGCGCTGCGTGAGCGAGTTGTAGAAGTTCTTCCCCCTCGCGCCCATGCCGCCGATGTAGAGGGCGAGCATCGGCTTCAGCATGTCGCGGCACTGCTGGACGTCGTCGCCGACGAGGACGGGGCAGAGCGGGGCGACCTGGAAGCCGTCCGGCGCGTCCGCGAGCGAGGGGCCGTGGATCTCGCGAAAACGGTAGGGCGAGAAGAAGATCGGCAGCCAGCCGTCCGCGATCTCCGCGGCCAGGGCGACGTTCTTGGGGCCCATGGCGGCCAGATAGATCGGGACGTCGCGGCGCAGCGGCTTCAGGATCAGCTTCAGCGGCTTGCCGACGCCGGTCGCGTCCTCGCCGGAGTAGGGGATGTCGTAGTGCGCGCCGTGGTGCTCGACGGTCTCGCGGCGGAGCGCGGCGCGGACGATCTCGACGTACTCGCGCGTCCGGCCGAGCGGCTTCCCCCACGGGACGCCGTGCCAGCCTTCGACCACCTGTGGGCCGGATGTGCCGAGGCCGAGGAGGACGCGCCCGCCGGAGAGCTGGTCGAGCGTGGCGACGGTCATCGCCGTCGTGGCGGGCGTGCGCGCCGGCATCTGCATGATCGCCGTGCCGATCCCGATCTGCTCGGTCGTCGCGGCGATCCAGGAGGCGACTGTGACAGCGTCCGCGCCCCAGGCCTCCGAGGTCCAGACGGAGTCGAAGCCCAGGCGGTCGGCCTCCTGCGCCATCGCCACCGAGCCGATCGGGTCGTCGTAGCCGAGCTGCATGCCGAGTCGCATCCTGCGCCGATCCTACGAGACCGGGGGACTACGATCGCAGGGTCTACGATCGAGCTGTGCGGCACGCGATACTCGGCGCGGGAGGGGTTGGAGGCCTGCTCGGCGGCGCGCTGGCGCGGGCCGGCCGCGACGTCGTCCTGCTGCTGCGGCCGGAGACGCTCGCGCGGCACCCGCGCAGGATCCGCGTCGAGAGCGCGGTGCTCGGCGACTTCGAGGCCGAGGTCGAGACCGCCGCCGAGCTCGACCGAGAGGTCGACGTGGTCTGGGTCTCGCCGAAGGCGCCGGATCTGGAGGCGGCGCTCGGGCTCGCACGGCCGGAGCGGGTCGGCAGCGCGGTCGTCGTGCCGCTGCTGAACGGCGTCGATCATGTGGCGCGGCTGCGGGAGAGCTACGAGCGCGTGCTCGCCGCCGCGATCCGGGTCGAGTCGGAGCGCGTCGAGCCCGGCGTCGTGCGGCAGCCGACGCCGTTCGCCCGTGTCGACCTCGCCCCCGGCCACGGAAGCGAGGAGGTCGCCGGCGAGCTGCGGGCGTCCGGGCTCCAGGTCGAGCTCGGGCCCGACGAGGCGACGGTGCTGTGGGAGAAGCTCGCGCTGCTCGGCCCGCTCGCGCTCACGACGACGGCCGCCGGAGCGCCTGCCGGCGCGGTCCAGGACGCCGCGGAGTGGCGCGCGCGCCTCGTCGCCTGCCACCGCGAGGCGGCCGCCGTGGGCGCGGCGGAGGGAGCGACGCTCGACGGCCCGGCGCTCGAGGCGCTGCTCGAGTTCCCGCTGGGCGAGATGCGCACGTCGATGCAGAAGGACTTCGACGCGGGCCGGCCGCTCGAGCTCGACGCGATCGCCGGGCCGATCGTGCGCGAGGGCCGCAGGCACGGGCTCGAGACGCCTGTGACGTCGGAGCTCGTGCACCTCGTCGAGCAGCGGCTCGCCGGCCGGCCCGAGCCCGCCTAGAGCTTCGGGACCATCCCTTCCTTGCCCTCGACGCGCGGGCCGGGGACGTTCGGGAAGCGGAAGAGCGTCGGCTCGCGTCCGGGCTGGCAGACCCAGGCCTGGCCGGTCAGCTCACTCCGCGCCGCCACGAGGACGGCCTCCGCGATCTGCTCCGGCTCCATCAGCGGGAAACCGGACGCGTCGAGCTTCTCCTGCTCCGGCTCGGTCATCGGCGTGCGCACGATCCCGGGGCAGACGAGGTTGACGCGGATCCCGCGCGGCGCCAGCACCTCCGCCATCGAGCGTGCGTAGCCGACGACGGCGTGCTTCGTCAGCACGTAGAGCGGGTCGGACGGCATCGGGATCAGCCCGGCCAGCGAGGCGGTGACGACGAAGGCGCTGCCGTCCCGCATGCGCGGGGCGAGCGCCTGGATGCCGAAGACGACGCCGTCGACGTTGACGGAGAGGATGCGCCGGTAGTCGTCGATGGTGCCGTCGCCCTTCGCCAGGACGCCCGCATTCAGGCAGACCAGGTCGGCCGGCGCGACCTCGAGCCACGCCTCCGGGTCGCCGACGTCGAAGCCGCTCGTGAGGTCGAGGCCACGCACGGCCGCGCCGTCAGCCTGAAGCGCGGCGACGAGCGCGCCGCCGATTCCGCCGGCCGCACCCGTGACCACCGCCGTCTCAGGGAACAAGGACGACCTTGCCCGTCGACTGCCGCGAAGCGATCAGGTCGAGCGCCTCGTTCGCCTGCTCGAGCGGGAACTCGGCGCCGACGACCGGATGCAGCGCCCCGCGGCGCCAGAGCGCGAGCAGCTCAGCGACCTCGAGCTGGACGAGGTCGGGCCGGAAGCCCATCAGCCGGCCGAGATAGAAGCCCTGCACGCCGACGTTGCGCCCGACGAGCCGGGCCGGGTCGACCGGCTCCCAGGTGCCGCCGGCGAAGCCGATCCCGATCGCGACGCCGAGCGGGCGCAGCGCCTGCACGCAGGCGGTGAACACCGGCCCGCCGACGGGGTCGAAGGCGACGTCGATGTCGTCGAGCTCGGCGATCTCCTCGTACGTGACGACGCGCTGGGCGCCGAGCTTCCGTGCCAGCTCGCGCTTCTCCTCGGAACCCGCCGCGGCCGTGATCGTCGCGCCGCAGAACGCCGCCACCTGGATCGCCGCCGTGCCGACGCCGCCTGCCGCGGCGGTGACGAGCACGGTCGAGTCGGGATGGATGCGCGCCTGCCGCGTCATCGGGATCCAGGCGGTCAGGTAGGTCGTCAGGAACGCAGCCCCTTCGGCGTAGCTCGCGCCCGCGGGCAGGTCGAACACCCACTCGTCGTCGACGGCGACGCGTTCCGCGTACCCGCCGCCGGTGCCCCGGACGAATGCGACGACCCTCCGTCCGTCGATGTCGCCGGCGACCTCGCTGCCGAGGACGGTCGGCAGCTGCGGAGGCTGCGGATACATCCCGTTCTTGATCAGGACGTCGGCGAAGTTGATCCCTGCGGCCTTCACGTCGACCACCGACTGGCCCTCGCCGGGGGTCGGGTCGGGCACGTCCTCCACGGAGAGGGGCTGCCCCGTCTCGTGCAGGACGGCGGCTTGCATCTAGCGTCCGGTGAACTCGGGCTGCCGCTTCTCGAGGAAGGCGACCACACCCTCGGCGCCGTCCTCGCTGCCGATGCAGCGGATGAAGCCCTGCGCCTCGCGCCGCATGCCCTCGGAGAGCGGGAGGTCGCGCGTCTCGGACGCGAGCTCCTTGATCACGCCCATCGCGTGCGGCGAGCGCTGCGAGAGGGTGCGGGCGAGCTCGAGCGCCGCGTCCAGCAGCTCCGCGCGCGGGACGGCCTTCTCGACCAGGCCCCAGTCGTATGCCTGGGAGCCGGAGATCGGGTCGCCGGTGAGGTTGAGATAGAGCGCGCGGCCTTGGCCGACGAGGCGGGGAAGACGCTGCGTGCCGCCCCCGCCGGGGATCAGGCCGAGCTTGATCTCCGGCTGCCCGAGCTGCGAATCCTCTGCGGCGATCCGGATGTCGCAGGCCATCGCGAGCTCGAGCCCGCCGCCGAGGCAGTAGCCGTGGATCGCGGCGACGACCGGCGTCCGACCCGCGTCCATCCGCGCCGCGAGCTTCTGGATCCCGCGCGCCGAGCCGCTCTCGGCCGCCTCCTCGATCTGCTCCCGCATCGCCGGGAACTCGGTGATGTCCGCGCCGGCGACGAACGCCTTCTCACCCTCGCCGCGGAGCACGATCGCGCGGACCTCGTCGTCCCGGTCGAGCCGGTCGTACTCCTCCTCGAGCTCCTCGAGCAGCTTCGAGGACAACGCGTTCACGGGCGGGTGATCGAGGGTGACGATCGCGACGCGCCCGTCGGTCTCGACCTTGACGTACTCAGCCATCCACGATTCCTTTCGTTCTCGGCCGCGGCGCGGCCCCTCAGGGATTTTGCGCGACGGGCGTCCGCTCTGCGGATGCCCGTCTTGCGCGGTCAAGGCCCATTCGCAATGCACCGTCGAGACGGATCACCTCGCCGTTCAGGTACTCGTTCTCGACGATGTGCTTGACCAGCGCGGCGAAGTCCTCGGCGCGGCCGAGACGCTTCGGGAAGGGAATCTGCGAGGTGAGGCTCTCGCGGATGTCGTCGCGCATCGGCCCGAGCATCGGCGTGTCGGACGGGCCGGGCGCGATCGTGACGACGCGGATCCCCTTCGAGGCCAGGTCGCGAGCGACCGGCAGCGTCATCCCGGCCACACCGGCTTTCGAGGCCGAGTAGGCGGCCTGGCCGATCTGGCCGTCGAAGGCCGCGTTCGAGGCGGTGTTGACGATCACGCCGCGCGTGCCCTCCTCGTCGGGCTCGCCCTCGGCCATCTTGGCGGCGGCGAGCGAGAGGACGTTGAAGGTGCCGATCAGGTTCACCTCGACGATCTTCCGGAAGCGGTCGAGCGGAAACCCGACCACGCGGGCGCCGCCGCCGATCCCGGCGCAGTTGACCGCGCCGTGCAGTTCGTCGAGCGAGTCGACGAGCGCCGCGACCGCATCGGCGTCGGTGACGTCGGTCTCGGGCAGGTCGGCGACCGCGACGTTCGCGCCCTCGCGCTCGAGCATCGCCGCGGTCGCCTCGCCGAGCCCGGAGCGGCCGCCGGTGACCAGGAACGTCCTGCCGGAGATCCTCACGCGGGCTCGGGGGCCTTCGCGAACTGCTCCCGCAGCGCTGTCTTGCGGAACTTGCCGACCGCTGTCTTCGGGATCTCGTCGACGAACTCGAACGCGTCGGGGAGCCAGAACTTGGCGAAGTTCGGCGCGAGGAACTCGCGCAGCTCGTCCGCGCTCGCGCTCTCGCCCTCCCGGAGCACGCAGACGGCGAGCGGCCGCTCGTCCCACTTCTCGTGCGGGATCGCGATCACGGCCGCCTCGGCCACCGCCGGGTGCGCCATCAATGCGTTCTCGAGGTCGACCGAGGAGATCCACTCGCCGCCGGACTTGATCACGTCCTTGGAGCGGTCCTTGATCATCACGTAGCCCTTCGGGTGGAACGAGGCGATGTCGCCGGTCTTGAACCAGCCGTCGTCGGTCCAGCGCTCCGCCTGTTCCGGCGTCTCGTAGTAGCCGGAGGCGACCCAGGGGCCGCGCACCTCGAGCTCGCCCATCGCCTCGGCGTCCCAGGGGATCTCCTTGCCGTCGTCTCCGATCGCGCGGAGCTCGACGAAGGGGAGCGGCAGGCCCTGCATCGCGACGACGTCGAGCTGCGTCTCCTCGTCCGCGTCGCGGAACTCCCCCACGTAGTCGGACGCGGTCGCGAGCGGCGATGTCTCGGTCATGCCCCAGCCGTGGACGACGTTCTTGCCGTGCCGCTGGCGGAAGCCGGCGATCATCGCCCTCGGCGCCGCCGAGCCGCCGACGAGCATCGAGTGCAGCTTCGACAGGTCCCAGCGGTCGGGCTCCTTGTCGAGCATGCCGAGGATGCCCATCCAGATCGTCGGTACGCCGGCGGTGATCGTGACGCCCTCCTGCTCGAAGTCGTCGAGCAGCGTCTCGGGATCGAGGAACGGGCCGGGGAAGACGAGCTTCGTCCCCACCATCAGGCACGTGTACGGATACCCCCAGGCGTTCGCGTGGAACATCGGCACCACCGGCAGCAGCGTCTCGCGCTCGGTCACGTGCAGCCCGAGCGGCGCCACGAGCGCCTGGCCGAGCGTGTGCAGGACGGCCGAGCGGTGCGAGTAGAGGACGCCCTTCGGCATCCCGGTCGTGCCGCTCGTGTAGCACATCGCCGCGGCGGTGTTCTCGTCCAGCCGCGGGTCCTCGTAGTCGTCGGGATCGGCGCCGGCGAGCAGCTCCTCGTACCCGTCCTCGACCACGAAGACGTGCTCGATCTCGGTCTTGTCCTTGAACTGGTCCCAGAGCGGAAGCAGCGACTTGTCGACGATCAGGGCCTTGTCGCCCGCGTGCGTGGCGATGTAGCCGAGGTCGTTCGGGTGCAGGCGCAGGTTGAGCGTGTGCAGGACGTAGCCGCCGCACGGGATCCCGAGGTACGCCTCGAGGTGCTGGTAGTGGTTCCAGCAGAGCGTCGCGACCCGGTCGCCGGGCTCGAGGCCGACTCCCTTGAGCGCCACGGCGAGCTGCCGTGCCCGCTTGCCGAAGTCCGCGAAGGTGTAGCGGTGGAAGCTCCGGTCCGGCATCCGCGTCACGATTTCCTGCTGCGGGAAGTACGTCTCCGCGCGCTTGAGGATCGTCGGCAGCGTCAGCTGGAAGTCCATCATCAGGCCGTTCACGGTTGCTCCTTTCCCAGGTTGACCCGGCGTTCGAGATCCTCGTCGCTCGTCACGTGCCCGTCGCGGTCGACGTAGCCGTCCTTGCCGCCGACGACGAGCAGCACGAGGTCGTCGTCGCCGACGTTCGCGATCTTCCGCGGCGTTGTCGACTCGACGTGGAAGAGGCCGCCCGGGCCGAGGATCCGCTCCTCGCCCTCGACCTCGACCTTCGCGGTGCCGCTGTGGACGAAGTAGAGCTCGTCCTGCGTGTCGTGGTAGTGGCTGATCCCGGGGAAGCCCGGCGGGTAGACGACCCCGTTGACTCCGAATGCCGTGATCCCGAGCGGCTTGCGGATCTTCCGGAAGCCGGGGCCGTCCCCGAGCTCGTCGAGCGAGCTGAACGCGTAGGTCATGCGGCCGCCCTCCTCGGCATGTCGGTGTAGACCCGCTCGCCCTTGAAGCGGCGCGAGACGGGATCCCAGGGGAAGAAGATGGCGTTGCGCCAGGTCATCGTCTCGTCCGTCGGCTCGTTGTCGAGCCACTTTGCGCGGTGCGTGCCGGTGACGATCGCCTCCTCGACGACCCCCTGCGGCCCGATGACGATGTTCTGCAGCTCGAAGACGATGTCCGGGAACGCGGTCAGCAGCTCGGTGTAGAAGCGCGCCGCGCCCTCGTGGCCGTGCCAGGAGACGTCGTCGGGGTAGACGGTGTACACGCAGTCCTCCGAGAGCGTGGCGAGCAGCCCCTCGATCGAACGGTTGTCCTCCGCCTTCGAGTGCGCCTTCCAGAGCTCCCGGATCTCGTCCACCTCGGCGGGGTCGACGTCCATCCGCATCAGCTCGAGCACTTCTTCCTTCGGTACGGGCATGGGTCTCCTTGCTCAGTCGAGGAGGGCCGCGGCGACGACTTCCCGCTGCTTCGCGGCGTGGCCGCCGAACGCGTCGATCCACTGGGCGCGCTTGTAGTAGCGGTGCAGGACGTGCTCCCAGGTGAAGCCGATGCCGCCGTGGACCTGGATCGAGCGCTCGCACGCGGCGACCGCCGTCTCGGCCGCCATGCTCTTCGCGGCGGCGACGGCCACGGGCGCCTGCTCGTCGTCCTCGGCGACGCACCACGCGGCCCAGTAGGCGAGCGAGCGGGCGAGCTCGGTCTCGACGTACGTGTCCGCGAGCGGGTGCGAGACCGCCTGATAGGTGCCGATCTTCTTGCCGAACTGCTCCCGGTCGGAGACGTAGGCGACGCCGAGCTCGAGCGCCTTCTGCGCCACCCCGACCGCCTCGGCGGCGAGTCCGGCGAGGAGCCGCAGCCGCACCGGCTCGAAGTCGCCGTCGAGCTTGTAACAGTCTGTTGCTTGGATGCGGCCGAGGGGGCGCGTCTCGTCGACGGTCGGGAGCGTCTCCCCCTCCGCGTCGCAGGCCTCCATCGTCTCGCGCAGCACCTTGTCGACCTGGTCGGGGTGGGGGACGAGACCCTCCAGCTCGACCGACCAGGCGTTGTCGTCGACCTCGGGCAGCGCCGGGAGGACGACCGCGGTCGTCAGGAACGGCCCGGCGTAGAGCGCACGGCCCGCCTCCTCGAACAGGATCGCCTCGTCGACGAACGAGAGCCCGCCGCCGCCGCGCTCCTCCGGGACCGAGACGCCGAGCCAGCCGAGCTCGCGCAGTTCGGCGAGCGGCGCCTCCGGGTTCGCCTCCAGGAACGCGCGCGCCTGGCGGCGCAGCTCCTCCTGTTCCGGGGTGAAGGCGAACTCCACTAGCGCGACCTCGGGAGCCCGAGCACGCGCTCGGCGATGATGTTGCGCAGGATCTCGCTCGTCCCGGCCTCGATCGTGTTGCCGCGCGAGCGCAGTTGCTGGTGCTGCCAGTAATTGCCGTTGTCCATGATCTGCGCCTCGGCGCCGAGGATCTCCAGCGCGAGCTTCGTCACCCGCTGGTTCGCCTCCGACCACCAGAGCTTCGCGCCCGACCCCTCGGGCCCGGGGATCCCGGTCTTCATCAGCGTCGTCAGGGAGCGGTAGTTCGTGTAGCGCACCGCCTGGAGGCCGATCCACTCGCGCGCCAGCGCGTCCCGCTGCACGGGCGTCGCGCCCCGCTCCTTCGCGAGCGCGATCAGCTTCCGGATCTGCGACTCGAGCCCGGCCGTGAGCGCGAAGCCGAGCGTGCCGCGCTCGTGCAGGAGCGTCGTCATCGCCACCTGCCAGCCGCCGCCGACTTCGCCGACGACGTTCTCGACCGGCACCTCGACGTCGGTGAAGAAGATCTCGTTGAACTCGGCCTCGCCCGTGATCTGCCGCAGCGGCCGCACCTCGACGCCCGGCGCGTGCATGTCGACGAGCAGGTAGCTGAGACCCGCGTGCCGCTCGCTCTCGGGGTCGCTGCGCGTGACGAGGATGCACCAGTCGGCGATGTGCGCGAACGAGGACCAGACCTTCTGCCCGTCGACGACGAAGTGTCCGTTCTCGCGCCGGGCGGTCGTGCGGACGGCGGAGAGATCGGAGCCGGCGCCCGGCTCGGAGAAGCCCTGGCACCAGATCTCCTCGGTCGAGAGGATCTTCTCCAGGTGCTTCGCCTTCTGTGCGTCGGTGCCGTGGGCGATGATCGTCGGCCCGGCCATGCCGAGCCCGATCACGCCGACGTGGGGCGGCGCCTCTGCGCGCGCCATCTCCTCGAGGAAGATCGCCTGGTGGCTGTACGGCGCGCCGGCGCCGCCGTACTCCTTCGGCCAGGTCAGGCCGGCGTACCCGGCCTCGTGCAGCTTGCGGCTCCAGTCGCGGCCCGCCTCCTCGAAGCGGCCGCGCCTGATCTCGTCGGTCAGGTTCGTGCCGATCCAGGCGCGCAGCTCTGCGCGGAAGGCAGCCTCCTCGGGCGTGTCGCGCAGGTCCACGAGACGACTCTAATCCTTCGCGGCGGCGGCGACCATGGAGGGTTCGAGCTCGCGGACGGAACGGCCGCCGGCGAGCGCGAGCGTGAGGTCGATCTCGGCTGCGAGCTGGCGGATCACGGCCTCGACGCCGGCGGCGCCGCCGACGGCGAGCCCGTAGGCGTAGAGGCGGCCGAGCAGGACGCCGTCGGCGCCGAGGGCGAGCGCCTTGAGCACGTCCGCGCCGCGGCGGATCCCGCCGTCCATCAGCACCGGCGCGTCCGGGCCGACCTCGTCACGCACCTCGACGAGGGCGTCGAGCGAGGCGACCGCGCCGTCCACCTGGCGGCCGCCGTGGTTCGAGACGACGATTCCGTCGACGCCGTGCTCGATGGCGAGCCGGGCGTCTTCGCGGGTCAGGACGCCCTTGACCAGGATCGGCAGCTTCGTCCGCCCGCGGAGCCAGGCCAGGTCGGTCCAGCGTGAGCGCGAGGTTGGGGAACGCCGCCAGCGCCATCAGCGACGCGGTCTGCAGGTCCTCCTCGGGCGGAGCGTCGAGCCGCTCGCGGAAGAGCGGGTCGCTGAAGAACTGCGCCAGCCCTTCACCCTGCAGGAAGGGCAGGTAGCCGTTGCGCAGGTCGCGGTCGCGCCAGCCGAGCGTGAGCGTGTCGAGCGTGACCACGATCGCGCCGTAGCCCGCCGCCGAGGCCCGGTCGACCAGGCTGCCGGCGAGCTCGCGGTCGCCCCACCAGTAGAGCTGGAACCAGCGCTGCGCCTCCCCGAGCTCGGCCGCGACGTCCTCGAGCGGGGTCGAGGCGGCGCTCGAGAGCACCATCGGCACGCCTGTCGCCTTGGAGGCCCGGGCGACGCCGAGCTCGGCCTCGGCGTGGACGATCGAGAGCACGCCGACCGGCCCGAGCAGGAACGGGGCCGCAGAGCGGAGGCCGAGCACCTCGATCGACAGCTCCCGCTCGGCATGCCCGGCGAGCATCCGCGGCCGCAGCCGGCGCCGCTCGAACGCCTCGCGGTTCGCCCGGACGGTCGACTCGGAGCCCGCACCGCCGGCGACGTAGTCGAACGGGCTCTGGGCAAGCGTCTCCGCCGCCCGCCGCTCCCAGTCCTCGGGCGAGACCGGCCACGCCGAGCCGCCGGCGAGGTAGATGGCGTTCTGGACCTGGCTTCCCGGCTCCAACACGTGCAGACTCTCGCTGATGACCGACCTCGCGCTCAAGCCCGAAGTGTCAGCGAGGCGCGCCGAGGTGCGCGCCTTCATGGAGGAGCACGTCTACCCGAACGAGGCCGCGCTCCAGCGCGAGGACGACGACGCGGTCGCCCTGGTCGAGCAGTTGCGCGCGAAGGCGAGGGCCGCGGGGATCTGGGCGCCGCACCTGCCGGAGGAGGCGGGAGGCACCGGGTCCGGGTTCATGGAGTACGCGCTCCTGAACGAGGAGATCGGCCGCAGCATGTGGGCGCAGCTCGTCTTCAACTGCCAGGCGCCCGACGCCGGCAACGGCGAGATCCTCCACCTCTTCGGCACCGAGGAGCAGAAGGAGCAGTTCCTGAAGCCGCTCGTCGAGGGAACCGCGCGCTCGTTCTTCTCGATGACCGAGCCCGAGGTCTCGGGCGCCGACCCGACCGGCCTCCGCACGACCGCAGTGCTCGACGGCGACGAGTGGGTGATCAACGGGCACAAGTGGTTCTCCTCCTCCGCCGACGGCGCGAGCTTCGGGATCGTGATGGCGGTCACCGACCCGGAGGCGCCGCCCCACCGGCGGATGAGCCAGATCCTCGTGCCCGCCGACACGCCCGGCTACGAGCTGATCCGGCCGATCCCGGTGCTGGGGCACGCCGGCCGCGGCTGGTCGACGCACTGCGAGGTGCGCTACACGGACGTCCGCGTCCCGCGCGAGAACGTCCTCGGCGAGCCCGGCGACGGCTTCCGGATCGCGCAGAAGCGGCTCGGCCCGGGCCGGATCCACCACGTGATGCGCTGGCTCGGCCAGATGCAGCGCGCCTTCGAGCTGATGTGCCGCTACGCGCTCGAGCGCGAGGCGTTCGGCGGCCCGCTGGCCGAGAAGCAGACGGTCCAGAACTGGATCGCCGACTCGGCTGCGGAGATCCAGGCCTGCCGCCTGCTCACGCTCGACGCCGCGCGCAAGCTCGACGAGGGCGACGAGGCCCGCGTCGAGGTCTCGCTGATCAAGTTCTACGCCGCCCGCGTCCTCAACGAGGTGATCGACCGCGCGATCCAGACCCACGGCGCCCGCGGCCTCACCGACGAGACGCCGCTCGGACACATGGCGCAGCAGGCGCGGGCCGCGCGCATCTATGACGGCCCCGACGAGGTGCACCGGATGGTCGTCAGCCGCCGCGTCCTGAAGGAGTTCGCGGACGGCGGCACGTACAGGTTCGACTAGCCGACGGGCCGATCAGGCCAGTTCAGTCTCGATCGCGTGTGCGAGCTCGGCCGGCTTGAAGCCGAACGGGCCGACCTCGCCCTGGAAGGCGATGTTGCCGTCCCGGCCGATCAGGTAGAGCCGGTCGGGCCAGCCGCCGTAAGCCGACGCGACGGCGTCGTCGAGGCCGTCGAGCAGGATCGGGATCCGCGTCTCGAGCCGCTGCGCGCAGGCCTCCGCCGCCGCAGCACGCTCGTCGAGCGAGACGGGGTCCGCGAGCTCGATGCCGTCGCGGCGGTTGTCGGCGAGCACCCAGCCGTCCTCGGGATGCGCCTCGCGGATGTAGACGATGAAGAACGCGACGTCACCTGCGTGGCGCTCGTACAGCTCCTCCAGCTCGCCCAACTGGCGGCGGAAGGGCGGTCAGGTGTATGAGCCGAAGACGAGCGCGACCGGACGCTCGCCGACGAAGTCGGCGAGGCGGACGAGGTCGCCGGTGGGGCGGTGCGTCGCCGCGTCGAGCAGCGGCAGCTCGAACGGGAAGGCCGGCTCGCCGGGGCGGAGCTCAGGCGCCATCAGGTTGCGGTAGAGCGGCGACGCCATCGCCGTCTCGAGTGTCAGCGGCGAGTCGGCGGGCGTCTCGGGTGCGTCCACGCTATTCCGCGGCGAGCTCGCGGCGCCGCTGCATGTCCGCGGTCGGCTGGACGACCTTCCAGACGAGGCCCAGCCGGCGCATCGCGCGGATCACGAGGCCGCCGATGTCCAGCTCCCACGGCTTCAGGCCGTGGAATGCGGACGAGGGGAAGGCGTGGTGGTTGTGGTGCCACGACTCCCCGAACGAGATCCACGAGAGCCACCAGACGTTGCGCGACTCGTCCTTGACGCGGAAGCGGCGCGAGCCGACGAAGTGGCAGACCGAGTTCACCGACCAGGTGATGTGATGGAGGAGGAAGATCCGGATCAGGCCGCCCCAGAACATCGCCTGCAGGCCGGCGCCGATCGTGCCGCCCCAGATCCAGCCGGCCGCGAACGGCAGCAAGAGCGACACCGCAACCCAGGCCGGGAACCAGCGCGAGATGAAGACCATCCCGCGGTCGGCGAGCAGGTCCTTCGCGTACTTCGTCCACTCGGCGCGGCCGACGTTCCGGAAGAGCCAGCCGACGTGCGCGTGCCAGAGGCCGGCGACCTTGCCGCGGATCCCCGGGCCGAAGCCGGCGTGCGGCGAGTGCGGATCGCCCTCGCGGTCGGCGAAGCTGTGGTGCTTGCGGTGGTCGGAGACCCAGCGGATCACCGGTCCCTGCACGGCCATCGAGCCGAGCACGGCGAGCCCGTAGCGGATCGGCCGGTAGGTCTCGTAGGCGCGGTGCGTGAAGAGCCGGTGGAAGCCGATCGAGATCCCGAGTGTCGTCAGCGCATAGCCGACCGCGAAGATGGTCAGGTCGCGCCACGTCACGTAGCTCCCCCAGAAGAAGAAGATCGAGGCGAGGAAGCCGGCGAACGGAATCGTGACCCCGAGCAGGTTCGTGGTCTTCTGTGCACGGCTCATGTGCAGCTCGGCGGAGTGTTCGCTCACGCGGAGGAGAGTAGCGCCAGCCCCAGTCGGTCGCGGTTCCTTTTGCCATTCCCTTCTCCACCTGAATAAGCTCCTCCGGCCGATGGCCCTGCTCTCGCTGCGGAATGTGACTCGCCGGTTCGGCGGGATCGTCGCCCTCGACGGGGTCTCGCTCGACGTGCCGGAGGGGCAGATCGTCGGACTGATCGGCCCGAACGGCGCCGGCAAGACGACCGCGTTCAACGTGATCACGCGGCTGTACACGCCGAACGAGGGCGACGTCGTCTTTGCGGGCGAGTCGCTCCTGAAGACTCCCGTGCACGGGATCGTCCGCCGCGGGATCGCCCGCACCTTCCAGAACGTCGAGCTGTTCAAGACGATGACGGTGCTCGACAACGTGCTCGTCGGGACACACACCCGCGCCGGCGACGCGGAGGCCGAGGCGCATGAGGTCCTCGACTACGTCGGGCTCGGCGCGATCGCCGCGCGGCCCGTCGCCGGCCTTCCGTTCGGGACGCTGAAGCGGGTCGAGCTCGCGCGTGCCCTGGTCGCGAGCCCAAGGCTGTTGCTCCTCGACGAGCCCGCGGGCGGGCTCAACCACGAGGAGGTCGACGAGCTTGGCCGCTTCATCCAGAAGATCCGGGACGACCGCGACCTGACCGTGTTCCTCGTCGAGCACCACATGAACCTCGTGATGGGGATCTCCGACCACGTGCACGTGATGAACTTCGGCAAGAAGATCGCCGAGGGCACGCCGGCCGAGGTGCGGGCGAACCCGGCCGTGATCGAGGCCTACCTCGGCACCGACGACACGCCGCCCCGCGAGGTGCCCAGGCTGCCCGACCCGGAGGACCCCGATGGCGCTGCTTGAGCTGCGCGACGTCGCGGCACGATACGGCCCGGTGCGCGCGCTCGACGGGGTCTCGCTCGCCGTCGAGCAGGGGCAGATCGTCGCCGTCCTCGGGGCCAACGGCGCCGGGAAGACGACGACGCTGCGGTCGATCTCCGGGACGGTCAGGCGCAGCGGCCAGATCCTCTTCGACGGCAAGGCGCTCAACCGGCGCGGGCCCGAGTCGGTCGCCCAGCTCGGCGTCGCGCACGTCCCGGAGGGGCGCGGAACCTTCGCGGAGATGTCGGTCGAGGAGAACCTCAAGCTCGGCGCATACGTCCGCCGCGGCTCGATCGACGAGGACCTGGTCCGCGTCGCGGAGTACTTCCCCTGGATCTCCTCACGTCTCGGGCAGCACGCCGGCACGCTCTCGGGCGGCGAGCAGCAGATGCTCGCGCTCGCGCGGGCGCTGATGAGCCGCCCCCGGATGCTCCTGCTCGACGAGCCGTCGCTCGGGCTCGCGCCGCTCGTCACGCGTGAGATCTTCCGGATCGTGAGCGAGCTGAACGAGAAGGACGGGCTGACCGTGCTCGTCGTCGAGCAGAACGCGGCGATCGCGCTCGAGGTGGCCTCGTACGCGTACGTGCTCGAGGTGGGGAAGGTGGCCGTGTCGGGGCCGAGCGAGGAGCTCGCCCGGAACGAGAATGTCAGAAAGAGCTACCTGGGCTACTAGTGGCTGCTCCGGCGACAGATAGGGCACCGCTCGCGTGCGATCTGCGGCGCGCTGCGGCGTCCTCAGTCGCGTCCAGGCCAACCGGCCTGAACGCTCCCTGCGTCCTTGCATCGCTTGCAGCTCACCCGCGAGCGGCGCGAATCCGTCACCGGAGCAACCACTGATGGCCGAGTTCTTCCAACAGGTCGTCGCAGGGCTTGCCACCGGGTCGATCTTCTCCGCGCTCGCGCTCGCGCTCGTCCTGATCCACCGCGCCACCGGCGTGATCAATTTCGCCCAGGGCGAGATGGCGATGTTCACGACCTACATCGCCTGGACGCTGATCGAGAACCACGGGATGAGCCAGTGGCTCGCGTTCCCGGTCACGCTCGTGTTCGCCTTCGCGCTCGGCTTCGGGATCCAGCGCGCGGTCATCCGCCCGATCGAGCGGGCGCCGATCCTGACGACGGTGATCGTCACGATCGGACTCGTGCTCATCTTCAACGGGCTCGCCGGCCTGATCTGGTCGGCCGAGGTGCGCGCGTTCCCGAGCCCGTTCCCGAACGACACGTGGGAGATCGGCGGCGTCGCGATCTCCCAGCAGGACGTCGGCACCTTCCTCGTCGTGCTCGTGATGGTCGCGCTCCTGTGGGCGTTCTTCCAGTTCACGAAGATCGGGCTCGCGCTGCGGGCGTCCGCGCTGAACCCGGACGCGAGCCGGCTCGTCGGCGTTCGCGTCGGCTGGATGCTCGCGATCGGCTGGGGCCTCGCGGCGATGCTCGGCGCGGTGGCCGGGATGCTCACGGCGCCGACCGTCTTCCTCGACCCGAACATGATGCAGGCGGTGCTGATCTACGCGTTCGCGGCGGCGGTGCTGGGCGGGATCGACTCGCCGTTCGGCGCGGTCGCGGGCGGCCTCATGCTCGGCGTCGGCCTGAACCTGATCGGCACGTACATCGACTTCGTCGGCGCCGCCCTGCGGCTGCCGGTCGCGCTGCTGATCATCCTCGTCGTCCTCCTCGTCAAGCCCGCCGGCATCTTCGGCAAGACCGTGACGAGGCGCGTGTGAGGCGCCGCGACCTGGTCGGGGCCGGGGTCTTCCTGCTCGCGGCGGCGGCCGTCTACCTGCTGCCGCGCTTCATCAGCGACTTCCGCGCGCAGCAGTTCGCCTATGTCGGCATCTACTTCATCGCCCTGCTCGGCCTGAACGTGCTGACCGGCTACACCGGCCAGATCTCGCTCGGCCACGGCGCCTTCATGGCGATCGGCGGCTACACGACGGCGATCCTGATCTCGGACCAGGGCCTCAAGCTCGGCGGGCACACGTTCTCGAGCGACATGAAGGACATCTGGACGATCCCGCTCGCCGGGCTCATCGCCGGCGTCGTCGGCTTCCTCTTCGGCTTCCCGGCGCTACGGCTGACCGGCCTCTACCTTGCGCTCGCGACGTTTGCGATCGCGGTCGCGATGCCGGGCCTGATCAAGTACGACCGCTTCGAGACGTTCACCGGCGGCGGCGGCGGGATCAACCTGTTCGGCATCCCGGGCCTGACCGGCGCGCTCGAGGGCGTGACGATCCCGATCATCGACCGGACGATCACGTTCAACGAGTGGCTCTACTACCTGAGCTGGACGGTCGCGCTGATCCTCTTCGTGATCGCCTGGGCGCTGTTGCGCGGCAAGATCGGCCGCTCCTTCCGCGCGATCCGCGACAGCGAGCTCGCCGCGGCGTCGTCGGGCGTCAACCTGGCGACCTACAAGACGCTCGCCTTCGGGATCAGCGCCTTCTACGCGGGCGTCGCCGGGTCGCTGCTCGCGATCGCGACGACGTTCGTGAACCCGGACACGTACCCGATCACGCTCTCGATCTTCCTGCTCGTCGGGGTCGTCGTCGGCGGTCTCGGCTCGCTCTGGCCGCTCGTCTTCGGCGCGATCTTCATCCAGTTCCTGCCGCTCTGGGCGCAGGAGGTCTCGAAGGCGCAGGGCGCGCCGGCGGTCGTCTACGGCGTGATCCTGATCCTGGTCATGATCGCGTTCCCCGGCGGCGCCGCGGGCATCATCCGGCGTCTCCAAGCGCTGACGGCTCGCGGCTACCATCGCGGTCGCTAAGCCGTTTTCCGACTTCCACGGGGGCCGTACCGACGATGCGTCGACCAAGACTTCTGCTCGCCCTGCTCGCGCTCGCAGGCGCGATCGCGACCGGCGCCACCGCGGCGACGAGCGCCGATCCGGGCGTCACCGCGAAGACCATCCTGGTCGGCGGCACGGCACCCCTCTCCGGCACGGCCTCCGCGTCTGCGTCGGTGGCGCGCGGCGCGAACGCGTACTTCAAGTACGTGAATGCGCGCGGCGGGGTCAACGGCCGCACGATCAACTACAAGACCCTCGACGACGACTACGACCCGGCCCGGACGGTGCAGGCGACGCGGCAGCTCGTCGAGCAGGACAAGGTCTTCGCGATCTTCAACTCGGTCGGCACCGAGCACAACGTCGCCACGCGCGACTACCTGAACGCCCAGAAGGTGCCGCAGCTCTTCGTCGCCTCGGGCGCGACGACGTTCGGCCGCGACTACGACGACTACCCCTGGACGATCGGCTTCCAGCCCAGCTACCGCGCCGAGGGCTGGATCTACGGCCAGTACCTCGCCCGGGCGAAGCCCGGTGCGAAGGTGGGCGTCCTCTTCCAGGACGACGACTTCGGCAAGGACCTGCTGGCTGGCCTGAAGCAGGGGATCGGCCGCTCGAAGGTGAAGGTCGTGGCGGCGCAGCCGTTCGAGGTCACCGCTCCGGACGTCCAGTCGCAGATCTCGCAGCTGAAGGCGTCCGGCGCGAACGTGCTCGCCCTCTTTGCGACGCCCCGCCACGCGATCCAGGGCTATGCCGTCGCGAACAGACTCGGCTGGCGGCCGCTGATCGTCACCAACGCCGACTCGAGCGCGTCGAACGTGATGGCCCTCGCCTCCGAGGGCGGCTCGAACAAGGCCGTCGAGAACTCCGTCTCGATCGTGTTCCTCAAGGATCCGACCGACGCCAAGTGGCGGAACGACGCGGCGATGAAGCTCTACCGCTCGATCATGACCCGCTACGCGAAGGGCGCAAGTCAGAAGGACGTCTACCACGTCCACGGCATGGCGGTCGCCTACGAGCTCGTCAAGGTGCTCGAGGCGGCGGGGAAGAACCCGACCCGCGCCGCGGTGATGGCGCAGACGCGGAAGCTGAACGACCCGTCGAACCCGTTCCTGCTGCCTGGCCTGACGATCAAGACGAGCGCCACCGAGCGCTTCCCGATCGAGCAGGCGCTGCTGCAGCGCTGGTCGAAGGGGAGCTGGAAGAGCTTCGGCGGGCTCTGGAGGTATCGCGAGGGATAGGGTCCGCGCATGGTCGAACTGCTCGACGCGCCGCTCGAGGACCTGCTCTCGGCGGCCCGTGAGCGGCGCCGCGGGGATGGGCTTGTCACCTACTCGCCGAAGGTCTTCATCCCGCTGACGACGCTCTGTCGCGACGTCTGCGGCTACTGCACCTTCGCCCGGCCGCCGCGACGCGGCGAGCGTGCGTACCTGACCGAGGACGAGGTGCTGGCGATCGCGCGCGCCGGCGCGGCCGCCGGGTGCACCGAGGCGCTGTTCACGCTCGGCGACAAGCCCGAGCTCCGCTACGGGGTCGCGCGCGCCGAGCTGCATGCGCTCGGCTGCGAGTCGACGCTCGAGTACCTCGGCCGCGTCGCGCGGCTCGTGCTCGAGGAGACCGGCCTGCTGCCGCACCTGAACCCGGGCGTGATGAGCCGCGAGGAGCTCGCCGCCCTGCGGCCCGTCTCCGCCTCGATGGGGATCATGCTCGAGACCCTCTCGGAGCGGCTCTCGGAGAAGGGCGGCCCGCACTGGGCCTCGCCGGACAAGCTGCCCGCACGCCGCCTCGCGACGATCGAGCTGGCCGGCGAGCTGCGGATCCCGTTCACGAGCGGGATCCTGATCGGGATCGGCGAGACGCGGGAGGAGCGGCTCGAGGCGCTCGAGGCGCTGGCGGCCGTGCACGCGCGGCACGGCCACCTGCAGGAGGTGATCGTGCAGAACTTCCGCGCCAAGCAGGGCACGCGGATGGCCCAGCACCCGGAGCCGAGCCTGGAGGACCACCTCTGGACGATCGCGGCCGCTCGCCTCCTGCTCCCGGGCGACGTCGCCGTCCAGGCGCCGCCGAACCTCGCATACGACGACTTCCCCCGCCTGCTCGACGCAGGCATCGACGATTGGGGCGGCGTCAGCCCCGTGACGATCGACCACGTCAACCCTGAGGCGCCGTGGCCGGCGCGCGACCGTCTGGCCACAGCCACCCGGACGCGCGGCCTCGAGCTCGCGCCGCGCCTGCCCGTCTACCCGCGCTACCTCTCCGGCGCCTGGGTCGACCCGGCCGTGCTGCCCGCTGCGCTGCGGGCGTCGGACGCACTCGGGCTCGCGCGAGAGGACGGCTGGCACCCGGGCCAGGCCGGGTCGGTCCCATTCGTCGTCGCGCGCGATGCGCTCCCGGTCGACAGCGCCGGGGAGCTGGGGGAGGTGGAGCTCGTCCGGCTCTTCCGCGCCCGCGGCGGCGAGCGCGACCGCGTCTTCGCAGCCGCCGACCGGCTCCGCCGCGAGGTCTGCGGCGACGAGGTCAGCTACGTCGTCACGCGGAACATCCAGTACACGAACGTCTGCTACTTCCGCTGCGGCTTCTGCGCCTTTTCGAAGGGGAAGCTGGCGGCGAACCTGCGCGGCGCGCCGTACCTCGTCCCGCACGAGGAGATCGTCCGCCGCGCCCGGGAGGCGTGGGATCGCGGCGCCACCGAGGTCTGCCTCCAGGGCGGCATCCATCCCGCCTTCACGGGTGAGTACTACGCCTCGGTCGTCGACGCGATCCGGACTGAGCTGCCCGAGCTGCACATCCACGCGTTCTCGGCCCTCGAGGTCTGGCAGGGCGCGGAGACGCTCGGCCTCCCGCTCGAGGAGTACCTGGAGCTGCTGCGCTCGCTCGGTCTCGGCTCGCTGCCGGGCACGGCGGCGGAGATCCTCGACGACGAGGTCCGCGCGGTGATCTGCCCGGACAAGGTCTCGACCGAGCAGTGGCTCGCGGTGCACGAGGCGGCGCACCGGGTGGGGCTCCGCTCGAACGTGACGATCATGTTCGGGCACGTCGAGGGGCCGGAGCACTGGGCGCGGCACCTGCTCCGAGCACGCGAGCAGCAGGAGCGGAGCGGAGGCTTCACGGAGCTCGTCCCACTCCCGTTCGTGCACATGGAGGCGCCGATGTGGCTGCAGGGCCGCGCGCGCTCTGGGCCGACCTTCGGCGAGTCGCTGCTCCTGCACTCGGTCGCGCGCCTCGCGCTGCACCCCGCGATCACGAACATCCAGGCGTCGTGGGTCAAGCTCGGCCCGGAAGGCGTCGCGGCGGCGCTCCGAGCGGGGGTCAACGACCTCGGCGGGACGCTGATGAACGAGTCGATCTCACGCTCCGCCGGCTCCGAGCACGGGCAGGAGATGCCCCCGGAGGCGATGGAGCTGCTGATCCGCTCCAACGGGCGGACGCCGCGGCAGCGGACGACGCTGTACGCGGACGCGCCGTCCGACCGGCGCGCCGCCTCCTTCGCCGCCGCGCCGCTCGCCGAGCCGCTGAACCCGCCCGTTCGCGACGCCGGTCTGAAGGCGCCGCCGCGGCTCGTCCGGCCGGGCCTGCTCGCCCGCGCCCGCTAGTAGCCCTGGCGGATCACCCGCGGCAGCCCGAGCAGCCAGCGCGGGATCCGCCGGCGGGCCGTCCGCAGCGCGCTCTCGAACGCTGCCGGGTGGTGATGGACGCCCGCTCCGTGCCCCACGAGCAGGTGGTCGGGCTCGAGGCCGAAGAGCGAGCGCGGCGGCCGGAGCCGGAGCAGCGGGTGCAGGCCGGCCGGCTCGGCGCCGGCGCGGAAGAAGGGGATCGTCCCGAGCACGTCGGCGACGAGCAGGAGCCGCCGCTCCGGCCACCACAGCGCCGCCTCGCGCCACCAGCGGTGCCGGACGACCGGGCGCAACTCGAACGGCGTGCCGGGAAGCGCGTGCGGGACGACGTGGTGCGGGACGCCGAAGCGACGGGCCACGGCGGCGCAGTCGCGGTTGTGCCGGTCGAGCAGCTGCACGACGCCGGCCGGCTCGCCGAGCTCGGCGACCGTCTCCTCGAGCCCGGGCCAGTCGACGACGTCGAAGAGCCAGACGCGGCCGTCGACCTCGAGCGCGTGCGACGCGCGGCGCATCCTGTCCGCCTCGTCCATCCAACCGGTCGCGTGCGCGATCTCGTCGACGAGCCTCACGCGCGTTCCAGCTGCGCGAAGGCCTGCTCGAACACTTCGTCCGGCTGCGCGCCGAGCACGAGCAGCCGCCGGTCGAGCACGAAGGCGGGCACCGCGTTCGCGCCCATGCCGTACGCCTCCCGGGTGGACGCCTCGACGCGTTCGCGGAATCGGTCCCCGGCGAGCACGTCCTCGACCTCGTCGGCGGGCAGGCCGACGGCGGCCGCCTCCTCGCGCAGGACGTCGAGGTCGCCGATGTTCTTCGCCTCGGCCCAGTATGCGTCCATCAGCCGGTCGTGCAGCTCCGCGTGTCGGCCGAGGTCGCGGGCGAGCTCGGTCAGCCGCAGGGCGTTCATCGAGTTCGGAACGACGTCCGGGTTCGGGTTGTACTCGAGCCCGCGCTCCGCGAAGAAGCGGTTCATCCGCTCCGTCATCGCGTCGCCGCCGTAGCGCGCCAGCAGCTGCTCCCGCGGGATCCCCTCCGGCGGGTACTCGGGATGGAGATCGAACGGGAACCAGTTCACCTCGGCGCCCAACTGGCGCTCCAGCAGCGCAGCCGTCGGCTGGCTCGCGCGGCAGAACGGTCAGATGTAGTCGCTCCAGATCTCGACGGCGTGCTCGCTCACGCCTGGAGGCTAACCACGTCCGCGAGCGCGAAACGCCCGAGCCAGAGCGCGCTGCCGGCAACGACGCCTTCGCACCCGAGCTCGCGCAAGGCGCGAACGTCGCCGAGCGAGGAGACCCCGCCGGCCGCGATCACCGGCAGGCCGGCGCCGAGCACGTCCTCGAGCAGCGCGAGGTCGGGACCGGTCAAGGTGCCGTCACGGTGCGTCGCCGTCACGACGAGCCGGGCGACGCCGGCGGCGGCGCAGCGGTCGGCGAGGCCGCGCGGGGAGAGGTCGCCGGCGGCGGTCCAGCCCTCGACGGCAACCGTGCCGTCCCGGGCGTCCACCGCGACCGCAACGGCGTCGCCGAGGCGCTCGACCGCGTCGCGCAGCAGGCGCTCGTCGAGGGCCGCAGTGCCGAGGAGGACACGGTGTGCACCGGCCTCGAGCGCCGCCGCAGCAAGCTCCACGGACCGGTAGCCGCCGCCGACCTGGACGGGGACGCCCACGCGCGCGACCCGCCGCACCAACCCGAGGTTCGGCGTGCCGTCGAACGCGCCGTCGAGATCCACGAGGTGCAGCCACGCCGCGCGGGCGGCCGCGAACTGCTCCGCGGCGGCTACGGGGTCGCCGCCTTCGACCGTCACCTCGTCGCGTCGCCCCTCCCGAAGCCGCACGACTCGGCCGCCGAGCACGTCGATCGCCGGATAGACAGTGAACTGCCGTGTCATCGTAGTAGCATGCTAACATGCAGGCATGAGTGCGACCGAACGAGACGTCGAGCCGGTGGCCGGCCTGGACGACCTCGCCGATGCAGTCCTGACGCTGAGGGACCGCGACGAGGCGAAGCGCTTCCTCCGCGACCTCTGCACGCTTCCGGAGCTCGAGGCGCTGACGCACCGTTGGCAGACCGTGCGGCTGCTCGAGCAGGGTGTGCCGTACCTCGAGATCGCCGAGCGCGTTCCGACGAGCACGGCGACCGTGACGCGCGTCGCGCAGTGGCTCAGGCACGGCACCGGCGGCTACCGCACGGCCCTCGACCGCGTCCACGCGAAGGCGCGCCGGTAGGTGGAGCCGACGGGCTTCACCCGCGCCGGCGCGAACGGCCGGCTGACACTCGCCGTCCCCTCCAAGGGCCGGATGGCGGAGCCGGCGCTGCGCCTCTGCGCCGATGCGGGGCTCAGCTTCGAGGCGACCGACCGAGCGCTGCTCGTCCCGTGCGCGAATGCGCCCGTCGACCTGCTCCTCGTCCGCGCGCACGACGTGCCGGAGTACGTGCAGGACGGCGTCGTCGACCTCGGGATCACGGGCGCGAACCTCGTCGCCGAGGCGGAGGCGCGCGTCGAGACGGTGGCCGAGCTCGGGTTCGCACGCTGCAGCCTGCAGGCGGCGGTGCCACAGGGCGGGTCGCCGCAGTCGCTGGAGGATCTCGACGGGCTGCGCGTTGCGACTGCGTATCCGGTCTCGACCCGCGCAGCCTTCGCGCGGCTCGGCGTCGGCGCGGAGCTGGTGCCCGTCTCCGGCTCGGTCGAGGCGGCCCCGCGCCTCGGCCTCGCCGATGCGATCACCGACCTCGTCTCGACGGGGTCGACCGCGAGCGCGAACGGTCTGCGGCTGCTCGGGCCGCTGCTCACCTCGCAGGCGGTGCTCGTCGCCAACGGCGACGGCGCTGTCGAAGCGGCGCGAGCTCGTCGAACGTCTGGAGCTGATGATCTCGGGCGTCGTCGCCGCCCGCCGCCGCCGCTACCTGATGCTGAACGCGCCGCGGACGGCACTCGATCGGATCGCGGAGCTTCTGCCCGGGATGGGCGCGCCGTCGGTGATCGACCTGGCCGAGCCGGGTCAGGTCGCCGTGCACGCGGCGGTCGAGGCGGACGACGTCTGGAACCTGCTCGCGCCGCTCAAGGCCGCGGGCGCGTCGTCCATCCTCGTGCTGCCGGTGGAGCGGCTCGTGGCGTGAGCGGCGTAGGCTCGACGGAGCCGCCCAGGAGCAGAGGTGCCGGCCTTGCCGGCGCCGGAGCGGGAAGAGGAATGGTGCTCGACGACGTGCTCCCGCGCGTGAGCGAGATCGTCGCCGATGTCCGCGACCGCGGCGACGCGGCGCTGCTCGACTGGAGCGAGCGGCTCGACGGCCGGCGGCCCGGGCTGCTGGTCTCGCCGGAGCGGCTCGCCGCTGCGAGCATGGGGGAGGCCGAGTTGGCTGCGCTGCGCGCGCTCGCCGATGCTGTCGAGACCTTCTGCGCGCGCCAGCGGCCGCCCGACGTGAGCGTCGAGGCCGTTCCGGGCGTCGTCGCGGAGCGGCGCTGGCTTCCGCTCGGCTCGGTCGGGATCTACGTCCCCGGCGGCCGCGCGATCCTGCCCTCGTCCCTCGTGATGGCGGCCGTGCCCGCGCGCCTCGCCGGCGTCGAGCGGATCGTCGTGGTCACGCCGAACCCGCACGACGCGACGCTCGCCGCCGCGTACGAGCTCGGGATCGAGGAGGTCTACGCGGTCGGCGGCGCGCAGGCGGTCGCCGCGCTCGCGTACGGCACCGAGACGATCGCGCCGGTCGACAAGATCGTCGGCCCCGGCAGCCGCTGGGTCACGGCCGCGAAGCTGCTCGTCTCGAGCCGCGTGGCGATCGACCTCCCGGCCGGGCCGAGCGAGGTCGTGCTGATCGCCGACGCGAGCGCGGATCCCGAGCGCTGCGCCGCCGACCTGCTCGCCCAGGCCGAGCACGGGCCCGACAGCGCCGCGACGCTGCTCGCGCTCGACGCCGCGCTCGCCGCGGCCGTCGCCGCCGCCACCGCAGGCGCCGCGAACGTCGAGATCCGCCTCGTGTCCGATCTCGACCAGGCGCTCGCCCTCTCCGAGGCGTACGCGCCGGAGCACCTCGAGCTCTGGGTCGAGCGGCCCGAGGAGCTGCTGCCGCGAGTCCGGAACGCGGGCACCGTCTTCGTCCGCACCTCGGCCGTCGTGGGCGACTACGCCGCAGGGGCGACGCACATCCTCCCGACGGGCGGCCTCGCGCGGGGCACGGGCGGGATCGGCCTCGAGACCTTCCTCAAGCCGGTGCAGGTCGTGCGCGCGAGCGCGGCCGGGCTCGGCCGCGCTCGCGAGATCGGCGTCCCGCTCGCGCGCCTGGAAGGGCTCGACCGGCATGCCGCGGCGCTGGAGCTTGCATGAACCCGGTCGCGCTGCCCAATGGCTTCCGCGCGTACGCGTGGTCACCGTCGTCCGAAGAGGTCGCGGCCCGTCACGGCCTGCGGCCGGAGCAGATCCTCCGCTTCGACCAGAACACACCGCCCGTCCCTGGCGTGCCGCAGGTCCCGCTGGCGGAGAGCTTCGCCCGCCTCCAGGAGTACCCCGACGGAACGTACGCGGAGCTGCGAGGGGCAGCGGCCGCGTATTGCGGTGTCGAGCCCGAGCAGGTCGTGGCCGGCGCGGGCGCGGACGAGCTGATCCTGCTCTGCGCGCGAGCGTTCCTCGCGCCCGGCCGCGCGGCCGCGGTCGCGGAGCCCACGTACGCCCTGTACCGGATCGCGACGGAGCTCGCGGGGGCCGACGTGGTCGACGATGCCACGGGGGCAGCGCTGATCTGGGTCTGCAACCCGAACAACCCCACCGGCGAGCTTCGCGACCCGGACGAGATCGCCGCCCTCGCGCTAGCTCATCCGGACGCGGCCGTCGTCGTCGACGAGGCGTACTTCGAGTACGCCGGCGTGACGTGCGTGCCGCTCCTCGCGGAGTTGCCGAACGTGATCGTCCTGCGCACGCTCTCGAAGGCGTTCGGGCTCGCCTCGCTGCGCGTGGGCTACGCCGTCGCGCAGCCGCGGGTCGCGGCCGAGCTCGAACGACGCCGCCCGCCCGCGAGCGTCTCGGGGCCTGCGGCCGCGATCGCCGCGGCGGCGCTGCGCGAGCCGCGGCTCGAGGTCGAGGCGACGGTCGCCGAGCGCGAGCGCGTGCGTGACGCGCTCGCCGCCGCCGGCCACGACGTCCCGAGCGGCCACGGGAACTTCGTCTTCGTCCGCGACCCTGCTCTCGGGCCGGCGCTCGAGGCACGGGGCCTCGTCGTGCGCGAGACCGGTGGCGGCGTCCGGATCACCCTCCGGCGCCCGCGGGAGAACGATGTCCTCCTCGCGGCGCTCGGCGCCGCTGCACCGCCTGCGCCTGCCCGCGACGCCTTCGTCGTCCGCACGAGCACGGAGACCGCGTTGCGCGTCTCGCTCGACCTGGACGGGAAGGGGCGGGCACGCGTCGCCACCGGGATCGGTTTCGTCGATCACCTGCTGACGCTGCTCGCCTTCCAGGCGCGGTTCGACCTCGACGTGCTCGCTTCCGGCGACCTCGACGTCGACGAGCACCACACGACCGAGGACGTGCTGGCTGCGTTCGGAGACGCGCTCGACCGCGCGCTCGGTGACCGCGCCGGGGTCGCCCGCTACGGCGATGCGACCGTGCCGATGGACGAGGCGACGGCTACCGCGGCAGTGGACCTCGTGCGCAGGCCGCACGCGGAGGTCGACCTCCCGCTCCCGGACACGCTGCTCGCGCACGCGCTCGAGCGCTTTGCGATGCAAGCGCACGCAACGGTGCATGTGCGCGCAGCCGGCGCCGACGCACATCACGTCGCCGAGGCTGCCTTCAAGGCGCTCGGCCGGGCGCTCGGCGCCGCGTGCGCCCGCTCCGGCGACGGCGTCGCCTCGACGAAGGGCCTCGCGTGAGGGTCGTGCTCGCCGACTACGGCGCGGGAAACCTTCGCAGCGTGGCGTCGGCACTCGCGCGCGCCGGGGCGGAGCCGGTGGTCAGCGACGATCCCGTCGACGTCCGCGAGGCTCCGCTCGTCGTCATAGCCGGGGTCGGTCACGTCGCGAGCGCCGCGGCCGGCCTCCAGCCGGTAACGGGCGCGCTGCACGACCGCGTCGCGGCCGGTCGGCCGCTGCTCGGGATCTGCGTCGGCCTCCAGCTCCTGTTCGAGCGGAGTGACGAGGGCGGCTCGGGGCTCGGGCTCCTGCGCGGCGACGTCCACCGCGTCCGCGCCAGGACGGTGCCGCACATGGGCTGGAACGGACTCGTCGCCACCCGGCCCTCGGCGCTCCTCGACGGCCTCGACGGCGAGGACGTCTACTTCGCGCACAGCTACGCGGCGGCGCCCGCCGACGACGTCGCGACGGCGCTCGTCGAGCACGGCGGCGCCCTCGTTGCGGCAGTCGAGTCCGGCGTCGTCGCCGGCGTCCAGTTCCACCCCGAGCGGAGCGGCGCCGCCGGAGCTCGCTTCCTCGCGAACGCACTGCGATGGTCAAGAAGCGCCTGATCCCCTGCCTCGACGTTGCGGGCGGGCGCGTGGTCAAGGGCGTCCGCTTCGAGCGCCTCCGGGACGTCGGCGACCCGGTCGAGCTCGCGGCACGCTACGCGGAGGTCGGCGCGGACGAGCTCGTCTTCCTCGACGTCGCGGCCACGATCGAGGGCCGGGCACCGCTGCTCGACCTCGTCGAGCGCGCGGCGGAGACGCTCGACATCCCGTTCACGGTCGGCGGCGGCGTCCGCGGGACCCAGGATGCGCGGGCGCTGCTTCGCGCGGGGGCGGACAAGATCGCCGTGAACCGGGCCGCGTTCGAGCAGCCGGCGCTGCTCACCGAGCTTGCGGACGAGTTCGGCTCCCAGGCCGTCGTCTGCGCGATCGATGCGCGCGGCGGCGAGGTGGTCACGCACGGCGGCCGCACGCCCCGCGGGGCGGATGCCGTCGCGTGGGCACGGGAGGCGGTCGCGCGGGGCGCGGGTGAGCTGCTCCTCACGTCGATCGACGCCGACGGCACCCGGAACGGCTACGACCTCGCGCTCACGGCCGCCGTGGCCGAGGCAGTCGAGACGCCGGTGATCGCATCGGGTGGCGCCGGCGAGGCCTCTCACCTCGCCGACGCGTTCTCGGCCGGCGCCGAGGCTGCACTCGTTGCCTCGATCGTCCACGAGCGGCCGGAGCGCGTGCGCGAGCTGAAGCGGGAGCTGCGGGAGGCGGGATGGAACGTCCGGAGCTGAGGCCCGCGATCGTCCAGGACGCGGCGAGCGGGCGCGTGCTCATGCTCGCGTGGATGGACGAGGAAGCGGAGCGGCGCACGCGCGAGACCGGCGAGGCGTGGTTCTGGAGCCGCTCACGGCAGGAGCTCTGGCGCAAGGGCGCGACGTCCGGCGACACGCTCGCGGTCGAGGAGATTCGCGACGACTGCGACGGCGACGCGCTCCTCCTCCGCGTCCGGCCGGCGACGGGCGCCGTCTGCCACACCGGCTCCGCGTCCTGCTTCGCCCCGTGGCTCTGGCGAACGATCAAGGAGCGCCAGCGCGAGCGACCCGACGGCTCCTACGTCGTCTCCCTCCTCGACGACCCGGCGCACGCGGCGCGGAAGGTGGGGGAGGAAGGACTCGAGGCCGCCCTCGCCGGCGCGGGAGAGGACGACGAGCGCCTCGTCTCCGAGGTCGCCGACCTCTGGTTCCACGCGCTCGTGCTCCTCGCGGCGCGCGGGCTCGACCCGAGCGACGTCGAGGCCGAGCTCGCGCGCCGCGCCTCCAGCTCCTAGGCGGCCGGCGGGAGCAGCACGCGGTCGATGTGCACGACGCCGTTCGGGGCCATCGGTCCTCTTCGACTGGGTCAGCGGGCCGTGTGCGGCTCGCCGGTGCGGTTCAGGACGGGCAGCTGCGTCGCCAGGTAGACGGCCGAGAGGCCGACGAGGCCGTAGACGATGCGGCTGATGGCGTTGGTCTCGCCGAACTCGAGGCCGACGAGCGTGGCGACGAGGTCGAACTCGGCGATCGCGACGAGACCCCAGTTGATGCCGCCGATGATGACGAGCGTGCCGGCGAGAAGATTGAGCTTGGACATGTGTTGCTCCCTTCGTGTCGAATGTTTGTCCAATGTTCGTCGAGACTGTACCGACTCTGTCTAGGGTTTGTCAAACAGCTGTACACTCAGGCGATGGGGACGCTCCGAATCGGCGAGCTCGCGCGGCGCACATCGCTCTCACCCGAGGTGCTGCGCGCCTGGGAGCGGCGCTACGGCCTCCTGCGCCCTTCGCGCTCCGCCGGCGGCTACCGCCTCTACTCGGAGGACGACGCCGAGCGGGTAGTGAGGATGCAGGAGCTGATCTCGAGTGGGATCGCCGCCGCGGAGGCGGCACGCCTCGCGCTCGACGATGCCCCGGGGCCGTCCGTCGGCGACGCCGTCTCGGAGCTGCGGGCAGCCCTCGACGCGTTCGACGACGCCGGCGCGCATCGTGTGTTCGACGGGCTGCTCGCTCGGCTCTCGGTCGAGGCCGTCCTCGCCGACGCAGTCCTGCCCCTGCTGCGCGAGCTCGGCGAGCGCTGGGAGCGGGGTGAGGCGAGCGTGGCGCAGGAGCACTTCGCCTCGCAACTCCTGCGCGGCCGGCTGCTCGGCCTTGCCCGTGGCTGGGACCGCGGCGTGGGCCCGAGAGCCGTGCTCGCATGCGCCCCCGGCGAGCAGCACGACCTGCCGCTGATCGTCTTCGGGCTCGCGCTGCGCGGCCACGGCTGGCGGATCACCTTCCTGGGCTCGGACACGCCGGTCGAGACGATCGCGAAGACCGCGGCTGCGCTCCAGCCGGCCGCCGTCGTCGTCTCGGCCACGCAGGCGGGCACGCTCGAGGCCGCTGCGGACGAGCTCGGTTCCGCCCGCGGGCTGCCCCTCTGGGTCGGCGGCGCCGGCGCGACGCCAGAGCTGGCGCAACGGTGCGGCGCGCAGCTTCTCGACGCTGGGCCGCTCGAGGAAGCCGCGCGCCTCGCGGCCGCCGCCTAGTCAGTCTCGACCGCGAGCAGATCGTCGATCGTCTCGCGGCGACGGATCAGCCGGGCGTCGCCGTCGCCGACGAGCACGGCGGCGGGCCTGGGGACGCCGTTGTAGTTCGACGCCATCCCGAGCGTGTACGCACCGGTGGCGGGGACGGCGATCAGGTCGCCGCGCCTCGGCTCGGGCAGCTCAGCGCTGTCGATCAGCACGTCGCCCGACTCGCAGTGCTTGCCGGCGATCGTGAAGGCGCCCGCCGCAGCCTCGTCGGCCCGGTTCGCCAGCAGCGCGGAGTAGCGTGCCTCGTAGAGCTGCGGGCGCGGGTTGTCGGACATGCCTCCGTCGATCGCGACGTAACGCCGGTCGCCGGCTCGCTTGACCGCACCGACCCGGTAGAGCGTGAAACCCGCAGGCCCGACCAGCGAGCGCCCGGGCTCGAAGACGAGTCGCGGCGCGGGCAGATCGAGGCCGGCCCACGTCTCGGCGACGGCGTCGGCGATCCGGCGGACGAGCTCCTCCGTCCGCGGCTCGGGCTCCTCCGGCAGGTGCCGGATCCCGTAGCCGCCGCCGACGTCGACCACGGCCGGCGACCAGTCGAGCTCGTCACGGCAGCGCGCCGCGAACTCGGCGAGCAGCCGGACCGAGAGCAGGTGCGCCTGTGCGTCTGCCAGTTGCGAGCCCACGTGCAGATGCAGCCCTTCCACCTCGAGCCCCGCCTCGCGGGCGGTGCGGACCGCGTCGAGTGCGCCGTCGGGGTCGAGCCCGAACTTCGAGCCGTGGTGGCCGGTGCGGATCGACGCGTGCGTGTCGGCGTCGACACCCGGCGTCACGCGCACGAGCACGCGCCGGACCCCCGCCGCGGCCGCCCGCGCGGGCTCGTCGAGCGCGTCGAGGACGACGAGCGCGTCGGCCTCCGCGGCCGCCCGCAGCTCCTCGTCCGACTTGTTGTTGCCGTGCACGAGCAGGCTCGCGCCGTCGATCCCCGCGCGCCGCGCGAACGTGAGCTCGCCGAGCGTCGAGACGTCCGCCCCGATCCCCTCCTCGGCGAGGAGGCGCATCACGGCGACGTTCGGGAACGCCTTCGTCCCGTAGGCGACGAGCGCCTCGGGGACGGCCCGGCGGAACATCCGCGCCCGCTCTCGCAACGCCTCTTCCGAGTAGACGACGAGCGGCGTGCCGAACCGCTCGGCGAGCGCGGTCACCGGCGTCCCATCGACCTCCAGCACTCCCGCCGCGATCCTGGCGGCGCCGGGGAACAGTGCTAGCATGGGCGCAAGTGAAGCAGCTTCTTTCCTAGAGCAGGAAGCCAGCGCGGCGAGGAGCCGCGAGAGCTTCCCCCGGGCCTCTCGAACGAGAGGCTTTTTTGTACCCGGAGACCGACGATGAGCGAGAAGTACGACCCGAAGACGATCGAGGCGAAATGGCAGCGCGTCTGGGACGAGGCGCGCGCCTGGCACGTCGACAACCCGAGCGATCCCGCCGCGGCCGACCCGTCGAAGAGCTATGTGGTCGAGATGCTGCCGTACCCGTCCGGGTCGCTCCATCTCGGGCATCTCCTCGTCTACACGATCGGCGACGTCGTCATGCGCTTCCGGCGCCGCAACGGCCTGCGCGTCCTCCATCCGATGGGCTGGGATGCGTTCGGGCTCCCGGCCGAGAACGCCGCCATCCGCGAGGGCGGGCACCCGCGCGAGATCACGGAGCGGAACATCGTCAACATCCGCCGATCGATGAGGCGGATGGGATGGTGGTTCGACTGGGACCGCGAGATCTCGACCCACGACCCGCGCTACTACCGCTGGCAGCAGTGGCAGTTCCTGCGCTTCCTGGAGCAGGGGCTCGCGTACCGCAAGGGCGCACCGGTCAAGTGGTGCCCGAACGACCAGACCGTCGTCGCGAACGAGCAGGTGCTCGGCGACGGCACCTGCGAGCGCTGCGGCGCCCTCGTCGAGTCGCGCGTGATGGAGCAGTGGTTCTTCCGGATCACCGACTACGCGCAGGCGCTGCTGGACGACCTCGACACCGTCGACTGGCCGGAGTCGATCAAGGCCCGGCAGCGGAACTGGATCGGCCGCTCCGAGGGCGCCGAGATCGTCTTCCGGATCGAGGAGTGGGACGAGGACGTGACCGTCTTCACGACGCGTGCCGACACGCTCTTCGGAGCGACCTTCTTCGTGCTCGCCCCCGAGCACGAGCTGGTGGCGCGAATCGAGTCCGAGGAGGTGCAGGAGTACGTCCGCCGAGCAGCCGCGAAGAAGACCGAGGAGCGGGCCGCAGCCGAGGAGAAGACGGGCGTCTCCACGGGGCTGCACGCCAGCAACCCGGTCAACGGCGAGCGGCTCCCGGTCTACGTCGCCGACTACGTCCTCACCGACTACGGCACCGGCGCGATCATGGCCGTCCCGGCGCACGACCAGCGCGACTACGACTTCGCGCAGGCGTTCGGCCTGCCGGTGCGCCAGGTGATCCGGCCGGCGGAGGGGGAGGCGGAGCTGCCGTACATCTCACACTCGGAGAGCGACGTGCTCGTCAACTCGGGCGAATTCGACGGGCTGCCGGCGCCCGAGGGCGGCCGGCGGATCGTCGAGCGCCTCCAGCAGGAGGGGCGCGGCCGCCTCGCGATCAACTACCGGCTCCGCGACTGGGGCTTCTCGCGCCAGCGCTACTGGGGCTCCCCGATTCCGGTCGTCTACTGCGACACGGACGGGATCGTGCCGGTGCCCGACGAGCAGCTGCCGGTCGTGCTGCCCGAGGTCGAGGACTACAAGCCGAAGGGGCAGCCGCCGCTCGCGCAGGCCGAGGACTGGGTGCGGACGACGTGTCCGCGCTGCGGCGGCGAGGCCAGGCGCGAGACGGAGACGATGGACACGTTCGTCGACTCGGCCTGGTACTTCCTCCGCTACTGCGACCCGGACAACGAGTCGGCGCCGTTCGACCGCGCGCCGGTCGACTACTGGAACCCGGTCGACCTCTACATCGGCGGCGTCGACCACGCGACGATGCACATGATCTACGCCCGCTTCTGGATGAAGGTCCTGAACGACCTCGGCTACATCGGCTTTCGGGAGCCGTTCGCGAGCTTCTTCTCGAACGGCTGGGTCACGAGCGGCGGGACGAAGATCTCGAAGCGCTCGGGCAAGTCCGCCGGCCCGGACGAGGTCGTCGAGCGCTTCGGCGCCGACCCGATCCGCCTCTCGATCCTCTTCCTCGGGCCGGCCGACCAGGACATGGAGTGGACCGAGGAGACCGCCGAGGCGACGGCCCGCTTCGTCCGGCGGCTGTGGCGCGTCGTCAACGAGGTCGTCGAGCAGGCACCGTCAGCCGAGCCGGCGGGAGGCGCGCTCGCGCGGAAGGCGCACGAGACGATCGCGAAGGTCACGGACGATGTCGGCCGGCGCTACGCCTTCAACACCGGCATCTCGGCCGTGATGGAGCTCGTCAACGAGCTCTCCCGCGACACGGGCGGCGCCGACGCGCGCTTCGCGGCCGAGACGGCCGTCTCGCTGATCCAGCCGTACGCGCCCCACGTCGCCGAGGAGCTGTGGGAGCGGCTCGGGCGCGAGCGCCTCTGGGAAGAGCCGTGGCCGGTGGCCGACGAGGCCATGCTCGAGCGCGACACGGTCGAGATCGTGCTCCAGGTCAACGGGAAGCTCCGTGACCGGCTGCAGGTGCCGGCGTCGATCTCCGAGGAGGAGCTGGTCTCGCTCGCGCTCGCCTCCGAGCGCGTCAGCGCGCACCTGAACGGCGGCGAGCCGCGGAAGACGATCGTCGTCCCCGGCAAGCTCGTCAACTTCGTCGTCTGACGTCTCCCGGCCGGGCCGCCTCGGCCGGTGCGGACCGGCCTCCGGCGCAGTCGCGCCAACGGGCACACAATCGTTGCGAAGGCGTTCACCCTCCGTGACCGGCGCGTCGGCACGCTCGGGACATGCCCTCCCTGCCCGTGTCGCGCCGGCGGGCGCTCGTCCTCGCTGCAGCCGCACTCGCGCTGCTCGCCGTGGCCGGGCGCATGCTGGCCGGTGCGGGCGCGGCCGCCGAGCAGTCCGCGCAGCCGCTCGTCGCCGAGCCGGCGACCGCGGCGCCGAAGCTCGTCGTCCACGTCGCCGGCGCCGTCCGGCGGCCGGGCCTCTATCGGCTGGACGAGGGCAAACGCGTCGCCGACGCGGTCGCACGTGCGGGCGGAGCGACCGCGCCGGCCGACACCGCCGCCATCAACCTCGCCGCGCCGCTGGCGGACGGGATGCAGGTCGTCGTGCCGCGGAAGGGGCCAGGCGGGAGCGCGACGGCGGCCGGTGGTCGTGTCAGCCTGAGCTCGGCCACCGCGGCCGAGCTCGATGGGCTGCCCGGCATCGGCCCGGTCACCGCGCAGAAGATCCTCGACTATCGGGCTCAGCACGGCGGTTTCCGCTCGGTCGACGACCTCGACGCGATCCCGGGGATCGGCCCCGCCCGGATCGAGCAGTTGCGGGACGTGGTGTCGCCCTGATCGCCCGCGCGTGGCCGACGCCGCTCGTCGTCGCGCTCTGCGTCGGCCTCGCTCTCGCGAACGCCGTCCGTGCCCCCGCGCTCGCCGCTGCAGCGCTCGTCACGCTCGCTGGGGTCGCGGTCGCGGTGCCGCCCGCGCGCGTGGCCGCCTGCGCTCTTGCTTTCGCGCTGGCCGGCTGGTGGTGGGGAAGCGCCCGGCTCGACGCCCTCGATGTCAGCCTGCTCCGGCCCGAGATCGGGCGGTCGGCCGAGGTCACGGCCGTCGTGACCGGCCCGGTCCGGCGCTCCACGTTCGCGCTCCGTCTACCCGCCGAGGTGCGCCGCTTCGACGACCGGGCGGTGCGCGAGCGCGTTCTGCTCGAGCTCCCGCTCGGACGGTCGCCGCCGCAGGGCGCGATCCTCGCCCTGCGCGCCGAGGTCGCGGCGCCGCGCGGTCCCGACGAGGGCTTCGACGAGCGCGGCTGGCTGGCCCGCCGCGGTGTCCACGTTGTGCTGCGGGGGCGCGACTGGCGGATCGTCGGCCGCCGGGGCGGAATCGGCGGTCTCTCGGACCGGATCCGTGCGCATGTCGCGCACGCGATCGCCCCTGCGCTCGAAGGCGAGCGGCGGGCGGTGCTGGCCGGGATCGTGCTCGGCGAGGACGAGGGGCTGACGCAGGAGCTCCGCGACGACTTCAAGGCCTCGGGCCTCTACCACCTGCTCGCCGTCTCGGGGCAGAACATCACTTTCCTGGCGCTCGGCGTCCTCGGCCTCGCCTGGCTGCTCGGGATCCCGCGTGTGGTCGCGGAAATGGGGGCGATCGCGGCCATCGCCGGGTACGTGCTCGCCGTCGGCTGGCAGCCGTCGGTCGTGCGCGCCGGTGTCGCCGGCGGCCTCGCATCCCTCGCCTGGCTCCTGTCCAGACCGCGCGACCGCTGGCACTTCCTCGCGCTGGGCGCGGCGGTGCTGCTCGCGTGGACGCCGGCGAGCCTGCTCGAGCCCGGCTTCCAGCTCTCGTTCGCCGCGGTCGGCTCGATCTTCCTGCTCCTCCCGCGACTCCGCTCTGCGCTCGAGGGTTACCCGCTCACGGGCTGGCTGCGCGAAGCGGTCGCCGTGTCGGCCGCGTGCGGAGCCGCCACCGCGCCGATCCTCTGGCTCCAGTTCGGCAGCGTGCCGGTCTACTCGCTGCCCGCGAACGCCCTCGTCACGCTCGCGATCGGGCCGCTGCTCGGGATCGCTCTCGTCGGCTCGCTGCTCGAGCCGCTCGTGCCGTCCGCCGCGCTGGCGCTGGGCTGGCTGAACGGCTGGCTCGCGGCCTACGTCGCCGCCTGTGCGCACGTGATCGGAGAACTGCCCTTCGCGGAGATCGGCTCGGGCGCAGCGGTCTGCGTGCTGCTCGGAACCCCGATCGCCCTGCTGGCGCTGCAGCGGCTGCCGAGGTGGCGGCGGCCGTTCGCGCTCGCGAGCGCCGCCGCGGTCGTCCCCGCCCTCCTCGTCTGGCAGCTGGCGCCCGAGCTGCGGCTGCCCCCGCCGACGGGTCTCCGGATCACCTTCCTCGACGTCGGTCAGGGCGACTCGATCCTGCTGCAGGTGCCCGAGGGGTCGGTGCTCGTCGACCAGGGCCCGCCGGAGGGCGAGGTCGCGCGGCAGCTGAGCCGGCTCGGCGTTCGCCGCCTCTCAGCGCTCGTGCTCACGCACCCGCAGCGCGACCACGTCGGCGGGGCGGAGGAGATCGTGCGGCGGCTCGCCGTCGATCGGCTGCTCGACCCGCACCTGACCGTGTCCGGCCCTTTTCAGCGGGATGCGCTCGCCGTGGCCGCCGAGCGAGGCGTGCCCGTCGTCGAGACGCGCGCCGGTGACGGCTTTCGCCTGGGCCGGCTCCGGCTCCGCGTGCTCTGGCCGAATCGCGCCGGCGCGGCGACGGAGGATCCGAACCGGCTCCCGATCGTCCTGCTGGCGACCTACGGAGAGATCGACGCGCTCCTGACCGCCGACGCGGAGACGGACGTCACCGCGCCGCTCCTGTCCAGGCGCGTGGAGATCCTCAAGGTCGCCCACCACGGCTCCGCCGATCCCGGCCTGGCGTCCGAGCTGCGAGAGCTGCGGCCGGCCGTCGCGGTCATCTCGTGCGGTCGGGACAACGACTACGGCCACCCGACGCCGTCGACGCTCGCCGCTCTGCGCGATACCCGAGGCCTCCAGCTCTACCGCACCGACGAGGACGGCCGCATCGTGATCGAGTCGGACGGGCGCCGGATCTCGGTGCGGACGGACCGTTGAGTAGGCTGGCTTCATGGCGGACGCGCCCGAGCTCAAGCCGGTCTACCTGCTCACGGGCAGCGACCGTCCCAAGATCGAGACAGCGCTCGCCCGCCTGCGCCGCCACTTCGCTCCCGAGGCGACCGAGATCGTCAGCGCCCAGGAGGTCTCGGGGCCCGAGGCCGCCGCCCTCTGCAATGCCGGCAGCCTCTTCGGCGACGCACGGCTCGTCCTCGTCGAGGGCGTCGACGGACGTCGCACGAGCGAGGGACGGCTGACGAACGGCTGGAAGGCTGCCGACGTGAAGGCGATCGAGGAGTACGTCGCCTCGCCGGCGCCCGGCACCGTGCTCGCGCTCGTCGCCGAGGAGCTGAAGAAGGACGCGCCGCTCACGAAGGCGTGCGCGAAGGCCGGTGACGTGCTCGCCTTCGACGTCGTCAAGAGGAAGGTCGATGCCTGGGTCGCGGAGCGCTTCAAGCAGGCGGGAGTCAAGGCCGAGCCGGGGGCAGTGGCCGCCCTCGTCCAGCTCGTCGGCGACGACCTCCACCAGCTCGCGAACGAGGTCGACAAGCTCGCGCTCTGGGCGGGTGGCGAGCCGATCGGCGAGCGCGAGGTCGAGCAGCTCGTGGCCGCGACCGCCGAGACGCCGACGTTCGAGCTCACCGACGCCTGGGCGCAGCGCGACCTGGGGCGCACGCTCGGCGCGACCGAGACGATCTTCGAGCGGGAGGGAAGGCCGCGCCGCGACACGGCGCCGCGGCTGGCGGGGGCGCTCGGCAACCACGTCGCGTTCATGCGCCGCTGCCAGCGGCTGGCGGCGGAGGGGGTCAGGGCACGCGATGCCGCGTCGACGCTGAAGCGCCACCCGTTCTACGTCGAGAAGGTCTTCGGCCAAGCCGCCAACTTCTCGGAGCAGGAGTTGCGTGAGGCGGTCGTCCGCCTCGCCGGGCTCGACCACGCGCTCAAGGGCGGGAGCAAGCTGTCACCCGACCTCGAGCTCCAGCGAGCCCTGATCGACCTCGGCGCGGAGAGCTAGGGAGCGCGGAGAGCAGCTCGGGAGCTACGCCGCGTCGCCGGCGACGAGCCGCGCGGCGTGCGACTTCTTGCGCCCGGCCGTGTTCTTGTGCAGGGCGCCGTGTGAGGCGGCCTTGTCGATCATTCGCGTCAGCTGCAGGTGCTCGTCGGCGACCCGCTCGGCGTCTCCGTCGGAGACCGCGGCCTCGAGGCGCTTCGTCAGCGTCTTGACGGTCGAGCGATAGCGGAGGTTCTCCTCCCGCTGGCGCTCCGCGATCCGCACGCGCTTTTTCTGTTGCTTGATGTTCGCCATGTGTCGAAGAAAAGCCCGCGCTGCACCACTGGTGCCGTGCGGGCGGGCGGAATCGTAGCAGACCCTCTTCCTATACTCGGCTCCGTGGACACGCGGGCCCAGCGACGCAGGCTCGCGTGGTCGACGGCGATCTTCTCGGCGGCGACGGGCCTCTCGCGGGCCCTCGGGCTCGTCCGCGAGATCGTCGCAGCGAACTACTTCGGTGCCCGTGGGTCGATCAACGCCTTCACGGTCGCCTTCCAGATCCCGAATCTGATTCGCGCGATCGTGGCCGACGCCGCGCTCTCGTCGGCGTTCGTCCCGGTGTTCAGCGAGTTGCTCGAGAAGGGGGAGCGCGTCCGCGCCTGGCGGGTCGCCTCGACCGTCTTCTGGCTCTTCCTGCTCGTCGTCGGTGGGATCACTGCGCTCTTCATCCTCCTTGCGCCGGTACTGATCCCGCCGCTCACCGGCGCGTACGACGACCTCGCCGTCACGCTCTCGCAGATCCTCTTCCCGATCGTCATCCTGATCGGGCTCTTCGGGATCGTCACCGGGATCCTGAACAGCTACGACCAGTTCACGATCCCGGCGCTGACGCCGGTGTTCTGGAACCTCGCGATCATCGTCGGCCTGGTCGTCGGGGTGCCGCGGGCGGACACGGACGAGGGGAAGCTCTACGTCTACGCCGGCTCGATCGTCGTCGGGACGCTGATCCAGTTCCTGCTGCCGCTGCCCTGGCTCCGCGGGCTCGACGGTCGGCTGCGTCTCGCGCTCGACATCCGCGATCCGGCCGTCCGCCAGGTCTTCAAGCTGATGGTGCCGGTGATGCTCGGGCTCGGCCTGATCAACGTCAACGCCGTCATCGGCACCGTCGTCGCGTCGAAGTGGATCGATCCCACGATCGCCCCGAACGCGATCGACAAGGCCTTCCGCGTCTACATGCTCCCGCAGGGGATGTTCTCGGTCGCGGTCGCGACGGTCCTCTACCCGTCGCTGGCCCGCCTGGCCACCCGAGGCGACATGGACGGCTTCCGGGACACGGTCACCCGCGGTCTACGCCAGATCAACTTCCTGCTGCTCCCGGCTGCTGCGGCCTCGATCGTGCTCGCAGAGCCGATCATCCGCCTCCTCTACGAGCGCGGCGCCTTCGACCCGGACGAGACGACGGTCGTCGCCCAGTGTCTGGCCGCCTTCTCGATCGGGCTCACGTTCAACGGGATGATGCTGATGCTGAACAGGGCCTTCTTCAGCCTGCAGTCGCCGTGGGTGCCCACCGCGATCGCCGTCGTCAACCTCGTCCTCAACGTCGTCCTTTACGCGGCGTTCGAGCGGCTCGGCGCCTGGGGGATCCCGCTCGCGATCTCGATCGCGAACATCGCCGGCTTCGCGCTCCTCGCCCTGACGCTCCGCCACCGCGTCGGCAGCCTGGACCTGATCGGGACGGCGACGGCGTTCCTCCGCGTCCTGCTCGCGTCGGTCGTGCTCGGCGGCGTCGCCTACGGCGTGTGGTGGGCGCTCGACGACGCGCTCGGCCGCTCGTTCGCCGCCCAGCTCATCTCGGTCAGCGTCGCGCTCGTCGCCGGCGCCGCCGCCTACCTCGTCGCCGCCTGGCTGCTCAGGGTTCGCGAGCTCGCGGCGGTACTCTCCCTCCGAAGCCGGACGGCTCGGAGCTGATCACGCATGGACCAGGACAAGATCCGCAACTTCTCGATCATCGCCCACATCGACCATGGGAAGTCGACGCTGGCCGATCGCATCCTGCAGGCGACCGACACGGTCGCCGACCGGGACATGAAGGAGCAGCTGCTCGACTCGATGGAGCTCGAGCGCGAGCGCGGGATCACGATCAAGGCGCAGGCCGTCCGCGTGCTCTGGAAGGGCCATCAGCTCAACCTGATCGACACGCCCGGGCACGTCGACTTCACCTACGAGGTCTCGCGCTCGCTGCAGGCTTGTGAGGGCGCGCTGCTCGTCGTCGACGCCGCCCAGGGGACGGAGGCGCAGACGCTCGCAAACGCGTACCTGGCGATCGAGAACGATCTCGAGATCGTCCCGGTCGTGAACAAGATCGACCTGCCGCAGGCCGACCCGGACGGCGCCGCGGCCGAGGTCGCCGACCTGATCGGCGACGACCCGGACAACGTCCTGCGCATCTCGGCGAAGACGGGCGAGGGTGTCGAGGCGGTGCTCGACGCGATCGTCGAGCGGATTCCGCGGCCGTCCGGCGATCCCGACGCACCGGCGCGAGCGCTGATCTTCGACTCCTCCTACGATCAGTACCGAGGCGTCGTCGCCTTCGTCCGCGTGGTCGACGGGCGCTTCGAGACCCGCGACGCGCTGCGGGCGATGGCGCTCGGGACGCGCTTCGAGGCCGAGGAGCTCGGCTTCCTCTCGCCGGAGCGGCGGCCCGTGAAGGCGCTCCTGGCGGGCGAGGTGGGTTACGTGATCACGGGGCTCAAGGACGTCTCCAAGCTCCGGGTCGGCGACACGCTCACGGCCGAGAAGCGTCCGGCCGCCGGGCCCCTGCCGGGCTACAAGGAAGTGAAGCCGATGGTCTTCGCCGGGCTCTTCCCGACCGACTCGGACGAGTACCCGGAGCTGCGCGACGCACTCGAGCGGCTGAAGCTGAACGACGCCGCGCTCTTCTACGAGCCGGAGACGTCGCAGGCGCTCGGCTTCGGTTTCCGCTGCGGCTTCCTGGGCCTGCTGCACATGGAGATCGTCCGCGAGCGGCTCGAGCGCGAGTTCGACCTCGACCTGATCGTCACCGCGCCGAACGTCGCCTACCGCGTCCAGGAGCGGAACGGCGCCTGGGTCGAGGTGCACAACCCGGCCGACATGCCCGCCGAGATCGAGGCGGCCGAGGAGCCCTACATCAAGGCGTCGGTGATCGTCCCGAAGGAGTACGTGGGCGCTGTGATGGAGCTGAACAACGAGCGGCGCGGCAAGTTCGACCACATGGAGTACCTCTCGGAGGAGCGCGTCCACCTCACGTACGAGCTGCCGCTCGGCGAGATCGTGCTCGACTTCTACGACCAGCTGAAGTCGCGGACGCGCGGCTACGCCAGCTTCGACTACGACCTGGTCGGCTTCCGGCCGGGCAACGTCGTCCGGGTCGACGTGCTCGTCGGCGGCGAGCAGGTCGACGCGCTCTCGCTGATCGTCCACCGCGACTTCGCCTACGAGCGCGGGAAGCTGCTCGTCGAGCGGCTGCGGAAGGAGATCCCGCGGCAGATGTTCGACGTGGCGATCCAGGCGGCGATCGGCGCTCGGATCATCGCCCGCGAGACGGTCAAGGCGCGGCGGAAGGACGTGCTCGCGAAGTGCTACGGCGGCGACATCACCCGGAAGCGGAAGCTGCTCGAGAAGCAGAAGAAGGGCAAGAAGCGGATGAAGCAGGTCGGCGGCGTCGAGGTGCCGCAGGAAGCGTTCCTGGCCGTGCTCAACCTGGACGACCCGAAGCGATGAGCGCGCGCCACCTCTACGTCCACCTGCCGTTCTGCGCTCACCGCTGCGGCTACTGCGACTTCGTCACGGTCACCGGCCACGACGGCGAGCACGGCGGCTACGTCGACGCGCTGCTCGCGGAGCTGGAGCTCGAGCGCGGCCTGCTCGCGGAGCAGGTCGAGACGGTCTTCCTCGGCGGCGGGACGCCGACGTTCACCGAGCCGGCGGCGCTCGCGCGTCTGCTCGCGGCGCTGCCGCGCGCGGCGGAGACGACCGTCGAGGCGAATCCGGAGACGGTGACGCCCGAGCTGGCGGCGCTGCTGCGCGAGCATGGAGTCAACCGCGTCTCGCTCGGGGCGCAGAGCTTCCAGCCGCACTTGCTCGAGGTGCTCGAGCGGCGGGCGCGCCCCGACGACGTCCGCGGCGCGGTCGCGACACTGCGCGCCGCCGGGTTCGACAACGTCTCGCTCGACCTGATCTACGGCATCCCGGGGCAGAGCGAGGCCGACCTCGAGCGCGACCTCGGGGAGGCGCTCGCGCTCGCGCCCGAGCACGTCTCGGCCTACGAGCTGGAGGCGAAGGCGGGCACCCGGTTCACGCACGCGCACGGCGAGGAGCTCGAGCGCCAGGCCGAGGCGATGGAGGACTACTTCGAGCGCGTCGTCGAGACGCTCACCGGCGCCGGCTACCGGTGGTACGAGACGGCGAACTTCTGCCGGCGCGACGACGGCCGCGACCTCCGCGCCCACCACAACCTCGGCTACTGGCTCGGCCGCGACTATCTCGGGATCGGCGTCGGCGCGGTCTCGACCGTGGGCGGCCGCCGCTGGCGGAACGCGCCGAGCCTGCCGCGCTACCTGGCGGCGCTCGGCCGGGGCGAGCGCCCGCAGCGGGAGCTCGAGGAGCTCGAGCCCGGGACTGCCGTGCGAGAGCGCGTCATGCTCGGCCTGCGGCTCGACGAGCCGCTCGCACTCGACGGCCTCGACGCCGCCCTCGACCGCGACGCGCTCGTGCGGCTGGAGCGGCACGGCCTCGTTGCGGCAACCGGGGAGACGCTCGAGCTGACGCGCCGCGGCCGCTTCGTCGGCGGCGGCGTCACGGCCGAGCTGCTGCTCGAGGTCTAGGATTCGCCTGCAAATGGCCTCTCTCAGCGAGCGCAAGCGAGACCTTCTGCGGCGCGTCGTCGAGGTGTACGTCGCGACGGGCGAGCCCGTCGGCTCGAAGACGCTCGTCGAGCAGTCCGGCCTGGCCGTCTCGCCCAGCACTGTGCGCAACGAGTTGGCCGAGCTCGAGTCGATCGGCCTGCTCACGCATCCGCACACGTCGGCCGGACGGATCCCAACCGAAGCGGGCTACCGCTTCTTCGCCGAGGACGTGCTCGAGCGGCAGGAGTCGCGGCCGCCCCGCTTCCCGCTCGACCTGACCTCGATGCGGAGCGAGGTCGAGGCCGCGCTCCAGTCGACGACCGAGATGCTGAGCCAGGTGACGCGGCTGCTCGCCCTCGTCTCCGCGCCGGGCCTCGAGACGGCCTCCGTCCGGCACGTCGAGGTGCTGCTGCTGCAACCGTCGGTCGTCATGGTCGTGACGATCACGTCCACCGGCGGGGTCGCGAAGAAGCTGATCACTTTCGACCGCCCGGTCGACCCGGGCCTGGCCGCCTGGGCCAACGAGTATCTGAACGAGCGTCTGACCGGGGTCGGGATCGGCACGCACGTGCTGCGGAAACGGATCGAGGATCCCGGCCTGCACGGGCGCGAAAAGGAGTTCGTCGACGCGCTGCGGCCCGCGCTCGCCGATCTCGCCGTCCCGACCGCACAGTCGCTCTACGTCGGCGGCGCCGCCTCGCTCCTCGACGACGTGCGTGCGGACGAGCTCGAGGCGTGCCACCGGCTGCTCTCGGTGCTCGAGAAGCGCGCGGCGGTGCTCGAGCTGATGACGGAGTCGTTCGACGTGCGCCGTCCGTACATCCGTGTCGGGCTCGACCATCCGGGCCTCCACGCGGTCGCCCTCGTCGGCGCGACCTACGGCCTGCCGACGCGGACACTCGGCTCGATCGGCGTCCTCGGCCCGGTCCGGATGGACTACGACAAGGCCGTGCGCACCGTCCGGGCGGCCGCGTTCGAGCTCTCGCGGCTCGTCGAGGCCGCGTACGAGGAGGACTGACCGCCCGGCTACGCTTGTCGCATGGCGACGGCCGAACGGGACTACTACGAGCTGCTCGGCGTCGAGCGCACGGCGAGCGAGGCGGAGATCAAGAAGGCGTTCCGCCGGCTCGCGCGCGAGCTGCATCCGGACGTCAACGGCGAGGCCGACGCGCAGGAGCGCTTCCGCGCCATCGCCGAGGCGTACGAGGTGCTCTCGGATTCCGAGCGCCGCAAGCTCTACGACCAGTACGGGCACGCCGGCCTCCGCCGCGGGGGCTATGCGCCGTCCGACTTCGCCTTCACGAATCTGAGCGACATCTTCTCGGCCTTCTTCGGCGACGACCTCTTCGCCCGGAACAGAGGGGGTCGAGCACGGGGCGGCGACGTCGGCGTCGCGGTTGCGATCGAGCTGGCCGACGCGTACACCGGCGTGAAACGGAAGGTCGACGTCCAGGTTGCCGTCACCTGCGAGCGCTGCGAAGGCGCGGGAGCCGAGCCCGGGACGGAGCGGGTCACGTGCGAGACGTGCGGCGGCCGCGGCCAGCTGCAGCAGGTCTCCCGCAGCGTCTTCGGCGAGTTCGTCCGGACCCAGGCCTGCCCGCGCTGCCTCGGCGCCGGCACGGTGGTCGAGACCCCCTGCACGGCCTGCGAGGGCGACGGCCGCACGATCGAGACGAACGAGCTCGAGGTCGAGATCCCCGCCGGGATCCACGACGGGCAGCGGATCCGGATGCGCGGGGCCGGCCACGCGGGCGCCAACGGTGGCCTTCCCGGCGACGCCTACGTCGAGGTGCGGGTCTCCCGCGACGAGCGCTTCGAGCGCGACGGCGACGACATCCTCTCCCAGGTCGACCTGACGATCGTGCAGGCGGCGCGGGGTGCTCAGGTCACGGTCCCGACGCTCGAGGGCGAGCTGGAGCTCGAGTTCGGCGCCGGCACGCAGCCCGGCGAGGTGCGCGTCCTCCGCGGCAAGGGGATGCCCTCGCTGCAGCGCTCGGGGCGCGGCGACCACCGCATTCTGGTCAACGTCGCCGTGCCGCACCGGCTGACCGACGAGCAGCGCGAGCTGCTCGACCGCTTCGAGGCGCTGTCCGGAGAGGACACCTACCGGCGCGACGAGGGCTTCTTCGAGAAGCTCAGGAACGCGATCCGCTGACGGTACTCCGGCGTGTGTCCGTGACCGTCCCCGACGCGCGGGCGGAGGAGGCGCGCGCGGTCATGCTCGAGCTCTTCCCGGAGGGCTTCGAGGAGCACGGCGGCGAAGGCGGCGCGCTCGAGCTGGCGGCGTATACGAACGCCGCCGGCGAGGAGCGGATCTGGCAGGCATTCGGCGGCGCCGCCGCCTCGGACGTCGAGGAGGACTGGCAGGATCGCTGGCGCCAGTTCCACAAGCCCGTCCGGGTCGGCTCGCTCTGGATCGGGCCGCCGTGGGAGACCCCCGACGAGGGCGCGATCGCGGTCGTGATCGACCCGGGCCGTGCGTTCGGCACCGGGGGCCACCCGACCACGCAGCTCTGCCTGGAGCTGCTGGAGGGCGAGGAGCGCGGGAGCGTGCTCGACGTCGGCTGCGGCTCGGGCGTCCTCTCGATCGCGGCGGCGAAGCTCGGCTTCGACCCGGTCCTCGCCGTCGACTTCGACTCGCAGGCGGTCGAGGCGACCCTGCGCAACGCGGCCGAGAACGGCGTCGTCGTCGACGTCGCGCTCGCGGATCTGCGCGAGGACGAGCTGCCGACGGCGGCGCTCGCTCTCGCGAACATCGCGGCGGACGCGGTCGTCGCGCTCGGCCCGAGGCTCCGGACCGCGCGCGCGATCACGTCCGGCTACCTCGTCTCCGACGAGCCGGAGCTCGTGGGCTACCGCCGCGAGCGCCGCGTCCAGTCGGGCGGCTGGGCGGCGGACCTGCACGTGCGCAAGTAGCCTTTTCCGCTCGATGGCGAGCTTCTCCGTCCGGTTCCTCGGCTGCAAGGTGTCGCAGACCGACGCGCAGGCGCTGCGCGAGCGGCTCGTCCGCGACGGACACACGGAGGTCGACGGCGCCGGTGAGGTCGCCGTCGTGAACACGTGCTGCGTCACGAACGAGGGCCTCGCGAAGTCGCGGCAGGCAGCCGCCCGCGCGGCGCGCTCGCACGGGCGCGTGTACGTGACCGGCTGCGGTGCCCGGCTCTCCGGGAGCGCGTTCGCGGGCCTGCCCGACAACGTCACCGTCGTCCCCGGCCAGATCGAGGATGCGGTGGAGACGGTCGCCGGCGACGTCGGCGCGATCGGGTGCGTCCAGGCAGCTGCGCGGCTCGATCGCGTGCGAGCATTCGTGAAGATCCAGGACGGCTGCTCGTTCTCGTGCGCGTTCTGCGTGATCCCCCTCGTCCGCGGCGCCACGCGCAGCCGCAGCGCCGACGCGGTCCTCGCCGAGATCCGCCGGCGGGTCGCCCAGGGCCACCGCGAGATCGTCCTCACCGGCGTCAATCTCGGCTGCTTCCGCGACCGCGCCGCCGGGATGACGCTGGCAGGCCTGATCCACGCCGCGGGCGCGATCGCGGGCGTCGAGCGGCTCCGCCTCTCCTCGATCGAGATCAACCACGTCGACGACGACCTCGTCGCCGCGCTGCGCGAGACGCCGGTCGTCGGCCCGCACCTGCACGTGCCGCTCCAGTCCGGCGACGACGGCGTCCTCAAGGCGATGGCACGCCGCTACTCGGTCGAGACCTACCTGCGCAAGCTCGAACCGCTCGGCGACTTCAATCTCACCGCAGACGTGATCGTCGGCTTCCCGGCGGAGGACGACGCGGCGTTCGAGCGCACCCTCGACACGGTTCGCGCCGCCCGGCTGACGAAGGTGCACGTCTTTCCGTACTCGCCCCGCCCCGGAACGCGCACGGCGGCCGACGACACGGTCCCGTCCCAGGTGAAGAAGGAGCGCAGCGCACGGCTGCGGGCGCTCTCGGACGAGGCCTGCCGGTCGCGCTGGGCGACGAAGGTCGGCCGGGAGGACGTCGTCCTCGTCGACCGGCCGGGGCGCGGGTACGGGGCCGACTACTCGCCCTGGCTCGTCGAAGCGCCCGTCGGTGAGCTCGTCCGCGTCCGCGGTGCCGCCGTGACCGAGGCGGGCGTTCGCGCTGCCTGACCCTTGTCTCTTCTGCAAGCTCGTCGGCGAGGGCGACCACGTCGCGAAGGCCGACGGGTTCGTCGCCATCCGCGACATCAACCCGCAGGCGGAGACGCACCTGCTCGTCCTGCCCGAGCGGCACGTCGACACCTTCAGGGACATCTCCGCGTTCCCCGCGGAGGAGGCGAAGCGGATGCTCGAGTTCGTCGCGGAGGTGGCGCGGGAGGCCGGCCTGAGCGACTACCGCGTCGTCGTCAACGTCGGCCCCGGCGGGGGTCAGACGATCTTCCACCTGCACTGGCACGTCCTGGGTGGAAAGATCACCGGAATTCCGCAATGAGCCTGATCGTCGAAATCAAGGAACAGCTCGAAAACGCGATGCGCGAGGGCGATGCCGCGCGCCGTGACACGCTGCGCCTGATCCTTGCCAGCCTGCAGGGCGCGGAGAAGGAGCTGCAGCGGCCGCTGCACGAGGACGAGGAGCTGCAGGTGCTCCAGCGCGAGCGGAAGAAGCGCGTGGAGGCGGCGGAGGCGTTTCGCGGTGCGGGCCGCGACGAGCAGGCGGACAAGGAAGAGGACGAGCTCGACGTGCTGGAGGAGTTCATGCCCGAGCCGATGTCCGAGGACGAGCTCGAGGAGATCGTCGACGACGTGATCGCCGAAGTCGGTGCGACGAGCATGCGGGACATCGGGCGCGTGATGGCGGACGTGATGCCGCAGGTCGCGGGCCGAGCGGACGGCTCGGCCGTGAGCCAGATCGTCCGCGAGAAGCTCGCCTAGGCTCTCACGGTCCGGCTGGGGTTTCCGGCTGACGCAGGGTCTCAGGCACACTGTCGGCATGAGGAAGGGGTTTCTGGCGCTGCCAGTCGTCGCGCTCGCGCTGCTCGCCGCCGGGTGCGGCTCGAAAGACGTTCTCGCGCTCGATCCGGTCGCGTCGGCCGCCGCCAAGACGGGCGAGGCCGGCAGCTCGAGGGTCGCGTTCGTGCTCTCTGCCGACGTCTTCGGCCGCGACGTCGCGCTCCGCGGCGAGGGCGCTTTCGACTACGAGGCCTCGCGCGGCCGGCTCCAGCTCGACGCATCCGGCCTCGTCAGCGGCGCCCGGGTGGAGGTGCGTGCCGTCGACTCGACGCTCTACGTCCGCATTCCCTCGGGCCTCTCGATGTGGCTGCCGTCGGTGAAGCCATGGGTGGCGGTCCGCGGCGAGCGCTCGCTCGACGCCTTCGGGCTCGGCGAGCTGCAGCAGGATCCCGGTCAGCTGCTCGAGCTGCTGCGGGCCTCCAGCACCGGCGTGACGAAGACCGGCAGCGCCGTCGTCCGCGGCGTCGAGACGACGCGGTACACGGCGCAGCTCGAGCTGACGAAGGCGCTCGAGGCGAACGCCGGCAGGCTCGGGCTCTCCGAGAGCGAGCGCGCGGAGCTGCGGCGCGCCGCCGGGGAGCTGCGCAGGCAGTCGAAGCTGCAGACGCTGCCGGTCGTGGTCTTCGTCGACGGCGACGGCCTCGTGCGGCGGCTCACGCTCGGCGCGGAGGGCGATCGGATCTCGGTCGACTTCTGGGACTTCGGCGCGGACGTCGACGTGCAGGCGCCGCCCGCCGCGGACGTCCAAGAGCTTCCCGGCTAGCACGCGCCTACACTGAGCCGGGTGCAGGAGGTCCTTTCCGTCCCGAACGAGGTCGCGGCCGAGCTCGCAGGAGTGGGCGACGGCGTCCTCGACGCGCTGCGCGCGCGGCTGCACTGCACGCTGCGCCTTCGCGGCAACCAGCTGACGATCGAGGGGCAGGACGACGACGTGGCCGCGGCGCGCGCCGTCGTCGACGAGCTCGTCGAGCTCGTCGAGGGTGGGCACGACATCGGCCCGGAGACGGTCGGCGCCGTCGTCGCGGCGCTCGACCAGGCCGAGGACATCCGCGAGGTGTTCGAGGACGTCGTCTGGCGCCACCGCGGCAAGAAGATCGCGCCCAAGACCGTCACGCAGAAGCGGTACGTCGACTCGATTCGCGACTCCACGGTCACCTTCGGGATCGGCCCCGCCGGCACCGGCAAGACGTATCTGGCGATCGCGCTCGCGGTCGCGGCGCTGACCGAGAAGCAGGTCGGCCGGATCATCCTGACGCGGCCGGCGATCGAGGCGGGGGAGCGGCTCGGCTTCCTGCCCGGCGACATGCTCGCGAAGGTCGACCCGTACATGCGGCCGCTCTTCGACGCGCTCTACGACATGATGGATCCGGATCGCCTGTCCGCGTACATGGAGCGCGGCACGGTCGAAGTGGCGCCGCTCGCGTTCATGCGCGGTCGCACCCTCAACGACTCGTTCATCATCCTCGACGAGGCGCAGAACACCTCGCCGGAGCAGATGCAGATGTTCCTGACGCGGCTCGGCTTCGGCTCGAAGGTGGTCGTCACCGGCGACGTGACGCAGATCGACCTCCCGCGCGACCAGGCCTCGGGCCTGATCCAGGTGCGCGACATCCTCAGCTCGATCGAGGGGATCGGCTTCGTCGAGTTCTCGCACGAGGACGTCGTCCGCCACAAGCTCGTCCAGCGCATCGTCGAGGCGTACAAGCTGCACGCCGAAGAGACGGGCACCGCCCGCCAGCGGTAGCGGCCGTGATCGCGGTCGAGATCGAGAATCGAAGCGGGGAGGAGGTCGACGAGGCCGGCGCCGCCGAGCTCGCGCGCCGCGTGCTCGCGGCCGAGGGGATCGACGACGGCGAGCTCGGGCTGACGTTCGTGCCGCCCGAGGAGAGCCGCGCCCTGAAGCGGGAGCATCTCGGCATCGACGAGGCGACCGACGTGCTCTCGTTCCCGCTGGACGGGCGGGACGCCCTTCCCGAGGGGATGCCGCGCGCGCTCGGCGACCTCGTCGTCTGCCCGCAGGTCGTCGGCGATGCCTGGCGGCGGCCGCTCGTGCACGGGCTCCTGCACCTGCTCGGCTACGAGCACGGCGACGAGATGGAGGAGCGGGAGCTGATGCACGCGTGATCCGGCTCGACGGCCGCGTCGCGCTCGTCACCGGCGCCGGCCGGGGTCTCGGCGCGTCGCATGCCCGCGCACTCGCCGCCCACGGCGCGCAGGTCGTCGTGCACGACGCGGGAGTCGAGGCCGACGGGAGCGGCGGCGACCCGGCAGTCGCCGACGCCGTCGTGGCCGAGATCGAGGCCGCGGGGGGAACCGCGGTCGCGAGCTACGAGAACCTCGAGACCGCGGCCGGCTGCGCGCAGGTCGTCGAGGCGGCCGTCGCACGGCTCGGCCGGCTCGATGTCGTCGTCCACAACGCGGGCCTGCTCGTGTGGGAGGAGCTCGAGAATGCCGGTGCGAGCTGGGAGCGGCTCCGCCGCGTGAACGTCGACGCGCCGTTCCACCTCACGCGGGCAGCGTTCCCCGAGCTGAAGCGCAACGGCTACGGCCGCTTCGTCTTCACCACTTCGGGTCGGGCGATGTCGGTGTCCGACACGCGCCCCGGACTCGCCGCCTACGCGGTCGGCAAGATGTCCCACTTCGCGCTCATGCTCGTCGCGGCCGCCGAGGGCGAGGCCCACGGAATCCGGGCCAATGCGATCTCGCCTGCAGCCGCCACGCGCATGCTTCGCCGCGAGGTCGCGCCGGGTGAGCTCGAGCCGGAGCAGGTCTCGCCGGCCGTCGTCTTCCTCTCCTCGGAGCGGTGCACGTTCTCGGGGAAGGTGCTCGAGTGCTCCGGCGGCCGGTTCTCGGTCGCGCGCTGGACGTCGAGCGACGTGGTCGACCTCGGCCGCGAGCCGGTGGAGGCGGGGCTGATCGAGGAGCGCTGGGCCGAGATCGAGGGGACGCCGGCATGAGGTCCCGCCGTCCGCCCTCGATCATCGAGTCCTTCAACTTCGCGTTCGAAGGGATCATCCACGTGCTCCGCACGCAGCGGAACATGCGGATCCACTTCGCCGTGGCCGTGCTCGTCCTGATCGCGGCGCTCGTCTCCGGGGTCGACAAGCTGGAGCTGATCGCGCTCCTGCTCGCGATCGCCTTCGTCCTGATCGCCGAGATGCTGAACACGGCCGTCGAGGCGGCGATCGACGTCGCGACGACGTCCTTCGACCCGATGGCCAAGCTCGCGAAGGACATCGCCGCGGGCGCGGTCCTGATCGCGACCGCGGTCGCCGTCGCCGTCGGCTACCTCGTCTTCTCCGGCCAGGTCGCCGACCGCAGCTCGCGGCTCCTCGACCGCCTCGCGAACGTGCCCGCCGAGCTGACGCTGATCGCGCTCCTGCTGACGGCGCTCGTCGTGATCGCGACGAAGGCGCTCACGGGCAGCGGCACTCCGCTCCGCGGCGGGTTGCCGTCGGGGCACTCCGCGATCGCGTTCGCGGGCTGGATGGCGGTGACGTTGATCCTCGCCGACGTCGACCACCGCTTCCTGATCTCGTCCGTGACGTTCATCATGGCCTTGCTGGTGGCCCAGACCCGTGTCGAATCCGGCGTTCACTCCTCCTCCGAGGTCCTCTACGGGGGCCTGATCGGCGCGCTCGTCGCGCTCGTCGTCTTCCAGGTGGCGCAGTGACCGACCTCGTCGCGAAGGCGGAGGCGGTCGCGCGCCGCGCGTACGCGCCGTACTCGAACTACGAGGTCGGCGCCGTCGCGCGCACCGACGACGGCCGCGAGTTCGAGGGCGTCAACGTCGAGAACGCCGCCTATCCGCTCGGCGTGTGCGCGGAGAAGAGCGCGCTCGTGGCGGCCGTGGCCGCCGGCTACGGCCCTGGGCGGATCGCCGCGATCGGGATCACGGCGTCGCCCTGCGGCGGCTGCCGCCAGTGGCTGGCCGAGTTCCGGATCCCCGAGGTCAGCTTCCGCCGCGGAGACGGCTCGATCGCCTCGTACGAGGCGAAGGCGCTCCTCCCGGAGACCTGGGACTTCCCGGACTCGTGAAGTCCGGTTTCGTCGCGGTCGCCGGGCGGCCGAACGTCGGCAAGTCGACGCTCGTCAACGCGCTCGTCGGCGAGAAGGTCGCGATCACCTCACGCGTTCCGAACACGACGCGCCGGCGCGTCTTCGGAGTCGCGAACGACGAGGACTGGCAGCTCGTGCTCGTCGACCTGCCCGGCTTCCAGAAGCCGATGGACAAGCTGACCGAGCGGATGCAGAAGACGGTCGACTCGTCGTTCGACGACATCGACGCGGTGCTCTTCGTCGTCTCGGCCCGCGATCGCATCGGCGGCGGCGACCGCTTCATCGCGCGGCGCGTCTACGGCCTGGGGAAGCCGGTGATCGTCGCGGTCAACAAGGTCGACAACCTGAAGCCGAGCCACATCATCACGCAGATGAAGGCCTCCGCCCAGCTCGGCGACTTCCACGCGCTCCACCCGGTCAGCGCGAAGACGAAGGACGGCATCGACGAGCTCCGCAGCGACCTCGTCTACCTGCTCCCCGAGGGCCAGCCGTACTTCCCGCGCGAGTCGGTGACCGACCAGACGAACGAGGAGCGGATCACCGAGCTGATCCGCGAGAAGGCGCTGCAGCTGACCCGCGACGAGGTGCCGCACTCGATCTCGGTGGAGATCGACGAGCTCGACGAGAAGCTCCTGCGCGCGTTCGTGCTCGTCGAGACCGAGTCGCAGAAGCAGATCCTCGTCGGCAAGAAGGGGGCGATGATCCGCGAGATCGGCACGCGCGCTCGACCCGAGATCGAGGCGCTCCTCGGCCACAAGGTCTACCTCGAGCTCGTCGTCAAGGTGCGGCCGAAGTGGCGGCGCGACGACGCCGCGCTGGAGCGGCTGGGGCTCTAGTGGAACGGCTCACGTTCGGCGCCGACGTCGCCTTCCGTCCGGCCGAGGAGCTGCTCGACGGCGTCACGGTTGCGCCGCTCACGGGGTCGATCTTCGCCGGCGCACCGTTCCAGGCCGCGGTCTTCCGGATCGCCCCCGGCGGCCGCATCGTCCGACATCCGGCGAGCATCCCCCAGATCCTGGCCGTGCTCGAGGGCGCCGGCGAGGTGAGCGGCGCGGACGGTGTCGCCGAGCCGATCGCGGCCGGCGAGGCCGTCTTCTGGCGGGGCGGCGAGGAGCACGAGGCGACGTCCGCATCGGGCCTGACGGCGCTGATCCTCGAGGGCGACGGGCTCGAGCCGTACCGCCGCCCCTGACTACTCCGTCTCGAAGCCCTCGTGCGTGAGCTCGAGGGTCTCGATCACGACCTCGTTGCCCAGGGCGTTCAACGTGCTGTAGTCGAGCTTCACCGGCCAGGCGTCCCGCAGCACCCAGCGCTGCACCGGCTGCTGCTGCTCGTCGAGGAGCGTGATCACGACCTTGCGGCGGAGGAGCTGGCCGTCCCGGGCCGACCGCCACCATTCGAAGAGCTCGAGGTTCCCGGTGACGCCGCGCTTCAGCGTCACGTTCGCGTACTTCGTCAGGCCGGGGAGCTTCCGCGGCCGCAAGGCGATCTCGTTTCCCTCGCGGTACTCGATCACCTCGATCTCGCCCGCCGGGAGGTCGACCTCGCTGAAGCCGATCGCGTCGCCGAGGCCGATGTCGACGGCGAAGTTGAAGTTGGGATAGGGGTTGTCACGCTGGACGGCCACTGGGCGGAACCTCCCTGTCGATGTAGCCGAGATCGCGGTAGATCTCGAGGTCGTGGACGATCGTCGTGCGGCGCCGCTCACCCTCGGCCGTCCGCCAACTGACATTCGCCGTCAGCCGCGTCGGCTCGGCGCGGGCGAAGTAGGACGCGCTCCGGTCGAGGAAGACCTCGATCGACTTGCGCGGCGCGAGGAACTCGAGCCGCCGGAAGAGCGAGAGCCGGTCGATCCGCTTCGCGCCGCCGACGCCGGAGAAGCGCTCCGCGAACTTGACCCGCACGCCGTGCGCGGGCCGGTCGCCGATGTTCGCGAGAACGAGGAAGAGCAGCCCGCGCTCGAAGACGACGTCGAGGATCACGTCGGCCTCGACACGCTCGTCCATCCGGCGAGTCTACGTCGGGCTGACTTCCCGTTCCGGCCGTGTCACGATGGCCGCGGGAGGGGCGAAACCGATGGAGGTACTGGGCAGGGACGACGAGCTGCGGTCGCTCGAGGCTTTCCTCGACGGAGAGTCCTCGGGGGTTGCGGTGCTCGCGCTCGAGGGTGAGGCAGGCATCGGCAAGTCGACGCTCTGGTCGGCCGCGGTCGAGGCCGCGCGGGAACGTGGGATCCGCGTCCTGACCGCACGTCCGGCCGAGCTGGAGAACCTGGTCGCGTACGCGGGGCTCGCGGACGTGCTCGAGGAGATCCTCGAGGACGTGCTGCCGGAGATCCCGAGCCCGCGCCGGAACGCGCTCGAGGCGATCCTGCTCCTCGACGACGACCCGGACGTCGCGGTCGACTTCCGCACCGTCGCCGTCGCGGTCCAGACCGCGCTTCAGCTCGCCGCGTCCCGCGAGCCGCTCGTGCTCGCGATCGACGACATCCAATGGCTTGACGCGTCGTCAGCGCGCGCGCTCGGCTTCGCGCTGCGGCGGCTGTCCGCGGAGAACGTCCGCCTGCTGGTCTCCCGCCGCGCCGACGACGGCACTCCCGCGCCCGAGCTCGAGCGCGCCCTCGGCGGCGCCACGGTCGAGCGTCTGCAGGTCGGGCCGATCAGCCTCGGCGCGCTGCGCGCGATCCTGCAGCGCAGTCTCGGCGCGGCCGTCGCGCGGCCGACGCTGCTCCGCCTGCACGAGACCTCGGGCGGCAATCCGTTCTTCGCGCTCGAGCTCGCCCGCGCGTTGCCGGTCGACTTGGACCCGACCCAGCCGCTGCCGGTTCCGGCGTCGCTCGAGGCGCTCGTGCGAGCCCGGCTGGAGGGCCTGCCGGACCCGACTCGTGGCGCGCTGTTGCTCGTGTGCGCCCAGGGCCGCCTGAGTCCCTCATTACTCGACGCCGAGGCGCTCGAGCCGGCCTTCGCGGATCGCCTGATCGAGGTCGTCGAGGGTCTCGTCCAGTTCACGCACCCGCTGTTCGCGTCCGTGCTCTACCAGGGAGCCTCGCCGCACGCTCGTCGGCAGGCACACGCGCGGCTCGCGGACGTCGCAGAGGACCCGGTCGTGCGTGCTCGCCACCGTGCGCTGGCTGCCGCGGAGCCGGATGCCGAAACCGCCGCAGCGCTCGAAGCGGCGGCGGGCATCGCACTCGGGCGCGGTGCGCCGATCGTCGCCGCAGAGCTCGGCGACCATGCACTTCGCGCCACGCCGCCGAACGACCACTCAGCTCGTCATCGCCGCGCACTTGCGGCGGCGTCGGCGTACTCCGCCGCGGGCGACGGTGCCCGGGCGCGGACGATCGCGCTCGACCTCGTCGCGGGCGCCGCCTCCGGCCGGGAGCGTGCGGAGTCGCTTGCGCTCCTGGCCCAGCTCGAGCCGCTCCCGCGCAAGGTCGCGCTGCTCGAAGAGGCGCTCGAGGAGGCGCACGCGCACCCTGAGCTGCAAGCGGCGCTGCACCGCCAGCTCGCGAGCAGCGGGCGCGTCGCGTACGGGCACGACTGGGCAGCGCGTCACGCGCAAGCGGCGCTCGCACTTGCCGATCGGCTCGACGACGATGCTCTCCGCGCCGGAGCGCTGTCTGCGCTTTCCGTCCTCCGCTTCAACCACGGCGATGCGAATGCGCGGCGAGACGCGGAGCGAGCGTACGAGCGTGCACTCGCCAGCGGGAACGAGCGGCTGCTCGACCAGGCTCGGTCGGCGCTCGCGCACGTGCTCGTCTGGTCGGTCGAGACCGAGCGGGCTCGCGCCCTGCTCGAGTCGAGCTATCGGGACTCGCACGAGCGGGACGAGCGGATCGGTGCCGGCGCGCTGTGGCTGCTGGCGCTGGTCGAGTGGCGGGCGGGACGCTGGATGCTGGCCGAGGAGTACGCGGAGCGCGCACACGAGATCGGAATCCAGTACGCGGCGCCGGTACCGCAGGATTTCTTCCCACTTGGACTGGTCGTGACGCACCGCGGCGACCTGCCTCGAGCCCGCGCGCTCGCGCGGCGGGGTCGCGAGCTGGCCGACGCGGAGGGGGCGCGCCTGGGCGGGCTGGTCGCGCTCGAGGGCGTTGTCGACCACTGGAGTGGGGATCCCGTCCAGGCCGCAAGCTGGTTCGCCGCTGCCGAAGCGGAGGGCGACGCGGCCGGCTGGCGGGAGCCGAACCTGCGCTGGTGGCGGGCCGACTACGTCGAGACACTGCTGGAGCTCGGCCGGACGGATGACGCAGCGGCGGTATTGGACGATTGGGAGTCGGATGCTGTCCGCGTGGGCCGTGCCTGGGTGCTGGCGCAGGTCGCGCGGTGTCGAGGACTGCTGGACGCTGCGCGCGGCGACGTCGACCGCGCGCTCGCCGCCCTGGACGACGCGGTCGCGAAGCACGCCGCCGTCGACGACCCGTTCGGGCGGGCTCGCGCACTGCTGGCCCTCGGTGTCGTCAGGCGGCGAGCTCGACAGAAGCGCCCGGCGCGCGAGGCGATCGAGGCTGCGCTCGTGCTCTTCGAGGAGCTCGGCGCGGAGACCTGGATCGAGAAGGCGCGTGCCGAGCTCGGGCGCATCGGGGGCCGCGTCCAGATCGGGGGCCTCACGCCCGCAGAGCTTCGCGTCGCCGCGCTCGTCGCCGAGGGGCGGACGAACCGCGAGGTCGCCGCGGCCCTCTTCCTCGGCGAGCGCACCGTGGCCACCCATCTCACGCGCATCTACGCCAAGCTCGGCGTCCGCTCGCGCACCGAGCTCGCGAGCAAAGTTCAGACGTTCTGACGATTTCAACGCGGCCGCCGGGCCGTAGCGTCGGTGGCGTGCCGAGCTACCTCGTTGAGACCTATCTCGCTCGCGGCGACGCCGGAGGGCGCGCCGCGAGTGAGCGACGTGCCCGCTCGGCCGCCGCGGAGCTGACGCGACAGGGAACGTGCGTCCGCTTCGACCGTGCCATTCACGTTCCCGAGGACGAGATCTGCTTCTTCGTCTTCGACGCCCCGTCGAGCTTCGAGGCCGTGCTCCTCGCGGAGCGGGCCGAGCTCGACCATCTTCGCGTCGTCGAAGCGATCTCGTCTGGAGAGGAGCACCAAACATGAGAGTCCGTATCGGATTCGCTGCGACGCTTGCGCTCGTCGTCGTCCTGACCCTCGGGCCGACGGGAACGTCAGCGGCGCCGGCGGCCGCACCGAGTGAGAACGCGGTCGTCTATTGGAGCGGCATCGCCGAGGTGGCGATCGCCGCGGGTCGTCCGCCCGCGAGCAGCACGCCGCTCGCGGCAATGGTGCACGGGGCGATGTACGACGCTGTCGCCGCCGTGGAGGAAGGCCTCGAGCCGTTCGCGACCGGAGTGACCGCGCCGCCGGACGCGTCCGCCGACGCGGCCGTCGCACAGGCGGCACGCGACGTCCTCGTCGCCCGTGTTCCGGGGCAGGCAGCAGCCGTTCAAGCCGCCTACGACACGTTCATGGCGTCGATCCCGGCCGGAGCAGCGAAGGACGGCGGGAAGGCCGTCGGAACCGCCGCCGCCGCGGGCATGCTCGCGATGCGGACCGGCGACCACTTCGACGACGTCGTCCCGTATGTCCAGCCGACGCCCGGTGTCGGGGTCTTCGAGCCGATCGCGCTGACGCCGCCGGTCGACGTCAAGCTGGGCAAGGTGCGGCCGTTCACGTTCGACTCACAGTCCGAGTACCGGCCGGGCGAGCCGTACGAGGTGACGAGCAAGCGCTACGCGCGGGACGTCGACGAGCTGAAGGAGATCGGCGGCGTGGTCAGCGACCGGACGCCGGCGCAGACCGAGCACTCCCGCTTCTTCACCGATCAGGCCTATGCCCAGTACAGCCGTGCCGTTCGCGGGGTCGCCGTTGCACACGGGCTCGACCTGGCCGAGTCCGCGAGGCTGCTCGGATACGTCTGGGTCTCTGCCGCGGACACGATGATCGCCTGCTGGGAAGCCAAGTACCACTACTACTTCTGGCGCCCCAACCACGCGATCCAGCGTGCCGACACCGACGGGAACCCGCTCACCTCGCCGGATCCGACCTGGCTGCCGCTCTTCACCGGCAACCATCCCGAGTACCCGTCCGGCCACGCGTGCATGACGGCGGCGGTCACCCAGTCGCTGAAGGGCTACTTCGGGACGAAGCACGTGCAGATGACGTTCACGAGCAACGTTGTCGGCGTCGGCGGACCGAAGACGTACGAGACCCTGCGCGACGTCGTGGCCGCGATCGAGGACGCCCGCGTCTGGGGCGGCCTCCACTACCGGACGACGATGACGGAGACCGCGAAGCACTTCCCGCGGATCGCCCGCGACGTCGGCCGGAAGCACTTCCTCCACCCCAAGGGCGACGCGCCCGACTTCGGGGACGACGACTGACCAGAACGCGAAGGGCGGGCCGTCCTCGGAGACGGCCCGCCCTCAGACGTCGCCCTTGAAGGTGTCGCAGGCGCTCGGGTCGCCGGTCTGGAAGCCCTTCTTGAACCAGGTGACGCGCTGCTCCCCGGTGCCGTGCGTGAACGTGTCCGGGTTGACCTCGCCGCCGGACTGCTTCTGGATCCTGTCGTCGCCCACGGCCGCGGCCGCGTTCAGCCCCTCCTCGAGGTCGCCCGTCTCGAGCAGGTCCTCCTGGCGGACGGCCGAGTGGGCCCAGATCCCCGCGAGGCAGTCGGCCTGGAGCTCGAGCCGCACCGAGAGCTCGTTCGCCTCGTCCGGGCTCTCCTGCTGCGCGAGGTTGACGTCGTCCATGACGCCGAGCAGGTTCTGCACGTGGTGGCCGATCTCGTGGGCGATGATGTACGCCTGCGCGAAGTCGCCGTTCGCGCCGAGCCGCTGCTGCAGCTGCTCCATGAACGGAAGGTCGAGGTAGACCTTGCGATCGCCCGGGCAGTAGAACGGGCCGACGGTCGAGGGCGCCGTGCCACAGGCGGTACTGACCTGACTGTCGTAGAGGACGATGATCGGGGGCTCGTAGGTCTGGTCGCTCGCCGCGAAGAGCCTCTTCCAGGTCGCGTCGACGTCGCCGGCGACGAAGTCGACGAACTTGGCCGGGTCGTCGGCGGGTGCCTTCTGGAGCTCCTCCTCGGTCGGCGCCGGCGCCCCCTGACCGAACTGGCCGGTGCCGGGATCGACGCCGAGGCCGCCTCCGCCGCCCGGCAGGCCGCCGAAGACCAGGTAGAGGACGATCGCGATGATCAGGCCGAGCCCGCCGCCGGCTTTGCCCATCGGCAGGGGTATGCCGCCGCCGAGCCCGCCGCCCGCTCCGCGCCGGTCCTCGATCCGGCCGCCGCCGCCACGTCCGCGCCACTTCATGCCGCACCTGATTCCCGCTCGGCCGGGTTCCAACCCCCGTCTACACTGGCGGCATGGCGCAGGCGCCCGCACTGCCGCGTGGATTCGAGCTCCCGCTCGAGCCGCGGCTCCCCCGGATCGGCTCGGTCGACGCGGTCGCGCTCGAGGAGCGGGCGGCAACGCTCGCGAAGCGCTCGATCAAGAAGGACTCGAAGCTCCAGGCCTACGACCTCGCGATCCGGATGATGGATCTGACGACGCTCGAGGGCGCCGACACGCCCGGGAAGGTGGCCGCGCTCTGCTCGAAGGCGATCCGCCCCGATCCGGTCGATCCGTCGGTGCCGTCCGTCGCCGCCGTCTGCGTCTACCCGAACCTCGTCGCGACCGCGAAAGCGCGGCTCGAGGGCTCCGGGGTGAAGGTGGCGTCGGTGGCGACGGCGTTCCCGTCCGGCCAGTCGCCGCTCTCGGTCAAGCTCGCCGACGTACGCGAGGCAGTCGAGCTCGGCGCCGACGAGGTCGACATGGTGATCGACCGCGGCGCCTTCCTCTCCGGCCGCTACGCCAAGGTCTACGACGAGATCGTCCAGGTGAAGGAGGCCTGCGGGCCTGCCCACCTGAAGGTGATCCTCGAGACCGGCGAGCTCGGCACGTACGACAACGTCCGGCGCGCCTCGCTGCTCGCGATGGCCGCCGGCGGCGACTTCATCAAGACCTCGACCGGGAAGGTCAATCCGGCCGCGACGCTGCCGGTGACGCTCTGCATGCTCGAGGCGATCCGCGACGTCCACGAGGAGACCGGCCGCATCGTCGGGATGAAGCCCGCGGGCGGGATCAGGACGGCGAAGCAGGCGATCCAGTACCTCGTCGTCCTGCACGAGACGCTCGGGCTCCCGTGGATGACGCCCGATCTCTTCCGCTTCGGCGCCTCGTCGCTCCTGAACGACGTCCTGATGCAGATCCGCAAGCAGAAGACCGGGCAGTACCAGTCCGCCGACTACTTCACCCTTGACTGAGCTCGAACGCAGACACGCGCCGGTTCCGGCCCTGACCGAGTGGGACTACGCGCCCGCGCCGGAGGCGCGCGAGATCGTCCAGCTCGAGAAGCGCTACGGACTCTTCATCGGCGGCAAGTTCGTCAAGCCGCGCTCGGCGGAATGGTTCCCGTCGGTCTCTCCATCGAGCGAGGAGAAGCTCGCCGAGGTCGCGCAGGCGAGCGAGCAGGACGTCAACCTCGCCGTCAAGGCCGCTCGCGCGGCCTTCACGGACGGCTGGTCGAAGCTGCCGGCCTCGGAGCGGGCGAAGTACCTCTTCCGGATCGCGCGCGTCCTCCAGGAGCGCTCCCGCGAGCTCGCCGTGCTCGAGAGCCTCGACGGCGGGAAGCCGATCCGCGAGAGCCGCGACGTCGACCTGCCGCTCGCAGCAGCGCACTTCTTCTACTACGCCGGCTGGGCCGACAAGCTCGAGTACGCGTTCCCGGCGCGCAAGCCGAAGCCGATCGGCGTCGCCGGCCAGATCATCCCCTGGAACTTCCCGCTGCTGATGCTGGCGTGGAAGATCGCACCCGCGCTCGCGGCCGGGAACACGGTCGTGCTGAAGCCGGCAGAGACGACGCCGCTGACCGCGCTCTTCTTCGCGGACGTCTGCCGCCAGGCCGAGCTGCCGCCGGGCGTCGTCAACATCGTCACGGGCGACGGGCGCGCGGGCGCCGCGCTCGTCAAGCACGACGACGTCGACAAGATCGCGTTCACCGGCTCGACCGACGTCGGCAAGGCGATCCAGCGCGAGCTCGCCGGCACCGGCACGAAGCTGACGCTCGAGCTCGGCGGCAAGGCGGCGAACATCATCTTCGACGACGCCGCACTCGACCAGGCCGTCGAGGGGATCGTGAACGGGATCTACTTCAACCAGGGCCACGTCTGCTGCGCCGGCTCGCGCCTGCTCGTGCAGGAGTCGATCTACGAGGCGACGGTCTCGAAGCTGAAGCAGCGGCTCGAGACGCTCCGGCTCGGCGACCCACTCGACAAGAACACCGACATCGGCGCGATCAACTCGAAGATGCAGCTCGAGAAGATCACGGAGCTCGTCGAGTCGGGGAAGGCCGAGGGCGCGGAGATCTACCAGCCGCCGTGCCGCCTGCCCGAGAAGGGCTACTGGTTCGCGCCGACCGTGTTCACCAACGTCGCGCAGAGCTACCGGATCGCGCAGGAGGAGATCTTCGGGCCCGTCCTCTCGGTGCTCACCTTCCGCACGCCCGAGGAGGCCGTAGAGAAGGCGAACAACACCGCCTACGGGCTCTCGGCCGGCGTCTGGACGGAGAAGGGCTCGCGGATCCTCTGGATGGCCGACAAGCTGAAGGCCGGCGTCGTCTGGGCGAACACGTTCAACCGCTTCGATCCCGCGTCGCCGTTCGGCGGCTACAAGGAGTCGGGCTTCGGCCGCGAGGGCGGCCGGCACGGGCTCGAGCCGTACCTCAGCTTCGAGGACAAGGCATGACGCAGTCATGCCGTCAGGAGGGGGCTCGGGGGAACCGGCGGGTTCCCCCGCAGAAGCGCGCCGATGCGCAGCAGCGGCGTCAACGCGCAGGGGGCTCGCGGGGGAAACCGGGTTTCCTCCGCGCGACCGAGCTGAAGGCGAGGGAGGCGAAGTGAGGCGCTTCCGGCTGCCGCTGCTGCTGCTGGGCGGCGCGATCGCGCTCGTCCTCGGCGACCGGCGCCTCGGGAGCCGGCCGTGACGAGGCTCCCGGTCAAGAAGACGTACAAGCTCTTCATCGGCGGCAAGTTCCCGCGCTCGGAGTCGGGGCGCACCTACGAGGCGGAGGGCCAGAATGTCGCCCGCGCCTCGCGCAAGGACGCCCGCGACGCCGTCGTCGCGGCGCGAAAGGCGATCCCGGGCTGGGCGGGCGCGACTGCGTACAACCGCGGCCAGGTGCTCTACCGGCTCGCGGAGATGATGGAGACGCGTGTCGCCGACCTCGCAGCCGTCTGCTCCGGCAAGAAGGAGGTCGAGGCCGCGATCGACCGCGTCGTCTGGTACGCCGGCTGGGCCGACAAGCTGGCGCAGGTGATCGGCTCCTCGAACCCCGTCTCGGGGCCCGTACTTCAACTTCTCGATCCCGGAGCCGACCGGCGTCGTCGCCGTGCTCGCGCCGGAGGAGCCCGCCCTCGCCGGGCTGGTCTCGCGGATCGCGCCCGTGATCGTCGGCGGCAACGCTGCCGTCGTCGTCGCGTCGGAGTCGCACCCACTCGCCGCGCTCGAGCTGGCCGAGGCGATCGCGACCTCCGACCTCCCCGGCGGCGTCGTCAACATCCTCACGGGGCTCCAGGACGAGCTCGCGCCGATCCTCGCCGGACACATGGACGTGAATGCGATCGACCTCACCGGCGCGAACGGCACGTCGGCCGAGCTCGAGCGGCTCGCGGCCGACAACGTCAAGCGCGTCGTCCACGGCACGCCCGACGAGCAGAGCCCGTGGACGATCTCGAGTTTTCTCGAGCTCAAGACGGTCTGGCATCCGATCGGTCAATAGGCGGGCGCCCGGGCAGAGCCCGGACACCCGCAAGTCAGATCCCTGAAGGCGGGACGCTCCGCCCCGCGGGCCGCTGGGACTCCGACGTCTCGGCGTCACACCGCGCCGGCGAACGAGTCGCGCAGGTACGCCTCGCGGTCATCCTCGCTGCGCTCCGTGTGCAGGAAGCGACTCCATGCCTGCTGCTCGTGCCAGACGGCGCCGAGCTCCCAGACGCAGAACGTCGGGCGGTGCGACCCCTCGAGCGGCCAGGGGTGGAAGCCCTCGGCGTCGTCGGTCTTCGCCCACACGGTCTCCCAGAGCTCGTTGTCGTTGCGCCACGTCGACACGAGGAGGAAGTAGAAGCTCTCGCCGCAGCGATGCAGGATCACGAAGCCGAGGTCGTCATCGAGCTCGATCGCGCCCGAGTCGACGGCGCCGCGCAGGCTCCCGCGCGCCAGCGCCCGGATCGGCCCGGGCACGGGCTCGTCGGCGGGCGCGATGTCGTACCACTTCAGCGAGCTCGCGCCCAGCTCGATCCCCGGAGCAGGCGTGATCTCCTTCGTCAGGTGCCGGTAGCCGGCTTGCACTGCGCTCATCCGTCGCCTCCGATTCGTGTGAAGTCGTTGACCCAGTTCGTCTCCCAGCTCTCGCCGCCGTCGTCCGAGAACGCCTGCTCCCAGCGCGGGCTCGGCGTCGTCACGCGCGACCACGTGAAGCGGACGCGGACCGGCTTGCCCTTGAACGTGTCGTCGCCCTCGAAGACACCCCTGTCGCCGGTGAAGGACCCGATCACCGGCGGGTCGAGCAGGCCCGGCCGGCGGCTGTCGGCCCAGTAGATCGACCACTGGCGCGTCGTCGGGTCGAAGAAGCGGAAGGACATGCCGACGAACCCGCCGTCGTGGTCGGTGCGATAGACGTCCTCGTTGCCGAGGCCGCCGAGGATCGGCCAGGCCTTGCTCTCCGCCTCGAACTCGTCCCACTCGTCGGAGCCGGCGAGCCGCTCGCGCAGCCGTCGGTTGTGCACCGTCCACTCGCCCATCCAGAAGTCGAAATCAGCGACGTCGCTCATGCGGTCCTCCTCGCTCGCGGTCACTCCGAGCCTAGAGGTCAATTAGGGCGATTTTCGCCCTCTATCCGTGCTTGACTGCCGTATGGCCTCGCCGACCTCGCGCCTGCTCGAGCTGCTGGAGCTCCTGCAGACGCGGCCGCTGACGACCGGGCGCGAGATCGCGGACCGGCTCGGGATCGACGCGCGGACGGCACGGCGTTACGTCGGCGTGCTGCAGGAGCTCGGGATCCCCGTCGAGGGGCAGCGCGGTGTCGGGGGCGGCTACAGGATCCGGCCGGGCTACCGGCTCCCGCCGCTGATGCTCGGCGACGAGGAGGCGGTCGCCGTCGTGCTCGGCCTGCTCGCGACGCGCGGAACCGGCGGCGAGGGCTCCGCCGACGTGGTCGGCAGAGCGCTCGAGAAGATCAACCGCGTCCTGCCGGCGACCCTGCGCCGCCAGGTCGAGGCGCTCGAGGAGACCCTCGAGTTCACGAGGACGAGGAGGAGTGCGCCGGCGGATGCCGCTGCGGCGCTGCTGCTCGCCGACGCGATCCGGCGCCGGCGGCGGATCCACACGGCGTACCGCACCTTCGCCGGCGAGGAGTCCGAGCGGGAGCTGAGCCCACTCGGGCTGGTCGTCCATTCGGGCCGCTGGTACCTCGCCGCCCACGACCACGGCCGCGCCGACCTCCGCACGTTCCGCGTCGACCGGATGTGGCGCACCTCACTCGCCGACACCGCCGCCGTGGCTCCGCCGGACGGGTTCGACGCCGTCGCGCACGTCTCCCGTTCGCTCGCGCGGGTGCCGTGGAAGTGGGAGGTCGAGGTGCTGCTCGAGCTGCCCGTCGACGAGGCGGCCCGCCGCATCCCGCCGACGCTCGCCGAGCTGACGGACGACCCCGCGGGCACGCTGCTGCTGATGCGCGTCGACTCGCTCGACTGGATGGCGACCGTGCTGGCCGGCCTCGGTTGCGGGTTCACGATCCGCCGGCCGGACGAGCTGCGGTCGAGCGTGCGCGAGCTCGCGACTCGGCTGGCGCAGACGGTCTAGCCGCGGACGGCGTAGATCGCCTGGCGCAGCTCGCCGCCGCGCGGAGGCGAGGCGAGCGCGAGCACGACGAGCGGCCGCCCGCGCACCCAGCTGACGCCGATGTAGTCCGCCAGCATCCGCCCGAGCGTCGTCCGCGGCATCCACTCGAGCGGCATCCGGCGCGCGTTCAGCCGCTGCGGTGCCGTCCAACCCGTGCCGTTCGCCGAGGTGATCAGCTCCGCGTCGATCCCGTTTCGCTGGATCACGTAGTAGGCGATCGCGAGCCGCCCGGTGCCGGGCTCGATGCCGATCGTCGGCATGACCGCGTTCCGCCCGGTCGTGACCCGTACCGGCGACCTCCACTCCTTTCCGTCCGGCGAACGCGAGACGACGATGTCGTTCCCCGTGCAGCCGGCGCGGAAGCGGCAGTCCTGCCAGGCGACGATCACGCCGCCGCCTCGCTCGACCTCCGCGGCGATCAGCGGCGGCGCCCGCAGCGGCCGCGCGTCACGGGCGCGGAGCTCCGAGATCAGGACCGGCTCGTCGAGCGTCACGCCGCCGTCGGTGGACGTGACCGAGACCATCCCGGTCCGCCCCGACCAGAACGTCAGCACGAGCCTGCCGTCCGGCTGCACGACGGGAAGGACACCCGTCACCTCGATCCGGCGCGTGACCGGAGGCGACCACGTGCGGCCGCCGTCATCGGAGCGCTGGACTGCGACATCGTTCGGGCGTCCGCCGGTCAGGGTGTACGCCAGGTAGCACCGGCCTCGGAAGCGGCTCGAGGCGCCGTTGTCGCAGGTGATCCAGTTCTTGTCGTAGGCGAGGTCTTCCGAGCGGGCGAGGGCCGCGTCGATCGGGCCGGTCCAGGTGATCCCGTCGCTCGAGCGGTGGATGGCGAGCCGCGTCACGCCCGGGGCCAGCGCGAGCGTGCTGGCGAGCCAGACGCCGTGCGCGGCGTCGTACGCGAGCACCGGGTCGCTCGCGCGAGCAGACGGGCCGGGCGGCTGAGACACGGCCGTCAGGCCGGGGAGGATCCCCTCGCGCCATGTGCGCCCGCCGTCCCTCGAGGTCGAGAAGCCGATGCTCGCCGCGCCGCCGCTCTGGTTGCGGCCGACCTGGAAGAGCGTGACCGTGGTGGCTCCGACCGTGAGCGAGTCCGGCTCGACCTCCGACTCGTGCTGGCTCTGCGGATTCGTGTGCCGGTCGCGGTGGATGCGGCGGCCGACGATCTCGCAGCCGGGGCGGATGCGGTCACGCACGTCCGCGGTGACGATGTCGCGCCCCGCGCCGCAGGTCACGTCGTCGAAGCCGGCGTCGTACTCGACCGCGATCCGGTCGTTGCCGCCACGCGCACTCACCCGGTCGCTGCCCTCGCGGCCGAACAGGACGTCGGCGCGCTGGGTTCCGATCAACGCCGGCCGCGTTGCCGCCGTCGCGACCGCGGGCAGCGCCGCGAGCAGGAGGAGGATCGTGATCCGGCCCCGCACGATCCGCACCGTAGCCGCTCGGGTACTCTCCGGCGCGTGACCGGCCCGAGACGTCTGAGCCAGGCCATCTCCGACGGAGACGGCATCTCGCTCATCGTCGCCGTGCGCGACGCCGGCGAGGCGCAGCGCGCGGAGGCAGGCGGCGCCGAGGCCCTGCTCGCCGAGGATGCCCTCGATGCGATCCGCGCCTCGACCGCGCTGCCGATCGTGACCGCCGCCGGGACGGCGGGCGACGCGCGCATCGTCTGCCCGGGCGACGACGACGTCGAGCTCGGCGAGGGCGTCGAGCTCGTGGTGCAGGTCGAGCGGGAGGAGGAGCTGGACGAGGCGCTGGAGCGCTTCGATCCCGAGCTCTTCGTGCTCGCGGCGCCCGACGGCGACGACGACCGGCTCGAGCACGTGCTCGACCTCCTCTCCGACCTGCCGGCGGGCAAGCTCGCGATCGCCGACCTACGCGAGGCGACCCAGCCGCAGATCGACGAGCTCGAGCGGGCCGGGGTCGACGCCGTGCTCGTCCGCGAGCTGCCCTAGATGAGCCGCGAGCGCAGGCGCTCGATCGCGATCGGGGTCGCGGTCTTCCTGGCAGGCGCCGCGCTGCTCGGGCTGGAGATCGCCGCGAGCCGCGTCCTGGCGCCCTACTTCGGCAACTCGCTCTACGTCTGGGGCGCGCTGATCGGCGTCGTCCTCGCCGGCCTCTCGACCGGCTACTGGGTCGGCGGTGCCATCGCAGACCGTTATCCGACGCCGCGGCTCCTCGTCGGCATGCTCGCGTCGGCGTCGCTGCTCGTGCTCGCGATCCCGTTCGTCGACGAGTGGGTGCTCGAGCACCTGGTCGAGTGGGACCCGGGGCCGCGGCTGAACCCGCTCCTCGCCACGGTCTTCCTCTTCGGCATCCAGAGCGTGATCCTCGGCACGGTCTCGCCGATCGCGGTGCGGCTGAAGGCGCACTCGCTCGAAGGGCTCGGGCGAACCGCCGGCCGCCTCTTCGCCATCTCCACGGCCGGGTCGATCGCGGGCACGTTCGCCACGGCGTTCTGGCTGATCCCAGAGCTCGGCACGGACCAGGTGCTCGCGTCGGCCGCAGTCGCGTTGATGCTCGCCGCCGCCGCCGTCGCGCTCGTCGAGCGGCTCGTGCTCGCCGGGGTGGTCGCGCTCGCGCTCGCAGTAGCCAGCATCGGCGCCGTCGTCTCGCTCGCACCCGAGCAGGGCGGCACGGTCTCCGCGTCGCAGTTGCGCAACTGGTCGCCGGTCTACCGTCAACAGCAGGACGAGGACCGGAGCGGCTCGCTCGAGGACCAGCAGTCCGGCTACAAGGTGCTGCACCTCAAGGACTCGCAGTACCACCGGATCGCGGTCGTCGAGGACGCGAACAGCCGCTACCTCCGCTTCGACAGCTCCTTCCAGAGCGGGATGTTCATCGACGATCCCTTCCGCACCCGCTTCGAGTACTCCGACTACCTCCAGCTCCCGCTCGCCTACCGCCCCGACACGCGACGCATCCTCTACATCGGCCTCGGCGGCGGGTCGGCGCCGAAGCGGACCTGGCGCGACTTTCCGGCGACGAGTATCGACGCGGTCGAGCTCGACCCCGAGGTCGTCGACGTGGCCTACGAGTTCTTCGAGTTGCCGCGCGATCCGCGCCTGCGGGTCGAGGTCGAGGACGGGCGCCGCTTCATCGCCGCCAACGAGGGGCCGTGGGACGCGATCGTGATCGACGCCTTCTACTCTGACTCGATCCCGTTCCACCTCGCGACCCGCGAGTTCCTCGAGCTCGCCCGCTCGCGGCTGGCGCCGGGCGGCACCGTCTCCACCAACATCATCGGCGCCGTGCGCGGCAGCAGCTCCAGACTCTTCCGCTCGATGCTGCGCACCTACCGCGCCGTCTTCCCGACCGTTGCGATCCACCCGGTCCTGGCCGACAGCGGGCGGGACCTGACCACGATCAGCAACATCATCCTCGTCGCCGGCGACGGCGCCGCGCCGTCGAAGGCGTTCCTCGAGGAACGCTGGGAGGAGCTGCGCAAGCAGGCACCGGGCGCACCCGATCTGACGGCCGCGATCCGGGGCCGCGTCGACGCCCCGGTTCAGACCGAGGACGTGCCGGTGCTGACGGACGACTACGCGCCGACCGACGCGCTCCTGCTCCTCTTCGGCTGAGCCAAGTAACAGTCTGTTACAAGCACGAGCGGCGCGGAGCCGCGCCGCGCCACGACCTTGCAACAGTCTGTTGCAAGGTCGGCTAGCCGGCGAGCGCCTCGGCGACGGCGTACCACCCGGGCGTGACCGTCTTCAGCTTGCGCGTCGCCTCCTCGAGCGAGACGTCGACGATCTCGTCCCCATGCAGTGCGGCCATGCGCCCGAACGTGCCGGCCTCGACGAGGTCGGCCGCCTTGAGCCCGTAACGGGTCGCCAGGACGCGGTCGCGCGGGGTCGGCGTGCCGCCGCGCTGGACGTGCCCGAGCACCGTGACGCGCGTCTCGAAGCCGGTCCGATCCTCGATCTCGCGGGCGAGCTCGCCGCCGACACCCCCGAGGACGACGTGCCCGAACTGGTCGGTCGGGCGGGCCTGCCCCGCGACGAGTTGCCGCTCGCCCGAGGCGTAGGTCAGCTCGTAGCCCTCGCTGACGACGACGATCGAGAAGTCCTTGCCGCCGGCGTGCCGCTTCTCGAGCAGGCTGCACGCCTCCTCGACCGTCACGGGATGCTCCGGGAGCAGGATCACGTCGGCGCCCCCCGCGATCCCGGAGTGGAGCGCGATCCAGCCTGCGTGGCGGCCCATCACCTCCACGACCATGACGCGGTTGTGCGACTCGGCGGTCGTGTGCAGGCGGTCGATCGCCTCCGTCGCGATCGTGACGGCCGTGTCGAAGCCGAACGTGTAGTCGGTGCCGCTGAGGTCGTTGTCGATCGTCTTCGGGACGCCGACGACCGGGAAGCCGTGCTCGGCGTGGAGGCGCGCCGCGACGCCGAGCGTGTCCTCGCCGCCGATCGCGACGAGCGCGTCGAGCCCCTCGCGCTCGAAGTTGGCGAGCACCTGCTCGACGCCGCCTTCGACCTTGTACGGGTTCGTCCGCGTGGTGCCGAGGATCGTGCCTCCGCGAGGCAGGATCCCCGAGACCTCGCGGCGCCCGAGCGGCTCGACGATCCCCTCGACGAGCCCGCGCCAGCCCTCGCGCACGCCTGCGACGTCCCAGCCGAGGTCGAGCATCCGGCGCGTCACCGCGCGGATCACGGCGTTCAGCCCGGGACAGTCGCCGCCGCCCGTGAGGATCCCGACTCGCGGCACGCTCGGAGTCTAGACTCGCCCGGCGAGGAGCAGATGGAGACGGGGAGAGTCGTTGCCGGCCGGTACGAGTTGCTCGAGCAGGCGGGCGGCTCGAGCTGGCGCGCCCTCGACCGGGAGCTCGGGCGGGAGGTGCTCGTGCGAATGCCGGCGGCCGGCCTCGGTGCTGCAGGCCTGTCGCACCCGAGCATCGTGCAGGTCTTCGACCAGGGCGAGCACGAGGGCGAGTCGTACGCCGTGCTCGAGTACGCGGGCGGCGGAACGCTGGCCGAGCGGCTCGACGCGGGCACCCTCGACGCGCCCACCGCCCGTCGGGTCGCGGCCGACGTCACCGCCGCCCTGGCCTACGCCCACGCGCAGGGCGTGACCCACGGCTCGCTCTCGCCGACCAGCGTGCTCCTCGATGCGGAGGGCAACGCGAAGCTGACGGGGCTGGGCGGCGTCGGCGCAGCCGAGCAGGATCGGGCGGCGCTGGCTGCGCTGCTCGAGCTGCTCGAGGTCGGCGACGAGGCAGCGATCGAAGAGGACGGGGACGTGACGGCCGTGCTCGCGCCCCTGCCCTCCGGCGACCCCGGCGGCGGCCGGTCGCCCTGATCGCGCTCGGGGCGCTCGCGCTCCTGCTCGCCGGTGTCGGGGTGGCATTCCTCGCGACCTCCGGCGGCTCGGGCGCCGACGGCGGCACGGCGACCGGCCCGGCCGCGTCGACGATCTCGACGGGGCAGGCGACGCAGGCGCCGGTCGTACCGCCGCCGGCGACGACGGGGCAGACGACCGGATCGACCACGACTGGCGTGTCGACGCCCGCCACGACCGCCCCGCCCGCCACGACCGCGGCCCCGACGACGGCGGCGCCCCCGGCCGTCACCGAGCCACCGCTGAGCACGGAGCCGCCGCCGACGACCGAGCCGCCGCCGACCACGGCGCCGCCTCCGACGACCGAGCCGCTCACGCCGACGACGGAGCCGCCGCCGACGACCGGGTGACGCCCGAATGCCGAAGGTGGGAATCGAACCCACACTCCCCGAAGGGAACCGGATTTTGAGTCCGGCGCGTCTGCCAGTTCCGCCACTTCGGCCCGCCCGAGGATGGTACTTCGCGGTCGCAGCACGCTCCGGACTCGACACCCGGCCGCTGACATGTCTGTTAAGCGAGCGTAGTGCAGCGGGTCAAAGTTGAAATGTGCCGCGCTCCGCCGTGATACTTCGCCATTCGCCCGCAACAAGGCTGCGCAGACGCGTGCAGAACCTCGTCGGGCTAGGCCATCAGGTGACGGAGGAGGAGAGAGCTGGTGATTTCCAGAAAGCGTGGTTGGTTGAGCGTTCTGGCCCTGCTCGTCGCGGCGCTCGCACTGCTCGCAGCGGGTTGCGGTGACGATGACGACGAGGGTAGTGGCGACGGCACGACGACCGAGGCCTCGGGTGGCGGGGGCGAGGGCGTCGAGGCGCTGCCGTCGAGCTCGTGCACGGCGGTCGAGTACGAGGGCGAGGGTGAGCCCGACGTCCTGATCGCATCGGACTTCCCGCTCCAGGGCTCGTCGCGCACGCAGACGACCCAGATCGTGGAGGCGATTCGCGTCCTCCTCGAGGAGGCGAACTACAAGGCGGGCGACCACAATGTCGCCTTCCAGTCCTGCGACGACTCGACCGCTCAGGCGGGCAAGTGGGACTCGGGCAAGTGCTCGACGAACGCGCAGGCCTACGCCGGCAACGAGAAGGTCGTCGGCGTGATCGGCACCTTCAACTCGGGGTGTGCCGCGATCGTGATTCCGGTGCTGAACCAGGCTCCGGGCGGCGGCGTCGCGATGATGTCGCCGGCGAACACGTACGTCTGCCTGACCGAGGGCGGCCCTGGCTGTGACGGCACCGAGCCGGACAAGTACTACCCATCCGGCAGTCGCAACTACGCCCGCGTGGTCGCGCACGACGCCTACCAGGGTGCGGCCGTGGCCGAGTTCGCCAAGGAGCAGGGCGTCACGAGCGTCTACATCCTGAACGACAAGGAGGCGTACGGACTCGGCGTCGCGACGAACTTCCGCAACGCTGCGGAAGCGGTCGGGATCAAGGTCGCCGGCTTCGAGGCCTGGGATCCGAAGGCGTCGAGCTACGAGGCCCTGTTCCGGAAGATCGGCGGCACCGACGCCGACGCGGTCTTCCTTGGCGGCCTGATCGACGAGAACGGCGCCCAGGTGATCAAGGACAAGGTGGCCGTGCTCGGCCCGAACGACGGCGAGGTCAAGCTCTTCGCCCCGGACGGGTTCACGACTCAGCAGACGATCGACGAGGCGCCCGAGGCCACACCGGGAATGTTCATGAGTGTCGCCGGCGTCCCGATCGACGAGTTCCAGGGCGCAGGCGCCGAGTTCGCAGAGAAGCTCAAGCCGCGGATCGGCGGCAAGCCGGTCGATCCGTACGCGATCTACGGCGCGCAGGCGGCGCAGATCATGATCGACGCGATCGCCGCGTCGGACGGCTCCAGGGCCGACGTGATCGCGAAGATGTTCGAGGCGGAAGTCACTGACGGCTACCTCGGCAGCTTCGAGATCAACGACACCGGCGACCCGAGCGGCGCCGAAGGCGCGGTCGTCGGCTTCACGATCTACAGGGCAACCGACAAGCTCGAGACGGTCAAGACGATCTCCCCGAAGCCGGAGAACGTCGAAGCCGCGCGTGGCTAGCGCCTAACAGCACGTCGCGACTCGGGGGAGGGCGTTTGCCCTCCCCCGAGTTTCGTTTAGGTTCTCTCCCTCATGGCCCCCCCGGCGCTGACGACGACTCTCGACCGGCTGCGGAAGTCGAGCGTCACCTCGCTGATCGGCCTCGGCCTCCTCGCGCTCGTCGGGATCTGGCTGCTCGTCAACTTCTTCAAGGATCCGACCGAGTTCATCAACGTCGGCCTGATCGGGCTCACGAACGGCGCCATCTACGGGCTCGTCGCGCTCGGCTACACGCTCGTCTACGGGATCCTGCAGCTGATCAACTTCGCGCACGGCGACGTCTTCGCCCTCTCCGGCCTCGTCGCCAGCACCGTGATCGTCTCCGTGCTCGGCCTCGACGCCGACGATTCGATTGCCGTGATCGTCGGCGGGATGCTGCTGACGCTCGTCGCGATGATGACGCTGTTCGCGATCGTGAACGCGACGATCGAGTTCGTCGCCTACCGCCGGCTGCGGGCGAGGTCGCGGCTGACGATGCTGATCACGGCGGTCGGCATGTCGTTCATCGTCCAGAACATCTCGCTCGCGATCTACGGCGTCGGCTTCCACTCGATCCCGTCCTTCATCCCGCGCTCCGAGGCGATCGGCATCGGCGACATCACGTACTCGTGGAACAAGCTCGCCGTGCTGCTGATCACGATTCCGGTGCTGATCGTGCTCACGTGGTTCGTCAGCTCGACGAAGCAGGGCAAGGCGATGCGGGCGGTGGCTCAGGACACCGAGGCGTCGGCGATGATGGGGATCAACGTCAACCGGACGGTCTCGGTCACGTTCGCGCTCGCCGGCTCGCTCGCCGGCCGCGGCCGCCATCGTGTACCTGCTCCAGTTCAACATGCGCTACGACACGGGCTTCGAGCTCGGACTGATCGCCTTCACGGCGGCCGTGCTCGGCGGCATCGGCAATCTCACGGGTGCAGTGCTCGGCGCGCTCATAATCGGCTTCATCCAGGCGTTCAACGAGGGCCTGACCTGGTACACGCCAGGATCCGACTGGACGCGGACGATCGTCTTCGGGATCCTGATCCTGATCCTCGTCTTCCGCCCGGAGGGCCTGCTGGGCGAGCGGACGCCGGAGGGAGCATGACCAGCATCCAGCAGAGGCTGCGGCAGGCCGGTACCGGCGTGTTCGTCGCGATCGCGCTGATCCTGGCCGCGTTCCTCTATCCGGAGTACGTCGAGAGCCTCGGCGACCTGCCGCTGCTCGGGGACTTCGTCCCGAGCGCTCGACTCGATGGTGATCATGATGGTCGTGACGATGATGGCGATCGGCCTGAACATCGTCGTCGGCTACGCCGGCCTGCTCGACCTCGGCTACGTCGCCTTCTACGCGGCCGGCGCCTACACCGCCGCCTGGCTCGCGTCGCAGCAGTTCGACCAGTGGACGTTCCACTTCGGCTCGGTCGGGATCTCGAGGGAGCTGCCGGGGATCCACCTCTCGCTCTGGCTCGTCCTCCTGATCGCCGGCTGCTTCACGGCCTTGATCGGGATCCTGATCGGCCTGCCGACGCTGCGCCTGCGCGGCGACTACCTCGCGATCGTCACGCTCGGCTTCGGCGAGATCATCCCGCAGGTCGTGCGCAACGGCGACAACGTCTTCGGCTTCGACCTCACGCACGGCACCTTCGGGATCAGCCCGATCGACTCGCCGGGTTTCGGCGAGATCGGTGAGTCGCTCGGCCTCCCGCTCAGCTACCAGCAGTCGTTCGAGCGCTTGTCGTGGTTCTACTGGACCGCGCTCGCGCTCCTGCTGATCACCGTCTTCTGCTCGATCCGGCTGCGCGACTCGCGGCTCGGCCGCGCCTGGATCGCGATCCGCGAGGACGAGACCGCCGCCGCGGCGATGGGCGTGCCGCTGATGCGGACGAAGACGTGGTCGTACGCGATCGGCGCCTTCTTCGGCGGCGTCGCCGGCGCGTTCTACGCGAGCTTCCGGAGCGGCGCCTTCCCGGCCGACTTCTACTTCAACTTCTCCGTCTTCCTCCTCTGCATGGTCATCCTCGGCGGGATGGGCTCGATCTGGGGGGTGCTGCTCGGCGGGATGATCCTCGGCTACCTGAACGTCGCCGGCCTGGCGACGATCGGCTCGAAGCTGAACGAGGCCGGGGTCGACTTCGAGCCGACGAAGTACCAGTTCGGGATCTACGGCGTCATCATCGTGCTGATGATGCTCTTCCGGCCCGAGGGGCTGATACCCGAAGCGCAGGCACAAGCGCGAGCTCGAGCTGGGCGTCGCCGACACGCCGTTCTACGACGTCCAGCACGAGGGCTCGGACACCGACCGAGAGCGCGGCAATGACTGACCTCCTCGTCGCGCGAGCGGGTACGGAAGGAGTTCGGCGGCCTCGTCGCCACGAACGACATCGACTTCACGATCCCGCAGGGGTCGATCGTCTCGCTGATCGGCCCGAACGGCGCCGGCAAGACGACCTTCTTCAACATGCTCACGGGCGTCTACAAGCCGACCGCCGGGCATGATCGTCTTCGACGGCATCGACGTCAGCGACAAGCCGCCGCACGCGATCACGGAGCTCGGGATCGGCCGCACGTTCCAGAACATCCGGCTCTTCCAGCACATGACGGCGCTCGAGAACGTCCTCGTCGGCATGCACTGCCGGCTGCGCGGCGGGATCCTCGGCTCGATCTTCCGGACGCCGCGCGTGCGCCGGGAGGAGCGCGAGGCGCGGGAGCGGGCACGCGAGCTGCTGCGCTTCTCGCGGGCTGCGCGGCCGCGACGACGAGATGTCGCGCAACCTCTCCTACGGCGACCAGCGGCGGCTCGAGGTCGCGCGCGCGCTCGCGACGCAGCCGAAGCTGCTGCTCCTCGACGAGCCGACGGCCGGGATGAACCCGCAGGAGACGGCCGACTTCACCGCCTTCGTCCGCAAGCTGCGCGAGGAGCGCGACCTGACCGTGCTGATGATCGAGCACGACATGAAGGTCGTGATGGGCATCTCCGACCGCGTCACCGTGCTCGACTACGGCGAGAAGATCGCCGAGGGGACGCCGCAGGAGGTCCAGAAGGACGAGCGCGTGATCGAGGCCTACCTCGGGAAGGGGGCGACCGTCGCATGGCTGAGCCGCGGCGGCAACGCCGTCGTCCTCGAGCTCGAGGACGTCCACACCTACTACGGCGCGATCCACGCGCTCAAGGGCGTCTCCCTGAAGGTCCACGAGGGCGAGGTGGTGACGCTGATCGGCGCGAACGGCGCCGGCAAGTCGACGACGCTCCGCTCGATCAACGGCCTCAACCACCCGCGCGAGGGCCGGATCAGCTTCCAGGGCCGCGACATCACGAACGCGCCGCCGCACGCGGTCGTGAAGATGGGGATCGCGCAGTCGCCCGAGGGACGCCGCCTCTTCCCGCGCATGAGCGTGCTGGAGAACCTCGAGATGGGCGCCTTCCAGCGCGAGGACCGGCAGAACTTCAAGGAGGACCTCGACCGCGTCTTCGACCTCTTCCCGCGGCTGGCCGAGCGGAGGCAGCAGAAGGCGGGGACGATGTCCGGCGGCGAGCAGCAGATGGTGCGCGATGGGGCGCGCGCTGATGGCGCGACCGAAGCTGCTCCTGCTCGACGAGCCGTCGATGGGGCTCGCGCCGATCTTCGTCGAGCGGATCTTCGAGATCGTGAGGGAGATCAACGCGCAGGGGACGCCGATCCTGCTCGTCGAGCAGAACGCGCTGATGGCGCTCGACGCGGCGAGCCGTGGCTACGTGATGGAGACCGGCGTGATCGCGCTCGAAGGGCCGGCCAAGATCTGCGCGACGACGAGAAGGTTCGCAAGACCTACCTCGGAGAGGAGTGAGCGAGCCGGCGCGTCCCGCGCCGTCCCCGGCCGAGGGGCCGCGGCCGATCCCGCTCCGGCAGCACCGTCCTGCGGCGACGCTGCCCGTGCTCGTCACGGTCTTCCTCTGCGGCGGCGTCCTCCTCGGCGTCGAGATGGCCGCGAGCCGCGTGCTGGCTCCGTACTTCGGCAACTCCCTCTTCGTCTGGGCCGCGATCATCGGCGTCATCCTCGGCGGCCTCGCGGCGGGCTACTGGCTCGGCGGCGCCCTCGCCGACCGCTTCCCGTCGGTCCTGACGCTGGCCGCCGTGATCGGCGCCGGCGCGGCGGCCGTGCTCGCGATCCCGCTGCTCGACCGGGTCGTGATCGAAGCGGTGCTGAACTGGGATCCGGGCGCGCGGCTCGACCCGGTCCTGTGCACCGCGATCCTCTTCCTGCCGATGGCGGTGCTGCTCTCCGCGGTCGGGCCGATCGCCGTGCGGCTCCAGGTCGACGCGCTCCAGCGGGTCGGACGCACGGCCGGTCGGACGTTCGCGATCTCGACCGCCGGCAGCATCGTCGGCACGTTCGCGACCGCCTTCTGGCTGATCCCGGAGTTCGGCGTCGAGCAGCTGTTCGTCCTCGGCGCCGCGGCGCTCTTCGCCACCGCGGCGCTCGCCGCCTTGGCCGGGAGGCTGCACTCGGTCGTCGCGCTCGCGTGCGCGCTCTCGGTCGGCGCGAGCCTCTACGCGATGTCGCTGGGCTCGCAGCACATCGAGCCGCTGACGGCGACGTCGGCGCAGAACTGGTCGCCGCTCTTCCGCACGCGCGGCTACGGCTACCTCGACGCGAAGGATCCGCGCGTGGGCGTCGAGGCGAAGGATCTCGAGGTCGTCTTCGCGGAGGACACGCGCTACCACCGGCTCGCAGTCGTCGACGACGCCGACACGCGCTACCTCCGCTTCGACAACTCGCTGCAGAGCGCCATGTACCTCGACGACCCCGTCCGCACCCGGTACCGCTACACCGACTTCTTCCACCTCGGGATCGCCTACAACCCGGATGCGCGCAACGTCCTCTTCGTCGGCCTCGGCGCCGGTTCCTCGGAGAAGCGGATGCTGCGCGACTTTCCGCAGCTCCGGCTGCAGGCGGTCGAGCTCGACCCGGTCGTCGTCGACGTCGCCTACCGCTACTTCGAGCTCCCGCGCGACCCGCGGTTGCAGGTCGACGTCGGCGACGGCCGCCGCTTCCTCGCCGACGACGAGCAGCGCTGGGACGTGATCGTGATCGACGCGTTCTTCGCCGACTCGATTCCCGCGCACCTCGTCACCCAGGAGTTCCTCGCGCTCGTGCGGTCGCGGCTCGCGCCGGGCGGCGTCGTCGTCACGAACGCGATCGGCGCGCTGGCGGGGCCGGGCTCGCGGCTCTTCCGCTCGATCTACAAGACCTACCGCACCGCGTTCCCGTCGGTGCTCGTCCACCCGGCGATCCTGCCGCGGGACGGGGGCGACGAGCAGTACCGCAACCTGATCCTGGTCGCGACCGAGAAGGCGACGCCCGGCCGGCAGCAGCTCGCCGACCGCTGGGAGGAGCTGCGCCGCGCGAACCCGAGCGTCCCGGACCTGCAGAAGCCGATCCTCGACCGCCGCGACGGCGTGATCCCGACCGACGACGTCCCCGTTCTGACCGACGACTACGCGCCGACCGACGCGCTCCTGCTCCTCTTCCAGTAGCGGCTAGCCGCCGCCGACCTCGAGCGGGAAGTAGGGCGGGCCGAGGAGGAAGCCGATCCGGGCCTCGCCGCCCGCTCGCCCGTGCGCCATCTCGAGCGCGCTCGAGACCCCATGTGTCGGCACGAACCCGAGCGTCCGCGCCGCCTGGTGGTCGCGGCAGCCCGCGACGAGAACCGCGCCGAGCCGGTCGAGCGCGGGCTTGCAGCTGTCCCAGTCGGCATAGGGGAGGAGGGGATGGCAGGCGCGGCCGGCACGGTACGCCGCGAGGGCGCGCTCGTCCGCGAGCGCCTCGGCCTCGCCCGCGGCGAGGTCCTCGGCCGTGCGTCCGTCGCGAAGCGAGTGGAAGAGGGCGCGGTACGGATCCTGCGTGCCGTGGGCGAAGTGGCGCGAGAACCGGTGCAGCACGATCGCGGTGCCGCCGTCGGCGACCGGGAAGGCGTCGCGCCAGAGCCGCAGGGCGAGGCCGAGCGCGACCGCGGCGACCGTGATCGGGTTCAGCCGTTCGCGCGGGGAGTGGTGGTGCTTCCAGGGCATGCCGACGACGATCGCGTCGAGCGGCCGCTCCAGCGGGGCGGACCGGCGCGCGATCCCGCGCAGCAGCGCCTCGGCGTGCGCCACCGAGGGCGGGCCGGCGAATGCCGCGACCGCCGTCAGCTCCCGGCCGAGGTCCTGGAGCAGGCGGCGCCGGATCGTCGACGGCAGCAGCGAGAAGCGGCGGAGCGGCGAGCGGGCAAGCTGCGCGACCGCCCCGTCCTCGTAGGGATAGCCGCGAAAGCGGCCGGCGAGGCGGGGCGGGTTCAGGACGAGCGACGTGCCGAGCACGGGGACGCGGCTTGCGAGCGTGCGCTCGAGCGCGACCCCGAGCTGCCAGCCACGCGCCGCGGCGGTCTCGAGCAGCGAGTACGCCGTCGCTGCGCGCAGCGTCTCCGTCCCGCACGCGCCGACGAGGGCGCCGGGCCCGCCGTGGAGGACGGTCTCCGCCGCCGTCACGCAGAGGACGAGGTCGGTCTGGACCAGCAGCGGGTTGACCCGTAGCGGCGTGCGGCCTGCGTCACCGACATGGACGAGGTCCGGCGACTCCGCGTCGTGCACCTCGACCCGGCCGTGGAACCGGCGCGCGAACCACGGCGCGAGCAGGGCTTCCAGCTCGCGGTGACCGGCACGGCGGTTGAGCCCACCGGCGACGAGGATCGTCTGGCGCGGGGTGGGCACGCCCAGCCGCTCGAGCTCCTCGATCGCCGCGGCGAGCGCCTCCTGCCGTGGATCCTCCGGAGCGCCCGGCAGCGGCAGCTCCGGCGGCTGCACCACGATCGTCGCCCGGCCGGCGCGCGTGACCAGCGCCTCGAGCGGCGAGCCCGAGAGCGGGAAGCGAAGCGCGTCCCGGACCGCGGCGCCGACGTCGGCGATCCCGTTGGACGGCGGCGGCGGCCGCAGCACGACGCCGCCGTCCGTGTTGACGACCGCGATCCGCGACCCGGATGGGATCGGGACACGCCGCATCAGGCGGTCGGCTGAACGTCCCGGCGCAGGCGGAGGTGCGTGGCCCGGAAGCCGCGCTTCGGCCAGAAGCGCGAGGCGAGGAGGTTCGTCGAGCGCCAGTCGAGCTCGACGGTCTCGAAGCCGGCGCGGTGCGCCTGGTGGAGCGCGTGCTCGGCGAGCGCGACCCCGATCCCCTCGCCGCGCACGCCGGGTCGCGTGCCCGCGACCGGAAGATGCGCGACGCCGGCGTCGTCGCCGGGATGGAAAGCGGCGTATCCGACTGCAACCCCGCCGCGCTCGGCCACGAGGATCACGGCTGACTCGTCCTCCAGGAACTCGACCCAGTCGTCGCGCATCGCCTCGCGCTCGGGCGCGGGCAGGCCCGACCAGACGGGCGGCCCCACCTGGTGCTCGCCGATCGTGCCGGCCACCTCGAGGAGGATCTCGATGTCCGCCGGGCCTGCGCGGCGAATCGTCGCGCCGTCGGGCACCGACGGCTCCTCGATCCTGACGGGAGCGGTCGCGTAGACCTGCTCCTGGCCGAACCCGAGCTCGAAGAAAAGCTGCGGGAGCGGCCCCTCCGCCGGGACCTCGACGATGTGCGTGAGGTGGCCGCCCTCGACCCATCGGGATCCTGCGGCCGCGTAGACGTCCGCGAGCACCTCAGGTTGCTCGCCGGCCGCGAGTGAGTGGTCGCCGAGACCGACCCAGGCGTAGCGGCCGCGCGACGGCGCCTCCCCGAGCCTGCCCACGAGGTGCGCGACGCGCGTTCCTCCGCGCAGCGCCTCGGCACCGCTCTTCTCTCCCTCGCTGAGCGGAACGATCTCCACGACCCGCGCGAAGATACCTGGCGGAGTCCGCGCCGCCCCCGCTGCGTAGACTCGAATCGATGTCCCCGAAGACGCTCACCGGCCAGGAGCTGCAGCTCGACGACGGCCCGGCGCGGGACTCCGAGCTCTTCCTCGTCGACGGCAACAACCTCGCCTACCGCGCGTTCTTCGCGCTCCCCGAGGAGCTCGCGACGAGCGACGGCTTCCCCACGAACGCGCTGCTCGGCTTCGCGAACATGCTCTTCAAGCTGCTCTCCGACTACCGGCCGAAGGGCGTCGCCGTCGCGTGGGACTCCAGCCCGACCCACCGCGCCGCGGTCGCCGAGGCGGGAGACGTGGTCTACAAGCAAGGTCGGCGGCCGATGCCCGACCTGCTGCGCGAGCAGTTCCCGCACTTCCGCCCGATCGTGGAGGCGTTCGGCTACCGCAACCTCGAGTTCGAGGGGTGGGAGGCGGACGACGTGATCGCGACGCTCGCGACCCGCGCCGACGAGGCGGGCGTGAAGACGACGGTGGTCTCGACCGACCGCGACGCCTTCCAGCTCACCTCGCCGAACGTCGTCCTGATGATGACGCCGCGCGGCGTCGCGGACGTGAACGTCTATACGCCCGAGCGCGTCGAGCTCCGCTACGGGATCCGGCCGGACCAGGTCCCGGACTTCATCGGTCTCAAGGGCGACTCCTCCGACAACATCCCGGGCGTCCCCGGGATCGGCGACAAGACCGCCTCCCAGCTGATCGCGCAATACGGGTCGGTGGAAGAGGTGATCGCGCACGCGGACGAGCTCTCGCCGGCCCGGCGGAAGAACATCACCGAGTTCGCGGACCAGGCCCGCATGTCCAAGGAGCTCGCGACGATGCGGCGCGACCTCGATCTCGACTTCGACCCCTCGCAGATCGTGCTCGAGCCGCCCGACCGCTCGCAGCTGCGCGAGATGTTCCGCCGCTACGAGTTCCGGGGGCTGCTGAACCGGATCGACGACCTCGAGGACGCGATCCCCGCCGCCGTACCGGTGCCGGTCGCCGGCACCGTCGTGCCGTGGCGGGAGGGCGAGCTGCCGCAGGCGCGCGGCCGCGCCGGCCTCGCCGTCGCGGACGGCCGCTTCGCGCTCGCACAGGAGGACGGCGTCGTCGTCGGCCCGTGGGGCGAGGAATCGCCGGCGCGGCTCCGCGACGCCGATCTCGTCGCGCACGACTTCAAGTCGCTGCCGCGGCTGACGATGCAGCCGGCCGACGACACGCTGATCGCGGCCTATCTGATCGAGCCGGGCCGGTCCGAGTACGCGATCGACGACCTCCAGCGCGAGTACGGGCTCGAGGTGATCCCCGAGCCCGCGACGGAGGAGGAGACGGCCGCGCTGATCACCCGCGCCGAGGCTGCCCGGCGACTCGCCGGGCCGATGCGCGAGCGCGTCGTCGAGCGCGGCTCCGAGCGGCTCTACGACGAGATCGAGCTGCCCCTCACCGCGGTGCTCGCGTCGATGGAGGACGCGGGCGTCAAGATCGACACCTACCGGATGGGCGAGATCACCGCCCGGCTCGCCGACCGCCTCGAGGAGCTGGAGGCGAAGGCGTACGAGCTGGCCGGCGAGGAGTTCATGCTCGGCTCGACGCAGCAGGTCGCGCGGATCCTCTTCGAGGTGCTCGGCCTGACCCCGGGCCGCAAGGGCAAGACGGGCTACTCGACCGACACGCGCGTGCTCCGCTCGATCCGCGGCGAGCACGAGATCGTCGGCGTGCTCGAGGAGTGGCGCGAGCTCTCCAAGCTGATCAACACGTACCTCGGCCCACTGCCGCAGCTGCTCTCCGAGCGCGACGGCCGCCTCCACACGACCTTCAACCAGGCCGCGGCCTCCACCGGCCGGCTCTCGACGACCAACCCGAACCTGCAGGCGATCCCGATCCGCACCGAGCTCGGCCGCGAGATCCGCTCCGCGTTCGTCGCCGAGGCGGGGCACCGGCTGATCTCCGCCGACTACAGCCAGGTCGAGCTGCGGATCCTCGCGCACGTCTCGGGCGAGCCGCGCCTGCGCGAGGCGTTCGCGCGGAACGAGGACATCCACGCGGCCACCGCGGCGGAGGTGCTTGGGAAGGACCCGGCCGAGCTGACGAAGGACGAGCGCAACGTCGCCAAGATGGTCAACTTCGGGATCATCTACGGCATCTCGGCGTTCGGGCTCTCGGAGAACCTGGAGATCCCGCGGGAGCAGGCGCAGGAGTACATCGACACCTATCTCGCCCGCTTCCCGCACGTGCAGGACTTCATCCAGCGCACGATCGAGCAGGCGGAGCGGGACGGCTACGTGACGACGCTGCTCGGCCGCCGCCGGCCGGTGCCGGAGATCCGCGTCCGCAACCGGCAGACGCGGGCGCTCGGCGAGCGGCTCGCCGTCAACTCGGTCATGCAGGGCACGGCGGCGGACATCATCAAGGTGGCGATGATCCGGATCCACGACCGCCTACGCGAGGAGGGGAGGGGCGCGCGCCTCGTGCTCCAGGTGCACGACGAGCTCCTCCTCGAGGCGCCGGAGACCGAGACGACCGCGATCAAGGAACTGGTGCGGCAGGAGATGACCGGCGCCTACCCGCTCGACCCGCCGCTCGCGGTCGACGTCGGCGTCGGCGACGACTGGAACGAGGCCAAGACCTAGCCAAGTAACAGCGTGTCACGAGCGCGTCCTAGGCCTCGTGAACTTCGGGCTATACTCCGCAACTCGCATGGCCAACGACACGATGGAAAAGCCGATCGCAGCCGAAGAAGGCGTCTGGGTCACCGGGCCGGACGGCGAGCTGATCCCCGATTACGAGTCGACCTTCCCGACGATCAACGAGGGCGAGGTCGTGCACGGCACGGTCGTCCGCGTCGACAAGGACGAGGTGCTCGTGGACATCGGGTACAAGTCCGAAGGCGTCATCCCCGTCGCCGAGCTCTCGATCCGCCGCTCCGTCAACCCCGCCGACGAGGTCTCGGTCGGCGAGGAGATCGACGCGCTCGTGCTCACGAAGGAGGACGCCGAGGGCCGGCTGATCCTGTCGAAGAAGCGCGCGCGGTTCGAGCTGGCCTGGAAGAAGATCGAGGCAGCCGCCGAGTCGGGCGAGCCGGTCGTCGGCCGCGTGATCGAGGTCGTCAAGGGCGGCCTGATCCTCGACCTCGGCGTCCGCGGCTTCCTGCCCGCCTCGCTCGTCGACATCCGCCGCGTCCAGGACCTCGACGAGTTCATGGCGACCGAGCTTCGCTGCAAGGTGATCGAGCTGAACCGGTCGCGCAACAACGTCGTCCTCTCGCGCCGCGCCGTCCTCGAGGACGAGCGCAAGGACCAGCGCCAGCAGATCCTCGACCGGCTCAACCCGGGCGACATCGTCGACGGGACGATCTCGAACATCGTCGACTTCGGCGCCTTCGTCGACCTGAACGGGATGGACGGGCTGATCCACATCTCCGAGCTCTCGTGGAGCCACGTCAACCATCCGTCCGAGGTGCTCGAGATCGGCCAGGAGGTCAAGGTCAAGGTGCTCGACATCGACCGCGACCGCCAGCGGATCTCGCTCGGGCTCAAGCAGACGCAGTCCGATCCGTGGCAGCAGGTGCTCGAGAGCTACTCCGAGAACGACGTCGTCGAGGGTCGCGTCACGAAGGTGGTCACGTTCGGCGCCTTCGTCGAGATCCTGCCGGGCGTCGAGGGCCTCGTCCACATCTCCGAGCTGGCGCAGCACCACGTCGAGAACCCGCGCGAGGTCGTCTCGCAGGGCGACGCGGTGAACGTGCTCATTCTCGAGGTCGACGCCGAGCGGCGCCGCCTCTCGCTGTCCCTCAAGCGGGTCGAGGAGGGGCAGGAGCCGCTCCCGCGCGCGGACGGCGGCGAGTCCGTGCACCTGACGCCGAACCTGAACCTCTCCGAGGACGTCTTCCCGGCCGGCGCCGCCGCGGCCGAGGGCGAGGGCGAGGAGCCGACCGCGACCGACACCGAGGTGGAGGAGACGGAGGCCGCCGAGCCCGTCGCGGAGGCCGAGGTCGCCGAGCTCGAGACGGAGGCCGAGATTGAGACGGAGGACGCTCCGGCGCCCGAGTCCGACGCGGCCGCCGAGGTCGAGCTCGAGGCGGAGACGACCGCCGACGTCGAGGTCGCAGCGGGCGACGAGCCCGTGGACGAGCCGACTGCCGAGTCGGACGTCGCAGCCGGCGACGAACCCGAGTCACCCGACACCGCCTAGCCAGCGCGAGCCCGACTCCGGATGAAGCACCATGCTGCCGAGCCGCGCTCAGCGGCACGATGCTGCGTCCTCGGTCGCGTCCATAGCGCCGCTATGGACGCTCCCTGCGTCCTTGCCTCGCACCCCCGATCGCGTCTCGTCAGCGGGTGGTCATCCTGAGCCAGGCTCGCGCTGGCTCGCCCCGGCCGATCGCGGTCGCGATCACCGGTGGGATCGGAGCCGGTAAGAGCGAGGCCCTGTTCGCGTTCCAGAAGGCCGGTGCGGCGACGGTCTCGAGCGACGAGATCGTCCACCACCTCCTCCGCACCGACCCGGATGTGAAGGAGGCGATGGTCGGGGAGCTGGGGGACGGGGTCCTCGACGACGAGGGGACCGTCGACCGCAAGCGCGTGGCCGCGATCGTCTTCGGCGACAGGAAGAAGCTCGACTTCCTCGAGCGGCTGCTGCACCCGCTCGTCGCCGCCGAGTACCTGCGCTGGCGCGAGCAGCTCGCGGAGCTGCCGAACCCGCCGGCCGTGGCCGTCACCGAGGTCCCGCTCCTCTTCGAGACGGGCGGCGAGAAGCGCTTCGACAAGGTCGTCGTGATCACAGCGCCCGCCAAGCTGCGGGAACAGCGACGGCGCGTGACGCGCGACGACCGCGACCAGCGGCTGCTCCCGGACAAGGAGAAGCTCCAGCGTGCCGACTTCGCCTACGTCAACACCGGCACGCTCGAGGAGCTCGACCATTGGGTCGCCGGCGTGATGGAGCAGCTGACCGCGTGACTCGGTCACGCTGTCAGGAGGGGGTTCGGGGAACCGAGGGGTTCCCCGAGAGGCGCCGATGCGCAGCATCGGCGTCGCCGCGCGACCGAGCCGGAGGCGAGGGAGACCGCGTGAGGCTCGCGACACTCGGAGTCGTCGGCCTCGTCCTCGCCGCCTTCGCCGTCTACGTCTACGAGACGGAGCCGCGCTGGTACGAGCGGCTGCGGTACCCGCTCCGCTACGAGCAGATCGTCCGCGGCCACGCCGACAACTACCGGCTCGAGCCGCAGCTCGTCGCAGCGGTGATCTACCAGGAGTCGAAGTTCGACGCCGACGCGGTCTCCACGTCCGGAGCGGTCGGGCTGATGCAGCTGCTCCCCGCGACTGCGCAGGGGATCGCCGACCGGACCGGCGGCTCCGGCTGGCACGAGCGCGATCTCGTCGACCCCGAGCTGAACGTCCGCTACGGCTCCTGGTACCTCCGCCACTTGCTGGACAAGTACGGCGACGAGGAGCTGGCGCTCGCCGCCTACAACGCCGGTCAGACGAACGTCGACCGCTGGCGCGAGCAGGGGAGCGGGATCGAGTTCCCCGAGACGCGCCACTACGTCCAGCGCGTGCAGGAGCTGAAGGCGATCTACGCGCACGCGTACGCCGACGAGCTCGGGCTCTAGCGCGGCCGGGGCCGGACGCCGGTCTCGACCAGCGTCATCAGCTGGTCGAGATCCGGCATCGGGTCGTCCGTGACGCGCGCGAACGCGAACCCGTTCGCGAGCATGCTGAGGAAGTGCGCGATCACGTCGATCGGGACGTCGTCGCGCGTCACCTCGCGCAGGCGAGCGAACCGCGACTCCCGTCTCGACTTCACTTCCTCGTCCAGCGGCTTCAGCATCTCCCGGAAGCGCTCGTCCGTGCGGACCCGCCGCGCCGCCTCGACCTGGACCGACAACCACGCCGGGTCCTCCTGCGCGATCGCCTCCATCAGCGCGCGGTAGCCCTGCTCGAGCCAGATCTCGACGAAGCGGTCGGACGACCTGTGCACGAGCGCGACGAAGAGCGCCTCCTTGTTCTCGAAGTAGCTGAAGATCGCGCCGCGGGAGAGACCCGTCTCCCCCTCCAGGCGCGTCACGGTTGCGCCCTCGTAGCCGTGATGGGCGAAAACCCGCTGCGCCGCCACGAGGATCTGCTCGCGGCGCCGCTCCTTGTGCTCCTCCGAGACCTTCGGCATCGATCCCACTTTACAAAAACGTACGGACGTACTATTATGCCGCGCTATGAAGAAGTCGATCGCTGCTCTCGTCGCCGCCGAGATCGTCTCGATCCTCGGCTCGCGGATGACATACCTCGCCCTCCCGTGGTTCGTGCTCGTCACGACCGGGTCGGCCGCGAAGATGACGTACGTCCTCGCCGCGCAGCTCCTGCCGATGGCGCTCTTCGGCATCCCGAGCGGGGCCGTCGTCGAGCGGCTGGGCGCCCGGCGGACGATGCTCGTCTGCGATGGCGCTCGGATCCCGCTGCTTGCGGCGCTGCCGGCGCTGCACGCGGCCGGCGCCCTCGGGCTCCCGCTCCTGCTCGCGCTCGTTTTCCTGCTCGGCTGCTTCACGGCGCCCTACTTTGCGGCGCAGCGGGTGATCCTGCCCGAGCTCGTCGGCGAGGACGAGCGGACGATCGGGCAGGCGAACGGCCTGATCGAGGGCGGAACCGCGATCGCCGGGCTCGCAGGCCCCGCGCTCGCCGGCGCGCTGATCCCGTTCATGAGCGCGCCGAACATCCTCTACGTCGACGCGGCCACCTACGCGCTCTCGTTCCTGCTCCTCGCCGGTCTCGTCCCGCGCACGAAGAGGCGCCTGGCCGCGGGTTCGACCGGCGGCGCCCTGGCCGGCATCCGCTTCTTCCTCCGCGACCGCCTGCTGGCGCCGCTCGGCGCCTCGGTGATCGCGCTCAACTTCGTCGGCTCGGCCGTGTCGGCGACGATCCCGTTCTACGCCTTCACCGCGTTCGGCGAGAGCTCCGGCACCGCCGGGCTCTTCTACGCCGCCGGCGGCACCGGTGCGCTCATCGGGAGCATCTGCAGCGTCTTCCTGATCAAGCGTTTCCCGCCGCTTCGGCTCGCCGGCGTCGCAATCGTCGCGATGACGTTGCCGCTGTGGCTGCTCCCTCTCGGCCTGCCCGCGTGGGGCGTGATGGCGTCGCTGTTCGCGATGATGTTCTTCGCGCCCCTGGTCAACGCGCCGACGATCGGGCTGATCACGGCCCGGACGCCCGTCGAGCTGCGCCCGAAGGTGATGACCGCGCTCGTCTCCGTGAGCACGCTCGCGACGCCGCTCGGCTTCCTCGTGGCGGGACAGATGCTGGGGCCGTGGGGGCCGGAGCGCGTCTTCGCGGCAACGGCAGTGGGGATGACGGCGGCGGCGCTCGCCTTCGCAGCGGTCGCGTTCCGCCACCGCGAGGAGGAAGCGGCGCCGGAGGTCCCGGCGGTCGCCGCGTAGAGCCGGTCTCTTACGGCGCGGAGAGCCGCGCCCAGAGGTTCTCGAGCATCCTCCGGACGGTCGGCAGCGTCGCCGAGCCGCCGAAGTCGATCGCGCCGCCGGAGAAGACCTTCGCTCCCTGTGGCGTCTCGTAGTACGTCATCTGCGCGGTCAGCCCTGGTCCGAACAGGTCGGGAATCTCGGCGAGCACGATCGTCCCGGGCGGCGTCGCCGCGCTCGTCTGGTCGATCTCGATCCCGTAGCCGCCGAGCTCCTGGCCGAAGGTCGCCCCGTCGCCGAGACCGGTGCCGGCCCAGAACCAGGGGGCGGTGGCCGCCGAGCGGACGATGTACGGCTGCTGGCGGCGCCCGTCGTCGTTGCCGCGGTACTGGACGCCGAGGACTGCCGACTCCGGTCGGCCGATCTCGCGCCAGAGGCGCGTGCGCCGCAGCGTCCGGCCCTGCAGCTGCACCTGCCAGAAGAAGTTGTTCGCCGAGAGGAAGATCAGATTGCCGCCGAGGTCGCGGTAGTTCTGGATCAGGTCGTACTCGTGGCGGGTCACGTACTCGGTGTGGCCCGGGAAGATGACCAGGTCGTAGCGCGCGATCAGCTCCTCCGCGGTGCGGATCGACTCGAGGTCGGTCTCGGTCAGGATGTCCGGCTGCTTTCCCGTGGCGTGCAGCCAGCGGAGGAAGTCGACGTCGTACTTGCGCCACTGCGGCGGGACACCGCGGCGGATGTACATGCGGCCGAGCTTCGCCGTGCTCTGCGCGCCCTTCGCGTACCACGTGTCGCCCCAGCCGTTGCCGTTCGAGTCGCGGAAGTTGTACGCCTGCCACGTATTGGTCGGCATCACGACCGCGACGCGGCTCCGCTCGCCGAGCGTGGTCGGGCGGATCACGAAGGGCGCGTAGCCGACGCGGCCGTCGTTCGCGGTCAGCTTCACGAAGTAGACGCCGATCGGCCAGGGGCCGAGAGCGCGGTTGAGCGTCGCGCGCCGGTGCCGCGCGCTCCAGGGGATCGTCACCGGCTGGTCGACGGGGACGCCGTGCATGATCGTGTCGCTGTGCGTGCGCGTGTCCTCGCCGCCGGTGCGGAACGTCTGCAGCGTCAGCGACGTCGCGTCCGTCTCGATCGCGAGCCGTGCGGCGCTCGAGGCGACGTAGCTCTCGCCCGTGAAGCCGGCGTCGACGCCGAGCACGCGCACGACGGCGGAGCGGAGCTTCCGGCCCTCACGCGCGTTGTCGGCGCCCCAGGTTCGACGGTTACCGGCCTTGTCGAGGGTGCTCAGCCGGATCAGATACGTCCGGGCGCCCATCGACCAGTGCGGATGCCAGGTGAACGTGTGCCGCCCCGGCTTCAGGTTCGCCCAGAGCTCGTAGATCGTCGTCGGCGCGCTGATCGTCCGCGTCACCTCGAAGTGCACCTGCGCGGCCTCGTCCAGCGTGAACGAGATCTTGGCCGACTCGCGCAGCTTGTCCCCGTTCGGCGAGATCGTCGTGAAGCGCTCGTTGTCGCCCTGGAACGGCAGCCGGCTGCGGTTGCGGGCCCGGATGTTCGTCAGCCGGGCGGCCGTCTGGTCGATCCGGAGCGGGGAGGACGCGAGCACGCGGTCGCCGTCGACGAGCCGGACCTGGTACGAGCCGTCCCAGATCCGCGTCTTGCCCAGGCGGCCGTCCCAGCGGAAGTCGAGGAAGCGGCGGCGCCCCGGCGCGACGATCCAGCCGAGCACGCGGCCGTCCGCGCGCGCGAGCTGGACGCCGACGAGCGCACGCTGCGGCAGCGAGGCCTGGATCCGCAGCTTCTTCTGCTTCGGCGAGAAGTCGTGTGCGGAGATGGTCAGGTCCGCGGCGGCAGCGGGCGGCGCCACGGCAAGGGCGACGACGAGGATCAGCAGGCGGCGCATCGGGCGGGATCGTAGTCGCAACGGATGACGGATTCGTAAGCGTCACGCGAGCCGCTCCCAGAGGTTCGTCAGCAGCCGGCGGACGGCGGGCTGGCGGATCGAGCCCGCGAGCGTGAACGCGCCGGCCGCGAAGACCTCGGCGCCGTTCGGCGTCCGGTAGTAGGTCATGTGCGCCGTCATCCCGGGCCCGAGCAGGTTCGGGATCTCGGCGAGGATGCGGGTGCCGGGCGGCGAGCTCGGCGCGACCGCGTCGATCTCGATTCCGGCGTCGGAGAACGCGTTGTTCGCGCGGAGCCTGACGCCGTGGAAGATCCAGCTACTGGCCGCGGTGGGCCGCACGAGCCACGGTCCGCGGTGCTCACCCTCGTCGTTGCCGATGAACTGGACGCCGAGCAGGCTCGCCTCGGGGCGGCCGAGATCGCGCCACTGCCGCACCCTCGTCATCGTCCGGCCGTTCAGGTCGATCCGCCAGAAGAAGTTGTTCGCGGAGAGGAAGGCCAGGTTGCCGCCGCGGTCGCGGAAGCCCTCGACCGCGTCGTACTCGGCGGTCGTGACGTACTCGTGGTGGCCGGGGAAGACGATCAGGTCGTAGGCGCGCGCGAGCTGCGCGCCCGTCGCCCGGTCGAGCTCGGCCTGCGAGAGGACGTCGACGACGCGCCGCGTTTGGTGGAGCCAGCGCAGGAAGCGAAGGTCGTACTTGCGGTACTCCGGCGGCACGCCGCGGTTCAGGTACGGCCGGCCGAGCGCGGCCTGGTTCCGGCCGCGGGTCGCGTACCAGGTGTCCCCGTGGCCGTCCCCGTCGTCGTCCCGGAAGTTGTACGCCTGCCAGGTCCGCGTCGGGATGACGACTGCGACCTTGTTCTCGCCGAGCCGCCTCGGCGCGACGACGAACGGCGCGAAGCCGACGCGGCCGGCCGTCTCGACCCTGGCGAAGTAGAGCCCGCTCGGCCAGTCGCCGATCCGGAAGGTGACACTCGTGCCGCTCACACTCAGCCGCGGTGTCACCGGCACGCCCTCCATGGTCTTGTTGCCGACGGTCAGCTGCTTCTCGGGGCCGACGCGGTGGATGCGAGCGGTGGCGCCGCGGACCGGCGTCCAGAGGCGCAGGGTCGCGACGGCGCCCGGGCGGTAGCTCTCGGCGGGGAACGCCGCCTCGATCGCGTCGGGCTCCTGCCGCCGTGCATCCGTGGGCGCGTAGCCCTCCTCCTCGTGCTGCGCCAGCTGGCTCGGGCAGGTGCCGCCGTCCTGCACGGCGGGAGCGGCGGCGGCGAGGAGGAGGACGATCGCCACGGCCAGGCCCGAGAGGGTTGAGATGGTGCGCGTGGTAGCCATGCGGCCACCGTCGAAGCGGCCGGCAACGGCCCACTCACGCCGACCTCATGACCCGCTAACGGACGCGGTTCCGGATCCGGATCGCGAAGCTGCCGATCGTCGTGTTGCCACGGGTATCCGAAGCCTCGACGTCGATCCGATAGCTGCCGTCGGGCAGTGACCGCGTGTCCCAGTCATGGGCGAGGTAGAGCCGGTAGCGCCCGTTGCTCCACGGCTTGTTCTGCCTCGTCCAGCGGGCGTAGATGCGGTCGTACCGACCATCGTCCGGGATGGTGGTGCGGTAGTCGACGGCGACCTGCCAGCCCTTCCCTCGCACCCGCCAGCGAACGAGCGCAGGCGTTACGGGCCGGTCCGCCCACGGCGTCGGCACAGCGAGAGGCGTCTCGTCGAAGGCTTCCGTGACGAGGTCGACGATCCCGGAGAGACGGTGCTGCTTCACTCCCGAGTCTCCGCGCTCGGCGCGCAGGGACTTCACGGTCGGTCGCGTCGGATCCGCGTACGGGTGCATCGCGCCGCGGCCGCAGCGGGTTGACGTAGGCGTCGTCCCGGCTCTCGGAGAAGTGCACGTGCCCCCAGCCGTCCTCGACGTAGCCGACCACCGTCTTGTAGGCGGTCACGTGCTGCCCGGCGGAGACCGACCGGCGGATGTGCCAGTAACTGAACGTCACGCGCCGGTCGGCGGCGCTGACGACGGCGACCGCGTCGGGACGATGCGACCAGAGCAGGACGGTGCCCGTGACGGTCGCGTACACGGGCGTGCCGTCCGGCACCGAGATGTCGATGCCGAAGTGGAAGCTGCTTCGCATGCCCTGCGGCGTCATGCCGATCCTCGGATCGCCGAAGTAGCCGCGGACGGGATGCTGGACGTGAAACGGCTTGACCGGCCAGCCGTAGCCGCCGTTCTGCGCCTTCGCGTCAGCAGGGGAGAAGAGCGCAAGCGCCGCGACGGCGCCGGCGAGGGTTGAGGTGATGCGCGCGGTAGCCATGCGGCCACCGTCGAAGGCGGCCTCAACGGCTCACTCATGCGGGCCTAACGGCGCGCTAATGCGGCCGGAATGGGGCTATCAAAGCGGCGAAGACCCTGTTACAACCGTTGGCAATGCTGGAATTCAGGATCCTCGGCCCCCTCGAGGTCCTCGAGGGGGAGGCCCCGTTGCCGCTGGGCGGCAGGAACCAGCGCGCCGTGCTGTCGCTGCTGCTCATCCACGCGAACGAACCGGTCTCGGCCGAGCGGCTCGTCGACCAGCTGTGGGGCGAGCATCCGCCGCGAACGGCGAGAACCTCGCTGCAGAACACGGTCGCGCAGCTGCGCAAGCTGCTGGGTTCGGGGCTGCTCCTGACGAGGCCGAGCGGCTACGTGCTCGATCTCGACGCGGACCAGCTCGATCTGAGTCGCTTCGAACGGCTCGTGCGCGAGGCGCGGTCGGCCGATCCGGACCAGCGAGCGCCACTCCTCCGCGCGGCGCTCGAGCTGTGGCACGGCTCCCCGCTTGCCGATCTGGAGTCGGAGACGTTCGCCCAGTCGGAGATCCGCAGGCTCGAGGAGCTTCGGCTCGGGGTGCTCGAGGAGAGGATCGCGGCGGATCTCGAGCTCGGCGCCGATGCCGAGCTCGTCGCCGAGCTCGAGGCGCTCGTACGGTCGCACCCGCTGCGCGAGCGGCTTCGCGGCAGTCTGATGCTGGCGCTCTACCACTGCGGCCGCCAGGCCGAGGCGCTGGCCGCCTTCCACGAGGCGCGGAGGACGCTCGTCGAGGAACTCGGGATCGAGCCCGGCCCGGAGCTGCAGGCGCTCTACGGCTCCATTCTCCGCCAGGAGCGCGCGCTCGTTCGGGTCGCGCAGCCCGCGCTCGAGGACCACTACGACGAAGTCATGCGCGCATTCGCGGCCGGTCGGCTCGTGCCTGTGCTCGGGCCCGGGGTCGGCGGCGTCGCCGGCCACGAGCTCGCCACTTTGCTCGCCACCCGGTTCGAGCTCGAGCTCGACGGCCGTGGGCTCGCCTACGTCTCCCAGGCGGTCGCGGCGCGCAACGGCGTCGGCCCGCTCCACGACGAGCTCCACCTGGCGCTCGCGCGCGACTTCGAGCCGTCGCTCCTTCACCGCTGGCTCGCGGACTTGCCGCCGTTGCTTCGCCATCGCTCGCTCCCGCAGCAGCTCATCGTGACGACGTCCTTCGGCACGGGTGTCGAGCGAGCCTTCGCGGAAGCCGGCGAGGAGCTCGACGTCGTCGTCTACGTCGCCTCAGGCCGTGATCGCGGCAAGTTCCTGCATATCACCCCGAGCGGCGACTCGGTCGTCGTCGAGCAGCCGAACGCCTATACCGGGCTCGCCCTCGAGGAGCGCAGCGTGCTGCTGAAGATCCACGGGCACGTGGATCACGGGGCGACGCGAGAGCTCGAGAGCTTCGCCGTCAGCGAGGACGACCACATCGACTACCTCGCCGGCGTCGAGGCCGCGGGCACCGTGCCGGTGCAGATCGCAGCTCGCCTGCGCCGGAGCCACCTGCTCTTCCTCGGCTATGCGGTCGACGACTGGAGCCTGCGGGTCTTCCTCCGCCGCGTCTGGGGACACGACCGCCTCGCGTACCGCTCCTGGGCCGTCCAGTCGGCGGCCGAGTCGCTCGCGCGCGAGCTCTGGCGCGAACGCGGTGTCGATGCCTATGACGTGGGGCTGGAGGGCTACTCGGAGCAGCTGGCCCGCGTCACCGCCGAGCTCGCGGCACTGGACGCGGCCGTATGAACGGCAGCTCGCCGCTCCCGGACGGCCCGTACAAGGGTCTCGCCAGCTTCGACGACTCGGAGCTCGACGAGCGCTTCTTCTTCGGGCGCGACCGGGAGACCGAGATCGTGGCGTCGAATCTCGTCGCGTCGCGGCTGACGGTTCTCTACGGGCCGAGCGGAGTCGGCAAGAGCTCGCTGCTGCGGGCGGGGGTCGTTCGCAGGCTGCGGGCGCTCGTGCCGGCGGGGGGCGAGGCAGGCGAGGGCAGCGGGCCACTCCCCGTCGTCGTCGACCAGTGGCGTGACGACCCGCTCGCCGCAATCGCCGTCGCCGCCGGGACGCCGGTCCCAGAGTCGCCCCAGGAGCTGGCGGACGTGCTCGCGGAGCGATCGGCTCAGGTCGGAGGCGAGATCTACCTCGTGCTCGACCAGATGGAGGAGTACTTCGTCTACCACGGGCGCGACCGCGGGGGGCCGCTGCGGGAAGCACTGGCCGAGATCCTGGCCCGGCCGACGCTGCCCGTGCACATCCTGCTCGGCATTCGGGACGACGCCCTGGCGGACCTCGACGCCTTCAAGGGACGCGTGCCGGGGCTGTTCGGCAACGTCCTCCGCCTCGACCACCTCGACGTCGATGCCGCCCGTGCGGCGATCCTGGAGCCGCTCGCAGAGCTCGAGGCCATGGGCGGGCCGCATGTGATCGCGGAGGCCGCACTGGTGGCTGCGGTCGTCGACCAGGTCGCCTCGGGGAGAATCGAACGGCGGCTCGCCGGCCGCGGCGTCGTCGCCGGCGGCGCACGCCGCGGGCGCGTCGAAGCGCCGTACCTCCAGCTCGTGATGGAGCGGATCTGGGAGGTCGAGCGCTCGCGTGGCGCCTACGTTCTGACAGCGGCAACGCTCGCCGAGCTGGGCGGCGCGGGCCGAATCGTCCAGCAGCACCTCGAGCGTGCGCTCGCGAATCTCGACGGCCCCGAGCGCGAGCTCGTCGCGTCTCTGTTCCATCAGCTCGTGACGCCGTCGGGAACGAAGATCGCGCACGCCGTCGGGGACCTGAGCCGGTACGCCGGAGAGTCGCCGGAGAGGCTGGAGGACGTCCTGCACACGCTCTCGGACGAGCGCGTCGTGCGAGCCTTGCCGTCGCGGAACGGCGGCGGCCCCCGCTACGAGATCTACCACGACGTCCTGGCCGACGCCGTTCTCGCCTGGGGCGCGCGCCACGAGGCGGATCGAGCCCTCGCCGAGGAGCGAGCGGCGGCCCGCAGGCGGCACCGCCGCCTCGCGGCGATCGGCATCCTCGCGCTCCTCGGCGCGGCGTTGATGACCGTGGTCGCCGCCTACGCGATCCAGCAACGCGACGAGGCCGAGCGCCAGGCGCGCCGGGCCGAGGTGCTCCAGGCGAAGGCAGAGCGTGAGACGGAAGCCGCCAAGAAGGCCAGGGCCGCGTCGAGGAGAAGCGAGCAGAAGGCGCAGGCGGAGAGCAAAGCAGCCAAGGCCTCGGCGCGGACTGCAAAGAGGGCCCTGGCCGGCGAAGCCGCCCAGGCAGAGGAGGCGCGCCGACAGACGCGGATCGCGGGAGCAGAGCGCGACGAGCAGCGGCGGCTTCGGATCATCGCCGACGACTCGACGCGCGGACGCCGAGCGCCTGGGCGACGCTGCGGGAAGGACGCGCAGTGCGAAGGACGACGCGGTCGCGTCCAAGAACGATGCGGTCGTCGCCAAGAACGACGCCCTGGAGCAAGCGAAGCGGCGCGAGCTCTCCGAGCAGCGTGCCATCGCGGAGCGGAACGGGCGGAGGCAGGCGAGCTCGTCGCCGAGGCGATCTCCCTCCTCAACATCAACCCCGAGCAGAGCCTGCAGCTCGCGCTGCAGAGCGCGGCGAAGGCATCGACGCCGGGGCTCGAGGACACCTTGCGCGATGCCCTGATGAATACGCGGGCCCGCGCGGTGCTGCCGAGCGGGAGCGGAACGGTCGAGGTGATCGAGACGAGTCTCGGCGGAAGGCGGTCGGCGTCCGCCTTCGAGAGCGGGAACGGCGCGGCCGACGCGCTCCGGGCCAGCCCGGACGGGACGCTCGTGCTCGTCGGGGGCGCCGAGGGCGAGGTGCGCGTCTACGAGCTCGCGACCCGCCGTCGGCTCGCCCGGCTACCGCTTGGCGCGGCACTCCGGGACGCGGCCTTCTCGCCGGACGGAGAGTTCGTCTTCACGGGCGACGCCAACGGCGTCATCGTTCGCTGGGACGTTCGTAGTGGCGCGCAGCTCGCGCGAGCGGAGCACGGCGCGCCGATCCGCGAGCTCGCGGTCTCCCGCGACGGCAAGCTCGTCGCCTCGGCCGCGGGGGAGGCGGCACGGGTGTGGCTCGCCGCCGATCTGAGTCCGGTGACACGGCTGCCGCATCCGTTCTCCGTCGAGCGCGTTTCCTTCAGCCCCACGGGCGCCCAGCTCCTGACGGTCGCACGCGACGCCCGGGTGTACGACGCAGGCGACTGGGCGCGACCCCCGCTCGTGCTCGACCAGCCGGGGAACATCGTCACCGCGGCCTTCTCTCCGGCGGGAGACCGCGTCGCCACGGGCGGCCGCGACAGCCTGGCGATGATCTGGGAGCTCCGCAACGGCAGCACGGCTGCACGAGCTGCCAGCACCGCGGCGAACGTCCTCGACGTCGCGTGGTCGCCGAACGGCAGCCTGCTCGCGACCGCGAGCACGGACAACGGCGGCCGCTCTTCCGCACCGACACCGGCACGCTCTTGACGTTCCTCGGCGGGCACTCGAACCAGGTCGTCGGCGTCGGCTTCAGCCCGGACGGAACGTCGATCGTCACCGCCTCGCTCGACGGCTCGGCGCGGATCTGGGGCGGGGACGGCTTCGCGCGCGACGCGGCCGCTGCTCGGGCACGACAACGACGTGATCGACGCGATGTTCACCCCGGACGGGCAAAGCGTCGTCACCGCGAGCGATGACGGCTCGGCGCGAGTGTGGAAGCCCGCCGTCGACCCCGTCCTCTCGCTCGTCGGCCGCCACGCGGCCGCCGGCGGGCGGTCGCGGTCGCGCCGGACGGGCGGATCGCGAGCGTCGGCCTGGACGGCACGCTCCGGATCTGGCGGCGGGACGGCCGCTCCGCTCCGGGTGATCCCGCAGCCCGCGCAGGCCGTGGACGTCGCGTTCTCCCGCGACGGCTCGCTCGCTCGTCACCGCAGGCGTCGACGGTGTCGCGCGGGTCTGGGGTGCGAACGACGGCAGGCTGCGCCAGTCCTTCGACGCACGGCGCGCCGCTCAGGTCGGCGGCCTTCGACCGCGCCGCGACGCGGGTCGTCACGGGCGGCGCCGACGGGATCGCGCGGGTGTTCGACCGCACGGGCGGCGCGCCTCGGCTGCTCCGGCACGGCGGCGGCGCCGTGACCGCCGTCACGTTCAGCCCGGACGGCCGCTTCGTCGCGACCGCCGGCGTGAACAGCGAGGGGCGGGTCTGGCGCGCGGGAACCGGAAGCTCGTCGGCAAGCTCACCGGCCGGCACGAGGACGACCTGACCGCGATCGCGTACAGCCCGGACGGCAAGCTGATCGCCACGGCCAGCCTCGATGCGCTCGCACACCTCTGGAACGCGGCCAGCTTCACGCAGCTGCGGAGGCTGCGCGGTCACTCCGCGGTCGTGAGCGACGTCGCCTTCAGCGCGGACGGGCGCTGGATCGCGACGGCCGGCCCGACGACCGTCGGGATGTGGAAGACGAAGACCGCGCGCCGCATCGACAAGAACACGCCGGTGCTCTTCCTGCGCGGCCACGGGCCGCGCGTCCGCAGCGTCGCGTTCTTCCCCGACAGCCGGCGCGTCGCCAGCATCGGCGACGACGGCACCGTGCGGACGTACCTCTGCGAGCTCTGCGGCACGGCTCCTCAGCTCGCCGTGCGCGCCCGGCGGCTGCTCGACCGGCTCGGCTCGAACCTGACGGCCGACGAGCGCAAGCGCTACATCGGCGGCTAGCCGGCCTGCTGCTCGAGCTCGTTCGCCTTCGCGGCCAGCGCGCTGAAGCCGGCCTGCATGAAGTCGTTCGCTCCCGCGGCGGCGAGCGACCACGTCAGCAGCCGGCCGCTGCGCGGTGCGACCGTGTGCAGGCCGACGACGCCCGCGGCCGCCCACATGCCGATGCAGCGGCTGCAGGTGAGGAGCTCGCCGATCGCCTGGCGCGTGCCGCCGTCCTCGACCGGCTTCTCGTCGCCCTCGTGCGCCTCGCCCTGCACGAACGGCTCGCGCAGGAAGCTGAGCACCTCGTCGTGGGCGACCGTGCGGGCGAGCTTGAACGTCGCGGCGGAGAGGACGGCCAGGTCGAGCGGGCGCAGCTGCTCGGGCCGCCGGCCGCGCAGGCTCGCGAGCCCGGCGAGGCCGCCCATGCCGAGGCCGAAGACGCCGACGAGTGCGGCGTAGGTCGAGTACGGGGGCTGCTGTCGCTCGGAGGCCACGGGCTAGGCTGTTACCCGTATGGCGGAACTCAAGACATCCGCTGCCTACCTGCCCGACCGGCGACCAGCCGCGGGCGATCGAGGAGATCTCGCGGTCGCTCCAGGGCGGGCGAGCGCTACCAGACGCTGCTCGGCGCGACCGGCACCGGCAAGACCGCGACGATGGCCTGGATCATCGAGCAGACGCAGAAGCCGGCGCTCGTGATCGCGCACAACAAGACGCTGGCGGCGCAGCTCTGCAACGAGTTCCGCGAGTTCTTCCCGGCGAACGCGGTCGAGTACTTCGTCTCCTACTACGACTACTACCAGCCGGAGGCGTACGTCCCGCAGGCCGACCTCTACATCGAGAAGGACTCGTCCCGGAACGACGACATCGACCGGCTCCGCCACGCGGCGACGTCGAACCTGCTCTCGCGCCGCGACACCGTCATCGTCGCCTCGGTCTCCTGCATCTACGGCCTCGGCTCGCCGGAGGAGTACGAGAAGCGGGTCGTCTTCCTCACCGTCGGCGAGGAGACCGACCGCGACGTGATGCTGCGGAAGCTGATCGACATCCAGTACGTCCGCAACGACACGCTGCTCGGCCGCGGCCGCTTCCGGGTCAAGGGCGACGTGATCGAGATCCAGCCGGCGTACTCCGAGACGGCCTACCGCGTCTCGATGTTCGGCGACGAGGTCGAGCAGATCACGCACTTCGACCCGCTCACCGGCGAGGTCTTCGCGAAGCTCGACACGATCACCGTCTTCCCGGCGACCCAGTACGTCACCTCGAAGCCGACGATCGAGCGCGCGCAGGACGAGATCAAGCACGAGCTCGAGCAGCAGGTGGCGCTCTTCGAGAGCCAGGGCCGGATGCTGGAGGCGCACCGGATCCGCCAGCGCACCGAGTACGACCTGGAGATGATGCGCGAGCTCGGCTTCTGCAACGGGATCGAGAACTACTCGCGGATCCTCGACGGGCGGCCCGCCGGGCTCGGCGCCGCACACGCTGCTCGACTACTTCCCCTCCGACTACGTCGTCTTCGTCGACGAGTCGCACCAGACGGTCCCGCAGATCGGCGGCATGTACGAGGGCGACCGCTCGCGCAAGCAGACGCTCGTCGACCACGGCTTCCGGCTCCCGTCCGCGCTCGACAACCGGCCGCTCCGCTTCGACGAGTTCCTCGACAAGGTGCAACCAGCTCGTCTTCGTCTCGGCGACGCCCGGCCCGTTCGAGCTGCGCCACTCGCAGGTCGTCGCCGAGCAGCTGATCCGGCCGACGTACCTCGTCGACCCCGAGGTGGAGCTGCGGCCGACGCGGAACCAGATCGACGACCTCCTGAACGAGATCCGCCGCCGCGAGGAGGTCGGGCGAGCGGGTGCTCGTGACGACGCTGACGAAGAAGATGGCCGAGGACCTGACCGACTACCTGCTCGAGGCCGGCGTCCGCGCGCGCTACCTCCACTCCGAGATCGACACGCTCGAGCGGATCCAGATCATCCGCGAGCTGCGCCTCGGCGAGTACGACGTGCTCGTCGGGATCAACCTCCTCCGCGAGGGGCTCGACCTGCCCGAGGTCTCGCTCGTCGCGATCCTCGACGCCGACAAGGAGGGCTTCCTCCGCGGCAAGACGGCGCTCGTGCAGACGATCGGCCGCGCCGCGCGCAACCTCAACGGCCGCGTGCTGCTCTACGCGGACAAGATGACCGAGGCGATCAAGGGCGCGATGGAGGAGACCGAGCGGCGCCGCGCGATCCAGCTCGCCTACAACGAGGAGCACGGGACGACGCCGATCTCGATCACGAAGGGCGTCTGCGACATCGCCGAGTTCCTCTCGCTCGAGAACCCGAACGTCCCCGGCCGGAGGCGGCGCGGCGCGAAGGCCGAGGTCGAGGGGCTGTCGCGGGAGGAGCTGGAGAAGCTCGCCGTCACGCTCGAGGAGGAGATGTTCGTCGCCGCCGAGGAGCTGCGCTTCGAGTACGCCGCCAAGCTGCGCGACGAGATCAAGGAGCTGCGGCGCGAGCTCGCCGCGCTCGCCGAGACGACCGTCCTGAGGAGGAGCCAGCCATGTGCCGGAACATCAGAGACGCTCCACAACTTCGAGCCCGCCGCCACGCCCGAGGAGGTCGAGGCGGCCGCGCTCCAGTACGTCCGCAAGATCAGCGGCTCGACGAAGCCGTCGAAGGCGAACGAGGCCGCGTTCGCGCGGGCGGTCGAGGAGGTCACGGCCGCCTCGAGGCGGCTGCTCGACGCGCTCGTCACGTCGGCGCCGCCGCGCGACCGTGAGGTCGAGGCCGCGAAGGCCAAGGCGCGAGCCGCCGCCCGTTTCGCGTAGCGGCTAGGCGCTCAGCTGCTCGACGACGTGCTCGGCGTCCTCGCCGACGCCGATGAAGAGCGACGACTTCCGCTTGTGCAGCCAGTGCATGCCGACGAAGGCGAGCCCGGGGAAGTCGGTCAGGCCGCGCCGGTGGAGCGGCCGGCCGGAGGCGTCGAGCACCGGCAGCTCGATCCAGCCGTAGTCGGGCCGGAAGCCCGTCGCCCAGACGATCGCGCCCAGGTCGGCGAGGTCGAGCTCGCGCACTTCCGGTAGCTCGGGAGCCTCGGCCGGGGCCGCGGCCGGCGACGCCCCGGCGTGCTCGTCGAAGCCCTGCCGCAGCGCGGCCTCGAACCCGATCCCCTTCGCGATGTTGGCGGCGAGGTCGCCGGCGAACAGCGCCCGGCCGCCGCGGAAGCCCTCGAGCCGGCCGACCGGGACGGCGCCGCGAGCCATCAGGGTCAGCGGATTGCAGTCGTGGCCGCCCTCCGTCCCGCTCACCGCGGGGTTGCAGGCGAGGAGCGCGTTCGGTGCGGTCAGCGTGTCGACCGTCTGGTCGAGCAGGCCGGTCTCCGCCATCCAGTGGACGAGGTCGCGGCCGCGGTGGCTGCGCGGCACCCACGGGCAGGCGCCGACCGAGAGATAGACGGTCCTGCCGGCGCCGAGGAGATCCTCCGCGACCTGACAGCCCGACTGGCCGCTGCCGACGACGAGGACGGCGCCGTCGGGGAGCTCCGCCGGGTTCCGGTACTCCGCCGTGTGCTGCTGGAACACGCCCGGCGGGGCGGCGTCGCGCAGCGGTGACGGCGTCGGCCGCTGGTAGGCGCCGGTGGCGACGACGACCGAGCGCGCGTCGATGGCGCCGCCGTCCGTGTCGAGCTGATAGCCGCCGTCCGGGCGCCGCCCGCAGCGCCGTCACCGAGACGCCCTCGCGCACCGGGGCCGCGAACGACGCGGCGTAGTCCTCGAGATAGCCGATCACCTCGGCGAGCGGCGCGAACGCGTCCGGCGCGGGGCCGTCGTAGGCGAAGCCGGGCAGCTGCTGCGCCCAGTTCGGCGTGTTCAGGACGAAGCTGTCCCAGCGCGCCTGCCGCCACTCCTGGCCGACCCGTCCGCGCTCGAGGACGACGTGCTCGATCCCGCGGCGCGTCAGGTGCCAGCTCGTCGACAGCCCCGCCTGGCCGGCGCCGACGACGACGGTCTCGACGCGCTCGCTCACCGGTCGCCCTTAGGCCGCCGCCAGCGCCCCGAGCTTGTCCTTCAGGTAGCGGACGTACGGCGCGGCGTCGATCGTCGGCGTCCCGACCACGCGCTCGAGCGTCTCCTGCGGCGTGAACTTGCGTCCGAGCGTGTAGAGCCGCGTCTGCAGCCACTCGTGCAGCTGGCCGAACTCGCCCTGCTCGAACTGCTCGGGCAGGTCGGGCAGCTCGGATGAGCGCCTTCTCCCAGATCTGGACGGAGACGATGTTGCCGAGCGAGTAGGTCGGGAAGTAGCCGAAGCCGCCGCCCGACCAGTGCACGTCCTGCAGCACGCCCGAGCGTGTCGGTCGGCACCGGGATCCCGAGGTACTCCTCGAAGCGGCGGTTCCATTCGCCGGGCAGGTCCTTCAGGTCGATCGTGCCGGCGAAGATCTCCTGCTCCAGCTCGAAGCGGAGGATGATGTGGAGGTTGTAGGTCGCCTCGTCCGCGTCGACGCGGATGTACGAGGGCTTGACCCGGTTGATCGCCCGGTAGAACCGCTCCTGGTCGACGTCGCCGACGGCCTCCGGGAACGCCTCCTGGAAGGACGGGTAGAAGTGGTTCCAGAACTCGCGGCTGCGGCCGACGATGTTCTCCCACATCCGGCTCTGCGACTCGTGCAGCGCCGAGGAGACGCCGTGGCAGAGCGGCGTCCGCTCGAGCGACGGCGAGACGCCGTGCTCGTAGAGGCCGTGCCCGCACTCGTGCATCGCCGTGAAGATCGACGTGATGTCGTCCTCCTTGTAGCGCGTGGTCAGGCGGATGTCCTGCGTGCCCGAGCTGGCCGCGAACGGGTGCACGGTCAGGTCGAGCCGTGCGAACGACTCGTCGAAGCCGAAGCGCTTGATGATCTCGAGCGAGTACGCGTGCTGGGCGTCGATCGGCCACGGGCCGGACATGAAGGCGTCGTCGCCGTCGACCGAGCCGATCTCGGCGATCAGCGGTACGAGCTCCGCCTTCAGGTCGTCGAAGACCGCGCGCACCTCGGCCGTCTTCATCCCCGGCTCGAAGTCGTCGAGGAGCACGTCGTACGGCTCGTCGTAGCCCTCGAAGCACTCGATGTAGCGGCGCTTCAGCTCGACGGCGCGCTCGAGGTGGGGGAGGAAGAGCGCGAAGTCGTTGTCCTCGCGCGCCTTCGCCCAGACGTCGTGCGCCTCGGCGGCGGCGCCGGTCATCTCGGCGGCGAGCTCGGCGGGGACCCGGCGCAGCTTGTCGTAGTCGCGGCGCGTCGTCCGGATCAGCGACGCCTCGTCGGAGTCGTAGTCGAGCTCCTCGCTCGTACTCGGCGAGGTCCTCGAGGAGCGTCGCCGATCTCGTCGGCGACGAACTTCTCGTGCGCGATCCGGTCGAGCGTCGTCAGCTGCTGCCCGCGGACCGGGCCGCCGCCGGGCGGCATCATCACGGTCTGGTCCCAGAAGAGCATCTCCAGGGACCGGCGCAGGTCGTGGATCTCGGCCAGGCGTGTCTTCAGCTCGTCAAAGCGCTCTTCCATGCTCTCTCCTCGGCTCGCAGTCGCCTGACTCTAGCCGTTTCCCGCGGCATTTCCACCTCGCGTTTGCGCGTATCCGCAGGCGGAGATTTTGCGTTCGAGAGGCGGTAACCGAATCTGGAGGTTTCATGGGCATCATCGCGTTCATCATCCTTGGCGCCATCGCTGGGGCGATCGCCAAGGCGCTGCTGCCGGGCGACGACCCGGGCGGATTCATCATCACGACGCTCATCGGGATCGTCGGCGCCATCCTCGGCGGCTTCCTCGCTGCGGCGCTCTTCGACGCCGACCCGATGGACGAGTTCTGGGATCTGAGCAGCTGGCTGACCGCGATCGTCGGGTCGATCGTCCTGCTGCTGATCTACCGCGCCGTCGCCGGCCGCGGAGGCACGCGGGCGACCGTCTAGCCGGGCGACTCGAAGGCGAGGGGTTCACGGCCGCGCGGGAACGTGCGCACGGCCGTGAGCCCCCAGCCGTCCTCGCGCCAGATGTAGGTGAGGATGCGCAGCGCGTCGGGCTCGATCTCGTAGACGTGGAGGCCGCGGGCCTCGCCGCGCCGGTTCGGGCGCGGCTGGCCGAAGCCGGGCGCGATCGAGACGACGACGGCATGCTCGCCCTCGGGCGTCGACAGCTCGAACTCGCGCCGCTCGGCGACCGTGCTCTGGTGGATGTGGCCGGCGAGGATCAGGTCGGCGCCGGCCTCGACAAGCCCCGCGAGCACGCGGTTCCGCTTGCGACCGGCTTCTTGCGCGACCGCCACGGCGCTCCGAGCAGGTGGTGGTGGAGGGCGACGATCCGGTAGGTCGTCGTCGGGATCCCCGCGAACGTCTCGGCCGCACGCTGCACCTGGGCGTCGCGGAGCCGCCCGGACTGGTGCCGCCAGGGCCGCACCGAGTTGAGCCCGGCGACGACGACGCCGTCCGAGCGGTAGACGGGCTCCGTCGTCTCCCAGAGCCGCTCGAACTCCTCCCACGGCCGCGTGAACCGCTTCGGGAACGTGTACGGGATGTCGTGGTTGCCGGGGATCGTCACCAGCGGCAGCTCCAGCCCGCGGAGGAACTCCGCCGCTCGCTCGTGCTGGCTGCGCAGTCCGCGGTGGGTCAGATCGCCGCTCGCGATCACGAGTTCCGGCCGCGACTGCTCGACCAGCCTGCCCAGCGCCTCGATCGACTCCGGCTTGTCGTTGCGGCCGAAGTGGAGGTCTGAGACGTGCAGGACACGGGTCGACACGATCGAATGAGGCTATACAGTCCAACCATGGCCGACACCGGTTCAGACACAGATTCGGGGAACGACTCCCCTGAGATCTTCGACGACCTCTATCTCGGCCTGAGAGCGGGCGGCGCGCTCCGCAAGCAGCGCCGCGGCGAGCCGCTGACGACCGAGGAGCAGGAGGCGCTCGGCCGCTGGAACCGGCTCTCGATGGCGCGCAAGACGGTCGCCGTCGGCGCGTTCGCGCTCGGCACCTTCGGCCTCGGCTTCACCCTCGGCGGCCTCATCTTCGGCCGCTGGCGCAAGGCCTAGCGCCAGCTCGGCGAGAACTCTGGGCCGGGCGTCGCAGTGAGGCGCCGCAGCTCGCGGCCGTCCGCCCGGACGACGTAGAGATCGGTCGACGGCTCGATCCGCTCCTCGGAGCGCTCGCGGACCGGCGACCGCCGGCCGGCAAAGACCAGTCGGCGGCCGTCCGGAGACCAGGCGACGCCTCGCACGAAGCGCGCCGCCGCGACCAGCCGTGGGTGACCGGCGCCCGCCGCGTCCACGACGTGGACGCCTCGATCGTTCGTGAAGGCGAGGAGCCGCCCGTCGGGCGACCATGCCACGGCGTCGACGGAGGACGCCGTTGCCGCGGTGCCGATCGGCGTTGACGCGCCTGTGCGGACGTCGACCAGGACGAGCCCGACGGCGATCGTGCGGCCGTCGGGCGACCAGGCGAGCTGCCTCGTCTCCGCACGGGTCGAGGTCAGCCTTCGCACGCCACCGCCGTTTACGTCCAGGAGGTAGACGCCGTCATCCGGCCCGGTGTCCGTGGGCAGCCGCCGGAGGAACGCGATCGTGCGGCCGTCCGGCGACCACGCCGGCCCGAGTCCGCGTAGCGGTCGGGCGGGCGTGTCAGACGCCGAGGCGGTGCTCCGCTCGAGTACGCCACCCAGACCGCGCTGCCGCTCGAGCCGGTGCAGGTCGCGGCATGGCAGACAGGTGCCCCGCGGGCGAACGCGAGCCGGCGGCGATCGGGCGACCACGCCGGGTCGTCCTCCCACGCCTGCGTTCGCGTCAGCTGTCGACGAAGGCGCCCGTCCGGGCGGATGCTGACCAGGTCGGCCGTGAACCGAGCGGTCGGCGGCTCAGTCGCGTACTGGAGATTCGAGGCAACAGCCGCGTACGTGATCCGGCCCGCGGGAGCCGCGGCCGATCCGCTCGCGGCCGCGACGGTGGCGGTCACGGCGACGGCGGCTAGAGCGCGCCACATCGCCCGAACCTAGCCGATCGTCACGCGGTCTCGGAATCGCGCGCCGAGAAGATCACCGCCGGGACGTCCTCCTCGGCCGGGTCCTTGTCGCGCACGATCACGTCGATCAGCGTCGCGATCACGGCCGCGAGCGGGATCGCCAGGATCACGGCGAAGCCGCCGAAGAGCAGCCCGCACGCGGTCACGGCGACGAGGACGACGAGCGGCGTCAGGCCGACGGCGTCGCCGAGCAGGCGCGGGATCACGAGGTAGTCCTCGAGCAGGCGGACGACGAGCACGGCGAGCCCGGCTGCCAGCGCCGTCTGCCAGGAAACGGTCAGGCCGACGCCGACCGCCAGCGCGCCGGCGACGAAGGGGCCGATCACCGGGATGATCTCCACCAACCCGGCGAAGGCGCCGACCAGGAGCCAGTACGGCAGCCCGATCACCCAGAAGGTGATCGAGAGCACCGTCCCGACGAGCACGATCAGCACCGCCTGCCCGCGGACGTACGCGCCGAGCTTCGCGTCGATCAGCTCCCAGGTATCGCGCACGCGCTTCCGCTTCGGGCGCGGCAGGAGCGAGCAGAGCAGGTTCTCGGCGCGGTCGCGCTCGAAGATCCAGTAGGCGGCGCTCGCGAGCACGAAGAAGATCCCGAGCGCGACCTCGAAGACGGTCAGCGTCACCTCGACGGCCGGATCGACGAGCTGCTCGCCCGAGGGGAGGTCTTCGAGCCGCCGCTGCAGGCCGACGAGGATGTCGTGCTTGATCCCCGTCGACTGGCGCGCCTGCTCGCCGAGCTCGGACCGGGTCGTGCGGCAGGCCGCCGAGCGCGTTGTCGACCTGGTCGATCGCACGCGGCACGACGAGCCAGAGGAAGCCGGCGATCAGCCCGAGGAAGACGACGTAGTGGAGTCCGATGCCGACTCCGCGCGGGACGCCGCGCTCCGCGAGTGACTCGATCGTCGGCCGCATCGCCGCCGCGAGGATGAAGGCGAAGAAGAGGAGCGCCGCGAGCAGCTTCAGCTGCCAGAGCGCGAGCGCGGCGACGACGATTCCGCCCGCGACGAGCGTGGCGAGCGCGGCCCGTTGGGCGGTCTCCTTCACGCCGCCAGCGTTCCCGGTGCGCGCCGTCCTCAAGCGCGCACTGGGATTGGGGCGGCCCACTTGTCCGTGACCTGGACGTCGCCCCCGTCGAGCGTGAAATAGCCGCTGCCGAACTAGACGAACACACGTTCGCTCGCTAGAATGGCCGCCGAATGGCCGCCGACGAGCTGATCGTCCACGGGGCCCGCGAGCACAACCTCAAGGACATCGACGTCCGGCTGCCGCGGAACTCCCTCGTCTGCATCACCGGGCTCTCGGGGTCCGGCAAGTCCTCGCTCGCGTTCGACACGATCTACGCCGAGGGGCAGCGCCGCTACGTCGAGAGCCTCTCCGCCTACGCGCGCCAGTTCCTGCAGATGATGGAGAAGCCCGACGTCGACTCGATCGACGGGCTCTCGCCGGCGATCTCGATCGACCAGAAGACGACCTCGCGCAACCCGCGCTCGACGGTCGGGACGGTGACCGAGATCTACGACTACCTGCGCCTGCTCTACGCGCGCGTCGGCCGCCCGCACTGCCCCGTCTGCGGCCGCCCGATCGCGGGCCAGAGCCTCGACCAGATCGTCGAGCAGATCCTGGCGCTGCCGGAGGGGACGAGGTTCACGGTCAACGCGCCGATCGTGCGCGACCGCAAGGGCGAGTTCCGCGACGTGCTCGACGAGCTCCGGGCCGACGGCTTCACGCGCGTCAAGGTCGACGGCGAGACGCGCCTGCTCGAGGAGGAGATCGTCCTCGACAAGAAGTTCAAGCACGAGATCGACGTCGTCGTCGACCGGCTCGTGCTCAAGCCCGACCTGCGCCAGCGGCTGACCCAGTCGGTCGAGACGGCGGCGGCGCTCGCCGACGGCCTCGTCGCGATCGACGTCGTCGACGGGGAGCAGCTGCTCTTCAGCGAGAAGTTCGCCTGCCCCGAGCACGGCGTCTCGCTGCCCGAGCTGCAGCCGCGCATCTTCTCCTTCAACTCGCCGCACGGCGCCTGCCCGCGCTGCACCGGGCTCGGCTCCCAGCTCGAGATCGACCCCGACCTGATCGTCCCCGACACGAGCGTCACGATCGGCGACGGCGCGCTCGTGCCCTGGTCGGTCGGCAACGGCGGCTTCTACGACTCGATCGTGCAGGCGATCTGCGACCGCTACGAGATCGACCCCGACACTGCCTGGCGCGAGCTCTCGACCGAGCAGCAGGACCTCTTCCTGCACGGCACCAAGGGCGACAAGCTCTACGTCCAGTACCGCAACCGGATGGGCCGCCGGCGCTCGTACACGATGGCCTTCGAAGGGATCGTCTCCTCGCTCGAGCGGCGCTACAAGGAGACCGACTCGTCGCAGCAGCGCGAGCGGATCGAGGAGTACATGAGCTTCCGGCCCTGCCCCACCTGCGGCGGCGCCCGGTTGAAGCCGGAGGTGCTCGCGGTCACGGTCGGCGGCGAGTCGATCCACAGCTTCACGCGGATGTCGGTGACACGGGCGCTCACGTTCCTCGACGAGCTCGGCCTCACCCCGACCGAAGAGCTGATCGGCCACCGGATCGTCAAGGAGATCCGCGAGCGGCTGACGTTCCTCGACAACGTCGGCGTCGGCTACCTCCAGCTCGACCGCGCCGCCAAGACACTCTCGGGCGGCGAGGCGCAGCGGCTGCGGCTCGCGACGCAGATCGGCTCGCAGCTCGTCGGCGTCCTCTACATCCTCGACGAGCCCTCGATCGGGCTGCACCAGCGCGACAACGACAAGCTGATCGCGACGCTCGAGCGGCTGAAGGCGCTCGGCAACACCGTCCTCGTCGTCGAGCACGACGAGCAGATGATGCGCACCGCCGACCACCTCGTCGACATGGGCCCGGGAGCGGGCGAGCACGGCGGCTACGTCGTCGCCGAGGGCACGGCGAAGGAAGTGATGCGGATCAAGGGCTCGGTCACCGGCCAGTTCCTCTCCGGCGAGCGGCGGATCGCGATCCCGCCCCGGCGCGAGGACGATCGCGGCCACTTCACCATCCGCGGCGCCGCCGAGCACAACCTGAAGGGGATCGACGTCGACGTCCCCGTCGGCAAGTTCGTCACAGTCACCGGCGTCTCAGGCTCGGGAAAGTCGACCCTCGTCAACGAGATCCTCTACAAGGCGCTGGCGAACCGGCTCAACCGCATGCGCGTCAAGCCAGGCGAGCACGCGTCGGTGGAGGGGATCGACGTCTTCGACAAGGTGATCGACATCGACCAGAAGCCGATCGGCCGCACGCCGCGCTCGAACCCGGCGACGTACATCGACCTGTTCACGCACATCCGCGAGCTCTATTCGCTCACGCCCGAGGCGAAGGTGCGCGGCTACAAGCCGGGCCGCTTCTCCTTCAACGTCCGCGGCGGCCGCTGCGAGACCTGCAAGGGCGACGGCACGATCAAGATCGAGATGCACTTCCTGCCCGACGTCTACGTCCCGTGCGAGACCTGCCACGGGCACCGCTACAACAAGGAGACGCTCGAGGTCGCTTCAAGGGCAAGTCGATCGCGGACGTGCTCGAGATGTCGGTCGAGGAGGCGCTCACCTTCTTCGCCAAGATCCCGAAGCTGCGCCGGCGGCTGCAGACGCTCCACGACGTCGGCCTCGACTACATCAAGCTCGGCCAGCCGGCGACGACGCTCTCCGGCGGTGAGGCGCAGCGGGTCAAGCTCGCCGCCGAGCTCTGCAAGGTCGCGACCGGGCGGACGCTCTACATCCTCGACGAGCCGACGACGGGCCTCCACTTCGCCGACATCGAGAAGCTGCTCGAGGTGCTGCAGCGGCTCGTCGACGCCGGCAACACCGTGCTCGTGATCGAGCACAACCTCGACGTGATCAAGCAGGCCGACTGGGTGATCGACCTCGGCCCGGAGGGCGGCGAGGCGGGCGGCGAGCTGATCGCGGCCGGCACGCCGGAGCAGGTCGCCGAGACCGAGGGCTCCTTCACGGGCCAGTTCCTGCGCGGAGTGCTTGCGCAGCGCGGCGAGCCCGTCGCCGCCTGACGTGGAGGAAATCGCTCCCGGCCTCAGGCGCTGGACCTCCTGGCACGACCACTGGGAGGAGGTCGGCTCGCTCGCCCTCGACACGAGACGGCGTCCTGATCGACCCTCGAGCCGCGGACTCGAGCCCGCGCGGCCGCCGTCACGGCACGCCCGCGACCGTGGCTGCGCGCACGTCCCTCCCGCTCGCTGCAGCCGCTCGCTCCGCGGCGAGCGGCGCGCCGCGACGGCCTCGGGGCGGGCGAGAGCCGAGCGACCACGAGCCGCTCGCCTGCCCGAGCGCGGCTTCGGCCCGACGCCCGGCTGCGCGAGCGCCAGCCGCTCGACCGCCCGTGGAGCGGTGGCTCGCAGGCGCACCCGTCCTGCGCGCAGCGCTCGAGCCGCTGCTCGCCTCGACGTCGAGCCGGGCGGCTCGACGGCGCCGCGTGGGGACGGCGACCACGCGCACTGGATCCTGTCGGCTTTCGATGGCCCTGCGCCGGGCCGAGCCGCGTGGGGCGGTTTCCACGCGGCGTGAGTAGGGCGTCGCTGGTGGCGCCGAGCGTGGTCGCCTACGAGGCCGACGGCCAGAAGCCGTCGGGCTGGTGCTCATTCGTCCGGATGACGCTCGTCCCGCGTTTCCTGACGATGCTCGGCGAGAAGGCGTGGTTCATGCCGCGCTGGCTCGACGCCTCCTGCCGAACATCACCATCGAGCCGCCTCAGGATGGCGACGCTCCTCCGAGGTTCACCGAGCAGCCGGTGCAGGTTCCCAGCAGGCCGTGATAGGCGAGGCGACCGCATGCAACCGATGAGTTCGTGCGGTCGCCTCGTCTGACCAGCAGACGTCTAGCTTCCCCAGTGGGTCGCGCAGTAGGCGTCGCGCGCGGCGCGCCCGCCCATGAGCGGCACGTATTGCGTGCCAGCCCGGATCGCGCGCGCCTGCGATTCGGCGTTGCTCTCGATCTCGTGAGCGACCACGTCGCGCGCCTCCGGCGTCGGCGCCAGGGCAAGTAACTCTGCGTGCCTCCACGCGGTCTCGCGCCAGCTCGCGATGGCCTGGAAGAGCACGAGGTCGTCGAGGCCCGTCGGCAGATTGGTGTCGTCGATAGTCGGGTCGAACCGGCGGGCGACCTCCGCGATGACGTCGTCGGTTACCCGGTTGAGGATCTGATTCACCCGATCGTGGTCGGCCTTCCGGCTGGTGCCGTCCGGCTTGACGAGCCCGACGCTGTAAAGGACGAACGGGAGGTCGCGCTGGACGTGTGCGTTGATGCCGAGGAGCAGATTGCCATTCGCGGAAACGGCACGATCTCGCGCTGCGTCGAACGCGACTCGCCACGCAGGCGGGACCGAGGCAGTCCTTCCCGCCGCCCAGGCGTCATAGGCGGCGAAGTAGTAGCGCGCGAAGAGGACGTCCTCGTGATTCACGAAGGATGTGTCGTCGAAGAACGTGGGTGTTTCGATGGTCCGTCGGTACTCCTCGGTCACGCGCAGGTAGGTCAGGGCGAAGATCGCATCGTGGTCACACGATGATGCGAGCGGCTCGAACCGCGTGGTCATCTGGCGGATGACTTTGTCGACGCACTGAACCCGGCCGGCGATGCAGTCGTTCGGGCTGTCGACGTCGTAAGGGAGGGAGAGCCCGGGCAAGAGCGAGCTCCAGCCGACGAACGGCGCATCCTCGGCGACGGCCGTTGCCGGCCACGCAAGCGCGAGGAGCACGAGCGGGAGAAGCGCAAGCCGCAATAATCGCTGCATAGGATCCTGACAGCACTGTCCCCGATCAGCGAGAAAATGTAACCCGGCTTAGAAACTGTGGTTTGTGGAGCGGTGAGAAAGGAGAAACTTTCCGCGGGGCCGCGTACTTTCGGGGCCTCGTAGCGAGAGGGAGGTGTTTTCTGTGGCCACGCCCGACCTCGTCCGAACGCGAGAGTGTCTCGCCGGCGCAGGCGCCGCTACCGGAGTCCGCGCGACGTTCGACGCCGTCCAGGAAGCGGTCGAAGCTCTCGGGCGCGACCCCGGTCTCGTCCTGATCTTCCCGACCGGCGATCTCGATCCTCAGGAGACGGCGATACAGGCTCACGCGGCCTCTGGAGAAGCACGCGTCGCCGGCATGACTGGGACGGGCGTCATTACGCCGGGCGGTGCCATCGAGAGCGGCTGCTCTGCGGTCGCGTTCGACGCGTCGGTTCCGTTCGGAATCGGCACCGCCGCTTCCGCTGACCCGCGCGCCGCCGGACGCACTGCCGCCGCCGAAGCGCTGGTCGACGTCGATCGCGAGGAAAGTCATGTCGTGCTCCTGCTCTTCGTCGACTCGGAGTCGGGCGACCAGGCCGAGATCGTCGACGGGGCCTACGAAATCGCGGGCGGGCGCATCCCGCTCGCAGGGGGCGCCGCCGGCGGCGAAACGAGAGCCCAGTTCGCGGACGGCCGGCCGTTGTCGGGAAGCGTTGTCGCTGTCGCCATCGCCAGCCAGCAACCGATCGGTGTCGGCATTTCCCACGGCTGTGTGCCTCGTGGCACGCCGTCGATCGTCACCCGTTCGCACGGCCGCGTCCTGCTCCAACTCGACGGCCGACCCGCCGAATCTGTCTACCTCGAGAAGATTGGCATGGGCGACGTCCCGTTGAGTGACGAGGATTTCGAAGCTATCGCGATGGCGCATCCACTTGCACAACCGGAGCTCCGCGGTGATGTCCGTCCACGATATGTGCGCGGTCGAATGCCCGGAGGCGGTCTGGTTTGCGCAACGAGCATCGAGGCGAATGCGGCAGTCGACGTGTGCGAGCAGAAGCCGGAAGCCATCGTTCGCAGCGGCGTGGACGCAGTGGACGAAGCACTCGTGCACCTTTCCGGCCCTGCCGAGGCAGTTCTGCTTTTCGACTGTGCTGCAAGGAGCGCGCGGTTCGGCAATCCGCTCGCCGCGCGCGAGATCGAGTCGATTATCTCGTCAGCGGGGGACCCTCCGCCCGCAATCGCAGGTACCTATACACGCGGAGAGATCGGCCGCATCCGGGGTGCGAAAGGAGACCGCAACTATAGCCTCATCGTCGTTGCATTCGGTTCATCGGGTTGACCGTCGGGACGAGCTGCTTCGGCGCTTCGTCGAGGCGGCCCGGCGAGCGCAGATCGTCACGATTGTCAACACCGCCGCTTCCGAAGCCGAGCTGGGCGAGCTTTTCACCGCCGAGCTCTGCGAGGCTTTCGAGGCCGAGATTGCGTTCGTCCTGACGGAACCGCACGGCGGAGGCGTTCGCACACTCGTCGGCGCCTACGGTCTCACGGCCGACCAGCGGGCTGGCCTGCTCGAAGACGAAAGCTGTGCGCACACGCTCAGCTCTGAGGAGATACGTCTGCACCATGACGATCCCCTCTCGATCGGGGTCCGTCAGCTCGTCCTGGCGCCGTTTGCCGGAAAGGTCGATCGCGGCGTGGTCGGCGTCGCACGTCTCTACGAGGAGCGCTTCGACGAGGGGGAAGTCGCCTTGCTCGAGGCCGTCGTGGAAAGCATCAGCCATGCGCTGGAACGCATTCGCCTCGGGGAGGAGCGCGATGCCCTCTTTGCCCGTGAGCATGCGGCGCGACGCGAAGCCGAGGAGCGCGGGCAGGCTGCTCTGGTGCTCGGCTACGTCGCCGACGGCGTCTTTCTCGTCGACGCGAACGGGACAGTTCAGCTCTGGAACCCGGCCGCTGAGGCGATTACGGGCATCTCGGCCGAGGCAGTGCTGGGGCTTCCGGTGGAGCAAGCGCTTCCCGGCTGGGATTCGCTCGCGGCGGTCGTCACGATTGCGAGCTCCCCGGCTGCGTCCCCTGTTCCTGCGGCAACGCTTCATGTCCAGATCGGCGAACGCGACCTCTGGCTCTCGGTCGCCGGAGTGAGCTTCGCGGACGGGACCGTCTACGCGTTTCGCGATCGGACGGAGGAGCGGCGGTTGGAGGAGCTCAAGACAGATTTCATTTCCACTGTCTCCCACGAGCTGCGAACTCCGATCGCAGCAGTCCACGGCGCCGCCCAAACCCTCGCGCGCGATGACGTCGTCTTCCCCGACGATTTGCGTCGCCGCCTCCTGTCCGTCATCTCGGACCAATCCGAGCGGCTTGCGCACCTCGTCAACGACATTCTGCTCACGAGCCAGGTCGAGTCCGGCCGGCTGGCTCTCGCGCGCCAGCAAGTCGACGTATCGGAACTCGCACGCAGCGCGATCGAGGCGGGGCGCGCGCATGCCCCTGCGGAACTCACGCTGAAACTCGTCGCACCCAAGAGTCTTGCCCCGGTGACCACGGACCGCGACAAGCTCCGGCAGGTGCTCGTGAACCTCGTGGGCAACGCAATCAAGTACTCACCGGGCAGCGGCCGGATCGAGGTTCGCCTCGAGCCGCGCGAAAGCGGTCTTCGCATTGCCGTTCGCGACGAAGGGGTCGGTATTCCGCAGTCCGAACAGCAACGAATCTTCGAGAAGTTCTACCGCGTTCCGGAGATGATCAACTCGGTCAGTGGCACGGGCCTCGGTCTCTACATCTGCCGCGAGCTGGTCCGCCGTATGGGAGGAAATATCTGGGTCGAGTCGGGCGAAGGGATGGGTTCGACATTCTTCGTAGAGCTGCCGCTCGCCCCGGCTTCGACTTGAGGATCGGGTTCGGCTAGGTCGACGCCCTCAGGCGGCGGGTTGGAGCGAGCGGTCGACGGCATCGGGCGACAGGACGTGCTCGATGACCATGATCGCCGCGCCGATCACGCCCGCTCGGTCGCCAAGGCGGCACGGGACGATTCGGAGGTCGCGCGTCGCAAGCGGCAGTGAGCGGCTGAAGATCCCCTCACGGACGCCTGCCAGGAGCTGCGCGTGTGCCTCCGCGATGTCTCCGCCGATCACGATCACGGCGGGGTTGAAGAAGTTCACCGTGCCGGCCAGCACCTCGCCCAGCGTGCCGCGTCACGCACCATCCGGATCGCGCCGCCTGCCGTGGCGAGCCTCTGCGCGACCGCCGCCCGCGATGCTAGCCGATGTTGCCGCAGCGGCAGATGACTCTTGCCGGCTCGGCGCCCGGATGTGGCCGATCTCCCGCGGCTCCGCGGGCGCCCCGATGGATGTGGCCGTCGGCCACGATGCCGCAGCCGATGCCCGTGCCGACCTTGATCAGGAGCAGATGCTCGGTGTCGGGCCAGTGCATCCGGTGCTCGCCGCGGGCCATGATGTTGACGTCGTTGTCGACCAGCACGGGCGCGCTGTAGAGGTCGGCGAACCACTCGGGGATGGGGAAGTCGTCCCAGCCCGGCATGACCGCGAGCTCGAGCGCGTGTTGGCCTCCACGTAGACGCCGGGCCGCGACGCTGCGATCCTCGCCGCGGTGGGGACGACGACCAACAGCGCGCGACTGGCGGCTCTGGGGGAGCTGTGTACGAATCCTGCGCTGCGCCGGGCGGAGCTCGCGTGGGGCGGCTTCCACGCGGCGGAGTGGGCCTCGCTGGTTGCGCTGAGCGTGGTCGCCTACGAGGCCGGCGGCGCAGAAGCGGTGGGGCTGGTGCTCTTCGCTCGCATGGTGCCGAGTGCGCTCGTCGCCCCCTTCGTCGCAGTCATCGGCGATCGCTATCGCCGCGAGCGCATCCTCCTCGCGGTTCATCTCATCCGAGGAGCCGCCTGTCTGGCCGCCGCCGCGGCGCTCGCTCTCGACGCTCCGCCGATCGCCGTCTACGTGTCGGCGGTGCTGGCCGCGGTGCCGCTGGCCGCCCATCGGCCGTGCCACCTGGCGTTGGTGCCGCTGCTCGCACGGTCGCCGCGTGAGCTCTCCGCCTCGAACGTGGCGGCGCTCTCGCTGGAGTCGGCCGCGGTGCTGGCCGGTCCCCTGGTAGCCGCCGTGCTGCTCGCGGTGTCGGGGCCGGCCGCCGTCTTCGCGGCTTGCGCCGCGATCTCGTTTCTCTCGTTCGTCGCGATCGCGGGGATCCGCGCCGGCGCCCCGTCGACCGGAGCCGGCGTGCGTCCCGGGGTCCTGAGGGAGCTGCGGGAGGGTGTGCACGCGCTCGCAGGCAACCCTCCGGTGCGGCTCGTCGTCGCGCTCTTCGGCGCCCAGGCCTTCGTGCGTGGCGCGCTGGGTGTGATCGTCGTCGTCGTCGCGATCGACGTGCTCGGGATCGGCGAGCCCGGGGTGGGCACGCTCATGGCGGCTTTCGGTCTCGGCGGCCTCGCCGGTGCCCTCGCCGGAATCTCGCTCGTCGGTCGCGGTGGCCTCGGCCGGCCGTTTCAGCTCTCGCTCGCCGGCTGGGGCCTGCCGCTTGCGCTGATCGGAATCTGGCCGGAGACCGGGGTCGCCCTCGTCGCCCTCGCCGTATCCGGCTTCGCCAACAGCCTCCTCGACGTCTCGGGCTTCACGAGCATGCAGGAGCACGTCGACGGGCGCCTGCTCGGTCGTGTCTTCGGCCTCTTCGAGCTGGTCGTGATCGTCGCGGTGGCGCTCGGCTCGCTCGCGGCGCCGGTCGTGCTCGACCTGCTCGGATCGCGCGGAGCCCTGATCGCCGTCGGCGTCCTGCTGCCGGCCCTCGCCGCGCTCGCGCACCGCGCCCTCGGGCGCATCGACGACGGCATGGCGGTTCGCGCCGACGAGCTCGACCTGCTGCGCCGGACGGTCGTCTTCGCACCGCTGTCGTACGCGGCCTTGCGCCGGCTCGCCTCGTCGCTCGGAGAGCAGCGTGCCGAGGTGGGCGAGGCGATCGTGCGACAGGGCGACGACGGCGAGGTCGTCTACGTGATCGTGGAGGGTCGCGTCGCCGTCAGCCGCGACGGCGAGCCGGTGGCCGAGCTCGGCCCCAACGACACGTTCGGCGAGGCGGCGCTGATCCTCGACGCGCCACGCAACGCGACCGTGACCGCACTCGAGCCCCTGCTGCTCCGAACTCTCGGCCGTGGGCCGTTCCTCGCCGAGGTGACGGGCAACCGGCTCAGCAGGGATGCGCTCGACCGTCTCGTCGCAGCGCGTGACCCGGCCGCGGGATAGTCAGAGACAGGGCTCCGGCGAGAAGTCCTGGTGGCCGCGGCCCTCGTGGCAGCGCTGCGCCCACGTGGCCGACTCGATCCGCCAGGTGCCGTCGGCGCGGCGGGTGAAGGTGAGCTCGTAGCTGCGCGCACGGACGGAGTCGTCGCCGAGACCGTCGACCAGGAGCGTGGCGGTTGCGCTGTCGCCGCTGGACGTCGACTGGAACGAGCGGTTGCCCGACTCCTGCTCGCGGGAGCGCGAGGAACCGTCGCGTGATCTCCTGCAGATCGCGTTCCCACGGCTCGTCCACGCGCTCGGCCTTGGCGTTGAACGCGTCCACCGGCAGCATCCCGGACGACGGCACCCTGGTCGGAGCCGTGCTCGTCTCGGTGATCGTGACGGTCGTCGCCGTCGTCACGGTCACCGTCTCGCGTCGCCTCGCCGTCCCCGCCCGAGCACGCGCTCGCGAGCAGCAGGAGCACGAGTGCGGCGAGCGCGCGCGTCAGAGCACCGCCTGCGTCTGGGTGACGCGGGCGACGTGCTTGCCCGCCTCGTCGAAGACGTCCGTCTCGACGACGATCGTGCGGCTGCCGCGGTGCAGCGGCCGCGAGCGCGCCTCGATCACGCCCGAGCGGACCGCGGCGAAGAAGTTCGTCTTCGACTCGATCGTCGCCGTCGCGGTCGACCCCTCCGGCAGGTTCAGATAGGCGCAGTAGGCGCCGACCGTGTCCGCCAGCCCCATCAGGACGCCCCCGTGGAGCAGCCCGGCGGCAGTCGTCAGCCGCTCCTCCCAGCCGATCCGGCCGCGCACCTCGTCGGCCGAGGCGGCGAGCAACTCGAGCCCGAGCGTCTCCGCGTACGGCATCGCCGCACGCACCGTCCGTGTCAGCTCCTCGTCCACGGGGCGAACGTACCAACCTGGTGACTACGCTCGCGTCGTGGACCCCGACCGGGAATGGTGGCTGCGCGTGCCTGCCGTGCTGCTCTCGCCGCACGCCGTCTTCGTGGCGCTGCGGAGCGAGGAGCGGGAGGACGTCGAGGCGCGCGCGGAGCCGGTGCTCGCGCTGACGCTCCTCGCCGGGATTGCGGTCGCGCTCGGCACCAGCACGGCGAGGCATCTCTACGACGACCCGCTCTACGACCCGCTGACGCTGGCCGTGTGGGCGGTGCTGGCCGGCGGGTTCGTCGCGTTCGCCGGCTATTTCATCGTCGGCGGCGCGCTCTACCTCGGCGTTCGCGGCCTCGGCGGTCTCGGCACCTTCCGCCGTGCCCGCCACGTGCTCGGCTTCGCGGTCGCGCCGCTGGCGCTCTCCACGCTCGTGCTCTGGCCGCTCGGGCTGCTCGTCTTCGGCACCGACCTCTTCAAGCGCGGCGGCGACGACGACGGCTTCGCGGGCGACCTCTTCTACGCCGCCACGCTCGGCGTCTCGCTCTGGGCGGCGGGGCTGCTGTTGCTCGGCGTCCGCGTCGTCCACGGCTGGAGCTGGGCCCGCTCGCTCGGCGCCCTCGGGCTCGTCGTGCTCTTCCTAGCTGCGTTCTCGTACGTCTTCTAGAGCCTCCTCGAAGAGCGCCAGCTCCTCCTCGGGCATCGCGTAGGTGTGCTGCTCCTCGGGGAAGCGGCGCTCGCGAACCTCCTCGACGTACGCGCCGACGGCCTTCTTGATCTCGGCTGCGAGATCGGCGTACTGCTTGACGAAGCGCGGCGCGTGGCCCTCGTAGAGCCCGAGCAGGTCGTGCCAGACGAGCACCTGACCGTCGGTCGCCGAGCCGGCTCCGATCCCGATCGTCGGCACGCTCAACGCCTCCGTGATCCGCGCCGCGACCGGCGCCGGGACGGCCTCGAGCACGATCGCGAAGCAGCCGGCCGCCTCGAGTGCGAGCGCGTCCTCGTAGAGGCGTACCGCCTTCTCGGCCGTCCGCCCCTGCGCCTTGAAGCCGCCGAGCATCGTCGCCGACTGCGGCGTCAGGCCGAGGTGGCCCATCACAGGGATGCCGCCGCCGACGAGCGCACGAACGCGCCCGAGCATCGGGCCGGCGCCCTCGAGCTTGACCGCGTCGGCGCCGGCCTCCTTGACGAAGCGGATCGCGTTGTGCATCGCCTCCTCGTCGGAGACCTGGAACGAGCCGAAGGGCATGTCCGCGACGACGAGTGGGCGCCGCGCCCCGCGCGTGACCGCGCGGGTGAGGACGAGCATCTCCTCCATCGTCGCGGGCACGGTCGAGTCGTGGCCGAGCACGGTCATCGCCGCGGAGTCGCCGACGAGGATCAGGTCGGCGCCGGCCGCGTCGGCGAGGCGTCCCGACGGCGCGTCGTAGGCGGTCACCATCGCGATCGGCTGGCGACGCGCCTTCATGTCGGCGAGCTCGGGCAGCGCCAGCTTGCCGGGGGCGGGCGTGCCGGGGGCGGGCTTGCGGGGGCGGGTGGTCATGCTTCCTCCTCGAGGACGACGTTGTCGATCAGGCGGGTGGAGCCGACGCGGACCGCGGCGGCGAGAACGGGGGGTCGAAGTCGGCGATCTCGACGTAGTCGACGTCGAGGTCGGCGAGCGCCGCGCGCGCGGCTGCGAGGTCGCGGGTCGCGAGGGCGCGGGGGAGAGCGAGCGCGGTCGCGCGCTCGTCCACCGACAGCCGCGCGTTCCGCGACGAGAGCGCGAGCCCGTCCGCGTCGCGGACGGTCGGCACCGAGCGGATCTCGAGCTCGAGATCGAGGTCGCGGACGAGGCGCCGGATCACGGCCACCTGCTGCGCGTCCTTCTGGCCGAAGTAGGCCCGCTGCGGCCGGACGATGTTGAAGAGCTTCAGGCAGACCGTGGCGACGCCGCGGAAATGGCCCGGGCGGTGGTCGCCCTCGAGCCCCTGCGCGAGCCGCTCCACGTCGACCCACGTCTGGAAGCCGGGCGGGTAGATCTCCTCCGGCGAGGGTGCGAAGAGGATGTCGGCGCCCGCGCCGGCCGCGAGCTCGGCGTCGCGCGCCTCGTCGCGCGGATACGCGGCCAGGTCGGCGTCCTCGTCGAACTGCGCCGGGTTGACGAAGAGGCTGGCGACGACGACGTCGTTCTCGGCCCGCGCAGCGCGGATCAGCGCCTCGTGGCCGGCATGCAGCGCACCCATCGTCGGGACGAGGCCGACGGTGCCCGGGCGCGAAGCAAGCTCGCGCCGCAGCTCAGCGATGCTCCGGACAGTCTTCACAGCAGCGCCTTCGTCGTCTCGGCGAGCGCGACGTACATCGGCTCCAGCTCCGGCCGCTCGCTCCGGATCGCGGCGAGGTGCGCGTCGACGGTCTCCCAGTCGCCGCGCGAGATCGGGCCGGTCAGCTCGAAGCGGTTCTCGATCGTCCGGCGCATCAGCGGGTCGAGAGCCTCGGGCGGCGCGCCCGCGGCCTCGAGCAGCGAGCCGGCCGCGCGCCGGAGCGTGACGAGGTAGTTCGAGGCGATCGCGGCGCCGGCGTGGTACGCCGCCCGCTTGCCGTCCGCGAGCGGAAACGGCTCCAGCCCGAGTGTCCGCGCCAGCCACTCGCCGACCTCACGCGCCTCGGCGCTCTCCGCCGTCACCGCCGCGAAGGCGCCGTCGAGCTGCTCGGCGCCGCGGTCGCGCGTGAACGTCTGCAGCGGATGGAGCCCGAAGCGGCGCTCGTGCGGCTCGAGCGCGGCAAGCGGCGTCGCGCCGCTGACGTGCGCGACCCACGGGCCGGGCTGGACCGAGACCGCGACCTCGGCGATCGCGCGGTCGGGGACGCAGATGAGCACGAGCTCCGGGTCGTCCTGGAAGAGGTCGAGCCCACGCTCGCGCAGGCGCGCGGCCATCGCCGAGCCGACGCGTCCAGCGCCGATCACTTGGGCTCTCTCGATCATGTTCGTGGCTCCAGTTCCGTACCGGATACCGGGCGGAAAGTAGTGTAGCCCCATGCGCGTCCAGGTCGGCGATGTGCGCCTTTTCTTCGATGTCGAGGGCACGAAGCTCGTGGCCGAGGGCCCCTGGATGCGCGAGCGCCAGACGGTCGTCCTGCTGCACCCGGGACCGGGGTTCGACCACGGCCTGTTCAAGGTCCAGCTCGGCCCCTGGCTCTCCGCCGGGACGCAGGTCGTCTACACCGATCTCCGCGGCGGCGGCCGCAGCGACCGGAGCACGCCGGCCGAGCGGCGGGTCGAGCGCTGGGCGGACGACGTCAAGGATCTCTGCGACGCGGTCGGGATCGAGCGGCCGGTCGTGCTCGGCCTCGGCTTCGGCTCGGTCGTCGCGCTCAAGTACGCCGCCCGCCATCCGCAGCATCCGTCCGCGCTCGTGCTCGGCGCGCCGATCGCGCGTGTGGTGCCGGACCTGTCGATCGCGGAGTACGAGCGCCTCGGCGGCGAGGACGCGCGTGCGGTCGCGGAGCGCTTCTACGAGGGCATGGACGAGCAGGGCTTCGCCGACTTCCTGCGCGTCTGCTTCCCGCTCCTCTCCAGCTACGCGCTCACGAGCGACGTGATCGCGCGCGCCGACTGGAACCCGGCGGTGCTGATGGAGTGGATGCGGGGCGAGGCGAAGGAGCTCGACCTGCGCGAGGAGCTCGGCGCGATCCGCGCGCCGGCGCTCGTGCTGGCCGGGGAGCAGGATGCGTGGGCGCCGCTCGAGTCGGCGCAGGAGGTCTACGAGCTGCTCGGCGGCCACAAGCGCTTCCGCAGCTATCCCCATGGCCGCCACTCGGTCTTCCGCGACGCGCCCGAGGCGTACGAGGACATGCGCCTCTTCCTCGACGACATCGAGGCGCTGGAGATGCGGACGTGAAGGTCGCGGTCAACGGCGTCGAGCTCTTCTTCGACGTCGAGGGCGCGAAGGTCCGCCCGGACGGGCCGTGGATGCGAGACCGCCCGACGGTGATCCTGCTGCCGACGGGGCCGGGCCTCGACCACTCGCTCTACAAGGACAGTCTCGGCCCTGCGCTCGCCGAGGACGTCCAGGTCGTCTACCTCGACCTGCGCGGCGCCGGCCGCAGCGACTGGAGCTCGCCCGAGTACTGGACGATCGAGACCTGGGCCGACGACCTGACCGAGTTCTGCGCGGCGCTCGAGGTGGAGCGGCCGGTGCTCCTCGGCACCGGGATCGGCGGCGTGATCGCGGTCCAGCAGGCGGCGCGGAACCCAGAGCTGGTCGACAAGCTCGTCCTCGTCAGCACGGTCGCCCGCTACAGCCACACGCGCTCGATCGCCGAGTTCGACCGCCTCGGCGGGCCGGAGGCGGGCGAGGTGGCGGCGCGGTACTACGCCGATCCGACGGAGCTCAACTTCGCCGAGTTCATGCGCGTTTGCGTGCCGCTCTTCGCGCGGACGCCGATGCCCGCGGACGCGATCGCGCGGGTGGAGATGAACCTGGCGCTGACGGCGCACTGGGACGCCACGAGCGCGCGCGACTTCGACGTCCGCGCCGACGCCGCCAACGTGCGCTGTCCCGTGCTCGTGCTCGCGGGGGAGGACGACCCGTCGACGACGATCGCGGGGATCGAGGAGCTGGTCGAGGCGCTGCCGGCGGAACTCGTCCGCTACGAGCGCTACGCCGAGACGGGCCACGGCGTCTTCCGCGACCGCCCCGAGGCGATCGCCGTCGTCCGCGAGTTCCTGAGGCTACCTGCCGAGCCGGCGTAACAGGTTCGCCCGCACGTCGGGCCACTCGTCGTCGATGACGCTGTACCAGGCCGAGTCGCGCCGCTGCCCGCCGCGGACGAGCATCGACTTGCGGTGGACGCCCTCGAACTGCGCCGGCAGGGCCGCCATCGCCCCGCGCGAGCGCTCGTTGCGCGCGTCCGTCTTCAGCTCGACGCGGAGGCAGCCGAGCGTCTCGAAGGCGTGCTCGAGCATGAGCAGCTTCGCCTCGATGTTGATGCCGGTCGCCCAGACCTCGGGCGTGAGCCACGTCCAGCCGATCTCGAGGCTCCGGTGCTCGGGGCGGAGTGCGAGGTAGCGGGTGCTGCCGACGACACGGTCGTCCTCGCGGCGCAGGGTGACGAGCGGCATCTCCGTCCCGTCCGCCTGGCTCGCGAGGGCGGCGTCGAGGTAGGCGCGCATCTCGTCGCGCGTCTGCGGCTGCTCGACGCTGAGCCACTGCCAGGTGCGCGGGTCGCGCGACGCCGCCCAGAGACCGTCCTCGTGCTCGGGCGAGAGCGGCTCGAGCCGCACCAGCTCGCCCTCGAGGGTGGGGGTCGCCCAGTCCATTAGAATCCGAGCATGCCGATCTACGAGTACGCGTGCATGGAGTGCGAGTCGCACTTCGAGGAGCTCGTCCGGAACGCGGAACAGGCGGTCGCGTGCCCCGAGTGCGGCACCGGGAACGTGCTCAAGCAGCTCTCGAGCTTTGCCGTCGCCGGCGTCTCGTCGCAGCCCAAGCTCGGTGGCGGCGGCGGCTGCTGCGGCGGCTCCTGCGGCTGCGGCTGAGCGCACACCAGCCGGCGACACCTGCGGCTGGCGGAGCCAGCCTCCGGTGGCGCCTCGCACCGCGCCGGAGCACGCTCAGGACCGTCCTCCGCCGGGCGTAGACTCAGCCCCGTGAGCGATCTGCTGCGCTCCTACGAGGAGGAGACGAGCACCTGCACGCGCTGCCCGCTCGCGGCCACGCGGACTCAGGTCGTCTTCGGCTCCGGCGACGCCGACGCCGAGCTGATGTTCGTCGGCGAGGCGCCCGGCTTCCACGAGGACAAGAACGGCGTCCCCTTCGTCGGCCAGGCCGGCAAGCTGCTCGAGACGCTGCTGAACGGGATCGGCCTCTCCCGCAGCGACGTCTACATCGCGAACGTGCTCAAGTGCCGGCCACCCGCGAACCGCGACCCGCAGCCCGAGGAGATCGAGGCCTGCGAGTCGCACCTCTTCCGCCAGATCGAGCTGATCCGGCCGACGCTCGTGGCCACGCTGGGCAACTTCGCGACGAAGCTCCTCTCCGGCAAGCCGACCGGGATCACCCGCGTCCACGGCGTTCCGCAGCAGGTGACGCTGGGCGGGAACGAGGTCACGCTCTACCCGCTCTACCACCCGGCGGCGGCGCTCTACACGCGCTCGATGCTCTCGGTGCTGGAGGAGGACTTCAGGCGGATCCCGGAGCTGCTCGGGTTGACGACCGTCGTGCCCGAGCCGGTCGAGCTCGAGCTCGACCCCGAGCTCGAGCCTGAGCCGGAGCGCCCACGGGAGCCGGCCGTCCAGCTCGGCCTTTTCTAGCGCAGTGGAGCTGCGTTCGAGCTCCCCCGCGGAGACGGAGGAGATCGCCGCACGCCTGGCGCGCGGGCTCGCGCCGGGCGACCTGGTCACGATCTCCGGCGAGCTCGGCTCCGGCAAGACCACATTCGTTCGCGGCGCCTGCCGCGCCCTCGGCGTGACCGCCCCGGTGACGAGCCCGACGTACACGATCGGGCACCGCTACGAGGGCGACCCGGACGTCTCCCACCTCGACCTCTACCGCTTCACAGCCGTCTCGCAGGCGGAGTGGGGCGACCTCGAGCCGTACTTCGAGGACGCGGTCGTCTTCGTCGAGTGGCCGGAGGCGGCCGGAGCCGGGCTGCCGCCGGTCCGCGCGGCCGTCCGGCTCGAGCACGTCGACGAGCAGAGCAGGCGAATCCTGATCGAGGGCGACGTAACCTTCGGAGATGCCGCTGATCCTGGCCTTCGACACCGCGACTGACCGCGCCACGAGCGCGCTCGTCGACGACGGCGAGGTGCTCGGCGAGCGGGTCTCGCGCGCCTCGACGCTGCTCGCCGATGTCGACGCGCTCGTGCGCCAGGCGGGGGCGCACCCGCGCGACGTCACCGGCCTCGCGGTCGGGATCGGGCCGGGCAGCTTCACCGGGATCAGGATCGGGCTCGCGGCGGCACGCGGGCTCGCGCTCGCGCTGGACACCCCCGCCGCCGGGGTCTCGACACTCGACGCGCTCTCGGCGGGAGCACCCGGCGCGATCCCCGTCATCGATGCGAAGCGGCGCGAGGTCTTCGTGGCGGGACCTCGGGCGGCCGCGCCCGCCGAGCTGGAGATCGAGGCCGGCGCGACCTACGTCGGCGATGGGGCCGTCCGCTACCGCGATGTCTTCGAGCAGGCCGGTGCGATCGTGCCGCCGGACGAGGACGAGCGCCATCTGCCGCGCGCCCGCTTCCATGCCGAACTGGCGACGGGCTTCGGGCCCGTCGAGCTCGTCGAGCCGCTGTACGTCCGTCTTCCCGACGCCGTGGAGATTGTGCGGTGAACGTCGACCTGCGCAAGCTGGAGCTGCGAGATCTCGACGACATCGAGCGGATCGAGCGCGAGTCGTATCCGACCCCGTGGTCGCGCTCGATGTTCGCCGGCGAGCTGGCCAAGCCGAGCTCGCTCTCGCTGGGCGCGTTCGACGCGGAGAGCGGCGCCCTCGTCGGCTATCTCGTCATCTCGCGCTATGTCGATGCGTGGCACGTGATGAACATCGCCGTCACGGGCGAGCACCGTCGGCGCGGGATCGCGCGCGCACTGCTCGAGCGGCTCTTCGAGGTGACCTCGTCGGACGAACGCCGCGGCTACACGCTCGAGGTACGGGTCTCGAACGTGGGCGCGATCGCGCTCTACGAGCGGCTCGGCTTCGTCGCCCGCGGCGTTCGCCGCGGCTACTACACGGACAACCGCGAGGACGCGCTGATCATGTGGCGCGATCCCGTCCCCGACCAGAAGGAAGAGCACGAGCAGGCCGAGGCCGGATGATCCTGGGTCTGGAGACGTCCTGCGACGAGACGGCAGCGGCGCTCGTGACCGAGGCGGGGGAGATCCGTGCGAACGTCGTCTCCTCCCAGGCCGACCTGCACGCCCGCTACGGCGGCGTCGTGCCCGAGGTCGCGTCGCGGCGGCATCTCGAGCTCGTCGCTCCCGTCGTGCGCGAGGCGCTCGGCGAGGCGGGGGCGACGCTCGACGAGGTGGAGACGATCGCCGTCACTCAGGGCCCCGGGCTCGTCGGCGCGCTCCTCGTCGGCGTCTCGGCCGCGAAGGCACTCGCGTGGGCCCGCGGCCTGCCGCTCGCGCCCGTCGACCACCTGCACGGTCACGTCGCCTCGCTCTTCCTCGAGCCGGACCCGGTCGAGCCGCCGTTCCTGTGCCTGCTCGCGAGCGGCGGCCACACCCTGCTCCTCGACGTCCAGGATCGCGCGGGCTACCAAGTGCTCGGGACCTCGATCGACGACGCCGCCGGCGAGGCGTTCGACAAGGGCGCGCGCCTGCTCGGGCTGGGCTATCCCGGCGGCCGCGAGATCGACCGGCTCGCGCGCGAGGGTGACCCCGACGCCTTCTCGTTCCCCGTCGCGCGCGTCGACGGGCTCGACTTCTCCTTCTCGGGCGTGAAGACCGCGCTGCTCTACGCCGTACGCGACCTTGGCGGCGACGCAGAGGCGCGCCGGGCAGACCTGGCCGCCTCGTACCAACGCGCGATCGTGCGCGCGCTCGTCGAGCGCACTCTGGCCGCGGCCGCGCAGGCGGGACACGAGCAGATCGCGGTCGTGGGCGGGGTCGCCGCCAACTCGGAGTTGCGCGAGTCGCTGCCCGGTGCGCGCTTCGCGCCGCTGGAGCTCTGCACCGACAACGCGGCGATGATCGCCTCCGCGGGCCGGTACGGCAGGCGTCTTCCCTATCCTCGTTACCTTGATCTCGACGCGTATGCATCGCGGGCCTGACCGCCGCAGGCTCGCAGCCGGGCTGGCGATCGTCGTCGCGCTCCTGGCGGCCGGGGGCGGCCAGAGCGCCCAGCCGCCGGTCGCGGCCGAGGACGGCGCCGCCGCCTGGCGGGGTTTCGTCGACGGCGACCGTGCCGCGATCGCGATCGGCCAGCGGATGATCGTCGTGCTCAAGAACCCCTCCCTCGCCGACCGGATGGCCGAGGCCGGCGGCACTGCGACCGAGTCGGCGATGCGGCAGTGGACGGCCGGGGCACTGGCAGCGCAGAAGCAGATCGCCGCGCGGCTGTCGCGTGAGGGGATCCAGATCGTGCCGGACTTCGTCTACACGCGGACGTTCAACGGCTTCGCGGCGCCGATCGACGGACGGGCGCTCGCGCTGCTCGAGCGCGACGAGGACGTGCTCGGTGTCTACCCGGTGCGGGCGGCGTACCCGGCCGCGCTGTCCGCCGCTGAGTTGCAGGGCCCCGCGTTCGCACCCGGAGCGGGCCGCCGCGCCGAGCTCGGGATCCCCGGGTTCGACGGCAGCGGCATCACCGTCGCGCTGCTCGACACCGGCGTCGACTTCACGCATCCGTTCATCCGCGACCGCCTGCTGGACGGCGTCGACATGATCGACCCCGAGCGCCGCGGGATCGCCCGCGCGCACCCCGACGAGCCGACGCGGCTCGAGCGGCACGGCACGCAGCTGGCGGGACTGATCGCCGGCAGAGGCGGCCCCGGCGGGATCCGCGGCGTCGTTCCGGCCGCGCGGATCCTGCCCATCCGCGTCGCCGGCTGGCAGCCGAGCGCCCAGGGCGGGTTCGCCGTCTACGGCCGCACCGACCAGCTGCTGGCCGGGATCGAGCGGGCGGTCGATCCCGATGCCGACGGGGACGTGCTCGACGCGGCGCGGGTCGCGGTGGTCGGCGTCACCGAGCCGTTCGCGTCCTTCTCCGACGGGCCGATCGCACGCGCCGTCCGGGGCGCCGCGCAGCTCGACACGCTCGTCGTCGTCCCCGCCGGGAACGAAGGTCCAGCCGGCCCCAGCTACGGCAGCGTCGGCGGCCCGGGTGGCGCACCGGCCGCGCTCACCGTCGCGGCCGCGGACCTTCGCAACGAGACGGCCACGGTCCGCGTGGTCGTGCGTGCGGGCCTGCACGTCCTGCTCGACCGCGAGGTCGCGCTCGCGGGCGCCGCCGCACCGACGGGTGCGCTCGCGCTCACGGTCGCGCGGCCGCGACGGGACGTCGCCGGCGGCCCGCGCAGCACGCCCCTCGCCCGTTACTTCGACGACCGCGGCTACAGCCTCGTAGCCGGACGGGCGACGCTGCTCTCGCGGGCGTCGGGGCCGACGGACGAGGCGCGCTCCGCTGCTCTTGCCGGCGCGGCGGCGATCCTCGTCGACGGCGTCGTCCCGGCGGGCGCGCTCGGTCTCGACGACCGCCTCGACGTCCCGGTGATCGGGATCCCGCGCGACGCGGCCGGCGCCGTCCGCTCCGCCCTCGCCCGCGGCACCGAGGTGAACGTCTCGCTCGGTGCACCCGGCTGGCGCACGAACGCGCGCCGGGCCACGATCGCACCCTTCTCATCGCAGGGCCTCGCATTCGGCGGCGGGATCAAGCCCGAGGCGGCGGCACCGGGCGTCGAGCTCGTCACCGCAGATCCGGGCCGGAACGCCGATCGCACCGCACGGTACGCCACGATCAGCGGCACGAGCGCGGCGACCGCGCTCGCCGGCGGCGCCGCGGCCGCGCTCGCCCAGGCCCGTCCCGAGCTCGACGCGGCTGCGCTGAAGGGCGCCCTCGTCGGCACGAGCATCCGCGTCGCCGCGAGCCCGGCCGCGGCGCAGGGCGCCGGCACGCTCGACCCGCTCGCGGCCGCGGCGGCAGAGGTCGTCGCCGAGCCCGCCACGGTCGGCTTCGGCTCGGCCGACAAGCCGGGCTGGAGCGCCGTGCGCCGGCTCTCGCTGCGGAACGTCTCCTCCCGCCGCGTCACGGTCGACGTCGCCGCGGCGACCGAGGCGATCGCTGGCCTCTCGGTCACGGCGGCGCCGGCGCGCGTCCGCCTCGAGCCCGGTGCGAGCGCGCCGGTCAAGCTGACCGCCCGCCTGACCTTCCTCCCCCGCCGCGTCGGCGCGATCCAGGGGCGGGCGCGGCTCGAGGTCTCAGGCGGCGGCCGCGTCGTCGTCCCATGGGCGGTCGCGCTGCCCTTCAAGGGCTCGGCGCTGATCGGCCGCGTCGGCATCTCGGCCCGCAGTTTCCGCGCCTCGGACCGGGCGCCGGCGGTGCTCACCGTGCAGGCGGGCCAGGTGCGCGACCTCGCGGGGCGACGCCAGCTGCGTCCGCTCTCCCGGCTCGACGTCGAGCTCTGGCGCGGCGGCGAGCGGCTCGGGCTCGTCGCGCGGCTGCGCGACGTGCTGCCCGGCCGGTACGCCTTCGGGCTCACCGGCCGAGGCCCCCGCGGCGGTGCCCTGGCGAAGGGCCCGTACCGGCTGCGGGTGCTCGCGGTGCCCCCCGACGGGCCGGCCGAGGCGGAGACCGTCACCTTCAGGATTCGCTGACCCGAGAGGGGTAGACTCCCGCGCGGCCTCGAGAGATCTCGAGAGAGGAGATTGCGATGTCTACGGCCGAGGCGCCCACACACCTTCGCGAGAACCCGCTCGAGCTGGCGCGCGAACAGCTGCGCCGCGTGGGGGAGACCTTCGCGATCGATCCGAACCTGATTCGCGTCCTCGAGAAGTGCAAGAAAGCAGTCGAGGTCTCGATCCCCGTGACGATGGACGACGGCAGCGTCGGCGTCTTCCGCGGGCACCGCGTCACCCACAACATCGCCCGCGGCCCCTCGAAGGGCGGGATCCGCTACCACCCGGCCGTCACGACCGACGAGGTGAAGTCGCTCGCGATGTGGATGACCTGGAAGTGCGCGTTGATGGGCCTGCCGTTCGGCGGCGCCAAGGGCGGCGTCGTCTGCGATCCGAAGAGGATGTCGCGCGGCGAGCTCGAGCGCCTGACGCGCCGCTACACGAGCGAGATCATCAACGAGATCGGCCCCGAGAAGGACATCCCCGCCCCCGACGTCGGCACGGACGCGAGCGTGATGGCCTGGATCTTCGACACCTATTCGATGAACAAGGGCCACTCGGTGCTCGGTGTCGTCACCGGCAAGCCGCTCGCGATCGGCGGCTCGCTCGGCCGCGAGGAGGCGACCGCGCGTGGCGCGCTCTACGTGATCGCAGATGCGCTCGGTGAGGAGGACACGCGGATCGACGGGCTGCGCGTGGTGGTGCAGGGCTTCGGCAACGTCGGCCGCAACCTCGCCCGGCTCCTGCACGAGCAGGGGGCGGCCGTGATTGCGGTCTCGGACTCGAGCAGCGGGCTGCACGCTCCGGCCGGGCTCGACATCCCCGCGGTGCTCGCCTGGAAGGCGGAGCACGGGACGCTCGAGGGCTACTCCTCGGCCGACGCGATCACGAACGACGAGCTGCTGCTGCTGGAGTGCGACGTGCTCGCGCCCTGCGCGCTCGAGCAGGTGATCAACGCCGACAACGCCCAGCACGTGAAGGCACGGATCGTCTGCGAGGGCGCGAACGGCCCCGTCACCCCGGCCGCCGACGAGATCCTCGAGGACCGTGGCATCCTCGTCCTCCCCGACGTGCTCGCAAACGCAGGCGGCGTCGTCGTCTCCTACTTCGAGTGGGTGCAGGGGCTGCAGGAGTACTTCTGGAAGGAGGAAGAGGTCAACCAGCGGCTCGACGACATCATCACCCGCGCCTTCCAGGAGACGCTCGCGACCAAGAAGCAGCACCGGACCAGCATGCGGATGGCGGCCTACGGGCTCTCGGTCCGCCGGGTCTCGGAAGCAACGCTGACGCGGGGGCTCTATCCCTAGAGTCACGCTCTACGTCGCCGACGGCTGCCACCTCTGCGAGCGGGCGCTCGAGGTCGTCGAGCAGGTCTGCGCCGGCGACTTCGAGCGCGTCGACATCGGCGGCTCGCCCGAGCTCGAGGCGAGCTACCGCGAGTCGATCCCCGTCCTCGAGATCGACGGCGAGCGCGCGTTCACGTACTTCGTCCAGCCCGAAGCGCTACGGCAGCGGCTGAAAGCCTGCCGCTGACGGTTCTGCCGCCGGTCGCTGGAGACCGTCGGCACAATGTCACGAAGGCTGTTACAAGCAACGAAGGGAACCAGTTGGCGGATCGGTTGACGGTGGGGGTGGCTGCGCGTCTCTCCCGCTACCTGCAGGTGCTGACGCAGGCGAAGAAGATGGGCAAGGACAGGATCTCCTCGCAGGAGATCTCGGACTACACCAACATCAATGCGACCCAGATCCGCCGTGACCTCTCCGGCTTCGGCAAGTTCGGCAAGCGCGGGGTCGGCTACAACATCGACTCGCTCCTCGGCGAGATTCGCAAGATCCTGCGGACGCAGGGGCAGCACAACATCGCCCTCGTCGGCGCCGGCCGCCTCGGCCAGGCGATCGCGAGCTCGCCGATCTTCGCCGAGCACGGGATCAACATCGCCGCCGTGCTCGACACCGACCCCGACAAGACGGGGCGCGCGGTCGGCAGCCTCAGCGTCCAGCCCTACGCGCAGCTGCGCGAGGCCGTGCGCGACAACAACATCATCGTCGGCGTGATCGCGGTGCCCGCCGGCAGCGCCCAGCAGGCTGCGGACGACCTGATCGATGCGGGCGTGAAGATCATCTTCAACTACTCGGAGGCGCTCCTCGACGTGCCGTCGGACGTCGCCGTCCACGCCTCGAATCCCGCCGTCGAGCTGCTCTACGCCCTCTACTTCCATCTGACCTAGACAGAGCGAAACGAGCGCGCCGGCCGTGAAGATCCTGATCTGGCACGGCTACCTCCTCGGCGGCACGGGCTCGAACGTCTACACGCGCGCGTTGGCGCGCGAGTGGATGCGGGCGGGGCACGAGGTCACCGTCCTCAGCCAGGAGCCCGAGCCGGAGCTCTACGACCTCGGCGGCGCCGTCGCGGTGCGGCCGGACGTCGGCGGGCTGCTGCCGGTCTTCGTGCTCGACCGCTACGAGGGCTACGAGGTCAAGCTCGTCCAGGATTGCTCCCGGGCCGAGCTCGACGCGTGGGTCGAGCGCAACGCCGCGGCGCTCCGGGAGCACCTGCCGGCCGACCTCGTCTTCACGAACCACGTCCTGCTCGGCGGCCCGGTCGGCGCCGCCTCCGGGGCGCGCTTCGCGGTGAAGGCGCACGGCTCGGAGCTCGAGTACTCGATGCGCGGCAACGCGGCGCTGTCGGCCTGGGGGCGGGAGGCGCTCGCGCAGGCGGAGGCGGTCTTCGTCGGCTCCGCCCACATCCGCGAAGTGCTGGAGGACGTCGTCGGTCACGTCGACCGAGTGCACGAAGTGCCGCCCGGGGTCGACGTCGACGAGTGGCGTCCGCGCCCGCGCGCGGAGGCGCTCGCCGGCCTGCTCGACGAGGCGGCGCAGGATCCGCCGAATCCCGGCAGCGCGAACGAGCGGCTCCCGGACGAGGGGAACGCGCAGCGCCTGGCGGCCTTCCTCGCGGGCGACGAGCCGACCGTCGTCTACTTCGGGAAGCTCCTCTACAACAAGGGCGTCCACGTCCTGCTCGAGGCGCTCCGGCAGGTCGACGCCCGCGCCGTGATCGTCGGCTTCGGCGACTACCGCGAGACGCTGGAGGCCGCGGCCGGCCCGCGCACGCTCTTCACCGGCCCGCTCGAGCACCGCCATCTCGTCCACCTGCTCGCGCTCGCCGACGCGACGGTGGTCCCGTCCATCTTCCCGGAGGCGTTCGGCATGGTCGCGGCCGAGGCGGCCGCTGCCGGCTCGCCGCCGCTCGTCGCCCGTCACTCGGGGCTGGCCGAGATCGCCGAGGGGCTCGAGCAGGAGTACCCGCCCCAGCTTCGTCACCTCGCGAGCTTCGAGACCGGGAACGCCGCCGAGCTGGCGGCGAAGCTGAGCGAGCTGCTCTCGCTGCCGGCGGCCGACCGGGCGGCCGTGCGCGCGGCGGCGCGCGCCGCCACCGTCGGCCGCTGGAGCTGGGCCGGCGTTGCACGCCGCCTGCTGGAGCCGTTCAACTACCCTCCCGCCGATGGGTGACGAGCAACGGCTCGGCTACGCCGAGCTCCTCGACGCTGCACGCGAGGGGTTCGAAGGCGGCACCGACTTCACGATCGCGGTCGAGGAGGAGTTCGCGCTGCTCGACCCGGTCTCGCTCGACCTCGTCAACCGCTTCGAGGACGTGCAGGCTGCCGCGCAGGCGACCCCGCTGGCGCCGAACCTCGTCGGCGAGCTGATCGCCTCCGAGGTCGAGATCAAGACCGGGCGCTGTGAGTCGTTCGCCGAGATCCCCGCCGCGATGACGGAGCGCCGAGCGCAGCTCGACGCGCTCGTCGAGCACGCTCGGGATCGGGCTCGCCGCGACCGGAACGCACCCCTGGGCCGACTGGAAGGACCAGCGGATCATCGACACGCCGCACTACCGCCGCAACGACGAGCTGCTCCGCTACGTCGTCTGGCGCAACAACACCTTCGGGCTTCACGTCCACGTCGGCATCCGCGGCGCCGACCGCGCGATCGCGGTCACGAACGGCCTCCGCAACTTCCTGCCCGAGATGCTCGCCCTCTCGGCCAGTTCGCCCTTCGTCGAGAACGTGAACACCGGCCTGCACTCGGCGCGGACGCAGATCTTCACGCGCTTCTTTCCCCGCTGCGGCGTCCCGGACGCGTTTGCCTCCTGGCAGGAGTACCAGGACTACGTCCGCTTCCTCTACGAGACGGGCTCCGTCACCGAGCACACGCAGCTCTGGTGGAGCGTGCGCCCGCACCTCGGCTTCCCGACGGTGGAGATCCGGATCGCGGACGGCCAGCCCGACCTCGCCGAGGCGCAGTCGCTCGCTGCCTTCGGCGCCTCGCTCGCGGCCCGGATCGCGCGCGCCCACGACGAGGGCGAGCCGCTCGCCGACCTGCCGCACCGGCTGATCGAGGAGAACATGTGGCGCGCGATCCGCTACGGCCTCTCGGGCGAGCTGATCGACTTCGAGCGCGGCGACGTGCTGCCTGCGCGTGCGCGGCTCGAGCGCCTGCTCGAGTGGGTGGCGCCGGTGGCGGACGAGATCGGCGCCGCCCCGTACCTCGCGATCCCCGAGCGCAATGCCGCCGAGCGGCAGATCGCGCGCTTCGAGGAGGGGGCGACGCTGGAGGAGATCTACGCCGAGCAGGCCGGTGTTCCGGTCCGTGGCTGACGACGGGATCAGCGAGCAGGAGCTCCTCGACGCGCTGAGCCGGCTGCAGGTCTCCGACCTGCTCGTGCAGACGCTCTCGACCGTCTCCTCGCTCGCCTACCACCGCCTCGCCGCCGAGCACCGCGACCTCGAGCAGGCGCGGCTCGCGATCGAAGCGCTCCGCGCGCTCGTTCCGGTCCTCGCCGGCACGGTCCCGCCCGAGCTGACGCGCGACTTCGAGCAGGTGACCGCGAACCTCCAGCTCGCCTACGCGGCGGCGGTCGAGCAGGGCTCCTGAACGGGGCAACCGCCGTCGCTTGTGCTACATAATCCCCCGCGCCGAGCACGCCTCGGCGCTGACTTTGTGACGGGGCAATTCGGACGGAGGCTTGATGGACTTCTTCAATGACCACGCTGTTGCGTTCGCGCTCGTCTGCGCGGGCGTCGCGGTCGGATTCGGGCTCTACTTCACCTGGTGGCTGCTGCAGCAGCCCGCCGGCAGCGAGCGGATGCAGGAGATCGCCCGCGCCGTGCAGGAGGGCGCCGCGGCGTACCTGCGCCGCCAGTACACGACGATCGCGGCGGTCGCGCTCGTGCCGTTCCTGGCGATCGGGTTCTATCCCGAGCTCGGCTGGGCGACGGCGATCGGCTTCGCGATCGGCGCCGTGCTCTCCGCCGCGGCGGGCTTCATCGGCATGAACGTCGCCGTGCGCTCGAACGTCCGCACCGCGGAGGCCGCGAAGCAGGGCCTGCGACCCGCGTTCGACGTCGCCTTCAAGGCGGGCTCCGTCGCCGGTCTGCTCGTCGTCGGCCTCGGCCTGCTCGGCGTCGCCGGCTACTACGGCATCCTCACCGAGTTCTTCGACAAGAGCCAGGAGACCGCGATCGACGCCCTGATCGGGCTCGCCTTCGGCGGCTCGCTGATCTCCGTCTTCGCGCGCCTCGGCGGCGGCATCTTCACGAAGGCCGCCGACGTCGGCGCCGACCTCGTCGGCAAGATCGAGGCGGGCATCCCCGAGGACGACCCGCGCAACCCGGCCGTGATCGCGGACAACGTCGGCGACAACGTCGGCGACTGCGCCGGCATGGCGGCCGACCTGTTCGAGACGTACGCGGTCACCGCCGTCGCCGTGATGCTGCTGGGGACCGCGTTCCCGCTCGGGAACCTGCCGCTCTTCCCGCTCGCGCTCGGCGGCGTCTCGATCCTCGCCTCCGTGATCGGGATCTACTTCGCCCGGATCGGCAAGGGCGGCTCGATCATCAACGCGCTCTACAAGAGCGTCATCGTCGCCACGGTGCTCTCGGCGATCGGCTTCATCCCCGTCACGACTGCGTTCGACGAGCGGCCGCTTCAGCTTCGGCGAGCTCTACGGCTCGGCGCTCGTCGGCCTCGTGATCACGTTCTCGCTCGTCGCGATCACCGAGTTCTACACCGGGCTCGCGCTGGAACCCCGTCAAGTCGATCTCGAAGGCGTCGCAGACCGGCCACGCGACGAACATCATCGAGGGCCTCGCCGTCGGCATGCGCGCGACCGCGGCTCCGGTGATCGTGATCGCGGCCGGGATCATCGCCGCCTACGAGATCGCCGGCCTCTACGGGATCGGCGTCGCCGTGATGGCCCAGCTCTCGATGTGCGGCCTGATCGTCGCGCTCGACGCGTTCGGCCCCGTCACCGACAACGCCGGCGGGATCGCCGAGATGGCGCATCTGGACGAGTCCGTCCGCGCGATCACCGACCCGCTCGACGCGGTCGGCAACACGACGAAGGCGGTCACGAAGGGCTACGCGATCGGCTCGGCCGGCCTCGCCGCGCTCGTCCTCTTCGACGAGTACACGCGCGGCCTCGACGACGAGGGGCTGAACATCAGCTTCAACCTCGGCGATCCCGTACGTGATCGCCGGCCTCTTCATCGGCGGGATGATGCCGTTCCTCTTCGCCGCGCTCGCGATGACGGCCGTCGGCCGGGTCGGCGGCGAGGTCGTCGTCGAGGTGCGGCGGCAGTTCAGGGAGATGCCCGGGATCATGGAGGGCACCCAGCGGCCCGACTACAGCCGGGCCGTCGACATCGTCGCGAAGTCGGCGATCAACAAGATGATGCTGCCGGCGCTGATCCCGGTCGCGATCCCGATCGCGGTCGGGATCATCAGCCCGGAGATGCTCGGCGGGCTCCTGATCGGCACGATCGTCACCGGCCTCTTCCTCGCGATCGCGATGACCTCGGGCGGCGGCGCCTGGGACAACGCGAAGAAGCTGATCGAGGACGGCGCCTACGGCGGCAAGGGCTCCGAGGCGCACGCCGCCTCGGTCACCGGCGACACCGTCGGCGATCCCTACAAGGACACGGCCGGCCCGGCGATCAACCCGATGATCAAGATCGCCAACATCGTCGCGATCCTGATCATCCCGCTGCTCGTCTCGATCCACGGCTAGACCTGACGGAGGGGAGAGCGCCGGCTCTCCCCTCCGTCCTGCTGGTGCAAAGGCCCCTTGTAATACCCACTGAACCGTCGTACGATCAGTGCGGCTTTGGTGCCGCCGCGTGGCGGCTGCCTCGACACCAGGGGAGAGTTCATGAGACACGCTTCAGGGCGCGTAGCGCGCCTCTTGGTCGCGATTGCCGCCCTCGCCGGCGTATTGGCGAGCGGCGCGGGGTCCGCGACATCCGACGACACACAGGTGAACGCCGAGGGCGCCTCGCTCCAGGCGTCCCTCGACGCCACAGGTGGCGCGGTCATGCTCGAGCTGGCGGGCGAGCCGTCAGCCGTCGCGTATGCGAAGGCGCGCCGCATGGGCGCGTCGACGGACGACGCCGGCAAGCTCGGCAAGGCACGCAAGCAGGCGAACGAGCAGGCACAGGCGGTCACGCTCGAGGCGCTGCAGTCGAGCGGCATCGACGCGACACCGCTCTACCAGGTGCAGAGCGCCTACAACGGCATCGCCGTGCAGGCCGCGCCGGGCACGCTCGCCGAGCTCGCAGAGCTGCCGGGCGTGACGGCGGTGCACGTGATCCCGCTCGTCGAGCTCGACAACCACTCGAGCGTGCCGCTGATCGGCGCGCTGCAGGCGTGGGGGACGTACGGCAACACCGGCGACGGCCTCAGCATCGCCGTCATCGACACGGGCGTCGACTACGTCCACCGCGGCTTCTCCGGCTCCGGCTCGGCGGCCGACTACACGGTCGCGACGAGCGCGGCGGCGAACCCGCCCGACCCGGACCTGAACCCGGCCGGGTTCTCGCTGCCCGGCATCTACCCGTCCGCGCGCGTCGTCGGCGGCTTCGACTTCGCCGGCGACAACTACAACGCGAGCGGCGACGGGTGCGGCGCTGATCCCGCAGCCCGGACCCGAACCCGATGGACTGCAACGGCCACGGCACGCACGTGGCGGGCACGCGCGGCCGGGCACGGGCGTGAACGCGGACGGCACGGCGTACGCCGGCCCGTACAACGGCTCCGTCAACACGGCGGGCATGGGGATCGGCCCCGGCGTCGCGCCGCAGGCCGACATCTACGCGCTGCGCGTCTTCGGCTGCGCGGGCAGCACGGCGCTCACGGTTGCCGCGATCAACTGGGCGACCGACCCGAACCGGGACGGCAACCCGTCCGACCACGTCGACGTGATCAACATGTCGCTCGGCTCCGCCTACGGGACGCCGGACGACCCGAGCGCCGCCGCGAGCAACAACGCCGTCGCGCTCGGCGTCATCGTCGTCACCTCCGCCGGCAACAGCGGCGACTCGTACTACGTCAGCGGCAGCCCGGGCAGCGCGGTGCGCGCGATCGCCACGGCCTCGTCGCTCGACGCCGCCGAGCGGGCGGACGCGATCATCGTCAACACGCCGGCCGCGATCGCGGGCACGTACATCGCCTCGAAGAACACGCTCTTCAACTGGAACGCGACGCCGGAGCGGACGGGCAACGTCTACTACCCGGCCACGAACCAGTTCGGCTGCTCGGCGTGGATCGGCGGCGGACGCGGCGAACATCGCCGGCAAGATCGTCCTCGTCGACTGGAAGATCGGCAACGACCCGTTCCCGTGCGGCTCCGCCGTGCGGGCGAACAACGCGACGACCGCCGGGGCGATCGGGATCATCATGGCCGACTCGACGACGTTCCTCGATACGGCGATCGCCGGCAACGCGGCGATCCCGGGCATGTACACGAACGTCAACGTCGGCAACACGCTCAAGAGCCAGCTGACGGCGGGCGTCGTCAATCCGGCGCTGAACGTGACGCTCTCGAGTCTCGTGATCGGCGAGTCGATCGACCAGGCGCGCGTCGACGCGCTCTCCGGCTTCTCGTCGCGCGGCCCGCGGGCCCGTGACACCGGCCTGAAGCCGGACATCGCGGCCCCGGGCCAGACCATCTGGTCGCCGGACAGCCGCACCGGCTTCCGCGGCCGCAGCCTCAACGGCACCTCGATGGCCTCGCCGCACATGGCGGGCGTGATGGCGCTGCTGAAGCAGGAGCATCCGACCTGGTCGCTCGAGCAGCTGAAGGCACTGGCGATGAACACCGCCGGCAGCGACATCTTCAGCCAGTTCGGGCAGACCGGCCCGAAGTACAACCCCGGCCGCGTCGGCTCCGGCCGCGTCCAGGTGCCGAGCGCGCTCGCAAGCAGCTCGATCGCCTACAACGCGGACGGCTCCGGCTCGGTGAGCGTCTCGTTCGGCGACGTCGAGGTGGCCGGCACGTACTCGGCGCAGCGGACGATCCGGGTCGAGAACCACGGCGGATCGGCACAGTCGTACACGCTCTCGTACGACGCCCGCTCGTCGATCCCGGGCGTCGCGTACTCGTTCCCCGGCGGGACGTCGCTGAACGTCCCGGCGGGCGGCTCGGCCACGTTCGTCGTGCAGCTCGACGCGACCGCGGCCGCGATGCAGAACACGCGCGACGTGACGGTCGCGGGCGTGCAGGTCGGGAACCCGCGGCAGTGGCTGAGCGAGGCCTCCGGTCTCGTGCTGGTGACGCCGGCCTCCGGCTCGGCACTGCGGGTGCCCGTGTACGTCGCCGCCCGGCCCGCGTCGACGACGAAGGCGGCGCCGAAGTTCCTCGAACGTCGGCAAGGGCACGTCGGCGACGATCAACATCGCCGGCGAGGGCGTCAACACGGGTGCCGAGCCGCTCGGCTACCTCTCGAAGGTGAGCGCGTTCGAGCTGGGTATCACCTCCGGCAAGGCGACGCTCGGCACCGGCGTCTCGGAGCTCGCACGCGGTGCGGACGTCCAGTACGCGGGTGCGGCCCGGAAGGGCAACACGCTCTACTTCGGCGTCGCCACGCACGCCGACTGGGCGGCTCCGGCGACGGACGTCCAGTTCACGGTCGAGGTCGACCGCGACGGCAACGGAACCGTCGACTTCTCGGCGTTCACGACCCGCTTCACCTTCGGGCCGAACGCCGACCCGCAGGACGTGTTCGTCGTCGCGGGCGGGTCACCGGCCGCGGCGCTCGGATTCACGAACGTGTTCAGCTCGAACGTGAACACGGCGCCGTACAACAACAGCGTCCTCTCGATCCCGGTGCCCGTCGCCTCGCTCGGGCTACCGGCGGGGGCGACGTCGATCAAGTACCGGATCGTCGGCTTCAGCCGGTTCTGGGGCACGATCGACACGACGCCGTGGGCCACGTACAACGTCGCGACGCCGGGCCTGACCTTCTCGGACGGGCTCGCGGCCACGACGATGTACCCGGCGCTCGACGGCCAGAAGATCGACGTCGGCTACAACGACGCCGTCTTCACGGCCAACGGCTCCGGCGGCGTGCTGCTCCTGCACCACTTCAACCAGAGCGGCGAGCGCGCCGAGGTGCTGTCGATCAAGAAGTAATCGGACGACAGCAGGAGTTGGAAGGCGGAGGCCGGCGCAAGCCGGCCTCCGCCGTTCTGCCTAGGCCCTTGCAGGTTGTGCAATTCCGGCTACGATCCGCCTCGCTTGGGGAAGGAGCCGCTGCGCGGCTCTCACATTGAAAAGGGGAGAACAGATGAGATCTGTCCCGAAGCGCGCCTTTGGCGCGCTCGTGATCGCCGCGTTTGCGGTCGTCGCCCTGACGGGCGCGACAGCATTCGCCGGCAGCAGCGGCAATGGCGGTGGAGGGCTCTCGAAGCACGACCGGGCGCTCCTCGCGCAGGCGAAGGCGGAGGGCAAGAGCACCGTCATCGTGATCATCGCCTCGAAGGCCGGCGCCAACCGCGACGTCGTCAGAGGCATCGAGGCGCAGGGCGGCTCGATCCTGAACCGCGACGACAGCCTCGGCTACGTGCTCGCGCGCGTCGCCACCGACAAGGTCCAGGCGATCGCCGCCCTCGACTCGATCGAGGGGATCGACCTCGACGAGGTCATTCCGCTCGAGGATCCGCGGCCCGAGGGCACCGGTCGCGCCGACGCCGCAGGTGCCGCCGAGCGCGGCGACCCCGCGCGTCGAACGCGTACATGCCGATGCAGGACACGGGCGCGGCGACTTCACGCTCGCCAACCCGACCTGGGACGGCCGCGGCGTCACGATCGGCATCGTCGACACGGGCATCGACCTCGACCACCCGAGCCTGAACGACGACCAGCACGGGCGAGGCGAAGATCATCGACTGGGTCACCGGCACGCATCCCGGCGGCTCTCCGGCGACCCGACCTGGCTCGACATGTCGGCCAGGTCACCGTCTCCGGCAGCTCGTCTCACGGTCGGCGACCACGACCTACACGGCGCCGCGGCGACGGCAGCTACCGGTTCGGCGTCTTCAACGAGCGCGACCCGCGTCTCGGCGGCGAGCTCGGCAGCGACGTCAACCGCGACGGCAACCCCGCCGGCTCCAACGGCACCTTCGCCGTGCTCTGGCGGACTCGGACAACCAGGTCTTCGTCGACGCCAACGCAGACACGCAGCTTCGCCGGCGAGCCCGCGATGACCGACTACAAGGTCAACCGCGACAAGCGGCTACTTCGGCACCGACAACCCGGCGACGGCGATCAAGGAAGCGATGCCGTTCGTCGTCCAGACCGACGGCAAGAACAAGCTCGTCAACATCGGCATCGTCTCCGGCGCGCACGGCTCGCACGTCGCGGGCATCGCCGCAGGCAACGCCCTCTTCGGCGGCGCGATGAGCGGCCAGGCCCCCGGAGCGAAGATCGTCTCGCTCCGCGCCTGCCTCTTCATCACCGGCTGCACGGCGGCCGCGCTGACCGACGGGATGATCTACGTCGCCAAGCAGTCGAACGTCGACGTGATCAACATGTCGATCGGCGGCCTCCCGTCGCTGAACGACGGCAACAACGCGCGGGCGCTCCTCTACACCCGCCTGATCGAGCAGACGAACGTCCAGATGTTCATCTCGGCCGGCAACAGCGGCTCGGGCATGAACACGGTCGGCGACCCGGCGGTCGCGGACAAGGTGATGAGCGTCGGCTCGTACATCTCGAAGGACAGCTGGCAGAAGAACTACGGCTCCGACTCGGACTGGCGTCGACAACCTGCACGGCTTCAGCTCGCGCGGCCCGCGCGAGGACGGCGGCTTCGCGCCGCAGATCGTCGCTCCGGGCTCCGCGGTCTCGACCGTGCCGACCTGGCAGCACGGGCCAGCCCGTCGGCGGCACCTACGTGCTGCCGCCCGGCTACGGCATGTTCAACGGCACCTCGATGGCGTCCCCGCAGGCGGCCGGCTCGGCTGCGCTGCTGATCAGCGCCGCCAAGCAGGCGGGCGTGCAGAAGCAGCCGGATCAGATCCGCCAGGCGCTCAAGTCGAGCGCCCGCTATCTCGACCCCCGCATCGGGGCGTACGAGCAGGGCGTCGGCATCATCGACGTCCCGGCGGCCTGGAACCTGCTGAAGACGAACCTGAAGACGGACGCGATCACGTCGTCCGTCCCGGTCAACACGGCGCTCTCCGGCTTCCTCGCGACGCCGGGCGTCGGCCACGGGCATCCACGACCGCGAGGGCGTCACGGCCGGCACGAGCTACACGCGGACGTACACCTTCACCCGCACCTCGGGTGGCGGCGGCGCCGTGACCTACAACCTGTCGTGGCTCGGCAACGACGGCACGTTCAGCACCGCGGCGCTCGATCTCGCTGGGCAAGAACGCGCCGGCGACGCCTGACGTCACGATCAATCCGGCGACGGCCGGGATCCACTCGGCGATCCTGCGCCTCGACGATCCCAGCAGGCCCGGGATCGAGTACGAGACGTCGAACGTCGTCGTCGCGGCCGAGCAGTTCACGGCCGCGAACAACTACTCGGTGACGAAGTCGGGCACGATCGGCCGGAACCAGACGCACAGCTACTTCTTCAGCGTCCCGGCCGGCACGCCCGCCTTCAAGGTCGACTTCTCCGGCCCGTCGGCGACTGCCGGCACGGGGCAGGCGCGCTTCCTGCGCTTCCACCCGTTCGGCGTCGGCATCGACTCGAACGCGAGCACCAACTGCTACAGCCCGCCCGTCGTTCCGGGCGGCACTGCCCCGGCGGCGGCCCGAACAGCCGGGTGCACGGCGAACCCGCAGGCGGGCGTCTGGGAGATCACGATCGAGGGGCGGCGCACGTCCGACGTGGCGGTGATTCCGTACACGCTGACGGCGTCCATCCTCGGCGCGACGGTCTCGCCGAACCCGGACACGATCGCGTCCGCGACGATCGGCGTCCCGGTCGCCCGTTCGTACACGCTGACGAACGTGTTCGGGACCTTCACGGGCCGGGCTGTCGGAACGACTCTCGGCAGCGCCAGGCTCGGTCCGTTCTCGATCGCGCACCACGCACAGCAGACGTACGACACGACGGTCACGGCGGGATCGACGTCGCTCCGCGCGACGATCGGCAGCCCGTCCGATCCGGCCGCCGACCTCGACCTCTTCGTCTACAACTGCACGAGCGGCACCTGCGTGCTGGCCGGGCAGGCCGCGGACGGAGACTCCGAGGAGTCGGTCACGATCGCCAACCCGGCAGCCGGGCTCTGGCGCGTCCTGGTCGACGGCTTCGACGTGCCGGCCGGGACGACGACGTACAACTACGTCGACGTGTTCGCCAACTCGGCGTTCGGCTCGGTCTCGGTGACCGACGCCAACGCGCTGCGCCCGTCCGGCGCTTCGTGGACGGTGCCGGGCTCGGTGACCGCGAACGCGGCGCCGGCGAGCGGCCGGGTGCTCCTGGGCAACGTCCAGGTGCGCACGGACACGAACGTGCTCGTCGGCTCCGGTGACGTGATCGTCCAGAGCGTCACCCCGTAACACCGCACCACCTCGGTTCGGCCCAGCGGCCCCGCCTCGGCGGGGCCGCTGGCATACTCAGGCGCATGCGCGCGCTCGGGGTCGCGATCTGCGCCAGCCTCGCCTTCTCGGGATCGGCGGCGAACGGCGCCGGGCGGTGCGCCACGCTCGCGATCGCCGACCGCGATCCGCTGACGATCCGCGGCGCCCGCTTCGCGCCGAACGAGAAGGTGAAGCTGCTCGTGTCCGGCCAGGTCCAGCTGCACCCGGAGCATCAGGGCCGGCTCGCGCGGCGGCTTCACGACCGTGTTCCGGGTCGAGCCTCGGCCGCTGCGACGCCCTCGTCGTCCAGGCGACTCGGGAGCCGCGGCAACCGGGCGCAGGTGGACGTTACGCAGACTGCCTGCGCCCCGCCGCCCTAGTCCGTTTCCCTGACACTTGCGGGTTTCGATGGGCCGCATTACGATCCGATCGCTTGGGGAGCGGCTGCGCCTTTGCGGCCGTCAATGACACAGGGGAGAGGAACATGAAGAGACTGCTCTATGGCGCCGCCATGGCGGCCGCGATCCTCGTCTTGCCGGTCACGGCAGGCGCGGGCGGGCCGGCCACGGACGGGGCGCCGACAGCCGGGATCGACACCGGCTCCGCGCTCGTCCTGCTGAACGGCGAGCCGCTGTCGACGTACGAGAAGACGAAGCCCGCACCGGGCAAGAAGGTGGACTTCACGAGCAAGTCGACGAAGTCCTACCGCGCGCAGCTCTCGGCGTTCCGGAACGACTTCAAGCAGTGGCTGCGCGCGAACGCGCCGAAGGCGAAGGTCACCGGCGAGTTCGATCTCGCCCTGAACGCCGTCGGCGTGCAGCTGAACGGCGAGTCGCTTGCCACGATCGCGGCGGCGCCGATGGCGCTCAGCGCCGAGCTACCAGTCGCTCTACTCGCCGGCCGGGCACGACGATCCCGATCTCGAGCTCGTCAGCGCCTTCCAGGCATGGACCGCCGGCGGTGGCACTCCGACCGCGAAGGGCGCGGGTTCCAAGGTCGCGATCGTCGACACGGGGATCGACATCACGCATCCGTGCTTCTCCGACGGAAATCCGCGCCAACGACGGTGCGTTCACGAACGACAAGGTCACGTACGCGAAGGTGTTCAACAACCAGGCCGGCAGCCGCGGCTACACGCCCAAGGACGTCAACGGTCACGGCACGCACGTCGCCGGCACCGTCGCCTGCAACGAGCACACATCTGCAATCGTCGACGGAATCGGCGATTCCGTACGCTCCGTCCGGCGTCGCTCCGGCGGCCATGCTCGGCAACTACAACGTCTTCCCGGGCGAAGACGGGAACGCCCGCTCGGAGGACATCCTCGACGCGCTCGAGGCGGCCTACGAGGACGGCTTCGACATCGCCAACATGAGCCTCGGTGGCGACTCGTCGGGCGTCAAGGACCTGCTCGCGATGGCGCGTCGACAATCTCGACCAGGCGAACATGGTGATCGCTGTCGCCGCCGGCAACAGCGGCCCGCGGCTTCAGCACGGTCGAGTCGCCCGGCAAGGCGGCGCGGGCGCTGACCGCCGGCGCCAGCACCGTCGGCCACTTCATCGGCGACGCCGGTCACGACCGCCGACGGCGGCGCCCCGTTCGGCGCCGCCTCCGGCGACTTCGCGACGGTCACCGCCGACCGTCACCGCGCCGCTGGGCGTCGTCACGGGAGCCGTGCAACGGCCTCAGCGACGCCTGCGCCGCGTCGCCGGCCGGCAGCCTCACCGGCAAGATCGCTCTGATCTCGCGCGGCACCTGCACGTTCTCGGAGAAGATCCGGAACGCGCAGAACGCGGGCGCCACGGTCGTCGCTCGTCGTCAACAACGTCGGCGGCGATCCGATCGCGATGGGCTTCGGCGGCATCGCCGACCGAGCCCACGATTCCGGCCTACATGGTCTCGCTCGGTCGACGGCCAGGCGCTGAAGGCCGCCAGAACGGCGTCGTCGACGACGATCGCCGCGACGCAAGGCGTACTTCGCAGACGGCGAACGACGACATCATGGCCGGCTTCAGCAGCCAGGGCCCGACCGACGTCGACTTCCGGGTCAAGCCGGACGTCGTCGCCCCCGGCGTCAACGTCCTCAGCGCTCAGCCCGCGCAGCATGCGCGGCGCCGCCGTGCTGGGCGTTCTTCCAGGGCACCTCGATGGCAACGCCGCACCTCGCGGGCTCCGCCGCGGTCGTCCGCAGCCAGCACTCCGGCTGGACGGCGGCGCAGGTCCGGTCGGCGATCGTGAACACCGCCGATCAGGGCGTGCTCAAGACGAGCACGGGCTCGGCGCTCCGATGAACGACGTGAACATGTCGGCGCCGGCCGGGCGAACGTCGCTCGCGGCGACCGCGCGAGGGTCGCGCTCGACCCGGTCAGCGTCAGCTTCGGCGCGGTGCCTTCGGGCTCCGGCCGGAGCGACACGCGCATCGTCTCGCTGAGCTCGCTCGGCGGCGCGCCGACGAGCGTCACCGTCACCGGTACCACGGGCACCGGCGTCACGTACGGCGCCGCGCTGTCCGGAAGCACGATCACCGTGACGATGTCCGCCGCCAAGGGGGCGAGTGCAGGCGGCCACCAGGCCACTCTGCGCGTCTTCGGCGCCGGTGGTGAGATCGCGCACGCCGCGGTCTACACGCTGATCAAGTAGAGACGGGCTCCATCGCTCGAGAAGAGGGGCCGGCGCTCGCCGGCCCCTCTTTTTTGGCGCAAGAGCGGGTTCCGCGGGAGCAGCTCCGGCACGCGCGAAGACGTCTGAAGGGTCGCTTCGCTCCGCCGCACACGTCTCGATTCCGCAGGTTCCTTCGAGTGCTGCGGTGCCCAGCCGACGCAGACGGCAGGTCGAGCTCGAGCGTGTCCTCGGCACGCCCGCGCTTTTCGCCACCGCGTACGGCAACGTCGGCTCCTCGATCTACTACGCACTCGGGCTCACCGCGGTCTACGCGCTCGGCCTGACGCCGCTCGTCTTTATCGTCGCGGGCCTGATCTTCGCTTGCACTGCCGCGACGTACAGCGAGGGTACGGTGCGCTTCCCGGAAGCCGGTGGGTCGTCGAGCTTCGCGCGGCACGCGTTCGACGAGCTGATCTCATTTACGGCAGCGTGGGCACAGATGCTCGTCTACGTCGTCACTGTCGCCGTCTCCGCGTTCTTCGTTCCGCATTACCTCTCGATCTTCTGGGAGCCGCTCGGACGAACCCATCGGCTCATCGGCGGCGCAGTCGTGATCATCGTGCTTGTCGCCCTCAACGTGATCGGCGTCTCGGAGGCTGCGAAGCTCTCGGTCACGCTCGCGATAATCGATCTCGCTACCCAGGTGCTGCTCGTGCTGGTCGGGTTCGCGCTGGTCCTCAGCCCCGAGACGCTCGTCGAGAACGTTCACTGGGGCGTGGCGCCGACCTGATCCAACCTGGCGCTTGCGGTGCCGGTAGCGATGCTGGCATACACAGGCGTCGAGACCGTTTCCAACCTCGCCGAGGAGGTCCGCGACCCCGTGCGGAGCGTGCCGAACGCCTACAAGCTGGTCGCGGCCGCCGTCTTCGGAATCTTCTTCACGCTCCCGTTCGTCGCGCTCTCGGCGCTGCCTGTCGAGGTGATCGACGGCGAGTTGACCACTCGGCTTGCACTGCCGCCGGAGGAGGGTGGCTTCGCCAACGACCCGGTTCTCGGACTGGTCCAGAACCTCGGCCTCGAGGGCGCGCTGCTCGACTCGGCGGAGATCTATGTGGGTGTGCTCGCCGCGACGATCCTCTTCATCGCCACCAATGCGGGCGTCATCGGGGCATCGCGGATCACCTACTCGATGGCGACCTACCGCCAGCTCCCGGAGGTCTTCCGGCGACTCCACCCGCGCTTCAAGACGCCGTGGCTCGCACTCGTCCTCTTTGCCGGCGTCGCGCCTATCGCCATCCTGCTGCCGGGGGATTCAACTTCGTGGGGACGCTGTACAGC